>LWDM01000080.1 GCA_002083525.1 Proteobacteria bacterium SG_bin9 | reverse complement strand
CGCGCAACCGCGCTGCCAAACGGCAGGAACCAGAGGATGTTGAAACCGATGTGGCTCAGATCGGCGTGCAGCAAGGCATAGGTGACGAAGGTCCAGATGCTCGCGCCGATGCCGCCGGGAAACTGGCCGTGAAAGACGCTGGAGTCGTAGCGCGCCGGAATGAAGCCGAAGAGCCAGATCGCCTGCAGGTCGAGATTGGACGGAAGCAGCGCGCGGGCCACGTGAATCCCGACCAGGACCATGACCAGTGCGGTCATCGCTCCGGGAAGACTGAAAATCGGCTCACGCGGAGAATTCAAGAATCACCAGCCTCGTCGCGCCCAATGTCGCACTGCCACATAGGAGGCTTGGCTTGCCTTGCGCAAGCGGACGGACGCGCTGGGCAATAAAAAAGGGAGGGCGTTACCACCCTCCCTTTCCATTCGCCGGCTTTTTTCGGCGCGGAGCGATGCTGCATACGCAATACGAACTGCAACATCTCCGAGGTTGCCGCGGAAAATCGGCACCCCCACCCCTCCCCGCACATCAACCGGACTGTTCGACGCCAGCCGTAAGAAGTGTTCGCTCTGCCGCTGGCCCCTTGGAAAAGCCAGCCGCTTTGAGGTGCATGGACACTAGCGAGCATCCGGCGAACCCCAAAGAACATGCTTAATTTAACGTTAACGCCACAAAGGCAGGCCGGAGAAAGCCAAGACGCCTGATCGGCATGGACGCTGCAAAGCCTCTTCTGCACAACAACAAAGGAGGCGGCCGCGCCAGAAAACGGGACAGAACTGTCCCATGGCTGGTGCGGTCCGGGCAGGACTGACATGAAGCACGTATCAACGCGTGAGTTCTTCGCACATTGGGATCAGGCGCGCGGCAAGGCGCACGCCCCCGACCGGGTCGATTTGGCGCCGGAGCCGGTCCGCCATCTTTTGGCGGACGTCTTCGTGCTCGGCACGGATTCCGGTTCCGACTACCCGTTCCGCGTGGCCGGAACGCGGGTTTGCGCCCTCACCGGCCAGGATCTCAAGAACGTCAGCTTTCCGTCGCTGTTCGAGGGCCAAAGCCGGACCGAGATCACCGACCTGATTGCCATCGTTGCCGAGGAAATGCTGCCGACGATCGCCGGCGTGACCGCGACTGCGGCGGATGGACGCGCGATGCCGATGGAATTGCTGCTGCTGCCGTTCAGCACCCGCGCCCACACGCCCACCAGCCTGACCGGACTTCTGGTCCCGTTCGAGCCGGCCGAACTGCCGCTGACCGCGTTCCAGCTCACCTCCTGGCGGCATATTCATCCGCCGCGCCTGGTGACCCCGCGCATGATGCGGCGCTGGAATACGTTGCGCGGCTTCACGGTCTACGAGGGCCTTCGGTAAAGTTTTGCCGCTGCAACCTGTAGCGGCAAATGCAACTTGCTAACGCGACGTTAACCGTGCCGACCCTAGGGTTTATGCCTACCGAACAGGTCTCGGCGTGGTGGCAATGGCCCTGGCACAACAACAAAAATCCTATCCGCCCTCGACCGAGGACAAGCATCGCTTTCAGCGGGTGAAGGTGCACCTGCTCGGCCGCTACATGCTGCCCGATCGCCGCGAATTCCCCTGTCAGGTGATCAACATGTCGCCGGGCGGCCTGGCTCTGCTCGGCCCCGGCATCGGCAATGTCGGCGAACGGGTCGTCGCCTACCTCGACCATATCGGCCGGGTCGAAGGCAAAATCACCCGTATCATCGACAACGGCTTTGCGATGACGGTCGGCGCCACGCCGCGCAAGCGCGACAAGCTCGCCGCCCAGCTGACCTGGCTCGCCAATCGACAGATTCTTAACCTTCCCGAGGACCGCCGCCACGATCGTATCGTGCCCCGCAACCCGCTCGCCGTGCTCGAGCTCGAGGATGGCGTCCGCGTTCAGTGCCGTATCATCGACCTGTCGCTGTCCGGCGCCGCGATTTCGGCCGAGAGGAAACCCCCGGTCGGCAGCCGTGTCACCCTCGGCCGGGTCCAGGCCAAGGTGGTCCGCCACCTGGAAGAAGGCTTCGCGATCGAGTTTACGCACGCGCAGATGGCCGACACTCTCGAAGACAGCGTCACCGCCAGGTAAACAAAATCACCCCCAAAACGGCCGCATCTAGCGGCCGTTTTTGTTTGTGGCGGCGTCAAACCTGCAAGCGCACGCCCCCCTCATCGTTAAAATCGTCCTGCCGTGGAACCAAAAACAGCGCTGCATCAGCGTTGCGCGCCTTAATGCATAAAATTTGAATCAATTGCAGATGCTTCAAATTTGAATCGAGTTTGCGCCAGTTTTGATTTTCATTCGTCTCAAGTTGAGTGTGGCGATTTAGCGGCGGCGAAAATCCTCTGTGAGAACGTGGTCCCAACAAGAAAAAACGGGGGGCCACAATGTTCACATCACGTGGAAGGGGAATCGGTTTGGCTGTTGCCGCAGCGCTCATTGCGTTCGCAGCACCTGCACATGCCAACAACGACAAGATCATCTATGCGAGCGTCGGTGATAACTCGCGTGCGCCGATCGGTTGGGTCGAATTCTGCAACGACAATCCGGCCGAGTGCAAAACGAGCAATACGCAGCCGCGCGACATCGTGATGTCGCAGAAGGCCTGGAAGGATCTGGTGCGCGTCAATCGCTGGGTCAACGAAACGATCAAGCCGATGACCGACATCGATCATTGGGGCGTCATCGAAAAGTGGTCGTATCCGACCGACGGCTACGGCGACTGCGAAGATTACGTGCTGCTGAAGCGCAAGCTTCTGATCGATGCCGGCTGGCCGCGCGAAGCACTGTTGATCACGGTGGTGCGCGACAAGAAGGGCGAAGGTCACGCTGTACTGACGGTGAAGTCGGACAAGGGTGAATTCATCCTCGACAATCAGGCCGAGGACGTCCTCGCCTGGACCGACACCGGTTACCGCTTCGTCAAGCGTCAGAGCCAGAGCAATCCCAACACGTGGGTTGCGCTCGGCGACGGCCGCCCGGCGATCGCGACCGCCACGGCACGATAAGAGGATTTACGAACCCGCAACCCGGTCACATCCCCACCCCTCCCCGTCCCAGACCGGATTGCGCGCGGCCAGCCTTCCCCCAGAGGCTGGCCGCACTTTTTTGTTCCAATGCAGGCGGACAGTCGCGAACTTCACGCTAGACTGGGCGTTGAGACATCACGCGCAATGTTGAAACGTCACGCTGCAACGGAGTTCATGATGAGATCGACCAGAGTTGCACTCGCTGGGCTGGCGCTGATCGCTTCGTATGCAAGCACGCCGGCGTCGGCTGCCGAGCTCGGCGTTCGCGCGATGCCGCGCTTCGCCTGGAACTACAATCACATGTACGGACCGGCCTATACGTGGCCGGACGGCACGCCGGCGACGCCCGATCGCGTCATTCTGCGCCCGGGTTATCAGCCGATCGGCCTCTATCAGGGCCGCTATCCACATTGCCTGTACGGCGCGGCCACCTATCGCGCACAAGGCGGCCGCTATCCGTGCGGGTAACGGATTCGATAACGCGATTGCCGGTAAGGTTGACCGGTGAGGTTAAGAAGCGAGTTCCGTTGTCTCGCTAACGGCGGCCGGTACTCTTCTCGCGCTACTCAGGTTGCCGGACCGCTCTCCGGCGACAATTTCAATTGAGCAGCACGAGGCCACCGCGTTGCGTATTCGGTGGCCTCACCTTTTCTCGATGACTTCAAGCCGCGCTGCCGAACGTTTTCTCCATCAAGCGGCGCGTGGCAATCGCGTCGTCCTTGTCGTTGAACTCGACATCGGCCCAGCGCACGACGTCGCCGTGCGCGATGTCGTTCTTCAGCTTGAGTTTGTGCGCGAGGCCGATCGGCAGCGCACCCTCATGCAGACTTTCGGCAGCCGGCATCAGCTTGCCCCACACCGTGAAGCCGCCCTCGCCGTCAAGCATCTCGCCCGCGCGCAACGGACGCTTCGCCACCGCCGCGACATCACCACGGAATTCATACGGCTGACCCGTCGCCTCGTTGCGCAGCACCGCCGATAGGATCGAGATGTTCAGCTCGAGCCCGATCAGGTGATACGGCTTGTACATCGCCGCATAACGGCCGGATGAGTCCGTCTTCAGCCCGTACTGCTTGAAGCACGCGGCCGCGTAATCGTTCGGCGCTTCCAGTACCGCATAGACGCCCCAGCGCAGATCGCGGAACACCGGACGGCTGTCGCGTTCGAGCGACGACACCACTTCAACGAGTCCGGATTTCTCCAGCACGCCGCCCATCTGCCGCGGCCGCATGATGTGCGGCAGATCGTCGACGCCACATGGCGGAAACGCGAGGCCGTTCGACGGCACATCGAGACCCGTTGCGTTGGCGATCGCCGCCATTTCGATCGACGACTTGGTGCCGTCGAGGAAGGAGTTGAACATCTGCGGATTCATGCCGGCGGCCTTCGCCTCCTGCGCCGTCAGTCCGTAATGCGCCCACACACCTTCCGGCGTCACGTCGTGATAGATCGGCAGATACTTGGTGCCTTTGCCGGCGGCGACGACATTGAAGCCGGTGGCGCGCGCCCAGTCGACGATCTCGGCGGTGAGCGCCGGCTGATCACCGTATGCGAGCGAATAAACGACACCGGCGCTGCGCGCTTCTTCTGCGAGCAACGGGCCTGCGAGCACGTCGGCTTCGACGTTGACCATGACGATATGCTTGCCGGCCTTGATTGCCTGCCGCGCATGCTTGATGCCGACCGCCGGATTGCCGGTGGCTTCAACCACGCAGTCGATATTGCTGCCGGTTGCCGCCGAGCCATCGTCCGTGAATTTCGTCTTCGCGATCAACGAATCGTCCCAGCCCACCG
Organism: Proteobacteria bacterium SG_bin9; assembly: GCA_002083525.1. Classification (GTDB taxonomy): domain Bacteria; phylum Pseudomonadota; class Alphaproteobacteria; order Rhizobiales; family Xanthobacteraceae; genus SG-bin9. The sequence continues at coordinate 46,878 of LWDM01000080.1, read as the reverse complement.
CGCGGCATGCCTCTTTCGCACGATCCGGCGAGAGATCGACGATCACAGGGACTTCCATGCCCGGCGTGTGCGGCACCTGCGAGAGAAACATCGAGCCAAATTTGCCGGCGCCGATCAGCGCGACGCGAACCGGCTTGCCGGCCTCTCGCCGGGCTTGCAGCAGACGATAGAGGTTCATGAAAGCTTCTTCTTGTTGGTTGGGCGTTTTAGACGTTCGTCATTCCGGAAGCCGCGCAAGCGGCTGTCCGGAATCCATACTCCCTGTGCCTGCGATTGAATACAGGGGATATGGATTCCGGGCCCACGCGCAAACGCGCGCGTGTCCCGGAATGACAGAGGTGAGACTTACTCCGCCGCCTGCGGATAGGCACGGGCGAGCTTCGCCAGCGCGTCGTCCGGCTCGGTCTTGATCGGCGCGAAGTCGCGATGCGCGATGAACTCCGGCCGCGTCGGCGTGCGGATGTAGTTCGAGCACGCATTCAGCGTCAGGTAGACGATCTTGCGCGGATACGGCGTGATGTTGCCCGACGAGCCGTGCACGAGGTTGCCGTGGAACATCAGCATGCCGCCGGGCTTGCCGGTCGGCGCGACGATGCCGCCTTCGTTGACGAGCCGCGTCACGGTCTCCTCATCCAGCGTCCAGAGCGGATACGACGTCGTCGATTTATCATGCGACGCTTTGAGATCGCCCGCGGTCTGGCTGCGCGGCACGAGCATGAGCGGACCGTTGATGTGCATCACCTCGTCGATGAAGATCGCGATGTTCATCGCGCGCGGCTCCGGCATACCGTCGTCGCGCTTCCAGGTGCCGTAGTCCTGATGCCACTGCCACACGTCGCCGGTGAACGCCGACTTCGCGTTGATCTTGAACTGGTGCATGTAGACGCCTTCGCCGAACAGCTGCTCGATCGGCTCGATCATCCGCGGGTGCGCGCCGAGAATGCGGAAGGCCTCGTTGTACTTGTGCGCGGCAAAGGCCGTGCGCGGCGCGCCGCTCTTCTCGCGCCACACTTCCTCGCGCTGCTCCTTGTAGATCTCGACCGCCTCACGGCGCAGCACCGCGACTTCCTCCTGCGTGAACAATTCCGGCAGGAACAGCCAGCCTTCCTTGTGGAAATTATCGATCTGGGCTTGTGTGAGTTTCATGGTCGTTTCTCCCTTGTCGTGTTTTCGTATGTCTTTGAACATCATCCGGTCCGCGAACCGGTACTCGCTTCTCGGAATCATCTTTTCTCTATGCTGCGTCTGACGCCTTCAGGCGTTCTTCGGTGGTGCGTCCGGCGGTGAGCGCATGCGCCTGTGCCGCCATCTCCGCAGCGACCGCTTCCCCGGCCAGAATGTGTTTTGCGATCGCTGTGTGTTCGGTCCAGGCGCGGACGCGATAGTCGCCTTCGAGTACGCTCGCCATCGAGCGTCGCAGGTGCGGCCACTGCGATGCGACCGTTTCCTCAATCGCCGGACTGCCGGCGAGGCGGTAGATCGCCTGATGAAAATTGACGTCGAGATCGATCAGCGTGGCCAGCGGCGTGTCGGCTGCCATCGCACGACCGTCGCGAAGCGCCGCTTCAAGTTGCGCGCGAGACTTCGCATCGCTGCGCGCCCGCTCGGCGGCGAGCCGCGCAGCCAGGCCGTCGAGCGCGCCGCGCACTTCGTAGAGCTGGCGGATGCGCACCGGATCGAGCGGCGCGACCTCGAAGCCTTTGCGGCCGCTTTCCGCGACCAAGCCCTGGCGATGCAGGAGATGCAGCGCGTGGCTGACCGGCTGGCGCGACACGCCGAGCTGTTCGGCGAGCTCATGCTGCCGGATACGATGCCCGGGCGGCAGGCTGAGATCCACAATGCCCTGCATAAGTCGCTGATAAACCTGATCGATCAGGTTCGGACTGGTGTCGAGCGGGATCATGACGCCTCGAATTCAGAATTCGGAATTCCGAAATGGAAGATACGCCCGTGCGCGGCCAAGTCAACGCGGAACAGCAGCGAACGGAATTATTCGTCGCTGCGGCGCAAACCGCGTTTGATAGGTGCAAGCTTTAGGGATCGTCCGAGTAGCGCTGCTCGGCCCAGGGGTCACCGCGCATGTGGTAGCCGTTCACTTCCCAGAAGCCCGGCTTGTCCGCGGTCATGAACTCGATCTTCTGGAGCCACTTCGCGCTTTTCCAGAAATAGAGATGCGGAATGACGAGCCGCAGCGGCCCGCCGTGCTCGCGCGTCAGCGGCTTGCCCTGCCACGTGTGCACCAGCATCGCGTTCGGCGCGGCAAAGTCGTCGAGCGGCACGTTCGTCGTGTAGCCGTCGTAGCTCGACAGCGTCACATGCGTCGCCTCCGGCTTCGGCATCGCTGCATCGAACAGATCGTGCGTGAATACGCCGGCCCATTCGTTGTCGTAACGCGACCAGGTGGTGACGCAGTGGATGTCCGTCACCTCCCTGCTCTGTGGCAGCTGCAGCAGCTGCTGCCAGTCGAGACTAAGCGGATGTTCGACGGCGCCGGTGACATCGAGCCGCCAATGATGGAGCGGCACGTTCGGCGTCTGGCCGAGATCGAGCACCGGCCAGTCTTTCGTGAGATGCTGCCCCGGCGGCAAGCGCTCGTCCTCGGGCCGCGTCATGCGGCCAGTGATGAACTTGCGCGCCTCGGCCCAGCGCCGCTTCGTTTTGGTCAGCTTTGAATCGTCCGGCAGTCCGCCGCGCTCGTCGTCGCTCATGCCGCCAGCATATCACGCGGCGCGAAACGGCGCACGGCGAGGTAGCCTTTGATGATGAACCCGATCAGCACGATGCCCTGCACGATCGCGAACGGCGGCTCGGAGCCGGTCGGCGCGAGCGCCTTCAGCGCCGGGACCTTCTGGAAGGCCTGCGCGATCAGCACGAACACGTTGAGATAGAGCGAGATTACCGCGCCGATCACGTAGATCCTGCGCCACCCGCCGCGCAGGTTGAAGGTGTACTTCGCCATGACGGTGAACAGCAGCACCACAAGTGCGATGATCGCGACCGCATGCGATGGCAGGAACTGCGCCGCCGGCAACACCACGCCGGTGAGGCTGGTTGCAACCGACAGGATCAGAAACCACGCGGTCCAGCCTTCCAACCGCTCGGCCTTGAACAACCCGGCGAGCACGACGAACCCGGTCACGATCGCGATCAGGCTGACAATGGTGTGGACGAAAACCTGAATGGTCAAACCGAGGATCATTGGCTGCCTCCCGCGCCTTGCCGGCGTCCCTTGCATCGCGCTTCCGCGCGAACATGCTGCCCGTCGTCATTGACGGTCGAGCATCATCATAATGCGTAATGGAATACCGCAAGCAAGAGGCTGAACGACGAAGCTTGCGTGAAATTTGAAATTTCAGGTGCGCTTGATGCCGTCGAGGCTGGCGGCAATGCCGCGTTGGAGCAGCATCCAGTCGAATCCGACCGCGATCAGGCTGTAACCCCGGCCGATCATCGCGTTCGCCTGCTCCGCCGTGCGCGCGGCGCCGCCGATCGGCACGCCGCTCTTGAGGATCGCGGCTTCGGCCTTCTGCATCGCCGCCACGACCTCGGGATCGTCGGCGCGGCCATGCTTGCCCATGGACGTCGCGAAATCGCCCGGCCCGATGACCGCGATATCGATTCCAGGCACCGCCAGGATTTCGTCGATGCGGTTGACCGCATCGATATGCTCGATGGTGATCATGCAGAGCATGTTGTCATCGGCCGCCGCCATATACTCGGGCATCGACACGCCCCACGTGAACGGCGCGTGGAACGGGCCCCACTGCCGCTCGCCCTTCGGCGGATAGCGCACGCTCGCCACCGCATGCTTGGCGTCGGCCGCGCTGTTGATCATCGGGAAATTGATACCCATCGCGCCGAAATCCATCGGCGCCTTCGCCAGCGATGCCCTGTTTTCGGCAATGCGCACCAGCGGCGTGCAGTTGGTGCCACCGGTCGCAAGGATCATCGCATGCGCCATGTTGAGGTCGATAGGGCCATGCTCGAGATCGACGATGATGAAGTCGAGCGACTGCGCCAGAATACGCGCGGTCTGTACGCCCGGGATCGTCGCGATGACGCCGATCGCGGGCCGCTTGCTCTTGAGCATCGTCTTCAGGCGATTGACCGGCGCGGACATCTGACCTCGTTCGATTCGTCGGGCACAGCGTTGCATGGAATTTGGTCCGCGCTTCGGTATTACGATCATCCGATCCGCTTGAGACCGGCCTTGAAGCGCTTGCTGTTGTTCACGTAGTGCGGCGCGCCGCGCATCAACGGCTTCAGTTGCTCCGATGTCAGCGTGCGAATGGCTTTGGCTGGCGCGCCGACAATCAGCGAGTTTTCGGGAAATTCCTTGCCCTCGGGGATCAGCGAACCGGCACCGACGACGCAGTTCTTGCCGATCTTGGCGCCGTTCATGACGATCGAACCCATGCCGATCAGCGCGCCGTCTTCGATGGTGCAGCCGTGCAGGATGACGTTGTGGCCGATGGTGCAGCTCGTACCGATGGTCAGCGGGAAACCCGGATCGGTGTGAAAAACGCAGCCATCCTGAACGTTCGAACCCTCGCCGATCTCGATCAGCTCATTGTCCCCGCGGATGATGGTGCCGAACCACACGCTTGCATTGCTCTTCAGGCGCACGTTGCCGATGACTTCGGCACTTTCAGCAATGAAGTATTGTCCGTCGGCAGGAAGGTCGGGGGATTTTCCGTCGAGTTCGTAGATGGCCACTTCTTATTCTCCTCGTTACGAGGAGACATTGCCACGCCCGAACAGCCCGCAAAAGCGGAAAGCAGTGCTTGAAATCAGCGGAAGAAAACGATCAGGCGACGATGCCCGTGGCGCGCAGCGCCATCATCACGAAGGTGCCGGACATGAGGCTCCAGAAGCCGGCGATGATGGTCGCCATCATGACGAACTCGAAGCGGCGGCGTTCGAAGCGGCGGCCGCGCAGCGTGTTGCGCATGATGATGAAGGGGGCGGCGAAGACAAGGAACGGGACGGCTGCGAGCGACTTCGACAGTTCTTCCTGCTGCAGCAGACCGAAGCCGGCCGGACGCTCTTGCCAGGCCTGGAAAGCGGAGGTCAGGGCGCCCGCGAAGGCAAACCCGAGAGCCAGAAGAAGGAAGGACGAAAGCGTGTCGGCGGACATCGGCGGTACTCGATACAAACCCGTCGGCAAGACGCATCGCAAAATGCGCGTCCGGCCGCCACAACATCCTTAAGGAAAGGTTAACGGGTAACCGCGCATGCGAACGGAATGCATGGCTCGGAACGCGGTTCCTGCCCGTGCGCAAGGCCGCGATCGTGTAACAATCGCCAGTGATTCGGCCGTTTTTGGAACCGCGACTGTCCGATGGCTTTCCTATCTTCGATCTCGCTTCGCACCCGCCCGCCACTGCCGCGCCAACGCAACTCGTGGCCGGTGATCCTGCTGTCAGCTGCGATCGGCGCCGTTGCGATTGCGCTCGTCGCCTACTTGCTGTGGCCGACATTCACGACGCGCGCAGCGGACGATCCGAACCGCCTGCCGGTGACGATCGGCAACACGCTGTTCAACGTGCCGACGCAGGCGATCCGCGTGAAGGTGCAGAAGCGTTCCGGCCCGCAGGAGCGCGTCGATCTCGGCTTCGTTTATCCCTCGCTGGAAGCGCCGGCGAAGCAACGCGTCACCGCGGACACGGCCGATGCCGTCAATCCATCCATCGATCGCATCTTCGTATCGATCTCCGCACACCACAACGCGCTCGCGCCGGATGAGCGTGCGCGCACGATCTATCCGCGCTATCTCGATCCCGCCCCGGTACAGGTAACCGACGGGCTCGGCCTGCGCGCGTTCCGTGACGCTTCGCCCTACGCCAGTGAGGATGTGGTGTTTGCCGAACGGCCGGCGCTGTTCGCGCGCTGCACCCGCGACGCCGCGACGCCCGGCATGTGCATCAGCGAGCGGCGCATCGAGGGCGCCGACCTCACCTTCCGCTTTCCGCGAAGCTGGCTGTCGGACTGGCGTCAGATCGCCGGCGCGATCGACAAGCTGATCGCGCAGATGCGCGGGCCCGGCAACTAGGCCGGGCGCGTCGGACGCTCAGCCGATATCGACGAGATCGTCTTCCAGAATAGCCATCTGGAACTGGAACGAGCGATCGTCATCCTCGTCATCGACGAACAGCACGCCGATGAATTCCTCGCCGATGTACACTTCCGCCGAGTCTTCCTTCTTCGGACGCGGCACGACGCGGATCTTCGGATTGCCGAACACCTTCTTCAAATAGGCGTCGAGTTTCCTGACTTCCTGAACGTCCACGGCAGCTCTCCAAGATGGTGGTCACAGTGCGGCGAAACAGCACAAAATGCTGCATGCGCGGGCCGATCACCCGCGCTCACGCCGCTCGCTGCTGTAGACCATTTCCGGCAAGGGGGAAACAGCTTTGCCGGTCAATCTGCGCGGGTTCTAGTGGACGATTAGAGTCCCGTCGCGGTGAGCATCTGGTTCATGGTGCGCGACGGTTCGGCACAACCGGCCTCGCCCACAACCTTTGCCGGCACGCCGGCGACCGTGACATTGTTCGGAACCGGTTTCACCACCACCGAGCCAGCGGCAATGCGCGCGCAGTGCCCAACTTCGATGTTGCCCAGAATTTTCGCACCGGCGCCGATCATCACGCCGCGGCGGATTTTCGGGTGGCGATCTTCGTTTTCCTTGCCGGTGCCGCCGAGGGTGACGCCGTGCAGGATCGACACGTCGTCTTCGATCACCGCCGTCTCACCGACCACGAAGCCGGTGGCATGATCGAGGAAGATGCCGCGGCCGATGCGCGCGGCGGGATTGATGTCGACCTGGAACATGGACGACGAAATGCTCTGCAGGTAGTAGGAAAAATCCTTGCGGCCGTTGTTCCAGAGCCAGTGCGCGAGACGGTGCGTCTGCAGCGCGTGGAAGCCCTTGAAGTAGAGCAGCGGATCGATGAAGCGCGAGGTTGCCGGATCGCGGTCATAGACGGCGACGAGATCGGCGCGGAACATGTTGCCGAGATCCGGCTCGGCGCGCAGCGCATCGTTGTAGGCCTGGCGGATCAGATCGCCGGAGAGCGCCGAATGATCGAGGCGCTCGGCGAGGCGATGCACGACCGCCGCTTCGAGTTTGTCGTGATGCAGGATCGATGAATAGATGAAGGTCGCGAGCTCGGGTTCGCGCCGCACGATCTCTTCGGCTTCGTCGCGAATGCGATCCCAGACCGGATCGAGTGCGGCTACTTTCTGCGGATTGAGGTTCTGTACGGCCATGCTGCTCTCGCGATATGTCGCCCGGCGATCGAGGCGGCTCTAATTATAACATTCTCCCACCCGGCGATCCCATAGCCTGAAGTGGTTGAAGTTTCCGTGAAATCAAGACGGTTCGACTTGACCACGGTGGCCGTGTCACCGTCACGCGACATTTTCTTCTGATACGCCTGAGTTATTGTCATTTGTCACGGCGCATCCGCCGTTTTCAGCCTTAGCCTTAACACTACGACTTTTCGTCTAGTTGCCTTGGCCGCCGATTTGTTGAACCATTGCCGGTAGCCGGGGAAAACATCATTCGCACCAATAGCTTAATCCTTCCGAGGACGGGGCTGGCAGCTGCCGGCTTCGCTGCGCTTGTGATTCCGCTGCTCCTCGTCGCGCCCGCGATCTGGAACGGCTACCCGCTTTTGCAATGGGATACCGGCGGGTATCTCGCGCGCTGGTACGAGGGCTATCTGGTCCCGAGCCGCTCAACGGTGTTCGGCTTCTATCTGCACATCGGCCAGTCTTCTTACTTCTGGATCAATCTCGGCGCGCAGGCCTTTGCGACGCTGTGGGTGATGCTGATCGCGCTGAACGGCTTCGGCATCGCGCGGCCGTGGAAGATTGCCGCCATGGCGAGCGCACTGTGCCTCACGACATCGCTGCCGTGGCTGACCAGCATTCTTCTCACCGACATTTACGCCGGTCTCGCGACGCTCGCCGTGATGCTGCTGACGTTGCAGGGTGCGCGGCTCGCCATGACAGAGAAAATCTTTCTCTGGTCGCTGATCGCCTTCTCCGTCGCGAGCCATAACGCGACACTGGTGATGCTGATCGGCCTCTGTCTGCTCGGCGCGATGGCAAGGCCGTTCCTGCGCGCGCGCATTTCCGGCAAGGGACTTTGGCAGAGCGTTGCGTGCATGGCGGCCGGTGCGGCGATGCTGCTCGCATCGAACTACTGGTTCTCCGGCACGCTCGCATGGACGCCCGGCGGCCCCAGCATCGCCTTCGGCCGCATGATGCAGGATGGCATCGTCGCACGATATCTTGACGATCATTGCGCGACCGAGAAGCTGAAGCTCTGCCCGCATCGTCATGAACTGCCCGCAACCGCCGACCAGTTTCTATGGGGCAAGAGCGTGTTCAACTCACTCGGCCGCTTCCGTGGCCTCGGCGACGAGATGGCTTACATCGCCTGGCGCTCGCTGATCGAATACCCCGGCATGCAGGTGAAGACCTCGCTGCTGTCGACCGCGAAGCAGCTGACGATGGTCGCGACCGGCGACGGCGTGCACAACGGCATCGGCCACACCTACGGCATCTTCGAGCGCTACCTGCGCGGACAGCTGATTCCGCTGCGCGCCGCGCATCAACAGCAGGGCCGTATCGACTTCACGATCATCAACAAGTTCCACATCCCCATCGCGCTCGGATCGGCGTTGCTGCTGGTCGGCATCGTCGGTGCGGCGCTCTGGCGCAAGAAGGCCGACGACCTGTCGCTGTTCGCCGCCGCCGCCGCGGCAGCGATCTTCGGCAATGCCTTCATCTGCGGCGCGCTGTCGGGCCCGCACGATCGCTACGGTGCACGCATGGCCTGGCTTGCCACCTTCATCGCGCTTATTGCCGTCGTGCGCTGGATGAACTGGCACGACGACAAGAGCGCCGCTACAGCGTGAGCACCAGGCGCGGGATCATCCGTCCCGCGATCGAGCCGGACGGCACCTCTCCCGCAAGACGCGCACCCATCCTCTCATAGAACGGCGCCGCGTCCGGATCTGCCTCGATGGTCAGGCGATCGGCGCCAAGCCGCCGCGCTTCGGTAACCGCCCACGCGAACAGCACCCGCCCTGCACCACCGCGCAGCAGAACCGGCTCGACGAACAGCCGCGCGAGTTCAGCCTCGCCGCCGGCGAGCCTGATCTGCGCGAGACCGATGACGTGTCCGTCATCCGTCTCGGCGACTTGCAGCGGGGTGTCGAGATCGCGCGGATGCAAGGTCAGTTCGTTGCGGCAGGCGGCCATGAATGCGGCGTCATAACCCCACACCGCCTTCGAGCGCAGACAGAGTTCGGTCAGTTCAGCCAGTTCATCGGCACGCGCAGGCCGCAGCCGCATCGCCATCACCCCTCACGGGCGGCGTGACAGGAAATCCAGCACACCGGTTTTGTAAACCTTGTCGCCAACCGCACGCATGTGATCGCGGTTCGGAATATCCAGCACTTCCGCATGCGGAATGATTTCGGCAAGCGGCGCAGCCAGACCCGACACATCGTCGGTGGTGCCGACCGCGATCAGCATCGGCACCGCAATGCTCGCCGCTTCCGCGCGTGACATCTGGATGCGCGAGCCGCGCAGGCACGCCGCCAGCGCGCGCCGGTCGGAGCGGGTTTGATCGGCGAACGTACGGAACATCTTGCCCTTCGGATCGGTGATCGTCTCCGGCGCATCGGTCTCGAGCGCCTGCGCCACCGCTTCGGACGGCAGCGTGCCTTCGACAAGGACGAGACCAAGCCCGCCGGAAATCAGCGAGCGAACGCGATCCGGGTGATGCACGGCCATGTAAGCGCCGATCCGCGCGCCGAGCGAGTAGCCCATCACGTCGGCCTTGGCGATGTTCAGGTGATCCATCAGCGCCAGCACGTCGCTCGCCATCGCGCCGATGGTGTAGTCGTCCGTGTTGTAGAGCTTGCTCGACTCGCCATGGCCGCGGTTGTCGAGGGCGATGACTCGGCGGCCGTCCTTGGTCAGTTCGGACGTCCAGCTTGGATAGATCCAGTTGACGTTCTTGCTCGATGCAAAGCCGTGCACAAGGACAATCGGATCGCCCGCGCCCTCATCGATGTACGCAATCTCGACGCTGCCGTTCTTGAAACTCGGCATTCAAATATCCGGATGTGATGGAGGAAGGAGCTGTGAGTCGCGAGCATAGCGTTTTCAAGCGAAGTGGAAACCGGTTCGCGTGAAGAAAACGCGTCAGACAAAAGCTAGCGCGCCAGAACCGGGCTTGCCAGAGGGACGACGGCGGCTTCCCGCAGCGTGGCACGCGCCTTGCGCGCAACGGCGCGCCGGTGCCAGGCGTGTCCGAGATTTTCGGCCATCCGCTTGATCGAGACCAGCGCGGTCACGAGCAGGCCGAGCGCCCAGAACAGCCACATGGCCAGTTGCCACGCGCCGGCCGCGAGCACGAGTGCGCCGCGTCCGAGCATTTTCACGAGTGCGCGCGTCTGCCCGCCCTTGGCCTCGGCAAGCTTCGCCGCCCGCGACAGATCCTTCGGGCCTTGCGCCACGCGCAGCGTATCGAGCGCACCGCGCACGCCCGCCTTGTCGCCGACACGGCCGACATCCTTCGCCACACGCACCAGCGCCGCAGCGCGATCGGCCTTGAACGCAGCCCTCACCGCGCTGACGGTCTGCCCAGGATACGCGAACGACCCGCTCGCCACCGCCTTCTGCAAGGTCGGTCCATCGACGATGCCCCGCGCCGAACGCCCGGCCCAATCGGTGAGACCGGCACTCAGCCGCCCGACCTTGCGTGCGTCCTTGACCAGCGACAGTCCAGCGCGCGCCGGCAGTGCGCCGCCAGCTGAAACGTAAGTCGCCGCCGTGATCGCAAGCCCCGTCGCGGCGAGACCGAGCACGAGGTGATCGGTCTCCTCGCCCATGGCGAGGTGCTTGCCTTCGCGGATCGCGTCGCGAATGTCGCCGAAGACGAAGAGATCGCCCGCCACCGTGCCGGAGAAGCTCGCGACGTCGCTGGTCTCGCCGGTGATGAAGCCGGTCGCGAACCGCTTCGCAAACTCAGGTGCCGAGGCATCGCGCGTCACCGCCTGGGTTACGCGGGCAGTCATCTCCGGCACCAGCGCGACATCGTGGGCGGCCGCGAGATCGGCAAAACTTTTAGCCAAATCGGAATCACCGGCATCGAGTGCTTCGGTGATCTGACGCTCGATCGCACGCGGGTCGGCGCGCAGCGCTTTACGAACTTGCGCGTCGCTCAGCGCAACCGGATCGTCCTGCGCGAACAGAAGTTCGGCGGACTCACGCACATGCGGCCAGAGCACCGCAAACAGCGCGACGCACGCCACCGCCAGTCCGGCGGTCGCGCCTGCGCGCATCATCGGTTTAGTGACAATTGCACCCATCCCAGCCCATGTAATGTGCCACCGCGCGGACACAATCTCTCCACGGAACAAGCAGCGCCCCGACGAAAGAAGGGCTTCAACAAAGCAGGCGATTGTGTCGAATTTCACGTTCGAGGGCGCGCGACTTGAACCTTCGGAAAAGCCGGCGTCCAGCGAGCGGAAATGCCGTCTTTTTCCTACCCGGAGTTCCGACCAGCGGAATACAACCGCTTGATCGGCCGGATATTCCCGTCACGGACGCACGTCCTCTCGCGCGAAATGGCACTGGCACAGCCAGTCCGATTCGGGCATTAGGAACCCGCCCGGCAGCCGCATCCGGGCACGCAAGCTCTCAGGCGAAAGCCTGGCATAGGTGAACGAATGGCCGACCACGTTATTCCCCACTTCCAGAACGAATCGGGAGTTCCGATGATCGAGGTCGGCGCCAAGGAATTCATGTGCGTCGGCGCCAATCCGCCGTTCGATCATCCGCACGTGTTCCTCGATCTCGGCGACGACAACGAAATCGTCTGCCCGTACTGCTCGACGCTCTACCGCTTCGCAGCCGATCTCGCCGCCGGCGATGCCCGCCCGCCGGAATGCGTGCTGAAAGACAAGGCCGCCTGAACTTCCCGTGGCCGCGCCGCGAACCATCATGATCGCGGGCGCCGGCATCGGCGGCCTGACTGCGGCACTGGCCTTGGCAGCCAAGGGTTTCCGCGCCGTCATCATCGAAAAAGCCGAAAAACTCGAAGAAGCCGGCGCGGGGATCCAGCTCTCGCCGAACGCCAGCCGGATTCTGATCGAGCTCGGCCTCGAGCCCCTACTCGCTCCGCACGCCATCGCACTCGATGCGGTCAGCATGATGAGCGCGCCCTCGGGCCGCGAACTCACCCGCATTCCGCTCGGCGACGCCGCGAGGTTTCGCTACGGCGCGCCGTACTGGATCGTGCACCGGGCCGATCTGCAGGCGGCCTTGCTCGCCAAGGTCAACGACAATCCGGATATCGAGCTGCGGCTTGGCTTGCAGTTCGATGACGTCGCGAGCCACGTGAAGGGCGTCACGGTGGTCCAGCGCAAGGACATGGCGCGCGAGCCGGAGACGGCGCTGGCGCTGATCGGCGCGGACGGGCTGTGGTCCTCCGTGCGCAACCACCTGTTTCCGGATGTGCGCCCGAGTTTCTCCGGGCGTATCGCCTGGCGCGGCATCATTGAGGCGTCGCAGGTGCCGCGCGACTTCCGCGAAAAGCGCGTGCAGCTCTGGATGGGGCGCAACGCCCACCTCGTCGCTTATCCGATCTCGGGCGGCAGGCGCGTCAACCTCGTTGCCATCGTCGAGGGCGAATGGAACAGGCCGGGCTGGAGCGAGCCCGGCAACGCCGCCGAGATCAAGGCGTATTTCGATGCGCCGAAATGGCCGGTGCCGGCACGGCTGATGGTGGCGGCGGTCGAAAGCTGGCGGCGCTGGGCGCTGTACAGCATCAAGGACGGCGGCGTCTGGACCAAGGACAACGAGAACGTGGCGCTGCTCGGCGATGCCGCCCACGCCATGCTGCCGTTCATGGCGCAGGGCGCGGGCATGGCGATCGAGGATGCGGCCGTGATCGCGCATTGCCTCGCGCAATCGCCGGGCGATGTGGCTGGCGCGTTCGCACGCTACGCCGGCCAGCGCCGTGCCCGTGTCGCGCGCGTGCAACGCGCTGCGCGGATGACGGGACAAATCTACCATCTCGGCGGACCATTCGCCGCGGCGCGCGATCTCGGCATCCGGTGGATCGGCGGCGCGCAGCTGCTGGCGCGGCAGGACTGGATCTACGATCAGCGGCTGGGTTAGCCGCGCGCGTTATTGCGGCGGCGGCCGGCGATAGATCTGATCGTTCTGCCGGAGCTGCTCGTTCTCGACCGGTGGCTCAAAACTGCGCGGCAGCGGTTTGGGAGCCCCAGTGTCCGTCGGCAGCCTCTGCTTCTCACATCCGTTGCGCCGCCACTCGTCCTCGGCCAGCTTGTAGTTCGCACGCGCGGAGATGTAGTCATTGCGATACGCGACTTCAGAGATCACGCCGCCGGCAAATCCGCTTTGCGCCTTGTTAATGAGGCCCTGCAACTCGGAAGCCCGCTGCGTTTGCGAGCGCATTGTTGCGCGCAACTGCACGCAGTCATAGAGCGCGTACCTGGCGGGATCGATATAGACGGATGTCAGCGCTTCGCCGCCGCCGCTGGCACAGCCGGCCAGCACAAGCCCAAGCGCGGAAAAACAGGGCAGCGCAAAACAGACCTTCCGCACCGGCAAAACCCCTGCCCGTGCCGCTTCAGACCGCCGATTGTCCCGTCCCGCCATACGCCGATCTCGCGCCCCAAAGTCCGTACCATATACCGCGCCACCTAATGGAAGGTTGCGGATCAGGTCGAGGCAGTTAGCGCGTAATCGCAGCGAAACCAAGACCGGAAACGGACCAACGGTATCAACCGCGTTTCTCCGAAATCGGCCAGCGTCCAACAAGCGCCACCTCTTGACGGATTTAAAATTATCATTCTAAAATGGATATATTAGAACAGGGGAAGTGATGGCGCGCGGCAGGGAGTTCAACGAAGGCGAGGTTCTGCGGCGCGCGATGCATACTTTCCGGGCGCGCGGGTATGGCAAGGTCTCGATTCCGGAGCTGGAAGCGGCAACAGGGATCAGCTCGGGCAGCCTTTACAACAGCTACGGCGACAAGCACGGAATTTTCCTTGCGTCGTTCACGCATTATCTGTCGTCGGTTCTCGACCGCCGCGTCCAGCGGTACGCGGGCGCGTCCAAAGGACTTTCCGGTCTTCGCCAGCTCTTCCTTTCGCTTCTGGACGAACCGAATGGCGAGAACTTCGGCTGTTTGATCACAAACACCGCGATCGAGTTCGGAGCCGACAATGCACTTCTGGCGGCAACCGTGCAGAAAGGCTTCGGCACGCTCGAGCAACTGTTCGCGGAACGCCTTGCAGACAAGCCTCACCCTCAGCTCGCCGCAGTCCGGCTTCTCGCACTCTACCAAGGTGTTCTCGTGCTCTTCAGAGCCGGATACGACCCGAAGAAAATTCGTCGCACGATCAATCTGGAATTCGACGCAATGCAGGAAGAAACAAAGTGAGGCAAATAGAGTTCGCGAGCGCCGGGATACCGCATGACGTCGTCAGATGCGTCGATGTGCAGCAGCCCGTCATCGGCGCAGCCGATGATGTTCTTGTCCGCACCCAGGTCTTTCCGATCAATCCCGCAGACCTTTTGACGATGCAAGGCATCTACCCGCGCGTCGACGCTTCGACGATGGCGATCGGAAACGAGGCGATCGGGGAAATCACCGAAATCGGAGACGGGATCGACGACCTCAAGCCGGGAGATCGCGTCATCCTGCTGTCCCTGAACAACTGGCGCGAATTCCGCTTGGTGAAGCGCTCCGAAGTCATCAAGGTGTCGCCCGTTGGAGACTTGCTTCAGCAGGCTGGCCTCAAGGTCAATCCCGCAACGGCTCGCCTGCTGCTGGCAAACTTCGTAGCGCTGAAACCGGGCGACTGGATCATTCAATCGGCGGCAAATTCGGCCGTCAGCCGCGCCGTCATCCAGATCGCGCAGACGTTCGGCATCAAGACCATCAATGTCGTACGGCGCGCGGATGTGATGGACGAACTGAGGACCCTCGGCGCGGATATCGTCCTCGAAGATAGCTCCGATCTTGCGAGCGTCGTAAATTCAGCATCGGGTGGAGTCCCGGTCAGACTTGGGCTGGACAGTATTGGCGGCGCGACCGCGGATCGGCTGGCCGCGTGTCTGGCACCCGACGCAACACTCGTCGTCTACGGCGCCATGAGCGGCGAACCTGTCACGATCTCGCCGGCTGCGCTGGTCTTCAAGAATCTGACGCTTCGCTCATTCTGGCTAACCCCGCACCTGACAAAGGCAGCACCTGCAGACGTTCGGACGTTGTATCAAACGCTGGACGGCATGGTCGTGGGCGGCCAACTCAAGACCAGGATCGATTCCGAGTTTGAGGTTTTCGCAATCAAGGACGCGGTGAGAAGAGCCGCGCAGCCGGCGCTGAACGGCAAGGTCATGGTGCGTTTTTGAGGACACGACAGGGCACACGACATGGCTGAGTTTGAGACCGGCAGTATCGATGCGAACGGCCTGACAATTCATTTCATCGCGGCCAGCAACGGACCCCTGCTCCTGTGCCTGCACGGATTTCCCGATCACGCGCCGTCGTTTCGCGAGCAGATACGTTACTTCTCCGCGCGCGGCTATCGCGTTGTCGCACCTTACATGCGCGGTTACGCGCCGACGCATACACCCGCGAACGCCAGTTTCCGCGTAAGCGACCTCGCACGAGACGTTGTCGCGCTCACCCGCGCGCTCGGTGCATCCAAGGCAACCCTGCTCGGCCACGACTGGGGCGCGCAGGCCGCGTACGCAGCAGCGCTCTTGGCGCCGGAACTTTATGATCGGCTGGTCACTCTTTCGGTCCCATACGGCCCGGATTTGCGCAACGCCTTCCGTTCGAACTACGACCAGCTCAAACGGTCCTGGTACATTTTCTTTTTCCAGGCGGCCTTTGCCGAAGCCGCCTTGTCCCATGACGACTACGCGATGGTCGCTCGGATTTGGGCAGACTGGTCGCCGGACTGGACACCACCACCCGAACACATGGCGGAGTTACGACGCACCTTCGCGAAGCCGGGGGTAGCGGAAGCCGCGTTGGCCTACTATCGGCATGCGTTTGCCGCACCACCGGCCGCCTCCGCCGATGCCTTGCAAAACCGCATTGGCCGCGATCCGATCCAGGTGCCCTGCCTGTACCTGCATGGTAGCCGCGATGGCTGTATCGACGCGTCAATCGGCTGCTCGATGCGCGACTTTTTCCCGGCAGGACTGGAGACGATCATCGTTCCGGACACCGGCCATTTTCTTCATCTGGAGAAGCCGGAGCTCATCAATGACGCGATCGGCCGCTATTTGCAGAGCCGGTAGAAGCGCACTCCATACCCACAGCGATCATCGCGTGGACGCGTAAATACCTTCCCCGTCCCATGGGTATGTCGTATGGCTGGCACACGCGGACGTGGCGAAACTGGTAGACGCAAGGGACTTAAAATCCCTCGACGGCAACGTTGTGCGGGTTCGAGTCCCGCCGTCCGCACCAGCATTATTCCCTACGCCCGCTTCTTCAGCCGCCGCGGCTCGGGCTGCGCGGCGGCGGCCATCGGATTGAGCGGCACGTGCAGGCGGCACTTCAATCCGGAGCTCGCCCAGTCGAACTCGGCCTTGCCGCCGAGCTGGCTTTCGATGCTGCCGATGACACTACGCGTGCCGAAGCCGCGGCGCGTCGGCGCGGTCACCGGCGGCCCGCCCGCTTCATCCCAGACGAGATGCAGGCCATCCGCGTCCGTCTGCCAGGACACGCTCAACCGGCCGGCGGTATCCGACAGCGCACCATACTTCGCCGCGTTGGTCGCGAGCTCATGCAGCACCATCGCGACGATCTGCGCGGCCGCGGGCTCCAGCAGCAGCGCCCGTCCGGACAATGCGATCTGGCCGGGCTGGCCGTAGGGCTCGATCTCGCTGCGCGTGAGAACGGACAGCTCGGCACTTTCCCAGCTCGATAGCGACAGGATGGTGTGAACCCGTGCGAGCGCCGAGATGCGCCCCTCGATCGCGGTGAGATAACTGTCCATGTCCGGCGCGCGGGTGAGCCGCACCATCGACTGAACCACGGCGAGCGCGTTCTTGGCACGGTGATCGACCTCACGCGAGAGCAGCGACTGCCGCTGCTCGGCGTTCTTCCGATCGGTGATGTCGATGGTCACGCCGCTGAGCCGGATCTGGCGCCCTTCGAGGTCGACGCTGCTGGCCGCCGTGACGCTGCACCAGCGGACGTCGCCGTTCGGCCGGCGAATGCGAAACTCGATGTTGAAGGTTCGCGCTTCGTTGGTCCCCTGATCGAGCAGCTCGCGCAAACGGTCCAGATCCTCGGGATGGATCAGCGCCCGGATCGACGCGGAGGTGACAATGAACTGGTCCGGATCGACGCCGCAGATCAAATATTGACCGCGATCCCACATCCAGTCGCCGTTCACACAATCCCAGTCCCACGACCCCATGTTGCCGGCCGCGATCGCCAGGCTGCGCCGCGTCTCGCTTTCGAGCAGCAGACGGTTCGACGCTTCGAGTTCGGCGGTCCGCTCGCGCACCCGCGCTTCGAGCTCGACGTTGAGCGCTTCAAGCTCGCGTCCTTTGCGGAACAGCTCGACGAACACCTTCACCTTGGCGCGCAGCACCTCCGGCACCACGGGAACGGGAAGATAGTCGACCGCGCCCATCTCGTAGCCGCGCAGACTGTCGAGATCGGTCACCTGGATCGCCGACACGAAGATGATCGCGATCTTCTGGAAGCGCGGATGTTCGCGGATCATCGCGGCGAGCTCGAAGCCGTCGAGTTCCGGCATACAGACGTCGATCAGGATGACCGCGATTTCCGTCTTCAGCAGTTGTTCGAGCGCCTCGCGTCCCGACGAGGCGACGATCAGGTTTTCGCCCAGCTGCTTGAGGATCACCTCATAGGCGATCAGCTTCGCGGGCTGATCGTCGACCAGCAGGATGTTGACGGGCTCACGATCCATCGCTGCCTCCGTCTACCTGTGCAGCCACATGCGGATGGCGAGCAGCAGCTGCTCGGTATTCACCGGCTTCGCCAGATAGTCGGAGGCCCCCGCCTCCAGGCATTTCTCGCGGTCGCCTTTCATCGCCTTCGCGGTGAGCGCGATGATCGGCAGCTTGCGGAAGCGTTTATCCTCCCGGATGAAGCCGATGGTCTGATAGCCGTCCATCTGCGGCATCATAATATCCATCAGCACGATGGAAATGCTCGGGTTCTCGCTGACGAGCGTGATGGCATCGGCGCCGGTGGTGGCGGTCAAGACCTTCATGCCGCGGCGCTCAAGCACGCTGCTCAGCGCGAAGATATTGCGCGCGTCGTCGTCGACGAGCAGCACGGTCTGCCCGACGAGGTCCTCGTCGGAGCCGTTCAGCTTCTCCAGCATACGCTGCTTGTCCGGCGGCAGGTCGGTGATCACCCGGTGCAGGAACAGCGAGGTTTCGTCCAGCAGCCGCTCGGGCGACTCGACGCCCTTCACGACGATGCTGCGCGCCATGGTGTGCAGTTCGGCGTCTTCCTCGACCGACAGCTCGCGGCCCGTGAACACCACGACCGGCACATTGGCGAGCGATTTGTCCTCACGGATGCGATTGAGCACCTCGAAACCGCTCATGTCCGGCAGCCGCAGGTCGAGCACGACGCAATCGGTCTCTTTCAGACGCAGCTGACTCAAGGCCTCCGTTCCCGTCGCCGCCGTCACGATCTCGATATCCGAATGGCCAAGCAGCTCCTGGATGCTGAGCTGTTCGGCCGGATTGTCTTCCACCAGCAGCAGCCGCTTGCGGCGTGGGCGCGCGTATTCCTTGATCTGGTCGAGCGCGGCTGAAACGCCTTCCATCGTCGTCGGCTTGGAGACGAACGCAAACGCGCCGCGGGCGAGCGCGTGCTGCCGGTCCTCGTCCAGCGTGATGATCTGCACCGGAATGTGCCGCGTCAGCGGATTGTGCTTGAGCTGGCTCAGCACCGTCCAGCCGAGCATATCCGGCAGGAACACGTCGAGCGACACCGCCGTCGGCTGGAACTGCTTGGCGAGTTCGAGCGCATCGGCGCCGCGCATCGCGACCAGCACCTTGAAGCCCTTGTCGCGCGCAAGATCGAGCAGCACGCGCGCGTAATGCAGATCGTCTTCGACGATCAGCAGGATCGCGTCGCCCGGCTCCACCTCGAGGCGATCGTCGAGCAGCGATTCTGCCGGCGTCCGCTCCTGTGATGGAACCAGCGACACGACGGGCATCGCCTCGGACGCCATCGCCATCGCCTGCGGCCGCACGTTGACGCTCGGGCCTTCATACTTGATCGGCAGATACAGGACGAACGTGCTGCCCTTGCCCGGCGTGCTGCGCAGATGAATTTCGCCGCCGAGCAGCGAAGCCAATTCGCGGCTGATGGCAAGGCCGAGACCGGTGCCGCCGTATTTGCGGCTGGTGCCGGCGTCGGCCTGCTGGAATGCCTCGAAGATGATGCGCTGCTTTTCGACCGGAATGCCGATGCCGGTATCCGACACCTCGAACGCGACCACGCTCGACGCCTGATTGAGCACCGGGTGCTCGGCGCTCCAGCCGGATGCCGCGTTCGAGACGCGCAGTTTGACGCCACCCTGATCGGTGAACTTGAACGCGTTCGACAGCAGATTCTTCAGCACCTGCTGCAGGCGCTTGGAGTCGGTGGTCATGCTGCGCGCCAGATTCGTGTCGATATCGACATCGAACGCCAGCCGCCGGTTTTCCGCCTCGTGCCGGAACGGCCGCCCGACCGTTTCGAGCAGATTGGAGATATAGAGTTCTTCCGCTTCGACGGTGACCGTGCCCGACTCGATCTTCGACAGGTCGAGAATGTCGCTGATGAGGTTGAGAAGGTCGGTGCCGGCGCCGTGGATCGTCTTGGCGAACTCGATCTGCCGTTCGGACAGGTTGCCGTCCGGATTCTCCGACAGCTGCTGACCGAGGATGAGAATGCTGTTCAACGGCGTGCGCAGCTCGTGCGACATGTTTGCAAGAAATTCCGACTTGTACTTCGACGTCAGTGCGAGTTCGGTCGCCTTCTCTTCGACGGCACGCCGCGCCTGCTCGATTTCCTGGTTCTTCGCTTCCACTTCGACGTTGCGTTCGGCGAGTTGCTGCGCCTTTTGCTCGAGCTGATCGTTGGTCTGCTGCAACTCGCGCTGCTGCGTCTGAAGTTCGCCGGCGAGCTGTTGCGACTGCTTGAGCAGGCCTTCCGTCTGCATCGTCGCCTCGATGCTGTTCAGCACGATGCCGATGCTGTCGGTGAGCTGTTCGAGGAAGGTGATCTGCGATGCCGTAAAGGCCGAAACGGATGCAAGTTCGATCACCGCCTTGACGCGGTTTTCGAACAGCACCGGGAACACGACGACGTTGGCCGGCACGACACGAAGCAGCGCCGAGTTGATCGGCACCACGTTCGACGCGATTTCCGAGATCAGCCGTTGCCGCTTGTCGAGCGCGCACTGGCCGATCAGCCCCTCGCCCAGCTGAATGAGCTGCGGATACGGCTGCGCGCCGTCATACGCATAGGCCGACAGCAACCGCAGCGTGCCGGTCTCTTCGCTCTCCGCGCGATAGATCACGCCCATCTGGGCGTTGACCAGCGGCGTCAGCTCGGTGAGCAGCATGCGGCCCACCGCCGCCAGGTCGCGCTGGCCCTGCAGCATGTTGGTAAAGCGCGCGAGGTTGGTCTTCAACCAGTCCTGCTCGGTGTTGAGATCGGTCGTCAGACGCAGGTTGCCGATCATCGTGTTGACGTTGTCCTTGAGCTCGGCCACCTCGCCGCGCGCATCGACCTGAATCGAGCGCGTCAGGTCGCCCTTGGTCACCGCGGTCGCCACCTCGGCGATGGCGCGCACTTGTGTGGTCAGGTTCGCCGCCAGGAGATTGACGTTACCGGTGAGGTCCTTCCACGTACCGGCGGCGCCGGGCACCGCCGCCTGACCGCCGAGGCGGCCTTCGACGCCGACCTCGCGCGCCACCGTCGTCACCTGATCGGCGAAGGTCGCGAGCGTGTCGGTCATGTTGTTGATGGTTTCGGCGAGCGCCGCCACTTCGCCCTTCGACTTCACGGTCAGGTTCTGCTTCAGGTCGCCGTTCGCGACCGCAGTCACGACCTTGACGATGCCGCGCACCTGTTCGGTGAGGTTAGCCGCCATCACGTTGACGGTGTCGGTCAAGTCCTTCCACGTACCGGCAACGCCCGGCACCTGCGCCTGACCACCGAGCAGACCCTCGGTGCCGACTTCGCGCGCAACGCGCGTCACTTCGCCGGCGAATGCGTTCAGCTGGTCCACCATGGTGTTGATGGTGTTCTTCAGCTCGAGAATTTCGCCCTTCACGTCCACCGTGATCTTGCGCGAGAGGTCGCCGCGTGCCACGGCCGTGGTCACTTCGGCGATGTTGCGGACCTGCGTGGTGAGGTTTGCCGCCAGCAGGTTAACGTTGTCGGTCAAGTCCTTCCACGTACCGGCGGCGCCGGGCACCACCGCCTGACCGCCCAGTCGTCCTTCCGTACCCACCTCGCGCGCCACGCGCGTCACTTCGGCGGCGAACGAGCGCAACTGCTCGGTCGTCGTGTTGAGCGTTTCCTTCAGCAGTAGCAGCTCGCCGCGCACGTCGACCGTGATCTTCTTCGACAGGTCGCCACTGGCGATCGCGGTCGCGACTTCGGCGATGTTGCGGACTTGCGCGGTGAGGTTCGACGCCATGAAGTTGACGTTGTCGGTCAAGTCCTTCCACGTACCGGCGACGCCCGGCACTTCGGCCTGACCGCCGAGCTTGCCCTCGGTACCCACTTCGCGCGCCACGCGCGTCACTTCGCCGGCGAAGGCGTTCAGCTGGTCCACCATCGTGTTGATGGTGTTCTTCAGCTCGAGAATTTCGCCCTTCACGTCCACCGTGATCTTGCGCGACAAGTCACCGCGCGCCACGGCAGTGGTCACTTCGGCGATGTTGCGGACCTGCGCCGTCAGGTTGCCGGCCATCGAGTTGACCGAGTCCGTCAAGTCTTTCCACGTACCGGCAACACCCGGCACGTTGGCCTGACCGCCAAGGCGGCCTTCGGTGCCGACTTCGCGCGCCACGCGCGTCACTTCGCCGGCGAAACGGTTGAGCTGGTCCACCATCGTGTTCAGCGTTTCCTTCAGCTGAAGGATTTCGCCGCGCACGTCGACAGTGATCTTGCGCGACAGGTCGCCGCCGGCGATCGCGGTTGCCACTTCGGCGATGTTACGCACCTGACCGGTCAGGTTACCGGCCATCGAGTTGACGTTATCGGTCAGGTCCTTCCACGTACCGGCCACGCCCGGCACCTGCGCCTGACCGCCAAGCTTGCCCTCGGTGCCGACTTCGCGCGCCACGCGCGTCACTTCGCCGGCGAAGGCGTTCAGCTGGTCCACCATGGTGTTCAGCGTTTCCTTCAGCTGAAGGATTTCGCCGGACACGTTCACCGTGATCTTCTTCGACAGGTTGCCCTGCGCCACCGCGGTCGCCACTTCGGCGATGTTACGCACCTGGCCGGTGAGGTTCGACGCCATCGAGTTGACGTTGTCGGTCAAGTCCTTCCACGTGCCGCCAACGCCGCGCACCACCGCCTGACCGCCGAGCTTGCCTTCGGTACCCACTTCGCGGGCGACGCGCGTCACTTCGCCGGCGAACGCGTTCAGCTGGTCCACCATCGTGTTGATGGTGTCCTTCAGTTCGAGAATTTCGCCGCGCACGTCCACCGTGATCTTCTTTGACAGGTCGCCGCCGGCGACCGCCGTCGTCACTTCGGCGATGTTGCGGACCTGCGCGGTGAGGTTCGACGCCATCGAGTTTACGGAGTCCGTCAAGTCCTTCCACGTACCCGCGACGCCGAGCACGTTGGCCTGACCGCCGAGGCGGCCTTCCGTACCGACTTCGCGCGCCACGCGCGTCACTTCGCCGGCGAACGAGTTGAGCTGGTCCACCATCGTGTTCAGCGTTTCCTTCAGCTGAAGGATTTCGCCGGACACGTTCACCGTGATCTTCTTGGACAAGTCGCCGCCGGCGATCGCGGTCGCGACGTCGGCGATGTTGCGGACCTGCGCGGTCAGGTTCGACGCCATGAAGTTGACGTTGTCGGTCAAGTCCTTCCACGTACCGGCGACGCCCGGCACCTGCGCCTGACCGCCGAGCTTGCCTTCGGTGCCGACTTCGCGCGCGACGCGCGTCACTTCCGAGGCGAAGGCGTTCAGCTGGTCCACCATCGTGTTGATGGTGTCCTTTAGTTCGAGAATTTCGCCCGACACGTCGACCGTGATCTTGCGCGACAAGTCACCGCGCGCCACGGCGGTGGTTACGTTGGCGATGTTACGCACCTGTGCGGTCAAGTTACCGCACATCGCGTTCACGGAGTCGGTCAGGTCCTTCCACGTGCCGGCGACGCCCGGCACGATCGCCTGACCGCCGAGCTTGCCATCGGTGCCGACTTCGCGCGCCACGCGTGTCACTTCCGACGCGAACGAGCGCAGCTGATCGACCATCGTGTTGATGGCTTCCTTGAGCTGAAGGATCTCGCCGCGCACGTCGACCGTGATCTTCTTCGACAAGTCGCCGCTGGCGACCGCGATCGTCACGTCGGAAATGTTTCGCACCTGCGCGGTCAGGTTGTTCGCCATGGAGTTGACGCTCTCGGTGAGGTCTTTCCAGACGCCCGTCACCTCCGGCACCTGCGCCTGACCACCGAGCTTGCCCTCGGTGCCGACTTCGCGCGCCACGCGCGTCACTTCCGAGGTGAACACGCTGAGCTGCTTGATCATCGTGTTGACGATGGTCGCCGACTGCAGGAACTCGCCCTTCAGCGGGCGGCCGTCGACGCTGAGTTCGACCGTCTGCAGCAGGTCGCCCTGCGCCACCGCGGCAACCGCGCGGGTCACTTCGCGCGTCGGCCACAGCAAGTCGTCGATCAGCGAGTTGACCGACGTTTCCATCTCGCTCCAGGCGCCGCCCGGAACGCCGAAGCTGACGCGCTGGCGGGTGCGGCCGTCGCGGCCGACCACCTGGCCGATGCGCTCGAGCTGCTTGGCCATGCGCTCGTTAGCGGAAACGATTTCGTTAAAAACGTCGGCGATCTTGCCTTCGATGCCGGCGTAGTCGCCGGCCATGCGGACGGAAAAGTCGCCCATCCGCATCGTCTGCAAGGCTTGAAGGAGTTCTCGGCGATGGTCCGGCTTGCCGTTCAGGACAGGTGGCGGGGTGTCTTGTGGAAGGTCTTCCTGCGAAAGCCGGGATCGCGAAGCCATGTAGTCCCCCTTTGCCGCGCACGACCTCTCACCCCGCGCTCGGGATGCGGTCGATGCTGCTGCCCCTAACCGGCAAAACCGGTCGGCGGAGGGTTCCATCCTGCCCGGATGGAACCTCGCGCAAGCCCAGAACGCAGAGACGATTCAATGGTTCCGGGGGCAAAGAGTTATTTTTGGACTTGTCAGGCGTTGCCCGACTCAAAGGTTAACGCGTCTCGTAGCGGTACGATTTCGAGACGATGGTCCAGCCGTCGGCGAGCTTCATCACCGAGAGGTAGTCGGTGAAATAGCGCGGCGGCAACTGGCAGCGTACCTTCACGAACGCATTGTTGTCGTCGGACTTGTCGATGGTGACGATGAAGTCGGCGCGCGGTTGATTTTGCGATTTCGCCGACGGGCGGGTCCGCACCCGTTCAAGCCACTGCGGCACGGGAAGGATTTCCAGCTTGCCGTTCTCGACCCAGCGAAGATCTGCGCTGACGTCGAACGCTGCACCGATCTTGTCGGCGTCGCCCTCGTAGAGGCCGTCGAAGTAGAGCTGGACCACCGCTTCGACGCTCGAGCGATCGTAGGTCGCCGGCTTCTGCGCCGGTGCTGCCTGTGCCAATGCTGTCTGTGCCAATGCTGTCTGGGCCATGTCTGTCTTCTCCCGTTCTTGTTCTGCGATTGCTTCAAAGCCTAACCGATCGTGGACGCGTCCTTAAGCGAAATATCGGCCTGCCGCTCGCCGGCAACGCACGAACGCCATCGCGGAACGCCGACCCGAAAACTACGTAACAGAAGTATGACGGCGGGCCATCCGTGCCCGCCTCAAATAATACCTCCAGAAAAGAGGTATCGACCGATTTTGTTCAGCGTCGCACACGACTGATAGACGTGAAGCATCATTTCAATAGCGTGCCCGCAACGCTTCGCGTGCAAAAGTGCTCATGTCTCGGCTTTCTCAGCCGAAAGACGTAGGTACTTTCGTTTGCCCTGGCGAAACTTGCGGTATCCGCAACTGTATATACCAGTAAGTACGCTGAAGAACTGCCGCTCAGCGTACCCAATCGTACAGTTCGGAGCTTGCTATGCAGGGCGCGCGAAAGCGAAAGCCCAACCGTAAGGTTGTGCGTTCAGACGAGTTGATCGGGCTTATTCAACGCTCGGCGGCCGGCGATAAATCGGCCTTTGCTGTTCTCTACGGTGTCACCCATCGCAAACTGTTCGAAGTCGCGCGGCGTCTTGTGAGAACACGACCCGACGCTGAAGACCTGCTGCAAGAATCCTACCTGAAGATCTGGCGACGCGCCCATTCCTACGATCCGCAACTCGCTTCGCCAATCGCGTGGATGACATCGATCGTCCGTCACGGCGCCATCGATCTCATCCGCAAGCAGCAGCTGCCGGTGACCAGCAACGACCAGCGCATGAACGCAGTCGACGCGGAAGAGAGCGATCCCGCCATCGAGCTCGATATGTCGCGCATGCGCGCGCGCGCCTATGCCGCCTTCAGAGACATCTGCGACGAACGGCGGGAGATGATCGTCTCCGCCTATCTGGCGGGCCAGAGCCGCATTCAGATCGCACGCCGCTTCGGCATGCCCGTCAACACGATCAAGACACAGCTGCGCCGCTCGCTGCTCGAAGTCCGCGAGAAGCTGAAAGAGGAAGCGACATGCGCCTGATCAGGACGCCAGCGCTCTGGCTCTTCGCCGTCGCTGCCGCACCGCTGATCGCAATAGCCTCGGACTCGATTCGCGCGGATAGGCCAGGATCACACCTGCAGAAATGCGAGGACGCGGTGCGTCTCCTCTTCTTGAACTACGATGTCACGCTGCAAGAAGCCCGCGCCTACGGCAATGGCGAGGCCCACACCATTGCCGGAACATTCGAACTTCGGCGCGATGGCCGGACGATGGGCGTGGTTCATTGGTCGTGCGAGCTGACGAAAGACGCGGGCGAACGCATACAGGTCAAGCGGACGTACCAAACGACGAAACTCCAGGGCGCTCGCAAGGATCATCCCTACTGATAAGCTGACGCATCCCCTCCGCTCGGATTTCGCAACCCTGCCACCTTGCGGTTTCAGGCCCCGCGTCGCAGACATGCGGTAACGAGACGAAACAACAAGACATGGGAGATGCGGGATGGCCACCGAGACGATTGCGACCGAGGTGAAGGATCGGATTCTGACGATCACGCTGAACCGGCCGGACAAGCTCAACGCCTTCAACGCCACCATGCAGCGCGAGCTGATCGAGGCCTTCAAGGCAGCCGACGCCAACGACGATGTCCGCGTCGTGATCGTCACCGGTGCGGGCCGCGGCTTCTGCGCCGGCGCCGACCTCTCCTCCGGTGGCGATACGTTCGACCGCGACGCCAAGCGGGGCCCGGTGAAGCGCAATGCCGACGGCACCATCGATTACAGCGATCCGAACGTGCGCGACGGCGGCGGCCAGGTCACCCTGCAGATTTTCAAGTGCCTGAAGCCGGTGATCGCAGCGGTGAACGGCCCGGCCGTCGGCATCGGCGTCACCATGCAACTGCCGATGGATATCCGCATCGCATCCGAGGATGCGCGCTTCGGCTTCGTGTTCTCCCGCCGCGGCATCGTCCCGGAAGCCGCATCGAGCTGGTTCCTGCCGCGCATCGTCGGCATCTCGCAGGCGCTGGAGTGGACCTATAGCGGCCGCGTGTTCTCGGCGCAGGAGGCGCTTGCCGGCCGTCTCGTCAGCAAGGTGGTGCCACCCGCAGAACTGATCCCCGCCGCCCGTGCCATCGCCAAGGACATCGTCGACAACACCGCGCCGGTGTCGGTCGCACTGATCCGGCAGATGATGTGGCGCATGCTCGGCGCCGAAGATCCGATGGAGGCGCACAAGGTCGACAGCCGCGGCATCTACGAGCGCGGCCGCTCGGCCGACGTGAAGGAAGGCGTGGTGTCGTTCCTGGAAAAGCGGCCGGCGCAGTTCGGCAACAAGGTCTCCGCCGACATGCCGCCCTATTATCCGTGGTGGGATGAGCGGCCGTATAAGTGAGCCGCTAGTCCATCGTCAGCGCGACACGGCCGATCGCCTTGCGGTCGATCAAGAGCCGCATGGCCTCGGCGTAGCGCTCCAGCGGCAGTCGATGGGAAATATTCGGCGCGATGCGCCGCTCCTCCGCAAGCTGCATCAGGTGAGCGAAGCGTTTTGCGGCGAGCGACGGATCGCGCCGCACCGCCTCGCCGGCCCGCACGCCGAGCACACTCGCGCCCTTGATCAGAATGAGATTGGTGCGCGCCAGACCGATGCCGCCGGTGAATCCGATCACGAGCAGCCGCGCACCCCACGCGATGCAGCGCTGGCTCTCCTCGAAGATCTCGCCACCGACCGGATCGAACACCACATCGACGCCGCGCCCGTCAGTGATGCGCTTGACGGCGTCGCGAAACGGTTCGCGGCTATAGAGCACCGTGTGATCGGCGCCGCGCGCCTTGGCGATCGCCAGCTTCTCCTCGCTCGATGCCGCGGCGATCACCGTCGCGCCGGCGACCTTGCCGAGCTCGACGGCGGCGAGCCCGACGCCGCCGCCCGCGCCGTGCACCAGCAGCGTTTCGCCGGGCTCAATCTGCGCGCGATCGTAAAGCGCATGCCATGCGGTGCCGTGCGCGGCGAGAAACGTCGCGCCTTGCGCATAATCGAACGTCGTCGGCAGCGGCGTGAGCTGCGACGGCTCGGCGACCAACTCATCCGCGTAGCCGCCATGACGAAGCTTCACGATCACCTTGTCGCCGACCGCAACGCCATCGACCGCCCCCGCGATCTCGACCACGTCGCCCGCCGACTCCATGCCCGGCATAAACGGCAGATCCGGCTTGAGCTGATACTTGCCCTCCGCCATCAGTACGTCGGGAAAGTTGATGCCGGCCGCACGCACGGCGACGCGCACCTGCCCCGGCTTCAGCGGTCGCGACTCGAACGTTTCAAGCTTCAGCTGCTCGGGCGGCCCCAACTCACGACAGACGACAGCTCTCGGCATCAAGCCGCCTTGCGCAACAGCGCGTCGCGGATCAGCGGCAGCCGGTCGTTGCCGAAGTACATGTCGGTTGTGTTGATGAAAATGGTCGGCGACCCGAAGCCGCCGCGTGCGATCACCTCATCCGTGTTCGCCTTGAGCTGATCCTTCACCGCCTGCTGGCCGATGCCTGCAAAGAATTTTTGCGGATCTACACCAATGCGCTCGCAGATTGTCTTAAGCACCGCATCCTGCGAGATGTCCTGATCGCCGCCCCAGTAGGCTTCGAACACGGCTTTCGCGAACGGCACGAGCTTGCCTTCCGGCTCCAGATAAATGCAGCCGCGCATCGCCTTGACGCTGTTCACCGGAAACACGCTCGGCGGCATCTTGATCGCGAGGCCGGACGCACGCGCCCAGTCGCTGAGGTCCTTCAGCATGTAGCGCGCCTTCGCCGGCACCGGCTTTTCGCGCGAGGCATAGACGCTCGGGTTTACCGAATTGAAGATGCCGCCGACGAGGATCGGCCGCCACGAGATGGACGTCTTGGTCTCGGCGGCGAGCGGCTGGATGTTGTGGAACGCGAGGTAGGTCCACGGGCTGGAGCAATCGAAGAAAAACTCGATCATGGCGGGCATTCCCGGTCAGCTTTGGTGTTCTTGGTTGGACAATCCTATCCCCCGCCCTTTGAAATGGCCAACCGCGGAATTCGCCGCCAGAAATCCCGCTCTGCAGCAAACGACTTCGTGACCATTGGCGGATTTACGCGGGCCGCCCCGCATGGCAAGTCAGGCTCAAAATCACAAACCGCAATCATACGTGTCGAGAGGGACGTCCCATGCTGTTTCCAACCACCGTCGCCGGTTCGTTGCCGAAGCCCGAATGGCTGGCCGAGCCGAACAAGCTCTGGGCACCGTGGAAACTCGAGGGCGCCGAGCTCAACAACGCCAAGCGTGACGCCACCCTGCTCGCGGTGAAGATGCAGGAGGACGCCGGCATCGACATCGTCACCGAGGGCGAACAGGCGCGGCAGCATTTCGTGCACGGCTTCCTCGAGCGCATCGAAGGCATCGACTTCGCCCACAAGGTCGAGATGGGCATCCGCAAGGATCGCTACAAGGCGATGGTACCGCAGGTGGTCGCGCCGCTGCAGCTGAAAGGCCGCGTTCATGCGCTCGAAGCGCAGGCCGCGCGCAAGCACACCGGACGCAAGCTGAAATTCACCGTGCCCGGCCCGATGACCATCATCGACACCATCTCCGACCAGTACTACGGCGACAAGGTCAAGATGGCGTTCGCGTTCGCCGACCTGCTCAATCAGGAAGTGAAGGCGCTGGAAGCCGACGGCGTCGACATGATCCAGTTCGACGAGCCCGCGTTCAACGTCTACATGGACGAGGTGCGCGACTGGGGCGTCGAGGCGCTGGAGCGCGCAGCCAAGGGCCTGAAGTGCGCGACCGCCGTGCACATCTGCTACGGCTACGGCATCAAGGCCAACGACGACTGGAAGAAGACGCTCGGCGGCGAGTGGCGGCAGTACGAGGAGACGTTCCCGACCATCGACAAGAGTAGCATCCAGCAGGTGGCCATCGAGTGCCGCAACTCGCATGTGCCGATCGAACTGCTCGGCATCCTCAAGAGCAAGGTCGTTCAGGCCGGCGTCATCGACGTCGCGAGCGATGTGGTCGAGACACCCGAAGATGTGTTCAAGACCATCGAAGCCGTGATGAAGGTGGTACCGAAGGACAAGCTCACCGCGACCACGAACTGCGGCATGGCGCCGATGCGGCGCGAGATCGCCGAAGCCAAGCTGCAGTCGCTCGGCGCCGGCGCGAAGCTTGCGCGCGAGCGGCTGGGTTAGAATTCTTTCTCGTCATTGCCGGGCTTGACCCGGCAATCCATCTTTTGGTCCATCGCTTTTCTAAGATGGATCACCGGGTCAAGCCCGGTGATGACGAACGTGGATGCAAAGTCTAAGCCGCCCCGTCGCGAATCGGCGGCGCATACGACAGCGCCGTATCCCACGGGAAATGGATCCAGGTGTCTTGCGACACCTCGGTGATGAAGGTGTCGACCATCGGCCGGCCCATCGGCTTGGCGTAGACGGTCGCGAAGTGCGCCTCCGGGCACAGCGCGCGCACGAGCTTCGCGGTCGCGCCGGTGTCGACCAGATCGTCGACGATGAGCACCTTCTTGCCGCGCCGGATCACATCCGGCGCGATCTCCTTGAGCACACTGAGCGAGCCTTGCGACTGGTGATCGTAACTGGCGATGCACGCGGTATCGATCAGGCGGATGCCAAGTTCACGCGCAACGACAGCGGCCGCGACAAGCCCGCCCCGGGTGATGGCGATGATCGCCTCGAACGGCCCCATCCCGTTGAGCCGCCATGCCAGCGCGCGGGCGTCGCGGTGAAACTGATCCCACGACACCGGAAAGTCTTTCGGCGGGGATGAAGATGGCTCAGACATCGTTTATCCTTCAGATCTTCCGCAGCATCGCGGTCCCGGTTGCGGTCGCCACCACCTTGCCGTCCTGCCGCAGTTCCGCGCTCATCTGGAGAATGTCCTTGCCGCGATAGATGACGCGACCGCCGCCCTCGAGCTTGCCGATTTTCGCGGGACGGTGAAACTGGACGTTGAGCGCCAGCGTCGGTGAGAACTCGCCGACCTTCATCAGCGTCGCGCAGGCAAGCCCCATGGCATCATCGAGCATCGCCGAGAGAAAGCCGCCCTGCACGATGCCGATCGGGTTGGCGAACTCAGGCCGCCCCTCGAATTCGAGTTCGACCGAATAGGCCGCGAGATCGTAGCTCTTGATCTCGATGCCGAGCGTCTTGGCGCACGGCGGCGCCGTGATCTTCCCGGAATTGATCGCGTCGAAAAAGCTCTCGCTCATGACGGCTCCGTTGGCAAATTGAACCGGTTTTGGAATTATCGCGGCGGCAGGTTCAATTCTGTCAGCATGGTCTTGACGTCGGTCATCGCGGCTTCGAGTTTTGCCGCATCGCGCGAGCGGACAACGAGGTTGGTGTTCGGCTTGCCGTCCTGATCCATGAACGGATAGCTGCCGATGATCGTGTCCGGGTGGTTCTGCTGGATGGCACGCAGCGGCGTTCCGATGTCGCCTTCGCGCGCATTGGCGCGCACCGTATCCGACAGCATGCGCACGCCGGACTTCAGCTTCGGCGAGATGATGTCCATCATCGCCTGCATGATCGATGGCACGCCGGCCATGACGATGACGTTGCCGATCTTGAAGCCGGGCGCGAGGATGGTCGCGCTCTGGATCAGTTCGGCGCCGTCGGGAATGCGGGCCATGCGCAGCCGCGCCTCGTTCAGGTCCTGGCCTTTGAAGCGTTCGGCGAAGCGCGCCACCACCTCGGGGTGGTGGTCGATCGAAACGCCGAACGCCTTGGCGACGCTGTCTGCGGTGATGTCGTCATGGGTCGGCCCGATGCCGCCGGTGGTGAAGACGTAGGTGTAACGCCCGCGCAGCGCATCCAGCGCGGCGATGATGTCCGCCTCCTCGTCGGCGACGACACGGACTTCCTTCAGGTCGATGCCGATGTTGGTCAGATACTCGGCGATGTAGCCGATGTTCTTGTCCTTGGTCCGGCCGGACAGGATTTCGTCGCCGATTACCAGAATGCCCGCGGTGACGATCTCGCTCATTCCCAAGCCCCTTCCACATCTCGCCCGGCCGCGGCGTTTTCGCCTTCGGCTGTCAGCACTTAACCCGCCTTGCCAACCGTTTGGGCAAATCCCCGCCGCATTTGCGGGCAGCATCCGGCCGTATCAGACAAAATGCTGCATTCACATGCATATCGCGCTGGCCCGGGCCTTGCTACCATTTGAATGATCCGTGCATTCTACTGGTGGCGTGGATTTGACATTCGCTAACTACCTCGCCGCAAGTCCGAAAAGCGAATGTCAAATCCAAAACGCCACCAGCGACTAAAAATTGCTGATGGTCCTTTGATTCTAATGTTCGCAAAGGCGCCTCCGGAAGTGGGGTGCGAACATTAGAATCGGACCATCAGTGCGGCCCCGAGAGCAGTCAGGTTTATGACAGTTGCGTTCGACGAAATGAATGGCCCAAACGGCGATCTTCGCCAGGCCTACAAGGAATTGTCTCTTTGGCTGAAAGAGACGCCGCCGGACGCCTTGGAATTCCGCCGTAAGGAAGCCGAACTGCTGTTTCGCCGGATCGGCATCACCTTCGCCGTCTACGGCGATGCGGAATCGACCGAACGCCTGATCCCCTTCGATGTCATCCCCCGCATCCTGTCCGGCAAGGAATGGGCGCGGCTGGAGAAAGGCCTGAAGCAGCGCGTCAAGGCGCTGAACATGTTCCTGCGCGACATCTATCATGAACGCGACATCCTGCGCGCCGGCAAGATCCCCGACGACCTGATCTTCCAGAACCCCGTGTTCCGGCCGGAAATGAACGGCCAGGACGTGCCGCACGACGTCTACGTCCACATCGCCGGCATCGACATCGTCCGCACCGATCCCGACGACTTCTATGTGCTGGAAGACAATGCCCGCACTCCCTCCGGCGTCTCCTACATGCTGGAGAACCGCGAAATCATGATGCGGCTGTTCCCGGACCTGTTTGCGCGCCATCGCGTCGCGCCGGTCGAGAACTATCCGGACGAGTTACTCGCTGCGCTCCGCTCGGTCGCGCCGCAGACCGCAACCGCCGAACCGAACGTCGCCCTCCTCACCCCCGGCGTCTACAACTCCGCTTACTACGAGCACTCCTTCCTCGCCGACAAGCTCGGCATCGAACTGGTCGAAGGCCGCGATCTGATCGTCAAGAACGACGAACTGTTCATGCGCACGACCGAGGGGTTGAAGCGGGTGGACGTGATCTACCGCCGCCTCGACGACGACTTCCTCGACCCGCTGACCTTCCGACCCGATTCCGTGCTCGGCGTGCCGGGGCTGATGTCGGTCTATGCGGCCGGCAATGTGACGCTGGCGAATGCGGTCGGCACCGGCATTTCCGACGACAAGGCGATCTACAGCTACATGCCGGAGATCGTGAAGTTCTATCTCGGCGAAGAGCCGATCCTGAAGAACGTGCCGACCTGGCGCTGCCGCGAGGAGAAAGACCTCGCCTACGTCATCGACAACATGCATGAGCTGGTAGTGAAGGAAGTTCACGGCTCCGGCGGCTACGGCATGCTGATCGGACCGGCCGCGACCAAGAGCGCGATCGACGATTTCCGCGTCAAGGTGAAGCGCGATCCGTCGGGCTTCATTGCGCAGCCGACACTGGCGCTCTCGACCTGCCCCACCTGCACCGCGTCGGGCCTCGCACCGCGCCATGTCGATCTTCGCCCGTTCGTGTTGACCGGCCGCGATCACGTCACCGTCGTACCCGGCGGGTTGACGCGCGTCGCACTGAAAGAAGGCTCGCTCGTCGTCAACTCGAGCCAGGGCGGCGGCACCAAAGACACCTGGATCCTGGAGTAGCATGCTCGCGCGCACCGCAGAAAACCTGTACTGGCTGGCGCGCTATGTCGAGCGGGCCGAGTATCTCGCGCGCACCATCGAAGCGACGCTGCGCGTCACCGCCCTTCCCGACGCCTACGCGGGCAAGACCAATGAATGGGAATCGGCGCTGCTGACGGCCGGCATCAGCGATTCCTTCCATCAGACCCACGAAGAAGCCAACGAAAAGACGGTCGTCGATTACATCGCCTTCTCGCTCGATAATCCCTCCTCGATCCGCAACTGCATCGAGATCGCGCGGCTGAACTCGCGCTCGGTCCGCACCGCGCTCACCAGCGAGATGTGGGACACCATCAACGCGGCGTGGATCGAGCTGCATCAGACCTGGAAGAACGGCACGCGCTCGCGCGAGGATCTCGCCAAGTTCCTGCGCTTCGTGCAGGAGACTTCACTCCGTTTCGACGGCTCCGCCTACCGGACGATGCTGCGCAACGACGCCTACTGGTTCTCGCGGCTCGGCCTGCATCTCGAACGCGCCGACAACACGGCACGCATCCTCGACGTGAAGTATCACGTGCTGCTGCCGGAAGCGGAACACGTCGGCGGCCCGCTCGACTACTATCAGTGGACCTCGATCCTGCGCTCGGTGTCGGCGCAGACCGCCTATCACTGGGTCTATCGCGAGACGCTGAAGCCGTGGCTGATTGCGGACCTGCTCATTCTCAACAACTCGCTGCCGCGCTCGCTCGCGAGCTGCTACGATAACCTCGTGCGCAACCTCGACCAGATCGGCGTCGCCTACAGCCGCCAGGGCCCGGCGCAGCGCCACGCCCGCGGCGTTCGTAACCGGCTCGAACACGCGCACATGGACGACCTGTTCCAGCGCGGACTGCACGAATTCATTCAGGAATTCATCGGCGACAACGCCCGTCTTGGCGAGATCATCGCCAAGCAGTATTTGATCTAGTCAACGCGAATACTGGAATCGGACCGCTAGCCATGCGCCTCAGAATCGCACACTCGACCATGTACCTCTATGAGCCGGCGGCGAGCGGCGTGATCCAGATTCTGCGGATGACGCCCGGCAGTCACGACGGACAGTACGTCGCCAACTGGCAGATCGACGTGTCGAGCGATACCCGTCTCGACATGCAGCTCGACGCCTTCGGCAACATTACCCACGTGCTCACCCTCGGCGCCGTTGAGGAGCTGATCATCCGGGTCGAGGGGATGATCGAGACCCACAACACCGGCGGCGTGCTGAAGGGCACCGACGAACGATTTCCGCCGAGCCTGTTCCTGCGCACGACCGACCTCACCCTCGTCAATCCGGAGATGTCGGCGTTCGCGCAAACGCTGCGCGATGAGGCGGAAAACGACACGCTCGGATTCCTGCATGGCCTGCTGGTGCAGCTCAACGAACACATGACGTTCGACCCCAAACCGACGAGCAGCACGACGGCAGCGTCGGAAGCGTTCGCATTGCGCCGCGGCGTCTGTCAGGACTACGCCCATATCTTCATTGCCTGCGCGCGCAGCGCCGGTATTCCGGCCCGCTTCGTCTCCGGGCATTTTCTGCGGGCCGACGGCAAAGTCGATCAGGACGCCGGCCATGCCTGGGCCGAGGCCTTCGTACCGAAACTCGGCTGGGTCGGCTTCGACGCTACCAACGGGATCTGCACCACCGACGCCCACGTTCGCGTCGCCATCGGCCTCGACTACCTGGGCGCGGCCCCGGTCCGCGGCACGCGCTACGGCGGCGGCCGCGAAACGCTCGAGGTCGCGATCAAGGTCGATCAGGCCGGACGGCAGACCCAGTCGTAATTTCCCGGCATGCGAGATGGTCGCGAACCGCGGCCTGGCCCCGGTTGCCGCCCCCCTCCGCACCGCGTAAAAAGCCCCCTCGGAATTGGCCGGGGACTGCCATGACTTACTGCTGCGGAATTCTGGTGCGTGACGGCCTCGTCATGATGGGCGACACCCGCACCAACGCGGGCCTCGACAACATCTCGACCTTCCGCAAGCTGCACGTCTATTCCAAGCCCGGCGACCGCATCATGGCGATCGCCACCGCAGGCAACCTCGCCATCAGCCAGTCGGTGATCTCGACGCTCAACGAGGGTCTGGAGAACCCGGAGACCGGCGAGCGTGAAACGCTGATGAACGCGCCGACCATGTTTCAGGCCGCACAGCGGATCGGCCGCGCCATTCGCACCATCAACGAGGTCGAAGGCCCGGCGCTGAGGGCCGAGGAAATCAACTATGACGTGTCGATGCTGTTCGGCGGCCAGATCAAGGGCGGCCGCATGCGGCTGTTCATGATCTATCCGGCTGGCAACTTCATCGAATGCACTGTCGACACACCCTATCTGCAGATCGGCGAGCACAAATACGGCAAGCCGGTGCTCGATCGCGCCATCACCTACGACGTCGACCTCTATGACGGCCTGAAGATCAGCCTGATCTCGATGGACTCGACCATGCGCTCGAACCTCGGCGTCGGCATGCCGATCGATATCCTCGTCGTGCGCCCGGATGCGCTCGAAGCCGAACTCAACTACCGCATCGAGGCCGGCGAGCCGTACTTCCACGACCTGCGCGCGCGCTGGTCGTCGGCCCTGCGCGCCGCGCATCAGAACATTCCACGCCCGCCTTACGCATCCACACCCAAATAAATCACCGACAACTCAATCAACGTCACGTCAATCAACAAGAAGCTTGAAGGAAACACCATGGCAGAGAAGAAGATCGCGCTCGTCACCGGAGCAGGCACTGGCATCGGGCGTGCCGCAGCGCTCGGGCTGATGACAAACGGCTTTCACGTCGTGCTCACCGGCCGCCGCAAGGACAAGCTCGATGAGACCGCAAAGATGGGCCCGGCCGGCATGAGCCTCGTCGTCGTTTCCGACATGACCGATCCGAAATCGATCGACGCGCTGTTCGCCGAAACCAAGAAGACCTACGGCCGTCTCGACGTGCTGTTCAACAATGCCGGCGTCGGCACGCCGCCGGTGCCGCTCGAAGATCTCACCCTCGAGCAGTGGCAGACGACGGTCGCGACCAACCTCTCCGCGCCGTTCCTGTGCACGCAGCACGCCTTCCGCATCATGAAGGACCAGAAGCCGCAGGGCGGCCGCATCATCAACAACGGCTCGATCTCGGCCTACGCGCCGCGGCCGTTCTCCTCGCCGTACACCTCGACCAAGCACGGCGTCTCCGGGCTCACTCGCGCCACCGCGCTCGACGGCCGCGCCTACAACATCGCCTGCGGCCAGATCGACGTCGGCAACGCCGCGACCGAGATGACCGAGCGCATGGTCGGCGGCGTTCTGCAGCCGCGCGGCGACAAGATGGTCGAACCGCGTATGGACGTGCAGAACGTGGCGGACGCGATCGTGTTCATGGCGACGCGTACGCTCGACGCCAACGCGCTGTTCCTCAACATCATGGCGACGCAGATGCCGTTCGTCGGAAGAGGCTGAGGTTTACTCCAGCCGCTCGATCTTGCGCAGCGACGGAAACAGCTTCATCCAGATCAGCGCCACGGCCACGGTACCGACGCCGCCGAGCACAGCGGCCGGCACCGTGCCGAACAGCGCGGCGGTGACGCCGCTTTCGAACTCGCCGAGCTGGTTCGACGCATTGATGAAAAGGAAATTCACCGCGCCGACGCGGCCGCGCATCTCGTCCGGCGTTGCAAGTTGCACCAGCGACGTGCGGATGACGACGCTGATGGTGTCCGCCGCGCCCATGATCGCGAGCGCGATCAGCGACAGCCACATCCACTGCGACAACGCGAACACGACGGTGGCGAGGCCGAACACAATCACCGCCTGAAACATGCGGATGCCGACCTTACGCTGGATCGAATAGCGCGCGAGATAGATCGTCATCAGCAATGCGCCCACGGCCGGCGCGGCACGCAGCACGCCGAGGCCCCATGGGCCAGTCAGCAAGATATCGCGAGCGTAAATCGGCAGAAGTGCGGTCGCGCCGCCGAGCAGCACCGCAAACAGATCGAGCGAGATGGTGCCGAGGATCGGCTTGTTCTCGCGCACGAACTTCACGCCCGCGAACAGCTGTTCGGTCGTCGGTAGTTCCCTGATCGCGGGGCGTCGTTCGAGCCGCACGAACAGCATGAGGATGCCGCCGAGAATCCACCCCGCCGTCATCAAGATATACGGCGCGCTCGGCGCAACGGCATACGCAAGGCCGCCGAGCGCGGGTCCGCCGATCATCGCGAACTGGAACATGCCCGTGCCGACCGCGGTCCCGCGTTGCAGATGCCCTTCCGGCACGACCGCGGGCAGCAAAGCCGAGGTTGCCGGGCTCTCGAACGCACCCGCGATGCCGAAGCCCGCAACCGCGATGAAAATATGCTGGACCGTCAGCCAGCCGCCGATCGTGCCCCACGCCAAGAACGCAGCGATCACCCCTTCGGCGGCCTGACAGAGTTGCACCACCGTCTTGCGATCGTAGCGGTCGGCCGCGTGGCCCGCGACGAACACGAGGATCGCGGTGGGTGCGAACTGCACCAGGCCCACCATGCCGAGATAGAACGCGCTGCTGGTCAGCTCATAGACCTGCCAGCCGACGGCAACAGTCGCGACCTGTGAGGCAAGGCGCGAGACGAGCCGCGACGCGAGGTAGAATTGGAACGGGCGATGGCTGAGAAGCATGGGCGGGACCGGAGGCGTTCATAGCGCACGCCGCGGCACGGCGCTATGGCCCGTCCGCAGACGAGGCCCTCACCCGCGCTTCAGCTTCTTCGCCACGTTGTGCGTCACCGCCGCGCGGATCAGCGCCTTGAACGCCTTTTCGTTGATCGTCGCACCCTCGTGAATATCGATGGCGCGGCGCTGATTCCCCTCAAGACTGGCGTTGAACAGCCCGGCGGGGTCCGGCAGCGCGGCGCCGTTGGCGAAGGTCAGCTTCACCGCCGCCTTGTAGGTCTCGCCGGTACAGATGATGCCGGCATGCTCCCACACCGGAACGCCGCGCATTCCGTTCGAGGGTTTGCGCCACTTCACCTCCTCGGTCACTTCGGGATCGGCGTCCTTGATCAGCGCGCGCATCCGCGCGAGCGTGTCGATGCGCCAGTCGGCCTTTGTGTCCTTCGGACCGGCTACTTTCTTTGCCGGTGACTTCTTGGCTGGCGCTGTCTTGGCGGATGCTTTTTTGGCAGTCGTCTTCTTCGTTGCTTTTTTCATGTTCTCACCTTGGCATCGCTGAGCGATGGAAATGCACGATCTTCCACTCGACGCCGCGTTTCGCGATCACGAATGTGATGCGTCCTGAGTTGCTGAAGGGCACGCCATCGCGCACGCCACTCACCGCATCGAGACCGCTGACGGCGACGGCCGTATCCGACAGCACCGTCGTTTCATACGACGCGAGCGTGGCTCCGCGCGGCCGGTTGTTCAAGAGCGCATTCTCGAAGTAGGCCCGGACCCCGCCCGGTTCCGTCACCACCGTCGTGCTGCCGGTGCCGACGAAGATCGCATCTTCAGAGTAGAGCCCGACGATGCCGTCGACATCTGACGCACAAAACGCCTTGGTCCATTTGTCCAGGACCCGGGCCGCCTCGGCCGGGATCGCAACACTACCCATTCATTCGCTCCTGATCCGCTCGCGGCGTTGCGAACCATTGCCCGCTGCGGCACACTCGCGCAAGGGCATGGGGACCATGGCGCAACTGCAATCGGTATTCGGCATCGTCGCGTTGCTGGCGATCGCGTTGGCGCTGAGCGAGAATCGCCGCGCCGTCGACTGGAAGCAGACGCTGATCGCGCTGGCGGTCACGCTCACAACCGCGCTGATCCTGTTCAAAGTCCCCTACGCCACCAAGGCCTTCGCCGCCATCAACGATGCGGTCGGCGCGATTGCGGCTGCGACCCGCGCCGGCACGTCCTTTGTCTTCGGCTATATCGGCGGCGGGCCTCTGCCCTATGAGGTGAAGACGCCGGGCGCGGAGTTCGTGCTCGCATTTCAGACGCTGCCGCTGATCCTGATCATGAGCGTACTCACCACGCTCCTGTTCTACTGGCGTGTGCTGCCGCCGATTGTGCGCGGCACGTCATGGCTCTTGGAGCGCACGATGAAGGTCGGCGGTGCGGTCGGGCTCTCCACCGCCGCCAACATCTTTCTCGGTATGGTGGAAGCGCCGCTGTTCATCCGGCCTTATCTGGCGAAGCTGACGCGGAGCGAGCTGTTCCTGGTGATGACCGGCGGCATGGCCGGCATCGCCGGCACGGTGCTCGTGCTCTACGCCACACTGATCGCGCCGCTG
Organism: Proteobacteria bacterium SG_bin9; assembly: GCA_002083525.1. GTDB lineage: Bacteria > Pseudomonadota > Alphaproteobacteria > Rhizobiales > Xanthobacteraceae > SG-bin9. The sequence goes on along the minus strand of LWDM01000080.1, from coordinate 6,826 downwards.
GTGCCGGATGCGGCTGCGCATTTCGTTATCGCCTCGGTGCTCGCGGCCCCGGCCGCGATTCTCGTCAGCCGCATCATGGTGCCGGAGACCGAAGCGCGGGCGACACAGGGCGTGCTCGACGATTCGATTCCCGACGCCTCGAGCACGATGGATGCCATCGTCAAGGGCACCACCAGCGGACTTGAACTCCTGTTCAACGTGGTCGCGCTGCTGCTGGTGCTGGTGGCGCTGGTTTATCTCGTCAACGCCATGCTCGGCGTGCTGCCCGCGATCGGCGGCGAAGCGATCTCGCTCCAGCGCATGCTTGGTTACATCATGGCGCCGGTGTGCTGGCTGATGGGCCTGCCGTGGGATCAGGCGATCACCGCCGGCCGCCTGATGGGCGTCAAGACGGTGCTCAACGAACTGATCGCCTACGTGGAGATGTCGAAGCTTGCGCCGAGCGCGCTCGATCCGCGCTCGAAGCTGATCATGCTCTATGCGCTGTGCGGGTTCGCCAATTTCGGCAGCCTCGGCATCATGATCGGCGGCCTGAGCGTGATGGCGCCCGAGCGGCGCGCGGAAATTGCATCGCTCGGGCTCAAGTCGATCGTCTCGGGCACGCTGGTGACGTGCCTGATGGGCGCGATCGTCGGCGTAATCAACTAGACTTCATCGGCGCAACTCCGCTAGCGTGAGGCACTCGGCAATCAGGTGGCCTGCATGCAGAACTCCACCGGCGATATCCGCAACTTCAACCCGTTCTGGCACGCGATGCTGTCGGGCGAGCATCCGATGCTCCGGCGTGGCCGTCGCATGTTTCGGCTGTTGTCGCCGACGGCGCACGACCGCTGCCGCTTGTGCTATGCAGCGTTCGACGGTTTCACCGCGCCTGCGATGCGGCTGATGGGACGCGCACCGTGGCGGCGCAATCCTCATTTCTGCGAGAAATGCGAGTCGGTGCTGGCCGAGCACCGCGGCGGCACCGAACTGGAGATCGCGCTGCTCTACGCGGACGTGCGCGGCTCGACGCAAATGGCGGCCCAGATGAGTCCCGCTGAATTTGGCGCGCTGATGCAGCGGTTTTTTCAGATCGCGATGACGGTCTTCACCAGGAGCGACGCGATCGCGGACAAGATGGTCGGCGACGAGGTGATTGGCCTTTATCTTCCGGGCCTCACCGGCGCCGACTATCGCCAGCGCGCCGTGTCTGCCGGGCTTGAGCTCCTGCGCGCGACAGGTCACGCCGATCCTCAGGGGCCCTGGCTTTCGATCGGGGTCGGCATCCATGCAGGCAAGACGTTCGTCGGCTCAATCGGCGTCGCCGGCGGCAATTATCAGTTCACGGCTCTCGGCGATCCCATGAATTTCGGCGCGCGTCTGGTCGGCGCCGCCAAGAGCGGTGAGATGATCATCAGCGAGTCCGTGTGGGGTGAGGTCTCGGGCGACATTGCCGCGGAGCGGCGCAGCCTCGATCTCAAAGGCTATGCCGATCCGGTACAGGCCTACGTCACGCGTCTCAACTCGACCTGATGGTGTCGAATTTGACGACACAACAAATTGTCCCGGACGCGACGCCGTGCTGAACGCCGCGCTGCGTCCGGGGAACGCTTAGCGCGCGACCTCCGCCGCCAGCCGGTCCATCAGCCAGCGCGTGCCTTCCTCGCGGCCCTTCGCGGCTTCCATGCCGCCATCGAAGTAGGCGCCCTGCTCGGTGTAGGTCATCACCGTGCCCTTGCCGCTCGCGGTGAACTCCACCGTGACCAGCGACGCTGAGAGCGGCTTGCCGCCCATGGTCATGCGATAGCTGAAGACGATACGCTGATCGGCGACGATGTCCTGATACTGCGTGTCGTTGGTCAGCTCCGGCCCGCCCTTGTAGTCGAAGCGCGAGGCGTCGCTGCCGCCGATGCGGAAGTCGGCATCGTAGGCGTGGATGTTCCAGCCCTCGCCTTCGATCAGCCAGCGGCGCTTCGTCTCCTTGTCGGCGAAGGCCTGAAACACTTTCTTCGGCGGCTGCGGAAACGTGCGCTCGAGCGTGAACGTCGAGTGGATGACCGAGGTCTGGTCAAGTGCTGCGGCTTCGTTGGTCTTGCTCATTTTTGTTTTCCTTTACGCTTACGTTTGTTCGTCGGGGTGTCGTCCTCGGCGAGAATTTCGCCGAGGCGGTCGAACTTTCGTTCCATGACGGTGCGGCGATCGGCGATCCAGTCGGCGAGCGTGCCCCATCCCTTCGGTTCGATACTGCAGGTCCTCACGCGACCGATTTTCTCCGTTTTGATCAGGCCGCTTTCCTCCAGCACTTGCAGATGCTGGACGACGGCGGCGAGCGACATGTCGAAGGGTGCCGCGACATCGCTCACGCTCGCAGGCCCCTTGCTCAAGCGTTCGACGATCGCCCGGCGGGTGGGCTCCGCCAGCGCCTTCAGGGTCTCGTCGATCACCGAATACTTAAGCATACACTTTAGTATTCGCGCACCTCTTGATTGTCAAGTGACGACTTAAGTATTTATGCGAGCGCTATCGCGTTACGAAAATTGCCGTGTTGAGAGAATTACTTAGGAGGTAATGCCAGGCGGCTGGTCAGCCGATCGAAGCGATGATGCGCGCCGGGCCCGGCGGAAGACGTCCACCAGGTGCTTCCGCTTCCGGCTGGTTCGCACAATAGTCGAGCACCACAGCACCAATCTGGACGAGATGCTCGGCGTCGCGCCTGCGATCCGAACGGGTTTCGTGCCGATCATCAGGACAGGAGCCGGCGTTTCTCGGCGTAATCGGCTCACCTCCGCTCCACCGCACCGCCAGCGGACCAAGGAAGGCCAAACAATATCCGAACAACTCCAACGTATATTGCTTCATGACAGCCTCCGCACAGAGCGATGTTTCTGCACTCAGGATGATGCACAGCGCGGGACTCACAATGCGGAAGGCGCTAAGGTAGCCTCAGGCTACGCCGAAGGCTGAAAGCTTTGATCCATGGCTGAGCGTTTCGACCTCACTGACCTGCGCTTGTTTCTGCACGTGGCGGAGGCCTCGAACATTACCCGCGGGGCGGTTCGCACGAACATGACCCTGGCGTCCGCCAGCGAACGCATCCGCGACATGGAGATGAATCTCGGCACACCGCTGCTGATCAGAAAGCGCCGGGGCGTCGAGCTGACGCCGGCCGGAACGGCCCTCGTCCATCATGCCCGCCTTGTGACGCAGCAGCTGGAGCACATGCGCGGCGAATTGAACGACTACGCGAAGGGCTTGCGCGCACAGGTTCATATTCGCTCCAACACCATGGGCATTGCCGCGTTTCTTCCCGCGCGTCTGGCACGCTTTTTCCTGACCCATCCGAACATCGACGTGGATCTGGAAGAAGGCACGAGCCGCGACATCGTCAGAGCGGTGGCCGCCGGAAAAGTGGAAATCGGCATCGTTGCCGAGGGCCTTGAAGCAGCCGGCGAGCTTGAGACGATGCCCATCGGTGAATACAGGTTTGTTCTTGTCGTGCCGCTCAAGCACGAGCTCGCGCGACGCCGCAAAATCCCGTTCAGGGAAGTGCTCGATTACGAACTGGTGGGCCTTCGCGCCGAGACGGCCTGGCAGACCTTCTTGAACGAACAGGCGACGCGATCGGGCAAGAGACTGAGATTGCGCGTGCGGCTTGACGGCTTCGATTCAATTTGCCGCGTCGTTGAGAACGGGATCGGGCTCGCCATTGTTCCCGGTCCGATCGCCCAGCGCTGGACCCGCAAACTGCGGATCATTCCACTCGACGAAGTCTGGTCGCTCCGTCATCTCACCCTGTGCGTCCGGGAGTTCGCATCGCTGTCGCCGCATGCGCAAAAACTCGTGAAATACCTGGTGGCGTCAGCCAAGAAGCGCCCCTGAGGCCACACCCTAGATCAGCTTCACGCTGACCTTCGTGCCCGCCTTCACGCTCTTCAGCGCCTTCACGTCACCGAGCGCCTTGGCGAAGATGTTCACCGGGCTGGCGAGGCGGATTTCATCGCCGCGCGACACCGGCGTGCGGCCGAAGCCGATCGCGATCGCAGGCCCGTCCGGCCAGTACGCGATCTCGCCGGCGGTGACGACATCGCGCGCGTCCTTCTCGCGCGCCACGCGCACCGGAATATTGAAGTAGACCTCATCGCCCCACGTCATCGCCGAGGCAGACGACGGCAGCGCCGCTGCGATGGCCTTCGCGGTCGGCGTGTCGAGCAGTTCGGCGTCGAGCGTCTGCGTGCCGAAATCGAAACGGATTTTCGCCATGTGTCTTTACCCGCGCATGATCCTTATCGGAAAACCGGTGCCCACTTTTCCGGGATCATGCGATTACACTTCCACCGTCTCGAAGTCGGCGGGCAGGATGATCTCGAGCAATTCGCAATCGTCGGAATAATCGTTGATCACGTGCTTGATCTTCGGCGGCTGCGTCCAGGACGAGCCCTCGCGCATGGTGATCTCCTCGTGATGACCGAGCTTGGTCTTCACCCAGCCCTTCAGCACGTAGACCATCTGAAACTCAGTGTCGTGGAAGTGCAGCTTCGACACGACCTTCGGATCGCAGGGCTCGGTGAAGCGCAGCACGTGCGCGCGCACCATGCCGTTCGAAGCTTCGACGATGCCGAGGTCGCGGTACTGCGCGTACGAACGCAGGCCGCTTTCGAAGTCGGCGTTGTTGTAATGGCTGACGGCGACCTTCTGCGGCTCGGCGGTGGGTTTCGGCGCCACTGACGGAGGCGCCGCGCGGCGAGCAGTCCGCGTGCCGGGCTTGCGGCGCGCGTTGCTGCTAGCAGGCTTCGCGGCCGGCTTCTTTCTCAGCGTCTTGGTCAGTTTTTTGGCGAGCTTCGCGACCCGCTTGCCGGATTTCTTCGTGGCTGATGCCTTCACCGCCGGCTTGCGCGCTGCGGCCTTCGATTTCGCTGCACGTTTCTTCGTTGCGCGCGCCTTGCTGCGTTTGGCCATGAATGCCTCCCCTGTCGCCGGTGCCGGCAGGTTAGCAGCCAATCGGAAGACAGCAACGGCACGCGCGCACATCTCTTATGCCGCACAGTCGTAAAACCGCCACGCTCACGCTCAGCGTGAAATTAGTGCAGCCGGAATTCGCCGTTGATGGCGCGCAGTTCGGCAGGCCTGATCAGCCGCGAGTGCGCGACCGTCACCGACACCAACGGCCCTTCGAGCTTCTCCTGCCAGAAGGCAAGAAAATCCTGCAGCTTCGGGAATTTCGGAAACAGGTCGAGCTCCTGCCAGACGTAGCTTTGCAGCAGCCAGCGCCGGTCGGGACGGCGGTAGAGGATTTCGGCGGTGGTCAGGCCGTAGCCGAGCAGCTGCTTCTTGAAGTCCTCGGAGACGAAACCGCCTGACTTGAGATCTTCAGACGCGGCACGCGAGTTCGCAGTCGACACCATGTCATTCTCCATGGTGAGGAGCGTCTCGCTTGTTCAGGTAGCAGCGGGACGCGCTCACCCAGTTGGGAGCGTGATGCCGCCGCGAATTCACTCACACGTCGCGTGACAGCACGCTTGCATGAAAATCTGACGCAGTACGTTCCTAGTGCCGCCGATCTGAAGTTCCTGCACCATCGACGCGAATTCCTTTAGGAACTTCAGATCGATAAGCGGCACTAGAAAATCAAAGCTTGCAGTGCACCTTTCTTTGCAAAGTTCGGATGTGAACCCGCAGCAATGATTTCCGAACTTTGCAAAGGGTGCACTAGGCATCACAAGCCTAAAGGTTGAATAAAGTGTTGAGAATCAGGGCGTTAGCAGCATGGCCCCTCGCCTGCTAACAGGGGCCCGTCATCGGCCTGTCAGAAATTCGCCAAACCGGTCAGCGCGTTAACGATGGTCGGTAAGAAACCGCCGTCGGCTGGCACTCATGCGATCCGCCTGCCAAAAAAATTGCTATGGGGGGTTGCCCATTTACCACAAGGGGCCTATGTCCGCCGCAGGTCAGGTAGCACTCGCAATCGCTGACTGCCAATTCCGAAAAATCTAGTTATCTCAGTATCCTAGGAGGACTGCATGAAATTCCGTCCGCTTCACGATCGGGTCGTGGTCAAGCGTATCGACGCCGATGAAAAGACCGCTGGCGGCATCATCATTCCCGACACTGCGAAGGAAAAGCCGTCGCAGGGCGAAGTTCTCTCGGTCGGCCCGGGCGGCCGCGACGAAGCCGGCAAGCTGATCCCGATCGACATCAAGGTTGGCGACATCGTGCTGTTCGGCAAGTGGTCGGGCACCGAGGTCAAGATCGACGGTCAGGATCTCCTGATCATGAAGGAAAGCGACATCATGGGCGTCATCACCGACGCGCCCGCTTCCAAGAAGAAGGCCGCCTGAGCCACGCCGTCATCCTGAGGTGCCCGAGCGAAGCGAGGGCCTCGAAGGATGAACGAAAGCAACGGCCCGCCACCCTTCGAGGCTCACCGCAAGTGCGGTTCGCACCTCAGGATGACGGGATCACCCAGTTCAACGAGTTCAAGGAAAACCCAACATGGCAGCTAAAGAAGTCAAATTCTCGGTCGAAGCGCGCGACAAGATGCTGCGCGGCGTCGACATCCTCGCCAACGCGGTGAAGGTCACTCTCGGTCCGAAGGGCCGCAACGTCGTGCTCGACAAGTCGTTCGGCGCTCCGCGCATCACCAAGGACGGTGTGACGGTCGCGAAGGAAATCGAGCTCGAGGACAAGTTCGAGAACATGGGCGCACAGATGGTGCGCGAAGTCGCTTCGAAGTCGGCTGACGCAGCCGGCGACGGCACCACCACCGCCACCGTGCTTGCCCACGCGATCGTTCGCGAAGGCGCGAAGTCGGTTGCGGCCGGCATGAACCCGATGGACCTCAAGCGCGGCA
>LWDM01000079.1 GCA_002083525.1 Proteobacteria bacterium SG_bin9 | reverse complement strand
ACGCTGGCGATCGTCGGGCCCACGGGGGCGGGCAAGTCCACCATCTCGCGCCTGCTCTTCCGCTTCTACGACACGACCGGCGGGCGGATCCTGGTCGACGGGCAGGACATCCGGGGCGTGACGCAGGCCTCGCTGCGCGGCGCCATCGGCGTGGTGCCGCAGGACACCGTGCTGTTCAACGACACGATCCGGTACAACATCGCCTATGGCCGCCCCGGCGCCACCGACGAGGAGGTCGAGCAGGCTGCCCGCCTCGCCCAGGTGCACGACTTCGTCCTGCGCCTGCCCGACGGCTACCGCACCATGGTGGGGGAGCGCGGCCTGAAGCTCTCGGGCGGCGAGAAGCAGCGCGTCGCGATCGCGCGCACGGTGCTGAAAGCGCCGCCGATCCTGGTGCTGGACGAGGCGACGTCGGCGCTCGACAGCCACACCGAACGCGAGATTCAGGACGCGCTGGAGAAAGTCTCGCGTAACCGCACTTCGCTCGTGATCGCGCATCGCCTGTCGACCATCGTCGGCGCCGACGAGATCATCGTGCTCGATCAGGGCCGCATTTCCGAACGCGGCACGCATCCGCAATTGCTGGCCGCGAACGGTCTGTATGCCAGCATGTGGAACAGGCAGCGCGAAGCCGAGGCGGCGCGCGAGAAGCTCGCGCAGATCGACGACGACAACGCGGCGCCGAACCGCGTGCCGCCGCCCGTGGTGGAGGGCGTCGAGGGGGCCGGAGAAATAGCCGCAGGCGCGGAACCGGCGCTGGTCAGGTCCACCGCGGCAGAGTAGTTTCGCCCCTCCAAACTCATTATCCGGTGGCGATTCCGGTCCTTCTCGGCGTCGGCCCCGCTCTCGACTGGTGATCAATGTCCATCGTCAATTCTATTCGCGCGCAGGTCCCGCCGATCCATCCCGAAGGCTATCCATTCATCGGCGGCTTTGCGCTGGCAAGCATCGTTCTGTTCTGGATCTGGACGCCGCTCGGCTGGATCGGCACCGCGCTCACCGTGTGGTGCGCGCTGTTCTTCCGCGATCCCGTGCGTGTGACGCCGACGCGCGAAGGACTTGTCGTATCGCCGGCCGACGGCCGCGTCTCGATGATCGCGCAGGTCGTGCCGCCCGCCGAACTCGGTCTCGGCGACAAGCCGCTACCGCGCGTTTCGATCTTCATGAGCGTCTTCAACTGCCATGTGAATCGCGCGCCGGTCGCCGGCCGCATCGATCGCATCGCTTATCGCCCCGGCAAATTCCTCAACGCCGAACTCGACAAGGCAAGCGAGGACAACGAGCGCAACTCGATGGTGATCTCGACGCCGAGTGGACGGATCGGTGTCATCCAGATCGCCGGTCTCGTGGCGCGGCGGATTGTCTCATTCGTCCGCGAAGGGCAGGAACTGGCGGCGGGCGAGCGGTTCGGCCTGATCCGGTTCGGCTCCCGGCTCGACGTTTTCCTGCCTGATGGGTCCAAACCGCTGGTTTCCGAGGGCCAGACCGCCGTCGCGGGTGAAACCGTGCTGGCCGACTTCCGGATCGGCGATGGCGGACGCACCTACCGCGTCGATTAACCATCGCAGCCGGGGTTCCGCACCCATGTCTCGCCATCATGGCGAGACGGGGTGGCGGTTGCTATATTGACGTCATGGCCCTGTCACCCGAGTCATCGCGCCCCGATCAGCGCCGCCGCCGCTTCCGCCCGATCCCGGTGCGGATGCTGGTGCCGAACATCATCACATTGCTGGCGCTGTGCGCCGGCCTGACCGCGATCCGCCTCGCGATCGAAGGGCGGCTCGAGCTTGCGCTCGCCGCGATCGTGTTTGCCGCCGTGCTCGACGGCATCGACGGCCGCGTCGCGCGCCTGATCAAGGGTCAATCGAAATTCGGCGCCGAGCTCGACAGCCTGGCCGATTTCGTGAACTTCGGCGTCGCGCCGGGGCTGATCCTTTATTTCTGGCAGCTCAACGAATTGAAGAATGTCGGCTGGATCGCGGCGATGGTCTACGCCATCAGCGGCGGCCTCCGTCTGGCGCGTTTCAACGCGACCATGGACGATCCGAACAAGCCGCCGTTCGCCGCCAACTTCTTCACCGGTGTGCCGGCGCCACTCGGTGCGCTGTGTGTGCTGCTGCCGATGTATCTGTCCTTCATCGGCTTCGGCGTACTGCCGGTCATCGTCACTGCGCTCTACACGCTCTTGATTGCGTTCCTGATGGTGTCCCGTCTGCCGGTGTTCTCCGGCAAGATGGTCGGCACCCGCGTCTCGCCGGAGATGGTCTTGCCGGCGTTCGTGCTGGTGATCCTCTTCATCGCCATCCTGATCAGCTATCCGTGGCAACTGCTGACGGTCGGTTCGTTGATGTATCTGTTCAGCCTGCCGGTCGGCTGGATGGCCTATCGCGAGCAGGAGCGGCGCTACCTGGCGGCGAACGCAGCAGCGGCTGCTCCGGCCGAAGTATCCGAGCCGAACCCGCCCTATAGCGCGTCCGGTTCAGAGCCATCGGACGATCGTCCGCCGCGGCTCAACTAGCAAACACTTCGGCTGACGCCGAAACATCAGGCGAAGCTCTCGCGCTATTCGATCGAGTCTCAAACGGACTCGATCGAACGGCGCACGCCATGACCGCACGGCCCATCAACATCGGCATCGAACTCGCGCTTCTGTTGGCGCTCTCCACCCTGTGGGGGATGTCGTACACCTTCATCAAGATCGGCGTCGAAACCATCCCTCCGGTGACGCTGATCGCTGTGCGCACGCTGATCGCCGCAGCCGTGCTCGTGCTGGTGATCCGGGCGAGGGGACTGGTGTGGCCGAAGGATGCGGCGACGTGGCGCAAGTTCGCCTTTCAGGCCTGCCTCAACAGCGTCGTGCCGTTCACGCTGATCGCCTGGGCGGAGCAGACGGTCGACGCCGGACTCGCGACCATCCTCAATTCGACGACGCCGATCTTCACCTTCCTGCTGACGTTCTTTGTGACGCGGCATGAGATTGTCACCGGACGCAAGATGTTCGGCGTCGCGGTCGGTCTCGTCGGCATCTGCCTCATCGTCGGATTTCAGGCGCTGCAGGGATTTGGCCTCGCGCTATGGTCGCAGCTTGCCATCGTCGCGGCGACGCTGAGCTACGCGGGCGCGGCGATTCTCGGACGGTCGTTCGGCAATCTCGATCCGATGATGCCGGCGGCGGGATCGCTGATCTGCGGCGCGGTCATGCTGTTGCCGGTCAGCCTGATCGTCGACCGGCCATGGACGCTCGCACCGTCGCAGGCGTCCATCTTCGCGCTGATCTGTCTTGCGGTGCTGTCGACCGCGATTGCGTTTGCGATCTATTTCCGTTTGCTCCAGACGCTCGGATCGGTCGGCGCAACGGCGCAGGCGTACTTGCGCGTGCCGATCGGCGTCGCGATCGGCTGTCTCTTTCTCGGCGAGGTGCTGACGCCGACCGCCTGGATCGGACTCGTCTGCGTTCTGGCTGGCGTTGTTGCGATGACGTTGCCGCAACGACGACCGCAAGTTGCGGGAACCAAGGCTGCCTCGTAGAGCTGCCGCTTATGGTTAACGCATTCCTTCAAATGCGAACGGTTGCCGTCGCCGAATACCTGTAAATCTGGCTTATTCGGGCACGTAATGCCGAAGTGCATTGCTTCGTGCCGCTAACCTTTACCTCACCTTAATGGCGTGGACGCTAGGGTTCAGAGCGCCGATCAGGACGTTGGCGCCGCTGCCGGAACTGGCAGTGCGTAAGCGTTGCGTCGGAGTGCTTCATGGATATCGCAACCGGAGCTGGCCTCGTCGCCGGCATGATCACGATCGTGACCCTGATTTTCATGGGTGGCGATCTGCGGATGTTCTACGATATCCACGCCGTCATCATCATCTTCGGCGGTTCTTTCTCCGCGACACTGATCCGGTTTCCGTTCTCGGCAATTTTCCACGGCATGCCGCTCGGCATCAAGTTTGCGTTCACGATGCGACGGACCACGGCGCGCGACCTCGTCGACGAGCTGGCGCGCATCGCCGAGATCGCCCGCAAGCAGGGGCCGGTCGGCCTCGAAAAAGTCGAGACCGACGATCCGTTCCTGGCCAAGGGCATTCGTTACGTTGCAGACGGCTACGATCTCGAATTCATTCGCGACAATCTCGAGCGCGATCGCGACAACTTCCTGATGCACCTCGAAGAGGGCAGCAAGATCTATCGCTCGATCGGCGATTGCGCCCCGGCCTTCGGCATGATCGGCACGCTGATCGGCATGGTGCAGATGTTCTCGAACATGTCCGACCCGTCGAAGCTCGGTCCGTTCATGGCCGTCGCGCTGCTCGCGACGCTCTACGGCGCGCTGGTTGCGAACCTGTTCTGTACGCCGATTGCCGACAAGCTCCACGTCAAGGTTATGGACGAGGACACCAACCGCACGCTGATCATCGACGGCATCCTGATGATCCGCGACTCGAAGAGCCCGGCGCTCGTGCGCGAAATGCTGCTGGCCTACCTGCCCGAGAAGCATCGCCACGAAGAGGGCGAGCCGGTTCCGGCCTGATCCTGACGGCACGGGTTCCGGACCACAAACGATTCTGGACGCAAGACGATGGCCAAGAAAAAGCGCGGCGAAGCACATGGAGGTCACGGCTGGTTCGTGACGTTCGCCGACCTGATGGCGCTGTTGATGAGCTTCTTCGTCATGCTCACCGCGTTCTCCACGCAAGACCAGCAGAAGCTGAAGATCGTCGCAGGATCGATGCGCGAAGCCTTTGGTGTACAAACCGACTCGCGCTTCTCCGGCATCATCGAGTCGGACGGTCTGCCGACCCGCCCGATGCTGAAGAACACCAAGCACGTGACGCCGGACGAATCGTCGAACACGCCGACGCCCGACGACAACGACAAGAACAAGATTGCCGGCGCGCGCCTGAAAACGGACCGCGAGTTCGCGCTGGCCTCCGCCTCGCTGCGGCAGGCGCTGCAGGACATGCCGGAGCTGACGGAAATCTCCAAGCACATCATGCTTGAGGAGACGAAGCAGGGCCTCAACCTCGAAATCATCGATCAGGACGGCCGCTCGATGTTCGCGGAAGGCTCCAAGGAGCCGTACGAGCGGACGCGGCTCTTGATCCAGCGCCTGGCCAAGCCGTTGAAGGCGACGCCGCTGCGGGTTGCGATCGTTGGTCACACCTCCGCCGGCTACAACCGCATCCGGCCGGGTTATGACGCCTTCGACCTGTCGACGGACCGTGCCAATGCGGTGCGGCAGATCCTCGAGCGGGAAGGGCTGCCGTCGAGCCATATCTTCTCGGTGTCCGGAAAAGCCGACAGTCAGCCGCTCTTCCCGGACGATCCGTCGTTGCCCGCCAATCGCCGGGTGACCATCACCCTGATGAAGGAAGACCCGCCGCTGCCGCCCAACCTAAAGCCTTAAGTCGCAGGGCCGGGCCGGGTCCGGAAGTCAATACTGTTCCACCTCCGAAATTGCTCCTAACGTGATGCTCGGGCGTCACGTTTCCGGTTGCCAATGGTGCTATAAGCGGGCTAACGGAGCGCCCTCGGCCGCACCGGCCGGCGAAACGAGATTCAACGGCGACGCGCTTTCGGGGCAGCATGGCCATCAGCGAAACCACAGAAGCCCAGGCCCAAGGTGAGGCGCCCGTCTCGGCAGGGTTCTGGGGTCTGACCCTCGGCAGCATTGGCGTCGTGTTCGGCGACATCGGCACCTCGCCGCTCTACGCCTTCCGCGAAGCCGTTCACGCCGCGTCCCACGGCAGTCCGCCGTCCCGTGAGGTCGTGCTCGGCGTGCTGTCGATGATCCTGTGGTCGCTGTTCATTGTGGTGACAGCCAAGTACGTGCTCGTTCTGCTGCGCGCGGACAACAACGGCGAAGGCGGAACGCTGTCGCTGATGGCGCTGTCGCAGCGCGCGCTCGGACGCCGCAGCGTCTGGCTGACGGGCCTTGGCGTGATGGGCGCCGCCATGTTCATCGGCGACTCGATGATCACGCCCGCGATCTCGGTGCTGTCCGCCGTCGAAGGCTTGAAGCTCGCGACGCCGGCGCTTGAGCACTACGTGGTGCCGCTGACGGTCCTGATCCTGGTTGTGCTGTTCATGTTCCAGAGCCGGGGAACGGCGCGCGTGGCCTCGGCGTTCGGCCCGGTGATGATCGTGTGGTTCACGACCATCGCCATTCTCGGCCTGATCCATATCAGCGACGACCCGACCGTGCTCTACGCGATCAATCCGTGGTACGCGGTGCGCTTCATGGCCACGCACGGCACCATCGGCCTTATCACGCTGGGCGCGGTGTTCCTGGCGGTGACCGGCGGCGAGGCGCTTTATGCGGACCTCGGCCATTTCGGCCGCAAGCCGATCCAGAGCGCGTGGTTCTTCTTCGTGCTGCCGGCGCTTCTCATCAACTATTTCGGGCAGGGCGCGCTAGTGCTCGCCAATCCGGCTGCGGTCGAGAACCCGTTCTACCGGCTGGTGCCGGAGACATTCCTGCTGCCGCTGATCATTCTGGCGACCGCTGCAACCGTGATCGCCAGCCAGGCCGTCATCACCGGCGCCTACTCGCTGGTCAGCCAGGCGGTACAGCTCGGTCTCTTGCCGCGCTTCGAGGTCCGCTACACCTCCGAATCTCACGCCGGCCAGATTTATCTGCCGCGGGTCAATACGCTGCTCCTGATCGGTGTGATCCTGCTGGTGCTGATGTTCCGCACCTCCAGCGGCCTCGCATCGGCCTACGGCATCGCCGTGTCGACCACGATGGTCGTCGACGGCATCATGGGCTTTGTCGTGATCTGGAAGCTGTGGAACTGGCGTGCGGCCACCGCCGCCGCCGTGATCGTTCCGTTCGTGTTCGTCGACATGACGTTCTTCATCGCCAACCTGCTGAAGCTGCTCGAAGGCGCCTGGCTGCCGCTGCTGTTCGGTTTCGGCGTGGTCGTGCTGATCTGGACCTGGCGCCGCGGCGCCTCGATGCTGATGGCGAAAACGCGCCGCACTGAAGTGCCGCTGCGCGATCTGATCCGCAGCCTCGAAAAGCGGCCGCCGCATGTCGTGCAAGGCACCGCCGTGTTCCTCACCAGCGATCCGGACTCGGTACCGACGGCGCTGCTGCACAATCTCAAGCACAACAAGATTCTGCACGAGCACAACGTGGTGCTCACCGTCGAGGTCACCCAGACGCCGCGTGTCGATATCAACGAGCGCGTCAAGCTCGAGACGGTCGGTGAGCGGTTCACCTTGATGCGGCTGCGGTTCGGCTTCATGGAATCGCCGAACGTGCCGAAAGCGCTGGCTGTCGCGCGCAAGGTCGGCTGGCAGTTCGACATCATGTCGACGTCGTTCTTCGTCTCGCGCCGGTCGCTGAAGCCGGCGGCACAATCCGGCATGCCGCGCTGGCAGGATCATCTGTTCATCGCCATGAGCCGCTCGGCGAACGACGCGTCGAGCTACTTCCACATCCCGACCGGGCGGGTGGTGGAAGTCGGTACGCAGGTCACGATCTAGCCTCCGGAACGGGTGCGGCCGGAGCGCTTGATTTTCGCCGCGCAAACGACGACTTTGTCGCCCGGTTCAATGGTTACCGAGGTTCCGGTGGTAGACAAAGATTATCCCGTACACGACCTGACAGCAGAAGACGTTGCCGCCGGCATCGCCGAGGGACGTTATCTTCTGGTCGACGTGCGCGAGCCGAATGAAGTGGCTGCGGAAGCCTATCCGGATGGAATTGTATTGCCGCTGTCGAGCTTCGATCCGGCCGACATTCCCGATCCGAGCGGCAAGGAAGTCGTCTTCGCCTGCCGGTCCGGCAAGCGCTCGGTGACGGCGTCGCGTGCCGCGCAGGCCGCGGGGCTGGCCTATGACAAACATCTCGCCGGCGGGATTATCGGCTGGAAAGCCGCCGGCCTGCCGACCAAGACGGGCGGCTGATCCGCACCATGAACCGGCTTATCGCGAACCTGCCGCATACGGTGTTCGACGCAATGTCGCAGCTTGCGCGCGACCTCAACGCCATCAATCTGGGGCAGGGGTTTCCCGATCATCCGGGACCGGAGGATATCCGCCTCAAGGCCGCCGATGCGGTCGTCAACGGTTACAACCAGTATCCGTCGATGATGGGCATCCCCGAGCTGCGGCAGGCGATTGCTACGCACTACGCGCACTGGCATGGCCTCACCCTCGATCCGATGACGGAGGTGATGGTGACCTCCGGCGCGACCGAAGCGCTGGCAGCCGCCTTCTTCGGGCTGATCGAGCCCGGCGATGAAGTCGTCGTCTTCCAGCCGTTCTACGACGCCTATGCGCCGTTGATCCGCCGCGCCGGGGGCACGCCGAGATTCGTCCGCCTCGAGCCGCCGCACTGGCGCATCCCCGAGGAGCGGCTGCGCGCGGCGATCACGCCGAAAACCAAATTCATCGCGTTCAACAACCCGCTTAATCCGGCGGCTGTCGTCTATCCGCGCGAAGACCTCGAACTGCTGGCGCGCGTCTGTCAGGAATTCGATCTCGTCGCTATTTGCGATGAGGTGTGGGAGCACGTCGTGTTCGACGGGCGCGAGCACATTCCGCTCATCACGATCGATGGCATGCGCGACCGCACCGTGAAGATCGGCTCGGCCGGCAAGATCTTTTCGCTCACCGGTTGGAAGGTCGGTTTTGTCTGTGCCGCGCCTCCGCTGCTCCGCGTACTCGCCAAGTCGCATCAGTTCCTCGCTTTTACGACCGCGCCGAACCTGCAGGTCGCGGTCGCCTATGGCCTCGGCAAGTCCGACGACTATTTCGCACAGATGCAGGCTGAACTCGCGCGCAGCCGCGATCGCCTGTCGGACGGGTTGAGCCAGATCGGCTTTCCGGTCCTGAAGTCGCAGGGCACGTATTTCGTGAACGTCGATCTGGCGCCGCTCGGGCTGAACGAGACCGACGAAGCGTTCTGCAAGCGGATCGTGACCGAACACAAGGTTGCGGCCATTCCGGTCTCGGCATTCTACGAAGAAGAGCCGGTGACGTCTGTGGTGCGTTTCTGCTTTTCCAAAATCGACGCGACACTCGATACTGCGTTGGAGCGATTGTCGCGCGTACTGCATCGCTGAGGGCTGATGATGCGCTACCTGGTCTGGAGTGCGGTTGCCGTTCTGGGGTCTGTGGCCGGCCTCGCGCCCGCCGCGGCACAGGATCGCACGGTGAACTTCTACAACTGGTCCAACTATATGGCGCCGGGCGTGCTGGAGGACTTCACCAAGGAAACCGGCATTAAGGTCGTCTACGACACCTTCGATGCGAACGAGACGCTGGAGACCAAGCTGCTCGCGGGCAAATCGGGCTACGACGTGGTGGTGCCGACGGCGTATTTCCTGCAGCGGCAGATCGCGGCAGGCATCTTCCAGAAGCTCGACAAGGCAAAGCTGAAGAACCTCGGCAACGCATGGCCTGAAGTGACAAAGCGCCTTGCGATTTACGATCCCGGCAATCAGTACGCCGCCAACTACATGTGGGGCACCACTGGCATCGGCTACAATGTGAAGATGGCGCAGAAAGTGCTCGGCGCCGATCCCATCGAGGCGATGAGCTCCTGGGACATCGTGTTCAAGCCGGAGAATCTTGCGAAGTTCAAGGACTGCGGCGTCCACATGCTGGACTCGCCGGACGACATTTTGCCGGCGGCGCTCACCTATCTGGGCCTCGATCCGAACTCCAGCAAGCAGGTCGACCTCGAGAAGGCGGCCGAGCTTGTGGCCAAGGTGCGCCCGTCGGTGCGCAAGTTTCACTCGTCCGAGTATTTGAGCGCGCTCGCGACCGGCGAAATCTGTCTGGTGCTCGGCTGGTCGGGTGACATCAAGCAGGCGCAGAGCCGGGCGGAAGAGGCCAAGAACGGCATCGAGATCGGTTACGCGATTCCGAAGACTGGCGCGCAGATGTTCTTCGACAATTTTGCAATTCCCGCCGACGCCAAGAATGTCGCTGAGGCGTATCTCCTGATCGACTATCTCTATCGGCCGGAGGTCGCCGCGAAGAATTCCGACTTCCTCGGTTACGCCAACGGCAATCTCGCGAGCCAGAAGCTGATTGACAAGAAGGTGATGACCGACAAGACCGTCTATCCGGATGATGCGACGCTTGCAAAGCTGTTCGTCATCACCGCGCGCGATCCCGCGGCACAGCGTGTCATGAATCGGCTCTGGACGCGGGTGAAGACCGGCCGGTAACGGCGGCGACGCTCAGTAGTTGCGCCAGCGCCGGTGCAGCCATAGCCACTGGCCCGGATTCTCGCGCACCCAGCCTTCGATGATCGACGTGATTACCTGCATCGTCGCCGTGACGTCGATGTCGCCCTTGGCGTTGCGGATGGGGACCACCGGCTCGGTCAACTCGACGCTGAAGCGATGATTGGGCAGGCGAACCACGCGAACGCCGAAGATTGGGCAGTCCACATGCCGGGCGACGCGCGCGAGCATCGGATTGACGCGGGCAGGGCGGCCGAAGAAATTGACGTGCACGCCACGGTCGTAGAACTGATCGATCAGCATGCCGACATGCGCGCCTTCGCGCAGCGCATTGGCCAACTGCAGCGGCGCGTTGTGGCTGGTCGCCACCAGCCGGCCCATGTTGACCCCGCGCACCTTCTGAATCGCGCGGTCGACGGCAACGAGGTTGGGCCGGCGGAACAGCACCGCAGTGTCGACGCCAAAGGCCGGTCCCGCGAGCGCCGGTAATTCCCAGTTGCCGAGATGGGCGGAAAAGATCAGCGCGCCCTTGCCGTCAGTTCTCATCTGATCGAACAGTTCGTTGGTTCGCTTTGGAAACACCACGCGGCCGGCGTCCGGATTCTCGAGATCGTAGGTGAAAATCCGGTCGATATGCGCGAACTCGGCGCCGACCCGGCCGAGGTTGTCCCAGACTTCGCCGAGAATGGCCTCGATTTCCTCGGGTGATTTTTCCGGGAAGGCAGCGGTCAGGTTCTCGCGGCCGATGCGATGCTCGCGCAGCTTGGGACCGATCTTGCGGGCGATGCGCGCGAAGGCATCGGCGGATTTGTCCGGATTGAAGTAGCGCGTCGCCCGTAGCGTGCCGACGGCGATCGCGCTGACAATGGCCTCACCGACGGGGTTGAGCGTCTTGCGCAGCACGGACCGGATGCGGAGGACGAGGCGCTGCATCAGAGTGTGACGACGATCTTGCCGAACACCTGCCGGCTTTCCATACGCTTGAGCGCAGCCGCGACGTCCTCGATCGGCGCTTCGGTGTCGATCACAGGCTTCATGCCGGCGGCCATCTTGTCGAGGCTCTCGGCGATGTTGCGCATTGATGCACCGAACGAGCCGATGATCCGGTACTGCTGCTGAAACAGCTGCATCAAGTTGACGGTCGTGGTCGGGCCCGAGGTCGAGCCGCAGGTGACCAGCCGCCCGCCGCGCTTCATCGACAGCAGCGAGCCGTTGAAGGTGTCGGCACCGACGTGTTCGAACACCACGTCAACGCCCTTCTTCTTGGTGATCTTGCGGGTTTCGTGTTCGAATCGATCCTTGCGGTAGTTGATGACGTGATCGGCGCCGAGTGCGCGCGTCCGTTCGATTTTGGAATCGTCGCCGACGGTGGTGATGACGGTGCAGCCAATCGCCTTCGCCATCATGATGGCGACGGTGCCGATGCCGGAGCCGCCGGCGTGGACGAGCACGGTCTCGCCGGGCTTGAGCTGCGCATTGTCGAACAGCATGTGCTGAACGGTCGAGTAGGCAATCGGCGCGCAGGCGGCGTCGCGCGAATTCACGCCCGCAGGAACGGGGATCACCAGCCGCTCGGACAGGTTGAGCAGCTCGCGCGCGAAGCCGTCGACATGGAAGCCCATCACGCCGGAGACGTTTTCGCAGAGGTTGTCGCGGCCCTCGCGGCACGCCGGGCAGGTGCCGCAGGTCAGCGCGCCGTACATGACGACCGGCTGGCCCGGCTTAAAGCGCGTGACGCCGGAGCCGACGGCGGCGATTTCGCCGGACGCTTCCGCGCCGACCACGAGCGGCAGCTTGCGCTTGGCGAAGGCCATGCCGCGGTAGCCCCACACGTCGATGTGGTTGAGTGCCACCGCGTTGACGCGAATCTGCACCTCGCCCGCGCCGGGAAGCGGCGGCGGCGGCACGTCAGCGATGGTGAGCTGACGGGCGGCGACGAGGGTAAGGGCACGCATGGCGCCTGATCTCCGGAGTGTTTGCGCATGATCCGCCCCGGCCAAGGGTCATGCCTGTCAGGCCGTGCCTATCGCCGGTTCGGGCGGTGGCGTCAACCGTGCGCGTGAAGGAACTGCGAGGCCGGTCAGACCGGCTCGCGCGTCAGGATCAGCGTTGCGTTCTGACCGCCGAAGCCGAACGAATTCGACATCACGGCCGTCACCTTCGCGTCACGTGCCTTGTTCGGCACGACATCGAACGGGATCGCCGGATCCGGCACCTCGTAATTGATGGTCGGCGGAATGCGCTGATGTTCGAGCGTGAGGAACGAGAAGATGGCCTCGACCGCGCCCGCGGCCGAGATGGTGTGCCCGACCATCGACTTGTTCGACGACACCGGAACCTTGCTGGCGTAGTCGCCGAGCACGGCGGCGATACCGAGATACTCCATCTTGTCGTTCTCGGGCGTGCCGGTGCCGTGCGCGTTGATGTAATCAATCTGCCCCGGCTGGAGGCTCGCATCGGCGAGCGCATTGCGGATGCAACCGATGATCGGCTTGCCGTCCGGGCTCGAGCGGGTGCGATGGAAGGAATCGGCGAGCTCGCCACAACCGGCGACGACGCCGAGAATCTTCGCCCCGCGCACAGTCGCCGATTCCAGACTCTCGAGCACCAGCGCGCCTGCGCCTTCCGCCATCACGAAGCCATCGCGGTTCTTCGAGAAAGGACGGGCGGCGGCCTGCGGCGGATCGTTCTGCGTCGACAGCGCGGAGAGGAGCGAGAAGCGGATCAGGCACTCTGCGCTGACCGAGCCGTCGGTGCCGACGCACAGCGCGGCATCGGTTTCGCCGCGGCGGATCGCCTCGACACCGAGCTGGATCGCGGTCGCGCCGGATGCGCACGCGGTCGAGAGCGAAATCGGCGAGCCTTTGGTGCCGTAAGTATCCGCAAGGGTGTCGGCGACCGAACCCATCATGAAGCGGCGATGATAGTTGGTGTAACGGCCGCTGCCGCTTTGCTTGAGGATGCTGTCGTAGTTGATCTCGGTGTCACCGGCGGCCGCGCTGGCACGCGCCAGTTCTTGACGCGCGTGCCATTCGACTTCGACCGGTGCGACGGCGAGAAACAGCGGACCTGGGAAATCGCCTTTGCTGCCGATACCCGACTGCGCGACGGCTTCCTCGGTCGCCATGTCGGCCATGCGCTCCGTCAGCTCCGCCGAGGACTGCGTGTCGACCGGAAGGAAATCGACGGCGCCGGCCATTGTGGTCTTCAAGCCCTCGGTCGAAAAGCGCGTGATGGTGCGGATACCGGATTCGCCGGCGATCAATTTCGACCAGTTGTCGGATTTGCCTGCGCCGAGCGAGGTGACGATGCCCATGCCGGTGACGACAACGATCGGGCGTCCAGAGGCGTCGCGCATTCCCGTCATCGTCGTCTCCGTTTGCTCTCAGCTTGCCGCTTCGACCAGCGCCATGCCTTCGCCGCTGTAGTGGCCGGTCCCGATCACGACAATCTGGGACGGCGGCGCGGTCATTTCAATCTCAACGCCGGTCGGATCGTTGGCCGGATAAAGGGTGCCCTTCGCGATCGACAGGGCGGCCAGCGCAATTCCGAGCGGAAACTGGACCTCGACGGTTTGTCCGAACGGCGTCCCGCTGGCCCGGACCGGCACGGTCCGATGCTTGTCGAGGAACGCGCGCTCGTCGGTGGTCGCCGGATTGGCGCCGCTCGCACCGGTGATGATTGCCGTGTTCGCGTCCGATGCCCCGATCTGCGACCAGAGCGTATCGAGGGTCGGTGTGATCGGTCCCTTGCTGCGGCGGGCGCGGTCGGTCACGACCTTCGACAGTCGCGCAAACGGCTTGGCGCCGCGCGCCAGCGCATGCTCTTTCGACTCGATCACCAGGAACACGCCGGCCGAGCCGAGCACGAAGCCGCCGTCGCCGTCGCGGCCCCAGAGCGGCGCGTAGGCGTTCTTGAGATTGTATCCGCCAAACTCGAACAACATCAGCAGGTCTTTGCGCTCGGCATTGTGGGCCGAGCCGATCAGGGCGATGTCGCTCTGTCCCGCCGCGATCCGCGCCAGCGCGATCTTTGCGGCGTCGGCGCCGGCGGCCTCCGAACCCATGAAAGTTCGTGACGAGCCGGTAACGCCCTGAACGATGGCGATATTGCCGGCGAGCAGGTTCGACAGCTGGGCGAGAAACAGCGTCGGCCGCAGATCACTCATCAGCCGCTCGTTGAAGAAACCCGGCGCAGCGTTGCCGCGCGCTTCGGCGGTCATAATGGTGCTGTCGACGGCGAGGTCGCGATCGCCGCCCGCGGCCGCGACCACCATGTCCATGCGCGAGAGGATGTCCTGATTGCCCTTCACACCGGCGGAATCGAGTGCGAGGCCGGCCGCGTAGACGCCGATCCGCTGCCAGGTTTCCATCTGGCGCTGGTCGCCCTTCTTCGGAATCTGCAGATCGTAGTTCAGCTTGGTGATCGGATGTACCATGTAAGGCGCAAACGTCGTCGTATCGACGTTGACGGTCTTGGCCTGCAGCGCATCCCAATGCGCATCGAGGCCTTCGCCGAGCGAACTGACGATGCCGATACCGGTGATCCAGGCTTCGCGCTCACTCATGGTTCATTGCCTGCAGTGGGAAACCGATCCGCTTCGCCATCGCGTCCATATGACCGCGCATGTCCGGATTGGGGAACGGAGCATGGCGGAAGGTCAGCGTCGAGTTACAAACCATCTTGCCGTCGACGCTGATCTTCGCATTGGTCACCGCAAAGCCCGAGCCTTCGTGCTCGACGCTCGCATTGATGAGCAGCGCCTGACCCGGCGTGACGAACGTCCGCATCTTGGCTTCCTTCACCGCGGCAAGGAACGGCATCCGCTGGAATCCCATGATTCCGATCAGCAGCCAGCCGGACGCCTGCGCCATCGCCTCGATCAGGAGCACGCCGGGCATCAGCGGATGACCGGGGAAGTGACCTTCGAAGATGGTGCTTGTGTGCGGAACGTTGGCTTCGACCGTGATCGTTCGCGCCGCGATGTCGATGGCGGCGATCCGGTCGATCAGGTGAAAATACTCGAGATGCATGGCCTCGGGCGTTACGCGCCCTTGGCCGCAACGAGATCGTCGATGCGAGCTGCGAGATTCTTCAGCACGAAGTACTGTTCGGTGGTCGCCTTGCCGTCGTTGACCTCCTGCGTCCACTTCTCAAGCGGCAGCTTGATACCGAACGCCTTGTCGATGGCGAAGGCGATATCGAGGAAGTCGAGACTGTCGATTCCCAGGTCGTCGATGGCGTGGCTTTCCGGCGTGATCGTATCGCGCGGGATATCGCATGTTTCCGCGATGATCGAAGCGATCTGATCGAATGTGGATGACATTGATAAGCCTTTGATTTTTGGGCGAAATTCGCGCCACGCGGCGGGCAGGAAGATGGCCGCCGGGTTCCCCGTAAAGCATCGACCGCCCATATAACGGAGCACCGGCCGGAGTTCAATGGCGGCCAGGCCAACTCGCTGGATAACCCTTTGGGTACAAGCCCTTGGTTCGCCTCAACAAAGGTCGGTGCGGTCAGGATTTCGGCGTCGAGAGGTGGGCGCAATCCCGGCGCCCCATCAGGACGCAATCCTGGGTGCTGCGCAGGTCGGCGATCTTGATCGCGAGCCAGATGCCGGCAGCCACCAGCACCGCGGCAAAGGCTGCTGCGGCGGCGTTGGCCACCATGCGATGCCGGTAGTCGTCCGGCTCGCCGCGCGCGCTTTCGAACTGCGAGAGATCGTTGGCAGCATGTCCCGGCGCCAGCACATCGCGCCGTGGCGGATGCGCGGAGGTGCGGGGCCTGAACTTCAGGACCTGATGTTCGCTGCTGCGATCGAGGACGGGGCCGGGCTTCATGATGTCCGCTCGATGACGGGCGTTAAGTCTAGCACGTCGCCACCAACGGCAATAGCCGTTGCAGGTTCCGGTATTTCTACTTCGGAACGCGACCCATCAGATAGAACTCGTCGTTCGGGCGCATCTCGGCGACGCTGGCCATCCGGTTTGACAGTGCGAAGAACGCGGCGATTGCGGCGATATCCCAGATGTCATCGTCGCTGAAGCCGTACTCGCGCAGCGCCTTGAAGTCCTGCGCCGACGTCGATTGCGAATCGACGGCAACCTTGAGCGCGAAATCGAGCATCGCCTTCTGCTTCGGCGTGATGTCGGCCTTGCGGTAGTTGCTGGCGATCTGGTCGGCGATCAGCGGATTCTTGGCGCGGATGCGCAGGATCGCCCCGTGCGAAACGATACAATAGTGGCACTGGTTGGCGGCGCTGGTCGCAACCACGATCATCTCGCGCTCCGCTTTGGTGAGCCCGGAGTCTTTCTCCATCAGCGCATCGTTGTAAGCGAAGAAGGCACGAAACTCGTCGGGCCGCCACGCCAGCGCAAGGAAGACGTTCGGGACGAAGCCCGACTTCTCTTGCACTGCGAGAATGCGCTCGCGCATGTCTTGCGGCAGCTTGTCGAGGGCGGGGACGGGAAAGCGGCTGATCGGTGCTTGCGACATGATGATGACCCGGCTGGAGCCTTAATAAGATGCCGGACCATAACCAAGGGGCAGGCGTGTGCAAGTGCGGTACGCGCAGGTCAGATCGCGGCCGATAACCAAGGCTCGCTGCATGAGCCATGCAGCGCGTTTTCTTTTGACTGTGAGACTAGCGAAGCGGCTTCTTCAGCAGCGAGAAGCGATCCGGATCGAGGCCGAGCGAGGGCTGCAGCATCGGTGACTCAGCCGGTCTCGGCGGCGGCGGTGACGGCGCGAGCGGAGCCAGCGGCGGAGCCGAGCCTGCGCCGAGCGGCGTCATGCCGGAGAGTCCCGCCGGTGAACCACCCGGGCGAGCCAGCGGCCGCTCCGAGAATCCAGGATCGTTCGGTATGTCGCGGTGCGTGGTCGCGCCGCGCCAGCGCTCAAGCACCGAGGCGACGAAATGCAGATCGTGCGTGCCGCCGGTGACCGGAGATGTTGCGATCGTCGCTTCGCTGCGCGGCAGCTGATGCGGCGGCACTTCCTTGAAGCGCAAACGCGTCGGCAGCGCCACGCCTTCGCCGAAGGCCAGCACTTCACGCGTGCCGAGCGAGGGCACGAACGACAGCAGGTTGGCGGCCGCGTCGGAGACGGCGGAGCGGAGCAGCGCCTGGTCGCGATCGTTGGCGAGGCGCATCGCGAACAAGGTGTTGCACTGGGAGATGATGGTGGAGTCGAGTTCGGCCGGACGTTGCGTCACGAGGCCGAGATAGACGCCGTACTTGCGGCCTTCCTTGGCGATGCGCGAAATCGCCTTGCGGGTCGGACCGAAACCAACGTTGCGGTCTGCGGATGCGTAACGGTGCGCTTCCTCGCAGACGAACAACAGCGGCGAGGCGCCATCGCTCCACAGGCCGAAGTCGAAGGCCATGCGGCACAGCACCGACACGACCGAGTCGATGACTTCTGACGGGAAACCGGCGAGCTGCATCACCGTCATCGGCCGCCCGTTGGCGGGAATGCGGAACAGGTTGCTGATGACTTCCGCCATTGTGTCGCCGCCGACGTTGGCGTTGTCGAACATGAAGGCGTAGCGCGGATCGTTCTTGACGGTGTCGATGCGCGAGATCAGGCGATGGTAGACGATGCGCGACGAACGGTTTTCCAGCTTGCCCATGCGCTCGTCGATCTGCGAGATCATGTCGACAAGGCGATACGGTACCGGCGTATCCGCCGTGAAGCCGCTGTTGCGCGGATCGAGCTTCTTCAAGCCCACGCGATCGGAGCTCTGATACTGCGTGTACATCGCCTTCGCGAGCGGAATGACCTCGGTCAGAATGTCGAGCTCTTCCGCGACGCCCGGGCGTCCGCCGAACAGCACGTCGACGATCTCTTCGAAGTTGAAGAGCCAGAACGGCAGTTTCAGGTTGCGCGGGTTCAAGACCTGTGCGCGATTGCCGAAGCAGCGTCCGTATTCGTTGTGAACGTCGAGCAGGAAGACGCGCAGGTTCGGCCGCGATTTCAGGATCTCGTTGACGAGCAGCGACACGCCGGTGGATTTGCCGACGCCGGTCGAGCCGAGCACCGCGAAATGCTTGCTCAGCATATCCTCGATGTTGACGTATGCGGTGACCGAGCTGTCCTGCTGCAACTGGCCGACGTTGATCTGATCAGATTGCGCCGGTGCGTAGACGGTGCGCAACTCTTCGTTGGTGATGAGTCCAGCCGCGTCGCCGATCGTCGGATAGCCGGTCACGCCGCGCTGGAAGCGTGGACCGCCTGCGGTCTTGTTGATCTCGCCGAGCAAGTCGACTGACAACACCGCGATGTAGTCCGCTCCGGACGGAACCTGTTCGCAAGACACTTCGGTGATCATCGCGATGATGGTCGACGAGATGCAGTGAATCGTGACGAAGCGCCCGACCGTCGCCCGCGCTTCGGATTGATTCATCTGGCTGGCCGCAAGCAAGCCGATGCGAGCGAGCGAGCCGCGCACCGAAATGACACGTCCGAACTGTGTGTGAGAGAGGGTGCCAGTCATCGAATAAGGTGCCGCCAATATTGTCGTTTCCGCCAATATCGGGGGTGTTGCTGGAGAAATTGTTAAGCGGTGGTTGTCTATTCATTCTCTTTCAGATTGTATTTTCTTATTTTACCCTCTTTGGCTGTCCTGGAGTGAGTTTTCCGGCCGTTTATTCCGTAGGATGGAACTTTTCGCGGACCCCGGCGCACGAGGGGCGTCGTTCCGCGACGCATTTTTGAGATGGAAGAATTTTTCGTCAGGGCCCGAAAAGTTGACCGCCGCCAGGTCCGCATGGCTTGCCAAGTCCGCAAGCTGGCGGATAGAAGGGCGCAGCGATGCTGAAGTGGTGTATTCTTGCTTCGATAAGCGGACACGCAACGGTTCCGCGCTCGCGCTCCCTCCGCAGGGCCTTATTGGGGAATGGTGTAACGGTAGCACAACAGACTCTGACTCTGTTTGTCTTGGTTCGAATCCAGGTTCCCCAGCCAGCTTTTTCCGATTTCAAACAAATGCTAGTGGGTCGTGGAACGATGGCCGCGCGGTGATTTGCATGGCACGACGGTTGCTCGGCCGCAGTATCAATCGTCTGGAAGATGCGCGCTTTGTCACGGGGCGCGGGCGTTATGTCGCCGACCTGGTCGCAACCGATGCGCTTCATGGCGCGGTCGTCCGCTCACCGCATGCGCATGCGCGGATCTTGTCGATCGATATCGATGCGGCGCGCATGATGTCCGGTGTCGCGGCCGTTTTCATCGCCCGCGATCTGGCCGCAGACAACATCGGGCCGTTGCCGTGCGGCGTCACCAGCATCCCGATGGCTTCGCCGCTCATCGTTCCGCCTTACTCCGCGTTGGCGACCGAGACCGTGCGCTTCGTCGGTGAACCGGTTGCCTTTGTCGTTGCGGACAGCGTCGAACGCGCCCGCGATGCCGCCGAAGCGATTGTGGTCGACTACGAGCCGTTGCCGCCGGTCGTCTCGATGCTAGAGGCGGTTCAGCCGGGAAGCCCGGCGATCTGGCCGGACGCTCCGAACAATGTCGCGTTCGAATACCATCGCGGCGAGATGGAGAAGGTCGAAGCGGCGATCCGTGATGCTCCCCACGTGGTCGCGTGCGAGGTCGTCAACAATCGCGTGGTGGCGGCGTCCCTTGAAACACGCGGTGCGCTCGGCCAATACGACGCGTCCAGCGACCATCTGCATCTGACAGCTTCGGCTGCCGGCGCACATGCCATCCGCAATCTGCTGGCCGATTCGGTGTTTCGAGTCCCGCGCGATAAATTGCGCGTCAGCATTCCCGATGTCGGCGGCGGCTTCGGCATGAAGAACGTGCTGTATCCGGAGTGGGTGCTGGTGCTGTGGGCGGCGCGGCGGCTCCGCCGTCCGGTTCAATGGATCGGCGATCGCAACGAGGATTTCCTTGCCTCTGCGCACGGCCGCGACAGTTTCGTTCGGGCTCGCCTTGCGCTCGATGGGAGCGGCAAACTTCTAGCGCTGGAAGCGCAGGTGCTCGCCAATCTGGGCGCGTATGTCTCGACGGTCGCGCCAGTCGTACCGACCATGGCCATGGGCAGCGCGATGGGCGGTGTCTACGACATTCCGCTGGTCGCTTTTCAGACCAGGGGCGTCTTCACCAACACGACGCCGGTGGATGCCTATCGCGGCGCCGGCAAGCCTGAGGCGAATTACCTGATCGAACGCTGCATCGATATCGCGGCCGCCGAGCTCGGAATGGATGCGCTCAAGCTGCGCCGAAAGAACATTTTCAGGCGTTTCCCGCAGCAAACGTCGATGGGTCTGTCAGTCGAGCAGGGCAGTTTTGCTCAGTCGATCGATCTTGCGGTCGCAGCCGCATCCGATTTCAAGGCACGCTGGAAAGACTCCCATAAGCGCGGGAAGCTTCGCGGTCTCGGCTACGCATGCTTTCTCGAAACGGCGCGCGGTCAGCCTAACGAAGTGGCGGAGATGCGTGCCGGTGAGAACGGCCAAATCCAGCTGATGGTCGGCACGCATTCGAACGGCCAGGGCCACGAAACCACCTACGCGCAGATTGCCGCCGATGCGCTTGACTTGCCGCTCGCCCGTTTTGAATTCCGGCAGGGCGACACGGACGATCTCGATAGCGGCGGTGGACACGGCGGCGCACGCTCGATGCATCAGGGCGGCACCGCGCTGCTGATGGCAGCCGAAGGCTTTGTCGACAACGCGAAACGGCTGGCGGCACGGCTGCTGCAGGCGTCGCCGGAGACGATTGAGTACAGAGCCGGAATTCTGCGGGCGCCGACGGGGCAGGAGGTCAGTCTCGAGGAAGTAGCGCGTGCTTCTCACCAGGTCACAAGCGATGACGTTCCGCCCGGGCTTGCGCACAGGGCGACGCACCTCTGCGATCGCTACACGTTTCCGAACGGCTGCCATCTTGCAGAAGTGGAGATCGATCCGGAGACGGGTGAGGTCATCCTCGATCGTTACGTTATCTTTGACGATTATGGCCGGTTGCTCGATCCGCGCCAGACGTTGAGCCAGGTGCATGGCGGCGTGGTGCAGGGTATCGGTCAGGCGTTGTTCGAGGAGGCGCTGTTCGATCACGAGACCGGGCAGATTCTCTCTGGATCGCTGATGGACTACGCGCTGCCCCGCGCGGACGACATTCCCTCGTTCGAAGGCGCGCTGACGCCGGATTATCCAAGCGGCGCGAACCGGCTTGGGGTCAAGGGCAGCGGTCAGGCCGGTGCGATCGCTGCGCCGGCCACCGTCATGAATGCAGTGGTCAATGCGCTGGCGCCGCTGGGTGTCCGGCATATCGATATGCCGGCAACGCCGGCGCGCATTTGGGCGGCGATACAGGCTGCGCGCTGATGCTGCGTTGCAAGGGCTTTTCTTGTTGGCTGTTTCGCCGAAGTGGCCGATAGTCGAAAGCGATGGCTTTCCTCGCAATCCTGACGGCCTCCAATAACAGCGAAGAACAATGAAGCATTCCGTCAATATCGTGGTTTTTCCCGGCGACGGCATCGGCATCGAGGTGATGGAGCCGTGCCTCGAAATCCTCAACGCGGTCGCGGCAAAGCTCGGTACCGTTTCACTCAAGTTCGACACGCATCAGGCCGGAGCCATCCAGTATCGCGAGCATGGCGTCGCGCTCCCTGATACGGCGCTAGCCGCTGCGCGGCGCGCCGACGCCATTCTCCTTGGTGCGATGGGATGGCCGGAGGTGCGATATCCGGACGGAACGGAGATTGCACCGCAGATCGATTTGCGGATGGAGCTCGACCTCTATGCAGGTGTGCGGCCGGTGCGGACATTGCCGAACGTTCCGAACGTGCTGGCAGATCCGCGTGCACGAAACCTCGACTTCGTGATCATTCGCGAGTCGACCGAAGGACTGTTTGCCTCGCGCGGCATCAAGCAGATCAATTCGCACGAGGAAGCGCGCGACACGCTGGTGATCACGCGCAAGGTGTCCGAGAAGCTTTTCGATTTTTCGTTCGGCCTTGCACGACAACGAGCGAAGGCGAGTGGCCGCGAAGGAACGGTCACGTGCGTCGACAAGGCGAACGTCTTCACGAGCTTTGCCTTCTTCCGCAAGATCTTCGACGAGCGCGCGGCACTGAATCGCGACATCAAGGCTGAGCACGCTTACGTCGATGCCATGTCGCTGTTCATGGTGCGCAAGCCGTGGGAGCTGGATGTTCTCGTCACCGAAAACATGTTCGGTGACATTTTGTCCGATCTGGGAGCTGGACTGCTGGGCGGTCTTGGCTTCGCGCCCTCGGCCGATATCGGCGACCGTCACGCGGTGTTTCAGCCCTGCCACGGCACGGCTCCTGACATTGCCGGACAAGGGAAGGCCAATCCGATTGCGATGATCCTGTCTGCGGCGATGATGCTCGAATGGCTCGGCGAAAAGCAAGATCGTAGCGATCTGGCGCTTGGCGGCCGGCTTATTCGCTCGGCTGTTAATGATGCATTCGAGAAGGGACTCCGGCCACTGGAAATCGGAGGGCCAGACGGAACGCGGGCCACGGCGAACGCAGTGCTTGAAGCGCTCAAGCATGCACATGACGCCGTTCCGGCGTGAGATAACGCAATGGATACGTTCGATTACGTGATTGTTGGTGCAGGTTCGGCTGGTTGCGTGCTTGCCAACCGGCTGAGCGAAGATGCCGGGACGATGGTTTGTGTCCTCGAAGCCGGACCGAGTGACTGGCATCCGTACATTCATCTGCCCGCCGGTTTCATCAAGACGTTCTACAACAGCAGCATCAACTGGTGTTACCAGCAGGAGCCGGGCCCCTGGACCGGCGGTCGGCGCATCTACTCGCCGCGCGGCAAGACGCTTGGCGGTTCGAGCTCGATCAACGGGCACATCTACAACCGCGGTCAGCATCAGGATTTCGACACCTGGGCGCAGCTTGGCAACCGCGGCTGGGGCTACGCCGATGTGTTGCCGTACTTCAAGCGGTTGGAACGGCGCATCGGCGAGGGCGATGCAACGTTCCGTGGCCGCGATGGCGGTCTGACTGTTACCGATATGCAGTGGAAGGATCCGCTGTGCGAAGCATTTATCGCAGGTGCTATCAGCCTCGGTATTCCGCGCAATCCCGACTACAACGGCAATACGCAGGAGGGCGTCGCCTACGCGCAGCGCACGATTCACAATGGGCGCCGCGTTAGCGCAGCAACTGCTTTCCTGCGACCTGCGAAGGAACGCGGAAACGTTCATGTCCGCACGCATGCGCATGCAACCGAGATTGTGTTCGAAGGCAAGCGCGCTGTTGGTGTGCGCTACACCAGAGGTGGGCGAGGCGGGGCGCCCGTGGAGGTACGCGCGCGCAAGGAGGTGATCCTCTCAGGCGGTGCGTATAACTCGCCACAGCTGCTTCAGCTGTCCGGCGTGGGATCGCCCGAACTGCTGCAATCGCTCGGCATCGACGTACGGCATGCACTTCCCGGTGTGGGCGAGGGACTGCAGGATCACTACGCGCCGCGCTCGGTCGCGCGCGTCAAGAACATCAAGACGGTCAACGAGCGTGCACGCGGCCTCAACCTTGCCGTTGAAGCCATGAAGTGGGCGATCACGCGGCGCGGAATTCTCTCGCTCTCGCCGACCATGGTCTACTGCTTCTGGCATTCCGGCGAGACGACGGAGAGTTCCGACTTGCAACTGACGTTTACGCCGGCGAGCTACAAGGAAGGTGAGCAGGGGAAGCTCGAGGACGAACCCGGGATGACGGTGGCGGCCTGGCAGCAGCGGCCCGAGAGCCGAGGTTATGTCCGTTGCCGTTCCGCCGATCCGTTTGAGGCGCCGATCATCCAGACCAACTATCTGGTTGAGGAGATCGATCGCCGGGTCGTGGTCGCGGGTATGCGGCTGGCGCGGCGGCTGCTCGCATCCGTGCCTCTCGCCCAATACTATGAGCGCGAGGACTTTCCGGGGCCGGGTGTTCAGACCGATGATGAGTTTTTGGCGGCGGCGACCGCGCGCGGCCAGACGACGTTTCATCCCGGATGCTCGTGCCGCATGGGCCCGGCCGAGAGCAAGTGGGCTGTTGTCGACGATGAGCTGAGAGTGCATGGGCTGCAGAATCTGCGCGTGATAGACGCCTCGATCATGCCGCGCATGATATCGGCTAATTTGAACGCATCGACCATGATGATCGCTGACAAAGCCTCCGACCTTATTCGCGGCCGCAGCGCGCCGAACAACGATGTGTTTGTCAGCCGCATGAATGCGTAAGGCCTGCCATGATGACATGGCCACTCGCGCGGTGCGCTGGGTGATGGCATAATCGCCCGCGACGACGTCGTCGCTATGGATTGATGCATGGTTTCGGAGCCCCAGCTCGCTCAGCTTGTATCCTGGATTGTTGAGGCCGGCCTGACCGGGCAAACCGAGGCAACCCTGCTGAAGGGCTTCTGCGAGCGGGTGCGCGCGGCAGGAATTCCCGTCGACCGTGTGAACGTGTTCATCGATACCCTGCATCCCGTGCATGAGGGACGTCTGTTTGCCTGGACGAGCAGTGCCTCGATTCAGCCGGAAAAGCCGTATGGACGCTCGTCGCGATTCATCCCGAAGCCTGGAAACGAGGCTGACGCGGACCGATGGCGCAAAAGCCCGTTTCCCAACGACATGTGGCGTCAGAGTCCGTTTTTCCGGTTGCGCGAGGATGGCGCGTCGTTGCTGCGCCGTCGTCTTTTGCCATCGACGCTGACTGAGTTTGGTATCTTTCCTGAGTTGCATGACGAAGGGCATACGGACTACATCGCCATCGTGAACTACTTTGCCGAGGCAGGCAGCATTGCCGATATGGACTGCCTCTATTCGTCATGGACGACGAAGAGCTTCGATGGCTACGCAGACGAACACGTTACGGCGCTTCAGCGTTTGCTGCCGTTTCTCGCACTGGCCATCAAATCAGTGTCGCTCGCCCGCATGACCGAAACGTTGATGCAGACCTATCTCGGCAACGATGCGGCGCGCCGGGTGCTCAACGGGGGCATCATGCGCGGTGTCTCGGACACCATCGACGCCGTGGTCTGGTTCAGCGATTTGCGCGGCTTCACGCGCATCACCGATACCATGCCGCAGCACGTGATCCCGCTGCTGAGCGAGTACGCGGATGCCGTGGTTTCGGCGATCCACGAGCACGGCGGCGACGTGCTGAAGTTCGTCGGCGATGGAACGCTCGCGATCTTCACCGGCGAGGATCGGCGTCACGCCTGCGCCGCCGCGCTTGACGCCAGCATCACGGCGCAGGGAAGCATCCGTGTCGTCAACGAGCGTCGCGCCGCGGAAGGCTTGCCGGTGACCGACATGTATCTCGGACTGCACGTCGGCGAAATGTTCTACGGTAATATCGGCAGCGAGGATCGGCTCGACTTCACGGTGATCGGACCGGCCGTCAACGAGGTCAGCCGGATCGCTGCTATGTGCCGTTCGATCGAGCAACCCGTCTTGATCTCAAGCGCGTTCGCCGATGTCGGTAACAATAAGGGGCGGCTTGTGTCAGTCGGACGTTACGCCTTGCGCGGCGTCGGCCGGCCGCAGGAGCTGTTTGCGCTCGATCCGGACGTGCTCGCTCAGGCGTGATGCCATCACTTGCCTGACGGCTTGATCGCCGCGCCGTGCATCTTCTCGATGCGACGCTGGATGGTCGCCCAGTACGACGACGGCCGAAAGCGCTGAAGCAGATCCATAAAGCGGGCGTCGCCACCGATCAGGATGCGCTTCTCGTTCTTCTCGATGCCGGCGATGATGCGTTGGGCCGCAGCTGCTGGCGTTGTCTTGGCCACGGCTTCAAACCGGTCGATGGAGGTTGATCGCCGCTCGTTGTCAGTGATCGATGCTCCCATGGTCGCGTTGCGCGCGATCTTTGTCGCAACTCCGCCGGGATGCACGACCGAGAGCCGCACCAGACTCTTGTTCAGTTCAAGCTCGTGCCGCAGGCTTTCCGAAAATCCACGCACGGCAAACTTCGCTGCTGCGTAGGCGGTCTGGCCGGGCGGGGCGATAATGCCGAAGATGCTCGAGATGTTGACGATGTGCGCTTCCTGCTGCCGTTCGAGTTGCGGCATGAACGATCGTACACCGTGCACGACGCCCCAGAAATTGATGCCCATCAACGTCTCGATCTGCTGCTGACTGACCTCGTGAAACTGGCCGAAGAGGGCGATGCCGGCATTGTTGATCAAGATGTTGAGTTTCGGGTGGCTTTGCGCGGCGGCCTTGGCAAAGGCCTCGATCTCTGTGGGCTGACTGACGTCGGTGCGATGGGTCGAGACGTTGCGCGAATACTTGGCCTTCACTTGCGCGGCAGTCTCCTTGAGGCCGCTTTCGTCACGGTCGGCGAGCGCGAGATCGCAGCCGCGTGCGGCGAGTTCGAGTGCCAGTGCCTGGCCGATACCGCTGGCCGCGCCGGTAATTGCGGCGGCCGATCCATTGATCTGCGTCATGCATTCCAGTCCCGAAAGAATTCGGATCAATCCATGGCACAGCGGGGAGGTCAAGCACAGGCTTGTTGCGCTGCAGCTAGCAACGACAATCAGGCCGTCAAGGCAAGGTGCCGGATGGTGACGAATCGCGCAGTCGGATCGTCTTGTCGCAGCAAGGCCAGGCGATCGACCGCGAGTGAGCGCTGATTGATGGCGGCGAACCGCGTCGCGAGCAGCTCGGCGATCCGTTGCGGTTCGGCCGCGATCCGGCCGGTCAGACTCATGTGGAAGAAGAACTCTTCGAACACGTAAGGATAGCCCCAGCGGTCGAGCAGGGCGATCTGATTGTCCGTGAGCTTTGACTTCAGCCGCCGCGCGCGGTCCTTCTCACTCAACGGTGCGCGGAACGATTCGAAGTCGGTTACGCAAGCGTCGGCGAGGGCCGTGAGATCGCGGTTCGGTGCGTCGTTGACAATGGCCACGAAGAATCGAAGCAGCTTCACCACGGGCGTGATGGTTGGAATAGCGCGCGGCGTTGCAGCGAACTTATCGAACGCGGCAATGAGTTCGGCTTCGTTAGCGCCTGTTGCGAGATAGAACGGGGCCTTTAGGGTTGCGTGAAAGCCGTAACGGCGCGGATCGTCGGTGAGTGTGTGCCAATCCGGAATGGCGTCGATCATCGCCTGCGGCTGAGCGACGTCCGTCCTCCCGAGCGCATCGTGGCCGAGCAGGGCTGCGCCAAAGCGGTAGAGCGCGCTGTCGGCTGCGGGGACAAAATAGATGGCGTAGCGCGGCTGCTCGGACATGCGGCTACAATGTTATCCGACGCTCACGCTGCGGCAATGCTTTGCGACACCGTGCCGGTTCGCTGCACGCGCTCGATGTCAGTCAGATGGACGATACGACCCGCGGCGATCACCGCGACGATGCGCGGACGCAGGGCTTCGGCAGGGTCGACCAGAAGGATGTCGGCGCGCGCGCCATCAGCGATGCGTCCGCGATCGGTCATACCGGCGGCGCGCGCCGGCTTCTCGGAAATCAGCGACCAGGCACGGCCGAGCGGCAGGACGTGATCGGCTGCAAGCCGGAATGCCGCGAGCAGCTGCGCCGGATAGTAGTAGTCGGATGCGAGAACGGAGCAGAGGCCTTGAGCAATCATATCGGCGGCTTTGGTCCAGCCAGTGTGGCTGCCGCCGCGCACGACATTCGGCGCACCGAACACGATGTACTCACCGGCCTGCGCAGCTTCCTGCGCGGTCGGTACGTTGATCGGGAATTCCGCGATCGTCACGCCCATGGCACGAAAGGCGCGGCGCATTTCCGGTGAGCTGTCGTCATGTGACAGCATCGGCGTTCCGCTGGCCACACCCGCAGCCGCAAGGCGCGCGATCGAGCCGGGGACTTCATCCTTGCGGGTCACGATGCGCTTTACGAGCTCGTTGAACTCGTCGGCGTTCAGGCCGGCGCGCTCCGCCATCTGCGCTCGCTTTTGCGGCCGCGCCATATCGGCCGCGATCGAGCTCATGTGATCGTTGAAGGCGAGGAGATCGATGCGGCCGGCCTTCAGCCATTCGATGATCGTCTCTTCTGCATCGATGTTGTAGGTTTCCTGTCGCAGATGAAAGCGCGTGTCGGCGGCGAGGTGAGGGCGCTGCGCCTCGATGGCGTCAATCAGCTTGCGTGCATTGTCGGCGCCGCGCAGGCCCGGTTCCCACGACCAGGTGGTAGCGTGAAAGACAGTGGTGATGCCGTTGGCGATCGCCTGGCGGTCGCTGTCGACGAGCGCCACATCAATCGGGAAGCCAACGCCGGGGCGTGGCATCATCTGCCGCTCGAAGGCGTCGCCGTGCAGATCGACGATGCCCGGCAGCGCCAACAAGCCCTTGGCATCGATCTCAACGCCTGCCCGGGCGGCGGGGGACTGTACGGCAGAGATCGTCTTGCCGCTGATGGCGACAGATGCCTCGACCAGTTCTTGTTCGACGAGCGTGCGGCCGCCGCGAATGACGATATCGGTCATGATCTGGATGAGCCTCTGAAAGCCTAGCCGGCGACGCTCGCGCGTTCGTACTTGGAAACGAAATCTTCGATAGCGAGATTGCGGAAATCGGGCAAGGCGCGGCGGAGTTCGTCATGGCTCCAGTCCCACCAGCGCAGGGCGACAAGTTTTTCTTCGATCGCCTGCGAGAATCGCCGCCGTATGATTCGCGCAGGGTTGCCCGCAACGATGGTGTAGGCGGGGACGTCCTTGGTGACGATGGCGCCCGCGGCGATCACCGCACCGATGCCGACATTGCGGCCCGGCAAAATGATGGCGCCGTGCCCGATCCAAACGTCATGTCCGATATTGATGTGATGCGCGCGGCGCCAGTTGAAAAAAGGCTCGTCGTCCAGTTCACCCGGAAAGTAGGCACTGGCGCGATAGGTGAAGTGCGACTGAGTGGCGCGCTGCATGGGGTGATTGCCCGGATTGATGCGCGTCATTGCGGCAATCGAGCAGAACTTGCCGATTGTTGCGTAAGCAATCTGGCTGTCGTTCACGACATAGGAATAGTCGTCCATCGACACTTCGACGAGGGACGTACGCGCACCGACTTCGCAGTAAGCACCGAGTTTCGATGATTGCAGGCTGGCGGAAGGGTCAACCAGCGGCGTTGTCGAGAGATTCTTTCCGGCCATGCGTGTTCGACCTCAAAGAGGGTATTTGGAAATGTGATGACGCCCGGCGCCGTTGCGTTTCTTGTCCAGTCGGAGTGCGACATTTGGATTACAAATAAATGACAGATCAAGCGTTGTGCTCATTCACCTGCCTAAAACAGCGGCTGCTGAAAGCAGTGAATCCGGCCCGCCGCTGAAATACGGCTGTCACATAAGTGTTGAATATCACCCTTGGCCCAGACCTTAACGAGGCCAGCGGAGATTTTCATGCTGCAGGTAGAAGGGTTGACGTGCCGCTTCGGCACCAAGACCGCTGTCGATCAGGCAACCTTTTCTGTCGAGCGTGGCAGCTTCATTGGAGTGATCGGGCGCTCGGGCGCCGGCAAGTCCACGCTGCTGCGCAGCATCAATCGTCTGGTCGAACCGACCGAAGGCCGGGTGATGTTCGAGGGCGTCGACGTCACGGCGCTGAAGGGCAACGATCTGCGCCGCTGGCGCTCCCGCTCGGCCATGATCTTCCAGCAGTTCAACCTGGTCGGCCGTCTCGATGTTCTGACCAACGTCCTCATGGGTCGCCTCTCGGGCGTGCCGACCTGGCGCTCGCTCCTGCAAATCTGGCCGGATGACGACAAAGCCATTGCCATCTCGGCGCTCGAACATTTCGACATGATGCCGATGGCGGCCCAGCGCGCCGACCATCTCTCCGGCGGTCAGCAACAGCGTGTCGCGATCGCCCGCGCCCTGGTACAGGAGCCGGATATCATTCTCGCCGACGAGCCGATCGCATCGCTCGATCCGCGCAATACCCGCGTCGTGATGGACGCGCTGCTGCGCATCAACAAGCACTTCGGCATTACCGTGATCTGCAATCTGCACTCGCTCGATCTCGCGCGCACCTACTGCGACCGGCTGCTCGGCATGTCGGCCGGCAAGATCGTGTTCGACGGTGCACCAGCGATGCTGACCGACCAGATCGCACGCGAACTTTACGATCTCGAGGCCGGCGAAGTCATGGGCGTGTCGCCGGAGCAGGGTATCGAAGCTCCCGCAGCTGCAGCCGTCGGCGTTGCCGCCGCCTGATCGTCACATCGGACCACATCGCGTCGCATCAATCAGTTCCGCCAAGAGAGCTGCAACCATCAAACGTTCATCGAACAGGACAGAGGCACTCATGATCACCCGCCGCCTTATTATCGCTGCCGCCGCACTGGCGTACTCGGCTTCCGCCGGGTCGGCGCAGGACTGGAAAGCGAAGTATCCGGAGCTCGTGTTCGCCAAGGTTCCGGACGAGAACGCATCGGGCACCAGCGACCGCTGGACGCCGTTCGCCAACTACCTCTCGAAGGAACTCGGCACCAAGGTCACACTCCGTATCGCCAACGACTATGCGGCGGTGATCGAAGGTCAGCGCGCCGGCAACATCCACATCGCCATGTACGGACCGGCGTCTTACGCGCGCGCCCGCGTCGTCGGCGCCAAGGTCGAGCCGTTTGCCATCGAAGTCAGTGGTGACGGCACCAAGGGTTACTACTCGGTGCTCTACGTAAAGAGCGACACGAGCTTCAAGGACATCAAGGATCTGAAGGGCAAAAACCTCTGCCTCGTCGATCCGAACTCGACCTCGGGCAACAACGTTCCGCGCTACGCAATGCATCAGCTCGGCATCGATCCCGAGACCTTCTTCTCCAAGGTCATCTACTCCGGTAGCCACGAGAATGCAGTGATCGCCGTCGGGCAGGGCACCTGCGACGCGGCATTCAACTGGTGGAACGACGAAAATGAATCGAACCTCCTGCGCATGGAGCGCAAGGGCATGGCGAAAGCAGCCGACTTCCGCATCATCCTGAAGTCGGATCAGATCGTGAACTCGCCGATGGCCTATCTCACCGACCTTCCGGCCGACCTGAAGGCCGCGATCAAGAAGGCCGTGCTCGAGATCTCGACCAAGGACAAGGCGACTTTCGATAACATCTATCAGGGCAAGCAAATGCCGTTCGTCGAAGTCGATCACAAGGCTTACGAGCCGGTGGTCGAGCTCATCAAGTTCGTCGACGGTCTGCGCAAGCAGAAGTCCTGAGCTAGTTCCGCGTCGAACCAAGGGCGGGTTGTGCGAGTCACAGCCCGCCCGCCGACTTGATGGTCCGTATGCCGGCCGCAGTCCCGAAACTCCCCGACGATCAGGTCCGCGCGCTCGCTGCGGGCTATGTCAGTGCCACTGTCGCGAAGCGGCGGCGCGTGATTATCGGCGCTGCGGTGTTGTTTGCCGCAATCATCGTGGCGGCGTGGTCGAGCGAGGTGAATCTTACCAAGCTCGCTGAAAACCTCTGGCGCTTCCCGGCCTACTTCGCGGGTACGATCCCGAAGATTTCGTTTGAAACGCTCGCCGCCGACATTGCCGAATGGATGTGGGGTATCAAGCGCTGGCTGCGGCTGCTCGGCGACACGCTGCTGATCGCCTATGTCGGCACGCTGATCGGCGCGTTCGCGGGCTTCGTGTTCTGCTTTCTCGCGTCGGCCAATCTCGTAAAATCGCGGACGATCGTGTTCGTAACGCGCCGGGCGCTGGAGTTCTGCCGTACCGTTCCGGAAATCGTCTTCGCCCTGATCTTCGTCCTCGCCTTTGGCCTCGGACCGTTGCCGGGTGTCCTTGCCATCGCGCTGCACACTGCAGGTGCGCTCGGCAAGCAGTTCGCTGAGGTGGTCGAGAACATCGACAACAAGCCGATCGAAGGTGTCATCGCGAGCGGCGGCAGCTGGCTGCAGATGGTGCGTTTCGCGGCAATTCCGCAGGTGCTGTCGAACTTCGTCAGCTACGCGCTGCTGCGCTTCGAGATCAACGTGCGCGGTGCGGCGGTGATGGGCTTCGTCGGCGCCGGCGGCATCGGCCAGGATCTGATCGAGGCGGTGCGCAAGTTCTATTACACTGACGTCAGCGCCATTCTTCTACTGATCGTCGTCACCGTGATGCTGATCGATCTCGTCACCGAGCGCGTCCGGCATCGCCTGATCGGGATGGAGACCGGCCGATGATGGGAGCAGGGGCCAATCCGCTGGCGGCCGACAAGGCTGAGATCGCGCTGCGCCATCCGCAGTACTTCCGGCCAAACTGGTACACGCGCGCGCAAGTCGGTGGTGTCCTCGGCCTTGCGACTGCGCTTCTCATTCTTGGTGTCGTACAGCTCGAAATTCCGTTCGATCGGATTCCCAGCGGCATCTTCAAGCTCGGCGATTTCGTCCGCCTGATGCTGCCGCCTGATCCGGGCTCGTGGGCCAATGCGCAACTTTATCTGCGGGCGCTCGGCGAGACGGTCTCGATTGCGCTGCTCGGCACGCTCGGCGGGGCGCTGCTGGCGTTCCCGATGGCGCTATTGGCTGCGCATAACGTGGTCGCCAACAAGATCATCCACATCCTCAGCCGGCGCATTCTCGATACCGTGCGCGGCATCGATACGCTGATCTGGGCGCTGATCTGGGTCAGCGTCGTTGGTCTTGGTCCGTTCGCTGGCGTGCTGGCGTTGATCTGCAGCGACTTCGGCAGCTTCGGCAAGCTGTTCTCGGAAGCGATCGAGGCCGCCGACAAGAAGGCGGTGGAGGGCGTTCGCTCGACCGGCGGTTCGCACCTGCACGGTATCCGTTTCGGGCTGCTGCCGCAGGTGATCCCGGTTCTAGCGAGCCAGGTGCTTTACTACTTCGAGTCCAATACGCGTTCGGCCACCATCATCGGCATTGTCGGCGCCGGTGGCATCGGACTGCAATTGGCCGAGCAAATCCGCGTCCTCGAATGGCAGAAGGTGGCATTCATCATCCTGCTCATTCTGATTGCCGTGTCGGTGATCGACCTGATCTCGAGCCGGCTGCGCTTTGCGATCATCGGCCGGGCGCCGGCGAGCGGTCACTGATTCTCGACGACAAACTGCACGCGCTCCGCAGCGAAGCGGGCGCGGCT
Organism: Proteobacteria bacterium SG_bin9; assembly: GCA_002083525.1. Lineage (GTDB taxonomy): Bacteria > Pseudomonadota > Alphaproteobacteria > Rhizobiales > Xanthobacteraceae > SG-bin9. Next base: position 90,118 of record LWDM01000079.1, on the reverse strand, counting down.
GGTCGCGAGCGGCGCGCCGTCCTGTTCCGTGTCAATGCTGTCCACCAGCAGCACCGGCCCGCCGATCGCAAGATCGAGATGGGCCGCGTCGGCGGCATCGACAATGGTTGCGGTGATGCTGGTCCAGCCGCGGCGATAGTCGCGGATGCCGTAGTGAGAGAGCAGGCGGGTCATCGATCCGTGTTTGGCGTAGATCTTGCCCGCATCGGGAAAGCGGTCCGCATCCATCCAGGTGGTGCCGACGCGTAGCGGAACCTTGCCGGCGAACCGGAGCGCATCCAGGCGCACCAGCGGAGCGCCTGTGTTCAATCCGAGCCGCTTCGCAAGCTCTGCGTCGGCATCTTCGATCGACGTGCTCAGCAGCTTTCCGCGCGCCTCATGGCCGCCGGCGCCGACGATCTCTGAGAATCGCGTCCGCGACCGCAGCGGGTAAGAGATCTTGCGTGCCTCGACATACGTACCGCTGCCGCGCTCGGCTCGGACCAGGCCGCGTTCCGTCAATGCTGCCAACGCTCGCCGCACTGTGTGCCGATTTACCCGATGACTCGCGGCGATCTCAATCTCGCCGGGCAATTTCGTGCCGCTTTCATACCGGCCGTCCACAATGGCGCGCTCGATCGAATCGGCGACGCGCCGCCACAGCGCAACGCCCGAGGATGCATCGTCAATTTGGCTCATGTCCGATTGCAAACCTCGGATGCGAGGAGGGCGGGCTTGTCATGAAACGGTCATTTGCCTCGCCGGTTCAAGTTGTATAGTACAGTAGACAACTTTAGGGAAGCGGATTCGAGATGACTGAACCTGGCTCTGACCTTGAATCTGACCGGCAGCGACGGCAGGCCGCCATGGCCGTGCTGGTCCATGCCGAGGCAGCCGAAATCGCCGCGTTGCTGGCAGAAACAGGCGCCCCGAAATACGAAACGCTGCGTGCCCAGCAGGGCCTCGTCATGATGCGCGGCCGCATCGGCGGCGACGGTGCGCCGTTCAATCTCGGCGAAGCGACGGTGGCGCGCGCAGCTGTGCGGCTCGAAAGCGGTGAGGTCGGGTTTGGTTACGCGCTCGGCCGCGACGAGCAGAAGGCCGGATTGATCGCGGTCTGCGATGCGATGATCCAGTCGCAGAGCCACCGCAATGCCGTCGAGCAGCGCATCGTCGCACCCCTCGGCAAGAAGCTTTCGGACGCGCGCGCCCAGCAAGCCGCAAGGACCGCCGCGACGCGCGTCGATTTCTACACCATGGTGCGAGGTGAGGGATGACACGTCTGTCAACTGATCCCGGCGCAGGTTTCGCCGATCCGGTGCTGGCCTCGCAGTCCGTGTTCCGCGGTGTGATGGATGCGCTGGCGCGCCCAGGCACGATCCAGATCTTGCCGACGCATGTTGCCGTCGCCGGCCCAGGTGCGATGTCGCCTGGTGTTGCCGCACTTGTGCTGGCCCTGGCTGATCACGATACGCCCGTCTGGCTCGATCCGATGCTGGCCGCCAACAAGGATGCAGCAAACTGGCTCCGTTTCCACACCGGCGCTCCGCTGGTCGACAACATGGCCCAGTGCGTGTTCGCGCTGATCGGCGATGGCCGTTCAATGCCGCCGCTCGAGCAATTCGCGCTCGGAAGTGATGAATATCCGGATCGTTCCGCGACGCTGATCGTGCAGGTCGATACGCTGACGGACGGGCCACCGCTTGTACTCAGCGGTCCCGGCATCCGCGGCACGGCGATCTGCAGAGCCGGCGGTTTGCCGGCGAACATCGCCGAACAGCTCGCAGCCAATCGCACGCTGTTCCCGCGCGGCATCGATCTCGTGCTGGTGTGCGGAACGCAGCTGATCTCGATCCCGCGCAGCACGCGCGTCGTGACGCAGGGAGCCTGAAGGCATGTACGTAGCGGTCAAGGGCGGCGAACGGGCTATCGACAACGCGCACACGCTGCTTGCGCATGAGCGGCGCGGCAATCCGTCGGTGCCGGAGGTGTCGCTTGAGCAAATTTCGGGTCAGCTCGGTCTTGCGGTCGACCGCGTGATGACCGAGGGCTCGCTCTACGACCGCGAGCTATCAGCGCTCGCCATCAAGCAGGCGAGGGGCGATCTGATCGAGGCGATCTTCCTGCTGCGTGCATTTCGCGCCACGCTGCCGCGTTTCGGTTCGGCTGAGCCAGTCGATACGGCCACCATGCAAGTGCGGCGGCGCGTGTCCTCGACCTTCAAGGACATTCCGGGCGGGCAAATCCTCGGACCGACCTTCGATTACACGCACCGTCTGCTCGATCCGTCGCTGATCGCAGGTCAGCAACCGGCGGAGCCCGCGGTCGGCAAGGTCGATCCGGCGCCGATGCCGCGGGTGACCGATATTCTCGGCGCGGACGGTTTGATCGAGCGTGCACCGGCGGCCGACGACAGCAAACCGGTCGGCGATCTGACGCGCGAGCCGTTGAGCTTTCCGGCCGATCGCGATTTGCGCTTGCAGAATCTCGCACGCGGCGATGAAGGATTCCTCTTGGCGCTCGGCTATTCGACGCAGCGCGGCTATGGCCGCAGCCATCCGTTCGCAGGTGAAATCCGCCTTGGCGAAGTCGAGGTCGAGTTCTTCGCGGAAGAGGTGGGTTTCTCCGTGCCGCTCGGCGCGCTGACGCTGACCGAGTGCCAGATGGTCAACCAGTTCAAGGGATCGGCGACGGAAGCTCCGTGCTTTACCCGCGGCTATGGCCTCGCCTTCGGCCATTGCGAGCGCAAGGTGATGTCGATGGCGCTGGTCGATCGCTCGCTGCGCGCGCGCGAGCTTGACGAGGATGTCCGCGCACCGGCGCAGGATGAAGAATTCGTGATGTCGCACTCCGACAACGTGCAATCGACGGGCTTCGTCGAACATTTGAAGTTGCCGCACTACGTCGACTTCCAGTCGGAGCTCGGCCTGTTGCGCAAACTGCGCGCTGAGTTCAGCGCCGGACATTCCGAGCCGGAGCCTGTCGCGGACACGACCTTGCCGGAGGCCGCCGAATGAACGCGCCTACCTACAATTTCGCTTATCTCGACGAGCAGACGAAGCGGATGATCCGCCGCGCGATCCTGAAAGCGATCGCGATCCCCGGTTATCAGGTGCCGTTTGCAAGCCGCGAGATGCCGATGCCGTATGGTTGGGGCACCGGCGGCGTGCAGGTGACTGCGGCAATCCTCGGTCCTGACGACAAACTGAAGGTGATCGATCAGGGCTCCGACGACACCACCAACGCCATCTCGATCCGCAAGTTCTTTGCCAAGACTGCCGGCGTCGAGACGACGACAGCGACGGACGAAGCGACCGTGATCCAGACCCGCCATCGCATTCCGGAGGCGGAGCTGAAAGAAGATCAAGTGCTGGTCTATCAGGTGCCGATTCCGGAACCGCTGCGCTTTCTCGAGCCGCGCGAGACGGAGACCCGCCGCATGCATGCGCTTGCCGAGTACGGGCTGATGCATGTGAAGCTCTACGAGGACATCGCGCGTTTCGGTCACATCGCGACGACTTACGCCTATCCGGTGAAGGTCGACGGCCGCTACGTGATGGACCCGTCGCCGACGCCGAAGTTCGATAATCCGAAGATGAACGACTGTGCCGCGCTGCAGCTGTTCGGGGCCGGCCGCGAGAAACGCATCTACGCGATTCCACCGTACACACAGGTCGTGTCGCTCGATTTCGAGGACCACCCGTTCGAACGCTATCGCTTCGAGGCACCGTGCGCGCTCTGTGGCGCGAACGATTCCTATCTCGACGAAGTGGTGATGGATAATCAGGGCCGGCGGATGTTCGTCTGCTCCGACACTGACTACTGCGAGACGCGCCGGGCCGACGGCCATGTCGGCGAGAATGCCGGCATGACGTTCTCCGACAAGCAGGGCGCGCGGCCATGAGCCTGATGCTGGACGAAGAGCCGCTGCTGGTCAGCGACAATCTCGGAAAGATGTACGGACGCCAGCTCGGTTGCCGTAACGTGTCCTTTGAGCTTTACGCCGGCGAGGTGCTGGCGATCGTCGGTGAGTCCGGGTCGGGCAAGTCGACGCTGCTGCAGCTTCTGTCGGGCCAGATGGCGCCATCTACGGGCTCTGTGTCGTACCGCATGCGCGACGGTGTCATGCGCGATCTCACGGCGTTGAGTGAAGCCGAGCGGCGTTTCCTGTTCCGCACCGATTGGGGCTATGTGCATCAAGACCCGGCGATGGGCCTGCGCATGGCGGTCTCGGCCGGCGCCAACGTCGGCGAACGGCTGATGGCGGTCGGCTGGAATCACTACGGCAACATTCGGCAGTCGGCATCATCCTGGCTCGAACGGGTCGAGATCGATACACGCCGCATCGACGATGCACCGAAAACCTATTCCGGCGGCATGCGCCAACGGCTCCAGATCGCGCGCAATCTCGTGACCGAGCCGCGGCTGGTGTTCATGGATGAGCCGACCGGCGGTCTCGATGTGTCGGTGCAGGCGCGGTTGCTCGATCTGTTGCGCAATCTTGTCAGCGAGCTTGGCCTTGCAGTGATTATTGTGACTCATGACCTCGCAGTGGCGCGGTTGCTATCGCACCGCGTGATGGTGATGAAGGGCGGCGAGGTGATCGAGACCGGCCTGACCGACCAGCTACTCGACGATCCGCGTGAGCCCTATACCCAGCTTCTTGTCTCCTCGATCCTGCCCGTGTGAGCCGCCATGACCGTAATGCTTGAACTCTCCGGCGCAGCCAAGACCTTCACCATGCACCTGCAGGGTGGAGCGCAGTTGCCTGTGGTGAGCGGCGTGACGTTCGATGTCCGTGCCGGTGAGTGTGTGGTGCTGTCTGGTCCTTCGGGCGCCGGCAAGTCATCGATCCTGAAGATGATCTTCGGTAACTACAGCTGCGATGAAGGCGAGATTGGCATTCACCATCGCGGCACGGTCGTGAACATCGCCGACGCGAAGCCGCGGCACATTCTCGATATCCGCCGTTCGACCATCGGCTATGTCAGCCAGTTCCTTCGCGCAGTGCCGCGCGTTCCGGCGCTCGATGTGGTGGCCGAGCCGTTGATTGCCACCGGCAGCGACCGCGAGGACGCGCGCCAGCGCGCTGCCGCGCTGCTGCGGCGTCTCAACATTCCGGAGCGGTTGTGGACGCTGCCGCCATCGACCTTCTCCGGCGGTGAGCAGCAGCGCGTCAACATCGCCCGCGGGTTCGTCAGCGACCTGCCGATTTTGCTGCTTGATGAACCGACCGCGTCGCTCGACGCGCACAATCGCGGTATTGTTGTTGAATTGATTCACGAAAAGAAACAAAAGAATGTCGCCATGCTCGCCATCGTGCATGACGACGATATTCGCAATGCCATTGCCGACCGCGTTGTCGATGTCCGGTCGTTTGCCGCAGCTGCATGAGGATTTCTTGATGACGCCGCCGACACTTATGACCAATGCCCGCATCGTGCTCGCCGATCGCGTGATCGAGCAAGGCTGGATTGCGATCGGCAACGGCAAGATCGCCGAGATGGGCGAAGGCCGCGCACCGGAGCGCGGCGAGGACATGGCTGGCGATCTGGTGATGCCCGGTCTGATCGAGCTGCACACCGACCATCTCGAAGCGCACTATGTGCCGCGTCCGAAGGTCTACTGGGATCCGATTGCCGCCGTCGTTTCTTACGACGGGCAACTGGCGACGAGCGGCATTACGACGGTCCTCGACTCTTTGCGCGTCTGGCGCGAAGAGGGCGCCGAGGACGTGGACGGACGCGCAGGCGTTCTGGCGGAAGCCATCTCGGCGGCGCGCGACGGAAACCTGCTGCGCGCGGATCACTTCCTGCATCTGCGCTGCGAAATCCCGATGCCGAGCGTCGTCGAAGAGGCGTCCGAGCTGATCGGCCGGCCCGATGTGCGATTGATGTCGCTGATGGATCACACGCCGGGACAGCGCCAATTCCGCGACGAAGGTAAACTGCGCGATTACTATCGCGGCAAGGGGGCTGGCAAGACGGATGCCGAGCTCGACAAGCTGTTCGCGCAGCGTTTCGCGTATCAGAAGGCGTATGCCGAAAAGAACATGCGCGAAATCGTGGCCATGGCGCACCGGCACAACATTCCGCTCGCGAGCCATGACGACACCACGGACGAGAACGTCACCGACGCAATCCGCGATCGCGTCGCGGTGGCGGAATTCCCGACGACCATCGAGGCTGCACGCGGTCTCCACAGGGCGGGGATCGGCATCCTCATGGGTGCACCGAATGTCGTGCGCGGCGGTTCGCACTCCGGCAATATCGCGGCGATCGATCTGGCGCGCGAAGGACTGCTCGATATCCTGTCGTCGGACTATATTCCGTCGAGCTTGTTGATGGGCGCGCTGCAATTGTCGCGTGACGTGCCAGGCATCGATCTTGCCGCGGCCGTGCGGACGGTCACCAAAGCGCCGGCGGATGCAGTGGGATTGACCGATCGCGGCGATATCGCGGTCGGACAGCGGGCCGATATCATCCGCGTGCACGAAGCAGGCAACGTACCGGTCGTACGTAGCGTGTGGCGAGAAGGGCAACGAGTGGCGTGAACGAACGGGTCGGCGGCGCAGCGCAAGTGGAGCAGCCGGTCGGGCCCGGCCTGCTGGTCCTCGTGGTCGGGCCGAGCGGCGCCGGCAAGGACACGCTGATCGGAATGGTCCAAGAGCGCTGCAGCGGCCGCACCGACGCTGTCTTTCCGATCCGCACGGTGACGCGCGAGGCGTCCCAGCACGAAAACAATCGCTGCGTCACTCCCGAAGCATTTGCTCAGGAGGCGGCATCCGGCGCTTTCGCTTTGTGGTGGCAGGCGCATGGACACGGCTACGGCATCCCGAAAACCATCGACGAAGACCTGCGTGCGGGACGAGCCGTTGTCGCAAACGTCTCGCGCGGGGTGATCGGCGAGGCGCGGGCGCGTTACGCCAACGTCAAGGTCGTCAACATCACAGCGCCCGCCGATGTGCTTGCCGAACGGCTTGCTGCACGCAACCGGTCGAGCGACGGATCTCTGGCCGCGCGGCTCGGCCGTGTCAGCGGCGACAAAGACTTTCAGCCGGATGTCGTGATCGAAAATGTCGGTGGTGCCGAGACAGGGGCTGCCAAGCTGCTCGCTGTAATCCTGAACTCAGAAAAATAGGAAGCGATAATGCCGGTGATCGAAGCCGAGACGATTTCCACCATCGAGCAGCTGGAAGCGATCTACGGATTTCCGGGCGAAACTTCGACCGCCAAGGTCGCAGATCACATCACGCCGCACTATCGCAGATTTATCGACGCGTCGCCGTTTGCGGCGTTGGCCACCAGCGGCCCAGAGGGCCTCGATTGCTCGCCGCGCGGCGACGTCGCGGGATTCGTCCGCGTTCACGATGCGCATACGGTGATGATGCCGGATCGGCGCGGTAACAATCGCGTCGATTCGCTGCGCAACATCGTGCGCGATCCGCGCATCGCGTTGCTGTTCCTGATTCCAGGTGTCGGCAATACGCTGCGGCTGAACGGCCGCGCGCATCTGTCTGTTGCGCCCGATCTGCTGCAATCGTTCGAGATGGAGCGCAAGCTGCCGCGCTCGGTGATCGTTATGCAGGTCGACGAAGTTTATTTCCAGTGTGCCCGCGCGATCGTGCGTTCGGATATCTGGAATCCCGACAAGCGCGTTGATCCGAAGACCTTGCCCAGCGCCGGCGATATTCTCGCCGACATGAGCAGCAACCGCGTTGGCGGCGAGACGTATGACCGCGAGTGGGCGGCGCGCGCCCAGGCCACGCTCTGGTGATCGCCCCGGTCGCTAGCTAGGCGGGTTGCGCCGTCGCTGGCCCGCCGCGTTTAACGAGAAACAGCGCCAGCAGCACCGTCGGGATCAGGATCGCGAGGCCCAGCATGATCATCTGAAGCTGCGAGAGCGGCATGATGCCGCCGCCCGGCGTGCAGATGACGATGCCGCCCAGTACGAGCAACACGCGCAGCGGCCATTCGAGCGCTCCCGCTTTGCGCAGGTCGCCGACATAGGCCTGATATCCCTGAATGCCGCCGCAGATGAAGACGATGCCGAAGCAAATCAGCGCGGTGAGGCCAATCGCTTCCATGTAGGGCGTCGGTCCCTGCAACAGCAGCGCCGGGTTCAGCACGAAGAAGAACGGGATGAAGTAAATGATGCTGCCGACCCACATCGATTCCCATCCGGTCTTCATCGCCGGTGCGCCGGCGATGCCAGCCGCTGCGAATGAGGCGATGGCGACGGGCGGGGTGATCGATGAGAGCATACCCCAATAGAAGATGAACATGTGCACGGCCATCTTGTTGAGCCCGAGCTTTTCGAGCGCGGGCGCCACCAGAATGGCGAGGAAGATGTAGCAGGAGGTTGTCGTCAGCCCGAGGCCGAGGATCAGGCTCGTGATGGCGCACATGATCAGCAGCAGGAACACGTTGCCGCCTGCGATGGTCAGAAGATCGTTGGCGAGGCTCGAGATTACGCCGGTGAGTGAGAACGCGCCGATCAGAAGGCCACAGCCTGCGAGAATGGCGATCAGCTCGACGAAGGTCTTGCCGTTGAGTTCAAGGAAGGTGAGCCAGCGCTCGCCGCCCCAGTTTTTGCCGGGGAAGAATTCGTTCAGCGCCGCAAGGATGCACATGCCCCACAGGAACCAGTTCTGGACGTCGAGCCAATACATCAACAGCGTCGCGGCGATCGAGAAGCCGAGGACGGCGCTGTTGCCGTTCGACCACTTCGCGGGGCCCGACCACTGGTGCAGGATCACGAGCAGAACGGTGGCGTAGAAGGGCGCGTGGCTCTCGCGTTTGAAGTAGAGCAGCATGACCACGAGGATCACGATCACGAAGAGGTAGTACCAGCCTTCCTTGATCGCGTCCGAGAGCTTCGGCAGCTCCGCGCGCGGAATGCCTTTCAGGTTGCGGCGGGCCGAATAGCTGTCGACCTGTGCAAACAGGCCGAAATAGTAGAGCACTGACGGAATCGTCGCCGCGAGCGCGACGTCTGCGTAGCTCGTGTTCATGAACTGCGCCATGACGAAAGCGGTTGCGCCGAGCACGGGCGGCGCGAGCACAGCGCCGGTCGAGGCGCACGCTTCGATCGCGCCGGAGTAGGAGGGGGTGAAGCCAGTCTTCTTCATCACCGGGATGGTCATCGTGCCGGCCGTCAGCACGTTGGAAACGATGCTGCCGCCAACCGTGCCGAGCAGGCCGCTGGCGAAAATGCAGACCTTGGCCGCGCCGCCGCGGAACGTGCCGCACAGCGCGAAAGACAGGTTGATAAAGAACTTGCCGGCGCCGGTCATCATCAGCGCGGTGCCGAACACGAGGAAGCCGATCACCGTATCTGCAAATGCCTGAACCGGAATACCGAGCAGGCTCTCACCGGACAGCGTGTGATAGGCGACGGTCTGATCGAACGTTGACTGCGTGCCGCGGAATGGGCCAAGCCAACGTTGATCCGCGAATAGCGGATAGAGCGTAAACGGAAGCACGCTGAGCAGCAGGCTCCAGCCGCCGGTGCGCCGCAGCGCCTCCATCAGCACAACCCACATCACGATGCCGGCATAGATGACGTTGGACGGCGCGCCGGCGAATTCCCAGCCGAGCGCCGCTGCCTTGCGGATATTCAGCATCAGCCAGATCGAGGCTGCAGCCGTCGCGACGAACAGCAGCCAGTCGTACCAGGGAATACGGCCGAGCGGCGCCTTCGAGCTTCCCGGGAAGATCAGGAAGGTGAACGGCAGCATCAGCGCGATCAGCAGATAGAAGTACTCTGTGTTGAGCTGGGTGTAGCCGACGAAGAAGCGCAGGCCGAATTGCTGGTTGAAGCAGAGGAAGATCGTCGCCAGCGTCGCAAACATCAATGCCCAGCGCCAGCCGCCCTTGAGCGTTCGGACGCGGCTGACTTCGGATTCCTGCAAATCGAGGGCACCGCCCGCGTGCGGATCGGTGATCTCGATTTTGCCCGGGCTGCCAGCCGCCGGGGCGGCTGACGCGTTGGGAGGGACGGCGGTCATGGCATCTCCAATTGGGTCGCGACGCTCACCGTCGTCCGTTTTTCTTCAGTCACTCAGGAAAGTCGGTTCACTCCTCGAAGCCGTTCGGCAGGTTGGCCTTCGCAAGCGCGGCCTTGCGCGCTTCCATCCAGCCGGCCATGTGCTTGGCCTCATCGGCGGCCGGCGTCTTGATGTACTCCGCCCAGGCGGCGATCAGCACCTGCTGCCGCTTGAACAGATTGTTGTTGTGCGCTTCGTCTTCCGCAGTCCAGTGGCCGGCTTCCTTCAATGCCTTCACCGCGCCCGCATGGAACGGCACCACCCACTTCATGGTCTGTGCCTTCACGGCGAGGCCGGTCGCGCCGGGGGCGGCATCCTTGTAGCTGTCATAACCGTCGATCATCGCCTTGGTCATGGCGTAGGTCAGGTCGGCCGGCTGCGTCGCATAGACCGTGCCGATCGGATACGGATACGTGCTGAGCTCGATCGGCTTGTCCTTGCTGATGCCGGCGCCGCAGGTCGAAACATGCGGATAGAAGAAAGGCGCGACTTTCTTGACGCGCTCCCATGCGGCCTTGTCTCCCGGTGGAAGCGGGGGCCAGACCAGACCGCGCGGTGATGTTTCGGCTTCCTTGGCCGGGCCCGTGATCGTGGTGCCGAAAGCGGCATCGACGTCGTTGTTGACAAGGCCCTTCCACATGGCACCGTAGCTCGCGAACTCGATGGCCTTCACGTCCTTCTGGGTGAGGCCGCCATAGGCGAGGATGCCGAGCGAGTTCTGATTCAGCGCAGGCGAACCGACGACGAAGCCGACGCGCTTGCCGCGCAGATCCTTGATCTCCTTGACGTTGGTATCCTTGGCGACGCCGAGCGAGGCGCCGTTGCAATCGACCGTGCTGAGCGTGATCTGCAGCGCCTGCGGGCCCCATTCCTTGACGCCGAACTCGAACACGCCTTCCTGCGCGAAATAGATGCCCGAACCCATCCAAGACATTTGCGCGCGGCCCGCGCGCAGCGGGGCGAGGCGGGCGACGTCGTTGCCGGCCGGCAGCACGCGCACGTCCGTGCCGTACTTGTCCTTCATCATCTTGCCGACAGCGACGCCGATGTTGAAACCGGCCGTTCCTGTGTCATAGGCGGTGGTTGTCAGTGACGAGGGCAATTTCACGTCCTGCGCGTGGACTGACGTAGCCGCGGCCAGCAATGCAGCCGCAGAAATCGACGCGAGCGAAATCATTCGACGAGACATCAGTTTCTCCCTTTCGTGCCCGCTGACCGGGCTATTGGTTGTGAGATGTTGCAATCATCTCATCGCGACAAGGCCTTAGCAATCAGCGCAGCCTTCATGCTTTCGGACGACAAGTTCAGTGGAATCGCAAGAGCGACGAATGGTCACGCATCGAGAATAGCGACGACCTGACCTTCGGCGACGACGTCATCGACGTTCACGAGAATCTCTTTGACCTTACCCGCACCGGACGATGGTACCGGGATTTCCATCTTCATCGCTTCGACGAGGACGATGTCGTCACCATCATTGACGCTGCTGCCGATGCTGGCGGGCACCGCGCACACGCGTCCGGCGACTTCGGTGACGATTTTGATCTCAGCCATTCTCTCTCCCCTGTGCCGCAGCGATTGACGATGCCGGTGCAGCTTCTTGTGCGAGAAGATTCCCCGCGCTAGCTTGATGCGCAAGTGGAATGTTATTCCGCTTAGTGGAATACTCTATTAGGCGTGACATGCGTTCTGCTCAGCGGAACAACGGTGACCGCGACGCACAAGGCTGAATGCGATGGGACGACGATCGGAACGGTTGGGACTTCAAGGACGGACATCTGGTGAGCGGTCGGGCGATGGCGACGTAATCCAGGTGGTTTCGCGCGCCTTCGATGTGCTGCGCTGCTTCGAAGGCCATGAAGTCCGCCTCGGCAATCTTGAAATTGCAAGACGCTGCGGATTGCCGCGGTCGACCGTCTCGCGCCTGACCCACACGCTGACCCGCATGGGGTAACTCGTCTATCTGCCGCAGGATCAGAAGTATCGCCTCGGCCCGAGCGCGCTCGCCATGAGCACCTCGATGATGCGCGGTCTGCACTTCCGCAATCTCATCAAGATGAAGCTGCAGGATGTCGCCGAACGCGTGCCCGGCACCGTCGGCTTCGTCGTGCCCGACCGTTTTCACATGGTCTATCTCGAATACGCGCGCGCGTATAATGCCATCAGCCTCAACTCGACCACGGGCACGCGCATCTCGATCGCGCGCACGGCCGGCGGCCATGCCTATGTCGCGGCGCTGAGCGACACCGAAAAGCAGGTCCTGCTCACGGAGATGGAGCGCGAGATTCCCAGCGATGCGCAACATCTGCGGCCGGTGATCGATTCAGATACGCGTTCGCTGCATCAGAACGGCTACGTCATCTCCTGCGAGCTCTGGAATCCGCACATCAACGGCATCGCGGCGCCGATCTGGTCGGAGCAGTATCAGACCTATCTCGTGGTGACGATCGGACTGCTGTCGGCCATGTACGACGCCAATCGGCTGCGCAGCGAGATTGCACCGCAGTTGCTCGATCTGTGCGCCTCCATCCGCGAACTCGACGGCATGGGTGGGGATTTGATGGGCGGCCGGCCCGACATGAACGTCGCACGCATGCCCACAACAACAAAGAAACCGCAGGAAACATCCGATGAGCTGGAAGCCGGAACTGGACGAACTCGCGCGGCGCACGGCATTCGCGCAGGAAATGGGCGGGGCGGACAAGGTTAAGCGTCAGCGCGATCAGGGGCGGCTCACCGTCCGCGAACGCATCGACAAGGCCCTCGACGCCAAAACCTTCCACGAGGTCGGCGCGATCTCCGGCATCGCCGAGTACGACGGCAAGGGCGAGCTCAAGCAGCTGACGCCGGCGAACTGCGTGTTCGGTCGCGGCAAGATCGACGGGCGCCCGGTCGTGATCGTCGGTGACGACTTCACCGTGCGCGGCGGGTCGGCTGATGCGTCGATTTCGGCGAAGCCGCTGATGGCGGAAGAGATGGCGCACGACTTCCGCCTGCCGATCATCCGCGTCATTGAAGGTTCTGGCGGTGGCGGCTCGGTCAAGACGATCGAAACCAAAGGCGCGGCTAATCTGCCGGGCGGCGTCGGCGGCACGCGCTGGTATTGGTACACGACGGCGAACCTCGCGCGGGTGCCCGTTGTCGGCCTCGGCCTCGGCTCAGTGGCAGGTCTTGGCGCTGCGCGCCTCGCCGCGAGCCACTACTCGGTGATGACCAAGCAGTCGGCGATGTTCGTCGCCGGTCCGCCGGTCGTCGCGCGGCTCGGTCAGGATCTCGACAAGCAGGGCCTCGGTGGCTGGCAAATCCAGACCAAGGCCGGCGGTGTCGATCATGCGGTCGATACGGAAGAAGAGGCGTTCGCCTGCGCGCGACGCTTCTTGTCGTATCTGCCCTCGTCGGTGTTCGAATTGCCGCCTGTCACTCCATCGGATGACGATCCTCAGCGCGAGAACGAAAAACTCGGCACCATCGTGCCGCGCAGCCGCAAGCAGATCTACAAGATGCGGCCGATCATCGAATCCGTCGTCGATAAAGGCTCGTTCTTTGAGATGAGCCCGAACTTCGGCCGCTCGATCATCGCTGGCTTTGCGCGCTTCGGCGGAAAACCGGTGCTGCTGCTTGCCAGTGACCCTTATCACTACGGCGGCTCATGGACGGCTGAAGCGTGCCAGAAGGTCGTGCGCTACGTCGACATGGCCGAGACCTTCCATCTGCCCGTGGTCTATCTGATGGATTGCCCCGGCTTCATGATCGGTCTCGAAGCCGAGAAGGCCGCCACCATCCGTCACGGCGTGCGCGCGATGGCGGCGGTCAACCAGTCGACCATTCCCTGGTGTACGATCATCATCCGCAACGCCTTCGGCGTTGCCGGCGTTGTGCATCAGCCGGCCAATCGCTTCTCGATGCGTTACGCGTGGCCGTCGGGATATTGGGGTTCGCTGCCGCTCGAGGGCGGCATCGAAGCGGCTTATCGCGCTGACATCGATGCGGCCGACGATCCGAAGGCCAAAATGGCCGAGATCGAGGACCGGCTCAACAAGCTGCGTTCGCCGTTCCGCTCCGCCGAGAAGTTCTGGGTCGAGGAAATCATCGACCCGGGCAAGACACGTTCGCTGATCTGCGAGTTCACCGAACTCGCGCAGAAGGTGCTGACGCCCGGTGTGGCGGGCAGCATGCGGATGCGCCCCTGATCGTCATCAGGCTGGCACGGCCGCGGGACGGACAGGGTGCTACCGATCAGAGTCTGCCTTAGAGGTTATGTTCGCGGTGCACGTCGTGCACGACGATGCCTGCACCTTCGGGAGGAATGGACATCCATTCCTGGCGCTTCAGCGTGCGGCGCGTATCTTCGTAGCCACTCTGCCAATGCTCGCGCATGGACGTTCCCGAGAATTCGTGATCCTTGGCGTGCCCCTCATAGGCCTTCTGCTGATAAATTATTTGGAGAATGGTGATCTCGGGCAGATTGTCGATCGTCGCCTTGGTCCTGCGTTCTTCGTCCGATAGCAGTTCGTCGGGTACTTTCGTCAAAGCATTGTAGAGTTGCGTTTTGAGATCGTGCATCTGGCGGTAGACATCCGTGTTGTAGCGCGTGCGCGACGAATACATAATGTCTTTGTGGCGGCCGAGGACGTCGGGAAGATCGCGGGGCAATGCTCCGCGCGCGCTGAACAGATCGACCTGAAACACCAGCGAATTCAGTCTGTCGTCCTGATCGAGCAGATGCTGCAGCGGTGTGTTCGAGACAATGCCGCCGTCCCAGAAATGATCGGTGCCGATTTTCACCATCGGTAGCGCCGGTGGCAGTGCGCCGCTGGCCATGATGTGTTCGGGAACAATCTCTTCGTGCGCATTGTCGAAGTAGATGAAATTGCCGCTGAGAACGTTGACCGCGCCGACTGCGAAACGCGTTTCCTTTGCATTGATGCGATCGAAGTCGACCAGCTCGAGCAGGGTGCTCTTCAGAGGCGAGCTATCGTAGAAGCTCGTTGCCGTCGATGCCCCCGCGGGGCTGAACCACGGATTGATGTTGTGCGGCTTGAAGAAGCCCGGCTGACCGAGCGTCGTCGTCATCAATGATGAAACGTGATTGCGCGCTTTGCGATAAATGTCGCCATCGGGGGTGTAGTGCCAGATCTTGCGTTCGGTGATACGGTCCCAGAACGTGTGGAGCTTGTCGAGCCGCTTGCTCGGCGGATTGCCGGCGATGATCGACGAATTGATCGCGCCGATCGAGACGCCGCAGACCCAGTCCGGTTCGATGTTGGCTTCGTGCAGCGCCTGATAGACGCCGGCCTGATAAGCACCGAGCGCGCCGCCGCCCTGAAGAACGAGGGCGATCCGATCGCAACGGTGCGGGCGCCAGCTCCGGCTTGAAAGCGGTGCGGATGAGGTGGGCGTTCTTGCGTCCATGTTCTGATGCCTCCTGCCGCTGCCGACCATCGGTATGTCCGGTGACGACGGTGTGACGGTCCTGGCCAAATTTGCCATGGCCACATGCATCGCGCGCCCGCGCTGTCATCTGCTTGCAGGAAATGTCTCACATTGTAGTCGCCGGCGGCGGGTAGCTGTCGCGGCGGCTTGCTGCAGGGGCATTCGATGACTTCACTCAGCGGAAAATCGGCGATTGTGACTGGTTCAACCAGCGGCATTGGACTCGGCATCGCGCGCGGACTCGTCGAGCAGGGCGCCAACGTCATGTTGAACGGCTTCGGCGATGCGGATGAAATCGAGCATCTGCGCCAGACCATTGCCGACGGCCATAATTGTAAGGTGCTGTACAGCCCCGCCAACATGACCAAGCCGGACGAGATTGCCGAGATGCTCGCCTATTCGGATGCCGAATTTGGCGGCGCTGACATTCTCGTCAATAACGCCGGAATTCAGCATGTTGCGCCGATCGAGGAATTTCCCATCGAAAAATGGGACGCGATCCTCTCGATCAATCTCAGCAGTGCCTTCCACACGACGCGCCTCGCCATTCCCGAGATGAAGAAAAAGAACTGGGGCCGCGTGATTAACATCGCTTCGGCGCACGCGCTGGTCGCTTCGCCATTCAAATCGGCCTATGTCTCCGCCAAGCACGGCATCGCGGGTTTCACGAAGACAGCTGCACTTGAAGTTGCGGAGCATGGCATCACGGTCAACGCCGTTTGCCCCGGCTATGTATTGACGCCGCTGGTCGAGAAGCAAATTCCGGAAACGGCGAAGGCGCGCGGCATCACCGAACAGCAGGTCGTGAGCGACGTGCTGCTCGCCGCGCAACCGACCAAGCGTTTCATCACCGTCGAAGAGCTGACCGCTGTGGTCGTGTTCCTCTGCTCCGACGGTGCACGTTCGATCACCGGCACCACCATTCCCGTCGATGGCGGCTGGACCGCCCACTAAGAGACATCCGATGCGCAAGGAAGACGTTCTCAAGCTGCCGTCGATGCCGGCGGCCGGCCCGAGCTACCCGGCCGGCCCGTATCGCTTCATCAATCGCGAGTACATGATCATCACGTACGAAAGCGATCCGGAATTGATCCGGCACGGTCTACCCGAACCGCTCGAACCGATCGACACGCCGATCGTCCATTACGAATGGATCCGCATGCCGGACAGCTCCGGCTTCGGCAGCTACACCGAGTCCGGGCTCGTCATTCCGGCACGGTTGAATGGCGAAGAGGTCAACTTCGTTTCGCAGATGTATCTCGACGACGATCCGCCGATTGCGGCCGGCCGCGAGATCTGGGGCTTTCCGAAGAAGTACGCCCATCCGAAGCTCGAGGTCTTCAAGGACTCGCTCACGGGAACGCTGGAGTATGGCGGGCAACTCGTGGCCATGGGAACCATGGGCTACAAACACGAGAGCATGGCCGGGAACGGCGTCAAGACGACCGCGACGCTGTCGAAGACGCAGATCAATCTCAAGCTGATCCCCGGCGTCGACGGACGTGCGGAAGTCTGTCAGCTCGTCGCCATCAATCTTACCGACATCGTCGTCAAGGGTTCCTGGATCGGGCCGGGCCGTTTGCACCTTGTTCCGCATGTAAACGCGCCCGTTGCCGATTTTCCGGTTCGTCGCGTCGTCGGCGCCCATCATTTTCTGGCTGACCTGACGTTGCCGTATGGCCGCGTGGTGTTCGATTACAACAAGAGTGTTTGAGGCGGCGAAAGCTCGCGTTCATTTTCCCGATCTCGCTCGCCTGCGATGAATTGCATCACAATGGAGGTGGGCATGGAAGCCGATGCGTCGACGTTTGCTCGTGAACCGGTGAGCACTGCAGCCGCCTGGCCGTCGCATGAGGCTATTCCCGGACTGATCTGGGCGTTCCGCCTGCATCACGATGGCGGTGCCGATGTGCTGCCGATCGACGAGCCCCTCGACGTGCGTCACGACGGCCGCCTCTGGCTGCATTTCAATCTGGCCGATCAGCGCGCCTGCCGCTGGCTGGAAACGGTGCACCTTCCGCCGCAGGCGAGGCGGCTACTGCTTTCCAGCGACAATTTCCAGCAGCTGCATGCGAGCGACGATTGCGTCTACGGCGTGCTTCCCGATCTCGTTCGCGATGTCGACGGTAACTCCGATCAGACCGGATTTCTGCACTTTGTGATGACCGAAGGACTGCTCGTCAGTGGCCGCTATCACGCACTCAGCGCGGCGGATGCGACACGGCGCCTGCTCGAATCGGGGCACTGCATTGCCAATGTCGGCGAACTGCTCGAGACGATCGTCGAGCACATCGCCGAAGCGATGGATCGGACTGTCGATCGCATCGCCACCGACATCGATACGATCGAGGAAAACATGACCGGGGAGACCGCCGATCAGGCGGCGCGGCAAAAACTCGGACGACTGCGGCGAACCTGCGTGCGGCTGCATCGCCAGTTATCGGGCCTACGCGCGGTATTTCAGCGCCTCGAACACAAGGTCTCGGCCGAAATCCCGCAAGCGATGCGGATCCGCGCCGCAAAACTCGCCCAGCGTCTCGATGGGCTCGATCACGACGTGGTCGAGTTGCGCGAGCGCAGCCGTCTTCTGCAGGAAGAGCTTCAGCTGGTGATGGAGGAGGAGAGCAACAAGCATCTGCATGCGCTCTCCGTGCTCACTGCCTTGCTGCTGCCTGCGACATTCGTGACCGGCGTGTTCGGTATGAACGTCAAGGGGCTGCCGTTCACCGACGGCGAGAGCGGATTCGGCTGGTCCGTTCTCATGATCATCGCGGCATCCGCAGCCGTTTATCTCCTGATGCGGCGTCTTGGCATCATCAAGTGATCTTCGCCGCCGACCGTTCCGTCACGCCGGTGCCGCTGCGAGAGCCGACCGGGGCTTCTCGCGCCCGGCCAGCAGGATGAGAGCCGCAGCGATGATGCACAGCGCGCCCGCGGTGAAGAAGGCGTAGAAATACGTCATCGTCATCGTCCGCGAGACACCAGCGAAGTAGGCCGCGAAACCTGCGCCGAGCTGATGACCGGCGAAGACCCAGCCGAACACGATGGCCGCGCGCTCGGGTCCGAACCGCTGCGCGGTCAATTTGATGGTCGGCGGCACGGTCGCGATCCAGTCGAGGCCGTAGAACACGGCGAACAGCGACAGTCCGTAGAAGGTGAAATCGCTGTAGGGCAGGAACAGCAGCGAAAGCCCGCGCAGGCCGTAGTACCAGAACAAGAGCCAGCGATTGTTGTAGCGATCGGACAGCCAGCCGGAGCCGATGGTGCCGATGATGTCGAACAACCCCATCGCCGCGAGCAGCCCCGCGGCTTGCGTCTGCGGTACACCGAAATCGGCGCACATCGGGATCAGGTGAATTTGCACAAGACCGTTGGTCGAGGCGCCGCAGATGAAGAACGTGATGAACAAAATCCAAAACGTCCGTGTTTTCGCCGCGTCGCGCAGCGTCGTCAGCGCCAGCATCACGATCGAGCCCGCGGGTGGAGCCGGCGGTGGCATCGGTTGCGAGCCGTCATCGCCGAGGGGCCGCAGGCCGATGTCGGATGGACGATCGCGCATCAGTGCGGCCGCGAGCAGCGCGGCGATCGCGATCAGCGCGCACATGGCGACGATCGCCGGACGCCAGCCGATGCGTTCTGTGATCTGCGAGAGAAGAGGGAGAAAGATAAGCTGTCCGGTGGCTGCCGCCGCCGTCAGCATGCCGACGACGAGACCGCGCCGCTGATTGAACCAGCGGGTCGCGACTGTCGCGCCGAGTACGAGTGCGGTGAGGCCGGTGCCGAAGCCGATGGCGACGCCCCATAACAGAAAGAGCTGCCAGAACTCCGTCATCATCGTCGACAGCAGAAGGCTCACTGTGACGATGCCGAGTGCGGCGAGCATCATCCGCCGCACGCCGAAGCGATTGAGCAGCGCGGCCGCAAACGGCGCCATCAATCCGAACAGCAGCAGGCGTGTGGCGAGCGCCGAGGAAATCTGCGCCGTGCTCCAGCCGAACTCTTTCTGCAGCGGCAGGATGAAGACGCCGGGCGCGCCGATCGCGCCGGCGCTCACCAGCATTGTCAGAAAGGTCACGGCCGCGACGACCCAGCCGTAATGAATCTCGCGACGGGCGAAGGAGGCAGCAAGGCGATCCGAGATCATTACGGCTCCTGAATGATCGAAACGTTAGTGGACGGAGCGTTCGACAGCGATGGCCGTCGCTTCGCCGCCGCCGATGCAGAGAGAAGCTACGCCGCGGCGCAGATTTTGTTTCTCCAGCGCATGCAGCAACGTTACGATTAGCCGGGCGCCGGTTGCGCCAATCGGATGACCGAGCGCACAGGCACCGCCGTTGACGTTCAGCCTGTCACGCGCGATGCCGAGGTCGCGCTGCGCCGCCATCGGCACCACCGCAAACGCCTCGTTGATCTCGAACAGGTCGACGTCGCCAACTTTCCATCCGGTCTTGTCGAGCAGCTTGCGGATTGCCGGGATCGGCGCGGTGGTGAACCACTGCGGCTCCTGGCTATGGGTCGAATGACCGAGAATGGTGGCGAGGATCGGCAGGCCTTCGCGCTCGGCAATCGAACGTCTGGTGAGGATCAGCGCCGCGGCGCCATCGGCATTGGCCGAAGAGGCGGCTGGTGTGATCGTGCCGTTCGGACGGAACGCGGGCTTAAGCGAGGGAATTTTCTCCGGCGCGACCTTCAGCGGATGCTCGTCGTTTTCGATTTTCCGCTCGCCGGTTTTTTCACGCACGCTGATCGGCGCGATTTCCGCCTTGAAGGCACCGCTCGACACCGCGTTGCGGGCGCGCGTCAGCGTTTCGACCGCATAGGCATCCTGATCTGCGCGGGTGAATTGATAGGCTTCCGCCGTCGCCTCGCCGAAATCGCCCATCGAGCGGCCGGTCTCGTAGGCGTCTTCCAAACCGTCCATCATCATGTGATCGATGATGCGACCGTGTCCGACGCGATAGCCGCTACGTGCTTTCTCGAGCAGGTATGGCGCGTTGGTCATGCTCTCCATGCCGCCGGTGACGACGATCTCCGCCGAGCCGGCATTGATGATGTCATGGCCGAGCATGGTGGCCTTCATGCCGGAGCCGCAAACCTTGTTGATGGTGGTGGCGCCGGTCGCATCCGGAAGTTTCGCGCCGCGCGCGGCCTGACGGGCGGGGGCCTGACCCTGGCCGGCCGGAAGCACACAGCCCATCAGCACCTCGTCGATACGCTCGGGCGAAAGCTTCGCGCGCTCCAGTGCTGCGCCGATGACGTGCGAGCCGAGCGCGTGGGCGCTGAACGGCGAGAGATCCCCCTGGAACCGCCCGAGCGGCGTGCGGACGGCGGATACGATGACAACCGGATCGGGTTGGGACATGGTGGTCTCCACGGATTCGAGTTATATATTACGTTCGTAATATTAAACTCCGCGTCCGATTTCAAGGGTCATACTGCAATGCATTCTTGATGGATGAGGTGCGCGTTTCCGGCAGGAGGGGGCGATTACCGCTTCCGGTTCACGAACGCGCCCATGTGATGCTGCGGTTCGCCGGTGAGGAACGCTTCGCCGAAGGTCTTGACGCTGTCGTTAAACGCCTGCTCTAGCGGCACATTTTCCCAGTGGCGCAGCAGCGCCTTCTGCGCACGCAACGCCCTGTCGCCGCAGGCGAGCATGGCGGCCGCCGTCTTCTCCACCGCCGCATCGAGCTGATCGTCCGGCGCGATCTCGTCGATCAATCCCCAGTTGAGCGCGGTTGGCGCGTCGATATTCTCGCCGGTGAGCAAGAGCCAGTTGGTGCGGCCCCAGCCGATCAGGCGCGGCAGCAGCGCCGCCTGGATCACCGACGGAATTCCCACTTTCACCTCCGGCATGCCGAACATCGCCGATTGCGTGGCGATGCGGATATCGCAGCAGGCCGCGAATTCAAGGCCGCCGCCGAGGCTGTAACCCGGAATACGGGCGATGGTGGGAAACGGCACCGCGCGCACGGCGTTGCACAGGTCGCGCAGCTTGGAGATGAAGGTTTCCGCGCCTGTCTGATCGAGTGTGGCCATTTCCTTGATATCGGCGCCGCCGATCATGCTGCGCTCGCTTTGTCCGGCGATGACCATCACGCGGCCGGGGCCTTTCGCGACCTGCTTCAGGCCGGCCGTGAGGCCTTCGATCACCGGCGTGCCGAGAATGTTGAGCTTGCCTGCGTTGCAGATCGTGACCCGCACCAGTCCGCGCTCGTCCTGCGCAACGCCGCAATAGTCGTTCAACATATCCATGAGTTCGTCTCGCATTGTCCGGATGGCGCGGGGATCGCCCGCGGTTCCCATTGACGCTGCGATTTCCCTGAAAAGGCAACCTTCATTTTCGGCGCGGGATGCATTATCATATGCTCACAATCATATCATGGATCGACCATGCGCTATTCCAAAGACCACAAGGCCGAGACGCGGGCGCGGATCGTCAAGAACGCCGCCGTGCAGCTGCGCGAGAAGGGTGCGCAGGGCATCGGCGTCGCCGATCTGATGAAGGAAGCCGGGCTGACGCACGGCGGCTTCTACGCGCACTTCAAGTCGCGCGAGGCGCTGATGATTGAGGCGTTGAGCTACGCGATGGATCGCTCGCGCGAGCGTTGGAAGGACGTGGTCGATCGCACGCCCGCGGACGAGCGCTTCGAGGCGCTGATCAATTACTACATCACGCCGGCGCATCGCGATAATCCCGGCCACGGCTGCACCATGGCGACGCTGGCATCTGAAGCGACGCGCGAGGGGCCGAAGGCGCGCAAGATGTTTCTCGGCCAGCTCGAGCGGATGATCGACACGCTCGCGGCGCAGCTGCCGGGCCCGCCGAAGGCCGCGCGCGAACAGGCGATCGCCGCGCTCGCGACCATGATGGGCACCATGCTGATGTCGCGCATCGCCGGCAGCGGCGAGTTTTCGGAACAGATCCTCGACATCGGACGCGATGCGGCGATTGCCCAGGCGCCGGCGAAGAAGACTGCCCGGAAGCGCGCGAAGGCGACCTGATTGCCTCGTCATGGCCGGGCTTGACCCGGCCATCCATCTTTTTTCTTTAAAGTCCGAATTTTGAAGATGGATCACCGGGTCAAGCCCGGTGATGACGACAGAAATTGACGCACGGTTTTGCCTCCCATCGCCATTGCTATCTCCAGACATGCCAGATCACCCCTGTTCTTTGCGGCGCGGGGGCGCCGGAGTCTATTTGTGCCCCGAGCGCACGCGCGCTTGAGGTGTTCCTCATTCGCGCCTTGAAAGAGAGGGCGCGCGGAACGCCGGACGCTCGACGCGTCCGCAGTCTCGTGCGCAAAAATGAGTTTTGGCACACGAGCGTAGTCACCACGGTCACGCCAAAAACATCCGGCGTTCCGCACGCGATGGTGTTAACGGCCTATGACGCGAGAAACCCCCGGCGGGCGAGCCTGAGTAATCCGCCGCTGCGAAGCCGGGCGACGGCTTCGGGGTAACGCGACTTCAGCCAGTCCGCGTACTCGCTGCACGTCTGACAGCACGCACGCGTCCACCGCATCCCGCCCCGCGCATCGTGACGATCGCGAACGCCCCTCATCGTGGGGCAGGACAAATAGGAATATAGTCATAGAAAACGGAAAAGTCAAGGTGGCCCTAGATCTATCGCACCACTTTGTCGGCACGGGCCAGTAGGTCGGGCGAAATCAGAATGTCGATGGCTTTTGCCGTCTGCAGGTTGATGACCAGTTCACGCTTTTCGACGGTTTCGACGGGAAGATCGGCCGGCTTCGTGCCTTTGAAAATCTTGTCCGCGATTGCCGCGAATCTGCGCCATGTATCGCTCACACTGGTGCCATAGGAGATGACGCCGTTGGCGTCACCCTGACCTCCCGGAAACATCGTCGGCAGGCGGTTCTTCAATGCCGTTTCGGCGACCTGCCTGCGGATCGCGAAGGGGACGGGCACCTCAAGCACCAGCACGGCATCGGCGCGCTCCTTGACCATGTCCGCGAACGCTGTTTCGAGATCGGCGGCGCCCTTCACCTTCAGGACTTGAACGTCCAGGCCTGCCGCCTTGGCTGCTGCTTCGTTGGCGCGATCGATCGGCGCCAGCCCGCGTTCGTCGGCGCCGGGTATGGTTTGATCGCTCAGCACCGCGACGCGTTTGATCCCCTGAAACGCCTCCTTCAAAAGCTCGAACTGCTTTGCGGCCTGTTGCCGGTCGAGGCTCGTGATGCCCGTCACGTTGCCGCCCGGCTTGTCCATCGCCGACACGAGCTTCAGTGCGACGGGGTCGGTGACGATCGAGAAGATCACGGGAATGGTGGACGTTGCCTTCTGGGACGCGACGGCGGCCGGCCCGCCGAGCGCGATGATGACATCGACGTTTGCGTCGGCCAATTCCTTGGCAAGGCCGGGAAGGCGATCGAGTTTTTGTTCGGCGAACCGGGGCTCGATCACAATGTCCCGGCCTTCAACATAGCCAAGCGCGGCAAAGTCACTGAGAAGATTGTTCTTGATCGAGTCGAAGAGAGGAGAAGGGGCGCCATTCACCAGCAGGCCGATTTTCTTTACGGACTGAGCATCCGACGTAGTGACAATTGAAAAGAAACAAGTGGCCGCAAGCACCAAGGTTTTCAAAAACCGCATGGCATGGCTCCCTATCGCCAAATCAAAACTGTTCTACAATGTGCCGTTACAACACCTGCCAGTAGATCGCATTTTGCCGGGCAGAGCGAGGATTTAGCGCTACACTGGAAAATGCGTTCCTAAGTTGCTGCTGCGATCTGCGCTTTCGCGCTTCTCCGATTGCGAAAAGGCTGCAGGAATTTGCTAGGCTGGCACGATGCAACCGGCGGAGGGGGTATCATGCGCGCCTACGTTCTCAATCAATACGGCGGTCCTGAGGGCTCGGCGCTGACGGACGTAGCAGCGCCTGTGCCGGGGCCGAACGATGTGCTGGTGAGCGTCCGCGCCGCGGGGCTCAATCCGGTCGATTTCAAATTCCGCCAGGGCAAGCTCAAGATCATCAACAGCCCGAAGCTGCCGTTCGTGCTCGGCAACGAGCTTGCGGGCGAGGTCGCGGCTGTCGGCAGCAACGTCAAACGCTTCAAGACGGGCGATCGCGTGTTCGCGCGCCTCGACAAGAGCCGGGGCGGCGCGTTCGCCGAGCAGGCGTGCGTCGATGCGGACTTCGTCGCGCCGATGCCGGCGGGCATCGACTTCACGACCGCGGCCGCCGTGCCGCTCGCAGGACTGACGGCGCTGCAGGCATTGCGTGACGAACTCGGCATCACACCGGGGCAGAAGGTTTTCATCTCGGGCGGCGCCGGCGGCGTCGGCACCTTCGCGATCCAGATCGCGAAATGGCTCGGCGCGCACGTGACGACGACGGCTTCAAGCAGGGGCGAGGCGCTGGTGCGTTCGCTCGGCGCCGACGACGTCATCGATTACACCAAGCAAAGCATCGCGGAGAAGGGTAGGCAGTTCGATGCGGGATTCGACCTGATCGGCGGCGAGACGCTCGACCAGATGTTCCAGGTGATGAAGCCGGGCACGAAGATCGTCTCCGTCGCCGCGCTGCCGGAGCCGCGCACCGCGATGAAGGATCTCGGCGGGCGCACGGTGCTCGCGATCCTGTTCTGGATCATCAGCGGCAAGATCAGGTCGAAGGCGCGCCGCGCGAAGGTCGATTACCGCTATCTCTTCATGCACCCGAGCGGCAGCGAACTCGCCGAGCTTGGCGATCTCATCACGCAGGGGCGCATGAAGGTGACCGTCGACAAGGTGTTTCCGTTCGCGCAGATGGCCGACGCGCTGGCCTATGTCGAAAGCGGCCGCGCGAAGGGGAAGGTCGTGGTGGAGATGGGGTGAGGGGGCAAGCCACCCCATCAACCGAACGAACAATGGCTAATTTTTGCAGGGGCCGCGTTTGTGGAGCTTGCCGTACTCTCAGCCGTCATTCCGGGGCGCGAGCACTTGCGAGCGAGCCCGGAATCCATAACCCCTGTGCTGACGATGGCGCATTACGTCTACCTTCTTGCGAGCGGCAAGCACGGCACGATCTACGTGGGTGTGACAAACGACATCGTTAGGCGAGGGCATGAGCATCGCCAGAAAGTGGGGAAAGGCTTCACGTCACGATATGGAATCGACAAACTAGTCTGGTTTGAAGCTTATGATGACGCACCGACCGCAATCGCGCGTGAGAAAGAATTGAAGAAATGGCGCCGCGACTGGAAGGTGCGGTTGATTGAGGAGCAGAATCCGGGGTGGGTGGATTTGCTGCCTGGAATCTCTAGCTAACACAGGGGATATGGATTCCGGGCTCGCTCGCTTTGCTCGCGCCCCGGAATGACGAGAGGTTGATTATGAGTGAGCTAAGCTTGGACAGGTGCGATTATAATGTCTAGAGGCGACGTTATTCTGCTTTCGTCTGCGGCGATCGCGCTAATCTACACAGAAATTCACCTCTCTATGAGAGGGATCAAGCCCAGCCCAAGAAAAGGAATCCTCGACCGCATCTATTGGGAGTCATTTCCAAAGGACGAGCAAACAAGAACGTATCTAAGAGAGCGACTCAAGATCGGTGCTATCTCGTTTGCAACTAGTATTCTTGTTCTAGTTCTTGTCGGCTATCTCTACGACAAGCTGTTTCTGAATTAGTCACTTCCCCGGCAGAAACAGCGTCCGGTTCTTGCGCACTTCCTCGACGATGAAGTCCGCCGCCGCCTTGACGCGCGCGAGATTGCGGTTGTCTTCGTGGAGCAAGAGATAGAACGCTCGCTCGAGCTTCACCTCGTTGCGGAGCAGCGGCACGAGCTCCTTGTCCGGATCGGCCATGAAGGTCGGCAGGATCGCGACGCCTTTGCCGGCCTTCACCGCCTGAAACTGCGCGAACAGATGCGCGCTCTTGAAGCGCGGCGCGATCGCCTTCGAGACGATGCCGACATAGTCGAGCAGCGGCGTGTAGAGAAACTCGTCGATGTAGCTGATGAAGAGGTGGTCCTTGAGATCGTCGATGCGCCTGATCTTCGGATGCGACTTGATGTAGCCGCGTGAGGCATAGAGGCCGAGGCGATAGTCGGTGAGCTTGCGGCCGATGACGCGGCCCTGCGTCGGCAGCGCCAGCGCGATCGCGATGTCGGCCTCGCGCTTCGACAGCGAGAAGCCGCGCGCGGTGGCGATGAGCTGGATTTCGAGTTCGGGATTGGTCTGGCAGAAGCCGGCTAGTCTGGGTGCAAGAAAGAAGCTGCCAAAACCATCCGGCGAGCCGACGCGCACGACGCCGGTGAGCGAGACGTCGCGGTCGGCGAGTTCGCTTTCGCCCTGGACGATGGTGCTCTCGACCCGCTCGGCGGTGCGCAACAGCTTCTCGCCGGAGCGGGTGGGGCGGTAGCCGGTATTCCGGCGCTCGAACAGCTTGGTTTTCAGCGATTTCTCGAGCCGCTGGATCTTCCGCGACACGGTGGTGTTGTCGATGCCGAGCGTCTGCGCTACGGCGGAGACCGTTCCGGCGCGGCAGGTGGCGAGGAAAATGCGCAGGTCGTCCCAGCGGATGCGCTGGTCCAAATTTGCGGCGACGGTCTCCGCCAATTGCCGATTTTTTGCAGTGCCGTTGCGCATTCGTGGGGCTTCTTTATCGCCTCGCCTGAGAGTACGTTCTATCTCAACAATCCACCATCAGAAACCTTTCAGTAACGGGGAAAGCCCATGCGCAACATCGGACATTTCATCGGCGGCAAGCTGGTCGCGGGCAAGTCGGGCCGCACGGCCGACGTCTACGAGCCGATGACCGGCGAGGTGCAGGGCAAAGTCGCGCTGGCGACGAAGGCCGAAGTACGCGAGGCGGTGCTGAACGCCCGCGCCGCGCAGCCGGACTGGGCCGCGACCAACCCGCAGCGCCGTGCACGCGTGATGATGAAGTTCCTCGAACTGGTGCAGCGCGATTACGACAAGCTCGCCGATCTGCTCGCGCGCGAGCACGGCAAGACCGTGCCGGACGCGAAGGGCGATATTCAGCGCGGCCTTGAAGTGGTCGAGTTCGCCTGCGGTATCCCGCACCTGATGAAGGGCGAATATACCGAAGGCGCGGGCCCGAACATCGACATCTATTCCATGCGCCAGCCGCTCGGCGTCGTCGCCGGTATCACCCCGTTCAACTTCCCTGCGATGATCCCGATGTGGAAGTTCGCGCCGGCGATCGCTTGCGGCAACGCATTCATCCTCAAGCCCTCGGAGCGCGATCCGGGCGTGCCGATGAAGCTCGCCGAGCTGATGATCGAGGCTGGCCTGCCGCCGGGCATCCTCAACGTCGTCAACGGCGACAAGGAAGCGGTTGACGCGATCCTCGACGATCCGGATATCCGTGCCGTCGGCTTCGTCGGTTCGTCGCCGATCGCGCAGTACATCTATGAGCGCTCGGCCGCGACCGGCAAGCGCGCGCAGTGTTTCGGCGGCGCCAAGAACCACGCCATTATCATGCCGGACGCGGACATGGACCAGACCGTCGACGCGCTGATCGGCGCGGGCTACGGCTCGGCCGGTGAGCGCTGCATGGCGATCTCGGTTGCGGTGCCGG
The DNA here is from genome assembly GCA_002083525.1 of Proteobacteria bacterium SG_bin9. Lineage (GTDB taxonomy): Bacteria > Pseudomonadota > Alphaproteobacteria > Rhizobiales > Xanthobacteraceae > SG-bin9. The sequence goes on along the minus strand of LWDM01000079.1, from coordinate 62,111 downwards.
TCGGCAAGACGACTGCCGATCGCCTGATGGAAAAGCTGATCCCGCGCGTCGAAAGCCTGAAGATCGGTCCGTCGACCGATCCGTCGGCCGACTTCGGTCCGCTGGTGACGAAGGCCGCGCTCGAGCGCGTGAAGGGTTACGTCGAGACCGGCATCAAGGAAGGCGCGACGCTCGCGGTCGACGGCCGCGGCTTCAAGATGCAGGGCTACGAGAACGGCTTCTACATGGGCGGCTGCCTGTTCGACAACGTGAAGCCGGACATGCGCATCTATAAGGAAGAGATCTTCGGCCCGGTGCTCTCGGTCGTGCGTGCCAACGACTATAACGAAGCGCTGCGCCTGCCGAGCGAGCACGAGTACGGCAACGGCGTTGCGATCTTCACCCGCGACGGCGATGCGGCGCGCGACTTCGCGGCGAAGGTCAACGTCGGCATGGTCGGCATCAACGTGCCGATCCCGGTGCCGATCGCGTACTACACCTTCGGCGGCTGGAAGGCCTCGGGCTTCGGCGATCTCAACCAGCACGGCCCGGACTCGATCCGCTTCTACACCAAGACCAAGACCGTCACCTCGCGCTGGCCCTCCGGCGTCAAGGATGGTGCCGAATTCGTCATCCCGACGATGAACTGATACGGGGCGCTGCGCATGCAGTTTGCTCTGACGGAAGACCAGCAGGCCGTGCGCGACATGGCGCGCGGCTTTGCTGCTGAGAAGATCGCGCCGCATGCACTGAAGTGGGACGAGGAGAAACATCTCCCGCTCGACGTGATCCGCGAGGCGGCGACGCTCGGCATCGGCGGCATCTACATCAAGGACGATGTCGGCGGTTCGGGCATGACCCGCTTCGACGCGGCGCTCATCTTCGAGGCGCTGGCGACAGGCTGTCCGGCGGTGTCGTCCTTCATCTCGATCCACAACATGGCGTCGTGGATGATCGACGCCTATGGCTCGGAAGAGCAGCGGCACAAGTGGCTGCCGAAGCTCTGCACCATGGAGACGGTCGCGAGCTATTGCCTCACCGAACCCGGCGCGGGTTCGGACGCTGCGGCGCTGCGCACGCGCGCGGTACGCGACGGCGATCACTACGTGCTCAACGGCCAGAAGCAGTTCATCTCCGGCGGCGGCGCCAGCGATTTCTACGTGACGATGGTGCGCACCGGCGGCGAGGGCGCGGGTGGCATCTCGACGCTCGTCATCGACGGCAAGACGCCGGGCGTGTCCTTTGGCGCCAACGAGCGCAAGATGGGCTGGAACGCGCAGCCGACGCGCGCAGTGATCTTCGAGAACGCACGGGTGCCGGTCGCCAATCGTCTCGGCGAGGAGGGCATCGGCTTCAAGATCGCCATGGCCGGTCTCGACGGCGGGCGGTTGAACATCGCCGCGTGCTCGCTCGGCGGCGCGCAGTCAGCGCTCGACAAATCGCTCGATTACATGAAAGAGCGGAAAGCCTTCGGCAAACGCCTCGACGAATTCCAGGCGCTGCAGTTCAAGGTTGCCGACATGGCGACGGAGCTCGAGGCGGCACGCACATTCCTGTGGCGTGCGGCGTCGGCGCTCGACGCGAAGACGCCGGATGCGTCGATGCTCTGCGCCATGGCGAAGCGCTTCGCAACCGACGTCGGTTTCGAGGTCGCCAACGACGCGCTGCAGCTGCACGGCGGCTATGGCTATCTCGCCGAATACGGCATCGAGAAGATCGTGCGCGATCTGCGTGTGCATCAGATTCTCGAAGGCACCAACGAGATTATGCGCGTGATCGTCGCCCGCAAGCTGATCGAGGGCGCGCGATGAACGCGCCTTTCATAGAAGGTGATTTGGTTGCGGTTCGCGAAGGTGCGGCAGGCATCATTCGCCTGAACCGGCCGAAGGCGATCAACGCCGTGACGCTCGAGATGTTTCGCGATGTCGACAAGGCGCTTGACGCGTTTGAGACCGATCCGGCGGTCAGCGTCATCGTGCTGGAAGGAGCAGGCGAGCGCGGGCTCTGCGCCGGCGGCGATATTCGCGCGCTGTGGGAGAGCTCGCACGCGAAGGGCGATCTCGGAAAAATCCTCTGGCGTGAGGAGTACATCCTCAACTCGCGTATCGCGCATTTCCCGAAACCGTATGTCGCGTTTATGGACGGCATCGTCATGGGCGGCGGCGTCGGCTTGTCCGCGCACAGCAAGCATCGCGTCGTCACCGACAAGACGAAGCTGGCGATGCCGGAAGCCGGGCTCGGCTTCTTCCCGGATGTCGGCGGCACCTGGCTCTTGGCGAATTCGCCGGGCGAGATCGGTACGTATTTCGGGCTCACCGGCGCAATGATGAATGGCCCGGATGCGGTGCATGCGAAGTTTGCCGACTGGGTGGTGCCGCAGGCGAAGCTGTTCGACCTGCGCCGCGCGCTGACCAACATCAATCCGGGTGTGGAAGATGCCGATGTGTGGGATCTGATCCGCAGCTTCGCGACGCCGGAGAAGGTGGGCCCGGTCGCGGCCTTGCAGCCGGAGATCGACAAGTGGTTCGCGCACGACCGTGTCGATGAGATCATGGATGCGCTGACGCAGGATGGCTCCGAGCTGGCGCTTGCGACGCTAAAGATGCTGAACGAGAAGTCGCCGCGCGGCCTCGTGATCACGCTGAAGCTGCTGCGGCTCGCGCGTGAATCGGCGACCTTGGAAGAATGCCTCGTGCGCGAATATCGCGCGGCGCTGGCGGTGTTCGCGAGTGACGATTTCCGCGAAGGCGTACGCGCTGCCGTCATCGACAAGGATCGCAATCCGAAGTGGTCGCCGCCGACCATCGATGGCGTCACGCCGCCGATGCTTGCGCCATATTTTACGTCGCTCGGCGACGACGAATTGGTTTTTGAGGAACGCAACTAAATGAAACGTCATTGCGAGGAGCGATAGCGACGAAGCAATCCACACCACACCCGGAGCTGGATTGCTTCGCTTCGCTCGCAATGACGAAACAAGAATAGAGGGAGCATAACAATGGCGAACATTGCATTCATCGGGCTCGGCAACATGGGCGGGCCGATGGCCGGCAATCTGGTCAAGGCCGGGCACAAGGTGACGGGCTTCGATCTGGTCGAGGCATCGAAGACCGCGGCAAAGGCCGCGGGCGTCTCGATCGCTGACAGCGCCGCCGCGTCGGTGAAGGGTGCGGACGTTGTGATCACCATGCTGCCGGCCGGCAAGCATGTGGTCGCGGTGTGGACCGATGTCATTCCGTCGGTCGCCAAGGGCGCGCTGCTGATCGATTGCTCGACGGTCGACGTGGAAAGCGCGCGCACCGCGCACGGGCTTGCCAGCAAGGCCGGGCTTTCGTCGGTCGATGCGCCGGTCTCCGGCGGCGTCGGCGGTGCGGCGGGCGCGACGCTCACCTTCATGTGCGGCGGCGATGCGAAGTCGTTTGGCGCGGCGAAGCCGATCCTCGAAGGCATGGGCAAGAAGATCGTCCACTGCGGCGATCCGGGTGCGGGGCAGGCGGCGAAGATCTGCAACAACATGATCCTCGGCATTTCGATGATCGCGGTCGGCGAAGCGTTCGCGCTGGCCGAAAAGCTCGGCCTGTCGCATCAGGCGCTGTTCGATGTGTCCTCAACGTCGTCGGGCCAGTGCTGGTCGCTGACGACCTATTGCCCGGTGCCGGGCCCGGTTCCCACGTCGCCCGCCAACAACGGCTACAAGCCGGGCTTCGCGTCGGCGCTGATGGTGAAAGACCTCACGCTCGCGCAGGACGCTGCCTCGGCGGCGGGCGCGGTGACGCCGCTCGGCAAGCATGCGCAGGAACTCTACAAGGACTTCGATGCGGCCGGGCACGGCGGCGTGGATTTCTCGGGCATCATCAACCACGTCCGCAGCCTGGCAAAATAATCGGAAGCCGGTCGTCGTCCGGCTTTCGCTGAGATGACGACCGTGATTTATTCCGGGCGAAATAACCAGGCCGGGACCAGCATGACCACCTTCCAGGACGCGCGCGCGTTTCTTCTGCGCCATCGCACCGACTACGATACGGCGGTGCGCGACTTCCGCTGGCCGGATCAGCCGGCGTTCAACTGGGCGCTCGACTGGTTCGATGCGGAACTGGCGCGCAACGCCGAGAGCGCGAGCCGCACGGCGCTCTGGATCGTCGATGTCGCGAGCGGCGCCGAGACCAAACTGACGTTTGCCGAACTCTCGACACGCTCCAACCAGGTTGCGAATTTCCTGCGCGCGCAGGGGCTGAAGCGCGGCGACCATCTGCTGCTGCTGCTCGGCAACGTCGTGCCGCTGTGGGAAACGATGCTGGCGGCGATCAAGCTCGGTGTGATCGTCATTCCGGCGACGACCTTGCTGACGCCGGACGAATTGCAGGATCGCCTCGATCGCGGCAAGGCGCGCGCGGTGGTCGCTTCCGCCGATCAGGTCGCGAAGTTCGACGGGCTCAAGGCGCCGGGCGTCGCGAAGATCGTCGTTGGCGAAAGCGCTGCGGCCGGCTGGTTGCCATTTGCGGACGCACGCAAGCAATCCGAGGCGTTCACGCCGGACGGCGTGACCAAGTCCGACGATCCGATGCTGCTCTACTTCACGTCGGGCACGACGGCGAAGCCGAAGCTCGTGCTGCACAGCCATCGCAGCTATCCGGTCGGCGCGCTGACGACGATGTTCTGGATCGGGCTGCAACCTGGCGACGTGCATCTCAACATTTCATCGCCCGGCTGGGCCAAGCATGCGTGGAGCTGCTTCTTCGCACCGTGGAACGCGGGCGCGACGATCTTCATCGCCAACCAGCCGCGCTTCGATGCCAAGCCGCTGCTGAAAACGCTCGAACGCTGCAAGGTGACGACGCTATGCGCGCCGCCGACCGTATGGCGGCTGCTGATTCAGGAGGACCTGACGCAGTACAAGATGTCGCTGCGCGAAGTCTGCGGCGCAGGCGAGCCGCTCAATCCGGAAGTGATCGACCAAATCCGCGCGGCGTGGAATCTCACCATCCGCGACGGCTACGGCCAGACCGAGACGACCGCGCTTGCGGGCAACTCGCCGGGGCAACAGGTCAAGGTCGGCTCCATGGGCCGGCCGATGCCGGGCTATCGCGTGCGCGTCGCCGATATCGACGGCAATCCCGCGAGCGAAGGCGAGATCAGCCTGTTGCTGGGCAACGATCGTCCCGCGGGGCTGATGCGCGGATATCTGGGTGAAGACGGCCAACCACACTCGGCCGATGGCGATGCGTATCGCACCGGCGACGTGGTGTTCGTCGACGACGACGGCTATCTCACCTTCGTCGGCCGCTCCGACGACGTGTTCAAGTCGTCCGACTATCGTATCTCGCCGTTCGAGCTCGAAAGCATTCTGCTGGAGCACGAGGCCGTGGCGGAAGCGGCGGTGGTGCCGTCGCCCGATCCGATCCGGCTCGCGATCCCGAAAGCGTATGTCTTGCTGGTCGGCGGCGTCGCGCCGTCCGCCGCGACAGCCGAGTCGATCTTCGCGCATACGCATGCGCGGCTGGCGCCGTTCAAGCGCATCCGCCGCCTCGAGCTTGTGACCGAGCTGCCGAAGACGATTTCGGGCAAGATCCGCCGCGTGCAATTGCGCCGTCTCGAACACGACAACAACCGCAGCGATCCCTTGCGCGGCGCTGAATTTCGGGAAGAGGATTTTCCGGCGCTGCAAAGCGCTCGCTAAGGGGCATTCCAATGAACAGCGTGTGGATCAAACCACCGATTACGCTCGATGCGTATTTGAAAATGGTCGGGCAGGAGATCGGCGTCTCCAACTGGCATACGCTCGATCAGAAGCGCATCGATCAGTTCGCTGAAGTCATCAACGATCATCAGTACATTCACGTCGATCCGGTACGTGCGAAGGACACCAACTTCGGCACCACGGTGGCGCACGGCTTTCTCACCATGTCGATGATGAGCATCTTCTCCTACGAGGTGATGCCGCCGATCGAGGGCGCAACCATGGGCGTCAACTATGGCCTCGACAAGCTGCGCTTCATCTCGCCGGTGAAATCCGGCTCGCGCGTGCGCGGCCACTTCAAGCTCGGCGAGGCGTACCTGCGCAAGCCGAACGAACTGTTTTCACGCTCGCTGGTGACAGTCGAGATCGAGGGCGAAGCGAAGCCCGCAATCGCCGCCGACTGGATCGGCCTGACCTATTTCGAATGAGGCGAATGTAACCATGACAATCCGATTTGACGGCCGCGTCGCCATCGTCACCGGCGCAGGCAATGGCCTTGGCCGCAGCCACGCACTTTCATTGGCGAAGCTTGGCGCAAAGGTGGTGGTCAACGACTTCGGCGGCGCGCGCGACGGCACCGGCGCTTCGCTCGGTCCCGCGGACACGGTGGTCGAGGAAATCAAGAAGGCCGGCGGCGAAGCCATTGCGAACGGCGCGGACGTCTCCGACTTCGAGCAGGTCACGGCGATGGTCGCGCAGGCGACGGAGAAGTTCGGCAAGGTCGATGTGCTGGTCGCCAATGCCGGCATCCTGCGCGACAAGTCGTTCGCGAAGATGGAGCCGGCGGACTTCGCCAAGGTCATCGGCGTGCATCTCACCGGCACGTTCAACTGCTGCAAGGCGGTGTGGGCGGGCATGCGCGAACAGAACTACGGCCGCATCGTCCTGACCTCGTCGTCGTCGGGCCTGTTCGGCAATTTCGGTCAGGCCAACTACGGCGCGGCAAAAGCGGCGATGGCGGGCCTGATGAACGTGCTGGCGGAAGAGGGGCGCAAGACCAACATCCGCGTCAACACCATCGCACCGACGGCCGCGACGCGTATGACCGAAGAATTACTGCCGCCGGCGGCGCTGCAATTGATGAAGCCCGAGGCGATCACGCCCGCGGTGCTCTACCTCGTCAGCGAGGATGCGCCGACCCGCACCATCATGGGCGCGGGCGCGGGCTCGTTCGCGGTGATCAAGATCATCGAGAGCGAGGGCATCAACCTGCCGGACAACGAGTGGACGCCGGACGCAATCGCCGCGCGCTTTGCCGACATCTCCGACATGTCGAAGGGCAAGGCGCTGGAGCAGGCGTTCCAGCAGACCATGAAATACGTGCAGCAGGCGGCGACCGCGCGCGGCGTGAAGATGTAACGGTTGGCGGCCCAGCCCAACTGATGCGTCATCACCGGGCTTGACCCGGTGATCCATCTAACTGATCTCTCAGAAAAAGATGGATGCCCGGATCAAGTCCGGGCATGACGAGTGAGATGGCATCACAATCCCCAAACATCGCCGTGATCGGTGCAGGCCCGGCTGGGCTGATGGCGGCGGAGGTCCTCGCCGCCGGCGGCGCCCGCGTGACGATCTATGACGCGATGCCGTCCGCCGGCCGCAAGTTCCTGATGGCCGGGCGCGGGGGCCTCAATCTCACGCACAGCGAACCCCTCGATCGATTCATGACGCGTTACGGCGCGGCGGCGGATCGGCTCGCGCGGGTCATCGATGCGTTAACGCCCGACGTGCTGCGTACATGGGCGCACGATCTCGGCGAGGAGACGTTCACAGGCTCAAGCGGACGTGTATTCCCGAAAAGCTTCAAGGCGTCGCCGCTGCTGCGCGCATGGCTGCGCCGTCTCGATGTGGCGGGCGTGACGCTGAACCTGCGGCATCGCTGGATAGGCTGGGACGGCGAGGGGAATTTGAAGTTCGAGACGGCAGGCGGCGGCATCACTGTCGAGGCCGACGCGGCCGTCCTCGCGCTCGGTGGCGCGAGCTGGCCGCGGCTCGGCTCCGATGGCGCATGGACCGATCTGCTTGCGGCGAAAGGCGTGACGATCACGCCGCTGCGTCCGGCGAACTCCGGCTTCTCAGTTGTGTGGTCGCCGACGTTTCGCGAGCGCTTCGCCGGTGAGCCGCTGAAGACGGTGCAACTCCGCTTCGGCGAGCACACCGTACGTGGTGATGCGATGATCACCAAGGACGGCATCGAGGGCGGGGCGGTCTATGCGCTTGCTGCGCCGCTGCGTGATGCGATCACGCGCGATGGCAGCGCGCAGCTCATGATCGCGTTGCGTCCGGATGTGGCCGATGCGGCGCTCACCGCAAAACTCGCCGCGCCGCGCGGCAAACAATCTTTCTCGACATTTCTGCGCAAGGCGGCGGGATTATCGCCGGTCGCGATCGGGCTGTTGCAGGAGGCGGCGATGGCGGAGGGCGGAAAGCTTACGGACATATCGCGCGCCCAACTCGCGTCGCTGATCAATGCCGTGCCGGTGACGCTCACCGCCGCCGCGCCGCTCGCACGGGCTATTTCGACGGCGGGCGGCGTGGCGTTCAGCGAGATCGACGACCGCTTCATGCTGGCCAGGCTGCCGGGTGTGTTCGTCGCCGGCGAGATGCTCGACTGGGAGGCGCCGACCGGCGGCTATCTGCTGCAGGCGGCGTGCGCGACGGGAGCCGCGGCCGGACGCGGGGTGCTGGCCTGGCTCAAGGCCAAAGCCTGAATGGTTTGAACGCGTTGGCGGCATCTCGCGACAAATCGGAAGCAATCGTTGCGACCGCAGGTGCGCCCATGTCCGACAAGTTTCGGCAAACATTGATGAATCTGGCTCTGGCCTGCGCCGCGTCGCTGGCCCTGCTCTCCGCGCCATCCTTCGCCGCGCAGGATGGCGGCGCGAGCGTGCCCGCCGCCGAGGTGAAAGCGGATGAGGCCAAGCCCGCCGCGCCCCCCAATCCGGAAGAGATAGGCAAGGACCCCGTGCTCACCGGTGCGTTCGACAAGCGGATGTTCATGGTCGCGCCAGCCAAGGACAAGAACTACACCTGTTTCGTGCGCCGCTACGATCCCGATCACCTCAAGCGCCATCCGCTGCAGAAGGTGAGCGCGATGAAGCTGCTGGTCAGCGCCGAAAAGGACGAGGAAACGAAGAACCTCAGCTATTCCTTCCGCCTCGGCGTGCAGTATCGCCACCGCAAGGGCGCGTTCGACTCGTCCGGCTCGTGCAATCATTTCATCGCCGATGACGGCGGCGACATGCGCTACGGCTGCGGCGTCGATTGCGACGGCGGCGGCCTCAGTGTGGCAATGAAGAACGATCAGTCGGTGCTGATCCGGTTAGAGCGCATCCGCATCTGGCAGAACAACAAGCCAGACGATGAGGCGGGCACCGAGCTGGTGGCCGGCGCGGATGACAAGATTTTCCGGCTGGACCGTGCTAGCATCGAGGAATGCGCGTCGCTCGTAACCGACCGCAAGGAACTCGCCGCGATGCGGAGCAAATAAAAGGGGATCAACCATGCAGCGCCGTCATCTTCTCGCAGGCTTCGCCACGCTCAGTGGCTTGTTCTCGCTCTCGTCGCCCGCGCGCGCCGCTGGGCCTGACAAGTCGAAGGTGGTTTATCACCTGTGCGACATGGACAAGGTCGCCTTCACGCTCGGCAACATCCAGAACCATTACGATGGCGTCGGCGGACCGGAGAAGGTGAATATCGCGCTGGTCGTGCATGGCCCGGCGCTGAAGGCGTTCCACGCGATCTCGGCGAGCCCCGATACCAGCAGCAAGCTCGAGAAACACATCAAGACCGGTCTCACGGTGAATGCCTGCGGCAACACCATGAAGGCACAGGGCGTGACGCAGGCGGATCTGCTTCCCGGCATGGTGAAGGTCGACGAGGGCGGTGTGGTGAAGCTCGCCGAACTGCAGTCGCAGGGTTACGTCTATCTGAAGCCGTAAATCCACTCGTCATTGCCGGGCTTGACCCGGCAATCCAGCTTCTTTCGGAAAGATGGATGCCCGGATCAAGTCCGGGCTTGACGACTGAGAGGCTTACCCTTCCAGCTCCTCGCGCAGAATTTCGAGCTCCAGCCAGCGCTCTTCGGATTGCTGGAGTTCATCCTGCGCCTTGGTCAGCGCGGCGGTGGCGGCATCGAACTTATTGCGGTCCTTCGCATAGAGGTTCGGATCGTCGAGCAGTGCCTGCTGCTTCGCGATCTCCGCCTGCAGCTTTTTCATCATCTTCGGCAGCGTTTCCAGCGCGTGCTTCTCGTTGAAGGAGAGGCGGCGCTTCTGTTGAGGCGTGGCCGACGGCGTGGCGGCGGGGGCAGCCGCTGCCTTCTTCTCCGGTGACGCCTGACGTGACGCCTGCTGCAGGTCCGAGCCGCGCTGGGCCAGCATGTCGGAATAGCCGCCGGCGTATTCGATCCACTTGCCGTTGCCGTCCGGTGCGATCACGGATGTGACGACGCGATCGAGGAAATCGCGGTCGTGGCTGACGAGGATCACCGTGCCCTCGTAATCGCCGAGCATTTCTTCGAGCACGTCGAGCGTTTCGAGATCGAGGTCGTTGGTCGGTTCGTCCAGCACCAGCAGGTTGGACGGCTTCGCCAGCGCGCGCGCCAGCATCAGCCGTCCGCGCTCGCCGCCGGACAGAACTTCCAGCGGCGTGCGCGCCTGCTCCTGCGCGAACAGGAAGTCCTTCATGTAGCCGATGACGTGGCGCGGCTTGCCGCCGACCATGACGCTGTCGCCGCGTCCGCCGGTGAGCGCGTCGCTGAGCGTCGACTTCGGATCGAGGCTTTCGCGGTGCTGGTCGAGCGTCGCCATCTCGATGTTGACGCCGAGCTTCACCTTGCCCGCGTCCGGCTCGTCGTTGCCGGTCAGCAGGTTGATCAGCGTGGTTTTGCCGGCGCCGTTCGGACCAACGATGCCGACGCGGTCGCCGCGCTGGATGCGGGTCGAGAAGTTGTCGACGATGGTGCGGTCGTCAAATGCCTTGCTGATCTTGATCGCCTCGATGATCAGTTTGCCGGATTGCTCGGCCTCGGATGCAGTCAGCGCCGCTTGTCCGGCGACGCCACGATAGGTGCGGCGCTGATCGCGCAGTGCATGCAGGTTGGCGAGGCGTTTGACGTTGCGCTTGCGCCGGCCCGAGACGCCGTAGCGCAGCCAGTGTTCCTCGGCGACGATCTTGCGGTCGATCTTGTGCTGGTCGCGCTCTTCTTCCGCCAAAACCTCGTCGCGCCAGGCCTCGAACGCCGAAAAGCCGCGGTCGATCTGCCGTGCCTGACCGCGATCGAGCCATGCGGTGCTGCGCGAAAGATTGGAGAGGAAGCGGCGATCGTGGCTGATCATCACCAGCGCGCAGCGGCGGCGCGCGAGTTCGTCTTCGAGCCACTCGATGGTCGAGAGGTCGAGATGGTTGGTCGGCTCGTCGAGCAGCAGAATGTCGGGCGAGGGTGCGAGCGTGCGCGCAATCGCCGCGCGGCGTGCTTCACCGCCGGAAAGATTGGCCGGGTTCTCCTGGCCGGTGAGGCCGAGTTGCTCCAGGAGATACGGCGCCTGATAGGCATCGTCACCGGCATGCAGTCCGGCCTCGACATAGGCGAGCGTCGTCGGTGCGTTGCCGAAATCCGGCTCCTGCGGCAGGTAGCGGATGGTTGCGCCGGGCTGCACGAAGCGATCTCCGCGATCGGGCTCGACCAGTCCTGCCGCGATCTTCAGCAGCGTCGACTTGCCGGAGCCGTTGCGGCCGATCAGCGCGATGCGCTCGCCGGTCGAGACCGACAGATCGACGCCATCGAGCAGCGGCGTGCCGCCGAACGTCAGCGTGATGCCTTTGAGCTGGATCAGGGGAGGCGCCATCGTTTCTCTCAGGCGCGCTGACGCTGCAGGCGGCGGATCGTCTGGTCGAGCGCCGAGAGGAAAGCCGAGCGGTCGCGCGGCGAGAACCCGCGCGGGCCGCCGGTCACCTCGCCGGTCTCGCGCAGGTCGCTCATCAGGTTGCGCACCGCAAGCGCCATGCCGATGGAATCCTCGGTGAACGCCTTGCCGTTCGGCGCGAGCACAGCGGCGCCCGCTTTGACGCAGCGGTCGGCGAGGGGAATATCGTTGGTGACGACGATGTCGCCCGTGCCAACGCGCTCCGCGATCCAGTTATCGGCGGCATCCATGCCGGCACCCGCGGCGATGCGCTCGATCAGCGGATCGTCCGGCACGCGGATGAAATTGCCTGCGACCACGCTGACCTGCAGGTTATGCCGGATGGCGACGCGGTAAATCTCGTCCTTTACCGGGCAGGCGTCGGCATCGACGTAGATTCGCGAGGGTTTGGGGTCGTTCATTGAGGCCAGCGTTAGTGGAGTGGATTTGACATTCGCACGTCCCTAGCAGCGGGTTTGTAATGCGAATGTCAAATCCAAAACTCCACTAGATTCTAAAATTGCTAGTGGTCCTTTGATTCTAACATTCGCAAAAACACCTGCCGCACCGGGGTGCGAATGTTAGAATCGGACCACTAGCGCAACGGCCCATGATTGGCGAGGCCAAATGGCGGCTTGCGGCTTCACGATCTTTGCGTAGTCTTTCCGCCAACAAGCCAAAAATATCGAGGACGCCGCATGCCGATCGAGCCCTATCGCGTTTCCGCCTACAATCTCGCCAAGCAGTCCGAAAACAAGATGCACGACGACACGGTGGCGCGGCGCTATGGCTTCGTTGGCGCGCTGGTTCCGGGCGTCGACGTGTTCGCCTACATGAGCCACCTGCCGGTCGCGAAGTGGGGCCGGGCGTTCCTCGAAAACGGGCAGATGGACGGACGTTTCCACAAGCCGGTCTATGACGGCGAGATGGTGACGATCACCGCCGAGGAAACGGCAAGCGGCCTGTCGATCCGCGCGGAAAGCCGCGGTGAGCTCTGCGCGACGGGCAGCGCCTCGATGCCGGCGGAGCGGCCGTCACTGTCGCTCGCCGCGTTCGAGAGCGTGGCGGCGGTGAAGGAGCGCAAGCCGGTCGATCCGAATTCGTACAAGCAGGGCGGGTGGCTCGGCATTCCGCCGTACACGCAAACGAACGATCTTGCCGCGCAGTATCTGAAGGACGTGCGCGAGGGCGATGCGCTCTACACGCGCGACAATCTCGTGCATCCGGGCACGCTGCTGCGGACGATGAACTGGGCGCTGATGGAGAACGCGATCCTGGGCCCATGGATTCATGTCGGCAGCACCATCCGCCACCTCGCGGCGGCAAAAGTGGGAGACGTGCTGACGGTGCGGGCGAAGGTGACCGGCAACTACGAGAAGAAGGGTCACCGCTTCGTCGAGCTCGACGGCATCATCGTCGCCAACGATGCGACGATCGTCGCGCATTGCCTGCACACGGCGATCTACCAGCCGCGCGAGCAGGCGGCTGCATGACCCGAAAAGTGGGAACCGGTTTTCGGATCAGGTCATGCAGCAAAATGACATGACTCAGTCCCGCTTGAAGGCCTTGCCGATGCGGTCGAGGTAATCGGCGAGCTGTGCGATCTCATCCGCCGAGAGCGCGGTTTCGATGGTCTGGTTGATCTGCCGGAACGGCTTCTCGATCTGCTTCAGCGCGGCGCGGCCACGTTCGCTGGCTTCCAAACGCCAGGCGCGCGCGTCGTCCTCATCGCGCGTGCGCTCCAGCAGCTTCATGCCGAGCAGGCGGCCGACCATGGCGGTCACGGCCGACTCGTTCAGTCCAAGCTGAGTTGCGACGTCGCGCTGGGTGACCGGTCCTTGCGATGCGACGATGGAGAGCACCGCGGACTGCGCGGTGGTGATCTCGGCGGCATCCAGCACGGCGCGATCGGCCGCCTTCTGCAGGCGGTGCGCGGCCACTTGCAGGCGATGGTAGAGCCGGTGCTTCGAAGCGGACATGCAGCTTGATAAACCAGTTGCCCCGCATCATCCACAATCATATACTTCACTAATGAAGTAATAGCAAGATGGAGCGGACAGATGGGTGCGACAGGCAAGAATGCGACAGGAACGGGTGCGATCGACGTATGGGCGCAGATCACGACGGAACGGATGGCAAAGCGTCCCTGGCTTGAGCCGCTGCTGCGCTGGACCGGCCGCGCTGGCCAGACGATGGGATCGAGCGTGTCGGCGACGCTGGCGGCGATGGACGCGGGCGGTGTCGATATCGCGCTGATTTCGGCCTGGCACGGGCCGGAGGGCAGCCTGATCAGCAACGAGGAGGTCGCGGCGCAGATCGCCGAGGCGCCGGCGCGGTTTCGCGGGCTTGCCACCGTCGACCTCAACGACCCGATGCAGGGCGTGCGCGAGATTCGCCGCTGGGTCGACGGCAAGACGTTCGTCGGCGTGCGCGTGGTGCCGTGGCTGTGGAACCTGCCGCCGAACGATCGGCGTTACTATCCGATCTATGCCGCGTGCGTCGATGCGGGCGTGCCGTTCTGCACGCAGATCGGCCACACCGGACCGCTGAAGCGCTCCGACACCGGGCGGATGATTCCGTATCTCGAGGACGTGCTGCTGGATTTCCCGGAGCTCGTGGTCGTCGGCGGCCACGTCGGCTTCCCGTGGCTCGACGAGTTGACCACGCTCGCGATCAAGTTTCCGAACTTCTATGTCGACACGTCGGCGTACGTGCTGCACCGGCTGCCGCCGGCGTTCGTGAGCTGGATGAAAGGGCCGGGCAAGACGCGCGCGATGTTTGGCACCAACTGGCCGATGCTACCGCCGCAGAAGTGTCTCGAGGGGTTGGCCGGCCTCGGGCTTTCACGTGAGCAGGAGGATGCGTTCCTCTCCGGCAATGCGAAGCGGGTGTTCAAACTGCAATAGTTGTCATTGCGAGCGAAGCAATCCAGCTCAGTATCTGGGACTGGATTGCTTCGTCGCTACGCTCCTCGCAATGACGAACGTTACGACGCCTTCGCGTCCTGTATAGCGCGCCAGACGCGTTCCGGCGTCAGCGGCATGTCGATGTGGGCGATGTTGTAGTCCGACAGCGCATCGATCACCGCGTTGACGATGGTGGAGAGGCTGCCGGCGCATCCGGCTTCGCCGCAGCCCTTGGTGCCGAGCGGATTGCTCTTTGCCGGCACCGGATGATCGCCGGTCTCGACGAACGGGATGTCGCCGGCGCGGGGCAGCGCATAGTCCATGAATGAGCCGGTGATCGGCTGGCCGCTGTCGTCGTAGGTCACGCATTCCATCAGCGCCTGACCGATGCCCTGCGCGACGCCGCCGTGAATTTGGCCGGCGACGATCATCGGATTGACGACGGTGCCGAAGTCGTTGACGCCGGAGTAGCGCACGACCTGCACGACGCCGGTGTCCGGATCGACCTCGACCTCCGCGACGTGGCAGCCGTTCGGGAAGGTGGACTGCACCGGCGCGGTGGTGTGATCGACGTCGAGCGATTTCGGCGCATCGCCGCCGGGCGGCTCGTCGCGCAGCTTCGCCGCGAGATCCATGATGTTGATGCCGCGGTCGGTGCCGGCGATCGTGAAGCGGCCGCCCGCGAACTCGATGTCGCCCTCGGCGGCCTCCAGCACATGCGAGGCGGCCTTCTTGCCTTTCTCGATCACGAGCGCGGAGGATTCGACGATCGCCTGACCGCTCGCGGTGATCGAGCGCGAACCGCCGGTGCCGTTGCCGGCCGAGACGCGGTCGCTGTCCGCCTGATGCAGGTTGATCTTGTCGAACGGCACGCCGAGCCGATCCGACAGCACCTGCGCGAACGGCGTGGCGTGGCCTTGGCCGTAATCGAGCGTGCCGGTGACGAAGGTGACGGTGCCGTCCTTGTTAAACTCGATCTTGCCGAGTTCGGCGCCGGGAGGGGCGGTGACTTCCAGATACGAGCCCACCGCGATGCCGCGCAGCTTGCCGTTCTTCTTGCTCTCGCGCTTGCGCTTGGCGAAGCCGGTGAAGTCCGCGAACGTCATGGCGTCGGCCAGCACGGCCGGGAAGTCGCCGCTGTCGTAGTTCATGCCGCTGGCCGCTGCGAACGGGATCTGCGAGGGCTTTATCATGTTGCGCTTGCGTAAGCTAATGCGGTCGATGCCCATCTCGACGGCGGCGCGATCGATCAGCCGCTCCAGGAAGTAGTTGGCCTCGGGGCGTCCGGCGCCGCGATAGGCGCCCATCAAGGTCGTGTTGGTGAGCACGCACTTGATGTCGGCCTCGATCAGCGGCGTCCTGTAGACGCTGGCAATATTCTTCGGGATGTTGAGCGAGAGCGGCAGCGGGCCGACGCCGGTGATGAACGCGCCGAGGTTGCCGTAGCCGGTGACGCGGATGGCGAGGAAGTTGCCGTCCTTGTCGAGCGCGAGTTCGGCGGTCACGTCCTGCGCGCGGCCGTGGCTGTCGGAGAGGAAGCTGGTCGAGCGCTCGTCCGTCCACTTCACCGGGCGATTGAGTTCCTTCGCCGCGTGCAGGATGCAGACGTACTCCGGATAGTTGACGTTCTTCATGCCGAACGAACCGCCGACGTTCGACGTGATCAGCCGCAGCTTGTCGTCGGCGAGCTTCATGATGTTGCGGGTCAGGTTCGCCTTGTTGCCGGAGACGCCCTGCGTCGGCACCTGAATGGTCAGGTGATCGCGCGCCTTATCGTAGGAGGCGAGCGCGGCGCGCGGCTCCATCGCCGCAACCACGAGACGCGTGTTGGCGATGTCGAGTTTGGTCACATGCGCGGCCGACTTGAACGCGGCGGCGACCTTTTCCGTGTCACCGGAGTAGTAGGCGAGGGCCACGTTGTTCGGGATGTGGTCGTAGAGCTGTGGCGCGCCGGGCTTCGAGGCTTCCTCCGCGGACGTCACGGCGGGAAGCGGCTCGATGTCGAGCACGATGGCTTCGCCCGCATCGCGCGCCTGCGCCAAGGTTTCGGCGACGACGCAGGCGACCGGGTCGCCGACGAAGCGGACCTTGTCGGTCATCAGCGCGACGCGGTTGGTCTGCAGCAGCGGCGAGCCGTCGCGGCTTTTCAGCGGAATCGCGCAGGTGTAGGGGCCGTAGCCGGCCTTGGCGATATCGTGGCCGGTCCAGATGCCGAGGACGCCCGGCATCCTGCGCGCGGCCTCGGTATCGATGCTCTTGATAATGCCGTGCGGATGCGAACTGCGGACGATCCAGGCATAGGCCTGATGGGGCAGGCTGAAGTCGTCGGTGTAGCGGCCCTTGCCGCGCACCAGCGTGTCATCCTCCTTGCGGCGGACGGGCTGGCCGACCGCGTTCTTTTGCATTGCAATAGAGTTATCGACGGACAGGCGCGCAGGATGATCTTGCATGAATAAGCCCAGAAATGCCGGGTTCTGCGAGGCGGAACGGCCGGAAATGACGCTGCTTTCGTGACATAAGCCACCAATCGGCACACGACAATGACGAAAGCCGAATGCTGCATCTGCGCTGCGGTTGCAGCGTTTTGAGGCGCTGCTAAACTTTGCGGCGAAACGTAACACTCCGGCAGCGACTCTGCGCCGAGCATTGGATTTTGAGCGATGAATGACGCGCGGCTTCGCGGCGGTTCACAGCCGCGCGAGGAGCGGCAGGACGGTATGACCGCGGGGAGCGATGCCCGCGCTCAGAAATCCCATGGCCACACTGAGACCGGCGTCTACGCCGCGCTCGATCTCGGCACCAACAACTGTCGCCTGCTGATCGCCAAGCCCGACGGCGACAGCTTCCATGTCATCGACTCGTTCTCGCGCATCATCCGGCTCGGCGAAGGTATTTCGACCACCGGCCGCATCAGCGATGCTGCGATCGCCCGCGCCATGGGAGCGCTGCGCATCTGCCGCGACAAGATCAAGTTCCGGAACGCCACCCGGCTGCGGCTGATCGCGACGGAAGCTTGCCGCGCGGCGGCGAATGCGGATCAGTTTCGCGCGCGCGTCGCCGACGAACTCGGCATCACGCTGGAAGTGATCGGCCGCGAGACGGAAGCGACGCTGGCGGTGCTCGGCTGCTCACCGCTGCTCGAAGCAAATGCACGCGGTGCGATTCTGTTCGACATCGGCGGCGGTTCGACCGAAGTCGTCCGCATCACCCGCAATGCCGACGATCCGCAGGGACGCCCGACCATCGACGGCTGGGCGTCGCTGCCGCTCGGCGTGGTGACGCTCGCCGAACGCTTCGGCGGCAAGGACGTGACGACCGAATCCTACGCGGCGATGGTGAAAGCGGTGGCGGCGGATGTCGCGCCGTTCGCGCAGGCGCATGGCGGGGATCTGGCCGGCATGCACCTGCTGGGAACGTCGGGCACGGTGACGACGGTCGCCGGCGTCTACCTCGATCTGGCGCGCTATGATCGCCGCCGCATCGACGGCATCTGGATGGAGGATGCCGACGTCACCCGCGCCATCGCGAAGCTGCTCGGCATGAGCTATCAGCAGCGTGCCGACAACGCCTGCATCGGCGTCGAGCGCGCCGATCTTGTGCTCGCCGGCTGTGCCATTCTCGATGCGATCCGCCAGTCGTTTCCGCTGCCGCGGCTGCGCGTCGCCGACCGGGGCCTGCGCGAGGGCATGCTGATCGAGATGATGCGGGACGATCGCGCCGGACGCGTATCGTAATCGTCATTGCCGGACTTGATCCGGCAATCCATCTTAGCAAAAAAGATGGATGCCCGGGTCAAGCCCGGGCATGACGAGTCATCATTTTCGTGCCAGTAGTCTCAAATGGCTAAAGACAAGACCGGGCGGATGCACGTCACCGTCAAGAGCGGTGGCAAGCGCAAGCTGTCCTCGAAACTCTGGCTCGAACGCCAGCTCAACGATCCGTACGTCATGCAGGCGAAGCGTGACGGCTATCGCTCGCGCGCCGCGTACAAGCTGCTCGAGATGGACGACAAGCACCGCATCCTGAAGCCGGGCATGTCGGTGGTCGATCTTGGCGCCGCGCCGGGCGGCTGGAGCCAGATCGCGGCCAAGCGCGTCGGCGCGGTGGACGGGAAGGGTAAGGTCGTTGCGATCGACCTTCTGGAAATGCCGGAAATTCCCGGTGTCACGTTTGCGCAGCTGGATTTCCTTGACGACAGCGCGCCGGACAAGCTGCGCGCTATGATGGGCGGTGACGTGGACGTGGTGATGTCGGACATGGCGGCGAACACCACTGGCCATCGCAAGACCGATCAACTCCGCATCGTCGGTCTCGTCGAGACCGCGGCCGCGTTCGCGTGCGAGGTGCTCAAGCCCGGCGGCACGTTCGTCGCAAAAGTGTTTCAGAGCGGCGCGGATGCGACGTTGCAGGCGCAGCTCAAGCGCGATTTCACAGCCGTGAAGCATGTGAAGCCGGCCGCAAGCCGCGCGGACTCGTCGGAACGCTATGTGTTGGCGACGGGGTTCAGGGGACAGACGTAGCGTCTTGAGCCGCAGCATCGCGGCAGCCACATGAACTGACCGAGCATGCGACGGCGCGGCGGCGTCTGAAAAGAAGAAACAGGCTCACGGCTGCGATTGCCAGGATGCCTGCGATCCAGCCGTAAACGCCGAAGCCGATGCCGCCAACCAGCGTCCCCGTGGTCATTGCAGCCACCAAAAAGCCGAGCCCGGGAATCGCGCAGCAAGCGGCGCAGGCCGCACCGATTCCCAGCGCGACCGTTAAGGGTTTCCAGAGTTTCAAGACCGTGCCTCCGTCTACGTATTGAAGCTGAGTGGAGGCGAGCCTAGAGTCTCAAGTCACTTGAGGTTCAAGGAGAAAGATATGCCGGTTCTCGAAAAACTGACGATCGGCAAGGTCGCGGCGCGAACGGGCTGCAGCGTGCCGACCATCCGCTATTACGAGTCGATTGGCCTGTTGCCGAAACCCGGCCGCGGCGAGGGCCATCAGCGCATCTACAGCGATAGCGATTGCGAGCGGTTGACCTTCATCCGGCGCAGCCGGGATTTCGGATTTCCGATCGATCAGGTTCGCCAACTGCTCGTACTGTTCGACGCTCCGCAGCAGTTATGCGATCCGGCACGCGATATCGCGGTACATCAGCTTGCTGACGTCCGCCAGAAGCTTGACGAACTGCTGGCGCTCGAGCGCAGTCTCAAGGGTTTCGTGGATGGCTGCAATGATACCTGCGCGGGCGGCCCGGCGGAGGCGTGCGTGATCGTCAAGGAACTCGCAGCGCCTTGCTGCAAGTAGCTGTTATCTACGCATACTCTTGTCGCAAAACCGGTACCCACTTTTGCGGAGTATGCGCTACCCCAGCCGCTGATCCCGGTGCTCTTCGGTGGTTTCCTGCGCGGCAGTCTCGACCGCTTTCACCGGCGCGGGCTCGGCGACGCGGTGGCCGGAGATTTCCTGACCCGCATCGGCCGGCAGCTTGTAGAACGACCACGCCGACACCGCTGCAATCACGCCGACGACGATGAAGGCCGGCCAGAAGTCGCGCGCGGTGAGTTCACTCGTGCCGTGCCAGACCATCGTCGTTTCGACGCAGGCGGCGGCGACCGCGACGCCCGCCGAGATCGCGAGCTGCTGATTGACGCTGACGAGGGTGGTGGCGCGGCTCATCCGCGCCGGGTCGACGTCGGCGTAGGCCACGGTGTTGATCGCCGTGAATTCGAGCGAGCGGAAGAAGCCGCCGACGACCAGGATCACCATGATCAGCAAGAGCGGCGTCGCCGGCGTGAACAGCGCGCACACGGCGACAAAGACCGCGCTGATCAGCGCGTTGTACATCATGACGTTGCGGAAGCCGAACGCCTTGATGATGCGCGCGGCGAGCGTCTTCATGCCCATGGCGCCGACGGCCGACGCAAACGTCACAAGGCCCGATTGAAATGGCGTCAGACCAAAGCCGACCTGCATCAAGAGCGGCAGCAGGAACGGCAGCGCGCCGATGCCAAGCCGAAACAGGAAGCCGCCGGTGAGGCTCGCGCGCAAGGTCGGTAGCCGCAGCATCGAGAAGTCGAGCACGGGCGAGGGCGTGCGTTTGGAACGGATGACGTAGAGCGTCATCGAGATCGTGCCGATGGTGACGAGGCCGACGACGAGTTGCCACGGCAGCAGGTTGAGGCCTGCGACCGACAGGCCGAAGGCGATGCCGGCAACGCCGACGCCCGCGAGGATCATGCCAGCGAGATCGAAGGGCTCGGGGTTCTCGCTCTTGATCGGCTCGATGTACTTCAGCGCCATGTAGATGCCGAGCAGCCCGATCGGAATGTTGATCAGGAAGATCCAGTGCCATGACACGTAGGTGGTGATGAAGCCGCCGAGCGGCGGGCCGACCACGGGGCCGATCAGCGCCGGCACCGTCACCCACGCCATGGCGTTGACGAGCGCGCTCTTGTCGATCGAGCGCAGCAGCACCAGACGCCCGACCGGCGTCATCATCGCGCCGCCGATGCCTTGCAGGATGCGGGCGATGACGAAGTCGGTCACGGACGTCGAGATCGCGCAGCCGATCGAACCGAGCATGAACACGCCGATGGCGATCGAGAACACGGCGCGCGCGCCGAAACGGTCGGCGGTCCAGCCGCTCGCCGGAATGAACACGGCGAGCGAGAGCAAATAGGAGGTGATCGCGAGCTTCAGCGTCAGCGGGCTGGTGCCGATGTCGGCGGCGATCGCCGGCAGTGAGGTCGCGATCACGGTCGAGTCCATGTTCTCCATGAACAGGGCGGCGGCGACGATCAGCGGGATCAGGCGTTCGCGTTGCATGAGTGTTTGCTAGCATGTTCGCTGCCGCCCAGACCATTGCAGGGCGCGCAGGGATACCTACATTGGGCGCCTGCGGACCACCGCCGCTCTGGAGAGACCGACGATGATCTACGTGCTTGCCGCTTTGCTGCCGCCGCTCGGCTTGCTGCTGAACGGCCAGCCGTTTTCCGCAATCCTGAACGTCGTGCTGCTGGCCTTCTGCATCGTGTTCAGCCTGCTGTTCCTGTTCCCCATGCTGCTGCTTTTGCCTTCGGCGCACGCGCTGATTGCGGTCCACATGAAGCGGGAAGACCGGAAGCACGCCGAGGTGGTGGACGCGATCCGCAAGCACGGCCCGCCGCCGGGATATCCCCGCTGATCGTCTCGCACAGCGGAAATCACTGATATTTCAGGGCTGGAATGCAGTTGAGGGCTTGGTCGGGCCCTTTGATTCGTCATACGGGCGTGCTATCGACCACCGCCAACCCCATTGATGGGCTTCGATTCGGTGACGCCGCTTTAGCGGCGCCAAACGGACAAGTCTTACGTAGTTGATCTACGCAATGGACGAAGCGGCTCGGGGCCGCGTGAAGGAGTTGGCGATGGCTGTGGTGCAGGGAATTCCGGGTTTACGCGAAGCGTTCACGTTCGATGACGTGCTTCTGAAACCGGGCCTGTCCGACATTCTGCCATCCGAAGCCGACATCCGCTCCAACATCACCCGCTCGATTTCGCTGAACGTGCCGATCATCGCCTCCGCGATGGACACGGTGACGGAAGCGCGTATGGCGATCGCCATGGCGCAGGCCGGCGGCATCGGCGTCATTCACCGCAACTTCGATCCGGACGGGCAGGCCGCGCAGGTGCGGCAGGTGAAGAAGTTCGAATCCGGCATGGTGGTCAATCCGCTGACGATCTCGCCGGATGCGACGCTCGCCGATGCGTTCGCGCTGATGAAGGACAACGGCATCTCCGGCATTCCGGTGGTGACGGGAGCGTCGAAGGGCAAGCCCGGCAAGCTCGTCGGCATTCTCACCAACCGCGACGTGCGCTTCGCGACCAATCCCGATCAAAAAGTCTCCGAACTCATGACGCACGAGAATCTCGTGACAGTGCGCGAGGGCGTCGGTCAGGAGGAAGCGAAGCGGCTGCTGCATCAGCACCGCATCGAGAAGCTGCTGGTGGTCGACGACCAGTACCGCTGCGTCGGTCTGGTCACCGTGAAGGACATCGAAAAGGCCGTGGCGCACCCTCTGGCCTCGAAGGATGCGCAAGGACGGCTGCGCGTTGCGGCTGCGACGACAGTCGGCGACGGCGGTTTCGAGCGCACCGAGAAGCTGATCGAGGCCGGTGTCGATATCGTCGTCGTGGATACCGCGCACGGCCATTCGTCGCGGGTACTGGAAGCGGTCAACCGCATCAAGCGGCTCTCGAACGCGGTGCAGGTGATCGCCGGCAACGTCGCGACCACCGAAGGCACGCAGGCGCTCATCGACTCCGGCGCGGACGCGATCAAGGTCGGCATCGGTCCGGGTTCGATCTGCACCACGCGCATCGTCGCCGGTGTCGGCGTGCCGCAGCTCACCGCCATCATGGACTCGGTGGAAGCGGCGAAGAAGGCGAACATCCCCGTGATCGCCGACGGCGGCATCAAGTATTCCGGCGACCTCGCCAAGGGCCTCGCCGCCGGCGCCAACGTTGCCATGGTCGGCTCGCTGCTGGCGGGCACCGACGAGACGCCGGGCGAAGTGTTCCTGTGGCAGGGCCGTTCGTACAAGGCCTATCGCGGCATGGGTTCCGTCGGTGCGATGGCGCGGGGCTCGGCCGATCGCTACTTCCAGCAGGACATCAAGGACACGCTGAAGCTCGTGCCGGAGGGTATCGAGGGGCAGGTGGCCTACAAGGGTCCGGTCGCCAACGTGCTGCATCAGCTCGCCGGCGGTCTGCGGGCCGCGATGGGTTATGTCGGTGCGCGCACGCTCGCCGAATTCCATCAAAAGGCGCAATTCGTTCGCATTACCGGCGCAGGTTTGCGTGAAAGTCACGTTCACGATGTAACCATCACGCGCGAAAGCCCGAATTATCCGGGCGGCGCGTAACAGACGCTGACTGCCGGTGAACTAAGTGATGAGTGCTGATCCTGGCGCGCTAAGCCGCGCGCGTTACCTCGACTTGCTGGAAAAAACGCTGCAGAACGCGATCTACGGCGAAAGCGTTGTCGAGACGAAACTGAAACTGTGGCTGCAGCGCCTGCGACATCCCTACCTGACGCGGCGAGGCGCCATCCCTTGGCCCTCGCGCGCGCATTCGATGATCGGACCGCAGCGCCTGCGCAATCTACGCACGCTGATGGAGCGCACGCTGCACGAGGGCGTTGCGGGCGACTACATCGAAACCGGCGTGTGGCGCGGCGGCGCGTGCATCCTGATGCGCGGCGCGCTGGCCGCTCATGGTGTGCGGGATCGCAAAGTGATCGTCGCAGACTCGTTCGAGGGACTGCCGCGCCCGGACGGTGACAAGTATCCGGACGACCGGCGTGACACGGCCTTTGCTTTTTCGGAGCTGGCGGTCCCGGTCGACGAGGTGAAAAAGAACTTCGCCTCCTACAATCTGCTCGACGACCAGGTGATCTTCCTCAAAGGTTTCTTCAAGGACTCGTTGCCGACGTTGCCGGCCGACAGCCGCTTCGCGCTGATCCGTCTCGACGGCGACATGTACGAGTCGACGATGGACGCATTGACCAATCTCTACGACAAGCTGTCGAAAGGCGGATTTACCATCATCGACGACTACGGTGGACTGAAAAACTGCGCGAAGGCGGTTCACGACTATCTCGATCAGCGCGGGCTGACGGTCGACCTGCATAAGGTCGACGACAGCTGCGTGTGGTGGCAGAAGGCTTAAGGCGCCCATCACAGTTTCGCTCTGCGAATTTGATGCACCTGCATGGACGTGGTAATACCGCTTTCCAACAAGTGGCCCGCGGGTACGCGTGCGTCAGACAAGAAGAGGAAACCCCATGCCGTCAGCCAAACGTATTGTGCTCGCATCGCGCCCGACCGGCGAACCGACGCCCGCGAATTTCCGCCTGGAAGGTTACGACACGCCGGCGGTCGGCGACGGGCAGGTGTTGCTGCGAACGATCTGGCTGTCGCTCGATCCCTACATGCGCGGCCGCATGTCGGATGGTCCGTCGTATTCGGCGCCGGTGCCGATCGACGGTGTGATGGAAGGCGGCACGGTCAACGAGGTGATCGAGTCGAAGAGCCCGAACCTGAAGGCCGGCGACATCGTGCTCGCGCATTCGGGCTGGCAAACGCACGCGGTGGTCGACGCGAAAGGCCTGCGCAAGCTCGACCCATCGGTCGCGCCGATCCAGACGGCGGTCGGCATTCTCGGCATGCCGGGCATGACCGCGTATGCGGGGCTGCTGGAAATCGGCAAGCCGAAGGCGGGCGAGACGGTGGTCGTCGCGGCAGCGTCGGGTGCGGTGGGTTCGGCGGTCGGTCAGATCGCCAGGATCAAGGGCGCGCGTGCGGTCGGCATCGCCGGCGGCGCCGACAAGTGCAAATACGTGAAGGATGAACTCGGCTTCGACGAGTGCCTCGATCACCGCGATCCGAACCTCGCGGCGAAGCTGAAGGAAGCCTGTCCGAAGGGCATCGACGTCTATTTCGAGAACGTCGGCGGCAAGGTGTTCGAGGCGGTGTTTCCGCTGTTCAATCCGTTCGCGCGCATGCCGATCTGCGGCCTGATCGCCGACTACAATACGATCTTCGGGCCCGATACGCCGGCGCCGAAGTGGGCGAACTCGCTGATGCGCGCAGCGCTGGTGAAGCGTCTGACCATCCGCGGCTTCATCGTCTGGGACTTCGAGAGCAAGTTCCCGGACTTCCTGCGCGAGATGCCGCAATGGATCCGTGAGGGCAAGGTCAAGTACAAGGAGTTCGTCACCGAGGGCATCGACACTGCGCCCGGCGCATTCATGGGCCTGCTCAAGGGCGCGAACTTCGGCAAGCAGCTGGTGCGCATTGGGCCGGACAAGGCGTAAGGCGCACAATTCCGTCATTGCGAGCGTAGCGAAGCAATCCAGTTCATGTTTCCTGATTGGATTGCTTCGTCGCTTTCGCTCCTCGCAATGACGAAGTGTCAGTGCACCGCCTCCGGCGGCAGCACGCTTTCGAGATCGACATCGATCTGGCCGGGCGCGCGGGTGTGATGCACCTCGAAGCCGTCCGGCTGGAAGACGTATTCGACCAGCCCAACTTCCTTGACGCCGATCAGCTCCTGCTTCTCGCCGATGATGAAGGACGCTGACGGCCCCCAGATATGGCGGACGTGACCGCGCGTGAAGTCGCGCCGCTGATGCACGTGGCCGCAGGCGATGAGCCGCAGGTCGACGGCGGCTAGCCGCGCGAGCAGCTGCGCGCGTGACGGCTGCGGAATGTAACGAAACGACGTCGCCGCGAGTTCGGCGTCGTCGGGCTGGTTGCGGTAGACCGGCTTGTGAATGAACAGCGCCAGCTGATTGCCGTTCATGCGCGCGAGTTCGCCCGTGAGCCAGTCGTTCTGCTCGGCTTCGGCGTCGGCTTCCGTGTTCATGATCAGCGAATTCAGCCCGATGAAGGTCCAGCCGGCCGCATCGAAACGCCAGCGGGTCTCGCCGAACACGGACGCGAACATGTCCGCATGGTCGCGCGTGGCGCGGTGCGAGGGCGGCGGCGCCACCAGGGTGTCGTTGTCGCCGATGTCGTGATTGCCCGGAATGAAACGGCATTCCGCTGCGATCGCCTTGTGGCGGTTTCGCGCGTAGGCGAGATCGTCCGGATTGCCGGTGCCATCGAAGGCGACGTCGCCGGTGTGGATGACGATATCGGGCCGCTCGGCATCGAGATGCGCGCAGACGCGATCGAAGTTCCGGTCGAACTGCGGATAGTGCGGGCCGAGATGCGTATCGGTAATCTGGGTGAGGCGAAGCACGGACATATGAGGCTCCTGCGGGCGCAGGATGTCATGCTAGGTGCGGCGGATGTCAACCGCATGTCGTTGCGCGGCGCGCAAGACTGACGACATTCTAGTCGCAGGCTTCGCGCTGCAGGGCGCCGCCGCCGTTGATCGACATGCCGTTGGTTCCGACGGCCTGGATGCGGCAGCCGGCCCGCAGCGGGCGGCAGCCCGCCGTGTCGCAAACGATCTGCCCGCCGGTTGCCTGGCGTTTTGCGGCGGGCGGTGTCGCGGCGGCCGGCGGCACAGCTTGCTGCTTTGCCGCTGCTGGTGGGGCTTCATCACGCTTCGCGACAGGCGGAGGCGGCTTCTTCTTCGGCTCAACGCGTTCGCAGGTGTTGTTGTCGCCGACCTCGAAGCCTGCCTTGCAGACGATCTCGACGCACTTCTCGCCTTCGGCGCGATAGCCGTGGTTGCAGACCAGCGGGCAGACGCGGGAGGTCTTGCCGCGAACGGCGTCGAGCGCATCGATGCTGGCGGTCTTGACGTCGAGCTTGAGGCCGGCGCGCCTGTTGAACTGCTCGAGTGAGCGCTGCGCGGCATTCCCCCAATCGTCGTTCGCGGCGCTGGTGAAGCAGCCGACGCGGCGCAACTCGGTCTGCAGCTGCCGGTTGATCGATTCCGCTTTCGGGGCGGGTTCGGGCGAGGCGGGCGGCGTCAGCGCGGCGACCTGCGTTTTCTCCTGGGCCTTGTCGGCGGCTGCTTTCTCGGCCGCGGCTTTCTCTACCGCCGCTTTCTCGGCGGCGGCTCTGTCCGCTGCAACCTTTGCTGCCTCGATTTTCTCGGCAGCTGCTTTTTCGGCCGCAGCCTTGTCCGCGGCGGCCTTGTCTGCTGCAGCCTTTGCAGCGGCGGCCTTTTCGGCCGCTGCTTTTTCAAATGCTGCTCTTGCCGCTGCAGCCTTCTCTTCGTCCTGCCGGGCTTTCTCTGCCGCGCGGCGTTCCTGCTCGGCGATCTTCGCCTGCGCTTCGGCCTTTGCCTTTTCGGCCGCCGCGACCTTCAGTTCTTCATCGCGTTTGGCCTTCTCGGCGGCGAGGCGGGCCGCTTCGGCGGCCTTGGCGCGCGCGGCGGCTTCGTCCTGTTCCTTCTTGGCCGCCTGTTCGGTGGCGAGGCGTGCCTTGTCTTCCTCGGCCTTACGCGCTTTCTCCGTGGCCTCGATACGCGTGGCCTCTGCGATCAGCTTGCGGCGCTGCGCGACGGCGAGATCATTGTAGAAACCGGACGGATAGTTGCGGATGAACGAATCCCAGGCCTCGATGCTGCCGACGCGCTCGGCGAATTCGTAGTCGCGGCGAGCACTATCAAGGACATTCGCGGCGGGTGCCTGCTGCTGCGGCGGCGCCGGCACCAACGACACGTCATTACCGCCGAGCGATCCATAGACGAACGGCTCCTGCCTGTTCAGCGTCACCTTCATCACGTCGTCGCGGATGAAGCCGAAGGCTTTGCGCAGGTCGAGACCGGGTGTGGCGATGTACTTGACCAGCGCTGCGGTGAACGGGCTGTTCTTGCTGTCGCCGTCGGAAGCGGTCGAACCGGCCTTCGCCGCGAAGGCGATCAGGGTGTTGACGCTGTTCGGCTCGACCTTGGCAAAGCCGCGTCCGATCGAGCGCGTGGCGATCGTCCGCTTCATGGTTCGGGTGAAAGGATTGTCGCGGCAGGCGTCGAGGATCACCAATCGCAACTTCTTCGCCGGATCGATCGTCAGCAGCAGCCGGTCGAGCGGAATGGCTTCATCGAGCACATCCACGTCGCGTTCAAGCGAGGCGTCGACGGGGATGAGGTAGTTGTTGCCGTCGACTTCGATGCCATGGCCGGCGTAGTAGATCACGGCCATGTCGGCGTCGCGCGCAACCTCGGAGAAGTCGCGCAGCAGCCGGCGCGTCTCGTTGTATTTCAGATTGCGCCGCGACTCGACCACATCGAAGCCGGCGTTCTTGAGCGTCGCCGTCACCACATCGGCATCGTTCGACGGATTGGCGAGGCGGCTGACGTTCTCGTAACCGGAATTGCCGATCACCAGCGCCACGCGCCGGTCGGCCAGCGCCGGGTTGGCGATGGCCAAGACAAAAAGCGCTGCGGCAATCAATGTGCGCAAAGCGGAATCCGGGCTGCAATGGGCGAATTATAGCGATTTTAGAGGGTGTAAGGAACCGGCGGGCGGCCCCCAAGACGGCTTAATTTGCCGCACCGATAGTGGAGCGCGTAACCGGCGGGCGGACTGCCCGTGACGATTTGGCAGGCGGACTGGCGGTCAGGCGGGTTCGTCGTCGCCGGACGACGGCGGCTTGGCGCTGGCCTTGCGGATGCGCTCCGACAGGGCCTTCAGCTTGGCCTCGTCCATGTAGTGGTCGGTGAGCGCGAGGGACTCGGTCAGCTCAGCGCTGGTCCCCGGCCGGCCGCCACATTCCTTGCAGGCTGTGAAGGCGCCCCATTTGATGGCGCCGCACCTGATGCAGACAGCATGCGTCATCTGGTGTCCCGCTGCTGCGCTACAGGACGCGGTAGCGGATCGCGTAGATGTCGTTCGGCTGGGTCGCGTGATCGGGCGTGTTGGCGATCTTGTCAACCAGATGCCACGGACCGAACTGCGCCGTCTTGCTCGGCTGCGCCGGCAACCGCAGCTTGAACAGGCGCTGCGCATCGCCCGGCAGGCTCAGCACGACGAAGCGGTCGGCTGTCTGATACTTCAGCGCCACCTTGCCCTTCAGCACGACGCGGCCGTCCAGCGTCGGCGACAGTTGTTCGTCGAGGCTGGCAAGCGTCTGGTTGCGATCGGTGTGCAATTCGACCTGCGCCTCGCGCTGCAGCTTGCTCGCGGTGGCGGGCAAGCGGATTTCGAATTCGACGGCAGGCGCGGCGGCGATGCCGAGATGGGCGAATGCGGCCGAGCGCAGGTTGACACCGGCGGCAGCGGCGACGCCGATCATCACCGCGACGGCGGCGCTGCGGATGGCGATCTCACGCGCCGAGCGAAAGCCGCCCTTGGTATAAAGGGTGATAGCGGTGGCAGCGAAAAATCCGATGAGTGCACCGGCCGGACCGGCCAGTTGCATCGCCGGCGACGCACCGCCCGCACCGGCGGTGGCGGCGAGCGCGGCGGCAAAGCCGAGGACCGCTCCAAGGGCCCCTGTGAGGATGGTAATAACGTAGAGCATCGCTAAACTCGTTCGGGTTACGGCCCTAGATACGCGGCATCCTGACGAATAGGTCGCGAAGCCTGCTATCGCGGTTCAAAACGAGCCCCGGACAACGGGGACGTTCACAGGAAGGGGTTTGCACCGCCTACGTGCAGCCCGGCAAACGGGGGAGATTCTCATGTCGGCTCAAATGGTTCTGCTACCGGTCTTTCTGCTGGTGTTACTCGCTTTCGGCCTGATGTTTCACATGGGAGCGGTCCGGCGGAAGGCGCTGGTCAACAAGCAGGCAAGCTTCAAGAACACGGCGCTCAATGAGCCGAACTGGCCGGAAGACGCCATGAAGGCCGGCAACTGTTTCAGCAACCAGTTCGAGATGCCGGTGCTGTTCTATGCGCTGGTCGCGCTGGCGCTGCCGCTGCGGCAGATGGACCTGATCATGGTTCTGCTGTCGTGGGTGTTCGTGGTGACCCGTTACGCGCACGCCTACGTCTTCATTACCAGCAACCACGTGCCGACGCGCTTCAACGCGTACTTCGCCGGCGTGCTGGTGCTGATCGCGATGTGGATCTACTTCGCGCTGCGCATCCTGCTTGTGATCTGACGCCGCTTGCGATAACGCGGGCGTTCATTTTCCAGGACCTAAGTGAATGACGCCCGCCGCCCGGCTGTCCGCAGCCATCGAAGTCATCGACGCGATCGACCGCAACCGCACGCCTGCCGGCAACGCGCTGAAGGAGTGGGGCACGGCGCATCGCTTCGCCGGTTCCGGCGATCGCGCCGCGATCTCGGGCCTCGTCTACGACGTGCTCCGGCGGCGCGCGTCGAGTGCGTGGCTGATGGACGACGACACGCCGCGTGCGCGGGTGCTCGGCATGCTCAAGCTCGAACGCGAACTCGATGCGGCGGCGATCGCGACGCTCTGCGACGGCGGCCGCTTCGCGCCAGAGCCGCTGAACGACGCCGAAGCTGCGGCGCTGCAATCGCGTTCGCTCGACAATGCGCCGGCGCATGTGACGGGCGATTACCCGGAATGGCTGGAGCCGCAGTTCGCCGCGACGTTCGGCGATGATCGTGCAGCGGAAGCCAAGGCGATGGCGCGGCGTGCGCCGCTCGACCTGCGCGTCAACACGCTGAAGGCCAATCGCGACAAGGCCTACAAGTCGCTTGCGCATCTCGGCGCGCAACCGACGCCGTGGTCGCCGCTCGGCCTGCGCATCCAGCTCGATGCGGATGCGCGCAGCCCCGGCGTCCATTCGGAAGAGGATTTCGTCAAAGGCGCGGTCGAAGTGCAGGACGAAGGTTCGCAGATCGCGGCGCTGCTCACCGCCGCGAAGCCCGGCGAGCAGGTGATTGACATGTGCGCGGGCGCCGGCGGCAAGACGCTGGCGCTGGCGGCGATGATGCAAGGGAAGGGGCGACTGATCGCGACCGATGCGGACAAGCGCCAGCTCGCGCCGATCTTCGAGCGGCTGTCGCGCGCCGGGGTGCACAATTGCGACGTGCGCCCGCCGAAGGGACCGGACGATACGCTTGCGGATATCAAGGCGTCGGCCGATCTCGCGGTGATCGATGCGCCGTGCTCGGGCACGGGCACGTGGCGACGCAATCCGGATGCGAAGTGGCGCATGCGGCCGGGCGCGCTCGACATTCGCATCAAGGATCAGATCGAGGTGCTGGATCGCGCGGCCGCGCTGGTGAAGCCGGGCGGGCGTATCGCCTACATCACGTGCTCGGTGATCAGCGACGAGAACAACGCGCAGGTGAGGGCGTTCGTGCAGCGGCATCCGCAGTTCGCGGTCGTCGATCCGGAGCAGGTGACGTTGGGGCTTGGCGAAAAGGGCAACGCGTTCGCGTCGGCCGCGCTTGTGTCCGCGGAAGGTTTGCTGATGACGCCGCGCCGCACCGGCACCGACGGATTCTTTGTGAGTGTGTTGGCGCGGAAGAGCTAATGCAGCTGAATCTCGAGCAGCGCGAGGCGGCTGAGATCGTCCGGATTGGTCGCGCCGTCCTTGGCGTTGTGCAGGATCGCTTTCGCAAGCTCCTGCACCGTGCCTGAGCTAATCGGCTCGGGCAGCGCATCGACCGAGAGCTGGAGCGCTTCCTCCATCACCTCGACCAGTTCCGGCTTGAACACAGTACCCTTTGGCGAATCCATGCACAGATAACGCGCGGAGACACGCACTGTTCCTGCATCGGAACGCCGCATGTTGCTAACGTGCGAGCTCCGCGCATCGCAGCACGTCGAGCGGGATCAGCGGCTTGTGCAGAAATGCGGCGTGAGGCGGCAGATCGTCGACATTCATGCCGGAGACAACGACGACCTTCAGATTGGGCAATCTCCGTTTGGCGTGATGTGCGAGTTCACAACCGGTCATGCGGCCGGCGAGGCGATTATCTGTGATAAGAAATTTCAGACGCGCGCCGCACATGTCGATGCACGCACACGCGGCTTCCGCCGACTCGCACCCGATTACATCCATGTCGCTCTCTTCCAGCAGCGTGACGATATAGTCGCGCTGCAGGGCATCGTCCTCGACCACGAGGGCTGTCGGTTTCATGCGTCGCCTCCCTAGTTGAGGAAGACCAATGCGTGACGCGTGCGTCCGGTTTCACGCGGGCGTCATCGGGAACCTCGCGAAAATCGCGTGACAGACGAAATGGCAGCTAGTGGTTGAGGTGATTCGCCGAGCCCTGGCGGATCTTGCCGCTCGCATCGAGCCGCAGATATTCGCAGATGCGTTTGCCGTTTTCGTCGGTGTAATGCACGACGACGCTGTTGGGACTGACATAGGCGTCGATCAGATCGAAGTGCAGCTGTGGTCGCGCGGTGAACGCCTTGCCCCAATAGAAACGCAGGCGCTCCTTGCCTTGCAGCGTGCCGGTGGGATCGAGGCCGCGGGCGACGATCACATCCGACGTCATCTCGGCGTCATCGGCGTAGAGCGCAAGGATGTGCTCGAGATCGTGCGAATTCCAGCGGGCAATCCATTCGCTTCCGAGGGCACGCAGACGATCGGCATCGTGGTGGGTCGGTTGCATGGCTTTCCTCCGTTGTTATAATAGGTCAATATTACTGACCTATTTAGATTTGTCCACTGCCGCAGAAGGATGTGGGCTGACCTTTCTCTGCGGTTGCCGCGCTGCGGGGGAACGCGTATTTCCTGCCCATGACAGCAGCCGAGAAAGCCTCCCCAACCGGTGCTGCGGCGGAAGCCGCTGCGGCGGCGCACGAAACCATTCTCATCGTCGATTTCGGATCGCAGGTGACGCAGCTGATCGCGCGGCGTGTGCGCGAAGAGGGCGTCTACTCCGAGATCGTGCCGTTCCAGAAAGCGGACGAAGCCTTCGCCAAGATGAAGCCGAAGGCGGTGATCCTCTCCGGCGGACCGGCATCTGTCCATGAAGCGGGTTCGCCGCGCGCGCCGCAGGCGATTTTCGAGTCCGGCGTGCCGGTGCTCGGCATCTGCTACGGCCAGATGACCATGGCGGCGCAACTTGGCGGCACGGTGGAGGGCGGACATCACCGCGAATTCGGCCGCGCCGATGTCGAAGTGAAAGGCAAGAGCAGCCTGTTCGAGGCTGACTGGAAGGTCGGCGAGAAGCATCCGGTCTGGATGAGTCATGGCGATCGCATCACGCAGATGCCGCCGGGCTTTGAGGTTGCGGGCGTGTCGCCGAATGCGCCGTTCGCGATCATTCAGGACGAGAAGCGCAAATACTACGGCCTGATGTTCCATCCGGAGGTGGTGCACACGCCGGATGGCGCCAAGCTGCTGCGTAATTTCGTACGCAAGGTTGCCGGGCTCAGCGGCGACTGGACCATGCGCGCCTTCCGCGAGGCGGCGATCGAGAAAATCCGCGCGCAGGTCGGCAAAGGTCGGGTGATTTGCGGACTTAGCGGCGGCGTCGATTCATCCGTGGCCGCGATTTTGATTCACGAAGCGATCGGCGACCAGCTGACCTGCGTGTTCGTCGATCACGGCATGCTGCGCAAGGACGAGGGCAAGACCGTCGTCGATCTGTTCCGGCATCACTACAATATTCCGCTCGTGCACGTGGATGCATCGAAGACGTTTCTCGGCGAGCTCGAGGGCGTCACCGATCCGGAAGTGAAGCGCAAGACCATTGGCCGCCTGTTCATCGACGTGTTCGATGCGGAAGCTAAGAAGCTCGGCGGCGCGGACTTCCTTGCGCAGGGCACGCTCTATCCCGACGTGATCGAGAGCGTGTCGTTCACCGGCGGTCCGTCGGTGACGATCAAGTCGCACCACAACGTCGGCGGCCTGCCGGCGCGCATGAACATGAAGCTGGTCGAACCGTTGCGCGAACTCTTCAAGGACGAGGTGCGCGTGCTCGGCCGCGAACTCGGACTGCCGGACGTGTTCGTCGGCCGTCATCCGTTCCCAGGTCCGGGTCTCGCGATCCGCTGCCCCGGCGAGATCACGCGCGAGAAGCTCGACATCCTGCGCGAGGCGGATGCGGTCTACATCGACCAGATCCGCAAGGCGGGACTGTACGACACCATCTGGCAAGCCTTCGCCGTGCTGCTGCCGGTGAAGACGGTCGGCGTGATGGGCGACGGCCGCACGTATGAATACGTGGTCGGCCTGCGTGCAGTCACCTCGACCGACGGCATGACCGCCGACTTCTATCCCTTCGACATGAGATTCCTCGGCGAGACTGCGACGCGCATCATCAACGAGGTGAAGGGCGT
The DNA here is from genome assembly GCA_002083525.1 of Proteobacteria bacterium SG_bin9. GTDB lineage: Bacteria > Pseudomonadota > Alphaproteobacteria > Rhizobiales > Xanthobacteraceae > SG-bin9. The sequence continues at coordinate 27,936 of LWDM01000079.1, read as the reverse complement.
CAACCGCGTGGTTTACGACGTGACGTCGAAGCCGCCGGGCACCATCGAGTGGGAGTGAGGGATCACACCGCGCGCGTCATGCCGCCATCCACCCGGATGTTCTGACCCGTGATGAATGCCGCGCCGTCGGACGCGAGGAATGACACAGTCGCGGCAACTTCTTCGCTCTTGCCGTAACGCTTGAGCGGCACGCTGTCGCGGCGTTCGTCGGTCGCCGGCAAGCTGTCGATCCAGCCGGGCAGCACATTGTTCATGCGGATGTTGTCGGCCGCATACGTGTCGGCAAAAATCTTCGTAAACGACGCCAGTCCCGCGCGCGCAACGGCGGATGTCGGAAATTGGGCGGTCGGTTCGAACGCCCAGGCGCTCGAAATATTGATGATCGCGCCTGACTTCTGCTTCTGCATGATGGGCGTCACCATGCGGGTCGGCCGCACCGCATTGAGAAAATAGACGTCGAAGCCGGTGCGCCAATCGTCGTCGCTGATCTCAAGAATCGATTTGCGCGGTCCATGTCCGGCGCTGTTGACGAGGACGTCGATACGGCCCCATCGGCGGATCGCTTCGTCGACCAGCGACTGAAGATCGCTCAGTGACTGGTTGGAACCGGTGACGCCAAATCCGCCCAGCTCATCGGCAAGCGCCTGACCCTTGCCTGAGGACGAGAGGATAGCGATCCGAAATCCGTCCGCGGCCAGCCGGCGCGCCGATGCCGCGCCCATTCCGCTTCCGCCCGCGGTGACCAGCGCCACCTTTTGCGTATCCATCCGTTTCTCCCACAATTTGATTCAAGTCCTTAGACTTATCTCAGGCAAAGCGTTGCCGACATCCAGTCTTTTGTGACGACAGCGCGACGCGCAAGACGGATTTCGCACGTGGCGCGGATAGAGCAGAACGAAATCCGGGTTAAGCTGCGGTCCTGGTCAACTGAGGAGGGGTTGATGGTCTGGGGGATGCCTTTGCCGAGTTCGGGCGGTCCTTACGGTCCCTACGGCGACTTCGAAGGCGACCAATGGCTGGATCGTCTCCGCACTCACTTCAATGAGACAATGACCGACGAAGAGAGGTTGCCGCACAAGGATGGATACGGCAGCCCCGCCCATTCCTTCCCATTTTTTGTGTGGGGCAAGTTTATTTACGAGATCGGTACAACAGACGGACCGGAGGGACTGCCGTTTACGCCGATCGAAAGCCACGAGCCGCCGACGTTTTTCTCTGCTGTGAACGGTCAGAAGTCTCTGGCCTCGATCATCAGTCTTCCATCGCGGATGTGGGGCGTCGACGAGCAGGTGAAGACTATTGTTGAGCGGCTGGAGCCTGGCATCCACGAATTCTATCCGATCGAGATTCGCTTTCCGCGCGGCAAGGTTTGGCCGAACCCGTACTACGTGCTTGTGTTCCGGCAATACTTCGACAGCCTCGTGCCCGAGAAATGCAAGGACGACGCGTTAAAGGTCACCGAATATTCCAAGAAGGCGATTTCCGGACGGGTTTTCAGCAAAGCAAAATTCGGAAAGGCGCATCTCTGGCGCGATCGCGTTTTCGGCGAATGGATGGCGTGCATCTCGGACGAGCTTCATGACGAGCTCGACAAGGCCGGCCTGCTGCTGCCGAAACAGTATCGGATGATCGAGGTTTGAGAGCGTGACGTTGCTTAACGCAAAAAGCAGGATGAGTCGTCAACCGTCGCGATCGCTCTGACAGCGCTTAAAGTTTGCGAAATCGGAGTTTGCTCATGTTTTCGAATCACGATTTATTTTTGTCTTTGCATTCCTAGAGTTGGCAATCGTTTCCATCGCGACGGAAAGTTATTGACGGTTGACGGCGTTGCGGCGGCCTCATGTTGGGCGGGTCTCATCAAGGAGTCGGCCGGCATGAATCCCGAGAAAACGCTGATTGCGGTGACCAGCGGGAAGGGCGTCGTTTCTTTTAGCGACCTGCGGCGTCTGCTCGAAGGGCTGGGTTTTCGTCTGGCGCGGGTCAGCGGTAGCCACCACATCTACGTCCATCCGAGTATCCCGAGGCCGATCAACATTCAGTCGAAAGGCAAGGACGCAAAGCCGTATCAAGTCCGCCAGCTTCGCGATATAATCAAGGAGTTCGGACTGAGGCTCGAAGAGTAAGCGATGAACCGATACGCCATCGTTGTGTTCTGGTCGGACGAGGACGGTGCTTGGATTGCCGATGCGCCGGACCTGAAGTCATGCTCTGCTTTTGGGGACACGCCCGAAGAAGCGGTCGCCGAATTGCATGTTGCGATGGATGGTTGGATTGCTGCGGCGCGCGAGGCGGGGCATCCGATCCCTGCGGCTCGCTACAAGCCGCGCCACGAAGCGGCCGAGTAGATCACTGCGGGGTGCTGGTTTCCCCCGCCCGCAACATCAGTCAAACACCCACACCCATAAACCAAAGGCTAGTGCGGCTCATACGCATGTCGCAGAGACATGTCGGATGCCTTCGCATAAACGGTATCTGTTTCCGTTTCCGCGAAAGGACAAGAACAATGCCCACGGTCACCACCAAAGACGGCGTCGAGATTTTCTACAAGGACTGGGGCAAGGGTCAGCCCATCGTGTTCAGCCACGGCTGGCCGCTGTCGGGCGACGACTGGGACGCGCAGATGATGTTCTTCCTGTCGAAGGGCTTTCGCGTCATCGCCCATGACCGGCGCGGCCACGGCCGCTCCACGCAAGTTGCCGACGGCCATGACATGGATCATTACGCTGACGACCTCGCCGCGGTGACCGCGCATCTCGACCTCAAGGACGCCGTGCATGTCGGTCACTCCACCGGCGGCGGCGAGGTGGTGCATTACATCGCCCGTCATGGCGAGAGCCGCGTGGCGAAGGCCGCGATCATCGCCGCCGTGCCGCCGCTGATGGTGCAGACCGCCGCCAATCCGGGCGGCCTGCCGAAGGATGTGTTCGACGGATTGCAGGCGCAGACCGCGACCAACCGCTCGCAGTTCTACTACGATCTCGCAGCCGGTCCGTTCTACGGCTTCAATCGTCCCGGCGCGACGAAGTCGGAAGCGGTGGTGCTGAACTGGTGGCGGCAGGGCATGATGGGCGGCGCCAAGGCGCACTACGACGGCATCGTCGCGTTCTCGCAGACCGACTTCACCGAGGACCTCAAGAAGATCAACGTGCCGGTGCTAGTGATGCACGGCGACGACGACCAGATCGTGCCATACGACGATTCCGGTCCGCTCTCGGCGAAGCTGCTGAAAAACGGCACGCTGAAAACCTACAAGGGCTTTCCGCACGGTATGCCGACCACGCACGCCGACGTCATCAACGCCGACCTGCTGGCGTTCATCAAGGGCTAGCGTGCGATACGGCCGGCCGGGACTGCGGTTCCGGCTGCGCACGTGCGGCGCGCCTCTGTCACGTTATAAGGCTCTGAACGAAACGCCGCGAAGTCCGGCGCGCCGGACCCGTTCGACGAATGGACCGGTGACGTAGATCGCCGAGGCCCTCATCGGCAACTTGAACATCTCCGCGTTTCCGATCCTGTCGTGATGAAAGACGTGGCGCTCGATCGCCAGGATACCCCCGTCGTCGAAGGTCACGATTTGCGAGCGTTCATGATCGAGCGCGTCGATCACCGTTGTCGCGTTGAACAGCCAGACCTCTTCGCCGTGAACGGGCAGGAGTTGTCCGTATTGCAGAAGGACAGGGCGTAGAATTTCGGCGGCCGGCTTCTTCAGAAAGATCAGATGTTCGCCGAGCCAGGGGAGGTCCGAATAGGTCTTCGCCTCGCGGTCAATTCTCATGGTCGGGGGCCGCCAGTCGGCGATGACCGAGCCGTCCAGTGCGTAGAAGCGCTCGTAGTCGCTCTCGTCCGCGGGAAAGATCCATTCCTGATCCTCGCCGACCTCGAATGTGTAGACCGCCATCGTCATCTCTGGACCGCGCAAAAGGAGTTCCATCCGGTCGCTACATCCAAATTGCAGCGAAAACGCGAGAGGTGTGAATTGGCTTGAAAAGAGACTTGAAGTCTGTATTTTAAGACTGCAAGTCTGTAAATTCTTGCCAGCGATTTTTCAGGGAGGAAGTTCATGGCCACTGCCGCGACCGCCAAGAAAGCCAACAAGCAACTGGATATCCGCGCGCTGTTCGACCGCTACCATCATGCGTGGGAGGCGGCCGACCCGGACGCCATCGCCGCGCTGCATTCGTCCGAATCGACGTTCTGGCTGCAGGACGGATCGGCGCGCATCCAAGGGCGCGAGACGTTGCGCAAGCACTATGCCGGGCTGTTCGCGCAGTATGGCAAGTTCGGCTGGGACATCCAGCGCGTGATGTTCGGCGACCGGCATTGGGTGTTCGAGTACAACATGCTGATCGAGATGAAGGACTGCAACCGCCAGCCGTTCACCGCCAGCGTGCCGATGCTCGACATTGTCGACGTCAACGAGGCGGGCGAGGTGACGCGCAAGGACGTGTACGTCGACGGCATCGCCCGCCGCGCGGCGCTTGAGCGCGCAGGATTAACCTGACTTCGCTCCGGCCTTCGCCTGCGAGGCAAATCCGGACAGCATCAGCTCGAACGGCCCCAGATATCTGGAGGCCGCTTCGGCCGGTCGCGGTGTGAGCGCGCAGGCGATCGACGCCTCCATGATCGCACCGAGCGTCAGGCGTGTGGCGGCCTCGATCGTCGCGGATGGAGCGTCTTTCATCAGGCGCGACAGGCCGGTGCGGACCATGCCGGCAAAATGCCGGTCGTCGATTTCGCGCCAGCGCTTCCAGCCCAGCACCATCGGGCCGTCGATCAGAAGAATTTGCCGGTTGTCCGGATGATTGGAGCTCTTCACGTAAGCCTGAAAGCTTTGCGCCATCTGCCGCGCCGGCGGAACGGATGACACGCGTTTGTCCGGGCGCATCAGTTCCGCAGCGATCGCCGCCTGCAGATCGTCTACCACGCGCTCGAAGATCGCCTGCTTGGACTCGAAGTGGTGATAGACCGCGCCTTTCTTGCAGCCGGCCTCGTCGGCGATGTGGTCGATGGTGATCGCCTCGTAGCCGTGCTTGCGGAACAGGGTCTTGGCCGCGAGCAGGATAGCCCCCGTCGTTGCCGCACTCCGCTCCGCCTGCTTTACCATTGTCGCCACTCTGCCCGACGCATCGCCGCCGTGTCCGACGATTCATCTAGCATGAGAATTCCGGTCGCGGCTGTATTTTGAGATGTGGGCCGCCGTCCGGGCTTAGGCTGGCGGCTACTGTACGTTGCCGCTGCCTGTCACCATCTCGGCGATGTGGCCGAGCTTGTCGGGATTGCGGGTGATGTAGATCGCGGTGATGCGGCCGTCCTCGATTTCGAGCGCGGTGGTTTGCAGCACGCCGCCGCGGTCGCGGCTGATGTAGCCGGGGAGACCGTCGATCCATACCGGGCGGATCATCTCGGCCGGCTGGTGAGCATACTTGCGATAAAGACCCTCGAACATGCGCAGGATCTTCGAGAGGCCGACGACCGGGTTGATGAAGGCGAGCACCTTGCCGCCGCCGTCCGATTGCAGCACGACATTCTCGGCCAGCATCGTGCGCAACGCTTCGACGTTGCCGGTAGATGACGCGGCGAAGAACGCCTTGGCAATGCGGTCGCCTTCCTCGCGCGCGACCTTGTAGCGTGGTTTGCCGTCGCGCACATGCTTGCGGGCGCGCACCGCGAGTTGCCGCACGGCGGCCGCATCGCGGTCAAGCGTGGTGGCGATAGTATCGAGCGGTTCACCGAACACGTCGTGCAGCAGGAAGGCGGCGCGTTCGAGCGGCGACAGGCGCTCCAGCGCCAGCATCAATGAGAGTGTCAGTTCGTCGGCGCGCATCTCGTCATCCTCCGGCTCGACAATCGGCTCGGGCAGCCATGAGCCGACATAGGTTTCGCGCCGCGCGCGGGCGGATTTGATCGTATCGAGACAGAGGCGGGTGACCGTGCGGCTGAGATAGTGCGAAGGCTCGCGCACGTCATCGGTGTCGGCGCGCTGCCAGCGCAGCCACGCCTCCTGCACGATGTCTTCCGCCTCGGTCATCGAGCCGAGCATGCGGTAGGCGAGACGCAGCAGCCGCGGCCGTTGCGCCTCGAAGACGTCGGTTGCATCAGGCTGCGTCACGTGCCTTGTCCACGGGATGTTCAGCGCGCATGCCGACGGCGAGCCGGTTCCATGCATTGATCGCGCCGATCGCGAGCGTCAGGTTCACCTGTTCGGCTTCTGAGAACTCGGCCTTGATCAATTCGTAGTCCGCATCCGGTGCGCCGGTCTGCGGGAGAAGCGTCAGCGCTTCGGTCCAGGCCAGCGCCGCTCGCTCGCGGGGCGTATAGAGCGAGGACTCGCGCCAGGCGTTCAGCATATAGATGCGCATCTCGCTTTCGCCGTGCTTGCGCATGTCGGTGGCGTGCATGTGGATGCAGTAAGCGCAGCCGTTGATCTGCGACGCGCGCATTTTCACGAACTCGATGATCGATTGTTCGAGGCCGGAGGCCTTGATGCTGGCTTCGAGCGCCGTCATGGCCTGGATCGGCTGTTGGGCGAGCTTGTAATAGTTCTTCACGCGCTGGGTCATGATTGTCGTCCTTGTATCAGGGTTTCGATACCGCCATGACGAGGTAGTCCCGCGCCGAGTGACATCGGACGACGATATTTTTATGGGATGGAAATGTCGTGATCTGACAAATGGTTAGAAGCGGACCGGCTCAAGCGCCGGGCGCAAGCGGCTCGAACCATGTCATGCCGGGATCGAGGGTTGCGTTCAGTGTTTCGAGCTGTTCGTCCGTCATCCGGGTCAAGAGGACGAGATTGTCGAATCCGCCGAGGGCAAACGGAGGCCCGTGGTCGGCTTGCTGAAAGAAGCGAGCGAGCGGGCCGAAGAAATCGCCGGGCAGATTCTTGGCGTGGAAGGTGAAATCGAGGTCGCATCGGCGTCCCGCCGACGTGAACGACACGTGAGCCGCGCGCGGCTTGCCCGTTCCGAACCGGAACTGAAGCTGCGCGACCTCGGCGACGGACAGGCGCGCGAATGCATGCACGATGGCGCTCAGCGCTGTTTCATCCATCTCGACCTGATCGTGAAAAACCGCAACACGGCTGAGCGGGGTCGTGCGGCGCTCGGCGAGCGCCGCCAGCGCGTGCGCGATGTCGTAAGAGTCGGCGCTGCCGTCGTCCGAGACGCCTTCGCCGGCGAGAACGGCAGCCAACTCGCCGGCATCGATCTCGTGCGGGCGCAGCACGCCCGCCGCTTGGAGTGCTGCGAGTGCTTCATCGACGGAAAGAGTGCGCATCGGCGGTGCTGGGTGCAGAGCTGCGTCTGCCGCCGGTGCGGGCCACAGGGGCGTTGCTTGCGCAGGCGAAGGCGCCCGGAGCTTCTGCCTCAATGCCTGCCAGAGGGCGAAGAGGGCGACAGTGGCGAAGGCTGCGCCCATCGCAAAGCCGGACGCGCTGTTCATCTGTGAGTTCAGCGCGGCGGTGATGGCGGCAAGTCCTGCGTTCGCCGACACCAGCGCTGCGATGATCCAGGCAATCGATGCGGTGATATTGACGACGTTCCAGTTCTTCACCTGCCGGTCTCCGCCGACGATCGCGAAATGCGCTTCACGATGTAGTGGTTGCCCGTGCAGGGGAACAAGACGGCCCGCAATCTTGTGAAATCGCACATATATTAGCCTTGACTAATGCATTAGCGGATACTAAATCGTCCGCATGAACACTGAAGCCGCTCCCATCAACGCTGTGATGCGCACGCTCGCCGATCCGACGCGCCGTGCGGTCTACGAGCGCATCGCGCGGTCCGACGAGATCACCGTGCGCGAACTCACGGAAGGCAGCGGCGTCACGCAGGGCGCCATTTCGCAACATCTGAAATCGCTGAAGCAGGCTGGCCTCGTCGTCGAGCGGCCGGAAGGACGCCACGTCTATTACCGTGCGCAGCCCGGCGGTCTCGCGCCGCTGGCCGACTGGATGAACCACTACGCCACGTTCTGGAGCGAGCGGCTCGAGAACCTGCGCAAGTTGCTTGAGGAGATCGATCCATGACCGAGGCCGCGCTGAAATCCACCACGCGCCAGATCGTCGTCGACGACGTGTTCCCGCACGCGCCGGAGAAGATCTGGAAAGCGCTGACGACGCGGGAGCTGATGGCGCGCTGGCTGAAGATGCCGATGACCGGCTTCGCGCCGGTGCAAGGTACACGCTTCACCTATCAGACGACGCCGGCCGGCCAGTGGGACGGCATCATTCATTGCGAGGTGCTCGATGTGATCCCTCACGAGCGGCTCGTCTACAGCTGGCGCAGCGGCCACATCAGCAATGCCGGATACGGCGCCGAGCTCGACACGGTGGTGACGTTCACGCTCTCGCGCGTTGCGAACGGCACGCGCCTTCGCCTCGTCCATGCGGGCTTCGTCTTCCCGCGCAACGAACTCGCGCACAAGAATATGAGCGGCGGCTGGACGCAGGTCGTGACGGTGATCGGCGTGATCGCGGGCGAGCAGGCGTAAGGACATACGGGATGAGTAAGTCATACACCGGCGGCTGTGCGTGCGGCGCGATCCGCTATGAGGTTGCGGATCAGCCGCTGTTTCAGAACCACTGTCAGTGCCGCGACTGCCAGCACAAAAGCGGCACCGGGCACGGCTCGTACATGACGTTTCCGAGCAAGGACGCGGTGACCGTCACGGGCCAGGTGTCGCGGTGGGACTTCGTTGCTGACAACGGCAACGTCAAAACACGCCGATTTTGCCCGCGGTGCGGGTCGCCGGTCTACATGACGTTCTCGGAGCGGCCTGAACTCTTCACCATTCACGCCGCGAGCCTCGACGACCCCGCACGTTTCCGGCCGCAGGTCGTAACGTATCACGCCCGTGGACATGCGTGGGACACACTCGATCCGGCGCTGATGACGTTCGACAAGATGCCAGGCGCGTAAGGAACCGCGTGAGCGTCACGACAAAACCAAAAACAACGGAGGCGGTTCATGATGGGTCTTGCTGACAGGCATTATCGCTGGGTCATCGTTGCCGCGGGCGGCGTGCTCGGCTGCGTCGCCATCGGCGCCATGTTCTCGCTGCCGGTGTTCCTGCAACCGATCGCCAAGGACACCGGCTGGTCGGTGACCGGCGTGTCGAGCGCGATGACGATCGCATTCCTGACCATGGCGTTCGCGAGCTTCGCCTGGGGCGCGCTGTCGGACAAGTTTGGCCCGCGTCCCGTGGTGCTGACCGGCTCGATCGTGATCGCCATCAGCATCGCGCTCGCGAGCCGCACCACGTCGCTTCTGCAGTTTCAACTGATCTTCGGGATTCTCGCCGGCGGCGCGACGGCGGCGATCTTCGCGCCGTTGATGGCGTGCGTGACCAACTGGTTCGATACCCATCGCAGCCTTGCGGTGTCGCTGGTGTCGGTTGGCATGGGCATGGCGCCGATCGTCATGTCGCCGCTCTCGGCGTGGCTGGTCACGCAATACGACTGGCGCACGTCGATGCAGGTCATCGCGCTGCTCGTCGCGGTGGTGATGATCCCCGTGTCGTTTTTGATCCGCCGCGCGCCGGCGCTCGAGATGATGGCGCAGGGCGGGGCCGCAGCAGGTGGCAACGGCATGTCGGTCGGGGAGGCGCTGCGCTCGCCGCAGTTCATCATTCTGCTGCTGACGAATTTCTTCTGCTGCGCCACCCATTCGGGCCCGATCTTTCACACCGTGAGTTATGCGGTGACCTGCGGCATTCCGCTGATCGCGGCCGTGTCGATCTACAGCGTCGAAGGATTGGCCGGCATGGGCGGGCGGCTCGCGTTCGGCCTGCTCGGCGACCGGTACGGCGCCAAGAACGTGCTGGTCGTGGGCCTTCTCGTTCAGGCGATCGGTGCGCTCGGCTTCATAGCGGTGAGCCAGCTTGCCGGGTTCTACGCGGTCGCGGCGATATTCGGCTTCATTTACGCCGGCACCATGCCGCTCTACTCGGTGCTCGTGCGCGAGAACTTCCCGATGCATATCATGGGGACGATCGTCGGCGGCGTCGCGATGGGGAGCAGCCTCGGCATGGCGGCGGGGCCGGTGGCGGGCGGATTGATCTACGACACCTTCGCAAGCTACGCGTGGCTCTACATCGGTTCCGCCGCGGTCGGCATGGGCGCATTCCTGATGGCGATGACGTTCAAGCCGTTCCGGAAGCCGCCCCAGCCGGTGCCCGCGGCGGCGTGATCTCGGCTGCGCGTTTCGTGCGCTGTCATAAAATCCGCGAACAATGTCGAAACTGACACTGGCGTGACACGCGCCCGTTCGGGCAAGCATCGGCCTCGGCTTGAGAGGTTGATGCGATGAATGAAGCGGTGTGTGTCGTCGGCGCGGGTCCGGCGGGTCTTGCGATGGCGCGAGCGCTGAAGCGAACGGATCTCGCGTTCGAGGTGTTCGACAGAAATCCGGGCGTCGGCGGGATATGGAATCCGGCATTCGCCGGCTCGCCCGTGTACAACAGCGCGCATTTCATCTCGTCGCGCGATGCGCCGACGTCGACGTTCCGCGGCCACCCGTTTCCGTCCAGCGCCGCGACGTATCCCAGTCATGCGGAGGTGCTGACTTATCTTCAGCACTTTGCCGAGGCGGAACAGCTGATGCCGCACATCCGCTTGTCGACACCCGTCGAGCATGCGGAGTGGACCGGCACCGCATGGCGCGTGCGCGCCGGCGGCCGCGTGCGTGAGTTTGCTGCGCTCGTCTGCGCGTCGGGAACGCTCTGGGATCCGGTGGTGCCTGAACTCCCGGGCGCCCAGACGTTCGGCGGCACGATCCGTCATTCGGTGACGTATCGGTCGGCCGACGAAGTGACCGGCAAGCGTGTCCTTGTCGTCGGCGCCGGAAACTCCGGCGTCGATATCGCTTGCGACGTCGCGCGCACAGCCGGGTCGGTGTCGCTGTCCATGCGGCGCGGCTATTGGTTCGTGCCGAAGTTCATCGCAGGCCATCCCACCGACGTCTTCTTCCGCCGCCGCGACGGATTGCCGGACTGGGTGCATCCGCCGGATGTCGCATCGCTGCTGAAGCTGCTCGTCGGCGCGCCGGAGTCGTACGGATTGCAGACGCCGGATCATCCGCCATTCGCTGCGCATCCGATCATGAACTCGGAGGTGCTGCATCACATGGGGCACGGCCGCATTCGTCCGCGGCGCGGCATCGCGCGGCTGGAGCAGGGGGCCGTCGTCTACACCGACGGCACGCGCGAGCCGATCGAGGAGATCATTCTGGCGACCGGCTACAGGGCGAGTGTGCCGTATCTCGCAAAGGACACGTTCGCCTATGACGGCGGCAATCGCCCGAATTTATGGATGCGGCTGTTTCACCGGACGCAGCCGGCGCTCTACGGAATAGGCTTCCTTGAAACCAATTCCTCCGTCTATCGCCTGTTCGATCTCGGCGCTGAACTCATCGCCAGGCACATCGAGGCATTGCTCCAGGGCAATCCGGCTGCAGCCTCGCTCGATACAGCTATCGCGTCCGGCGGCGAACCGGACATGTCGAACGGCACGCAGCGGATCGGCTCCGAGCGTCACGTCGGCTATGTCGACAGCCGCGCCTACGAGGCGGCGCTGACGGCGCTCATCGTCGAGCATTTCGGCGTGGCGGCGGACGTGGTCGTGTAACGCGGATCACGCCGCCGGGCGGAAGTGTCCCGGCGCGTGCTTGGTGTCGCGGCGGATCAGCCGGCGCAAGGTCGACGGTTCGGCGTAACCGACCTTGCGCGCGATCTCGTCGACGGAAAGGCGTGTGCTTTCGAGCAGCGTGCGCGCCGTCTCCAGCCGGATGCGTTGCACGAACTGGATCGGCGTGAGGCCGCAGGTCGCAACAGTGCGTCGCGCGAAGGTGCGCGGCGCGAAGCCGGCCGCGGCCGCCAGCTCCTCGATCGCGAAATCGCGGCCGATGTTCTTGCGCACCCAGCTCTCGGCCTTGGCGATCTTCGGGTCCTGTCCCGCGAGGTACGTGATCGCCATGTACGGCGCCTGCGAACGGCGCTCGTCGAGCAGCAGATAGTTCGCGCAGGTCTTGGCAAGGCGCGGACCGGCGAAGCGGCTGATCACGGCCAGCATCAGGTCCATCTGCGCCATCGCCGCACCGCCGGTCGCGATCGGCCAGTCCGCCACCACGATCTGATCGGTCACGAGATCGACCTTCGGATACCTGCGCTGAAACAGCGGCGCGAGGAACCACGTCGTCGTCGCGCGGCGGCCGTCGAGCAGGCCGGTCTCCGCGAGCAGGAAGGTGCTCGCGCAGGACGCGGCGATGGTCGCGCCGTTGGCGAAAGCGTCCCCTAGTATCTCGGCGACCTGGCGGCCTGTCGGACTCTTCAATTTCATCTCGAGCGCGTCGACCGAGGCGGTGCCGAGTCCGGGGACGATCACGAGATCGGTTTTGCCGAGCGTAGGACGCTTGCGGCGCGGGCCGCACTGGACCGTCTGCACCGCGAACGGCAGCGCGCGTTTCGCCGTGCTGCTGATGCCGTTGGCGGTTGCCAGCACATCGTGGGTGATGGCGGCGCTGGACGGCATGCAGCCGTCGATTTCCAGAACGGTGACCTTGGTCATAGGATGCTCATGTCAAAAAAACCGCGAACAATGTCATTTATGACACTAGCCGAAATCGCCCCTCCTGGCAATGATCGCTGCGACATCAGCAGTCAGGAGACGGCCATGCCAAATATTGTCGTGAAAATTCCCGAGGGTGCTTTCGATGCAGCCGGACGCGCGCGTCTCGGCAAGGGCGTCACTAAAGTTGCCAAGACCGTCGAACAGATCGGCGACGACCCGAAGCAGGAAGCCACCACGCTCGTGATCATCGAGGAGGTGAAGGCCGGCTGCTTCCTGCTCGGCGGCAACGATCTGACCGCGCGGGTGCTGCCGGTGATGATCGTGTTCCACGTTCCTGCCGGCGTCATCGACGCAGCTGCGCGTGCGGAAGCGTCGCGTTTGATGCAGGCAGCGATTACGGCGGCGAAGCCGGATTCCGATCCGCGGCCGGTGGTGACGTCGCTGATCATGTCCGACGTGCCGGACGGGACCTGGGGCGTGACTGGTGCGCTTTGGCAGCTTGACGACTTCATCAAGTCGTCCGGCTACAAGCATCTCGTCCATCGAGTCGCTGCGAACGCCTGAACGGGAAGGGCACATTGCCGATGGCCAAGCGTGACCTCACCGTCGACGATCCGCTCGACGATTTCACCAAGCGCGAGATCGCGCTGAACGGCGCGGCCAAGGTCGTGCACGTAGCAGGACAGGGGCCTGCGGTCATCGTCATGACCGAGATGCCCGGCATCAGTCCGCATGTGGCGCGCTTCAGCCGCTGGGTGCGCGATGCGGGCTTCACGGTCTACATGCCGTCGCTGTTCGGACGCGACGGCGCCGTGCCGGATGCGAAGGAGGGCGCGGCCGTATTTCAGCGCGCCTGTGTCAGCGCCGAGTTTCGCGCGTTCGGCGCTAACCAGTCGAGCCCGGTCACGCAGTGGCTGCGCGCGCTCGCCAAGCAGGCGCACGGCGAGTGCGGCGGGCCGGGCGTCGGTGCGATCGGCATGTGCTTCACCGGCAACTTCGCGCTGTCGATGATGCTGGAGAAGTCCGTGCTCGCGCCGGTGCTGTCGCAGCCGTCGCTGCCGCTCGACAAGCCGGACGGGCTCGACATCGCGCCGGACGAACTCACCGCCGTGCGCGAACGGCTCGACCGCGACGATCTCACCGTGATGGGCTATCGCTTCGCGGGCGACCAGATCTGCCGGGCAGAGCGGTTCGCCGCGCTCTCGGCCGCGTTGGGCGATCGTTTTGTTGCGCGCACGCTGCCGGACAGCGCCGCCAATCCCGATACGCCGTCCTTCTTCGCCAAGCACGTGCCGTATCCGCACAGCGTCGTCACGGTCAACCTGATCGATGAGGCCGGTCAGCCAACCATCGTTGCGCGCGACGAAATCCTCGCGTTCTTCGCGCGCAGGCTGACATCGGGGTCAGCCTAGCTTCCGGCGCTTGATGTCCTGCGCGAGATAGTCGGTCAGCGCGCGCACCTTGATCGAGGGTTTCGGCCCGCCGGGGAACACGGCGTGCACGTCGATCGGCGCAAGCGTGTAACCGCGCAGCAGCCGCACGAGCGTGCCCGCCTTGACCTCGGCCCCGCACATCGCGCTCGACACCTGCGCAATGCCGAGCCCCGTCATGACGCTGGCGAATACGCCGGAACCGGAACGCGTGTCGATGCGTCCGTAAACGTCCACCGAAATCTCGGTGCCGTTGCGGGCGAAGGACCAGCTCTCGCGGCCGGCGCCGCCACGCGTGGTGATGCAATCGTGCTTGGTGAGATCGGCAGGGGTTTTCGGGGTGCCGCGCGCCTTGAGGTAGGCCGGCGAGGCGGCGATCCAGCGCTCTACCGTCGTGAGTTTGCGTGCACCAAAGGCAGAGTCGCTGAGTGTCCCCATGCGGATGGCGATGTCGGCGCCCTCGGCGATCAGGTCCTGGCGCTGATCGGCGATTGCAAGCTCGATGCGCAACTGCGGATGACGGGCGAGAAATGCCGGCAGGCGCGGGATGATTTCGCGTGTGCCATAGATCACCGGCAGCGCCATGCGAATATTGCCACGCAGCGAGTCGATGCCGCGCGCCGCATCCTCGGCGTCTTCCAGTTCAGCAAGAATATCGCGTGCGCGTTCGAGAAACAGTTCGCCGGCGTCGGTGAGCGTGATCTGCCGGGTGGTGCGCAACAGCAGCGTGACGCCGAGCCGCGCTTCCAGTTCGCTGACCACGCGTGACACCGAAGGTTGCGACAAACCGAGTTCGCGGCCCGCACGCGAGAAGCTGCCGCTCTCGGCGGTGCGCACGAAAATCGCCAATTCCCGCAGCCGGTCGCTCATTTGAAATCCGGATAAATGATGTCTGAATTGACTGTATACCGCTTCAATCTCAGATAGGGCAACTGTTGGGTCATCGCAGTCCAACCACGGAGATGACCATGTCCCTGCAAGACCGCCTGGATGCCTTCAAGGCCGACTTCCAAGCCGGCAAGCTTCAGCTCAAGCCGCCGAAAGAGGCGATCGAGACCATGCACCGCGCCACCGCGGCGTTGATTGCATCCGGCCAGGCGCAACGCGCCCGCAAGGCCGGTGATGTCGCCCCCGAGTTCACGCTGACCGATGCCGACGGCAAGCCGGTGTCCTTGCACGATCTGCTGAAGCAGGGGCCGCTGGTGATCTCGTTCTATCGCGGCGTCTGGTGTCCCTACTGTAATATCGAGCTTCAGGCGCTGGAAGCGGCGCTGCCCGACATCGTTGCGCGCGGCGCCAAACTCGTCGCGATCTCGCCGCAGACGGCGCCGAACAGCCGCAAGTCGCAGCGCGACAACAAGCTGAACTTTCCGATCCTCAGCGACGCGAACAGCATCGTGGCCGCCGCCTTCGGCATTCGCTTTGCGCTGCCGGACGAACTCGTCGCGCTTTACAAGAGCTTCGGCAACGATCTGCCGCTGATCAACGGCGATCCGGCCTGGGTGCTGCCGATGCCGGCACGCTTCGTCATCGGCACCGATGGTGTGATCGCCTATGCCGAGGTCAATCCCGACTACACGCGGCGTCCCGATCCGTCCGAGCTGTTACCGGTGCTCGACAGCCTGCGCGCCGCCGTCGCGTAAGCGGCCCCAATCGCTTCGGCCTGCGCCGAAGCGACTTCAAGTGACACACAGGACCATCGTTGCCAAATGTCTCCTTGCTCAACACAGCAAGGAGACGACGATGGTGAAACAGGATTTCTATAGCGATATCGCGGGCGGGTTGGTTGTCGCCGCGCGCTGGAAGGTGGCGCCGGGCAACGGCGACAGGATCGTGGCGATCCTGCGCGAATTTCTTCCACAAGCGCAGGCCGAACCCGGCGTGAAGGTATTTCAGATCGCTCGCGACAAAGCCGATCCGGATCAATACCTGTTCTGGGAAGTGTTCGCGGATGAAGCGGCGTTCCAGGCGCACTCGGACAGCGCGCACTTCAAGGATCTCATTCTCGGGAAAGCGTTGCCGCTCTTGGCTGACCGGCAGCGCTCGCAGTATTCGCTGATCTGACGCACGAGGATTTGCGGCACACGGCGCGGTCGCGCGGATCATAAGGATCGCTTTGGCATTTTGACGCGGAACGCGCATCGTCATTTCGACTCGCGGGTGACATATCTCTGCGCCATGATGCGGGAAGGCGAAGAACCTGTGAGGCTCACCTCATGTCAGCCGAACCTTACGAAGCCGCTCGTCCCCATCCGATCACCGAAGGCGCGGCGGACGACCACGCCGCGCTCGATCTGCTGATCCGCGGGTTCGAGATTTCGCGCCTGATCGCAGTCGCAGCCGATATCGAGGTCGCCGACAAGCTCGCCTCCGACGGCGCGCATTCGGTCGATGATCTGGCGGCCGCGTGCAAGGTCGAGCCGCAACCCCTGCTGCGATTGTTGCGCGCGCTCGCCGCGTTCGGAATCTTCCGGATCGCGCGCGATGACGTAGTCACGCACACGCCGCGATCGCGGCTGCTGCGCAAGGATGCGGCCAATCGCAGCCTGCATTATGCCGCGCGCTTTTGGACCGGGCAGGGGTCCTGGCGGGCGTGGGGCGTGCTCGGCGAAGCGCTGAAGGGCGGAGCCCCACATCAGGCGGCATGGAATGCGACGCGGTTCGACTATCTGCGTGCCCATCCCGACGAGGCGCGCGTCTTCGACGAGTTCATCGCATCCGCCGGAAGATCGCCATCGTGCATTCGCCGAGGCCTACGACTTCTCCGGCGCGAGATTGATTGCCGATGTCGGCGGCGGCAACGGGGAGGCTTTGCGGCGGGTTCTGGCGCGGGCGCCGTCCGCGCGCGGGATTATCTTCGATCGCAAGGACGTGGTCGATGCCGTGCCGAAGGACAAGCTTCTCGACGGGCGGATCACGGTCGAAGCCGGAGATTTCTTCTCTCGCGTGCCGCAGGGCGCGGACATCTATCTCCTGAACTGGGTCATGCACGACTGGCCGGACGACGACTGCGTGCGCATCCTCACCTCCTGCCGTGCGGCGATGGCGCCGGATGCACGGCTCCTCATCGGCGAACTTATCCTCAATCCGGATCCCGAGGCTGGGCATCCGACCAGTTATCTGCTCGATGTTCACATGATGGCGATGTTCGCCACCGCCCGCGAGCGGACCGAGGCCGAGTACCGCGATCTGCTGGCACGCGCAGGCTTCGCCTTTGAACGCGCGATCCCGACCGCATCGCTGTTCTCGGTGATCGAAGCAGTCCCGCGCTGACAGCTCTGTGAGGCCGGGAATTGATACTTGACTGATAGATAGGAATCCTATCTATATCGGTCATGGCCGATTTCGATACCCTGTCCGAGCCTTTGCCGCGCCGCCTGCGCGACGGTCTCGAGCGTTTGGCGACCGTGCTGAAAGCCGATCAATGGTCGGCGGCGAGTGCAGCGGGGCTCAATCCGACGCAGAGCCTCGTGCTGTCGTATCTCGCCGGGCGCGGCGCGGATGGCATGCGGGTGAAGGAGGTTGCTGCGCACCTTGGCGTGACGCAGCCGACCGCGACCGATTCCGTGAACGCGCTCGCGCGCAAAGGCCTCGTCCGCAAGGGCGCTGACGCCGAGGACGCGCGCGCCATTGCGGTGCGGGTGACGGCGGCGGGGCGCGCGGCGGTGAAAGCCATTGGCCTCACCACCATGGCGACCGATCGCGCGCTGGCGGCGCTCGCGCCCGACGAACAGGCGGACATGCTGCTGCTCGTCACCAAACTCATCCGCTCGCTGCAGATCGCCGGCGCGTTGCCTGATCAGCGCATGTGCGCGACCTGCAAATATTTCCGTCCGCATGCTCATGCGAACGCCGACAAACCCCATCACTGCAACTTTGTGAACGCCGCATTCGGGACACGCCATCTGCGTCTCGATTGCGCCGAACACGAGCCTGCCGAACCGTCCGCTCAGGCCGAGGCCTGGCGCGCGTTCGCGCCGGAGACCTCCACGCCGCCGTAACCCGAAGGAGTTTCTGATGATCGTTGAATGGCTGCGAAGCTTCGGCTTCGCCGCGACGGCCTCGCTTTGCCTGTCGCAACCCGCATCGCCCCACGAGATCAAGAGCGCGAGCGCCGCCGCCGTGCAGGCCTCGTTCGATATCGTCGAGACCAAGATCACGACCGACCATGGCCACGCCATTTTCCGCACACGTGTGAGGGGCGGCGCCGGCAAAACGCAGCCGAAGGCGACCGGCAAGTTCGCGGGCTCGGAGGTTTACGCCTATGTATGGCCGACCTCGCTTAACAGCGCCGACGTCGGCTTCGACAAGGATCAGGGCATCGTCGCGCTTGCGGTGACGTTCCATCCGGATTTTGACGACGGCGCCAAAGGCGCGAAGAACCGCGACACGTGGCATCCGCACTGGGTGGTGTTGGCGGAAGACAAGGCGTGCGGCGGCGGATTGAAGGTGCGCGACATTCCGGACGGCGCGAAGCCCAAGGTGCCGGACACCTGGCCGGGCGTGCCGCTCTTGATCGACAGCCCCGACTACAAGACGACACTCTCGGGTGCGACCGTCGAAACGCACGTGCCGTTGGAAAAAATCGGCGCGCTCGCGACCGCGTCGTTCGATGGCGTCACGGCCGGATTGCGTATCAATGCCAACCTGCACGCGCCGCTGCTGTGCGTGGCGAACGTGTTCAAAGTGGCATCCGGAAATCTGAGCTTGCCCGGCAAGGTCGCGCCTGGAAAGTAACCGCACACGTGACGCGGCCAGCAAGGAGAGTGTCATGAACAAGAACACCGGGATCGAAGCCGCTCCCGAACTGGCCGTGTCGCGCTGGTTCAACACCAAGGAGCCGCTCTCACTCGCGGCTCTGCGCGGCCGCGTGGTGCTGCTGCACGCATTCCAGATGCTGTGTCCGGGATGCGTGTCGCACGGCACGCCGCAGGCGGAGCGGGCGCACCGGATCTTCCGCAACACCGATCTGCAGGTGATCGGCCTGCACACCGTGTTCGAGCATCACGCGGCGATGACGCCGGTGTCGCTCGAAGCGTTCATCCATGAATACCGGCTGTCGTTTCCGGTCGGCGTCGATCAGGCGGGCGAGGGCACACCGCTGCCGGTGACGATGGAGCGTTACGGCTTGCGCGGCACGCCGTCGTCGGTGCTGATCGGACGTGACGGCCGCATCGTGCATCACGGCTTCGGTCAGGAAGACGACATGGCGATGGGTGCGCTGATCGCGAGTGCGTTGGGGCAGACGGTGGAAGCGCCGATCGAAACGGGCGTGAGCGGAGCGGGTTGCACGCCTTCGTGACGGCGTTGTCCACAGCCGCATGCTTGTTCGGGCGCGCCGCGGCGGGCACTCTTCGCCGCGATCTCCAGCGAAGGGCGACGGCATGGCGAAATCCGCGACGATCTACGGCATCAAGAATTGCGACACCATGAAGAAGGCGCGCGCCTGGCTGGACGATCACGGCGTCGCGTACGACTTCCATGACTACAAGGCTGTGGGGATCGACAAGCCGCATCTGGTCAAGTGGTGCGAGAGGGCCGGCTGGGAGACGATGCTCAATCGCGCGGGGACGACGTTCCGCGCGCTGCCCGATGCCGACAAGGCCAATCTGACCGAAGCGAAGGCGATCAAGCTGATGCTGGCGCAACCGTCGATGATCAAGCGGCCGGTGCTCGAACTCGGCAGCAAGATCCTCGTCGGCTTCAAGCCGGACATTTACGCGAAGGAAACCGGCGCGAAGAAGTAGCGCGGTCAGCTCATTTCGATTTCGGAGGCGCGCGCGGTGCGTCCCGGCATGTTCGGCACGAGATCGCGGTCGATCACGCTGCGGATCACCGCGACCGGCGGCGACTCCTTGTTGCGCATCAGGTTGGCGATCTCGAATTTGCCGTCCTCGCTGATCGCCTTCAGTGACGCTACGACACGGTTGACGCGCGTCCCGTCGGAAAACGGCATCAGTAATCGTTCGTACTCGACCGGCCGGCCCTCGACGTCCTTGACCTTCGAGACGGTGTAGACCGGCCGCTGCCGCTGGATACATTCCTGATAGATCGGCACGACGATCGGCGCGGTCTGCGGACCCATGTAGTCGTCCAGCGTCTGGCCCTTGCCGGAGTGACCGTAAGCCGGAAACATGCGGGCGCAATCGGCTTCGATCACGATACGCGGCGCTCCGTCGGTTTGCTCGACGAGGCACAGAAAGATATCCGGCATTTCCTCTTCGAAACGGTCGGGATGATAGTCCGCGTAGTCCGGTAGCCGCTGATCCTTGACGAAGAGCCTGGCCCAGGCGTTGAGCAAATCGCGTTGCTTGATCGACCTGACGATCGACGGGGAGGCGATCGTGAATTCCATAGGGATTCCTTGGGTTGGCGGGCTGCCGCTCTTATTACCGGATTCGCCTGCGGGGAGGCGAGGAACAACAACTGTGGTGAATTCGGTGTTGATGGGTTGGCGCGCGGACGCGTGACTTAAGTTGAATGCCTAGTTGAACTCGATGGCGTCGTCGGAACTGCTGCTGCCGCGGATCGGCCTCGAATGGAACAGGTCGCGGTCGATGACGCTGCGCAGCCGATAGACGGGAAGCGCGTCGTTCGAGCGCATCAGGTTGCGGATTTCGAACGAGCCTTCCTCGCTGATGGTCTTCAGTGATGCGAGAATCCGGTCGACCTTGCCGCCATCCGAGAACGGCAACAACAGACGCTCATAGTCGACGGGGCGGCCGTGACTGTCGACGACGCGTGAGATGGTGAATACGGGCAGCTTGCGCGTGATGCACTCGTGGTAAATCGGCAGCACCACCGGCGCGAGCTTCGGCCCGAGATAGTCGTCGAGGTTTTGCCCTTTTCCCGTTTTGCCGTAGGCATTCGACATGCGGGTGCCGTCGCTGTTGATGATGATGCGCGGCGGATTGCTTGCATGATCGACGGTGTAGAAAACGAGATCGGCGGTTTCGTCCGCCATGCGCTCGGGCTGGAAGTCGCTGAACTTCGGCGCCTGCTGGTCGCGCGCATAGAGCCGCAGCCACGTGTTCAGGAAATCGCGCTGCTTGATCGACTTGATGGCTGAGGGAGTGCCACTGTCGAATCCGCTTTGCCGCCCGGTATCCATGTCCCAGACCTGTTCGTCTTGCGATGAACTTCAAACTTGATACGTGCCGGCGGGAGGCGAGTTCGCCATCTCAGATGACACGTGTGCAACAAGCTAAACAAATAACGAAGAGTGCCGTTCCGGACGCGTCCGCAATAGGTACTTGAATGCAACTCAAGACTCTTCTGGGTTGAAGAGCCGCCTTTGATCAACTGCCGTCATCGCGACATTTGAGGTTACGCTTGACGTTGCAGGCAGCGGTCACGAGCTCGCCACCTCGAATCCTGATTTGTGACAGTTGCATCGGACGGTATCCGGATGCAATCCGAATTTCCGCAACGCAATTTGAAATGGGAATTCACGACGACGCAGCGGCGAGACGGCCGCAGGCGAGCGACCACTCTTGCGTTGACCTTGGCTGCTCCGGGGTGCCGGAACCGGAGAATCGCCGAACCTGCTCAGGCCTCAGCCAGCCTTTCCAAAATTGCCGCCCAGCATTGCGGCTTGCACATTGGTGTGCATGCGCTAAATATGCCGCCGAACCAGCTTGCCGGTTATCGGACCTTCCAATAAAGGCACGGTGGATCAGAACGTTAGAACAGAAAAATTCGGCTACGCGCGGGGGCGATGCGCGAAGGACGAACCGGGGGGATCTGATTGTCGGATGAGTTTATTCTCGAAACCCATGGTCTGACCAAGGAGTTCGCGGGCTTTGTTGCGGTCCGCGATGTCAGTCTCAGGGTCCGCCGCGGCAGTATTCATGCGCTGATCGGTCCGAACGGGGCCGGAAAGACGACATGCTTCAATCTGCTCACCAAATTTCTGACCCCGACCAAGGGACAGATTCTCTATAAAGGGCAGGACATTACGGCCTTGAAGCCGGCGGACATCGCCCGGCTCGGGCTGGTGCGGTCGTTCCAGATCTCGGCAGTGTTTCCGCATCTGACCGCGCTCGAGAACGTCCGCGTCGCGCTGCAGCGGCAGCACGGCAATTCATTCGACTTCTGGCGCTCCAAGGATGTGCTGAACGTTTATAACGATCGCGCGTTGGCCCTGCTCGAAGACGTCGGCCTCAGCGAGTTCGCCAAGACGCCAGCGGTCGAGATGCCTTATGGCCGCAAGCGGGCGCTGGAGATCGCGACCACGCTCGCGCTCGATCCGGAAATGATGCTGCTGGACGAGCCGATGGCCGGCATGGGCCACGAGGACATCGACAAGATCGCCGCGCTGATCAAGCGCATCTCGGCCAAGCACACGATCCTGATGGTCGAGCACAATCTCAACGTCGTCGCCAACCTGTCGGACATCATCACCGTGCTGACGCGCGGACATGTGCTGGCCGAGGGCAACTACGCCGACCTCACCAAGGATGAGCGCGTGAAGGAAGCCTATCTGGGAGCGGGTCATGGCTGATCAGATGACGGCTCCAAACCCGGCCAAGGCCGGATCGCGCCGGACGGTTCTGACCGTCGAAAACCTCGAGGCCTGGTACGGCGAATCCCACATCCTGCACGGCGTCAACTTCAACGTCGCCGAAGGCGAGGTGGTGACGCTGCTCGGCCGCAATGGCGCCGGCAAGACCACCACCCTGAAGTCGGTGATGGGCATTATCGGCAAGCGCACCGGCAAGATCGAGTTCGAGGGGCAGAATATTTCCCGCACCTCGTCGGACAAGATTGCGCGACTTGGTGTCGCATTCTGCCCCGAGGAGCGCGGCATCTTTGCCAGCCTCGACGTGCGCGAAAATCTGCTGCTGCCGCCGCAGGTGCGGGACGGCGGCCTCTCGCTCGACCAGATTTTCGATCTGTTCCCGAACCTGAAGGAGCGGCTCAACAGCCAGGGCACCAAGCTCTCCGGCGGCGAGCAGCAAATGCTGGCAATTGCCCGCATTTTGCGCACCGGCGCGCGCTTTCTGATGCTCGACGAGCCGACCGAGGGTCTTGCGCCCGTCATCATTCAGCAGATCGGCCAGATGATCGCCCGGCTGAAGCAGCAGGGCTTCACCATCCTGCTGGTCGAACAGAACTTCCGGTTCGCCTCGACGGTGGCTGATCGCTTCTATGTGATGGAGCACGGCAAGATCGTCGAAGGCTTCGCCAACTCCGAACTGGAAGCCAACATGGATAAGCTGCACACTTATCTCGGGGTGTGACGGCGAAAGTAATGAAACCGGGGTTCTGAGGAGGACAAATGTCTAACAAAATCTCTGCACTGATGCTTGGCACCGCGCTTGCGCTCGCGACCGCCACCGGAGCCGTTGCGCAGGACAAGAACATCAAGGTCGGCGTGCTCACCGACATGTCGGGCCTCTACGCCGACCTCGGCGGACCGGGCTCGGTGATCGCCGCCCAGATGGCGATCGAGGACTCAGGGCTTACCGCGAAGGGCTGGAAGATCGACATCGTTTCCGCCGATCACCAGAACAAGCCGGACGTCGGCACCAACATCGGACGCCAGTGGATCGACGTCGATAAGGTCGACGTCTTCGTTGACGTGCTGAACTCCGGCGTTGCGCTCGCGACCAACAACCTGGTCAAGGAAAAGAACGTCGTCATGATCAACTCCGGCGCGGCGACGTCGGTGTTGACCGACGCGCAGTGCACGCCGAACACCGTTCACTGGGTCTACGATACCTACATGCTGGCGAACTCCACCGGTGACGCACTGGTGAAGGCAGGCGGCGACAGCTGGTACTTCCTGACCGCCGACTACGCGTTCGGCGCCGCGCTCGAAAAGGACACCACCGCGGTGGTATCGAAGGCAGGCGGCAAGATTCTCGGCGCGGTAAAACATCCGTTGAACTCGTCGGACTTCTCGTCGTTCCTGCTGCAGGCGCAGGCCTCGAAAGCCAAGATCATCGGCCTTGCCAACGCCGGCGGCGACACGACGAATGCGATCAAGCAGGCGGCGGAGTTCGGCATCGTCAAGGGCGGCCAGAAGCTGGCCGGTCTCCTGCTGTTCATCACCGACGTGCACTCGCTCGGTCTCAACGTTGCCCAGGGCCTGAACTTCACCGAGACGTTCTATTGGGATCTGAACGATCAGACCCGCGCGTTCGCCAAGAAGTTCTCGGAGCGCTCCAAGAACAAGGCGCAGCCGAGCATGGTGCAGGCGGGCGTCTATGCCGGCTTGTTGCACTACTTCAAGGTGATGGAAGCTGCTGGCAGCAATTCGAAGGATGGCGCCAAGATCGTCGCCGCGATGAAGGACATGAAGACCGACGACGCGTTGTTCGGTAAGGGCGAAATCCAGGCCAACGGCCGCAAGATTCACCCGGCCTACCTGTTCGAGGTGAAGACGCCGGCGGAATCGAAGGGTCCGTGGGACTACTACAAGCTGATCGGCACGACGCCGGCCGACAAGGCTTTCCGTCCGCTGTCGGAAAGCACCTGCGCGCTGGTCAAGAAGTAAGACATATCGAAGCCCGGCGGAAAAATTCCGCCGGGCTTTTCCATACTCCAAGAGTTTGAGCACGAAAGACCGTTCGCTATGCAAGCCCTCTACGCCCAGCTTCTGGTTGGCCTGATCAACGGCTCGTTCTACGCACTGCTCAGCCTCGGCCTCGCCGTCATCTTCGGCATGCTCAACATCATCAATTTCGCGCACGGCGCGCTCTACATGATGGGCGCGTTCGTCGCGTACTTCCTGCTGCAGTACGCCGGCCTCAACTACTGGTGGGCGCTGATCCTCGCGCCGGTCGTCGTCGGCCTGTTCGGCGTGTTTCTCGAGCGCACCATGCTGCAGTGGCTGACCGGGCTCGATCACCTCTACGGCCTGCTGCTGACCTTCGGCATCGCGCTGATCGTGCAGGGGCTGTTCCAGAACTACTTCGGTTCGTCGGGTCTGCCGTATGCGATCCCGGACCTTCTCAAGGGCGGCGTCAACCTCGGCTTCATGTACCTGCCGATCTATCGCGGCTGGGTGGTCGTGTTCTCGCTCGTCGTCTGTCTGGCGACGTGGTTCATGATCGAAAAGACCCGGCTCGGCGCTTACCTGCGCGCGGCGACGGAAAATCCGACGCTGGTGCGAGCCTTCGGCATCAACGTGCCGCGCATGATCACCTTGACCTACGGCCTCGGCGTCGGCCTCGCGGCGCTCGCCGGCGTGCTGTCGGCGCCGATCAATCAGGTTCGTCCGCTGATGGGCGCCGACCTGATCATCGTCGTGTTCGCGGTGGTCGTCATCGGCGGCATGGGTTCGATCATGGGCTCGATCATCACCGGCTTCGCGCTCGGCGTGATCGAGGGCCTGACCAAGTATTTCTACCCCGAAGCGTCCAACACCGTCGTCTTCGTGCTGATGGTGCTGGTGTTGCTGGTGAAACCCACGGGATTGACGGGACGGGCGGCCTAATAACATGACAACGCTGACCACATCGACCAACACTTCAGCCACGACGGGCGGCCTGCGCGACGAGATGTGGGCCTTCATCGTCATGACGGTGCTGCTCGTCGCAGTGCCGTTCTCCGGCATCTATCCGTTCTTCGTGATGCAGGCGCTGTGCTTTGCGCTGTTCGGATGCGCCTTCAATCTGCTGATCGGCTATGGCGGCTTGCTGTCGTTCGGCCACGCCATGTTCCTCGGCACCGCCGGCTACATTACCGCACATGCGCTGAAGGTGTGGGCGGTCGGCCCGTTCGTCGGCATTCTCCTCGGCGTCGGCGCCTCGACCGCGCTCGGCCTCATCACCGGCCTGATCGCGATCCGCCGCCAAGGCATCTACTTCTCGATGATCACGCTGGCGCTGTCGCAGCTGCTCTACTTCATCTACCTGCAGGCGCCGTTCACCCACGGCGAAGACGGCATTCAGGGCGTGCCGCAGGGCATGCTATTCGGCTTCATCGACCTGTCGAAGCCGATCACGCTCTACTACGTCGTGCTGGCATTCTTTCTGCTCGGCTTCCTCGTGATCTATCGCACCATCAACTCGCCGTTCGGCGAGGTTCTGAAGTCGATCCGCGAGAACGAGCCGCGGGCGATTTCGCTGGGCTACAAGGCCGACCAGTACAAGCTGATGGCGTTCGTGCTGTCGGCGGGCCTCGTCGGTCTCGCCGGTGCGGTGAAGGTGTTCGTTGCGCAGAACGCCTCGCTGACCGACGTGCACTGGACCATGTCGGGCGAAGTGGTGCTGATCGCGCTGGTCGGCGGTCTCGGCACCGTGTTCGGGCCGGTGGTCGGCGCCTTCATCATCATCGCCATGCAGCAGTATCTGGCGAGCTTCGGCCAGTGGGTGCTGGTGATCCAGGGCGTGATCTTCGTGGTCTGCGTGCTCACCTTCCGCCGCGGCGTGATCGGCGAGATCGCCCACTACTTCAAGCGGTCGCTGTAAGCGGATTCCAGCGGCAGATCAGGCCACGAATTTCAGGCCGACGATGCCGGTGATGATCAGGCCGATGCAGGCAAGGCGCAGCGCAGTCGCCGGATCGCCAAACAGGTAGATGCCGAGGATCGCTGTGCCGACCGAGCCGATGCCGGTCCACACCGCGTAGCCGGTGCCGACCGGGATGGTCTTCAGCGCAATACCGAGCAGCACCACGCTCGCTGTCATGCTGGCCAGCGTCAGCACCGAGGGAACCAGTTTGGTGAAGCCCTCCGTGTATTTGAGGCCGATGGCCCAGCCGATTTCCATCAGGCCTGCGATAAACAGAATCGTCCACGCCAAGGTTCGTCTCCATTCCAATAACGCTCCCGATCTAGGCCCTCGCGGAGAAGGATGCCAGTGCATCCACCTGCGGCGGGCGCAGAGCGCCATGCCCTGACGCCATGTCTTTCGTGCCCAACGGCCGCAGAAACCCTTGATCCCGCCGTCTTTCTTTGCGACACGCGGGCCAATTCCGAACCTGTGCGACTCAAGCCCGTGACCGATCTCGCCACGCCCGCAACAAGTGCCGCGCCCGCATCCTCGCTGAAGGCCGAGGTGGCGCGCCGCCGCACGTTTGCGATCATCTCGCATCCTGACGCCGGCAAGACCACGCTGACCGAAAAGCTGCTGCTGTTCGGCGGCGCCATCAATCTGGCGGGGCAGGTGAAGGCGAAGGGCGAGCGCCGCAACACGCGCTCGGACTGGATGAAGATCGAGCGCGAGCGCGGCATCTCGGTGGTGACGTCAGTGATGACGTTCGAGTTCGACAACCTCGTGTTCAATCTGCTCGATACGCCGGGCCACGAAGACTTCTCGGAAGACACCTACCGTACGCTGACCGCGGTCGACTCCGCCGTGATGGTGATCGACGCCGCCAAGGGTATCGAGGCGCGCACCCGCAAACTGTTCGAGGTGTGCCGTCTGCGCGACATTCCGATCATCACTTTCATCAACAAGATGGACCGCGAGAGCCGCGATCCGTTCGACCTGATGGACGAGATCGAGAAGACGCTGGCACTCGACACCACGCCGATGACCTGGCCGGTCGGTCGCGGGCGCGACTTCCTCGGCACCTACGACATTGCGACCGGCGGCATTCGTCTGCTCGAAGGCGGCGGCGCCAAGACCGGCGCGGCTGAGCAGATCGCCATCGAGGACCTCGGCAGCCGCAACGCCAACCTCGACGTCGCCGCGGTGAAGGAAGAGCTCGCGCTCGTCTCCGAGGCGTGCAAACCGTTCGAGATCGACGCCTTCCGCGAGGGCCATCTGACGCCGGTGTTCTTCGGCTCGGCCCTGCGCAACTTCGGCGTCGGCGATCTGCTGGAAGGTCTCGGCAAATACGCGCCGCCGCCGCGCGCGCAGGAAGCAGCCGCCCGCAAGGTCGAGGCGGACGAGGCGAAGATGTCGGCCTTCGTCTTCAAGATCCAGGCGAACATGGACCCGAAGCACCGCGATCGCGTGGCCTTCCTGCGCGTCTGCTCCGGCGTCT
>LWDM01000078.1:495-39742 GCA_002083525.1 Proteobacteria bacterium SG_bin9 | reverse complement strand
AGCGCTTCGAGAACTGGAAGCTGCGGCGGGCCTTCGCCTTACCGTACTTCTTACGCTCGACGACGCGCGAGTCGCGAGTCAGGAAGCCGCCCTTTTTCAGAACGCCGCGCAGATCGGGTTCGAAGTTGGTGAGAGCTTTCGAGATGCCGTGACGCACGGCGCCCGCTTGGCCCGACAATCCGCCACCGGCGACGGTGCAGATGATGTCGTACTGATCGACGCGGTTCGAGGCGACGAGCGGCTGCTGGATCAGCATGCGCAGCACCGGACGCGCGAAGTAAACGGCAACCTCGCGGGTGTTGACGGTGATCTTGCCGGCGCCCGGCTTGATCCACACACGGGCGACCGCGTCCTTGCGCTTGCCGGTCGCGTAGGCGCGGCCCTGCTTGTCGACCTTCTTGATGTACTTCGGCGCCTCGGGGCTCGCGGTCCTCAGCGAGCCGAGCTGATCGAGAGACTGCATGGTATCGGACATCACGCGACCCTCGTGTTCTTGCGGTTCATGGCGGCGACGTTCAGCACTTCGGGCTGTTGGGCGGCATGTTCATGCTCGCTTCCGGCGTAAACCCGCAGGTTGCCGAACTGGCGGCGGCCGAGCGGGCCGCGCGGGATCATGCGTTCGATCGCCTTCTCGACGACACGCTCCGGAAAGCGGCCTTCGAGGATCGACTTCGCGGTGCGTTCCTTAATGCCACCGATGAAACCGGTGTGGTGATAGTAGACCTTCTTCTCGCGCTTGCGACCCGTGAGGACCACCTTCGCGGCGTTGATGACGATGACATTGTCACCGCAATCGACATGCGGAGTGTAGGTCGGCAGGTGCTTGCCGCGCAGACGCATGGAGACCAGCGAAGCAAGGCGGCCGACGACGAGACCCGTGGCGTCGATCAGCACCCACTTCTTGTTGATCTCGGCGGGCTTCGCCGAAAACGTTTTCATGTGAGCTATCCGTTGAAAAGCGGTCGGCCCGCCAATGCGGGCCGGATGGCGCAGTTTCTAGAGGCAGGTCCGGATTCCGTCAATGCCGCGCAGCGAAAATTAACATAATAAATTCAATAGCTTAAAAATATGGTATTTTAATACCGGCATGATTATGCCGGTGGCGGAATGGAATAGGTCAGGGTCGCATGGGCCACGGGCTCGTCCGACCCGTCGGACAGCAGCGTGACCTCCCCGACCGCCAATCGCTTGCCGAGCTTCAGGAGCCTCCCCTCGCCGAGCACGTCGCGGCCTTCAGCGGCCTTGCGCAGGAAGTTGATGTTGAGGTTCGTCGTCACCGCGAGCCCGACCGGGCCGATCATCGAGAGAATGGCCGCGTACATGCAGACATCGGCCAGGCCCATCAGCGTCGGCCCCGAAATCGTGCGGCCCGGACGCAGCATGCGTGGATGATAGCTCTGACGCAGCCGGCAAATCATCGGATCGAGCCGTTCGATCGTCAGACCGCCCTGCGCGTAGAACTCGGGAAACTCCTTGTGCAGAAAGCCGTCGAGCTCGGTGATCGACATCACGGTTCTGGGTTGACCATTTTTCGTCATGCTGGCTCTTCTTCCCCTTCGCGGCGCTTCCTTGACCGCTTACATTACGGCAATGACGACGCAAAGCACCCGCCTCAGGACGCAACCCCTGCCCGCCGACAATGTGCTGCTCCGCCGTAACGACGGGGCCATCGCGATCCTGACGCTCAATCGCCCGGACGCCCGCAACAGCCTTTCGGAAGGCCTGATCTCCGCGTTGCAGGCGGAGCTCGATGCCATTGCTGCGCAGAACGAGATCCGCGCCGTGGTCATCGCAGCAAGCGGCTCGGCCTTCTCAGCCGGCCACGATCTGAAGGAATTGACCGCACGCCGCAGCGACGCAGACGGCGGCCGCGCCTACTTCGCGCAGATCATGACCATGTGCAGCACGATGATGCAGACCATCGTGCGCCTGCCGAAGCCGGTTGTCGCATCGGTCCAGGGCATCGCCTCCGCCGCCGGATGCCAGCTGGTCGCGACCTGCGATCTGGCCGTTGCATCCAGCGCCGCCACATTCGCGACGCCGGGCGTCGATATCGGCCTGTTCTGCTCGACGCCAATGGTCGCCCTCTCGCGCAACGTCTCGCGCAAACACGCGATGGGCATGCTGCTGACCGGTGAGCCGATCGACGCCGAGACCGCGCGTGCCATGGGCCTCGTCAACAAAGTCGCGTTCGTAGGCCAAGAACTCGATGCCGCCATCGAGATGGCGAAGGTCGTGGCGAGCAAGTCCACCCGCACCGTCAAGATCGGCAAGGAAGCGTTCTACCGCCAGCTCGAAATGCCGTTGTCCGACGCCTATCGCTACACGGCGCAGGTGATGACCGAGAACATGATGGCGCGCGACGCGGAGGAAGGTATCAACGCCTTCATTGCCAAGCGCCCGCCGATCTGGGAAGAGTGAGCATGATCCCGGAAAAGTGGACACCGGTTTTCCGCAAGGATCATGCTCAAAAAGAACAATCGTCCCGGCGATGAACCACGACACCTATTCCGACATCTATATCCGCGAAATTCTCAACGGCGTGAAAACCATTGCGATGGTCGGCGCGTCGCCCGTCAACGTGCGGCCGAGCTATTTCGCGTTCAAATATCTCGCCGAGCGCGGCTACGACATGATCCCGATCAATCCGGGACAAGTCGGCAAGGCGCTGGTGGGCAAGCCGTTCGTCGCCTCGCTCAAGGACATCGATCGCCCGGTCGACATGGTCGATATCTTCCGCAACTCGGCCGCCGCCGAAGCCATCGTCGATGACGCGCTTGCAATGTCGCCGCTACCGAAAATCATCTGGATGCAGCTCGGCGTGCGGAACGACGCCGCGGCAGCGAAGGCCGAGGCCGCCGGGCTGAAAGTCGTCATGAATCGCTGCCCGAAAATCGAGTACGGCCGCCTCTCCTCGGAGATTTCCTGGATGGGCGTCAACTCGCGCACCCTCAGTTCCAAACGCGCGCCGATCCCGACCGGATCGTTTCAGCGCATGTCGCTCAACCGCAGCAGCATTTCCGGCGGGCACACCGGCGCCGCCGACCGCGCCGCGCAAGACAAGCCGGACCAGGCATAAGACAGCCCTCACCGGCAGCCTTCGCAGAAATTATTGCTGTGTCACGCGACTGCCTTACAACGGCCTTGCCAATCGCGACAGTTTCGCCCGCCCGCCTTGACGATGCATGCTGCCCGCAGCAGCATGCGCCGCCGCTAGACCCGCCAAGACCCAAGGACGCCGAATGACCGACCGCTCCCCCGGATTCTCCACGCTCGCCATTCATGCCGGCGCGCAACCCGATCCCACAACCGGCGCGCGCGCGACGCCGATCTATCAAACGACGTCGTTTGTCTTCAACGACGCCGACCATGCAGCCTCGCTGTTCGGGCTGCAGGCGTTCGGCAACATCTATACGCGCATCGGCAACCCGACCAATGCGGTGCTCGAAGAGCGCGTCGCGGCGCTCGAAGGCGGCACGGCCGCGCTCGCCGTCGCCTCCGGCCATGCGGCGCAGGTGGTCGCGCTGCAGACGCTGCTGAAGCCGGGCGACGAGTTCATCGCCGCGCGCAAACTCTACGGCGGCTCGATCAACCAGTTCAGCCACTCGTTCAAGAGCTTCGGCTGGAACGTGGTCTGGGCCGACACCGACGACGTCGCAAGCTTCGAGCGCGCGGTGACCCCGCACACCAAGGCGATCTTCATCGAGTCGATCGCGAACCCCGGCGGCACGGTCACCGATATCGAGGCGATCGCAGCCGTCGCCCGCAGGGCCGGCGTGCCGCTGATCGTGGACAACACGCTGGCATCGCCCTATCTGATCCGGCCGATCGATCACGGCGCGGACATCGTGCTGCACTCGCTGACGAAATTTCTCAGCGGCCACGGCAACTCGATCGGCGGCATCATCGTCGACGCAGGCACCTTCGACTGGTCGAAGGACGGCAAGTACCCGATCCTGAGCGAGCCGCGTCCCGAGTATCACGGCATTCGCATTCAGGAGACGTTCGGTAACTTCGCCTTCGCCATCGCCTGCCGCGTGCTGGCGCTGCGCGATCTCGGCCCGGCGTTGTCGCCGTTCAATGCCTTCATGATCCTGACCGGCATCGAGACCTTGCCGCTGCGCATGCAGAAGCACTGCGACAACGCCAAGGCCATCGCCGAGTATCTCGCCGCGCACCCGGCCGTTGCGGCGGTCAACTACGCGGGTCTCGCCGGCGACAAGTACAACAACCTCGCCCGCAAGTACTGCCCGAAGGGCGCTGGCGCGGTGTTCACCATCAGTCTGAAGGGCGGCTACGACGCAGGCGTCAAGCTCGTGTCGAAGCTGCAGCTCTTCTCGCATCTCGCCAACGTCGGCGACACGCGTTCGCTGGTGATCCATCCGGCCTCGACCACGCACAGTCAGCTCGACGATGCGCAGAAGACGAAGTCGGGCGCGGGTCCTGATATCGTCCGCCTCTCGATCGGCATTGAAGACAAGGAAGATCTGATCGCCGATCTGGAGCAGGCGCTGGCCTGACATTTTACACCGCTCAAACAAAAACGCGGCGCCGAAAGCGCCGCGTTTTTTTAAACTTGCAACAGTACAAAAGTTTACTGCGCCGGACGCCCCTTCGATGCGAGTTCGCGCGTCAGCCGGGTGTTGCGCGCGACGATCGAATATGTCGCAAGCGCCGCGACCACGATCAGCACCTGGAACGAGAGCGCTTCCACATTCGGATGCAGCCCGATGTTCTCGATCCACGCCAGCGACTTGATTTCGTTGAGCGGGATGATGTTCTGCTCCTGAAACTCCTGCAGCGCATCGCCGATGAATTTGACGCCCATCACGAACAGGAACGCGGAGGTGATGACGAATACCGGCCGCAGCGGCAGGCGCCGCGCGATCAGGTTGATGAAGTAGAACAGCGCTGCCAGCAGCACCGCTCCGACCAAGAGCCCTGCGAATATTCCAGCCGTCCAGCCATCCTTGGCCACGGCGGCGATGAACAGCACCGTTTCGGCGCCCTCGCGGAACACCGCGAAAAACGCCAGCGCGGCGACCGCCCAAGCCGTCCCCTGATCCAGCGCGCGATCGGCTTTGGTGGCGAGATAATCCTGCCAGCCGCGCGGATCCTGCTTCACCATCAACCAGCCGCTGACGTAGAGCATCAGCGCGGCGGCAAACAGAATGACGACCCCTTCGAGCGTGTCGTTGTGATCGCCATTGTTGAACACGGCAAAGAGCCACGCCGCGACGAGGCTTGCGGCGACGGCCGCGAGCGCGCCGCCGTACAGCGCTTTCACACGATGTTCGGCACCGGCCTTGACGAGATAGCTCGCGAGCGCAGCCAGCACGAGCATGGCCTCGAGGCCTTCGCGCAGCAAAATGACAAGGGTTTGGACAAAGGCAGTCGACATGCGGGGCATCCGTAACGGAGAGTCCGCCGGTTTTACCGGCTGCATGACCGGTAGCCCATTCGTATGCAAATGAGAGCACACGGCGCGGTGAGCGCGCCTAGAATCGTTCCAATCAGGCTGGCCGGCTGACCGGCTCGCCAAGTGACGGCGTCATCGCCGAGCGCCGGAGCGACAAGCGATGCATCTGAGCGAGCGCCAGGGTCAGGACGACAATCGCGCCCGCCTGATGCAACAACGCCAGCGAAATCGGCGTCTGATGCAGCAATGTGAGAATGCCGAGCGCGGCCTGCAGCGTCACCGCGCCTGCGACCCATAGCGCGCCGTTCACCGCCGCGCCTGCCCGCGACCGGATCGCGTCAATTGCGTGCGCGATCGCGAACGCGAACAGCGCGTAGGCCAGCATGCGATGGGTGAACTGCACCGTCAGCACGTTGTCGAAAAAATTTCGCCACCAAGGTTCCTCGAAGAACAGCCGCGCGGAATCGGGGAGCAGCGCACCATCGATCAGCGGCCAGGTGTTGTACGAGCGCCCGGCCCGCAGGCCCGCGACCAGCGCGCCGAAGTAGAGCTGCACGAACAGCAGCGCCAGCAGCACGTGGCTTTCGATCTTCAACCGCCGCTGCTCGACGGTACCCTTGCGACCACGAAGGTCTAACAGCGTCCACACCACCGCTGAAAAGATCACAAGCGCCAGCATCAGGTGCACGGCGAGACGAAACTGCGAGACCTCGACGCGATGCGTCAGTCCCGACGCCACCATCCACCAGCCGACCGCGCCCTGCAGCCCGCCGAGGGCGAAGATCACCCACAGCCTTCGTTTCAAACCGGAAGGCAAAACGCCGCGCCAGAGAAACCACAGGAACGGCAGCAGATAGACCATGCCGATCAGGCGCCCAAGCAGGCGATGACTCCACTCCCACCAGAAGATGGTCTTGAATTCGTCGAGGCTCATGCCGCGATTGATCTCGCGATACTGCGGGATCTGCTTGTAGGCCTCGAAGGCGTCATGCCACGCCTTGTCGATGAGCGGCGGCAGCGTGCCCGTCACCGGCTTCCACTCGACGATCGACAGACCCGATTCCGTCAGGCGCGTCGCACCGCCGACCAGCACCATCATCGCGATCATCGCCGCGACCAGCACCAGCCACCAGCGGACGGCCCGCAAACCGGTTGAATCGGGAACTGTTTCGCTCATCGCAATCTGCATCTTGAACCGATTGTCGCGGCCCTTATAGTCCGGCCGTTCTGCGGCGCAAGGCCGCTATTTCAGGCGGAACTGCACACGACCCATGACCATCCGGCAGCGAAAATTCATCGGCGCGATTCTGCTCCTCATCCTCGTTGTGTTCTGGTCGCTCGGGATCATGGCGCTGTCGCAGTCGGCTGTGGTTGCCGCCTGGTTTGCCAGCGGCAAAGTCGCCCAGATCGTATTCTACGTGGTGGCCGGTATGGGCTGGGTGCTGCCGGCGATGCCGCTGATCCGCTGGATGCAGCGCCCCGACGCTTAGACCTGCGCCTAAACCGTTACGCCCGCGAGTTGCGCCCGCAGCGCGCGCAGCGACGGCATCCGGCCATCGATCATGATGCGCGGTAGCGCCAGCGGATTGGGCGTCTTGCCGCGCCTGATCGTCTCCGAAACCGAGGTTACCGCCGTCGCCAATTCCGCCTCGCCCGCCAGCCCGATTTCGCGGGGGCCATAGCCCGCGGCATCGAACGGATAAGCGAAGTGCGGTTGCGCGCGGCCGGTGGCAGCTTCGGCAACAGCGCGGCCCATCCGGATTTCGCGCGCGGCGTCGGCCGCACTCAGGGTCGACAATGCAGGCAGATGCACGGTGGCAGTGCCGATCGTCACCAGCGGATCGGCGTGGAAAGCGGCGATGTCGCCCCACGTCATCGCGAAATTGCGCGACGTCGCCGCAAGATCGACGCCATGACGTTTGCAGAGATCGCTGATCGCGGAGGACAGTTCGGCAGGCGGCAAAGCCCGGAGCCAGGTGCCGAGATAGTCGTAGGCGTCGAGCTTCTCGGACACGGTGTCGAGCTTGAAGCGCCGTTCCTCGCGATTGATCACGAGACTGATGCGATGATGCGTGGCAACGACCCGCTCGAGCGCCAGCCACCACGCCTCGCCGACGCCGTCGACGAAGCCGGTCGGCAGATACAGCGTGAACGGCACCGCATGCCGTTTCAGCACCGGCAGCGCATGCTCGACCAGATCGCGCGAACCGCCATCGAACGTCAGGCAGACGAATTTTGGAGCATCGGCCTCGGCGCGAGCCATCACCTCGCCAATCGGGACGATATCGTAATGCCATCGCCGCAACTTCCGGCAGATGCGGTCGAGAAACTCCGGCGTCACTTCGTCTTGCTTGAGTGGCTGGAACGGCTCGTCGCGCGCAGGCCTGACCCGGCCGAACCGCAAGATCGCGCCGGCCACTTGCCGGTTGCCGCCGACCAGATGCAAGGCCGCGCCCGCACCGGCGAACTCCAGTCGCATCCGCTTCATCAATCGCGGCAATGACGGCACAAATCCCCCAAAAAGCGGTCCTACCGCCTAGCCCACTCCTTACCCTTTGTTGACACTTCTTTGCAAAGGTCGACCCAACCGGATCATCAGAAAATCCCCGATCGAGCAACGCGATGACCCTGGCTGCTGCAACCGAAGGCCGATCCGCGATGCAGAGGTCCGTTTTCATGCCGCGCATCGCCAATGTGCATGTGTTCCGGACGTTCGATGCCGCCGCGGCGGCATGGATCGAGCTGGAAGGCCCGGGCGGACTGTACACCCCCTATCAGCGCTTCGCCTTTCTCTCGGCCTGGCAACAGCACGTCGGCGCGGAGCTGGGCCTGGAGCCCTGCATTGTCGTCGGATACGACGCCGATCAGCGGCCGCTGTTTCTGTTTCCGCTTGGCGCAAAATCGGAGGGCGGCTTTCGCTCCGCCCGTTTCCTCGGCGGCAAGCATTCGACCTTCAACATGGCGCTGTGGCGGCGCGACCTCGTCGAAACCATCACCGAGGCCGACCTGGGCATCATCTTCGATGCGATCCGTCAGCAGGGCGGTGTCGACGTTCTATCGCTTGCCCAGCAGCCGCAGAGCTGGCTCGGCATCCGCAATCCCGTGGCGTTGTTGCCCTGGCAGCCCGCGGTCAACGACTGTCCGGTGATGACGATCGTGGCCGGGACCCCGCCCGACACGCGCGTCAGCAATTCATTCCGCCGCCGCCTCAAGGGCAAGGAGCGCAAGCTGCAGAGCCTTCCCGGCTATCGCTATCTTCTGGCTCGCTCTCCGGAGGATGTGCAGCGGCTGCTGGACGCGTTCTTCATCGTCAAGCCGCAGCGCATGGCAGCGCAGAAGCTGCCGAACGTCTTCGCCGAACCCGGCATCGAGGATTTCATCCGCACTGCGTGCACGACAAAAATCGACGACACCGGTTATGCCATCGACATCCACGCGCTCGTCTGCGACGACGAGATGATCGCGATGTATGCCGGCGTCGCCGACGGTCATCGCTTCTCGATGATGTTCAACACCTACACGATGTCGGAGCACGCCAAGTACAGCCCCGGCCAGATCCTGATGCGCGACATCATCGATCACTATGCCGCGGAAGGGTACACGTCGCTCGATCTCGGCATCGGCTCCGACGAGTACAAGCTGCTGTTCTGCAAGGGCGACGAGCCGATCTTTGACAGCTTCATCCCGATCACCGCCAAGGGCCGCATGGCCGCGCTGGCGATGTCAGCGCTTGCGAACGCCAAGCGCTTCGTCAAGCAGAACCCGGGCCTGATGAAGGTCGCGGGCGCCGTACGCAGCGCCATCCACCGCTAAGAAAAATCTAATGGATCTTACGCCGCGACCACGCGCGGCGCATTGTCGTTCGTCTCCGGCGGACGGCTCAACATGGTCACCCGCTCGAAGCCGATCGCCCGCAACTGATCGCAGTAGCTGGTGCGGAACGACGCATCGGTCGCTGCCGCCGGCACAACGATCGCGCGCGCCCGCGAGGTCAGAAGCTGGGCCGGCATGTCGCTGGCGGTACCGGCATCGATCAGGACATGATCGTAGACCTGCATCAGCGCATCGATCGCCATGCCGATGCGCGGCGAGGCCATCCGGCCGCGGTCGACCGCATAACGGCCGGCGCTGATCAGATGCAAACCGGACAGGCGATCCTTGGTGATGATCTGCCCGAACGACGCCTCGCCACCGGCGAGATCGGAAATGCCAGGTGCGGCTGGATCGGTCGAAACCGCATTCAGCGTCGGCGACGCTGCCGACAGGTCGACCAGCACGACCTTGGCGTTGCGGGCCAACAACCGCGCCAGTGTCAGCGAGGTTAGCGTGATGCTTTCGTTCTGACCGGCGCCAAGCATCGTGATCTTCTGCGCATTGCCGGAGGCACGCAATTCAGCCGCAAGCTGTTCGATCTCGGGCACGGCCACCGCAAGCTCCGGATGCGTGTCGCGCATCGGCTGCTGCAGAACCGGCTGCGCGACAGGGCGCGGCGCGGCCCCTGCCCGCGGCGCCGTCATGCGCAGCAATTCGCCGGTCGCGAAGTAACCCGAGGTCAGCATCAAAGTCGCCAGCGTCGCGATCAGCACGATCGGCAGCTTCTTCGGATAGGCCGGTGTGTTCGAAACAATGGCACGCGAGATGATGCGGCCGTCGGCCGGCGCGGTATCGATGTTTTCGCGCGCGTTGGCTTCGCGGAACTTCGCGAGATACGATTCGAGCAGATCGCGCTGCGCCTTGGCTTCGCGCTCGAGCGCGCGCAGTTGCACATCCTGGCCGTTGGTCGAGGTCGCCTGCCGCTTCAGCTGCTCGAGATTCGCGGTGAGGCCATCGACGCGACCGGCGGCGATCTTGGCGTCGCTCTCGAACGACCGCGAGAGCTTTCCGGCCTCTTCGCGAAGCTGGCGATCGAGGTCTGCGATCTGGGCCCGGATTTCCTTGATGCGCGGGTGGCCGTCGAGCAGCGTCGACGACTGCTCGGCGAGTTGCGCGCGCAACGTCACGCGCTGTTCGGACAGGCGGCGCACCAGCTCGGAGTTCAGCACTTCGGACGCCTCGATCGGCCGGCCGGTCTGCAACGCCTCGCGGATCAGGCGCGCCTTCGATTCGGCATCGGACTTCAGTGCCCGCGCCGTGTTCAACTGGGTGTTGAGCTCGCCGAGCTGCTGGTTCGACAGCGTCGTGTTATTGGTGCCGATGAACAGGCTCGACTTCGAGCGGAAGTCTTCGGCCTTCGCCTCGGCATCCGCCACCTTGTTGCGCAGATTGTCGATCTCGCCGGACAGCCACTGCGACGCCGAGCGCGCTTGATTCTGCCGCGCGCCCTGCTGCACGATCAGATATTCGTCGGCGATGGAGTTGGCGACGCGTGCGGCGAGGTCTGGATCGCGCGACTGGAATTCGACGACCATCACCCGCGACTTGTCGACGGCGAACGCCTGCAGGCGCTCGTAATATGCATCGAGCACGCGCTCTTCCGGCGTCATGCGGAACGGATCGCGGGCCAGACCGAACAGCGCCAGCAGCGAACGCACCGGAGAGATGCCGCGCAGCACCGGGTCGAACTCAGGCAGTTTTTCGAGGTTGTTCTTGGCAATGACGGAGCGCGCGACTTCGCGCGACAGAAGCAGCTGCACCTGGCTCGTCACGGCTTCCGCGTCGAGCGCCGTGCGTTCCTCGGCGCGCTCGCCGTTCGGACGCAGGAAGATGTTTTCCCGGCCGTCGATCAGGATGCGCGCTTCGGACTTGTAGCGCGGCGTAATGGAATTGACGACGAAGATGGACAGCGCAAGCGCGGCCAACGTCGGCCCAATGATCCAGAACTTCTTCCGCAACAGCAGCGCCCAGATGGCGCGCAGATCGAGATCGCCTGCTTCGGGAGCCGGAGGCGGCGCGGCCTGAACCGCGGGGACGGGCTTGGGAGGAGTTGGCGGGGCTACAACCGCGGGAGCTACGGCAACAGGAGCAGAAGATGCCTCGGCGGGCTTAGCCGCACTGCGACGCCAGAACGCGAGACGCATTGAACACTCCCAACCACGCTACCCGTCAGATACGAGACACCTCGCAGTTAAGCCGGTTATGGTTGCTGGCCGGTTAATTGGCCAAATTTGGAACCGGCAATTTGATGCGCCTTGCCACACCCCGCGACGGGCAACAGTCATCCTTTGTTAACCATAAAAGCCCTTAATCCGACCTAACGTTTTCAGGAATCGGGTCATGCGGGCGCCCCGCGCATTTTCTGCAGTTGTCGTGATTGCAATCTCCGTGTCGGGTTGCATGCGGAGCTTTCCGCCACCGCATGCGATAACGGTTGCCCAGCAGCCGCCGGTTACTGCCGCTCCCGCCCGTAGCGAACTCGACAGCATGGCTTATGGGCGCGGTCTGCCGCCGGTTGCAACGGCTCCGGTCGCACCTGCCCCCGTGGTCGCCGTCGCTCCTCCGCCACCGCCTCCTCCGCCTGTTACATCGCGCATGCCTATGCGCCCCTTCCCGCCGCCGACAGTTTCGATGGCCGCACCTGCGGTTGCTGCACCGGTTGCGGTTGCCGCTCCTGCACCGATGGCAGTCGCCGCCCCGCCGCCGGTTGCGGTCGCCGCACCCGGTCCTTATGTCGCGCCGGTCGCGATGATCGACGATCGGTACCGGCTCGATGCGGGAGACAAATTGCGAGTCGTCGTTTTCGGTCAGGAAGGCCTGACCAACAGCTATGCCGTCGATGCGGGCGGCGCGATCACCATGCCGCTGATCGGCCTGGTTCAGGCGCGCGGCCTGACGCCGGCTGAGCTCTCGCGTTCGATTGCGGCCAAACTCCGCAACGGCTTCATCCGCGAGCCGTCGGTCGCGTGCGAAGTCGAAGCCTATCGTCCCTTCTTCATCCTCGGCGAAGTGGCCGCACCCGGCCAGTATCCTTACGTGCCGAACATGACGGTCGAGAGCGCGGTCGCGATCGCCGGTGGCTATTCGCCCCGCGCCCTTCGCAACAGCGTGAAGATGACCCGCAGCAATGTGGCCGGCTCAGTCAGCGCCGTCGTGCCTCCGACCACGCTCGTCAGCCCCGGCGACACCATCGTCGTCGGCGAACGCTGGTTCTAATCATGGGAGAAATGCCCGATCGACCGTTGCGCATCCTGCACGCAACGCGCGCTCCGGTCGGCGGCATCTTCCGCCACATCATCGACGTTGCCAATGGACAGGCCGAAAAGGGCCATGAAGTGGGCATTCTCGCCGACAGCATGACCGGCGGCGAACGGGCCGAAGCCGCCTTCGCCGAGATGCTGCCGCGTATGGCGCTTGGCATTCATCGCCTGCCGATCCATCGCGAACCGCATCCCACCGACCTGATGATCGGCTTGAAGGTGATGGGTCTCGTTCGCAAACTTGGCGTCGACGTGCTGCATGGCCACGGCGCCAAGGCCGGCACCTTCATTCGTCTCAAGCCGCGCTCCGCCAGCACGATTCGCATTTACACGCCGCACGGCGGTTCGCTGCACTATCCGCCGAACACGTTGAAGGGCGCGATCTACAGCCGCCTTGAACGCGCGGTGATGAATCGCACCGACCTGTTCCTGTTCGAGAGCGAATTCGCTCGCAACACCTACGAGCGCATCGTCGGTAAGCCGTCGTGCCTCGTACGCTGCGTCTTCAATGGCGTCACTGCGCAGGAGTTCGATCCGCTGACGCCGGCGAACGATGCCACCGACATCGCTTACGTCGGGGAATTCAGACACATCAAGGGCGCCGATCTCCTGATCGATGCGGTCGCGCGGCTGCGCGCCGACGGCCGCGCCGTCACGCTGACGCTCGGTGGCGACGGCGAGGAAACAGCCTCACTGAGGGCACAGGTCGCACGCCTCAACCTCGGCGACGCCGTGCGCTTCATCGGTCATGTGAAAGCGCGGCATGGCTTCGCCCAGGGCCGGATTCTGGTCGTGCCCTCACGCGGCGACTCGATGCCCTATGTGGTGATCGAGGCCGCCGCGGCTGGCGTCCCCATGCTGGCAGCCCGGGTCGGCGGTATTCCGGAGATTTTCGGTCCCTATCACGACGGCTTGTTCGTACCGAACGACGTCGGTGCGATGGCGGATGCCATCGAGACCGCGCTCGACGACCTGGACGCCGCCCGCGAGCGCGCCAGGGTGCTGCGGGAGCGTGTTTTCCTGCATTTCTCGCGCAAGGCGATGGTCGAAGGCGTGCTCGCCGGGTATCGCGACGCATTTGCCAACCATTAACCAAACCTTACCGGCGTAACCGATTGTTCCGATTTGTCCGTTAGACCGGACACGGGGCAATATGCCTGCGCGTTCAGTAGTCGATCGAATTTCGCCTGGCGCGTGCGGCACAAAACGGAATACGCGCGTGGAACAGATCGACGGACGCACCATGATCAGCGCAGCCGCTGCGGCAACGGCAGCCGTTGCAGACGGCTCGCCCCGGGTCGAGCGGCGGCGGCGATTGACGCCGGCAGCGCTTGCAGTCGCCAGCCAGAAAGTCAGCAAGGCCTACTCGCCTGTCGTGATCGCCGGCGGCGTCCGGCTTGCCGATTTCCTGATGCTGAGCCTGATCGGCGTGGCGCTCTACCTCGGCTATGTGGCCCGTATCGACGGATTCAGCTGGTCCCATGTGATGGCGATTGTCGCGATGGCGGCGAGTGCCGTCGTCAGCTTCCAGGCGGCTGACATCTATTCCGTTCAGGTCTTCCGCGGTCAGATCAACCAGATGACGCGCATGATCTCGTCGTGGACCTTCGTCTTCCTGCTGTTCATCGGCGTTTCGTTCTTCGCGAAAGTCGGCGGTAACGTGTCGCGCGTGTGGCTGTCGGCGTTCTATGCCGTCGGCCTGCTCGGTCTGATCGGGCAGCGTCTCGTGCTGCGTTCGATGATCCGCAACTGGGCGCGTCACGGCCGCCTCGATCGCCGTACTGTGATCGTCGGCGCCGATCAGAACGGCGAGCATTTGATCAAGGCGCTGAACGAAACGGACGACTCCGACATTCACATTCTCGGCGTCTTTGACGACCGCAACGACGACCGCGCGCTCGACACGGTTGCCGGCAGCCCGAAGCTTGGAAAAGTCGACGATGTCGTCGAGTTTGCACGGCGCACGCGCATCGACCTGGTGCTGTTTGCGTTACCGATCTCGGCAGAAACCCGCATTCTCGAAATGCTGAAGAAGCTGTGGGTTCTGCCGGTCGACATCCGTCTCTCGGCCCACACCAACAAACTGCGCTTCCGCCCCCGTTCCTACTCGTATCTCGGCGAAGTGCCGACGCTGGATGTGTTCGAGCAGCCGATCACCGACTGGGATCTGGTGACCAAGTGGATGTTCGACCGCATCGTCGGCGGCCTTATTTTGATTGCGCTCGCGCCGGTCATGGCGCTGGTCGCGCTCGCGGTGAAGCTCGACAGCCCGGGCCCGGTGCTGTTCCGGCAGAAGCGCTTCGGCTTCAACAACGAGCGCATCGACGTGTTCAAGTTCCGCTCGCTTTATCATCATCAGGCCGATCCCACCGCCGCCAAGGTCGTGACCAAGAACGATCCGCGCGTCACCCGCGTCGGCCGTTTCATCCGCAAGACCAGCCTCGACGAGCTGCCGCAACTCTTCAACGTCGTTTTCAAAGGCAATCTGTCGCTGGTCGGCCCGCGGCCGCATGCGGTCCAGGGCAAGCTGCAGAGCCGCCTGTTCGACGAAGCCGTCGACGGCTACTTCGCGCGCCACCGCGTCAAGCCCGGCATCACCGGCTGGGCGCAGATCAACGGCTGGCGCGGCGAAATCGATACCGAAGAGAAGATCAAGCGCCGCGTCGAGTTCGATCTGTACTACATCGAGAACTGGTCGGTGCTGTTCGACCTCTACATCGTCCTGAAGACACCGATCGCACTGCTGAAGACCGAAAACGCGTATTGAGTTCCGAGTAGCGTTGTAAGCGTAAGTGTAAGCGTATCATGAGTACCACGACGATCTATTCGTCGCCGGCACCGACCGGCATTGCGCCGGGCATCGCCGCCCTTCAACACGCGCTGCTCTGGTCCATCGGCGCAGGCGGTGCGGTCGTGTTCATCGAACCCAGCCCCTACGAACTGGCAACACTCGGCGCGATGATCATCTTCTTTGCGACGGGCCTGCGCATGCGGCTCGTCTTTCTGCCGCTGCTGATCCTGCTGTTTCTGATGAACATCGGTTACACGATCTCCTCCGCCTACATTCTGGACAAGAAGGAGATCCTGAACTGGATTCTGACCTCGTGGTATCTCGCGGTCACCGTCGTTTTCTTCGCGATGGTGTTCTCGGAGGACGCGGACAATCGGCTGGATCTGCTCAAGCGCGGATTGATCTTCGGCGCGCTGATCGCTTCGCTTGCCGGCATTGCCGGCTACTTCCGCCTCATCCCCGGCGGATACGATCTCCTGACCCTGTACGGCCGCGCCCGCGGCACGTTCAAGGACCCGAATGTGCTCGGCGCGTTCCTCATCCTGCCGGCGCTATTCCTGCTGCAGGCCGTCGTCACCGACCGGATCGGCAAGGCGTTCCGCAGCGCCATGGTGCTGGGCATCGTCGTGCTGGCGCTGCTGCTGTCGTTCTCACGCGCCGCGTGGGGGCAGTTCGCGGCAACCGCCGCATTCATGCTCGGCATGATGTTCCTAACGTCGGACTCGAAACAGCAACGCCAACGCATTGTCGTAATGACGATTGTCGCGGTAGCCGTGCTCGCGATGGCGATCGCGGTACTGCTCTCGCTCGACTCGATCGCCAACCTGTTCAAGGAGCGTGCGAGCTTCAGCCAAGGC
Organism: Proteobacteria bacterium SG_bin9; assembly: GCA_002083525.1. Lineage (GTDB taxonomy): Bacteria > Pseudomonadota > Alphaproteobacteria > Rhizobiales > Xanthobacteraceae > SG-bin9. The sequence continues at coordinate 23,542 of LWDM01000078.1, read as the reverse complement.
TACGACGGCGGCCGCTTCGGCCGCTTCGGACGGCATATTCTCGGCGCGGAAATGGCGCTGGACCTGCCGTGGGGCATCGGCCCGCTGCAGTTCACGAAGTACTTCCCCGAGGATACGCACAACTCGTATCTGAACGCCTTCATGTCCGGCGGCTGGGTCGCGGGGGTCTGCTACCCGGCGCTGATCTTCTGCACCGTCATCACCGGCTTCGTGCATCTGTTCAAACGGACGCCGTGGCAGAAGACTTACATCGCGATCTTCGCGGCGTTCCTCGGCACCGTCGGCGAGAGCTTCATCATCGACACCGACCACTGGCGTCACTTCTGGCTGATGCTGGGCGCCATGTGGGGCATGTTCGTTGCGACCCGCATCTACATGCGCGAGCAGACCCACCCGGCCTTTGTGGCAGTGCCTCAGGCGGCCTGAGAGGCGCTCGCGGACCTCAGGAAGCGCAGCAGCGCCTCCACCACCATCTCCGGCTGTTCCTGCTGCACCCAGTGCCCTGCGCCATCGATCAGGTGCGTGCCGCGGTAGGCCGTGCATGCGGTCGCCGCCATGGCTTCCAGCGCCCCTGGCCGCTGCTGGATGCCCCAATCGCTCGCACCCGCGATGAAGCACGACGGCACGTCGATGGTGCGGCCGGAGAACGTCTGCAGCTCCGGCGTGAACGACGGATCGGTGCCGCAACGATACCACTGCAGCCCGCCCTGAAAGCCGGTGCGGCCATACTCGGCGGCGTAGAACGCAAGCTCCGCATCCGGCAGCCATTTGCAGGCGGCGATCTGCTCCCGCGACGGCATATGCTCCGCCGCGGTCTCCGCCATGTCCTTGTCGAGGTCCATCACGTAGTAGGTCGGCAGCTTCGCCAGCTCGCCGGCGGACCACGACGCCAGCCGATATGGCTTGTTGTCCGCCCAATCGGCGCTCTTGACGTGATAGTAGGCGCGCAGAAAGTCGTGCAGCCCTTGCGGACACGTCCACATGTGCGCGTCGGCTTCGCGCGTCGAGTAGTACCACTGATAATGCTTGCGCGGCCGCGGCAGCGCCGCCAGCTCCTCATGCACCTTGCGATCTTTCGCGATCGCCTCCGCCTGCGCAACATCACCTGCCTTGCCGAGCGGCAGCTGCGGCGCGCCACCGAACGGCGCACTCATCAGCGCGACCGAGCGAAACACGTCAGGCCGCACCAGTGCGCACCAGGCGGCCACCGGCGAACCGAAGTCGTGCCCGACAAGATCGACCGAGCGATACCCGAGCGCCGCAACCAGCCCCAGCGCGTCGCGCACCAGATTGAGCAAGCGGAACTGCCGCAGATCGCCGTCGTAGCTCACGTCGACACCAGTGGTGCGACCATAACCGCGCTGGTCCGGTGCGACGACGTGATAGCCCGCCGCCGCCAGCGGCAGCATCACCTTGCGCCAGCTGTAGGCCAGTTCAGGAAACCCGTGCAGTAGCAGCAGACACGGCCGCCCCGGCTGTTCGAAGCCGGCTTCGAGAATGTGCATCGACAGGCCGTTGATGCCGTCGACGATGCGGGAGCGAATGCCCGCAGGCAACAAAGCAGGTGCGATCGGTCCTGGTGACGTCATGCTGACTTACTTCTTCGCGTAGGACACGCCCATGCCGGCGCGCACGTCGCTCTGAATACCGTACGGCGGGATCGGATAGCGCAGCCCGTTCTTCGAGAGCGCCTTCATACCGGCGATGCCCTTGGCGAGATCGACGGGCTTCAGCGCCATCAGCATCTCTTCATCCGGCACGCCGCCATAGCGCCGCTCGGCGTAACACGGCAGCGACAGGCTCGGCTCGCCGGTCTTGAGCGCCCGTCCCCACGAATCCGCGCATGCGGTCTCGCCGACCACGCCCCACTCGAACTTCTTGTAGCCGCTCCACTGCAGTCCGTTGATCAGAATGATCATCTGACCCGGCGTCGCATAGACGAGGCAGATATCCGGCGGATTGAGCCGGCCGCTGGTGAGCGGGCTCACCGCCAGCGCCTGATACTGCCCGTGCGGCACCACATCGAGCGCCTCCTGCCGCGCCCGCGCATCTTCGGCGGTCGCATGCCAGACGCCGACATAGTTCTGGCCCGACAGCCACTGGTTGTCCTGCGGCGCGAGGCCGATGACGGCGCGGCATTGCGCGCCGACGAGGTCGTTGGCGGTGATGCCGACCGTCCAGCCGAGGCGCGAGGCCATGCTGACAATCTGGTCGGTGGTGTGGACAGCGTTCGGCCTCCGGATTTTCGGAATGGCCTCCATCTCGGCCACAGTCGCAAACAGCTTCATGCCGATGACGGTGGTCTTGAGCCGGAGCAATTCGTTCAGCTCCGCGACCATCTTCGGTGTGTCGATTGTGTCCCGTTGCGTTTCAGCCGCTTGCATGGCGCGTTCCATCCCGTTGTTTTTGTTTGTCGTGCACGAGCACTGAGATGGCACTGTAGCGCGATGAATGTGGCCGCTTCCAGAGGCGGTAACGCAAATCCGCGCTACCGCAGGCCAAATCGGGTGATGAGCAGCACCAGGATGATGCAGCCAAAGATGAAGGTCAGCCCCTTCCAGACCAGCAGCGGATTCCGCTCGATCAGCGGCTGGGACACGTTGATGAATTTCGGGTTCGGGTACCGCAGATCGTGCATGAATTCGGACAGCGCTTCGTAGCGCTTGTACGGGTCCGGATGCACAGCCGTCTTCAGCACGCCGTCGATCCACGCCGGAATTTCGCGGGTATCGTCGAGCGCCGACTGATACTTCAGCTTGCGCTGCTGCGCCTTCGTCCGCGCTTTCGCGATCTCCGCACCGTAAGGCAAGCGGCCGGTCAGCATCTGATAGACGATGACGCCGAGTGAGAAGATATCCGAGCGCGACGATCCGCTCTCCCCGAGGAAATATTCCGGCGCTGTGTACTGCGCCGTTCCCAGAATGTCGTCGCGGCTGGCCGGCGGCACCGCCTCGAGGACGCCCGTCACCCGCGTCGAACCGAAGTCGATGATCTTCACCGTTCCGGTCTTGTCGATCATAATGTTGTTCGGGCGCAGATCCTGATGCAGCATTTCCTTGCGGTGAAAAGCGCGCAGTCCCTTGGCGATCTGTTCCGCGATGCCGCGGATCGTTTCGAGATCCGGCCTCGGATTGTCGATCATCCATTGCGCCAGCGTCTGGCCCTCGATGTATTCGGTGACGACGTAGAGATAGTTGCGCTTGCGCATCTGCGGCCAGGGCTTCAGCACATGCGCACTGTTCATCCGCCGCGCCACCCACTCCTCCATCATGAAGCGCTTCAGGTAGGCCGGATCGCCACGCAGATCGAACGACGGAATTTTGAGCGTGACGAGATCGTTGCTGTCGACATCGACGGCCAGATAGATATGGCTGCGGCTGCTGCCATGCAGCTGCCGGATGATCCGGTAGCCATCGAAGATCATTCGAGCTTCCAGCAACGGCGGCAGCGGCAATTCAAACGTCTGGGTGAAGACGTCCCCGGCGTCGCCCTGCGGCACCTCGTCGACGCGCACGATCTGCAGCGTCAGGTTGTCCGGGCTGCCCTGCCGGTGCGCCTCGGCAACGATTGAGCGCGCCGCGGCATCGAGATCGTTCGGATGCTCCTTGATCGTGCTCGTGACAAAGCGCGGGCCGACGTACTCATAAACCCCGTCGGTCGCAAGGACGAAGGTGTCGCCCTTCTCCACCGGCAGCATCTGATAGTCGATCTCGATCTGCGGATTCACGCCGAGCGCACGGCCGAGATAGCTTTGCTGCGACGAGATGATCACCCGATGGTCGTTGGTGAGCTGTTCGAGCGCCTGCCCGGACACCCGGTAGATGCGGCTGTCGCCGACGTGAAAGAGGTGCGCGGCCGCACCCTTGATGATCACCGCGCTGAGGGTGCAGACATAGCCCTTGTCGTGTTCGTAACGGTGCTGACTCTGCCGCGTCTGCGCATGCAGCCAGGAATTGGTCGCGGCGATGACCCGCTGCGCCGACGTCTTCACCGACCAGGTTTCGGACGTGCAGTAGTAGTCGGTAAGGAAACCTTTGACCGCAGATTCAGCCGCGATCCGGCTGACGCTGCTGCTGCTGATGCCGTCGGTCAGAACGACGGTAATGCCTTTGAGGCTCAGCAGCGGCTCGGCCGGAATCAGGACGCCGTGGAAATCCTGATTGGTCTCCTTGCGACCTTTATCAGAATGCTGACCGACCGATATCTTCAGTTCGCGCGCCATCGCCAATGCCATGAGGGCCCCGGCTTCAGCCGAGGCCCTCGATCCATATCAGCCGATCGCCCGCTTCGGCGCCGTCTTCACGTGCGTGGCGTAGAGGGTCAGGCCGGTGAAGGCCAGTCCGCCGACCAGGTTGCCGATAACCGTCGGAATTTCGTTCCAGAAGATGTAGTCGAACCAGGTGAACTTGCCGCCGAGAAGCAGGCCGGTCGGAAACAGGAACATGTTCACGATCGAGTGCTCGAAGGTCATGAAGAAGAACAGCATGATCGGCATCCACATCGCCAGCACCTTGCCCGGCACGGTGGTGGACACCATCGCGCCGACGACGCCGGCCGACACCATCCAGTTGCAGAGCATGCCACGGACGAAGAGCGTCAGCATGCCGGCGGTACCGGCCGCTGCATAACCCACCGTGCGGCCCTCGCCGATGTGGCCGAGCATCACGCCGACCTTGTCGGGCTCCTTCGAGAAGCCGAAGGTGGTCACGATCGCCGCCATCACAGCGACGGTGAAGGCGCCGGCGAAGTTGCCGATGAACACGAGGCCCCAGTTGCGCAGGACGCCGCGCAGCGTGACGCCGGGACGCTTGTCGATCAATGCCAGCGGACAGAGAACGAACACACCCGTCAGCAGGTCGAAGCCGAACAGGTACAGCATGCAGAAGCCGACCGGAAACAGAATGGCTCCGACGAGCGGCTGGCCGGTGGTGACGATGATGGTGACGGCGAACCACGCCGCCAGCGCAAGGATGGCGCCGGCCATATAGGCGCGGATGACCGTATCGCGGGTGGACATGAAGATTTTAGATTCGCCCGCATCCACCATCTTGGTGACGAATTCCGAAGGCACGAGATAGGCCATTGAGCTCCCCTTGTAAGTCCGTCGCAAAAAGCGTTGTCGCTCACGCCGCAGTCCGCGCGCGAACAGCTCATGCTGGGTCAGGGGCGATCTCATCCGCCGACGCGTGTCGGTGGATCAAATGCGCAAGGCCATTTTGGATGGCGTCACGACCACGGTATTTGGCGTCTCTAGGAGCCGCTTAAGCTGTCCATGTGAGCCTGGCCGACAATGGCCCGGCCATCCGGCGGACGGCGTCGTCGTTGACGGTGAAAATGGAAGCAATCGACGTGCCACGGGTGAAAGAGCCCGCCTCCGCTGAATCCATGAGGAATTTCACGAAAACACCGCCGGTTTACTGCGACCCGGTGAGTTGATTGCCTACAAACTGAGCGGCGATGGCACCTATGCAGGCACTTTGACCGGCTGCCAGTGGCGCACGCACGCCAAACATGACAAGGGTAATCTCAGAAAAATACCGACACAAATCTGCGGAGAAACGCCGATGCAAAGCCCCGCCCTCAACGTCCCGACCCCTGCGCACATGGCGGACGAAGAGTTCAACATGTTCGCCAGTTCGGTGAGGAAGTTCTGCGACGAACACGCTTCACAGAAGAAACTCGATCAGTGGCGCAAGGACCGCGTGGTCGAGCGCTCGGTCTGGACCAAGGCGGGTGAAGCTGGACTGCTTGGCCTTTCGACATCGGACAAATACGGCGGCGTCGGCGGCGATTTCCGTCACGAGGTGGTGCTGATCGAAGAGACCACCAAGCGCGGCCTCGATGCCTGGGGCGTGTCGCTGCACAACGGCATCGTCATGCCATACATCGAGGCCTACGGCTCGGAAGAGCAGAAGAAGAAGTGGCTGCCGAAACTCGCCAGCGGTGAATACGTTTCGGCCATCGCCATGACCGAGCCCAGCGCCGGCTCGGACCTGCAGGGCGTGAAGACCACCGCGACGCGTCAGGGCAACCAGTACACTATCAACGGCTCGAAGACCTTCATCACGAATGGTCAGACGGCGAACTTCATCGTCGTCGTCGCCAAGACCGATCCCAAGCTCGGCGCCAAAGGCACCTCCCTCATCATCGTCGAGACCGACGAGGTCGAGGGTTTCCAGCGCGGGCGCAATCTCGACAAGGTCGGGCTTGAAGCCGCCGACACGTCCGAGCTGTTTTTCAACGACGTCCGTGTGCCGACGTCCAACCTGCTCGGTGCCGACGAAGGCCGCGGCTTCTATCAGCTGATGGAAAAGCTGCCGCAGGAGCGGCTCATCATCGGCGTGCAGGCGATGGCGATGATCGAGCGCGCGCTCGAAGTGACCATCGCCTATGTCAAGGAGCGCAAGGCGTTCGGCCGCGCCGTGTTCGACAACCAGACCGTCCAGTTCAAGCTCGCCGAGTGCAAGACCAAGGCGACGGTCGCGCGCGTATTCACCGATCACTGCGTCGCGCAGCATCTCGAAGGCAAGCTCGACGCCGCCACCGCCTCGATGGCGAAGTACTGGCTCACCGATCTGCAGGGCGAGATCGTCGATGCCTGCCTGCAGCTGCACGGCGGCTACGGCTACATGGACGAGTACGAGATCGCCCGCATGTACAAGGACGCCCGCGTCTCACGCATTTACGGCGGCACCAACGAGATCATGAAGGTCCTGATTTCACGGACCATCTGACCTGCGAAAAAGCGCTGGGCGTTTCACGAAAACACCCGCACACCCGAATAAGCGCCGGGCCAACCGGCGATACACCCGGAGGAAAACCATGCCCGAAGCGCTGATCATCGACGCCTGCAGAACCCCGCGCGGTATCGGCAAGGCCGGCAAAGGCGCCCTCTCCGAGATTCATCCGCAGCAGCTCGGCGCCGCCGTGCTGAAGGCGCTGGCCGAACGCACCGGCATCAATACCGGCGACGTCGACGACATCATCTGGGGCACCAGTGCTCAGGTCGGCCCGCAATCGGGCGACATGGGCCGCATGTCGGCACTCGATGCCGGCTACGACATTCGCGCCAGCGGCGTGACGCTCGACCGCTTCTGCGGCTCTGGCATCACCTCGGTCAACATGGCGGCGGCCTCGATCATGGCAGGTCTCGAAGACCTCGTCATCGCCGGCGGCACCGAGAAGATGTCGATGGCGAACCGCCGCGGCGGCGACGGCCCGGCGATGATGGACTCCGGCAATCTGCGTTTGCGCGCGAAACACCCACAGTCGCATCAGGGCGTTTGCGCCGATGCCATCGCGACGCTGGAGGGCATCAGCCGCGAGGCGACCGACAAGCTCGCATTCGAAAGCCAGCAACGCGCGGGCAACGCCATCGCGAACGGCTACTTCAAGAAGAGTGTTGTGCCCGTCTATCACGAGGACGGGTCGCTCGCGCTCGACAAGGAAGAATATCCGCGACCGCAGACGACGCTCGAAGGCCTCGCATCGCTGAAGGCCGCCTTCCCGGCCATCGCCGACTATGCGCTCGACGACAAGGGCACCACCTATCGCAAGCTGATCCTCGACAAGTATCCGGACCTCGACATCAACTTCATCCATCACGCCGGCAACTCGTCGGGCGTCGTCGATGGCTCAGCCGCCGTGCTGCTCGCCTCGCCCAGCTACGCCAAGGCGCACGGTTTGAAGCCGCGCGCAAAGGTCGTCGCCATCGCCAACATGGGCGACTCACCGACGCTCATGCTCAATGCGCCCGTCCCAGCCACCCGCAAGGTGCTCGCCAAGGCCGGCCTCGAACTCGACGACATCGATCTGTTCGAGATCAACGAGGCATTCGCAGTCGTGGCCGAGAAGTATATCCGCGACCTCAAGCTCGATCGCGCTAAGGTCAACGTCAACGGCGGCTCGATCGCGCTCGGTCACCCGATCGGCGCGACCGGCTCGATCCTGATCGGCACGATCCTGGACGAACTGGAGCGCCGCAATCTCAAGCGCGGCCTCGTCACCATGTGCGCCGCCGGTGGCATGGCACCCGCGATCATCATCGAACGCGTCTGATCCGCTCACGACAACCGGCTGGCCCGCGCCAGCCGGCAATAAGCTGCAACCACGGCCCGGCATGGAACACGCTCATCAGCATGTACATCGCGCCCATGCCGGTCAGCAGCGATCCCGATCCGCAGACAGCGTCCAGCGGCCCGCCTGAGGCAACTGAAACCAGCGCCATGACCGCGAAGGTCGGCGCAGCGCCGAAGCGCAACAGATCCGTCAGACTCTGTTCACCAGTCATCTCACACTCCCGCTTGGAACCGGCATCCGGCTGGATGCCCGGTGCGAGATAGACTAGGACCGGTATCCGGATCGGCCGGAGCAACAAGTGTGACGGGATTTCGATGGACTCGCTGATTACGGCGGCTGCACGGGCGCTGGCTGTCGGCGATGCGCTCGGCGCGCTGAAGCGGGTGGCGCTGCGTGACGACGCCCCGGCGCTGGCGTTGCGCGGCATCGCCATGGCCCAGCTCGGCGACCTCGATCGGGCGAAGGCACTGCTCAAGCGCGCCATCAAGGCTTTCAGCCCGAAGGAGACGCTCGCCCGCGCACGTTGCATCGTCGCCGAGGCCGAGATCGCGCTTGTCTCTCGCGACCTGACCTGGCCGACCAAGGCGCTGACCTCCGCCCGCGCCACGCTTGAAAGCCACGGCGATCACGCCAACGCCGCACACGCGCGCAATCTGAAGGCCCGCCTGCTGGTGTTAATCGGGAAGCTCGACGAGGCGGAACAGACGCTCGTCGGGTTCGATCCGACTCCGCTGCCACCCATGCTGAAGGCCGCGCACGAACTTGTGGTCGCAGGCATCGCGATCCGGCGACTCCGCACACAAGACGCCCGCACGGCCCTCGCCCGCGCCAAACGCGCGGCTGGCATTGCCGATCTTCCGTCACTCACCGCCGAAGTCGAAAGCGCGGCGCTCGTCCTCAAGGAGCCCGCGGCGCGTTTGATCTCGCGCGGTGAGGAACGCGTGTTGCTACTCGAAGATGTCGAGGCATTACTGGCATCGAAGGCTCTGGTCGTCGATGCGTGCCGGCATGTGGTGCGCGACGCCAAGACCACCATTTCGCTGACCACGCGCCCGGTGCTGCTGGCGCTGGCGCGGACACTTGCTGAAGCTTGGCCAAACGATGTGTCTCGCGACGTACTGCTCGCACGCGCATTCCGCGCAAAACATGCCGACGAATCCCATCGCGCGCGGCTGCGGGTCGAGATCGGACGCCTGCGCACTGAACTGAAGCCGTTCGCCGAGATTAGCGCGACGAAGCAAGGCTTCGCGCTGATACCGAAGCACGATCGCGATGTTGTCGTTCTGGCGCCGCCTGTCGACGAATCGCATGGCGAGGTGCTCGCCTTTCTTGCCGACGGCGAGTCATGGTCGAGCTCGGCGCTGTCGATCGCGCTCGGCACCAGTCCGCGCACCATTCAGCGCGCGCTCGATACGCTGTCGTCCGCAGGCAAGGTGCGGGGGATCGGACGCGGACGCGCGCGCCGTTGGATGACGCCGCCGGTGCCGGGGTTCCCGACAACCTTGTTACTCCCGGGCCCGCTGCCCACCAGTTAGCACTTGGTCATCGCAAACTGACCAAAAGGAATTCCCGTCATGAAGTCATCAGCAGCAGAAATCATCCGCGAATACGGCCCCTTCCATGGCATCGATCAGGTGCACGGCCTGACGTTCGACGGCGCGAGCGTGTGGTTCGCCACCGGCGACAAGCTCAACGCGCTCGATCCTGAGACCGGCAAGATGCAGCGTGCGATCGATGTCGCCGCGCATGCCGGCACCGCATTCGACGGAACGTATCTTTATCAGATCGCCGAGGATCGCATTCAAAAGATCGATCCAAAGACGGGCCGCGTCATCAAGACGATCCCGACGCCGGCCGGCGCCAACTCGGGTCTTGCCTGGGCCGAAGGCTCGCTCTGGATCGGCCAGCATCGCGATCGCAAGATCCATCAGCTCGATCCCGAGACCGGCGCTGTGATCCGCACCATCGAGTCGAAGCGCATGGTCACCGGGGTTACCTGGGTCGATGGCGAACTATGGCACGGCACGTGGGAGGGCGAAGAGAGCGACGTGCGCCGCATCGATCCGAAGACCGGCGAGGTTCTGGAGCTTTTGAAGATGCCGGCGGGCACCGGTGTCTCGGGCCTCGAGTCCGACGGCGGCGATCGCCTCTTTGCCGGCGGCGGCAACAGCGGCAAGGTCCGCGCCATCCGCCGCCCGAAGCGTGCGGCATCGAAGTAGAACAGTCAGCGCGGCGCGGGCGAAAGCTCGCGCCGTTCACTGCGATCAATTGTCCAGTTCAAATCCCGACTGCTTCACGATCGGTGCCCAGCGCGCCGTCTCCTCGCGAATACGGCTGGCAAGCTGCGCCGATTCCAGTGTGTAGCTGTCAAAGCCCATCTGCTCGAGAAACTCGGTGATTGGCTTCGCCTTCATGGCGGTATGAACCTGTTGCTGCAGACTGTCGATCACTGCCTGCGGGGTCTTCGCGGGCGCGAACAGGCCATACCAGTCAACGCCGGTGACTTTGTCGAAGCCGAGTTCGGCAAAGGTCGGCACGTTCGGCAAGAATCTCGATCGCTGCGCACTCGTTACCGCAAGCGCGCGAAGCTTGCCTGATTCCACATGCTGACGAATGTCGCCGGTCACCGCCATCGACGTCGCAACCGCGCCCGACAGCAGATCGGGCAAGATCGCCGCCATCCCGCGATAGGGAACGTGGGTCATCTCAAGTCCGGCCTGCTGTGCGAACACGGTGCCCTGGAAATGCATGATCGAACCGGCGGCGGGTGTTGCATAGACTGTCTTGTTTGCTTTCGCCCACTCGATGAAGTCCTTCAGCGTCTTGACCTGATCGGGGACGCCCGGCCCCACCACGAACGTCTGCGCATTCGAGCACACCGGAGTGATCGGAATCAGATCGGTCTGCGGATCGTAGCTCAGCTTCTTGTAGACGTGCGGGAAAATCACGATCGGCGACGATGGCGACAAGACGATGGTGGTGCCGTCCGGATTGGCGACCTTGGTCGTATCGATGGCGATGCGGCCGCCGGCGCCGGTCCGCCCCTCGACAATCACCGAGTCTGCGTAGTTGCCGCCAAGCTGGTCGGCGATGCGCCGCGCGATCACGTCGAGCGTCCCACCGGCAGCAAAGCCAACGACGATGCGGGCAAGCGATGGCCTCGCCCACGCACCGCTGGACAACAGTGCGGTCGATGCGGCGATGCCTTGCAGAAAGTGACGGCGCGTACTGGACATGACCTCTCCAATAAAACGGCTTCATCAATTAGAACGTATACGACGTATTTCAAAAGCTAGAGGTCACCTCTCCTGCTGTCAAGGAACCGCATCTGAGCTTGGCGAGCCTTTGTTCTCGGTGGTAGAGAGCATGTCGATGAGCCGCCCCGCATTGGGCCGACGTGTAGGCGCACTGATTACGAATCCGCGATAGGCCGGTATGACCAAAAAGCCCGTCAAGCGACGGAGCGCTCGCTCCACTGCACGTCAACGCAAGCCTGGCTCGCGCCCCGCGGTCAGAACAAAGCAACAGGTGAGGCATGATCCGGCTGACGACTTGACGCCGGACGTGCGCGCGATCCTCGATCGCTTCGTGTTGCACGATATCGTCTCGCACCTGCTGCGCCGGGCGCACTTTGCGGCCGAGGAGCGTTTCGCGCGTGAATTCTCCGACGAGCAGATAACGCCCCGGCAGAAGGCGACATTGATCGCGGTCTACCAGCGGCCCGGTGTCAGCCAGAAGATGCTGGCCGAGCATTTGTTCATGGATCGTGTCACGGTCGCTGAAATGGTGAACCGCCTGGTGGCGCGCCGGTTGCTGGAGCGACGTCCGTCGGCAGAGGACCAGCGCGCCTACGAGTTGTTTCTCGGCGCGGAGGGCGCGGCCATGCTCAATCGCGTTATGCCTCGCGACGCGTTGGTGGAGCGGGCCATCTTGCGTCCCCTGTCCAAGGAGAACGAAGAGCTCTTTAAGAGTTGTTTGCGGTCAATCCTTCGGGCTTCTCAGTCCTGACGGTGGTCAGGTGGGACCCGAACAAATGGTCGGAGCGGCGGGATTCGAACCCACGACCCCTAGTCCCCCAGACTAGTGCGCTAACCGGGCTGCGCTACGCTCCGACTGCCTCGACGGCGTTGATTGATTAGGAAAAATCGCCTTCGCCCGCAAGCCGGGAAAGGGACGATCGGACAGATAAATACACGCGAATCCGTCTCCGATGTGACGCAAGGTCCCCGTCCGCTTCACCGCAGCTAAATTACTGCTATGATTGCCGGAATTTCGGCTAGGGCTTTTTCTTGCGCAAACTGTTTGCTCTCGCATTTCTTTTTGTTGCGACGGTCGCGCCTGCATCGGCCGAACGGCGCGTGGCCCTCGTGATTGGCAATTCGAGCTACGAACACGTTGCGCGACTGGCAAATCCTGCCAATGACGCCGACGCTATCGCCGCGACGTTCAGGAACGCTGGTTTCGATGTGATCGAGGCGAAGCGCGACGTAAAATACAACGAGACGCGGCGCCTGCTTCGCGACTTCAACGACAAAACGCGCGATGCGGATATTGCCGTCGTCTACTACGCGGGGCACGGCATCGAGGTGGATGGCACGAACTACGTCATCCCGGTGGATGCCGTCCTCGAACGCGATATCGACGTTTACGATGAAGCGATCGCGCTTGACCGCCTGTTGGTCAGCATCGAACCGGCGAAGAAGTTGCGGCTCGTCATTTTGGATGCGTGCCGGGATAATCCGTTCGCGAAGACGATGAAGCGCACGACCAGCACCCGCGCTATTGGTCGCGGGTTGGGCAGAGTTGAACCCAACAGCCCGAACACGCTCATCGCATTTGCTGCAAAGGCTGGTTCAACTGCCTCCGATGGCGACAGCAAGAACAGCCCGTTCACTGCAGCACTGGTCAAGTACATCGCCACCCCGGGTCTCGACCTGCGCAAGGCCTTCGGCTTCATCCGCGACGACGTGATGAAGGTGACGCTGAACAGGCAGGAGCCGTTCGTTTATGGCTCGCTCGGCGGTAATGACGTGTCGCTGGTCCCGGCGCCACCCCAGCAGACACCCGCCGCGAACATCCTTGACGGCGTTCGCCGCGACTACGAGTTTGCCGAGCGCGCCGGCAGCATCGAGGCCTGGGACTCGTTCACTCGCAACAATCCCTCCGGCTTCTTCTATGATCTGGCCGTCGCGCAGCGCCGCAAGTTGTTGGCAGAGGCCGCGCGCATCGAGGCGACGGAAAAGGCGCGCAGGGCCGAGGAAGACAAAGCACGCCTCGCCAGCGAACAGGCTGCGAAGAAAGAACAGGACGAAGCCGCCGCCCGCGCCAAGGCTGCTGAAGCCGCGCGCATCGCCGCCGAGAAGGTCAAACGCGACGAGGAACTGAAGGTCGCCGCGGCCGAAAAGGCGAAAACGGAGGCGCAGGCCAGGATCGCCGAGCAGGAACGCCGCGCAGCAGAGAAAGCCCGGCAGGACGAAGAGAGGGCTGCAGCGGCACGGGCCGCGGCTGAAAAAGCGGCCGCTGAGAAAGCCGCTGCTGCGAAGGCTGCGGCAGACAAGGCCGCGGCCGATAAGGCCGTTGCCGAAAAAGCGGCCGCCGAGAAGCTTGAGGCGGCAAAGGCCGCGGCAGACAAAGCCACCGCAGACAAGGCAGCTGCCGAAAAAGCCGCTGCTGAAAAGGCAGCCGCGGACAAGGCTCAGAAGGAAACGCAAGTTGCCGCGCTGACGCCGCCCGCCTCGCCCGCCCCCAAAGCCGAGTCGATCAACCGGCAGCTTCAAACGGAATTGCGTCGCGTTGGCTGCTACACGGCTTCCCTTAACGACGATTGGGGCAATGCCGCGCAGCGCTCGCTCGACCAGTTCAACAAGCGTGCCGGCTCGAAACTCGATGTGAAAACGGCAAGCCTCGACTCACTCGACGCGGTTCGCGGCAAGACCTCCCGCGTGTGCCCGCTGGTCTGCAACCATGGCTATCGCGCCGAAGGCGAAAAATGCGTTGAGATCGTCTGCAAGGCCGGCTTCGAGGTCGGCGACAACAACACCTGCGAACGCGTTGAGCCGAAGAAGAAGCCGCCCCCGCCGGTCGCGAAGCGGGATGAAGCTCCACCAGCTGCAAAGCCGAAGGCAGCTGAGTCGGCCAAACCCGCACCAGCCGGGCAAATCCATTGCACCAGGGACGGTTGCCAAGCAGTTCCGAAAAATTGTCGAATTGTCGCCGGCTCTACGGGAATGGGACCAGGCCTTTTTTCGCCGAGCGGGCAGCTGGTTTGCAATTAGCGCCTCTAATCCTCTGACGTTTTGCGCAAGGCCTCAGTTCGCTTCCCATACCCCTCGCACGCGTCGCCAAATCGCAACCTGTACCGCCACGTAGATCGCTGCCCAAAGAGCCGATACCTCAGGTGCAATCTTCAGAGCATGCGTCAGGTGACGAAACTCGTCGCCGCTGCTGACCGTGAGCAGCACCGCCACGGCCGAAAGATAGTGCGCGACGAGAAGAGCCACTCCCATCCGGAGTGCACTCGGGTTGCGCGTCTGAAACACCATCGAACCCAGCAAGGCCCAGAGCGGCGGCGCGGCCGCGAGGCCCCACCCGAAGCCGAGAGCGGACAGCGGCGCGGACGTCACATAGAGCGGCACGAAGGTTCCATGACCCGCTCCGGTTGCGACCGCGGCAAAGAAAGCGAGTACCAATCCGAAACCCGCCCCGCATACGGCACCGGCCAAGGGTGAAGATGGCAACGCGGCCATTGTTGCTCCTGGGTTGAACGCCCCGCAGCCCTGCCGCGACCAACGCTCCATGTCCGATCAAACGCAAATTTCCTATCAAGCCCAGTGGTATCGGCGCGTTGCGCTCACCTGCGCCACCGCCGGCACGGCATTCTGGATCTACACATTCTATTATATCTCACGGCTGCCGGCGGGTGACGGCACGGGCTTCCAGTGGATCGCACAGGTGCCGCTGACAGGCATCTTCCTGTTCTTCATGATGCCTGCGTTTGTGCTGGCCATCCCGCGCAAGTCCACTTGGGTCGCGGCAATCTTCGGCGTCGGTGGGCTGGTGCTGTACGCCCTGCTCTGGGCGCAGCTCCTGTCCGAGTTCAAGACCTGAGGCTGATGCCAGCTCACGCCCGCTTCAGCGCGCTATCCAGCATCTCTCGACAAGCCTGAAGGTCGCGCAGCACCGATTTGAGCTTGCCGTGCTCGGCCGCGCTCATGCGGCTCGCCGCATCGCGCCCGGGCTCGACCAGTGTCACCGGCGGAATCCGGCTCGCCGTGACTTGAGGTGCGGTGTCGCGCGCAGGCGTATTTGCCTGCGGCATTCTCGGCGGAGCGGCACGAACGACGGGCGGCGGCGCCTCGTCCTCCTCGTCGATCTCGTCCTCTTCCTCCTCGGCGAGATCATCGGCCTCCGCCGATTCGAGTTCGTGCTCATCTTCCTCGGCGTGATGCGGCGGACCGGCGGAAGCGTCGATGGCATTGCCGCTGGCAATGCCCTGCACCGACCGTACGCCCTGCTCTTTGAGGATGCGTTGCACGCCGCGGATGGTGTAGCCCTCGCCGTAGAGGAGATGGCGGATGCCTTTCAGGAGATCGACATCGTCGGGCCGATAGTAGCGCCGCCCGCCCGAACGCTTCATCGGCCTGATCTGGCTGAAGCGCGTCTCCCAGAAGCGGAGCACGTGCTGCGGAACGTCGAGGTCGTCGGCGACCTCGCTGATGGTGCGGAATGCGTCCGGCGCTTTTTCCAAGGACGGCTCCCCCAATGGAAAGATCAAGCAAACAGTCAAACGCTCCCGGCCGGCGCGCTTGCAAAGCACGCACGGCGGCGATCCGATCAGGTCCAGCCAGAATCGGCAGCCAGAATCAGAAGGTCATCTTACTTGAAAGCGCCGGGAAAGACGCCGCCGCGGATCAGGTTGCGGCGCCGTTCTTGTTGATGCGCTGCTTCAGGATCGCCGATGGCTTGAACACCATCACGCGGCGCGGCGAGATCGGCACTTCGGTGCCGGTCTTCGGGTTGCGCCCGATCCGCTGACCCTTCTTGCGCACCATGAAGGAGCCGAACGACGAGAGCTTCACGGTCTCGCCCCGCTCCAGACAATCGGTGATTTCCTTGAGAACCAGTTCGACGAATGCCGACGACTCGGTCCGCGACAGGCCTACCTTCTGGTAGACCGCTTCGCAAAGGTCGACACGTGTCACTGTCTTTCCAGTACCAGTACCTGCCGTCATCGCCCGCCCCGCCCTCGGCGAAAAATTCGCCTCTGAAATTAAGAGCTTCGGGGGAACGGATCAACAGCGTCCTGCGGTCAGTCCCATAGAAGAATTTGAGTTCAATTGTTGCATCCCGAGGAACGAAACGCTTACCAGCGGACGAGCGCGGAGCCCCAGGTGAAGCCGCCGCCCATCGCTTCGAGCATCACGAGATCGTTCGTCTTGATCTTCTGCTCGGCGATCGCGACCGACAGCGCGAGCGGGATCGATGCCGCCGATGTGTTGCCGTGACGATCGACGGTGAGCACGACTTTCTCCGGCGCGATGTGCAGCTTGTGTGCCGACGCATCGATGATGCGCTTGTTCGCCTGATGCGGCACCAGCCAGTCGATATCGTTTGGGCCTGTGTTTGTTGCCTTAAACGCATCCTCGATCACATCGGTGATCATGCCGACCGCATGCTTGAAGACTTCGCGGCCCTCCATGCGCAGATGACCGACGGTCTGCGTCGATGACGGACCGCCGTCGACATAGAGCTTCATCTTGTGACGGCCGTCCGAGCGCAGATGCGTGGTGAGGATGCCGCGGTCGGAGGTCTTGCCTTCGCTCTCCTGCGCTTCGAGCACGATCGCGCCCGCACCGTCACCGAACAAAACGCAAGTGCCGCGGTCATTCCAGTCGAGGATGCGTGAAAATGTCTCGGCCCCGATCACCAGCGCCCGCTTGAACGCGCGCGTGCGCAGAAAGTTGTCGGCGGTCGCAAGTGCGAAGATGAATCCGGTGCAGACCGCCTGCAGATCGAACGCGGCGCCGTGATTGATTCCGAGCCCGTTCTGCACTGCGACAGCAGTCGCCGGAAAGGTGTTGTCCGGCGTCGAGGTCGCCAGCACGATCAGGTCGATCGATTGCGCGTCGACGCCCGCATTCGCAAGCGCCGCCTGCGCAGCCTTGATGCCGAGATGCGAGGTGAACTCACCGGGCGCGGCAATGTGGCGCTGGCGGATGCCGGTGCGCTGCACGATCCACTCGTCGGACGTATCGATACGCGACGCGAGTTCTGCGTTGGTGAGAACCTGTTCGGGCAGATAGGAGCCGCAGCCCAGAACGACGGAACGGATTGTGGTCAAGTGGGAACCCCTTGCGCAACCGGAGCCAGCACAAGAGCGCCGCCGTCGCGGTTGAGCGTCTGATTGATCTTATTGAGGAGATCGTAGCGAACCATTTCGTAGCCGACATCGACGGCATAGGCAAAACCCTCGGCATCGGTGCCGCCATGGCTTTTGACGACCACGCCGTTGAGACCGAGGAACACGCCGCCGTTGGACTTCTTCGGGTCCATCTTGTCGCGCAGCGCCTTGAACGCCCCGCGTGCGAACAGATAACCGATCCGCGAACTCCAGGTCCGCGACATGGCGCTGCGCAGGTATTCGCCGATCTGCCGCGCGGTGCCTTCGGCCGCCTTCAGCGCGATGTTGCCGGAGAAGCCCTCGGTCACGATGACGTCGGCGGCACCCTTGCCGATGCCGTCGCCCTCGATGAAGCCGGTGAAGTCGAGTTGCGGCAGGTTGAGCGAGCGCAGCATTTCCGCCGCGGCCCGCACTTCCTCGACGCCCTTCACTTCCTCGACGCCGATGTTGAGCAACGCCACCGTCGGCCGCTCGATATCGAACAGCACCCGCGCCATGGCGCTGCCCATCACCGCAAGCGCGGTGAGATGCTGCGCGTCGCCACCGATCGAGGCGCCGAGATCGAGCACGACGGATTCGCCGCGCATGGTCGGCCAGATCGCCGCGATCGCCGGACGGTCGATTCCGGGCAGTGTCCGCAGGTTGAAGCGTGCCATCGCCATCAACGCGCCGGTGTTGCCGGCGGAGACGGCGGCATCCGCCTCGCCCTTCTTCACCGCATCGATAGCGAGCCACATCGACGATGTCTTGCGTCCGCGCCGCAGCGCCTGGCTCGGCTTGTCGTCCATCGCAACGGCAACGTCGGTGTGAATCACCCGTGAGGCCGCCCGCAGTGCCGGCAGCTTGGTGAGCTCCGCCTCGATCAGCTTGCTGTCACCGTACAGCAGGAATTCCGTATCAGGATGCCGCTCAAGGGAGACGGCCGCGCCGGGGACAACGACCGATGCGCCAAAATCGCCGCCCATGGCGTCAAGCGCGATTCGAACCTTTTGCGGCATGAGGACCCGGAAACCTGACCTGCAACCGGCCGTCTTTCAGGCCTTGGGAATATGAGACCGGCCGCGGTCGGCCGTGACGAAGGGCCGTTCGCCCTCCAATTTCGCCGGACAATACCCTGTCCGCGCCCCGATACAACCGCTTGACCCGCTCCGTAAAGCTCTCTCAGCGCCCTTTCGGCCTACCGCGCCGGGGCGATTCTGGCCGTCCCTTGAGGGCCTTGAGGGCCGCGAAGGGATGGTCTTCGGGATCCGGCGGGGCCTCGGGCACATCGAAGGTCACGCCGGGCTTGCGCGGATAGGGATCGATGCCGAGGAACAGGAAATCCTGAGCAAGACGGCCGAGGTCGATCTGGCCGTTTTCGATCAGCTCCGGCGGATCGGGCTGTTCATCGTCGCCCTCATCCTTGGACTTGGCTGGAGCTTTGGCGCGCGCGGTCACGTCCGCCTCGCGCGGCGGTTCGAACGTCACATCAACGTCTTCCGCGATAACGTTCTCAATCGGCTCGAGCGTGACGACGCACTCCTGCCCGACGGTCGCATGAACGGTCCCCGTCACATGATAGCGATCGCCAGCCGCGTGCCGGATATTGAAAGATGCCGAGGCGCTAACGATGCCAGTCAGCTTCGCCGCCTTGGCCATGGCCTCACGCTGCGCCGCATCGGCTTCGATGTCGAGATGCAGACCGCCCTCGGGGATTTGCGTGACCGCGACCGGACGGCTCCAGAACTTTTCGCTGCTCTTGGTCACGCGCTCGGCTCCACAACGGGTGCCTGAAAACCGAACCGGCCATCGGCCACCGCATCGTCCGCAACGGCCTCAAGAGCGGCGATCGTCCGGCGCACATAGGCCGCGAGCGGTTCGCCGGCGGCCCCCTCGTCGCTGTTCAGGATGTTGCGCGCGAGCGCCTGCGCCAGAGCCGGACCACCCGCTTCCAGCGCCTTGTCGTAGGCCATCCCGCGGCCATAGAACGCCTCGCCGAACGCCTTCATCTTGCGCGGCACGGTCGTATCGCTGACGCCCATTTCGCGCAAATTGTCGTCCATGTCGTCGCAGAATTTGTCGAACAGAGCCTGCGCCAGGGAAGCACCCTTACCGGCCGCGCGCAGCCGCCGCAGCACCATCCAGAGGTGTAAAACCACCATGTCGAAGCGGCCGTTTACCGTATCGGGAACGCCTAGCCCTTGATAAAAAAGCGGTTCTCGCGCTTGCGCCACGATCATGCCATAGATGGCTTCAATGGTGCCGCGCGATGGCGTTCCGGGTGTCTCGCGACGACTGAAGGGCCAGAGCATTGTTTTCGCGTTCCGCGTGACAGGGCCGTGAGGCCTCGGGTGGCGTTGCAATCGAGAGAGCTGCCGGGTACGTCAACCCCTCACTGGATGCAAGAGTTGGATCACGCGTTCGATCAAGAGCAAGGCCGCAAGCCCCATATGACCGACAGCCGCCACCATATCGCCGCCCCGCTGCCTTCGCGCGGAGCCCGCCGGCGTTCCTTCCGGATGCTCGCGGCCATCGCGGTCCTGTGCGCTGGTGTTGTGTCCGGTTGCACCTCGGAGCAGTTCCAGAAGGGCTACATCGTTCCCGATGGCGCGCTCGAACAGATTCCGATCGGCGCCAGCCAGGATCAGGTGCTGATCGTGATGGGCACGCCCTCCACCGTCGCCACCCTGAGCGGCGAGGTCTTCTATTACATCTCGCAGCGAGCCGAGCGGAAGATCGGCTTCATGAACCAGGAAGTGATCGATCAGCGCGTGGTCGCCGTCTACTTCGACAAGAACCGCACCGTGGCGCGGCTCGCCAACTACGGCCTCAAGGACGGCAAGGTCTTCGACTTCATCAGCCGCACCACGCCGACCTCGGGTCAGGAGTTGAGCTTCCTGACGCCGCTGTTCAAGATCGTCAGCCTGCGTCCGAGCTGATCCCGGCGAACGGACCGCATAGCGGCAGTTTGCCGCTTGCTATTTCAGTCCAGAGCCGCACCCTTTTGCCCAGACACAGAAGATGTCGTTGGGCTCGAGGGAGAACGTCATGATCATTCGCATCACCCGCCGCCGTGCGCTGACCGGCGCGGCCGCCATCTCGGCTGCGGCGATCCTGCCGCGCAGCGCACTCGGTCAAGAATGGAAGCCGACCGAAACCGTGCGCGTCATCGTGCCGGCGGCGCCCGGCGGCTCGACCGACGTCATGGGACGCCTGCTCGCGAAACAGCTTCAGACCAACTGGGGCCAGAACGCGGTGGTCGAAAACAAGTCGGGCGCCGGCGGCACCATCGGTACGCTGGAAGCGATCCGGCAGAAGCCTGACGGCCACACGGTCCTCATCGGCAATCCCGGCCCGAACGCAATCGCGTTCTCGATCTTCCGCAATCTCAGCTACAAGCCCGAGCAGATCCTGCCGGTCTCGAACATCATCCGCATTCCCAACATCGTCTCGGCGCACCCGTCCGTCCCGATCAAGTCCATCCCCGAGCTGATCGCCTACCTCAAGGCCAATCCGGACAAGCTGACCTACGCCTCATCGGGGACGGGCCAGAGCCCGCACCTGACCGGCGCATGGTTCCTGCAGCTCACCGGATTGAAGATGACGCACGCGCCGTTCCGCGGCGCCGGCCCTGCCCTCCAGGCTGCGCTCGCCGGCGACATCCAGATCTTGTTCGACAACCTGTTCCCGACCCTGCCGCAGGTCGAGGACGGCAAGCTCAACGCGCTGTGCGTAACGACAGCTGAACGCACCGATCGCGCACCGAAGATTCCGACCATGCGCGAGAGCGCACCTGAACTCGCCAACTTTGATGTGTCGTCGTGGTTCGGTGTGTTCCTCCCCGCCGGGGCGCCCGCACCGGTGGTCGAGGCGCTGAACAAGCAGGTGAAGATTCTCTGCGAGAGCGAAGAGAGCAAAAAGACCTTTGCCGCCATGGGTGCACGCCCCGATCACGGTACACCGGCGGAATACGCTCAATTCATCCAGAACGAGACGAAGAAATTCGGTGCCATCATCGAAAAGGAGAATCTCAAGATGGATGTGAACTGACGCGTCAGTTCCAACATCCTGAAAACATCACAATGTTCCGTGGTTCCGGAAACGGTTCCGCGGAACATTGCTTTCCGTGAGTTGTTGAACGTCCTCTCATTCAATCGAGGAGGACGCAGATGAGATTCCACACAGCGGTGGCGGTTGCCGCCATCACCCTCGCCCCGGTCGCGGGCTTCGCCCAGACCGCGACGCAGCGCGGCGCCGCGGATGGCGCGGCAACGGGCGGCGCCGTCGGCGGCCCGGTTGGCGCAGCGGTCGGCGGCACCGTGGGTGCGGCAGTCGGCGCAGCGGTCGACATTCCGGGTGCCGTGATCACGTCGGTGCTCGGCGCACCCTCGCGCTCGGTCGTCGTGAAGGAGCGCGTGGTGGTGGGCGAACCGCTTCCGGCCTACGTCGAGCTGCAGCCCGTGCCGCAGTACACCGAGTATCGCTATGCGGTCGTGAACAATCAGCGCGTGATCGTCGAGCCGCGCACCCGCAAGGTGATCCGCATCGTTGAGTAACGGCTGACGCATCGGTCCAAATGAAAACCCCGCGGTTCGCGCCGCGGGGTTTTTTGTTCTTGTCTCATTGCCGCTACGACAACTTGTTCATCTTCTTGAGCTTGGCGTCGGTGGCTTCGATCGACATGGCCAACTCCAGAATAGCTTTGGACAGAAGCTCGGCGGCTTCCTTTTGATCCTGCGATTTGGCGGCGCGCAGCGCATAGTTCTTGGCAGATGAGAGCGACATTGATTGTCCTTTCTTCAAACAAAAACCCCGCGGCGCGCGCCGCGGGGTTTCTTGTGAATCAAATGCGCAGGATCAGTGCGCGAGGATCGCGAGCAGAAGCAGCGCCACGATGTTGGTGATCTTGATCATCGGGTTCACGGCGGGGCCGGCGGTGTCCTTGTAGGGATCGCCGACGGTGTCGCCGGTGACCGCGGCCTTGTGGGCGTCAGAACCTTTCTTGTGGACCTTGCCGCCGGCGTCGGTGAAGCCCTCCTCGATGAGCTTCTTGGCGTTGTCCCAGGCGCCGCCGCCCGAGGTCATGGAGATGGCGACGAAGAGCCCGGTGAGGATGACGCCGATCAGCATGGCGCCGAGCGCGGAGAGCGCCGCCTCGCGGCCGCCGATCATGCCGACGACGAAATAGAGGACGATCGGCGACAGGATCGGCAGGAGCGAGGGAACGACCATTTCCTTGATCGCGGCCCCGGTGAGCATGTTCACCGCGCGGCCGTAGTCAGGACGCTCCGTACCCGCCATGATGCCGGGCTTTTCGCGGAACTGACGGCGCACCTCCTCGACGATCGCGCCGGCCGCGCGTCCGACGGCCTGCATGGCGATGCCGCCGAACAGGAACGGCAGAAGGCCGCCGACGAAGAGGCCGCAGATGACATAAGGGTCGGACAGCGAAAACTCGAGCTGGCTCATCCCCCTGAAATAGCCGTGCGCGTCGCTGGTGTTCGCGAGCTCGATATAGTGCTTGATGTCCTCCGTATACGCTGCGAAGAGGACGAGCGCGCCGAGGCCGGCCGAGCCGATGGCGTAGCC
>LWDM01000078.1:0-376 GCA_002083525.1 Proteobacteria bacterium SG_bin9 | reverse complement strand
GCGTCGAGCGCGACGATCATGCCGGCGAGGGCGAGCATGGTGGTGACCGCCGTTGCGATGCCGTAGAGGCCGGCGAGATTGTAGGTGGTGACGATGCCGACGACGATGACGAGCGCCGGCAGCGCGGTCGCCTCCATCGAGACGGCGAGACCCTGGATCACATTGGTGCCGTGGCCCGAGACCGAGGCGGCCGCGACCGACTTCACGGGGCGAAATCCGGTGCCGGTGTAGAACTCGGTGATCCACACGATGAGGCCGGTCACCGCGAGCCCGACGACGCCGCAGATGAAGAGGCTAAGGCCGGTGATGTCGCCTCCGCCCGGCGTTTCGCCGATCGGATCGGCGAAACCGAAGATGTAATAGGTGACCAGCCCGA
>LWDM01000077.1:45047-49819 GCA_002083525.1 Proteobacteria bacterium SG_bin9 | reverse complement strand
TCGGCGAGGACGGCCCGACGCATCAGCCGGTCGAGCATCTGGCGGCGCTGCGCGCGATCCCGAACTGCAACGTCTTCCGCCCCTGCGACACGGTCGAGACGCTGGAGTGCTGGCAGCTCGCACTCGAAGCGAAAGATCGCCCGAGCGTGCTGGCGCTGACCCGCCAGAACCTGCCGCAGTTGCGCCTGACCAACGACAAGGACAACCGCTGCGCGGCCGGCGCCTACGAACTCGCGGCAGCCGAAGGCGGCGCGGCGAAGGTTTCGATCTTCGCGTCCGGTTCGGAAGTCTCGGTCGCCATGGACGCCCGCAAGCTGCTCGCCGAGCGCGGCATCCCGACGCGGGTCGTCTCGGTGCCATGCATGGACCTGCTGCTGGAATCGGCAGACGAAGAACGTGCCAAAATCATCGGCACCGCTCCGGTGAAGGTCGGAATCGAGGCAGCCATCCGCATGGGCTGGGATGCCATCATCGGCGCCGACGGCATTTTCATCGGCATGAACGGCTTCGGCGCCAGCGCTCCCGCCAAGGCCCTCTACAAGCACTTCGGCATCACCGCCGAGGCTGCCGCCGACGCAGCCCAGAAGCGCCTTGGCTGAAACAGAACCCCGTCATTGCGAGCGAAGCGAAGCAATCCAGCCANNNGATTGCTTCGTCGCTACGCTCCTCGCAATGACGATTGACCTTAAGCAGCGTCCGTCGCGATCGGCTGAATCTTTTCGAACTCCTTGGCCGATGCGCGCGTCGCCGTGCGGAGATCGAACTCGTTCTGCAAATTCAGCCACAGTTGCGCGGATGTTCCCAGCGCGCGCGACAGGCGCAGCGCTGTATCGGCACTGACACCGGTTTCCTCGGCAACGACGCGTTCGATGCGCGTGCGCGGCACCCCGCAGATTTCCGCGAGCTTGCCCGCGGAAATGCCGAGCGGGATCAGGAACTCCTCACGCAGGACTTCGCCGGGATGAAGGGGTGGGAGCTTCTTGCTCATGGTTGTCTCTCGCTAATGATAGTCGACGATTTCGACATCGGCCGGTCCTTCGGGCGTCCAGACGAAACACACCCGGTACTGATCGTTGACCCGGATCGAATGCTGCCCCTGCCGGTCTCCCTTCAACGTTTCAAGCCGGTTGCCCGGCGGCACCCTCAAATCCTGGAGCGATATGGCGGCATTGAGATAACCAAGCTTGCGGCGTGCCACCCGGACCAAATCGGCGGGAAATCCCCGAGGCACCTCGTCATCAAAGATCGCCCGCGCTGTATCGTCCTTGAAACTCCTGATCATGGACGCCCCTGCTCGTCCGCCAATGTATCATTCAATGATACAACGTCAAGATTTTGTATCGTTAAATGATACAATTCGTCCGACCCTTGCGCTCCCGCGATAGCTGCCCCGTCCGCCGGCTGTTGAGCTAGCCTCAAAAACAGGCTAGCTAACCCCACATTACCAATCGTCGCCGCCCGGCAGAACCGGGCGACAGAGGCTTATGCCGCAGGATGCTGGAACTTCCGCCTGAGCGGGGGATTTTCGGCTTTTGAAGGAGAACTCTCATGGCAATCCGGGTCGCCATCAATGGCTTTGGCCGCATCGGCCGTAACGTGCTGCGCGCGATCGTCGAATCGAAGCGCACCGACATCGAAGTGGTCGCCATCAACGACCTCGGCCCGGTCGAGACCAACGCCCACCTGCTGCGTTTCGACAGCGTACACGGCCGCTTCCCCGGTGAAGTGAAGGTCGAGGGCGATACGCTCGATCTCGGCCGCGGCAAGATCAAGGTCACTGCGGTGCGCGATCCCGCCACGTTGCCCTGGAAGGATCTCGGCATCGACATCGCCATGGAATGCACCGGCATCTTCAGTGCGAAAGCCAAAGCCTCCGCGCATCTCACTGCCGGCGCCAAGCGCGTGCTGGTCTCGGCGCCGTCGGACGGCGCCGATGCGACGATCGTCTACGGCGTCAACCACGACACGCTGTCGAAGGATCACCTCGTTGTCTCGAACGGTTCGTGCACCACGAACTGCCTCGCGCCGGTCGCGAAGGTGCTGAACGACACCGTCGGCATCGAGACCGGCTTCATGACCACGATCCACGCCTACACCGGCGACCAGCCGACGCTCGACACCATGCACAGCGATCTCTACCGCGGCCGTGCAGCGGCGCTGTCGATGATCCCGACCTCGACCGGTGCGGCAAAGGCGATCGGCCTCGTGCTGCCGGAACTCAAGGGCAAACTCGATGGCACCGCGATCCGCGTTCCGACGCCGAACGTGTCGGTGGTCGATCTCAAAATCGTCGCCAAGAAGGCAACCTCTGTTGACGAGATCAACGGTGCGATGAAGCGCGCCGCGTCGCAGGAACTGAAGGGCATTCTCGGAACTACGTCGCACCCGAACGTGTCGATCGACTTCAACCACGATGCTCACTCGTCAACTTTCGCGTTCGACCAGACCAAGGTGCAGAACGGAACGCTGGTTCGTGTGTTGTCCTGGTACGACAACGAGTGGGGCTTCTCCAACCGCATGTCCGACACGGCCGTGGCGATGGGTAAGCTGATCTGACCGTTCAAAGCGCGAGGCGCTAATGGACCTTGCTCTATTGGTGGCGATCGCTGGCGGCATAATTTTGCTGGCAATCATCGTCTACGGTTTTCGCCAAGGCATGAAAGTTACGACAAAGCAGGACGGCGATGGAAACTCTGGCGCCGGCTTTGGCGGTCCTTAATTAGACAAATGCGGTCTTGAGTATGAGCAATTTCAGAACCCTCGACGACGTCGACGTGAAGGGCAAACGCGTGCTGCTGCGCGTCGACCTCAACGTTCCGATGGCCGACGGCAAGGTCACCGACACCACCCGCATCGAGCGCATCGCGCCGACCGTCACCGAGATTTCCGGCAAGGGCGGCAAGGTCATCATCCTCGCCCACTTCGGCCGCCCCAAGGGCCGCGATCCGAAGGAAACGTTGAAACCGGTCGCGCAGGCGCTCGGCCACATCGTCAAGAAGCCGGTCGCCTTCGCCGACGACTGCATCGGACCGGACGCCGCGAAGGCCGTCGCCGCGATGAAGGATGGCGATATTCTCTGCCTCGAGAACACGCGCTTCCATCCGCAGGAAGAAAAGAACGATCCGGCGTTCGTGGCCGAGCTCGCCAAGCTCGGCGACATCTGGGTCAACGAAGCGTTCTCGGCCGCGCACCGCGCCCACGCCTCGACCGAAGGCCTTGGCCACAAGCTTCCCGCTTACGCCGGCCGCACCATGCAGGCCGAGCTCGACGCACTCGGCAAGGCGCTCGATCATCCGAAGAAACCGGTGATCGCCATCGTCGGCGGCGCGAAGGTTTCGACCAAGCTCGAGCTGCTCGAAAATCTCGTCACCAAGGTCGATGCGCTCGTCATCGGCGGCGGCATGGCCAACACCTTCCTGCATGCGCAGGGCATCCAGATCGGCAAGTCGCTGGCCGAGAAGGATCTCGCCGCGACTGCACTGCGCATCCTCGACAAGGCCGAAGCCGCAAGCTGCGCCATCATTCTTCCCGTCGATGCGACGGTGGCGTTTCACTTCGCCGCCAACGCGCCATCGCAGGCCTACGGCCTCGACGCCATTCCGGCCGACGGCATGATCCTCGACGTCGGGCCGCTGTCGATCGAGCGCGTGAAATCGGCCATCGACGACGCGCACACGCTGGTCTGGAACGGCCCGCTCGGCGCATTCGAACTGAACCCGTTCGACAAGGGCACGGTCGCAGCCGCGAAGCATGCGGCGAGCCGCACCAAGTCCGGCAAGCTGATTTCGGTCGCGGGCGGCGGCGACACCGTCGCGGCGCTCAACCAGGCCGGCGTCGGCAACGATTTCACATACGTTTCAACCGCGGGCGGCGCGTTCCTCGAGTGGATGGAAGGCAAACCGCTGCCGGGCGTCGACGTGTTGCGGTCATAAGCAGCATCGACAGCGCCCCAATCGTCATGAAAACATCAGGTCACTAGAGAGCATCCAGAGAACGCACATGGCCCGTATCACCCTCCGCCAGCTCCTCGATCATGCCGCCGAACAGGATTACGGCGTGCCCGCCTTCAACATCAACAACATGGAGCAGGCGCTGGCGATCATGGAAGCCGCCAACGGCGTCGACGCGCCGGTGATCATTCAGGCCTCGCGCGGTGCGCGCTCCTACGCCAACGACATCATGCTCAAGCACATGATGGACGCGGTGACTGAAATCTATCCGCACATTCCGGTCTGCGTGCATCTCGACCACGGCAACGAAGCCGCGACCTGCATGACCGCCATTCAGGCCGGTTTCACNTGATGATGGACGGTTCGCTGAAGGCCGACGGCAAGACGCCGGGCGACTGGGACTACAACGTCGGCGTCACCAAGACCGTCACCGACATGGCGCATCTCGGCGGCATCTCGGTCGAAGGCGAGCTCGGCGTGCTCGGCTCGCTCGAGACCGGCATGGGCGACAAGGAAGACGGCCACGGTGCGGAAGGCAAGCTCTCGCACGATCAGCTGCTGACCAATCCGGACGAAGCCGTGAAGTTCGTCAAGGAAACCCAGGTCGATGCGCTGGCCATCGCCATGGGCACCTCGCACGGCGCCTACAAGTTCACCCGCAAGCCGGACGGCGACATCCTCGCCATGAACGTGATCGAGGAAATTCACCGCAAGCTGCCGCAGACGCATCTCGTGATGCACGGCTCGTCGTCGGTGCCGCAGGACCTGCAGGACATCATCAACAAGTTCGGCGGCCAGATGAAGCCGACCTGGGGCGTGCCG
>LWDM01000077.1:39956-45012 GCA_002083525.1 Proteobacteria bacterium SG_bin9 | reverse complement strand
GCAAGATCAACATCGACACCGACAACCGCATGGCAATGACCGGCCAGATCCGCAAAGTTCTCAGCGAGCATCCGGGCGAGTTCGATCCGCGCAAGTATCTGAAGCCGGCAATGGAGGCGATGACCAAGCTCTGCAAGCAGCGTTTGCAGGAGTTCAATACCGCTGGCCAGGCGTCAAAGATCAAGAAGGTGCTGACGACCGCCGAGATGGCCAAGCGCTACGCCAAGGGCGAACTCGCGCCAAAAATCGCCTGAGCCTGAAGGCCTTGAATTTTATTCGAGGCTGACACTCAGCGGTTGCAGAAATCGGTGTAAGCTCTCGCTCCGGATGCATCGCCCGGAGCATGTCCATGGCCGACACGCCTTCACCGACAAGTAAGCCGAGCTTCAAGGAACGTTTCTGCGAGCCGAACGAGCAGCCGGACTTCAAGCTGATCGTCGATCGCACCGTCGCGGTGTTCGCCGTCTATACCGGCGCCACGCTGTCGTTCTATCTGAAGGATTTCCTCTTCACCAAAGACAACCTCGCCAATCACGCCAAGCTGTGGGACTGGGCCGGCTACTGGGGAACGTGGGTTGTCTTTGCCGTGGTCGCGCTGCTGCTGCGCTACATCATCGGCAGTGCCGTCCATCTCAACCGCACCTACGTCCCGAAGGAAACCCAGGAGATCAAGACCGAGAACGGCAAGCAGATCATCGTCGTCACCAAGACGTATCGCTCGACGTCGCTGTGCTGGCTGTTCTTCGACATGGTGTTCCTGATCGCGTTTGGCGTCCTCGCATTCTTCATCACCGCGGCGAGCGACATCAACGACCTGATGCGTCAGGCCATCCTGTTCATGGTGGCCGGTGTGCTCTGGTCGCTGGTTGCCCTCTTCTTCAGGCAGCACGATGAGGCGATCGCAACCGAATGGCTGTGGATCGACTGCATCCAGATTGTCCTCACGCTTGTTCTGTTCTTCCTGCCGCTCAGTCCGCTGTGGAAGGCGATCCCCTTGGCGCTGGTCTATCTCGCGTGTTCGTTCGCCGACCTTCGTGTGCTGGCGAGACCCACGAGCTAGGCTCGTCACGAGCGCTTGCCTGCCGGGGTCGCGGCGACTATCAGTGCCCGTTCGCGCGCCTGGCGCGCGCATCGCTGATCGAACCGCACGATTTCGAACCATCATGACCAAGCCTCCGCCCGCTCCGAAGGGCCCGCAGATTTATCTCGCAACACCGCCCGTGAGCGATCCGGGCGAGCTTGTGCGTGCATTGCCCGAGCTGATCGCAAGTGCGGATATCGC
Source organism: Proteobacteria bacterium SG_bin9 (assembly GCA_002083525.1). GTDB lineage: Bacteria > Pseudomonadota > Alphaproteobacteria > Rhizobiales > Xanthobacteraceae > SG-bin9. The sequence goes on along the minus strand of LWDM01000077.1, from coordinate 43,730 downwards.
CGCGGTGCTGGTGCGGCTCGCTGAGGCCGACGAGCGCAGCATGATCCAGCGCGGCAAGGCGCTCGCGCCCGCGATCCAGAACGCCAATGCCGCGATGCTGATCGCCGACCGGTTCGAGCTGGTCGCGCGCATCGGCGCCGACGGCGCACACCTGCGCGACCTCGCCGCGCTCAACGAGGCGCTGCCGACGCTCAAGCCCGAGCGCATCGCCGGCGTCGCTGGGCTCGAGTCGCGCCACGATGCGATGCTGGCGGGCGAAACCGCCGACTACGTGATGTTCGGCGAACCGCCCGCGCAGGGTCCGCGCCCTGCGACGGACGCCATCGCCGAGCGTCTCTCGTGGTGGGCGGAGGTGTTCGAGGTGCCGTGTGTGGGCTACGCCGCGACACGGGACGAGGCGCTCGCATTCGCGGCCACCGGCGCGGAGTTCCTTCTTCTCGGCCAATTCATCTGGGAAGACCCGCGCGGGCCTAAGCCTGCGCTGATGGACGTGCGGGACGCGATCGGGCAAAATCGGCCCGCCCGGAAGGCCGAAGATTAACGGCCAAGGTCGAGCAGCCAAGAATTAACGGTCGAGGATTAGAACGTCGGTATGAGAGTCCTGCTGCGCCTTGCGCCGGTGATTGCCTGCTGCACCGCTCTCGCGGTGCCCGCGGCCGCGCAGATCTCGCTGACGCCGCCGAGCCTGCAGAAGCAGACCCCGCCACCCGCTCCCAAGAAACAGCCGGCCAAGAAATCAACATCGAAAGCCGCACCGAAAGCGCCCGCCAAATCCGCGCCGCCTGCGACCGCAGTTCCCGCTGCGCCGGTCGCACCGGCGCCGAACCCCACCGACGAGAACGCGGCCTATGCCGCCTATCAGCGCGGGCAATACAAGACGGCGCTCGATCTCGCGACCGTGCGCGCCGAACAGTTCGGCGATGCCAAGGCCATGACCTTGCTCGGCGAGCTTTACGCCAACGGCATCGGCATCAAGCGCGACGATGAGAAGGCCGCGAACTGGTACAGGCAGGCGGCCGATCGCGGCGACCGCGAGGCGATGTTTGCGCTCGCCATGTTCCGCATCGGCGGCCGCGCCGGCCCTGCAAGCCGTGAGGAAGGCACCAAGCTGCTCGCCTCCTCCGCCAAGCTCGGCAATCCCAAGGCGGCTTACAATCTCGCGCTGTTCTACATCGAGGGGAACACCTTCCCGCAGGATCTGAAGCGCGCGGCGGAGCTTCTGAAGATCGGCGCCGACGCCGGCAATCCGGAATCGCAGTACGCGCTCGCGACCTTCTACAAGGAAGGCACCGGCGTCCCGAAAGACGTGGCCAAGTCGGTGCAACTTCTGAAAGCCGCCGCATTGGCCGAGAATGTCGACGCCGAAGTCGAATACGCCATCGCGCTGTTCAACGGCACCGGCACCTTGAAGGACGAGATCGCCGCCGTCGAATTGCTGAAGAAGGCCTCGCGGCAGGGCAGCCCGATCGCGCAGAACCGTCTCGCCCGCGTGCTGGTCACCGGCATCGGCGCGCCGCTCGACAAGATCGAGGGGCTGAAGTGGCATCTCGTCGCCAAGGCCAAGGGCAACAGCGATCCGCTGCTCGACGATGCGCTCGCGAAAATCACCCCGGATGAGCGCCGGGAGGTCGAGGACCGCGCACGCAAGTGGATATCCGGCAGCCGGTAGGCTGAGCTGCCCGGACGCTGCGCGGCGCGTCAGCGACGCGCAGCTGATCCGGGGCCATACCAACCAATGTTAGCATCTGGAACGGTCCCGGCTCTGCGAAGCAGCGTTACACGCTGCATCGCGTCCGGGACAAGCAGCCATGCCCTCGCCGTTTAACCTTGACGCCGCCCGCCGCAGCAGGCACCCAAGCGGCAAATCTCTTTCGTTTCCTGGACAATCCGCATGCTCTATTCCGCCGTCATCAACGTCATGGTCAAGGCCGCGCGCCGCGCCGGCCGCAGCCTCAAGCGCGACCTCGGCGAGATCGAGAATCTCCAGGTCTCGCTGAAGGGCCCGGCGAACTTCGTCACCGCCGCCGACAAGCGCGCCGAGGAGATGCTCTACACGGACCTGTCGAAGGCGCGGCCGGGCTACGGCTTCCTCGGCGAGGAAGGCGGCACGCGCGAAGGCAGCGACAAGTCGCACAGCTGGATCGTCGATCCGCTCGACGGCACCACCAACTTCCTGCACGGCATTCCGCAGTTCGCGATCTCGATCGGGCTGAAGCGCGAAGACACGATGATCGCCGGCGTGATTTATAATCCGGCGAACGACGAGCTCTACATCTCGGAGCGCGGCAAGGGCACGTTCCTCAACGATCAGCGCCTGCGCGTCGCCGCGCGCAAGAAGCTGTCGGACTCTGTGATCGCCTGCGGCCTGCCGCATATCGGCCGCGGTGACATCGAACTTGGCTCGCGCGAGACCGGCGCGATGCAGACGCGCGTCGCCGGCCTGCGACGCTTCGGCGCGGCGTCGCTCGATCTCGCCTTCGTCGCAGCGGGACGTCTCGACGGTTACTGGGAGCGCAATCTGCAGCCATGGGACATGGCGGCCGGCATCCTGATGGTGCGCGAAGCCGGCGGCATCATCTCAGGGGTAGAAGGCAAGGACGACGCGCTGACGTCGGGCAACATCGTCGCCGGCAACGAGTTCATTCATGCCGAGCTGGTGAAGGTGCTGAAGGCGGTGTAAGCAGCCGCGAATTGATACTATTTTACCGCTGGCGCAGGATATTCACAGCGTCCGTCGACAATACCAATTCTTGTACTTGTCCGCGCATGAATGACCCGCAAGTTGCCGCTCGTAAATACGGGGGCAATCGTACACATGCGACGCGTGATATTTTGCTTGGGGTTGGCGCTTCTCCTCTCGGGATGCCTTTACGACAGAGAACGCCCGTGGATGAAGCCCAGGTATGAGTCGGCAGAGTCGGCAAACTCGCTCGCCACGCCTGCGGTGATCAAGGATTGCGCGGACAAGGTCGCAAACAAGCTGCCAGGGTCAAGGGTGATCGGCAACTTCGCGTTCTCGCCGGTTGCAGCGACGACGCTCAATAGCAATGAGTATCTGCTTCGCAAGGAAAACCTCGTTGCACTGGTCGCGCCGGCAATGAACAAGGGTCTCTTTGGCGAAGTCAGGGTTACTGTCGGTTGCTCCTACTTCGTCGAGAACGGCAAGCTGGCTTTTCAGGACGTCCACGGCGCCGGTAGCTTCACCATCAGAACTTATGTGCACGTGCCCGTCAGATGAGCGTCACGTTTTCGCGCTTGTTCGCACAACGGCGGAAACTCGACCATTCCTGCAATGAAGCGTTGAGGAGTTTCGGTTATCAGCGCCATCACGATGACTCCAATGCTCAAACGCCTCATACTCATCGTCCAAATCATCTGGACGATTGTAACGGTCGGCGGTGGCACGCTGTTCGGCGTTGCCTATGGTTGGGAAACCTACGGCTTTGGCGGGGCCATCGGGTGCGGGCTTTTGGGGTTCATCATCGGGGCGATCATTGCAGCGGCGCCTGCTGTGGTGCTTCAGGGCATTTAGTGCTCACTGTCATTCATCAACATTAAATCGCGCCCTGAGTTATCCCCGGTCTGGAATCCTCGCTTATCATGTGCGTGTCCCGTCCCTCGATGAGGGGCGTTCGCGATNNCGATGCGCGGGGCGGGATGCGGTGGACGCGTGCGGTGTTCGATCGCCGTGACGTGCGCGGGCTTGCCCGTGCGCCGATGGCGATGACGACCACGCCGCATGCGGACGGCCCAAGGTGCATGGTCCTGGCGCGG
>LWDM01000077.1:0-39933 GCA_002083525.1 Proteobacteria bacterium SG_bin9 | reverse complement strand
CAATGGACACCGGGGGTCATGCACAGCAAGCCGGGAGCCCATCGCGTGCGGAACGCCGGACGATGTTCGGCATCCGTGGTGACTTTGCTCGTGTGCTTGTTTTCATTGCGCACGAGGCTGCGGACGCGCGATGCGTCCGGCGTTCCGCGCGCCCTCACGACGAGGGTTAGGGACGAAGAAGGACTCCGGCGTCCCCGCGCCGCAAACAACAGGGGTGATCGCGCTTGGCTGTTTGAAATTGGCTGTTTGAAAATTGAATCGGGAAAGGGCCCATGCTTTCCGCCGTCATTCCGGGGCGCGAGCGCAGCGAGCGAACCCGGAATCCATACGCCGCAGCAAACACGTGGCGACGTGCAGAAGTTACTCTGCAACTCGCTCAGCAAACACCAACGAAGACAGGGGATATGGATTCCGGGTTCGTGCTTCGCACGCCCCGGAATGACGGGGGACTACGCCTTCTTCAGCCGGTAGTGGCTGACGCCCCACTCGTCGCCGCCGGCGTGGCCGAAGAGACCGGCGGTCGCGAGGAAGAACCAGCGCCAGCGCCGCATCCACAGCCGCGTATCGCGGCCATACGCCGGCGTGAGGATTGATTCGATGTCGTTGCGGCTGCGGTCGAAATTGGCGAGCCAGTCGTTCGCGGTGCGCTCGTAGTGCGATCCGCTCCAGCGCCACTCCTTTTCGACAGAAAAGAGATCGGAATACTGCCGCACCAGGTGATGGCTCGGCATCACGCCGCCGGTGAAGAAGTGCTGCGCGATCCAGTCCTCGCGGTTGGCACGGTCGAACAGGTAGGCGCCGGTGCGATGGGTGAAGATGTGCATGAACAGCCGGCTGTCCGGCTTCAGCCACTCGCGCACCCGCGCGAGCAACGCGCGCCAGTTCATCATGTGCTCGAACATTTCGACCGAGACGACGCGATCGAACTGTTTGCCGGGATCGAACACGTTCATGTCGCAGGTGACGACTTTGAGGTTCTTCAGCCCGCGCGCGGCCGCGGTCGTCTCGATGTACTCGCGCTGCGAATTCGAGTTGGACACCGCGGTGATCGACGCATTGGGAAACTGCCGCGCCATCCACAGCGACAGCGAGCCCCAGCCGCAGCCGAGTTCGAGGATCGCCTGCCCGTCGTGCAGATCGGCGTGATCGACGGTCTGGCGCAGCGCTTCTTCCTCGGCCTCCTGCAGGGTCGAGGCGTCGTTCTTGTAAAAACAGCTCGAGTATTTGCGGTTCGGCCCGAGCACTTTCGCGAAGAACGCGGCCGGCACCTCGTAGTGCTGATCGTTGGCGGCGTCGGTTTCTTCGGCGATGGCGCGCTTGGCCATCTCGCGGGCGAAGCGTGCATCGCTCTCGGCATTCGCAGTCGCCATCCGCGTCGCGGTGCGGGCGCAGAGGGCGGAGATGCTGGAGCGGATCAGGGCATCCGGAAGTGGAATACGTTCTGCGGTTCCGATGATGGTCGACAACATGCTCATGCGGCCTCGGCTTTCGGCGGCAACGGGAAGAACTTGCTGGTGCGCGCTTGGTAGGCGCGATAGGCGTCGCCGCGCGAGCGCTGCATCTGCTCTTCCAGCGGCGGGATGCCGGTGACGTACACCAGGATCCAGTACATGAAGAGCGGCGCCAGCAATGCGGCAAAGCCCCAAGGATACTGAAGCGGATAATTCAGCGAAATCGCGATCACCGGATAGGCCAACCAGCCGAACCACTCGAAGAAATAGTTCGGGTGCCGCGACAGCTTCCACAGACCGATGTCGCAGACCTTCCCCTTGTTGGCGGGATCGGTACGGAAGCGCTTCAGCTGCGCGTCGGAAACCGCCTCGCCGACGATGCCGATCAGCAGGATCAGCACGCCGAGATAGTCCTGCACGCGCAGCGTTTCCAGCGGATAACGCGCGGCAATGAAGATCGAGAACACCAGCGGCACCGTGCCGAGCGCCTGGTTCTGAAGGAAGATAAACATCTTGCGTGGCGCATCCGCGCCCCACTGCCGCGAATATTCGGCGTAGCGCGGATCGTCGTGAATGCCGGCGGAGCGGATCGCGATGTGAGAACCGAGCCGGATCGACCAGATCGCCACCAGCACCGCGACCAGCCATTGCCGCGCGTTCGGCGCAGCGCCCACGATCGGCCACAGCGCGCTGCCGGCGCCGACGAGGCCGAGCGAAAAGGTCCAAATCGTGTCGACCCAGCCGGAATTTCCGGTGCGCTGCTGGATCACCCACGCGCCCGCCATCAGGACGGCCAGCGATGCCGCGATGGCGACCAGTGCGACAAGAAGTTGCATTAACATGGACAGCTCATAGAATGAACAGGATCAATGACTTGCGGCGCATCGCCGCCGCATCCAACTACGACCTGGTTCCAATGTGGTTTCAGGATACGGCCAAACCCCGCAAAGGTTCCCCGAACGTGACTTAAACGGCGAGCTATTCGTCTTTTTTCCAGCAGGCTCTGTGCCATAGTGTGGTGAAGGCTTCCGCGAAAGAACGGCAAATCGGTAATGGCGCAGACCGCACCCTCACAGCCCTCTCCCCGCTCGGCGATGGAGCTGGAGCTGGAGCTGACCAAACTCTCCTCACCCCGCATCTTTTTGGTGCGGATGATGGTGTTTTTGATCCTGTGCGGACTGATCGTCACCGTTCTCTACAAGCAGATCCTTTCCGCCTTCCTCGCCAACCCCGGGCTCAATGCGCTGATCTTCGCGGTGCTCGCCATCGGCATCCTGCTCTCATTCCGGCAGGTGATCCGCCTCTATCCCGAGGTGCGCTGGGTCAACAGCTTCCGCATCGCCGATCCCGGTCTCTCGGTCGATCGCCGGCCGACATTGCTGGCGCCGATGGCTGCGATCCTCGGCGATCGCGTCGGCCGTATGTCGATTTCGCAGCAGACCATGCGGCATCTGCTCGACTCGATCGCCACCCGCCTCGACGAAGCGCGCGACATCTCGCGTTACATGACCGGCCTGCTGGTGTTTCTCGGCCTGCTCGGCACGTTCTGGGGTTTGATCGAAACGGTCGGCTCGGTCGGCAAGGTCATCGAGGGCCTGAAGGTCGGCGGCGACGCGGGATCGGTGCTCGAGACGCTGAAGGACGGCCTCGCCGCGCCACTGGCCGGCATGGGCATCTCGTTCTCGTCATCGCTGTTCGGTCTCGCCGGATCGCTGGTGCTCGGTTTCCTCGACCTGCAGTCGAGCGGCGCGCAGAACCGTTTCTATACCGATCTCGAAGACTGGCTCGCCTCGACCGTGCGCGAATATACGAGCGACGCGGGCGGCGTGGCTGCGGCCGGCAACAACTCGGCCGAGATGCGCACGGCACTGGACAAGCTGCGGGTGACCGTCGAGCAGATGGGCTCGTCAACCGCAACCAGCAGCGCCATGGCGAGTCTCGCCGAAGCCATCCAAGGCCTCGTCCAGCATATGCGCAGCGAGCAACAGATGATCCGCGAATGGGCGGACGGTCAGGGCGAACAGGGTCGCGAGATCAAGAAGCTCCTGGAGCGGCTCGCCCGCGAAACGCAGAAGAACTGAGAAAGCCCGATGCCCCTCGCTCGTGGACGGCGCAACGATCGCGGTTTTGACTATTGGCCCGGATTCGTCGACGCGCTGTCGACCTTGATCCTCGCCATCGTCTTCCTGCTGTCGATCTTCGGCGTCGTGCAATTCTATCTGACGCAGGAAGTCTCCGGAAAAGACAAGGCGCTGGAGCGGCTGAACGCGCAGATCGCCCAGCTCAACGATCTTCTGTCGCTGGAAAAACTTGGCAAGCTGAACCTCGACGATCAGGTGTCGCAGTTGCGCGCCGGCCTCGCGGCAGCGGAAACTGAACGTGATCGAGCGAAGTCGCTCTATGACGGCATCGCGGCGGCAGCGAGCGGCAACGAAACCGGGCGCCTCAACGAACTCGGCAAAGCGCTCGATTCCGAGAAATCGATTTCGGCGCGCTCGCTGGCGCAGATCGAGGTGCTGAACCAGCAGATCAGCGCGCTGCGGCGGCAGCTTGCCGCACTCGAAGAAGCGCTGGATGCATCGGAAAAGCGCGACAAGGAATCGCAAAGCCGCATCGCCGATCTCGGCTCGCGCCTCAACGTGGCGCTGGCCCAGCGCGTGCAGGAGCTGTCGCGCTATCGCTCGGAATTCTTCGGCCGCCTGCGCGCAATCCTCGGCAATCGGCCCGACATCCGCATTGTCGGCGACCGCTTCGTCTTCCAGTCGGAAGTGTTCTTCGACACCGGCAAGGCCGATCTCCTGCCGGAAGGCCGCGCCGAGCTGGACAAGTTGGCCGCCGCGCTCACCGAACTCGACAAGAAGATCCCGAACGAAATCGCCTGGGTATTGCGGGTCGATGGTCACACCGACGTGCGTCCGATGAATAACAGCCCGCAGTTCAAGACCAACTGGGAGCTGTCGTCGGCACGTGCGATCTCGGTGGTGCAGTATCTGGTGTCGCTCGGCGTCTCGCCGCAGCGTCTCGTGGCGGCCGGCTTCGCCGAATTCCAGCCGCTCGATCCGGCGACCAACGATGATGCTTATCGCCGCAACCGCCGTATCGAGCTGAAGCTGACCGAGCGATAAAGCCTTCAACGCCTGCTGACAGATTCGCGCGTCCGGCTGGTTTATTGCTCACTTCACGCGCCGCATGAGAGCGGTTGCGACAATGGGGACAGCGACATGAGCGACGATATGTCAAACCGGCAAGCGACAAACCTCGCGGTCGCCGAACGTTACCGCGCGGCCTGGCTCGCCGGCGACCGCGCAGCGCTCTCCGATTGCTACCATCCGGATTTCACGCTGCACTACTTCGGCAACAACCCATTCACGGGCGATCACGTCGGCAAGGCGGCGGCGCTGACGACGCTGGCGAAGTTTAGCCAGCGCACCGGTCGCAAGCTGCTCGGCATTGTCGACGTGATGGCGGGGCCGGAGCGCGCCACGATCATCGCCCGCGAGTCGTTCGAACGGGACGGCCGCAAGGCCGAGCTCGAACGCGTGCTGGTCTACACGATCAAGGACGAGAAGCTGTACGAGTGCTGGGTCTATGACGGCGACCGGGCGCTGGTGGACTCTTTCCTCGCCGACTAACTCAGGCGTGGAACTGCAGTTTCGCCAGCCGCGCGTACAGACCGTTCGCGGCGACGAGCGACGCGTGCGTTCCTTCCTCGACGATCTTGCCCTGCTCCATGACGAGAATGCGGTCGCAGGAGAGAACCGTGGCAAGACGGTGCGCAATCACGAGCGTGGTGCGGTGACGCATCAATTCTTCCAGCGCCGTCTGCACCAGCGTTTCGCTCTCCGCATCCAGCGATGACGTTGCCTCGTCCAGCAAGAGTAGCGGCGCATCGCGCAGAATCGCACGCGCGATCGCAATACGTTGACGTTGCCCGCCGGAGAGCGTCACGCCACGCTCGCCAAGCTGGGTCTCGAAGCCCTGCGGGAGCCGTGCGATGAACTCGGTCGCGTGCGCGAGCTGTGCCGCCTTCTCGACCTCGGCATCGGACGCATCGAGACGTCCGAAGCGGATGTTGTCGCGCGCACTTGCCGCGAACACCACAGCGTCCTGCGGCACCAGCGCAATGCGCGACCGCACGTCGCGCGGATCGGCGTCGCGCACCGGCACGCCATCGACCGCGACCGTGCCGCTCGCCGGATCGTAGTAACGCAGCAGCAGATGAAACAGCGTGCTCTTGCCGGCGCCGGAGGGACCGACGATCGCAACCTTCTCACCCGCCCTCACCGTGAACGAGACACCGTCGATGGCTGCTGTCTGCGGCCGCGCCGGATAGGCGAAGCGCGCATCGCGCAACTCGACGTCGCCGCGCGGCGGCTTCGGCAATGCGCGCGGCGACGCAGGTGCCGCGATCTCTGGCTTCACTTGCAGGATTTCAAACAAGCGCTCGGCCGCGCCGGACGCCGCCGACAGTTCGCCCCAGACTTCGCTCAGCTGGCCGAGCGCGGCAGCCGCAAACACCGCATAGAGAATGAACTGGCCGAGACGGCCCGCCGACATCTGGCCGGTGAGCACGTCGTAGGAGCCGATCCACAGGATCCCTACGACGCTCGCAAAAACGATGAAAATAATCACCGCGGTCAGAAAACCGCGGGCGCGGATCGAGCCCTGCGCGGCGTCGTACGCGCGCTCGACCTCGTTGCCGTAGCGTGCGGTCGCCAGCCGTTCGTTGGTGAACGCCTGAACGCTGCGCATCGCGCCGATCAGTTCGGATGCGTAGGCGGATGCATCGGCGAGCGTATCCTGTGCACCGCGCGACAGACGGCGCACCCAGCGGCCGAAGGCGATCAGCGGCAACACGATCAGCGGAATGGCAACGAGCACAAAGCCCGACAAGCGAGGGCTCGTCACCACCATCATCGCGGTCGCGCCGAGAAACAGGACGAAGTTACGCAGCGCCACCGACACCGAAGCGCCGGCGGCCGACTTGATCTGCGTTGTGTCGGCGGTCAACCGCGACACCAGTTCGCCGCTGCGCGCGGCGTCGAAGAAGGCCGGCGAGAGCGTCGTCAGATGCGCGAAGACATCGCGGCGCAAGTCGGCGACGATGCGCTCGCCGATCGTCATCACCAGGTAGTAGCGAAGTGCGCTTGCGAACGCGAGCACCGCGACCACCGCGAGCATCACGCTGAAATAGCTGTTCACCAGCACGATGCCCTCGGGGCTGAAGCCGAGGTCGATCATCCGGCGCACGGCAACCGGCACGACCAGCGTCGTCACCGCCGCAACGACGAGCGCGACGAGCGCCAGCAGCGCACGGCCGCGATAGTTGAGGAGGTAGGGCAGCAGCCCGAGCAACGGACGCAGCCGCTTGCGGCCGGAGCGCTGGTCGTCGCGCGCGCGGTCGCTCGCGGCGAGGCCGGCGATTGCCGGCGTCGCATGCGGCGGCACCGGGGCCGCTCCCCTCTCCTCGCCGTCCAGCCTCTCCACGCGGTTCATCGTCATCCTTCAGCTCTGCGCCCGCTTCCCTTATGACCCGGGCCGGGCGCTGGCAATCGTGGGCCGCCAGAAAATCCTGTAACGCCTTGTATCCCGGGCGTCGGTGCGTTATAGACCGGCCAAATTCCCCCAATTTGGCGGTTTTCGCGGCGCGAGCCGGCCTGAAGGTGTTTCCATGAAACCTGAAATTCACCCGAATTATCATACGATTAAGGTCGTCATGACCGACGGCACCGAGTACCTGACCCGCTCCACCTGGGGCAAGGAAGGCGACACGCTGAACCTCGACATCGACTCGAAGTCGCACCCGGCCTGGACCGGCGGCACCCAGCAGATCCTCGATCGCGGCGGCCGTGTTTCGCGCTTCCAGAAGAAGTTTTCGGGCTTCCTCAAGAAGGATTGATCCGCAACTCGCGGCTCCCAAGAGGCTCAAACGCAAAACGCCCCGCTTCGAGCGGGGCGTTTTTTGTTTGCGCGGTGACGCGCGGATGTTTTGTCCGATCAGCCCTGACGTTCGAACGCCGCCTTGAGACGGTTGAGCTGCGGCACCAGCGGATTGCCGATCGACGGCTGTGCCGGCGCGGGCGCATGCATGGTGGTATCGAGACGGCGCACCTTGGCCTGCAACGTCATCGAACGCGCGATCAAATCCTGAAGCTGCTCCGGCAGCTTTTCAATCAGATCGACCGGACCCGGATCGGCCGCGGTGAGCTTTACCTTGGTCTTCTCGCGATTGGCCTGCGTCAGTGTCATCTCGCCTTCGCGAACCGCACGATGCAGCAAGAGCCACGATGCGAGCTGCATCAGACGCGTGGTGAGACGCATGCTTTCGGTCGCGTAAGTGAGGCTGACGCCGCGATCGAGCGCCTTCGCTTCCTTGCGGCCGGCGCCATCGAGATAGGCGGCGGTCTCTTCCACGAGGTCCATGCCTTCGCGAAACAGCGTTCCAAATGCCGCCGAACTGGTCAGCCGTTCGCTGAAGTGAACGAGGCCGATTTCGCCGCGGGACTGATCAGACATGGTTAACGCCTCACGCTACGCACCGCGGCTGCCCGCAGCTTCGATATGATGAACAAATCATTGCGCGAGAGTGCCCGAGAGTCCAGCCGGGGCGGCCGGCAAAGCGGCGATATGGTTTCCAGCGGGATGTTGCAGTCCAGCGTGAATGACGAAAATACAACGCGGGATGCAGATAGACGCGAAAACGTAAAAAAAGAGCCGCCGTTTCCGGCGGCTTTGAAAGTTTATAACAGGGAGGCGTCAAACAGAGTGACAGGAGCCACTCGGTGTCCAAACGTTGGACACTCAAGTCATAATCGAGAAGGCTTAATTGATCGTAAATGAGCGTTTCCGTTGAGGACTTGTTTGCTTTTGACGGCACCCAGAAACCGCTGCAGGACGCGCCAGCTGCCCTCGTTCAGGACTTGAAGAAGCTGCTCGCGGCATCGCGCGTCGCCCGCTTCTTTGTCTCGGCGATCTTCAATCGCTCAATCTCGCCGCTGAGCAAGAGGATGCGTTCGCCGATCTCTTCGACCGACAATTCGGACAGGTCCTGGCCGATCTCGTGCGTCACCTTGCGGCGCGGCCGGTCGTCGTCATCGTTCGCCATGCATCCCTCCCTGATCGGACATCCCCGATTTTAGCGGCGATCCGCTTTCCACTCGACCGGAAAATGGACTACACACCAGCAGCTCTTCCCGATCCATCCTTCGAACAACTCAAGAGACGCACCATGACCGCGCTGCCTCAGCAAATGAAAGCCGTCGGCATTTCCAAACCGGGCGGCCCCGAAGTGCTGGTCCCGATCGAGCGGCCCGTGCCGGTTCCCGGTCCGAACGAGGTGCTGATCAAGGTCGAGGTCGCGGGCGTCAATCGCCCCGACGTGATGCAACGGCTCGGCCAATATCCGGTGCCTCCGGGCGCGAGCGATCTGCCGGGCCTCGAGATCGCCGGTGAAGTGGTCGCGATGGGCGCGGACGCGAAGCGCTTCAAGATCGGCGACAAGGTGATGACGCTCACCGCCGGCGGCGGCTACGCCCAGTACTGCGTGGCGCATGAATCGCATCCGATGCCGATTCCGCAGGGCTTCTCGATGATCGAGGCCGGCGCGATTCCGGAGACGCTGATGACGGTGTGGCACAACGTGTTCGAGCGCGGCCAGTTGAAGAGCGGCGAGACGCTGCTCATTCACGGCGGCTCATCCGGCATCGGCACGATGGCGATCCAGCTCGGCAAGGCGTTCGGCGCGAAGGTGCTTACGACCGTGGGTTCGCAGGACAAGATCGATGCCTGTCTCAAGCTCGGCGTCGACAAGGCGATCAACTACAAGACCGACGACTGGGTGAAGGAGACGATGGCGGCGACCGGCGGCAAGGGCGCCGACGTCATTCTCGACATGGTCGGCGGCGATTACATCGAGAAGAACTACGATGCCGCCGCCGTCGAAGGCCGCATCGTGCAGATCGCCTTCCTGAACGGCCCCAAGGCCAACGTCGATTTCCGCAAGGTGATGATGAAGCGGCTGCACCACACCGGCTCGACGCTGCGTCCGCGCTCCAACGCCGACAAGGGCGCCATGGTCGCTGCCATCGAGGCGAAAGTGCTGCCGCTGCTGAGTGCCGGCAAGGTTAAGCCCTTGATCGACAGCAAATTCCCGCTGGAGAAGGCCTCCGAGGCCCACGCCCGTATGGAAACCAGCCATCATGTTGGCAAAATCGTGCTGCTTGTAGCGCCTTGAGGGGCGTGGGGAACCCAAGCTAACCGCTTTGATTTCCCTTACTTTTGTGGCAATTATCCGTAGTTGAAGCCGGGTCCCGTGAAGGGCCGGGACTGCGGCGCGCGGAGACTAGTCAATTGCGGTGGATGAAGTGCTTCGCGCTGGTCGCGCTGAGCTTGATGGCTGTTGCTGCTTCGCGCCCCGCGCAGGCAGTCGACGCCGTCAGCGTCCGCAGTGATGCGCCCGCGATCGACCTCACCAGCGTTCTCGAATTTCAGCGCAGCGACACCGACCGCATCCAGGTCTCTACCGCACCGGGTACCGACGGCATTGTCCGCCGCATCGAGGTGCGCGCGCGTGAAGGCGGCCAGAACTGGGTGGTGCTGGCGCTCGCCAACAATACCGACGATCAGCTCGACCGCCTGATCGTCGCGCCCCACTACCGCATCGTCTCGTCCGGATTGCTGTGGCCCGATCTCGGCCTCTCGCGCATCTCGACCATCACACCGTCGACCGGCGACCGTCCGGAGCGGCAGGACAGCGCCACCGCCGACATCTTCCGCGTCACGCTCGATCCCGGCGCGGTCATCACCTTCGTGGTCGAACTGCGCACCGACAAGCTGCCGCAGCTCTATCTGTGGGAGCCGGAAGCCTACAAGGACAAGGTCAACTCGTTCACGCTCTACCACGGCATCGTCATCGGCATCTCCGGCCTGCTCGCGCTGGTGCTGACGATCCTGTTCGTGGTGAAGGGCAGCATCATGTTCCCCGCCGCGGCCGCGCTGGCGTGGTCGGTGCTGGTCTACATCGGCGTCGACTTCGGCTTCTGGGGCAAGGTACTTGACATGTCGTCCGGCGCCGAGCGTGTCTGGCGCGCCTCGGGCGAAGCGATCCTTGCGGCGACGCTGCTGGTGTTCCTGTTCGCCTACCTCAATCTCTCGCGCTGGCATGTGCGCTACTCGCACATCACCATGGGCTGGCTGATCTTCCTCGGCTCGCTGGTGGCGCTGGCGCTGGTCGATCCTGCGGTCGCTTCCGGCATCGCCCGCATGTCGCTGGCGCTGATCGCGGTCTTCGGCTTCGCGCTGATCGTCTACCTCTCGACCCACGGCTTCGACCGCGCGGTGCTCCTGATCCCGACCTGGTTCCTGCTGCTGGTGTGGGTGATCGCAGCCGGCATGACGGTTGCCGGCTCGGTCACCAACGACATCGTCGGCCCGGCACTGCTGGGCGGTCTGGTGCTGATCGTGATGCTGATCGGCTTCACGGTGATGCAGCACGCTTTCGCGGGCGGTGGCGCGACGCAGGGCATCGTTTCCGACGTCGAACGCCGTGCGCTGGCGCTCACTGGCTCCGGCGATCTGATCTGGGACTGGGACGTCTCCGCCGACAAGGTGTTCACCAGCCCCGAGACCGAAAGCCTGCTTGGGCTGAAACGCGGTACGCTCGAAGGCCCGGCGGCGACGTGGCTCGAGATCCTGCACCCGCTCGATCAGGATCGCTTCCGTGCCGCGCTCGACAGCGTGCTCGATCAGCGCCGCGGCCGCCTCGTGCAGGACTTCCGCCTGCGCACCCCGGACGGCCACTACATGTGGTTCGCGCTGAAGGCACGCCCGGTCGTCGGCTCCGACGGTGAAGTCGCCCGCGTCGTCGGGACGCTGACCGACGTCACCGACGTCCGCAACGCCGAGGAACGCCTGCTGCACGACTCCGTGCATGACAACCTGACCAGCCTGCCGAACCGCAAACTGTTCATCGACCGCCTCAATGCGGTCGCGACTTTCGCGAAGACCACGCCAAGCCTGCGCCCCACGGTGATGGTGATCGACCTCGATCGCTTCAAGCAGGTCAACGACTCCGTCGGCATCGCCGTCGGCGACTCGATCCTGCTGACGCTGGCGCGCCGCCTCACCCGTATCCTGAAGCCGCAGGATACGCTCGCCCGCCTCGCCGGCGATCAGTTCGGCCTGATCCTGCTCTCGGAACAGGACCCGGCCCGCATCACGGCGTTTGCCGAAACCATCCGCAAGACCATCCGCGCGCCGATCGCCTTCAACGAGCGCGAAATCTTCCTGACCGCATCCATCGGTCTCGCACTGAGCGATCCGCAGACGCAGCTCACCGACGAAATCATCAAGGACGCCGAGCTTGCGATGTATCATTCGAAGCGCATCGGCGGCGACCGCATCGACGTCTACAAGCCGGCGATGCGCGCGCGCAAGACCGACCGCCTGACGCTCGAATCCGAACTGCGCCGCGCCATCGAGCGCAAGGAAATCACCCTGCTCTATCAGCCGATCGTGCGGCTGCACGATCGCTCCGTCGCCGGCTTCGAGGCGCTGGCGCGCTGGGACCATCCGAAGCTCAGCCGCATGGCGCCGACCGAGTTCATCGCGATCGCTGAGGAAATCGGCCTGATCGTCGATCTCGGCCTGTTCGTGATGGATCAGGCGGCAAAGCAGCTCGCTGCGTGGCAACGCAGCGTGCGCCTGCGTGAGCCGGTGTTCTGCAGCGTCAACGTGTCGTCGCGGCAGTTGCTGCGTCACGACCTCATTCACGACGTGCGCAGCGTGCTGTCGCGCTCCGCGATCGCCAAAGGCACGCTGAAGCTCGAACTCACCGAGTCGCTGGTGATGGAGAACCCGGAGCACGCGGCGCAGATGCTGCAGCGGATTCAGGAGCTCGGCGTCGGTCTCTCTCTCGACGACTTCGGCACCGGACATTCGTCGCTGGCGTACCTGCAGCGCTTCCCATTCGACACGATCAAGATCGATCAGTCGTTCGTCCGCACCACCACCCGCGGAACGCGGCCTGTGATCCTGAAGTCCATCGTCGCACTCGCGCACGATCTCGGCATGGATGTCGTTGCCGAGGGCGTCGAGACCGACTCGGACGCGGTCGAGCTGTCGCAGATGGGCTGCGAGTACGGTCAGGGCTTCGCCTTCGGCGAGCCGATGGATGCCGACGCGGCGCTGCGCATTCTGAGCGACGAGCGCCTCGAAGCGGCGAGCTAACTCACGTCAATCTGAAATCACGGCCTGCGACCGTCTGCTCGTGCGCGAGCAGGAAGCGCTTCACCTCGACGCCGCCGCCGAAGCCGGTCAAAGAGCCGTTGGTGCCAAGCACGCGATGGCATGGCACCACGATCGGAAACGGATTGGCGCCGTTCGCCGCGCCGACCGCGCGGCTCGCCGCCGGACGGCCGAGCGCAATGGCGAGATCGCGATAGGTCGTCGTCATGCCATAAGGCACTCTAAGGAGTCGCTTCCACATCGTGTTCTGGAACGGCGTGCCTGCAAAGCGCAGTGGCAGATCGAATTCACGCCGCTTGCCGGCGAAGTACTGATCGAGCTGCTTGAAGGCCTGTTTGAACGGCTTGTCATCCTTGCGCCAGTCCTGCTCGGGATGGCGCGTGCGGCTGCCGGACGGAAAGCTGATCAGATGCAGCCACTCGCTGTCGCCAGCGATCAGCAGCTTGCCGACCGGGCTGTCGAAATAAGCATATCGGATGGGTTCAGACATGGCGGCAACAACTGCAGTGAACGACGACAGCCATCTTATGCGATGGGGCGCCTGATCTTGTCAGCAGTCCCGGCTCAAGCGTGGCCAGCCTCGTTCGACAGCATGCCAGGGTCGATTCCTATTTTTCGGAGCGCGCGATCGTACTTCTCGTTGATGTCGCGCCCGAAAATCAGATCGGAATCCGCCGCGCAATGCAGCCAGCCGTTCTCCTGAATCTCGTTCTCGAGCTGGCCTGGCGCCCAGCCGGCATAGCCGAGCGCGAGGATCGCGTGCTTGGGTCCGGCGCCGCGCGCGATCGCTTTGAGGATGTCGAGCGTTGCCGTGAGCGAAATGCCGTCGTCGATCGGCAGCGTCGCATTCTTGATGAAGAAGTCGCTCGAATGCAGCACGAAGCCGCGGCCGGTCTCGACCGGTCCGCCCTTCAGCACCTTCATCATTTCGGCATCGTGCGGCAGCTTGATCTGCTCGGCGTCGCCGATGATGTCGAGTTGCTTCAGAAGTCCCGGAAAGTCGATACTGCCGGCCGGGCGATTGACGACGATGCCCATCGCGCCTTCAGCCGAGTGCGCGCAGATGTAGATCACCGTGCGCGCAAAGCGTTCATCTTCCATCACCGGCATTGCAATCAAGAGTTGCCCGTCGAGATATCCCTGCGCCGGGCTGCCGGAGGCCTTGCTCTGGCCGCTTTTGAGCTTTTTCTGAAACGGGTCCATTGGCGGACTCATCGGTTGTTGCGCCTGTTCAGGTGAAAGCACGATTCAGGCCACCATTCAGAACCCGGCCTGCCGGAACATACTCTCCATCAATGACTTCCAAATATGCTGGAGCGAACCAGTTCCAGCACCGGCGAAACTCATTGCGTCATCCTGATATTGGGCGTCAGCACTGTCAATCAACGGCACCGATCAAATTCACCCGCGGATCACAGGTAATTCAATGGTTTGCGTAAGGGGCGCGGGGTAAGCACGAGACATGGTTGCAGCAATACAAACCCGCGCCCGGCTGCGCACTCTTGCCGCATTCTCGGTGTGCGTGATGACCAGCGCAGCTGTCGCGCAGGATGCGTCACCGTGGGTGACCGAAACGCATTCCGCCGTTCGTCTCATCGCCGGTCCGCGCACCGGCACGCTGCTGCTTGGCGGTCTGGCCTTCAAGCTTGAGCCCGGCTGGAAGACGTATTGGCGTTCGCCAGGCGATTCCGGCGTGCCGCCGCGCTTCGATTTCTCAGCGTCCGACAATGTCGAAGCGGTCACGGTTTTGTGGCCGGCGCCGATCAGTTTTCCGGACGGCTCGGGCGGCACTGCGCTTGGCTACAAGAAGCAGGTGGTGTTGCCGCTGCGGATCGTTGCGAAGAACGCCGACAAACCGGTGACGCTGCGCGCCGCGATCTCGTACGCCGTGTGCGACAAGACGTGCGTGCCAGTCGAGGCGAAGCTCGAACTGCCGGTCACTGGCGGATCGGGTTCGGAAGACAGGACGCTCGCGGCCGCGCTCGAAGCCGTTCCGAAGCCAGCGAAAATCGGCGACGACAATCCGTTCACCGTCAGCGGCGTGAGCCGCGCCGACAAGCAGAACATGGTGGTCGACATCAAGGCGCCGCCCGATGCGAAGGTCGACCTGTTTGCCGAGGGGCCGACCGCGGACTGGTCGTTGCCGTTGCCGAAGCCGATCGACCGCAAGGCCGACGGCACGCAGCGCTTCGGCTTTGAACTTGATGGGCTGCCTCCAAATACCGCCCCCGAGGGGGCGACGCTCAAGCTGACGCTGGTCGGCAAGGACGCGGGCGGCAAGGAAGCTGCCTACGAATTCAGCGCCATCGTCGGCCCGCCTTCCAAGTAATCGCAGGCTGTGATTAAACCGCTTCGCGGTGGCGGCGCGCGCCATTGCGGGACGGTGACCCTCGGCCCTGCGCAGGCTGGCCCGTTTCGAACAAGCAGGACAATCTGAGGAGTTACAGATGACCATCCAAGTCGGCGACCGCCTGCCGGATGCCAAGTTTCGCGTGATGACCGCCGAGGGCGTTCAGGTCAAATCCACCGATGACATCTTCAAGGGCAAGAAGGTCGCGCTGTTCGCGGTCCCCGGCGCCTACACCGGCACCTGCCACAAAATGCACCTGCCGAGCATTTTCCTGAACGCCTACGCCATGAAGGACAAGGGCGTCGACACTATCGGCATCGTCTCGGTCAATGACGCGTTCGTGATGCAGGCCTGGAAGCGCGACACCGACCAGCGCGACGAAGCGGTCTTCCTCGCCGACGGTAACGCCGACTTCACCAAAGCAATCGGCATGGAGCTCGATGCATCTGGCAACGGTCTCGGCATCCGCTCGCACCGCTACTCGATGCTGGTCGAAGACGGCAAGGTGACGAAGCTCAACAAGGAACCGGCACCGGGCAAGGTCGAGGTCTCCGGCGGCGACACGCTGCTCGGTCAGCTCTGATTGCTTGATCGGATTTGAACAGATCAAAATGGCCGGGCTCATTCCCGGCCATTTTCATTTGATACTCAGCGGATCGCTTCGAGTCCCTCGCGCGCGAGCTCATCGGCACGCTCGTTTTCCTTGTGGCCGGCGTGGCCCTTGATCCAGTGCCAGCGCACGTCGTGCTGCTTCAGTGCCTCATCGAGCCGCTGCCAGAGGTCGGTATTTTTCACCGGCTTCTTGTCGGCGGTCTTCCAGCCGTTGCGTTTCCAGTTGTGAATCCAGCTGGTGATACCCTGCCGCACATACTGGCTGTCGGTGGTGAGATCGACCGAGCACGGCTTCTTCAGCGCTTCGAGCGCCGAGATTGCAGCCAGCAATTCCATCCGGTTGTTGGTGGTATCGCGCTCGCCGCCCTTCAGTTCCTTGCGAGCATCGCCGAATTCGAGAATCGCGCCCCAGCCGCCGGGACCGGGATTGCCCGAGCACGCGCCATCGGTATGGATGATGACGTTGGGCAGATCGCTTTTCGGCCTGGCAGCGTTCACGCGGCGCAGCCCGGCTGTTCGACGCCGTAGTCACGCAGGCTTGTTACGCCCTGCTGGAAGCGCAACTTCCGCACATACTCCAGTGGGTCCTTCGGCTTCACCATCGCACCGGGCGGCACATTGAGCCAGTCGACCAGACGCGTCAGCAGAAACCGGATCGCGGCGCCGCGCGCGAGCATTGGCAATGCTTCCTGCTCGGCATCCGACAGTTTGCGCTCGCGCGCATAGGCATTGAGAAACGCCCGCGCCTTGGTGACATTGAATGCGTGATCGTGCTCGAAACACCAGGCGTTCAGGCAGATCGCGACGTCGTAAGCGAGGATGTCGTTGCAGGCGAAATAGAAGTCGATGACACCAGAGACCTTGTCGCCGAGAAACAGCAAATTGTCCGGAAACAGGTCGGCGTGGATCACGCCTTCCGGCAAACCCTTCGGCCAGCGCGCCTCGAGATAAGTCAGCTCGGCATTGAGGAAATCGCGCAGGCCATGCTGCAATTCGTCGGCGCGCGATGCCGCCTGATCGAACAACGGACGCCAGCCGCTCACTGACAGCGCGTTGCGGCGAGTCATCGAAAAGCCATGACCGGCAAGATGCAGTTTCGCGAGCGCCTGACCGACGCCGGCACAGTGCGCGACGTTCGGCCGGCGCGGCCACACACCTTCGAGGAAGTCGATAATCGCGGCAGGCCGGCCTGCGAGCGTACCGAGCGCCTCGCCGTTCTTCGCCTTCACCGGCTGCGGGCAGGTCAAGCCGTGCTCTTTCAGATAGCCCATCAGGCCGAGAAAGAACGGCAGGTCGCCGAGCGCGACGCGCTTTTCATAGAGGGTGAGGAAGTACGCGCCCTTGCTGGTGTGCAGCAGGAAGTTGGAGTTCTCGACGCCTTCCGCGATGCCCTTGAAGGACATCAGCTGGCCGACATCATAGTTCGCGAGAAAACCGTCCAGTTCCTCGGCCGACACATCGGTGTAGACCGCCATCCCTCATCCTCTGGTTCGCGGTGCCCGGATCAGAGATGTCTTAGACCAATGCGCGGCTGACCGGTAGGACGATCAGCCGAAGCGCACCGGAATCATTCGGCGGCGGCGTCGGGACGCAGCGGCCGCGGCAGCGGGAAGAACACGTCTTCGTCGATCGCGTTCACCGTGTCGATGCTAATGGTGTAGTGCGCGGCGAGCGCCTCGATCACCTCTTCCACCAGCACCTCAGGCGCTGACGCACCGGCGGTGATGCCGATCGCCTCGATGCCGTCGAGGATCGTCCAGTCGATGTCGGCGGCGCGCTGCACCAGGAAGGCGAGCTTGCAACCCTCGCGCTCGGCGACTTCGCGCAGACGCTGGGTGTTCGACGAGTTCGCCGAACCGACGACGATCATCGCGTCGACGTGCGGCGCCACCTTCTTCACCGCGAGCTGGCGGTTGGTGGTCGCATAGCAGATGTCTTCCTTGTACGGGCCGACGATGTTCGGAAAGCGCTTCTTCAGATGCGCGGCGATCTCCGCCGTGTCGTCGACCGACAGCGTGGTCTGCGTCACGAAGGCGAGATTGTTGGCATCCTTCGGCACGAAGGCATCCGCATCCTCGACCGTCTCGATCAGGACAACCGCGCCTTGCGGCAGCTGGCCCATGGTGCCGACGACCTCCGGATGGCCCTCATGGCCGATCAGCAGAATCTCGCGGCCGCGCTTGAAATGGATTTCGGCCTCGCGGTGAACCTTGGTCACCAGCGGGCAGGTCGCGTCGAGGGCGAAGAAGTTGCGGCGCTCGGCTTCCGCCGGGATCGCCTTCGGCACGCCGTGCGCGGAGAAAACCACCGGAGCGGTCGTATCCGGAACCTCGGACAGTTCCTCGACGAAAATCGCGCCCTTTTCCTTCAGGCTGTCGACGACGTAGCGGTTATGGACGATTTCGTGACGGACGTAGACCGGCGCGCCATAGAGCTTCAGCGCCCGCTCGACGGTGTCGATGGCGCGCACCACGCCGGCGCAGAAGCCGCGGGGCGAACAGAGGAAAATCTTCAGCGGCGGTTTGGCCTGCAAATTGGCTGTTTCAGCGGACATATAAGCTGTTCTCGGACCGAATCGGGGCCCCGGCGCGGCGCCGCCTGGATCGGGTCTGGACAGGACTTGGGACGCCCGGGACGTGCTGTCAAGGCGAATTCCGGCCCATTGCGCCTCTGCCCTCATTGAGACTATATAAGCGCCTAATTCCCCGTCATCGCCGATGACCGTCAAGTTTCGTTCCGGGACCGTTCCCGGCGGAGCGCTGAAGGAATTTTGGCGCAAAGGAGATTCTCATGAGCAATGCCCCGCTGATGCCGAAGGCGACGGCCGTGTGGCTTGTCGACAATACGGCCCTGTCGTTCGACCAGGTGGCCGACTTCTGCAAAATGCACCCCCTGGAAGTGCGGGCGATTGCCGACGACGACGCCGCCCAGGGCATCAAGGGCATGGACCCGATCTCGACCGGCCAGCTCACCCGCGACGAAATCGAGCGCGGCGAAGGCGACATCAACTATCGCCTCAAGCTCGCCGACAGCAAGGTTCGCCTGCCCGAAGCCAAGAAGAAGAAGGGTCCGCGCTACACCCCGGTGTCGCGCCGCCATGAGCGCCCGAGCGCCATTCTCTGGCTGGTGCGCAACCATCCGGAACTGAAGGACGCGCAGATCATGCGGCTCGTCGGCACCACCAAGACGACGATCGCCAGCGTGCGCGACCGCACCCACTGGAACGCGTCGACTCTGACCCCGATGGATCCGGTGACACTCGGCCTGTGCAGCCAGATCGACCTCGACTTCGAGGTGCAGCGCGCAGCCAAGGAGAAGCCGACCGACCAGCTGTACGGCGGCGCCACCCTGCTGCCGGCCTCCGAGACGACCCGCAAGGACGCCGAGGACGAGCCCGCGCCGCGCGAGCAGGACGACGACATCAACGTCGATGCTGTGTTTGCGAAGCTCAAGACCATCGGCGGCAAGAAGGCCGACGACGAGTAAGCATCTCGTTCCACTGAAGTTTACGAACGCGGCGGCCCCACCCGCCGCGTTTTTGTTTGCGCTCAAACTTTTCGCTGGATTTAGATGACGGCCGCCACCTATAATATGACGATCATCATTCAATACGAGCCGGACGCCATGACCGACGCCGCCCAAACTCCCCCCACGCCGCAACAGGCCGCCCGCATCTTCGTCACACCGGCGCGCGGCAAAGCCCGCATTTCCGACGTGCGGCCGCCCGGCGCTCGCGCACAGACAATTCCGTTCGGCGATGACGGCACAATCGCGGTTTGGGAGTGGGGCAAGAGCGACAGTCCCGCCGTGCTACTGGTGCACGGCTGGGAAGGCACGCACGCCGACATGGACAACTTCGTCGCGCCGCTGCTTGCCGAAGGTTATCGCGTCGCGGCGTTCGACCTGCCGGCGCATGGCGCATCGAGCGGCAAACGCGCGCCGATCCCGCTGATGGCCAAGGCCATCCGGCAAGTCGCCGACACAGTCGGCCCCTTGCGCGGCATCATTGCGCATTCGATCGGTTGCGCCGTGACGGTGACGTCGCTGACGCGCGGCCTCTCGACCGAACGTGTGGTGCTGATCTCCTCGCCCTCCAACTATCGCAAGCAAGCAAAGCTGATCGGCAAAATGGTCGGCATCAACGAGGCCACATGGCCCGCCATGGAAGCTGAGCTGAACGCGCTCGGCGCCGACCTCGACGCGATCGATTTCCCGACGGCGGCGAAAACGCTGACGATCCCGGCGCTGGTGATGCATTCGGACGACGACCAGGTGGTGTCGATGCAGGATTCACGCGATGCGACCGCGCATTGGCGCGGTGCGACGTTCCGCCTGCTCAGCGGTCTCGGTCATATGCGCGTGCTCAGCGATCCGGACGTGATCGCGTCGAGCGTCGCCTTCATCAAGGGAAGCTGAGTCGCGTCAGCGGCCGACCAGCATCTGCTCGCTGTTGCGGCGATGGGCATTGTCCATCCGCGCGGCCTCGGTGCCGGCCCGGCCGTCGCGGCTCTTGAGGCATTCGGCGAACGCCTTCGAACCGGGTTCGCCGAGGCGGCGGCAGGCCGCCTCGTCATCGGCTCCCTGCGCCTGCGACACGGTCGACTGCGGCTCACGCGTCAAGCATCCCGCCAGCGCGAGCGTAGCGAACATCACAGCAGTTAATCGGAACATCACTCGCATACCAGTTCCACGCGCATTTGAATTGAGCGCCTTGTTAGAACCGAATTGCGGGGAATGTAAGCCCTTCCCTATATGCGCCCCTTCAGAGCCACACCGATTTCGTCCAGCGCTTTCGGGTCTTCGATGGTCGCGGGCATGGTCCACGGATCGCCGTCGGCCATCTTCTTGATGGTGCCGCGGAGAATCTTGCCGGAGCGCGTCTTCGGCAACCGCGCAACCGCAATCGCAAGCTTGAACGCCGCAACCGGGCCAATCCTGTCGCGCACCAGTGCCACAACTTCCTTCTCCACATCCGAGACCGGACGCGTGACGCCCGCCTTCAGCACCAGGAAGCCGCACGGCACTTCGCCCTTCAGTGCATCCTTGATGCCGAGCACCGCGCACTCGGCGACGTCCGGATGCGATGCAAGCACCTCCTCCATACCGCCGGTCGAGAGACGATGGCCCGCGACGTTGATGATGTCGTCGGTGCGGCCCATCACATAGACGTAGCCATCGTCGTCCAGATAGCCGGCGTCGGAGGTTTTGTAGTAGCCGGGAAATTCCGTGAGATACGCCTCGCGGAAACGCTGATCCTGATTCCACAACGTCGGCAGACATGCGGGCGGCATCGGCAACTTGATGACGATCGAACCCATCGTGTTCGGCGGCACCGGCTTCGCCGCTTCGTCGACCACTTCAACCGTGTAACCCGGCATCGCCACCGTCGGCGAGCCGTGCTTCACCGGCAATTGCCCAAGCCCGACCGGATTGCCTGCAATGCACCAGCCCGTTTCGGTCTGCCACCAATGATCGATCACCGGCCGCTTCAACTGCTGCTCGGCCCACTCCACCGTCGGCGGATCGGCGCGCTCGCCCGCGAGAAACAGCGTGCGGAAGTTCGACAGATCGTATTTGCGGATGAACTCGCCGTTCGGATCGTCCTTGCGGATGGCGCGGAACGCCGTCGGCGCGGTGAACAGCGCCATCGCCTTGTGCTCGGAAATGACGCGCCAGAACGCGCCGGCGTCCGGCGTACCGACCGGCTTGCCCTCGTACATGATCGACGTCGCGCCGTGAAACAGCGGCGCATAGATGATGTAGCTGTGGCCGACCACCCAGCCGATGTCGGAGCCGCACCACCACACTTCGCCCGGCTTCACGCCGTAGAGATTGAACATCGACCACTTCAGCGCGACCATGTGGCCGCCATTGTCGCGCACCACGCTCTTCGGAATGCCGGTCGTGCCCGACGTGTACAGAATGTAGAGCGGATCGGTCGCGAGCACCGGCACGCACGCGGCGGACTTCTTCGCGGCCATCGCCTTCGTACGCAGTTCGGCCCAGTCGTGATCGCGGCCGGCGATCAGGTCGCATGTTTCCTGCGGCCGCTGCAGAACGATGCACGCTTGCGGCTTGGTCTTGGCGAGATTGATCGCCTCGTCCAGCAGCGGCTTGTACTTGACGATGCGGCCCGGCTCGATGCCGCAGCTCGCCGACAGGATCAGTTTCGGCGTGGCGTCATCGATGCGCGTCGCCAGTTCCTTTGCGGCAAAACCGCCGAACACCACCGAATGTACCGCGCCGATGCGTGCGCAAGCCAGCATCGCCACCACCGCTTCCGGCACCATCGGCATATAGATGATGACACGGTCGCCCTTCAACACGCCGAAATCCTGCATCACCGCGGCGAGCGTTCTCATCTCGTCGAGCAGCTGCGCATAGGTGAATTTGGTGATGGTGTTCGTCAGCGGCGAGTCGTGGATCAGCGCGACCTGCGCCGCACGCCCTCCGGCGACATGACGATCGAGCGCGTTGTAGCAGGTGTTGCACACGGCGCCCGCGAACCAGCGGCCATAGATGCCCTGCGAAGCATCGAACACCTTCTTCGCCGGCTCGATCCAGTCGATCGCCTGCGCGGCCTCGCCCCAGAAGCCTTCCGGATCGCGCGTCGCGCGAGCATGCACCTCGCGATAGCGGCTGTTATCCTGGGTGGTCATTGCGCGCGCTCTCCCGGCGATTCCTGTACGCCCCTTCGGGTCGTCATCACCGGGCTTGACCCGGTGATCCATCTTACTTGGAAAAGTGCAAAGTTGGATTGCCGGGTCAAGCCCGGCAATGACGAAGCAGAGCAGACGATAGGCTACTTCGCAGGCTGCGCCGGCATCATCGCGCCGGCCCGCTCGATCTCCTCGAACAGCGTCTTGCGCGCGGCCTTGAGCGGCTCCAACGCCGAATCAAGCTTCAGCGCGGCATCGTAGTCGGTGAGCGCACGCCGGCGGTCACCGGCCTCGCGATAGGTCTGCCCGCGGGCGAACAGCACACGCGCCGTCGGCAATTGCAGCCGCATCGCCTCGGTGTAATCGGCGATTGCCTGTTCGCGCTGCTGCGCCTTGCGATAGGCCGCCGCGCGACCGAGCAGAAGCTCTACCCTTGCGGCCGTGTTGGCGGTGAGCGCAGCATTACACGCCGCGACCTGCGTTTCCGGCGGCGCATCGGCCCGGCACGCCGTCAGGTCCTGCGCGCTGCCGATCGCTGGCGCAAAACTCATCGCAGCCAACGCGACTGCAAAAATCAACCTCACCTGCATTAGTTCACCTTCAGCGTGATCCCGCCATCGACGACGAGCTCGATGCCGGTGACATAGCGCGATTCATCGCTGGCGAGAAACAGTGCGGCGTTCGCCACATCCCAGGCATCGCCCATCTTCCGCATCGGCACCTGCGCAGCGCGGGCCCGCCACATCGCTTCCACATCGCCCTTGGCATAGCTCGCCGCAAGCCCGGCGGAGTTCTCCACCATCGGCGTCTTCATCAGGCCGGGCAGGATCGCGTTGACGCGAATGTTCTGCTCGGCGAATTCAACCGCGGTGCTGCGCGTCAACTGGTTCATCGCCGCCTTGGTGGTGGCGTAGGTGATGTACGACACGCCCAGATGACGGATCGAGGCAATCGAGGAAATGTTGATGATCGAGCCGCCGCCCTGCGTCTGCATGACAGGGATCACATGCTTCATCGCGAGATAGGCACTCTTCAGGTTCACCGCGAAGACGCGATCCCAGTCCGCTTCCGCAACATCGACCACACCACCGGTCTCGGCGATGCCGACATTGTTGTCGAGCACGTCGATGCGGCCGTAAGCCTTGAGGCAGGCGGCAACCATCGCCTCGATCTCAGCCGCCTTCGCTACATCCGCCGCAAAAGCCGTCGCATGACCGCCCTCGGATTCGATGACCTTGGCCGTCTCCTGCGCTGCGGCGAGGTTGCGATCGACACAAAACACCTGCGCGCCGTGCCGCGCGAAGGTGACGGCCGTCGCCTTGCCGTTGCCCCAGCCCGGACCGATCGATCCCGCGCCGACGACGATGGCCGTTTTTCCCTTCAGCCGATCCATGCAGCATTTCCTTTTCACTTTTTGCAACCGGCGCGATCTCCGCCACGCCCGACCAATGGCAACAGGCCCAATCAACCGTCGAAATGTCAACGAATGACGAACCTGCAGTGCCGCGAAAGATGGCGGCGATTTAACCAATAACCCCTTGCCATGCTTCGCCAAAGCCGCCTCTATACGGCTGCGTGAAACGGCTCTGGCGACAGCCTGAGAAAGCCGATGGCGCGGGGGATGGTCGCGTTAAGAGGGGAACGCCATGGCAGCCGAGACGATGACGCCTGAAGAGGCGAAAAAAGCCGTCTCCGACGAAGCACTGCGCAAGGCGGAAGAGTTCATCGAAGCCGAGGAAGGCGCGACCAACCGGCTTTACGGCTGGATGGGTCACATCACGACCGCGATCGCGGTCATCATGAGTCTGTTCCACCTTTACGCGGCTTACTCGATCGTTCCGACCCAGGAGCTGCGTTACACCCACGTCGCGTTCACGCTGGTATTGAGCTTCCTGCTGTTTCCGCTCGCTGCGACGTTCCGCAACCGCGTGCGCTGGTGGGATGTCATCCCGTGCTTCCTCGCGATCGCAACCGTTGCCTATGCGCTGTGGGGTGGCGACGACTTCCTCGATCGCGCGACATTGCCCGACCGCTGGGACGTGATCGTCGGCTTGATCTTCATCGTGCTTGTGTTGGAAGCCACCCGCCGCACCACCGGCTGGATCATGCCGGTGGTATCGCTGCTGTTCATCGCCTACGCCATGCTCGGTCCGTACCTGCCGGCCCCGTGGACCCATCGCGGCTATGAGATCAGCCGCCTCGTCGGCCACCTGTTCATTACGCTGGAAGGTATCTTCGGCGTCGCCGTCGACGTCTCGGCGACGCTGATCATCCTGTTCACAATCTACGGCGCCTTCCTGCAGCATTCCGGCGCCGGCAAATTCTTCATCGACTTCTCGCTCGCGCTTCTCGGCAACAAACCGAACAGCGCCGGCCGCACCGTCGTGCTGTCGTCGTTCCTGCTCGGCGGCCCGTCAGGCTCGGGCGTCGCAACGACAGTGATGATCGGCACGGTCGCCTATCCGATGATGCAGAAGGCCGGCTTCGAGAAGAACGCCGCAGGCGGATTGCTCGCGGCCGGCGGTCTCGGTGCGATCCTGTCGCCGCCCGTACTCGGCGCGGCTGCGTTCCTGATCGCCGAGTTCCTGAAGATCAGCTACCTCGACGTGATCTGGATGGCGACCATCCCGACCTGCCTCTACTACCTGTCGCTCTTGATCATGGTCGAACTCGACGCCAAGCGGTTCGGCGCGCAGCAGGTCAGCGTCAAGGCGGAGATGCCGCTCGGGCAAATGCTGAAGCGTTACGGCTTCCACTTCATCTCGCTGCTCGCCGTCGTCTTCTTCATGGTGATCGGCTATTCGCCGTCGCTGTCGGTGTTCTATGCGATCGTCGTGACGTTCGCGCTGAGCTTCCTGCGGCCCGAAACCGCTTTGGTGCCGAAGAAGCTCGTGAAGGCGCTGTCCGACGGTTCGGTGCAAGCGCTCAACGCCGCAACCACCTGCGCCTGCGCCGGTATCGTCGTCGGTATCGTTACGCTGACTGGCCTCGGCCTGAAGTTCTCGTCGATCGTCATCGCGTATGCCGGCGGCAGCCTGCTGCTGACCGCGATCTACACGGCGTTGATCGTCTGGATCATCGGCCTCGCCGTTCCCGTCACCGCCTCCTACATCATCTGCGCGGTGATCGCGGCGCCGGCGATGATCAAGCTCGGCGTGCCGGATTTCGCAGCGCACATGTTCATCTTCTATTACGCGGTGCTCTCTGAAGTGTCGCCGCCGACGGCGCTGTCGCCGTTCGCGGCCGCCGCGATTACCGGCGGCGATCCGTACAAGACGACACTGCAATCGTGGAAATACACGCTGCCTGCGTTCATCGTGCCGTTCATCTTCGTGCTCGATCCGCAGGGCGTCGGCCTGTTGCTGTCGATTCCGAAGGGCGGCTCGTGGGTGGACATTCTCTCGATCGTGGTGCGCACCACCTTCGGCCTGCTCGCACTTGCAGCGGTGGCGCAAAATTGGGCGCTGCGACAAAATACGCCGATAGAGCGGGCCTTGCTTCTGCTATCGGGATTGCTGCTGGTGTTCCCGAGCCTGATCGAGGCGATTGTCGAATCGATCATCAAGCAGGACATCAGCTACACCTATTTGCCGGGTCTGGTTATCGGCTTCGGTGTGGTTCTATGGCAGGCGTGGACGCGGGCGAAGCCGGTCCCGGCCGCCTGACGAACAAGAAGAACAGCGGACGCTGCCGTCGAAGCAGCGCCGCACGGGAGAGAAACATGAAGGCGATCTCGGCAGGAGCGGCACTGCTCTGCGTCTGGTTCGGCGCGGGCGATGCACTCGCCCAGACGCGCACGCTGGCGATCGCCACCGGCGGCACCGGCGGCATCTTTTATCCGCTCGGCGGCGGCCTCGCCAACCTGCTCTCGAAGACGCTTCCCAACACGCAGGCGACTTCGGAAGCGACTGGCGGGTCGGTCGATAACATCAAGCTGCTTGAATCCGGTCAGGCCGATCTTGGCTTCATGACCGGCGATGTCGCCGCTGATGCGGTTCGCGCCGAGGGCCGGTTCAAGACGCCCGTGCCACTGCGCACGATCGTGGCAATCTACTCGAGCCCGGTTCACGTCGTGACCATCGCAGGCACCGGCATCGAGAAGTTTTCCGATCTCAAGGGCCGGCGCATTTCGGTCGGTGCGCCAGGCAGCGCGACGGAAACGCAAGCGTTTCGCCTGCTTGAGGCCGCGGGCATCGACAAGGACAAGGACGTGAAACGCGAGCGGCTCTCGGTCGCGGAGTCAGCGAGCGCGCTAAAGGACAAGAAGATCGACGCGTTCTTCTGGGGCGGCGGCGTGCCGACCGCAGCCGTCACCGATCTCGCGGCAACGCCCGGCGTCACCATCAGGCTGATCGATATCGACCACCTGCTCGATCCGATCGTGAAGAAGTACGGACCGATCTTCGCTGCGAGCGTCATCAAAGCCGGCAGCTATCCGGGCCAGACCGCCGACAACAAGGGTTTCGCCGCCTGGAACCAGGTGATGGCGACTCCGAAGATGTCGGACGAGATGGCCTACGAGATCACCAAATCCGTGTTCGAGAACAAGGCCGCGCTCGTCGCCGTTCATAAGGAAGCGCAGAACATCGAACTGGCGACGCAGACCGACAAGCATTCGCCTGCGCCCTATCATCCGGGCGCCTTGAAATATCTGCGCGAGCGAGGGGTTAAACCCTGATCAGCGCGCCACACGAGCTTGCAGAACTAACATCAAGGGAGAAAGCCAGATGTTGACGAAACTGACAAAGACCACCGTCTTCGCGCTGACGCTGACCGCCGGCGCGATGATCGGCGGCCTCGTCTATGCGCAGCAGAAGACGATGGCGATCGGCACCGGCGGCACCGGCGGCGTGTACTATCCGCTCGGCGGTGCGATCGCCAACGTGTTGTCGAAGAACCTGCCGAACACGCAGGCCACCGCCGAAGTCACCGGCGGCTCGGTCGACAACCTCAAGCTCATTGCATCGGGTCAGAGCGAGCTCGGTTTCTCGATGGCCGACGCCGCGCAGGACGCGCTGAAGGGCGAGGACAAGTTCAAGGGCAACAAGGTTCCGCTGCAGACGCTGCTCGTGGTTTATCCGAACCGCATGCATGTCGTGACGATCGACGGCACCGGCATCGAGAAGATGTCGGATCTCAAGGGCAAGCGCGTCTCAACCGGCTCCCCGGGCGGCGCCACCGAAGTCATGGCCTTCCGTCTGATCGAAGCCGCCGGCCTCGACAAGGACAAGGACATGAAGCGCGAGCGTCTCGGCGTCGCCGAGTCGGTCAACGCCATCAAGGACAAGAAGATCGACGCGTTCTTCTGGGTCGGCGGCATTCCGACTGCGGCCGTCACCGACCTCGGTGCGACACCAGGCCTGAAGATGAAGCTGGTCGATCACTCCGAAGCCGTCGCCAAGATGAACGACAAGTACGGCAAGCTCTACAGCGAAGGCACGATCAAGGCCGGCTCGTACCCGGGCTACGACAAGGACAACAAGATTGCCGAGGTCTGGAACATCATCGTCACCGGCAACAAGATGAGCGATCAGGACGCCTACAACATCGTCAAGACGCTGGTCGAGAAGAAGGACGATATTGTTGCCGTGCACAAAGAAGCGCTGAGCTTCTCGCTCGACAACCAGAAGCAGGATCGTTCGCCGGTGCCGTTCCATCCCGGCGCGCTGAAGTACTTCAAGGAAAAGGGCGTCGGCGGCTAAATCCACACATCGCCGAGCGTCAATCACGACGGCGGCCGGACGATCTCCGGCCGCCTCTTCATTTCAGGCCACCCGCGCTTCAAGTTCCAGGAGACACCAATGATCCGCCGTTCGACCTTCGATCTCAGCCGCCGCTCGCTCATGTTTGGCAGCGCGGCGCTCGTCGCATCGCCGCTGGTGGCGCGAACGGGTGCGCTGGCGCAGCAGCCGTGGCCGGCCCGTTCGCCCCGTTTCGTCGTGCCGTTCGCGGCCGGCGGCACCACCGACATTCTGGCGCGCCTCGTGGCGCAGAAGATGTCGGAGGAGATGGGCCAGCAGTTCATCGTCGAAAACAAGACCGGCGCCGGCGGCAACATCGCCGCCGATTACGTCTCCAAGATCGAGCCGGATGGCTACACCTTCCTGGTCGGTACGCCCGGCACCCACGGCATCAATCCGCTGGTCTTCAAATCGATGACCTACGATCCGGCAAAGGATCTTGCGCCGGTGACCATCATCGCGCGCGTGCCGAACCTGATGTCGGTGACGCCATCGTTGCCGCCGAAGAGCGTCGCGGAGTTTCTGGCGTTCGTGAAGTCGAAGCCGCCCGGCGAAATTCTCTACGGTACGCCGGGCCTCGGCAGCACCGCGCATCTGTCGACCGAACTGTTCAAGTCGATGACCGGGCTCGACATGACGCACGTGCCCTACAAGGGCAGCGCGCCGGCGGTCAGCGATCTAATCGCCGGCCGTATCCATGTGATGATCGACAACCTGCCGGCGGTGGCCTCGTTCGCCGAAGCGGGGTCGGTGCGGCCGCTCGCCATCAGCACCGCGGCACGCTGGCCGCTGCTGCCGAACATTCCGACCATCGCGGAGTCCGGCGTGCCGAACTACGAGGCGTCGTCGTACTTCACCATTGCCGCACCGGTGAAGACGCCGCCGGACATCATCGCCAAGCTGAATGCAAGCGTGAACGCCTTCATCAAGTCAACCGACGGAACGGAGCGGATTCGCAAGCTCGGCGGCGATCCGGTCGGCGGTTCGCCGGCGGACATGACCGCCTACATCGCCAGGGAAAACGAGAAGTGGACCAAGGTGGCGGCGTTCGCGAAGATCGCGCCGGAGTAAATCAACGTCGGGGAGCGGCGCCGGCGCCGCTCCCCTCGCCTTTGATTACTTGTCGCCGAACGTCATGTCGACGCAGCGCGTCACTTCGTTGTTGCCGAGACCCGTGGCTATGGTGACACAGCCCTTCGCCTTCAGCGCCTTGTTGTCGCTCACCCAGATGGCATAGCCGCCGGTGCCGAAGAACGAGTTGGTGTTCGGCGGCTCGGTTTTGACCGCGTCGAACGAATACTGCCCGTCCTTGTCGAACACGCGTTGCCGCTTCGAGCAGCTGCCGTCCGCCTGGATGTTGAGGACTTCCTTGTTGTCGCGGGTCAGCACCACGCTCACCTGGCAGCGGTGATATTCGGACGTGGTCGCGTTGAAAATGTAGGCATATGAGCGGCAGTTCGCCGTATTGAGCTTGCCGGGCGACAAGCCGCGGCTGCAGGCGATGCGCTGGTTGTTACTCAGCTTGAATTCATCCGCCGACGCCGCCACTGGCATCGCGCATGAGACGAGAGCGAGAAATAGACCGGTCTTCAAAACGTCTTTCATCAATCTGCCCCTTCACGGCCAAAGGCTACGCCGCGCTATCGTTTCCTCGGTCGCGACGATAGAGCCGAAGCGGCAAACGCGAAACCTGGAAATTGCGCATCGTCACCATAGCCATCCGGAGAATTGACTGCGGAATCACGTTCGTGCTTTGTTCAAGCATGAAGCAACGCGTGACAATTTGCTCACCTCGACGCGTTGTAACGCGGCAAGCCAAGCGAACGTTGTGACGTTATGCTTCGTTGCATTGGAAGAGCATTTGGAGAGGCACTGATGAGACGGATTTCGACACGCGCACTGGCAGCCTCAGTGGCGTTGATCGCGCTGACGGCCACTGCCGCCGCACAGCAAGCCAATACTCCAGCACCTTGGCCCATTTCGGCCGACACCGCCTATGGCTACGACGCCGACGGCAAGTTCTTCGTCTACAAGATGGGAACGAGCAACGCGAAGTCGCTGCTCGCGGGCGCAAAGAAGGTGAAGAAGAACACGTTCTTTTTCATTGGCGAGAACGGGCAGCTCTACATGAAGACCGAGCCGTTCATCGAGGGCGGCAAGTTCAAGTACGGCCCTGGCTAAGCGCGCCGATCTCCGATCTCAAAAGGGGCCGATTCGGCCCCTTTTGTTCCCCAAACGCATTTTGATCGCCGGGGTTGAGCCAACCGGCCCTATACCCGCGAAAGCTTGTTTTTCCACGCTTTTGTGACCGCGAGCGCAAATATCCATCCTTTGGAGGGATGGAATCTCGCCCCCAAACCACTATGTTGCATTGCAGCAAGCATCACGGTGCGGCCCTGCCGGGCTCCACCAACTGAGGGATCACGAGTGTCGATCGCGGAAAACATCGACTACCTGAAGCAGCTGCCCAGCATCACGCGACTGATGACCGGCGAAGGTCTTGCCGGCTTCTCTGCCGGCCCGGGCCGGCTCGGCGAGGTGCGCGGGTTCGGCAGCAATCCGGGCAACCTTCGCATGTTCACCTACGCGCCGGCGAACCTGCCGAAGCGGCCGGCGCTGGTCGTCGTCCTGCACGGCTGTGCGCAGACGGCAGCGGCCTACGATCTCGGCGCCGGTTGGTCGCAGCTCGCGGATCGCTACGGTTTCGTCGTGCTGGCGCCGCAGCAGCGGCGCGGCAACAACCCCAACCTCTGCTTCAACTGGTTCGCGCCGGAGGACGTCACGCGCGGCAGCGGCGAAGCCGCGTCGGTCCACCAGATGATCGAGCATGTCGCCCGCGCGCATGCGATCGATCGCAAACGCGTCTTTGTCACCGGCCTGTCCGCCGGCGGCGGCATGACGTCGGCAATGCTCGCGGCCTATCCCGATGTGTTCACCGGCGGCGCGATCATCGCCGGCTTGCCGCATGGCGCCGCCAGCAATCTGCAGGATGCGTTGAATGTGATGTTCAAGGCGCCGCACGTGTCGACGAAAGAGCTGGGCCAGCGCGTCCGCACAGCGTCGTCACATCACGGGCCATGGCCCAAGGTGTCCGTCTGGCATGGCACCGCCGACAGCATCGTGCATCCGGTCAATGCCGAGCACATCGTCAATCAGTGGCTTGGCGTGCACGGCCTGCGGTCGGAGCCGATGTTCGAGGACATCGTCGACGGACATCGCCGCCAGGGCTGGTGGGATGCCGATGGGCGCACCGTTATCGAATCCTACTCGATCGCCAACATGGCGCACGGCGTGCCGCTGGCAAGCGGCGGCGAACATGCCGGCCAGCCCGGCCGCTTCATGCTCGATGCCGGCATTCCGTCATCACATCACATCGCAGAGTTCTGGGGCCTGACAAACAAGGTTCCTCACGCGGCACCGATCGCCGACAACA
This sequence comes from Proteobacteria bacterium SG_bin9, assembly GCA_002083525.1. Classification (GTDB taxonomy): domain Bacteria; phylum Pseudomonadota; class Alphaproteobacteria; order Rhizobiales; family Xanthobacteraceae; genus SG-bin9. The sequence goes on along the minus strand of LWDM01000077.1, from coordinate 8,443 downwards.
AGGCCTCGGCATCGTCGCGAAAGCTCAACGGCAAGACGCAGCCACAACACGTGAAGTCTGCACCAGCCTCCGGCGTCAACCGCATGATCAGCCGCGCATTGACTGCGGTCGGCTTGCGCAAAGCGGACTAGCGCCCGCTACTTCCAGGCAAAGACCGGCTGTTCGAGATCGGCAACGCGGGTGATGCGGCCGGCCAGCACCTCGCGGAATTGATAAAGCAGCGCCGCCGTCGGCGCGTGGATCTGCTGGCCGAGAATGTTGATGCGCACCACACGCCGGTCGCTTTCCGGAATCCGGGTAAAGCTTACCTTCTCGATCGGTGCGATATCGGCAATCGGAATCCGGTAGATCGCCGCCACTTCGTCGGGATTGGCATGCGGCGTCAGACCCGGCTTGCACCAGAACACGACCGGCGTGATCAGATAGCCTGAACGGGTCGGATAATCGTCGAGCAGCCCGAGCGCGTCGCTCTCGTCGAGTTTGAGTCCGATTTCTTCGTCCATCTCGCGCAGCGCCGCCTGCACCACCGTTTCGCCGGCATCGCAGCGCCCGCCCGGCAACGCCCACTGCCCGCTGTGCGCGCGCAACTTGCCGACACGGCGCGTCAATGCGAACGCGATCCCCTCCGAATCGTCGGCCGCGAGCAACGCAATCGCCACCGCCGCGCGCTTCAGCCCTTCCGCGGCCGCGGCATCGTGCGGCCGGCGCGGGAATTCCTTCAGCTTGGCGGCAATCAGTTGGCGCGCCGGTTGATCGAACGTCAGCATATCGTCGGGCGATTCCAAGGTTCACACCGCGACATTCATCAACCACAGATTCCGCTTTCCGGCTATGGTGAGTGCTTCATGCAGCAATGCATTCCGCATCACCAGACTTCGGATATCCGCATGACCAGCGTAGCCGTCGACGCCCCGCCGCCCCGCAAGACCAAAACCAAGGCCCGCATCCGCGAAACCGAGACGTTCGCGGAGGCCGCGATCGAGAACGCCAAACGCGAAGGCCTGTGGCTCGCGGTGCGCGCCCGCTGGGTCGCCCTCGCGGTGATCGCAATCATGCTGCCGTTTCTCAACCCGACGTGGGAGGTGATCTACTATCTGGTCCTCACATCGCTGTTCGCGCTGATCGGCTGGGCACAACTCAAGGTCGGCCGCGCCGGCGTCTCACGGCCTGAGCTGGTCCTGATGTTCTGCGACCTGCTGCTGATGACGATCATCGTCGCGGTTCAGAATCCCTGGAGCACATCGGGCTGGCCGGCCGCCACACAGTATCGCTTCGACACCTTCATCTACTTCTTTGTCTTTTTGTCGGGCGCGACGCTCGCCTATTCGTGGCGGACCTTGATCGCGATGGGCGTGTGGGCGTCGGGCCTATGGGCGCTCGGCGCCTTGTACGTCTATCTGCAGCCCATCAAGATGGTCAACATCACCGAGGCCATTCGCGCGACGACGGCGCCCGACGTGCGGCTGTTCGCGCTGCTCGATCCGAACAACATCAACATTCCCAACCGCGTGCAGGAGATCGTCGTGTTCCTGATTGCGGCCTGCACGCTTGCGATTTCGGTTCGCCGCTCGAACAATCTGCTTTTGAAACACGCCTCGCTCGAACGCGAGCGCACCAATCTCGCCCGCTACTTCTCGCCGACGGTGGTGGAAGAGTTATCGAAGAACGACGAACCGCTGAAGCAGGTTCGAACGCAGGACATCGCGGTGCTGTTCGTCGACATCGTCGGCTTCACCTCGTTCGCCGACGGCAAGCCGCCGGAAGACGTGATCGGCACCTTGCGCGAATTTCACGGGCGCATGGAGCACGAGGTCTTTCTGCACGGCGGCACGCTCGACAAGTATCTCGGCGACGGCCTGATGGCGACGTTCGGCACGCCGTTCGCGGGGCCGACCGATGCGATCAACGCGCTGACCTGTGCGCGGGCGATGATCGCCGCGGTCGATGCGTTCAATCGCGAGCGGGAAGCCGATGGTGAAGTGCCGATCCGCGCCAGCTTCGGCCTGCATTATGGACCGGTCGTGCTCGGCGACATCGGCCGCAACCGGCTCGAGTTCGCGGTGATCGGCTCGACGGTCAACGCTGCCGCGCGGCTGGAGGCGCTGACGCGGCATCTCAACTGCGTGCTGGTGGCAAGCGATGCGCTGGTGCAGCGCGCGAAATCCGAGAAGGCGACGGGTGTCGATCAGATTCCACTCGTGCAACAGCCCGCACAGAGCCTGCGCGGGCTGGAGCAGCCGATGGCGGTGTGGACGCTGGCCAAAGCCTGAGCGGCCCGATTAGTCGATCATCTCCGCAACCGCCTTGCCGCACGCGACCGTGTCGGCCTGACCGCCGAGATCGCGGGTGCGCAAGGTGCGCTCCGCGAGTGTTCGCTCGATCGCCTTGACGATGGACGCCGCCGCAACCGGCTCACCGAGATGTTCGAGCATCATCGCCGCCGACCAGATCATGCCGATCGGATTGGCGATACCCTGCCCCGCGATATCCGGCGCCGATCCGTGCACCGGCTCGAACACCGACGGATACTTCCGGTCCGGATTAATATTCCCCGACGGGGCGATGCCGATGGTGCCGGTGCAGGCCGGGCCAAGGTCTGAGAGGATGTCGCCGAACAGGTTCGACGCGACCACCACGTTAAACTTGTCGGGCTTGAGCACGAACAGCGCCGAGAGAATGTCGATGTGATACTTGTCCCATTTCACGCCGGGATAATTCTTCGCCATCGCTTCGACGCGCTCGTCCCAGTACGGCATGGTGATCGCGATGCCGTTCGATTTGGTCGCCGAGGTGAGATGCTTCTTCGGCGTTTTGGCTGCGAGCTCGAAGGCGAACTTGAGCACGCGGTCGACGCCGACGCGGCTCATCACCGTCTCCTGCACCACCACCTCGCGATCGGTGTCGGGGAACATGCGGCCGCCGATGGCGGAATACTCGCCCTCGGTGTTTTCACGCACCACCCAGAAATCGATATCGCCCGGCTTGCGGTTGGCGAGCGGCGATTCAACGCCCGGCATCAGGCGCACCGGACGCAGGTTGACGTACTGATCGAACTCGCGGCGAAACTTGATCAGCGATCCCCACAGCGAGATGTGGTCCGGAATTTTCTCGGGCCAGCCGACGGCGCCGAAGTAGATCGCATCATGGCCGCCGATCTGCGCCTTCCAGTCGTCCGGCATCATCTGGTTGTGTTTTTCGTAGTAGTCCCAGCTGGCGAAGTCGAACATGTCGAACTTCAGCTCGACCCGGTGCTTCTTGGCGACGGCTTCAAGCACGCGCAGGCCTTCCGGGATGACCTCCTTGCCGATGCCATCGCCCGGGATCACTGCAACGCGATATGGTTTCTTCGCCATCTGTTTCTGCTCCCTCGCCGCAACGTCTTGTCGGCATGATCCGATCCGAAAACCGGTGTCCGCTTTTCGGGATCATGCCGTGCGCTGGCTATAGAGCAGATTTTGCGCGACGCCTATACGCCGTCGAGCACAATGATGGTCGGCGTTTTTGGAAGGCTTCCGATCGACACTGTCAGCGAACGCGAGGTGCGCATATCCATCTCGAACTGCCCGCCCATCCGGCGGTGAAAATCGCTGAGCGGCGTATCGAAACGGTGCATCGGCAGCACGATCGAGGAGCGCAGGCGCTTGGTCAGGTCGGACATGCCCTCGACCGACATGGTGTAGCCGCCGTCGATCGGCACCATCACGATATCGAGCCGGCCGATGGCGGCGATATGGGTCTCGTCGAGCGGATGATGCAGGTGGCCGAGATGGCCGATGCACAGCCCCGCGACCTCGAAGATGAAGATCGAGTTGGCGTCCTTCTGCAGCGCCTCGGCGTCGAAGCGGAAGGCGCGGATGTCGGTGGTGACGTTGCGGATGTAGATATCGCTGACCGCGAAGTTGTGCTTCGCCGGCTGCCCCGCCTCGCCCCAGCCATGCAGGATGTGCTGGATGCGCGGGTCGGGCGACAGGGTGTAGTGCGTCGAGTGGGCGCGGTTCATCGTCGCGATGTGCGGCAGCCGGCCGCTCGCCGTATAAACGCCGCTGAAGTCGGTCGCGACGCTGACGCCACCCGGCGTGTCGATGTAGTAGGTCGAGTGACCGGCGTAGGTGATCGTCACCTCTTCCCTGCGCGGCGCCTCGCCCCTGCGCGCCTGCACCGGCATGTAGCTCGCATAGACGACGTTCGGAACTTTGTTGGCAATCGCGAGGCACTGGCTCGCCGGGATCGCCTGCGCCGGCTGCTGGGTGAGACGCGGCGCCGGCATGCTGTTGTTGCTGCGAGGAGGTGCGCGATGCTGGTGATGATCGTGCGCGGCGGCATACGACGCAAACAACCCGAATACAGCAACACCAAGTATGGCAACGAAGGTCAGACGTTTCGCAAGCATGCGCACTACCTTGCCGGAGATGGCCCGGCCAAGAGTAGTGGTTCACGCCAAGCCGGAGCAAGCCATCTTATGCCGCAGCCGGCTGCCTCGTTTCGAGGCGGCGATGCACTTCGGCGTTGATCTCAAGCAAGGCCCGGCGCAGGTGCGTCTTGACGGTGTTGACGGGAATTCCGAACCGGCGCGCGATCTGCTCGCGGTTTTCGTTGCGCAGGTAAGCCAGGATGATCATGCGCCGCTTATCCGGGCTCATCTCTTGGAATGCCTCGAAGGCCAGCGCACGTTTGCGTGACATATCGAGTTCATAACCGGGATCGGCGTCCTCGGACGGCAGCAAGAGGATTTCGCCTTCCTCGGTGGTCGCAAACTGCTGTTTGCGGATCATATCGATCGCGCCGTTGCGAATAATCGCCACCATCCAGGCGATCGGCGAGGCGAGCTCCGGATCGTAAGAGCGCGCGCGGCGCCAGATCTTGACGTACGTGTCCTGCAGCAGGTCATCGGCGACGGTGCGATCCCGCACGATGCGTAACGCCACGCCGTACAATTTGCGGCTGGTTAAACCATAAAGCTGAGCAAAGGCGGATTGGTCCTCGTCGCCCGTCCGTTTGAGCAAACCGATCAGTTGATCGGACATCGCGCGCGGGCGGCCCGGAGTCTGCGTCACGTCAAGGTTCATTCATGATCCCCAAGGCCGGCCAAACGGCCAGGGTGGTAACTGATGACCCTCGGCTGTTTCCGCCCTCTACAGGCCCAAACGGCGAGAAGTTTCACTCAGCGTTACAGAATTTTCGGCCGCCTCGCTCAAAGCTTGCAGACGGCCCCCCGAGCTCAACGCCAAGCTGCTGTAATTTATGGCCCTTCCTGAAACCCCGGGCCGTTGATCCGTAATTTCGAGGTTCGTATAGTCCTTTTAAGGGAACTTCCCTTTGTTACTTACAGGCGTTCTCGGCTGGCTTTGGATGCGTCAAGCGATGACCGACGACCTCGAGGGACAACTCGAGCTGGTTGCCGCTGGCGATCGGGTTGCATTCCGCGCGATCTATAATACCGCAGGGCCCAGGTTGCTGAGCATCTGCAAACGCTTCATGCGGGACCCTGAAGCTGCCAACGATGCGCTTCAGGAGGTGATGTTTCGCATCTGGGAAAAGTCTCCCCTGTTCGACCGGAGCAAGGGCGACGCCATGGCCTGGATGTCGACGCTCGCCCGCAATGTGCTGATCAACCGGCTACCGGACAAGCAGACATCGGCAATCTCGTTGAACAGCGACGAGATCGCGGCGCTTGTCGACGCCCTGACCACCAGCCGCGACCCTTCGCTGGGCCCGGACCTGCGCCGGTGCCTTGGCGAGTTAAAGGAAGATTATCGGCAGTGTGTGATCCTCGCCTACCACTACGGCCTTAGTTACGAGGAACTGGCGAAACTTCGATCCGTACCTGTTGGAACGATCAAGACGTGGATTCATCGTGCAGTTGGTCAGTTGCAAACATGTCTGAGTCAGTGAAAACGGAAAACGCGCTTGCGGCTGAATTCGCGCTGGGGCTGACGCGCGGGCAGGCGCGCAACGATATGGCCGCGCGGATGAAAGCCGACGACGCGTTGCGCACGCAAATCGAGGATTGGGAGCAACGGCTGGCAGCGCTCGACGCGACCGGCGACAGCGACGACGCGTCTTTGCCGCCCACCGGACAGTTCGAGAAGATCCTCGCACGCATCGATGCAGCCGGACTGCAATTACCGGGGACGCGAACCCAGCGCAGCGACGATGCGCAGTGGAAGGACGTCGGCCCCGGAATCAAGTCGCGTGTGTTGCATGTCGACCGGGCCAACAACCGAATCTCCGTACTTCTCCGGATGGTGCCCGGCGCAACCTACGAAGCGCATGCGCACGATATCGAGGAAGAGACGCTCGTCATCGAAGGCGACTGGAATATCGGCGGCCTGCATCTGAAGGCCGGCGATTACCATGTGGCATCGACGAGCGCGCATCACAGCGTCGGCCGAACCGTTTCCGGCTGCCTGATTCATCTGGTGACGAGCCTGTCGCCGAAATCTGAAAGCCCGTGCCTGTAGCCGGGTGGCAGCGTGCATGGGTGCGCTGCCGAATTGCGACAAGAGAATGATTGCCGTCATATTGGCGATCATGTTTATTGGCAGTTAATCGATTAGACGAGCGGCCAAAGTTCTATTTTAAGCTTGGTCTTATTGTCGCCTATTCCCTGCGGCCGGGTTGCCGTATTCAGTCAGTCGCAGATGACCGAGATATTCGAACGAGATAGCGATATCGCTGCCGCTTACGTGCTGGGCCTTGTGCGCGGCGCTGAGCGCGATGCTGTGACGTCGCGGCTTGCGACGGACGAGGCGCTGCGTTCGCTAGTCGAACACTGGCAGCAGACGTTTGCCACGATTGACGGAAGCTCCTCGGCAGCGCCGGAGGAAACGCCATCCGCCGGCACGTTCGAGGCCGTGCTCGACCGGATCGACAGCGAGGGCTTGCAACTTCCCGGAACGAAGACCCGTCGCGCCGGTACGGCGAAATGGCGGGAGGTCTCGCCCGGAATTCATACCCGCGTTCTCTATGCCGACCGCGTCACCAACCGGCTGTCGGTCCTCGTGCGGATGGAGCCCGGCGCCACGTTCCGCTCCCACTCGCACGATCTCGCAGAGGAGACGCTGGTACTCGAAGGCGAGCTGTGGCTTGGCGATCTGAAACTGATGCCGGGCGATCACCACCTCGCCCAGCCGCATACGCAGCATCCCCTCGGCCGCACGGTCACCGGCTGCATCGTTCACATCACGCGCAGCCTGTCGGACTCATAGACTTCGATCTTCGTTGTCTTCGATCTTCGTTGTCTTCGATCTTCGTTTGATTGAAACGAAAAAGCGCGCCGCCAGTGGCCGCGCGCTTGTCTCGTTCAATTGCCGCGTGATCAGTACGGCGCGTAGTAATAGGCCGGCTGACGCTTGTAGCGGCGCGGCGGCGCGACATAGGCCTCAGCGGGATCGAAATCGCGAACGTAATAGCCCTGGCGCGCAAACGCGGTGCGCGGGTTGATGTAGCAGCCGCCGCCACGGCCCGAGGCTGAAGCGAGGCACTGCTGATAGCTGAAGTACGAGCAATCGCCCGGGCTTCCGGTGCTGCGGTTGACGAAGCAGTAGGGATAGTCCCTCGCGCTCGCTTCGACGCTGCCGAAGGCGATCGCGGCTCCGCCAAGTGCCAGAGCCAGCATGATCTTGCGCATGTTATTCTCCTTGAAGATAAACCGTTGGATCAAATCGCCGGTAACAGGTTGGTTCCGCTCCGGAGACTGTGTCGTGTGGCGGCTCGTCATAGCAGCCCGCTGGATGATCCGCTGTGCAGATTAGACGTATCGGCCATCCGAAAGGTTCACCTTGTGCTGATGACCTACACGTCTATGGATGAATGGCTTCTGAACCTACCCACACACCCCTTTTACGGCCGTCCCATCACAGGCGTGTGGCCGCATCCATGCGTCGGCGGCAGTCGGCGGCATAAGGGCGCACGCCGGAGCAGGGAATAAACGGACACCCGCCATTATTGGTCCGCTTACGCACCTGCGAAACCAATCTACGCCTAAAGTTGGATGCAGTTGGGTCATTTGACGCGCCGCCGTACGCAACTGCACCCGGATCGGCGAATAACCTGCCGTGCGCCGGTTTCCTAACACCTGATCGTGATTGGACCGCCCGCATCGCTGTAGGGCTGCGGGATCATGCACATCACTTTTCCGCTTGCCAAAATCCTGCGCAAGCATTTGTGTTGCCACAACGAAAAACGGAATGTCCGCGCCCAGCGGACCGACGAAACGTCAACAGGGAGGAAGTAAATGGGCAAGAAGATCGATCAAAAAACCGACCGCCGCAGTTTCCTGGCGGCAGCCGCCGCAGGGGCAGCGACGGTAGCGGCTCCGAGCGTGGTTTCCGCGCAGGGCCCGGTCAGCATGCGTTTCCAGAGCACGTGGCCTGCGAAGGATATCTTCCACGAATACGCGCAGGACTACGCCAAGAAGGTCAATGACATGACCGGCGGCGAT
>LWDM01000076.1:15731-34060 GCA_002083525.1 Proteobacteria bacterium SG_bin9 | reverse complement strand
ACGAGGCCCATCGCCATGCCGACCGGCACGCGCAGCAGCATCAGCACGAACAGCGATACGAACCCGATGACTGCGACCGCTTCATTGCTCAACATGATTCAGTCCGCCGCCTCGGTCTTCGGTTCGTGAATGAGTTCGGGAGTGAAGATCAGCCGCCAGGTGCGGATTGCGATCAGCAGCACCGCGGAGCAATCGCCGGCCCAGGCCACCGCGAAGAACGGCCAGTTCGGCAGTCGCAGGTCATAGGTGAGGACGTTATCGGCGTAGGTCGTCGCAACCTTGTCGAACAACGTGATGGTCTGCACGGTGACCACGAACAGCAGCACCAGCGTTGCGAAGATGTCGATCCAGCGCTGCCAGCGCGGCGATGCGTTCGCCCAGACGAGATCGACTGTAATATGCGTCCCGCGATAACTCGTCGCCGCAATGCCCCAGAAAATCAGAATGCCGAGGAACAGGCGGCCGAAGTCGTAGTAATCCGGAATCGCAACGGCAAAGAACTTGCGCAGGAAAACGGCGATAAAGGTGTTCAGCGCGACGAGACCGACAAAGAACGCCGCGACGAGTTCGATCGAATCGATGAAGCGATCCATCGGATTCTTTGTCGGCGCCGTCGCAGCGGCCCCGTCGGATTTAGGTGTGACGTGGCTCATCGATCACCATCGCGCGGAAGGGAAGCCGCGGCGGACGCGCCGCCGCGGTTGGCTGACATGCGTCGGGGCCGGCGTCAGAGCGCGGCGCCGAATTTCTTGAGACTTGCGGCGAGTTCGGCTTCGATAGCGGCGGGATCACCGCCTGCCTTTTTCACACTTTCCGCCCAGCTGTCGCGAAGCGGAGCCGTGGCCTTCTTCCACTCATCGAGTTGCTCGGGCGTCAGCGCGTAGACTTCATGATCGGCTGAAGCCTTCATCTTGGCACGGCCATTGGCCTCGAACTCGGACCAGGGGTCCGACACCTTCGACGCCCACTCCGGCGTACAGTGGTCGTCCATCACCTTCTTCTGCGCCGCCGACATTGCGTCGTATGCACGCGGATTGAGGTTGTAGGTGAACACCGTCGCATAGAGCGGCACGTCCATGTGGAACTTGGTGACCTTGTCGATGCCGAACAGGAACATCGAACCCCATGGGAAGGTGATCTCATCGGCCACGCCGCGCTCGATCGCGTCGCGCGATTCCGGCGCCGAGGCCTGCACATTGGTGCCGCCAAGAAGCTTCACCATCTCGCCGATGGTGCTTTGCGCCGGACGAACCTTCATGCCCTTGAGATCCCCGGGCACGACGATCTTCTTGCGGCCGTGCAACGCACCGGGGTCGTGAATGAAGGCGAAGCACATCCTGGTGTCCTTCATCTCGGTCACCGCATATTTTCTGTACCAGTCGTTGAGCGCCTGCGTGCCTTTCTTGCCGTCGTTGAACACGAACGGAAGTTGTCCTGCGCCGACGATCGGGAAGCGGCCGGGCTGGTAACCCGGATTGACGTAGGTCACGTCAGCGATACCGTCGCGCGCCATATCGTAGTGATCGAACGCTTTGCCAAGCTGTTCGGACGGAAACACTGTGGCCTTGATCGTGCCGCCCGACGCGGCTTCGATCGATTTCGCCCACGCCTGCGTTGCCGGCACCAAGGGATGCGCGGGCGGCACCCATAGCGATATCTTCAAGGTAACCGTCTTGTCTTGCGCTGCCGCAGGCAAGAGCGCGGCCCCCGCCAGAACCGTCGCAAGCAGTATTTTCCGGAGCATCATGTTGAACATCCTGGGCCCTCCTCCCGTGAGATGATCGGTCGAGCTCTTGGCGGCTCATTTATTTAACATGTTACATAACGAATCGTTCTTTGCAAGCGACTCGGTTGCGCGGTGCAAATCCATCATGTCGAGGGCGAGAGATCGGCGCGTTGACTGCCAGGCATTCCGTATCCCAGCATGCGGCGGCAAAAATTCCGGAACGCAATTCGACAACGAGGACGCTGAGAAGATCTAACGATGGTTCTTGCGCGTCACCATGACGGCGCAGCAACTTCGCGTTACTCGAACGCGATGTCCTTGGCGTTGAAGCGCCCCGGCACACTGTGGAACAGGTCGCGGTCGATAATGGCGAGCAGCTGCGCCACGGGCAGCGACTCGTCGCGCATCAGATTGTTGATTTCAAAGTTGCCATCTTCGCTGATGTTCTTATGCGAGGCCACGATGTGATTGACGTGCTGCCCGTCCGAGAACGGCAACAGCAGCCGCTCGTAATCGACCTTGCGTCCGTTGACATCCACGAACGTGAAAATGGTGTAGGCCGGCCGTGCGCGGCGGATACACTCGTAGTAGATCGGCATGACGATTGGCGACATTCGTGGCCCGAGATAATCGTCGAGCGGACGGCCGTTGCTGCTATGGCCGAGAGCGGCAGCCATGCGCTGGCTCTCGCGCTCGAAGATCAAGCGCGGCGGCGACACGGCATGATCGACGAGAAACAGCGCCAGATCGGGTATTTCGTCCGACATCCGCTCGGGATGAAAATCAGCGACCGGCGGAATCCGCTGCTCAACAACGTACAGGCGCAGCCACGTGTTCAGCAGATCCTTCTGCTTGATCGATCTGACAATCGACGGCGTGACGCTCTCGAACAATGGCGGGCTCGCGAAATGGCGTGAACGGACTCGTACCCGGGCCTTGCCGTCTCAATACTCGACCGACAAAGCTAACGGATGTCTAAGAAATGGCTGCACGGCGGCAAAACGGCGATTCGCCGACTTTCCGCGGCAAATCAGTTAACAGGTTACCGAACTTGATGCTCTGGGCCAAGGCGCGCGCTTGGCTTGCGGATGGGCGCCTTATCGCTCGCGGAACGCGCGCGCGACCTGATCGAATAGCGGTTTAGTCAGGTAAGAGCCGACGGTCCGGTCGCCGGTCTTGATAAACGTCTCAACCGGCATGCCGGGCACCAGTTTCACGTCGCCAAGCCGCGCGATCTCCTGCGGGTCGATGGCGATGCGCGCCGTATAATAAGTCATTCCGGTGCGCTGCTCGGTGGTGACGTCGGCGGAGACGCGACTGACAGCGCCGTTGATTTCGGGCGTCGTCCGCTGATTGAAGGCGGAGAAGCGCAGATAGGCGAGCTGCCCGATCTTGACCTGATCGATATCCTGCGGCGCGACCTTGGCTTCCACCGTGAGCCGGTCCGAGGCCGGCACCACCAGCATCAGCTGTTCGCCGGCGCTGACCACACCGCCGACGGTGTGCACGTTCATCTCATGCACCGAACCTGCGATCGGCGCGCGAATGTCGATCCGGCGCAGCTGATCTTCTGCTGCGATCTTACGCTCCGCGAACTCGCTGGCCTTGCCGTCGATCTCGCGTAACTCGCGTCCGACCTCGCTCGCCAGCTCACGGTCGATCTGCGTAATCTGCAGTTCGATCTCCGAGATCTTGCCCCGCCCTTGGGCTCCGGTCGCGACGAGCTGCGCACGCTCGCCGTCGAGACGCGTCGCTTCGCGCTCGAGCGCGGTGAGGCGATTGATCTGGATCAGATTCTTTTCCCACAGCTCGCGCACACCCTTGAGCTCGCGCTGCACCAGCACAATCTCCTGCGACTTCGCTTCCTGCTGCGCGGCGATACCGCCGGCCTCTTCCCGGAGCTGGGCGATGCGCTCGCCCAGCTGCCGCTTCTGTCCAAGGCGCGTGGTGCGGCGCAGTTCGAACAACCGCTGCTCGTCGGCCATCAGTTCAATGACGGCGCGATCCTCGCGGCGATTGTCAAAATCCGCCGGCCACACCAGCTCGGTCGCCCCGTCGCGTTCGGCGCGCAAACGCGCGCGGCGCGCCGTCATCTCGTCCAGCGATTTCGACACGATTTGAAGATTGGCGCGTGTCATCGTCTCGTCGAGCCGCAGCAGCAGGTCACCGGCGTTCACCGCCTTGCCGTTGGTGACGAAGATTTCGCCGACCACACCGCCAGTCGGATGCTGCACCTTCTTGGCACTGGTTTCGACCACCATGCTGCCGGGCGCGATCAGTGCGCCAGAAATCTCAGTGGTCGCCGCCCAGCCGCCGATGCCTCCCGCGACAAGGATGGCCGCTGCAAGGCCGAATACGATGTGCCGGCGAATGGATGGCCGCGCGTCGATACCAGTCGCTTCGCTCATGCCTTACCCCTGAAACGCCGTCACGATCTTTGGTACGGGCCCGGCCGCAGGCGCCGGCTGGTCGCGCCGCAGCACTTTGGCGAGCACCTCATCCTTCGGGCCGAACGCCTGCTGACGGCCGCCAGCGAGCGCCAGCACCTGATCGACGCCGGCAAGCGCGCTCGGCCGGTGTGCCACCACGATGACGACGCCGCCGCGTGCACGCACGCCGAGAATGGCCTGGGTCAACGCCTCGTCACCTTCGACGTCGAGGTTGGAGTTCGGTTCATCGAGCACGACCAGGAACGGGTCGCCGTAAAGCGCGCGCGCCAGCGCGATGCGTTGCTGCTGGCCGGCGGACAGCGCCGAACCTTGTTCACCGATCGGCGTGTCGTAGCCCTGCGGCAGCGCCAGCACCATGTCGTGCACCCCGGCAGCTTTCGCCGCGGCGATAATGCCATCCGGCGTCGCCTCGGGATCGAAACGGGAGACGTTCTCGGCAACCGTTCCTTCGATCAATTCGACGTCCTGCGGCAGATAGCCGACGTGACGGCCAAGATCGTCCGGCATCCACTGGTCCAGCGTTGCACCGTCGAGCCGGACGCTGCCGCGGGCCGGCGGCCATAGTCCGACCAGAACACGCGCCAGCGAAGATTTTCCTGAAGCGCTCGGGCCGATGACTCCCAAGCCATTGCCAGCTTTCAGCGCGAAGGTGAGATCCTGCACCACGGCGCGCGGCACGTCAGGCGGCGCCGCGCTGAGACTATCGACGTTCAAGCCGCGATTTGGCCGCGGCAGCGCCGTCGGCTCGCGCCGCGCGGGCAGCAATTCCAGAAGCCGGTTGAGACGCTCACGCGCCTGACGTGCACCGACAAAGCTGCGCCAGTGCGAGATCGCGAGGTCGACCGGTCCGATCGCGCGCGCCGACAGAATCGACGAGGCGATGATGACGCCGGCACTCGCCTGCTGGTTGATGACCAGATAAGCGCCAACCGCAAGCACACCCGATTGCAGCATCATCCGGAAGGAGCGGCCGATCGCACTCAGATTGGCGGCGAGATCGCTCGATTGCGTCTGGCCGCCGAGATATTCGGTATTGAGCGCTTGCCAGCGGCGGCCCATCCAGCCGGTCATGCCGAGCGCAGACAATGCCTCGGCGTTGCGCCGGCTGGTTTCAGAGAGCCGCGCCCGTTCATTGCCGATGCGATTTGAGTCCTGCGTCGATCGACGCGCAAGAACTTCCGACAGCAGCGTCAGGGACACCAGGATCAGCGCGCCCGCCAGCACGGTGACGCCGATCCAGACATGAAACGCGAAACAGATCGCCAGGTAAAATGGCACCCATGGTAAATCGAAGAACGCCGTCGGCCCCGGCCCTGAGAGGTATGACCGAACCACATCGAGATCGCGCAGGGGCTGGATCGAAGCTGCCCGCTTCGGCGCCTGGGTCGGCAGGCGCGTGACGGTCGAGAACAAGCGGTGCGACATGATCTGGTCGATCCGCAGGCCGACCCGCACCAGAAGCCGTCCACGCAGGGCATCCATCAGGCCCTGAAAGATATAAAGGGTCATGGCCAGCACCAGCAGGCCGATCAGGGTCGGCACGCTGCGGCTGGGCAGCACGCGGTCGTAGACCTCCATCATGAACATCGAACCCGTGAGGGCCAGAATGTTCAAAAGGGCACTGAAACCCGCGATCGCAATGAAGGCCGACCGGCACTGCGCCAGCGCCGCGTCTAGCTCCGAACGGACCGATGGAGGGGCGTTCTTCGTCACAACTCTCTCACTCATCCGGCAGCGGATAGCCACTGAATGTTACAGTTGTCTGACACGAAGAATGGGGGCGCATGCGCCCCCATTCCAATTTGCAGGTCTTTCAGGTGCCTCAGGCGAACTTGAAGTCGTCGATCGTGAGGCTTGCCTTGCTGACGCCGAGCAGGGTGATGCTCGAACCGTCCTGGTACTCGATCTGGGCGCCGATCGCGCTGTCGTGGAAGGCGCTCGATGCCATCAGTGCGGTGAAGTCCGCAAACACGGCCTTGTCGAGCTGAACCACGTCGTGACCCGCACCCGCGCCGGCCGTGAAGTCGAACACGATGTCGCGTCCCGAGTCGTTGAACTGGAACACGAAGGTATCGCTGCCCGCACCGCCGTAGAGCAGATCGTTGCCTGCACCGCCGTTGATGACGTCGTTGCCATCTTCGCCGAACAGGTTGTCGCGACCGCCGTTGCCGTTGATCGTGTCGTCACCCGCGCCGCCGAAGACGAAGTCATTGCCTTCGCCGGCATGGATGGTGTCGTTACCGCCCTGGGCAAAGACGAAGTCGGGCGCGCCGCGAGCGTTGATCAGGTCAACGCCATCGGTACCGAACAGGAGGTTTGTGCCGTTGGTGCCCTCGACGATGTTCGCGTCGGTCTCGCCGTTCACCGTCAACGTGAAGGTGCCGGTCGAGGTGAGGTTGGCGTCGAGTGCATCCTTGACCGTGTAGCTCACGGTCACCGTCGCGCTCTGGCCGTCATTGAGGCCGTTGAACGGGCTCGCAGCACCCTCACCCGGAGCGAACTGCAGCTTGCCGTTCTGGATCGAGAACGCCGAGGCTGCCTGTTCGTTGGTGAGGCTGATGCCGGACACGCCGGTGACCTGGAAGCCGGTCAGGATCGGCGAGCCGAGTCCGCTTTCGACGTCCGTGTCGTTGGCGGCGAGATCGAAGATCTTCATCTCGTTCTCACCGGCCGTTCCGGTATCCGCCACCGCAACCGGCGCGTCGTTTACCGGCGCGATGTTGACATTCACGATCACATCCACCGGCGGCGCGAAGCCGTCGCTGACCTTGATCACGAAGCTGTCGGTGCCGTTGAAGTTCAGAGCCGGCGTGTAGGTGTACTGGCCGTTCGCATCGACAATGACATTGCCATGCTGTGCAGCCTGCGCACCGGTGCCGACCGTGTAGGTGAGCGTGTCACCATCCACGTCGTTGGCGGTGATTTGGCCAACAACCGCAGTGTCTTCGTTGGTCGACGCCGTCGCCGGCGAGACCACCGTCGGAGCGTCGTTGATCGGATTGACGGTCACGTTGATGACCGCATCCACCGGCGGCGCGATGCCGTCGCTGACCTTGATCACGAAGCTGTCGGTGCCGTTGAAGTTCAGGGCCGGCGTGTAGGTGTACTGACCCAGAGCATTCACAGTGACCGTGCCGTGTTGTGCAGCCTGGGCACCGGTTGCGACCGTGTAGGTGAGCGCATCACCGTCCACGTCCGTCGCGGCGACCTGGCCGACAAACTGCGTATCCTCGTTGGTCGAGACGTTGGCGGGCGTCGTTGTCGGGGCATCGTTCACCGCGGTGACGGTGAAGGAGACCTTGCCGATGTCCGAACCGTTGCGGCCATCGCTGACCGTGTATTCGAACGACGCCGGGCCGTTGAAGTTGGCCGCCGGGGTGAACCGGACGCCCTGACCCGCCACGATCTGCACCGTGCCGCCGATCGGGTTCGACACAGCCGTGATCGAGAGCGTGTCGAGGTCCGCATCGGTGTCGTTACCGAGGATGCTGGCGAACGGGATGATGAAGGACAGAGCATCTTCCGCGACATTGGCAGCCGTGTCGTCGACAGCGACCGGAGCGCGGTTCACTTCGGCATTGATGATACCGTTGCGATCGAGCTGCTGACCGTTGGCGAACACGACCTTCTCGACGCCGCCACCGGTTTCCTGACCCTTCAGCGTGATGATGCTGCCGTCAGAGAGCACGATCTGGGTGTCGGCACCGAACTTCTGGAAGCGAACGTCGGTCGCATTGAGATCCTGGAAGACCAGGGTGTCGCTGTCGGCCGGCGTGTTCGCGGCTTCGGTGACCGTGTCGGAACCGTCTCCGAATTCGTAGGAGTAGGTGTCCGAACCGACGCCACCGACGAGATCGTCGTTGCCGCGGCCGCCTTCGAGCTGGTCGTCCTGCTCACCGCCGTCGAGCAGATCATCACCCGATCCGCCGAGCAGGGTGTCGCGTCCCGTCTGGCCGTACAGCTTGTCGTTGCCGCCACCGCCCCGCAGCTGGTCGTTTCCGCCGAAGCCGAAGACCTTGTCGTTGCCGCCGTTGCCACTGAGCGTATCGTCGAGCGCCGCACCGTTGATGGTTTCGTCGCCGGCGCCACCATTGAAGTTGACCGCCTGAGCGTCGAGCACGGTGTCGGTCCGCGCATTCTGGTTCTGAATGCGCAGGTCGCCCGCCTGCGTGGTGTCCGCCGTGTTGAACGCGGTCGCCGGGGTGCTGAAGCGTTCCTGCAGATAGTCCTGGAACGCCTTCTGTTCACCGAGCACGTCCGCCGCGGTGACGCCGACCGACGAGAAGCCCGCGGGTGCCGTGAAGTCGAGTGCCTCATCGACTGCATTCGACAGCGTGCCGTTGGCGAGCAGATAGCGGAAGTTTTCGCCGTTGGCCTTTGCCGGGTAACCGTCACCGCCGTTGGCGGTGAAGTTCAGTGCGATCACCGTGATCTTCGACGGCACCTCGTTGAGGATGACGCCGTTGTCCACGAGCTTCAGGATGGTCTTGCCGTTCTCGTCGATCAGCGCGAGGTCGCGGATGCGCGAACCCGGCGTGGTGCCGACGTTGCCCGGACGGGTCGGATCGTAGGAGTACGCCACGCCGCCGATCTGCGGGAAGCCGCCGTTGTTCGGGCCGAGACCGGCACCCCAGTTCAGGATGTTGAGCAGGCCCTGAACGGTGGTGTCGAACGCCATCAGCTTGTTGTCGAAGCGCAGAGCGTTTTCGATGTCGAGCTGTGAGATCGCACCCGCCGGCTTGTTCGCTTCCGGGTTGGCTTCGGTCGGCAGCTTCATGATCGCGCCGGTGACCGGATCCGGATCGGACACGGTGCCGATCGAGGAGCGGATACCGCCGCCGTTCTTGAGCGAGATCACGTACGGCACGTCGCCGATCACATCGCGGAGCGCCGCCTTGTTGGCATCGGCCGTGATGTCGCCGAGGTTGGTTTCCTCGTTACGGATGATCGAGCGCTCGCCCTCCAGATAGACGTTGGAGAAGCCGAAAAGGTTGCCGTCCTTGACGTTGATGACAGCCTGTACCGCGTCGGTGACGTCGCGAACCAGGTCGCCACGGGTGCCGTTGGCGAACGCCGTGTTCTCGAGGTTGTCGACCGTGGTGTTATAAGCCGCCGCCACGGTTTCCGCGGTCGAGGAGTAAGCACCATTGATCGTGTTGGAAAGGCTCGAGGTGACGATCCGGCCCTGCTGGTCGAAGTCGACCACGAGACGACCGAGGTAGGTGTACTCGCTGTCCGTGTTGACGATCACCGTGGTGCCGCCGTCGGCGCCGGTGGTGACAATCGGATACGGACCCTCGGAGATCGGGCTGTGGCCCGGGAACGAGGCGAGCGCGTCATCGTCATTGGCCAGACGGGTGTCCGAACCGGCCGACAGGATGATGTCAACGCCACGCAGCTTCGTTGCCAGCAGCTTCTCGAACTGGATCTGCTGCAGGTGCGACTGCACGATGATCTTGTTGATGCCTTCGGCAATCATTTCATCGATGATCGGCTGCAGCTGCGCTGCCAGCAGGTCCATGTCGTTGACTTCGCCGTTGGCGCCCGGACCGCCCGGGAAGCCCCGGACTTCGGTGCCGGTCGGCGACGAGATCGATTCGAGGATCTGCGTCGTCGCACCGATGATGCCGATGCGCTCACCGCCTTCGACGAGAACCGCCGCCGGAGCGATTCGGCCCTTCAGGGTGTTGGCAAGAACGGTCGGCGTCGCACCGTTGCCCACCGTGTTGGTGAACCGCGGGTTGAGGTCGGCGTCGAGCGAGAAGTCGAGGTTCGACGACAGGTAGACGAAGTTGGCGCCTGCGTAGCCAGCGACGCTGCCCGGCGTGAAGGCATCACGCAGAACACGCGAGCCGAGATCGAACTCGTGGTTGCCCAGGGTCGAGGTCTCGACGCCGATGGCGTTGAGGATCGCGATGTCAGCCGCCGCGATCGGCACGTTCACGCCAGCCGCGACAGTCGAGCCGGAAGCTGCGTTGATCGCAGCGCGCACCGACGGGTCGGTACCGGCCGAAAGGAACGGACCGGCGAGGAAGTTGTCGCCGCCCGATATGGTGATCGAGTTGGCGAACTCGTCCTCGAACTTGTCGACCAGCGCCGCGAGGTTCTTCGCGGTCTTGGTCGCCAGCAGGCTGGCTTCGCCGTCCGAGAAGTGCAGGAGCTGCAGACGGAAGTTCTGCGGTGCTGCGACCGTGAAGTCGAGCGCGTCCGTAGCGATACCGGTGAAGGCATTGCCGGCGGTGTCGGTGATCACACCCGAGCTCAGCGTCACGTCATACGACTGGCCGGCCTGCAGGTCGGCGGTCGGGTTGATGGTGACGGTGTTGCCCGAGATCGTGACCTGCGACGCATCGGTGATCGAGATGGTGCGGGTGTCGCCCGCGCCGTTGCTGATCACGATGTTGCCGGTGCCGGCTGCGACCGCCTCGTTGAAGGTGAGGACGATGTTGCTGCCAGCCGCGACGTTGGTCGCGTTGTCCAGCGGGTTCGAGGCCGTGAGCGTCGGCGCCGCCGCATCGAGGAGCTGAGCCGCGGTCAGGGTGCGATCCGCGAACTCGAACTTCTCGACGTTCGTGACGGTGTCGGTGCCGTCGTTGGTGCCAGCGCGGTTGTCGACGATGGTGAACGTGACGCCGTTCTGGGTGACCGTGTAGTTGCTGCGGTTACCCGAGAACACCGCGGTATCGCCGTTCGGACCGTCGCTGCCGCCGTCGACCTGGTCGTTGCCGGCACCGGCCGCGATGCGGTCGTCGCCGCCGAGGCCGCTGATGGTGTCGTTGCCGGCGAGGCTGCCGCGTGCGCCGAACTTGGCGGTGTAGGCTGCCTGGTCGAACACATCGGCGCCGTTGGTGGCGATCGCCGCCGAGCGCGAGAACGCCAGCGAGGACACCGACGGATCGTGGTCGGAGATCTGGTCGATGAACTCCGAGTTGATGTGAACGATGTCGAAGTTGGCGCTGTCGAACAGGTTGTTCGTAACCAGGATATGGTCGAGCACCTGCATGTTGCCGTCGAAGTTGAACGAGTAGCGCTCGTTCTCCGGCAGCTTCGAGATCAGCTCGGCCAGGACCGGGCTGCCAACCTCGAACACGCTCGGCGTGCCGTCGACGTTGGCCACAACGCGGGTGACCTGACCGGTGATGAGATCGACCACCGGGAAGAACTGGAAGTCGTTCAGGTCGCCGAGCACCACGACCTTGTCATCGGACGCGCGGCCGTTGGCGAGGATGCCATCAACATAGGCATTGATGGTCTCGGCCTGGCCTTCACGTTCGTTCTGCGTCGCGTTGGCCGCCTGGGCCGAACCGTTCAGCGGATCGGCGTACAGCGGCAGTTCGAGGTTGGTGCCGTAGAGCGGCGCCGAGCCGCCCTTCGACGACAGGTGATTGTTGACGGTCCAGAACGTGCCGCCCTGGTCGTCGGTATAGCCCACCGGCGACCACTCGATCGGCAGCGACTTGCGGGTCGCATTGAAGTCCGAGTTGCCCTGACCGATCTGGTTGGCGCTGGGGAACAGCTGCACCTTTGCAACGCCGTTTTCGGTCACGATGTCGGTGAGACCGTTACGCGCCGATGGCGTCACCGCCAGCGGGTTGTAGAGGTAGGCAACACGCTGGTTGCCGCCCGGGATGCCGCCGATGTTATCGATCGGAGGCGAGTCGATCGCCACATAGCGCGGACCGCCTGCGGCAACGATCGCGTCGATCAGCGCCGACAGTGTCTGGGAAGCGCTCGTGATCGAAGACGAGGTTGCGCCGTCGTTATCCAGCACTTCCTGCAAGGCGATGATTTCCGGCGCCTTGACGTTGGTGACGATCGCCGACGCGATGCCAGCGAACTTGCTGGCCGGCGTCGCGACGCCGTCCACCAGCTGACCGACCGGCGCGAGGTTCTCGACGTTGAAGCTTGCGACGCGGATGCGATCGAAGTTTTCGGTGATCGTCGTGACTTCCTTCTGCAGGTTGGCCTGGGTCACAGTGACCGCCTGCGTGAGGTTCACTTCGTACTGGCCGAAGGCGTAGTTCACGACACCCGTGACATCGCCGAGGCGATCGCCGGTCTGCAGACCGGTCGGCAGGTTGATGCCCGCGTCGTCGTCGAGCTGGATGCGCTCGGGGTTGAAGTCGAACACCTTGTCGGCCGGCTGCAGCGTGCCCGGCGTGGTGTCGCTGATCGTGAGACCGCCACGGCCGTTGTCGGACGGGTTGACGCCGACGTTCGGGGTCGCGAACTGCTCGTCGAAGTTCGAGCGGAACGGGCTCGTGATGCGCACGTCTTCGAGCGTGACGCGCATGCCTTCCAGCGATTCCCAGAAGTCCGCGCCCTGGTTGACCGGATCGTAGACGCCGGCCGGCGGTGTGGTGTCGCCGTCATCGTCACCGAGCGACACGAGCGCAGGCTTGCGCTCGAGGCCGGTGACGAGATCGTTGACGTCGCCGATGCGAACCGCAGTCGGCAGCGCGTTGCCGGTCGACAGCACGGTCGCCGCGGCGGTCGGATTGAGCTGGGTGGTCGAGAGCTCGTTGGTACGCGCGAACTCGCTGACGGTGGCGGTCACTTGCACTTCCGCGCCGATGACGATGTTGGCCGGAATGGTGACGCCGGTGCCTGTGCCGAGGAACACGAAGATGCCGTCCGACGTGCGGAAGTCGCCGTCGCCGACCGCGTCCTGGATGTAGTAACCGACCGGGTTGTTGCTGCCGCCTTCCGAACCGACTGCGTCGATTGCGGTGACGATGCCGCGCACAGTCACGGTCTGGCCGGTGAAGGCCGAGCGATGGCCCGCACCCTGCACGTCGTAGATGTGCATTGCGTCGTCGTTCTGGATGGTGCCGGTGGCAACGATCTGGGTCGCAGCGACGGCCGCGGTGACGCCTTCCTGCGAGGTCGTCGCGCCGGTCACCGTGAGCGTGAAGTTCTCGTTCTGCTCGAAGGCCGTATCGCCCTGCACGTTGACCGTCACGGTAGCCGAGGTCTGGCCGGCCGGAATGGTCACGGTGAGGATGTTCGGCAGGTTCGCCACGCCCGAGAAGTCGTTGGCGCTAGCGCCATTCGACGCGCCCGACGCAAGCGTGAGCTGGACGTTGACGTCGCCGATGGTGCCATTGGTGCGCTCGACGGTGAAGGTGAACGCGGTCGGACCGCTGTCGCCTTCAACCTTCGAGAGGCTCGTCGACGACGAGGCGATGCGCACCTGCTGGGTGTAGCCCTGCTCCAGCGCGGCATAGACCGTGAGGCCCGCACCCGCGAAGTTTGCGCCCGAGTTGCCCTCGTTGGCGGTCAGCACCAGCGCAGTGCCGGTCGGCGAATCTTCTGCGCTGATGAACTTTGTGGTTTCCGGGGCATTGCCTTCGCCGGCGAGCGGCGGACGATAGCCGACGTAGGAGGCGTTGGCGGGATCGGTCACGTCATAGATCATGACGCCGCCGACGCGCTCAAGCGTGACGAACGCATAGGTGCGGCCGTTAACGACGCCGATGTCGACGCCTTCCGGCTCCGGACCCTTGTTGTCGGAGCGGTTGTCGGGCACCAGCACCGGATTTCTGGGGGTGCTGTTGTCAACGCCTTCTGCAGTATCGACGTTGAAGCGCGAGGCGAAGTCGCGGGCGATGATCGCCTCGAACTCGCCGCCGGTTTCGCGCACCTTGGTAATGGTGCCGTCGGCGTTCTGCTTGAAGATCGAGAGGCTGCGGCCGCCGTAAGCGTAGATCTGGTCGATATCGCCGTCACCGTCGGTGTCGCCGAGATCGGTGCGAACGCGCAGACGGCCGAGACCGGTCGTGTTGTCCTTGAGCGCAGTCACAGCTGCCGCACCACCATAGGAGGCTGCGTCGATGACATACACCGCATCACCGAGGTTCGCTTCGTCGTCCGAGGCGCCCGGGAAACCGACGCGGGCGTCGCCTTCGTTGGCGGTGATGAAGTAGGTGTCGGCGCCGACCTTGAAGCTTGCGATCGCATCGGGCTGCAGCAGACCGATCACATCGGCGTTCCGCAGGTTGGCGATGCCGTCGCGGTCGCTTCCGTCGAAGGCGTTGCCGGCAAGGTTATGGTCGACGCCGCCGAGCGGCAGGATCGCGATCGGCTGGGTCGGGTTGGCGGCGGTGAGATCGATTACAGCGACCGCGTTGACTTCCTGCAGCGTGACGTAAGCGCGCGTGCCGTCCGGCGAGATGGTGATGTATTCCGGCTCGATGTCCGAGGCGGCGGACTGGCCGGTGAAAATACCGACACCGGCCTGCTCGAGCTGGGCTTCAAACCCGTTGAGGGCGTCGAATTCGACCGTCGACGCAACAGCAGCATCGGCGCCGGTGCCGATGTTGATGATCGAGATGCTGCCTTCCGGATTGACGACCGTCGTGACGGGAGGGGTGCCGCTCGTAACCGAGAACGGCTCGCCCTCGTTGGCAACGAGCAGCTTGGAACCGTCGGCCGTGAACACGATCTGGTCCGGACCCGAACCAACTGCGACGGTCTTGATGAAGGCGTTGTTCGACGCATTGAACAGAGCCACAAAGCCATTGGCTCCGAGCTCGCCGCCAGAGAATGCGACGGCGAGGATACCGTTCTTCACGGCAACCGAGTTCGGGGTCGAGAGCGGACCATAATCCGCGAGCGCGGTCAGATCGATCGAACCGGCCGAGCTGACAGCACCGCTGGCGCTGATGCCGACGACATCGATCTTCTCGCCGATGGTGTTGAGCACGAAGGCCTTGTCGGTCGTCGGATCGAAGGTGACGACTTCGGCGTTAGTGCCGGAGGTCGGGACGAAGTTGCCGAGGCGGACGAGCTGGACCGCGTTGGTCGCGGTCGGCGTCACGGTCGCGCCAGCGAGCGACGGAGCTTCCTGCAGGATGGTGATCGGGAAGCCGGAGGTGGTAAAGTCGAGGGCGTTCTGGGCGATGCCGCCGAAGGCGTTGTTGGCGAGGTCGGTGATGACACCCGAACCGAACGTCACGTCGTAAGCGGTACCGGGATTGAGGTCAGCGGTCGGATTGATGGTGACCGTGCTGCCGTTGAAGGTGACCTGCGAGGCATCGGTCACCGAGATGGTGCGGGTATCGCCGGCGCCATTCGAGATGGTGATGTTGCCGGTCCCGGCCTTCACCGCTTCACTGAAGGTCAGCGTGACGTTGGCACCGATCGCGACATTGACGGCGTTGTCCGACGGCGACGAGGACGCAAGCGTCGGCGGGGTGTTGTCGACGACAACGTCGTCGTTCTGGATGGTGCCGGTCGCGGTGGTCTGCGCGCCGAGCGCGGTGGTGACGCCAGCGGCGGGGTTGTTCACGGTGGTCAGCGTCAGGGTGAAGGACTCATCCGGCTCGACCGTGGCGTCGCCGTTGACGAGGATGGTGACGGTGGCCGTGGCCTGGCCCGCCAGGATGGTGCCGTTGAAGTTGAACGGCACGCTGGCCGCACCATTGAAGTCCGCGGCGTTGGCTGCAGCCGACGAGAGCTGGCCGCTGAACGAGACAGCGCCGGTGGTGCCACCGGTGCGGCTCACGGTAAAGGTGAAGTTGGTGGTGCCGGCGTTGCCTTCGTTCTGCGAAACCGACAGCGGGCTGGAGAACACAACGGTCTGCGTTTCGCCACCGATAGTAAAGGTGACGCCCGCGATCGGCGACTGCGCATCGGTTAGGAACGGAGCATCCGGAGTGACGTTATCGGCGTCCTGATTGTTGGCCGCATCCTGGGTGACGAAATTGGCGGCGGTATTGAAGGCGGTGAGAGCGGCCGTGCGCGTCGCGAACACAGTACCGCCGAGGGTCGGATCAAAGGCCGCCACGTCGGCGCCGCCCGTACCGGGAAGCACCAAGGCCGTCGAACCGGCGACAAGTCCAGTGCCGGTGAGGGTGCCGCTGTCGGTGTTGTCAAATCCGCCGTTGTTGTTTGTCACTGCCGCAATGAAGGTCGTCGGCACGGTCTCGGAAGTACCAACGAAGGCGTACAGGGCCTCGTCCGAGTTCCCCAGCGCGACTACTCCGCTGCCCGAGATCGTGCCGATGTTTGCCGTACGCGTGGCCGCGCTCGAGATGTTGAGCAATTCCACAATGGTGCCGGCCTGAAGCGCAGTGCCGCCGTTGGTCCACGTGAAGCTACCTTCTCCGGTGTTGAAGGCCGTGCCGTTCCATTCGTTATCGTTGAAACGGATCACCTGACCCGGATCGATCGTATCAATTACGATAAACGCGATGCCGTCGGTACCGTCTGCGTTGTAGCCGACAAACGCGATTGAGCCAGCGGTGAGAGCCATTGTGTTCTCCATTCTCAAAAAAAGACAAAAGGAAGCCGCAGCGGCGCAAGGTGACTGCGCGCGCAGCATCGAAGACAGGTTTTGGGTGTGACGAGGGACCGTCAGCGCGGCGGATATAAACGACGCTCAATTACAGCGCGGTGACGGTTTATTAACCATCCATCTGCCGCGCGACCGTGCACGAATGTCGCAGGGAATAATTCCGGCACTGCAACTTCGTCACGCGACACGTTTCATGACGAATTGAAGAAGCGCCTGCCATTATTGATCTACTTGGATCTCGCGCGCGTCATCGGCATGGATGTGACGCTCACAATCTCACGCAGGGAACACGGCTGCTGTTCTCTCCAGCGGTAATCAGCTCCAGCATCGCGTCCGCGCTGCGGAAAAACTTTTCAACGGAGAAAATCGATTCAGGAAAATTATCGGAGAAAATTTTCGAGTACCGCGTCGAACGGACACAAACACCGCACGTGTGCGTGCACAGCGGTGCTCGCGTGAAGCGCGCTCATACATATCTTCATATGCTCATATAAGAAGAATCGCAGTCGCGCTGAAGTGTAGGTTCAACGACTGCGCAGGCCACTGACAGAATTTAGCACTTGCCGCCCGTACAGTGCCTCAGGTCGATCTTCAGTTGCTTGAGATCGGCGATCCGCTCGTTGATGCGGCGATCCCACAGCTTGGACATCGGCTCCCAGTCCTTCTTCGGCAGCGGGTGCTTGTCCGGCAGGACCGCGAGCTGTTCGGCGATTTCGTCGAGGCTGAAGCCGGCGCGTTGCGCGAGCGCAATGTAGGTGATGCGGTGGAAAGTCGATTCGCGGTAGCGGCGATGCTTGCCGTCGCTTTCGCGCTCGGAGGAAATCAGACCGAGCTTCTCGTAATAGCGGAGCGCCGACGCCGGGACAGAACTGCGCTCGGACATCTCGCGGATGTTGATGAGTTCGTCGGAGGGCTTACGGGGATCGAACTTCATGGGCTGCCAACCTGTCACGTTGCCGACGCATGCTGACCTGTCCTGCCCCTGGCGGCAAATCATTCGTCACTCAAATGGGAACAAGCGCACAAAAAAGTCCGCTTGACGAAAATTGAAGTTAGGTTTAGCTTTAGATCAGAAACGACTGCCGAAATCAAGAACCAGTCAAAACAACCAAAAGAAAGAAGAACGATCGTGTTGTATCGTCCTCACGCCTTTCCGCCCCTGCGGGCGGCACTCTCCGTCGTTGCGATCGCAACCCTCGCGGCCCTCACCGCTGCATGTAGTAACGGTCAGGCCGATGCGCCAGCGGCGCCTCCGCCGCCCGAGGTCGATGCCGCCGTGGTCGTGACCAGGACCGTCAACCAGTGGGACGAGTTCACCGGCCGGGTCGCGGCGACCGATATGGTCGATATCCGCCCGCGCGTCAGCGGCTACATCAAGCAGATCGCCTTTAAAGAAGGCGATCCGGTGAAGGCCGGCGATCTCCTGTTCGTGATCGATCCGCGCCCTTACCGTGCCGCTTATGACAACGCGGCCGCGCAACTTCAGCGGGCACGCGGTTCCTTGCAGCTCGCGGAAGCGCAGAGTCGCCGCGGCGAATCGCTGATCAAGACCGGCGCGATCTCAATCGACACGCTCGACACCCGCAACGCGGCGCTCACGCAAGCGAATGCCGACGTCCAGGCAGCAGAAGCGGCGCTGGCGACTGCCGAACTCAATCTCGGCTTTACCGAAGTGCGCTCGCCGATCACCGGCCGCGTCGGCCGGGCGTTGCTGACCTTGGGCAACCTCGTTCAGACCGATCAAACGGTGCTCACCAGCGTCGTCTCGCAGGATCCGGTTTACGTCTACTTCCAGCCGGATGAGCGGACGTTCCTGCGCTACCGCGAACTCGCCCGCAAGGGCGAGCGCGCCATG
>LWDM01000076.1:0-15725 GCA_002083525.1 Proteobacteria bacterium SG_bin9 | reverse complement strand
CGGCGAACCCCGTTCGCGTCGGACTCACCAGCGAGGCCGGCTTTCCGCACGCCGGCACGGTGAACTTCATCAACAACCAGGTCGATCCGGCCACGGGCACGATCGCGTTGCGGGCCGTGGTGCCCAATCCCGGCGGCGAATTCATTCCGGGGCTTTTTGCGCGCGTGCAGCTGAGCGGCCGTTCGGATTTCAAGGCGTTGCTCATCGACGACAAGGCGGTGATGACCGATCAGGACCGCAAGTACGTTTACGTCGTCGGAGCGGACAGCAAGGCCGTGCGCAAGGACATCGTGGTCGGCGGCCTCTACGAGGGGCTGCGCATCGTGCAGTCCGGCCTCGACGCGAACGACAGGATCATCGTCGCCGGCCTGCAGAAGATTTTCGTGCCGAACTCGCCGGTGAAGCCCAACATGGTTTCCATGAGCGCGGCGCCGGCCGTCGCGACCCAATAAGACTCAACAAGGCGATAGTTCTATGGACTTCTCCAGATTCTTCATCGACCGCCCGATCTTCGCGGCGGTGCTCTCGATCATCATCTTCGTCGCCGGCCTGATTTCGATTCCGCTGCTGCCGATCAGCGAGTATCCGGAAGTCGTGCCGCCGACCGTCGTCGTGCGCGCGATCTATCCGGGCGCCAATCCCAAGGTGATCGCCGAAACCGTGTCGACGCCGCTCGAAGAGCAGATCAACGGCGTCGAAAACATGATGTACATGAAGTCGGTCGCCGGCTCCGACGGCGTACTGCAGATGACCATCACGTTCCGGCCCGGCACCGATCCGAACCGCGCGCAGGTCGACGTGCAGAATCGCGTTGCGCAAGCGACCTCGCGCCTGCCCTCCGCGGTCGTGAGCCTCGGCATCACCACGCAGAAGCAGTCGCCGACCTTCCTCACGCTGATCACCCTGATCTCGGACGGGCGGCACGATCCGCTCTATCTGCGCAACTACGCCAACATCAAGGTCAAGGACGAACTCGCCCGTCTGCCCGGCGTCGGTCAGGTCCAGCTGTTCGGCGGCGGCGACTACGCCATGCGGTTCTGGCTCGATCCGAACAAGGTCGCCTCGCGCGGGCTCACCGCCAGCAACGTCGTGCGCGCGGTCCGCGAACAGAATTTGCAGGTCTCGGCCGGGCAGCTCGGCGCCGAGCCGATCGAAGGCGGTTCCGACTTCCTGATCTCGATCAATGCGCAAGGCCGCCTGCGCACGGTCGAGGAGTTCGGCAACGTCGTGCTCAAGACCGGCGCCAACGGCGAGGTCGTGCGCCTTGCGGATGTGGCGCGCATCGAGCTCGGCGCCAGCGACTACACCCTCCGCGGCCAGCTCGACCGCTACCCGACCGGCGTCATCGGCGTGTTCCAGGCGCCCGGCGCCAATGCGCTGGCCGCACGCGACGGCGTCATCGCCAAGATGGATGAACTGGCGAAGCGCTTTCCGCCGGGCATGAGCTATCGATCGGATTACGATTCGACCATCTTCGTGCGCGAATCGATCGAAGCCGTCGTTCACACCCTGCTGGAAGCCATCGCGCTCGTTGTGCTGGTCGTCATTCTCTTCCTGCAGACCTGGCGCGCGTCGATCATTCCGCTGATCGCGGTGCCGGTGTCGGTGATCGGCACCTTTGCGATCCTCTATCCGCTCGGCTTCTCGATCAACACGCTGTCGCTGTTCGGCCTGGTGCTGGCGATCGGCATCGTCGTCGACGACGCCATCGTCGTTGTCGAGAACGTCGAGCGCAACATCGAGGAAGGCCTCACGCCACTCGCCGCCGCGCATCAGGCGATGAAAGAAGTCTCCGGGCCGATCATCGCAATCGCACTGGTGCTGTGCGCCGTGTTCGTGCCGATGGCATTCCTGTCCGGCGTCACCGGCCAGTTCTACAAGCAGTTCGCGGTGACGATTGCGATTTCGACCGTGATCTCGGCGATCAACTCACTCACCCTGTCGCCGGCGCTCGCGGCCCGCCTGCTGAAGCCGCACGATGCGCCGAAGGACATGCTGTCGCGCGTGATCGAGCGGCTGTTCGGCTGGATCTTCCGCCCGTTCAACCGCTTCTTCAAATCGAGTTCGGACGGATATCAGAGCTCGGTCTCGCGTATCCTCAAGCACCGCGGCGCCGCGATGGCGGTCTATGCGCTGCTGCTCGTCGGCACCGGCCTGATGTTCAACGCGGTGCCGCGCGGCTTCGTCCCGACCCAGGACAAGCTCTATCTGATCGCCGGTGTGAAGCTGCCCGAAGGCTCCTCGCTGGAACGCACCGACGCCGTGATCAAGAAGGTCCGCGATATGGCGCTCGAGACCGAGGGCGTTGCGAACGTGGTCGCGATGACCGGCCTCAACCCGACCCAGTTCACCAATACGCCCAACTATGGCGTCGCCTTCGTCATCCTCAAGCAATTCGGCGATCGCACCAAAAGCGCCAAGGAAATCGTCGACCAGATCCAGGCGAAAATCTCCGGCATCAAGGAAGGCTTCGCCTTCGTGCTGAACCCGCCGCCGATCAACGGTCTCGGCAACGGCGCCGGCTATTCGCTGTTCGTCGAGGATCGCGGCGGCCTCGGCTATGGCGCGCTTCAGCAAGCCGTCGGCGCGTTGCAGGGTGCGGTGATGCAGACGCCCGGCATGGGCTTCCCGTTCTCGAGCTATCAGTCGAACGTGCCGCAGCTCGATATCGAGGTCGATCGCATCAAGGCGAAGACGCAAGGCGTGGCGCTGACCGACCTGTTCGAGACGCTGCAGGTCTATCTCGGCTCGTCCTACATCAACGACTTCAACCTGTTCGGCCGCACCTGGCGCGTCTACGCGCAGGCGGACGGCGACTTCCGCAAGACCGTGGAAGACATCTCCAACCTGAAGACGCGCAACGAGCGCGGCGACATGGTGCCGATCGGCTCGATGGTGAAGATCAGCCAAACCTACGGCCCCGATCCGGTGCTGCGCTATAACGGTTATCCGGCGGCCGACTTCAGCGGCGAAGCCAGTCCGCTGCTGCTGTCGTCGGCGCAAGCGATGGACAACATCCGCGGCCTCGCGGCGAAGATTCTGCCGAACGGCATGGTCTTCGAGTGGTCGGACCTGAGCTTCCAGGAAGCCACCCAGGGCAACGCGGCGATGCTGGTGTTCCCGGTCGCGGTGCTGCTCGCGTTCCTTGTGCTTGCCGCGCTCTACGAGAGCTGGACGCTGCCGCTCGCCGTGATCCTGATCGTGCCGATGTGCATGCTCTCGGCGCTCGCCGGCGTGAAGCTCTACGGCAGCGACAACAACACCTTCGTGCAGGTCGGCCTTGTCGTGCTGATGGGGTTGGCGTGCAAGAACGCGATTCTGATCGTCGAGTTTGCACGCGAGCTTGAATTTCAAGGCAAGGGCATCGTCGAGGCCGCGCTCGAAGCGTGCCGCCTGCGTCTGCGGCCGATCGTGATGACGTCGGTCGCGTTCATCGCCGGCACCGTCCCGCTCGTGCTCTCGCACGGCGCCGGCGCTGAGGTCCGTTCGGCCACCGGCATCACCGTCTTCGCCGGCATGATCGGCGTGACGCTGTTCGGCCTGTTCCTGACGCCGGTCTTCTACGTCGGATTGCGCAAACTGTCCGGACGCAAGCTGATCCAGCACGGCGAGCCCAACGTCTCGCACGGGTGACGCGAGGGGCCGGTTGCCGGGCCCCTCCTCCAAGACCTCGCGATCAGCTTGGGTTCGCGGCACGCGCGGGATAGTGTTCCGCGCATGGAACTGACGATTGCCACCGTCCTGATCACCTTCGCCGGCGTATTCCTGATCTCTTTCTTGCGGGGCGCGTTCGGCGGCGGATTCGCCATCATCGGCATTCCACTGTTGTCGCTGGTGATGGACCCGTTGACTGCCGGTGGTCTGCTCGCGCCCCTGTTCATTGCGATGGACCTGGTCGCGCTTCGCTACTGGAAGCCGTCCACCTGGTCGAAGCCGGACCTCATGCTGCTGCTGCCGGGGCTCGTGGTCGGCATCGGGCTTGGCTACGTGCTCATCCGCGTGCTCGATCACCGCGCCGTTGCGATCGTGATGGCGGTGATCACCTTGCTCTTTGTCGCCCTCTGGTTTGCGGGCGGATCACAGATCACGGTGCGTCCACGCTCGAACCCCAAAGCAGTTGCAGCCGGTCTGACATCCGGGATTACGACCATGGTCGCGCATTCCGGTGGGCCGCCGCTCGCGATGTATCTGCTGCCGCTCGGTCTGAGCAAAGAGATTTACGCCGGCACGACAAGTCTCTTCTTTACCGTCGGCAACGCGATCAAGGCCGGGCCGTGGCTGATGCTGGCCAAACTGCATGGCAATGTCTGGATTCTGATCGCGGCATGCCTGCTCGTCATCCCGATCGGGGTGTGGCTCGGCTGGCGGCTGCACGCCAGGCTGGACCAGCAGCAGGTCTATCGCGCGTGTTACGGCCTGCTGACCGTAACCGCTTTGAAGCTGCTGTGGGACGGCGTCTCCGGCTATCTCCGTTAAATCTCCTAGCGCGCGCAGCCTTTCAGAAACAGCCCGGCGACAATCCGCGCGCGGTGTGCCAGTTCATCGGCTCCGAGCAGCGGCGTATGACCGAACATGACCGCACGCTGCGGCTGGAAGGCGAGCATGCCGAGCAGCATGCCGGCGGCCTCCGCGGCGTTCTCGATCTTGATCAGGCCGCGATCGGCTTGCGCCTTCAGCCAATTCGCCAGCGTGCTTTCGGTGCGCTTGATCGCCTTGTTGTAGAACGTCTCCGCGATCTCGGGAAACGTGTCGCTCTCGCTCAGGATCATGCGCTGCGTCGCGAGCACGGTGTGATCCAGGATCAGTTCGCCGTATGCGATCAATGCCTCACGCAAACCGGCTTCGAGATCGTCATTATCACACGCGCGCAGCCGGATCCGCGCGGCGAAGCGATCGAGCCCTTCGGTGATCACCGCCTCGAACAGCGCCGCCTTGTTCGGGATCAACCGGTAGAGTGTCTTGGTGGACACGCCCGCGCTCTTCGCCACGCTCTCCATGCCGGTCGCCGCATAGCCGCTTGATGCGAAATCCTTCCGTGCCGCCGCCACGATGAGCGCGCGGGTGTCGTCGTCGGAGCGCGCCTGCGGGCGGCCGCGGCCACGCCGTGGTTCGGTCCCTGATGCTCTCGTCTTCGTGATCGCCATTGTCAGCCATGTCGTAAAATGATGCCTGTCATTCCATTGACAGTTCGAATGTGGGGCCTATTTTGGAAAATATCAAGTTTCCAAATTACGGAGGCTCGTCATGAGCGCCCAAGCCGCCACTCTTCAAGAGGTCCCCGAGGTTCCGTCGGCTCTGGCCCCGGAGCTGGTGCCGGCGACCGATTCCTCCAATCAATCAAGGTACTTATCGACAAAGGAGCTGGTCCGGCGCGGCCTGATCGCAGGGGCCGCTGCGGCGCTCCTCGCCACCGCAGCCTGGTACGGCTGGGAGTACTGGACCATCGGCCGGTTTCTGGTCTCCACCGACGACGCCTACGTCAAGGCGGACAACACGACCATCGCCCCGAAAGTCTCCGGCTACCTGAATCAGGTGCTGGTCCGCGACAATCAGCAAGTAAAGGCAGGCCAGGTACTGGCGCGGATCGACGACCGCGACTTCAAGGTCGCCCTCGATCAGGCCGTAGCCGACGTGGCCGCTGCCAACGCCGCTGTCGACAGCAAGCGCGCGCAGCTCGACGTGCAGCAGGCCGTCATTTCGGCCGCGATGGCGACCCTCAATGTGGACATGGCCACACGTAATTTCACAGCACAGGAGAAGCAGCGCTACGCAGCTCTCGCAGCCACCGGATCCGGCAGCGTGCGCAACGCACAGGACGCCGAGGCCCGCGACAACACTGTGCTTGCGACCATCGAGCGCGACAAGGCGAACCTCATTTCTGCGCAGAAACGGATCGAGCTGCTGAATGCCGAGCTGGCGCAAGCTGCGGCCGCGACCGCACGGGCCAAGGCGACCCAGCATCAGGCCGAACTCAATCTCTCTTACACGACCGTCACCGCGCCGATCGATGGCATCGTCGGCAACCGCACCTTGCGCGTCGGCCAATTCGTGCAGGCCGGAACGCAGCTGATGGCGCTGGTGCCGTCAAACGGCGCCTATGTGATCGCGAACTTCAAGGAAACGCAGCTCGGCCAGGTCCGCGCCGGCCAACCCGTCGAGATCGAGGTCGACATGTTCCCCGGCAAAGCCGTGCGCGGCCATGTCGATAGCCTCGCGCCCGTGAGCGGACAGGAATTCGCGCTGCTGCCGCCGGACAACGCCACCGGCAACTTCACCAAGATCGTGCAGCGCATCCCGGTGAAGATCGTGCTCGACAGCGGCAACACCGATCTGCGGCCGGGCATGTCAGTGGTGCCCAGCATTCAGACCAACGCCATCGCCGGCGAAGCCCTGCCGCGGGCCGAGCCGCAACCCGCCGCCGCGCCGTCGCAGGTTGCTTCGATCAGGTGATGTCATGGCCAGTCTCGCTCTCACCGGCGCCGCACCGGCGCCGCGCACGACCCCCGCCCCGGCTGCTCAGGGCGATCGCGCCAGCGCCACCATCTGGATCGCCATCTTCGCCGCCATGATCGGCGCGTTCATGGCGATCCTGAACATCCAGATCACCAACGCGTCCCTGCTCAACATCGAAGGCGGCATCGGCACCGGCGTCGATAACGGCTCCTGGATTTCGACGTCCTATCTGATCGGCGAGATCGTGGTGATCCCGCTGACCGACTACCTCAGCCGCGTCTTTTCCTTCCGCAGGATCATGCTGAGCTTTGCCAGCATGTTTGCGGTGTTCTCCGTTGCGTGCGCCTTCGCCACCGACCTGCCGACCATGATCGCGCTGCGCGCCTTCCAGGGCTTCTTCGGCGGCGTGCTGATTCCGATGGCTTTCACGCTCGTGTTCACCAAGCTGCCGCAGCGGCAGCAGCCGATCGGCCTGGCGATGTTTTCGATTGCGGTGACTTTCGCGCCGGCGATCGGCCCCACCATCGGCGGCTACCTCACCGAAAATTACGGTTGGCAGACCATCTTCTTCGTCAACGTGGTGCCGACGGTGGCGATGGTGACGACGCTCTACTTCACGCTCGAACGCCAGCCCATGAACCTCGGGCTGTTGCGCGAGGGCGACTGGTTCGGCATCGCCACCATGGCCGTCGGCCTGTCGGCGCTGCAGGCGGTGCTGGAAGAGGGCAACAAGAACGACTGGTTCGGCTCGCCATTCATCGTCAAGCTGGCGATCGTCGCCGGCGTCAGCCTCGCGCTCTTCGTCGCCAACGAGCTGCTGATCGAAAAGCCGCTGCTGCGGCTGCGTCTCTTGACCAACCGCAGTTTCGGCCTCGGGACGCTCGCCGCCGTTTTCATCGGCTTCGCGCTGTTCGGATCGATTTATCTGCTGCCGGCCTATCTCGGCCAGGTGCAGCACTACAACGCCGAACAGATCGGCACCGTGCTGGCCTGGACCGGCCTGCCGCAACTTCTGCTGATCCCGCTGGTGCCGCTGTTGATGCAGCGCTTCGACGTCCGCTTCATCGCCTTTGCCGGTGCGAGCATCTTTGCCATCAGCTCGTTCATGAACACGTCGATGTCGCTGAACTATGCTGGCGACCAGCTCTTCTACCCGAACGTCGTCCGCGCTGTCGGCCAGGCGCTGCTGCTGACGCCGCTGAGCGCGATTTCGCTCGGCAGCGTCGCGCCGCAGGATGCGTCCGCGGCGTCGGGCATCTCCAACATGATGCGCAATCTCGGCGGCGCCATCGGCACCGCCATGCTCTCCACCATCGTCACCAAGCGCGAGCAGTTCCACTCCAACATCATCGGCCAAGCCGTCGATCTCGGCCGCGACGAGGTGCGCGAGCGGATTGCGACGCTGACGGATTACTTCCTGTCACACGGCATGGTCGATCCGACCGGCGCACGTCATCAGGCGATCATCGCGCTCGGCAAGACCGTCAAGCAGCAGGCGCTGATCATGGGCTTCAGCGACACGTTTGCCGTGGTCGGCATCGTCTTGGTTCTCGCCGGCGTCGTCCTGCTTCTGGCCGGAAAGCAGAAGGGCGCAGCAGCAAGCGGCGGCGGACATTGACCGCCGCCGCCACCCTAACGGAACGGCCTCAGCGCAGATATTCGGACAGGCGACGCCGGCTGAGCAGCATCGGCCCGTCAGCGCTCAACGGAACCGCGCTCGCTCTGGTTGTCGAATATCCGCAAATCCAACTTTAAAATGAGGGCCGTCATCTGATCCGTGCCAAAACGGGGCAGGCTCAATCAGCCGTTAAGGACGAACGCGGTTTCGTTCAAATTGCGCCGGTTCGGTTAGGCTTCGGAAAGGACGTCCGGGCAAGGTTCTCGGTATCAACCCGGGCTTCTTCGATGCTGTTCGCTTCCCTGACCCGCCGCTATCCGGCGGCCGTGATTTGGGCTTTCGTCGTTCTGACGACGAGCTGCGTGCTCGGATTGCTGTTCTGGAAGTCGCTGACGTCGCGCGACACGGATATCCTGCGCAGCGAGCACGACATCAGGAACCTCGCGCACTCCCTGGCGCAACACGCGGACCATACCTTCCGGGCGCCCGAAGCCGCGATGAACGGCATGACGGATCTGCTGCGGTTCCAGAACCCGCTGACAGACCGCTTCAACGCCACGCTGAGGCAAACGGTGCGTTCGCTTCCTCAGATTCGCGAGATGGGCGTTCTCAATGCGGAGGGCGACTGGCGCTACACCTCGCTCGACCGGGCGCCGGCGCATAACAACGCGGATCGCGCCTACTTCAAGTTTCACAAGGAGAACAGCGACAGCGCACTCCGGATCACCGGCCCGCTGATCTCCCGCTCCACGGCGCGTCCGACGATCCTTCTGTCGAAGCGGATCACCGAAGCGAACGGAAACTTCGGCGGCGTGATCTTCTCCTCGATCGACTACGACTACTTCCAGAACTTCTACGCATCCTTTGAGATCGGTTCGCAGGGCGGCATCAGTCTGATCTCAGGCAACGGAACGGTGCTCGTGCGATGGCCGCAGACAAGCGAGTACGGCAAGAATCTCGCCGACACGGAGCTTTTCCAAAAGCGCCTGAAGGAAAAGAAAGCGGATTTGTATCGCGTCGTGTCGCCATTCGACGGCCTGGTCAAATATTTCGGCTATGAAGCTGCGCCGGCGTACTCGCTGGTCGTCACCGTCGCACGCTCCGAGGACGAAGTCCTCAACGCCTGGCGCACCGACCTCAAGCGCGATCTTATCATCGCCGCGGCGCTGATCGCCCTGATCGCGGGCCTGGCGTGGCTGCTGGCCAATCAGTTCGCGCTGAAGATGAGACTTGCGCGGCGCTATCGCCTGCTCGCGGACAACAGCGCCGATATCGTCATCCTTCTGAACCGGCATGGCCGGCTGGAGTACGTTTCGGCGTCCGTGAAGGCGCTGCTCGGATATTCGGAAGCGGAGCTGATCGGCCGCTCCTGCCTTGATGTGGTCGTCGCTGAGGATCAGCAGACGATCGTCGAGGCAAGCACCGGCCTCGTCGACTCCGATCACTCGAAGTCCGTCGAGTTTCGCACCTACTGCAGAGATGGAAGCATCGTTTGGCTGGAAGCGCACTTCAAGCTGACGGAGGATTCGCTCGATCAGAAGAACCGCATGCTCGTCGGCGTGCTGCGCGACATCACCAAGCGCAAGGAACTCGAAGACAGACTGTCGGCCGCCAACGATCGCCTGTCGTTGCTCGCCACGACGGACGGATTGACGGGGCTTTCCAACCGCCGGCAGTTCGACACGTTCGTCAGACAAGCCTACGAGACCGAGCAAATGCTCTCGGTCCTCATGATCGATATCGATCACTTCAAGAAATACAACGATTCGTTGGGACACCAGGCCGGCGACGCCTGCATCCAGAAGATTGCCGAGATCATCAACGACAGCACGATCGGCACGCGCGGCCTGTCGGCACGATACGGCGGCGAGGAGTTCGCGATCGTGCTTCCGCGCGTCACCGAGGAGCAGGCGTGGATCGTCGCCAACGCCGTCAAGCTGAAGGTGCGCCAGCTCGGCATGCATCACCCGGGCGCGCCGCGCGGCTCCGTCACCGTCAGCATCGGCGTGGCGTCAAAGAACGAGTTCACGCCCGATGAGGTGGCGCTGATTCGCAACGCCGACATCGCGCTCTACAACGCGAAGAAGCTCGGACGAAACTGCGTGGTGGCGAGTTCGACGCTTGCCGAAAAACACATCGAAACGTCCGTGGCTTCGCGAGGCTAGGCGCGCATCCCGAATAATTGCGTGGAATGAAGAAACTGGCGGAGAGGGAGGGATTCTCAGCCAGACCCCGAGGGGCTCGAAAACCGCTGTAAAATCAGCGTTTCCAGACAACCGCGGCGGGTTGCGTGTACCGGCAGTATGTACCGGAGCCGGCGGCTCAGCTCAAGCGGATTCCGGCGGATGGTAAACGGTTTCCGAATTGCGTTACTTCGTCGGCATCGACGCGCATCCAGCCGGAACGGCGAAACGTGGGTCGAACCACGGTCGGTCGTGGACCACGAGTTGGGCGGACAAGATGACGCGTCGCGCCAGCGCGGGCGACCCGATGAAGCGGGCCCGCAAGCGACCGAGCATGAAGTTCAGCATGGCCCGCCCCAAGCCCCTCACCTGCTCGGGCCTGTCGTAGAGGCCATCGGTCGTGGTCGTCAAAGACCAGGCGGTGTCCAGATGTCCGCGGCAGGCGAAGGCGTAGCGGCGAGCAGCTTCGACTGGATCGTAAGCCGGGCGGGCTGAAAAAACGTTTCGCAGCTTCAGGCAGGAAATCGCCGCCAGACTCGTGCCTAGTCCGAACGCGGGATTGGTCTTCAACTGGGCATCCCCGACGGGGAAATAGGGTACGCCCAACCGTTCGGGACCGGCCGCGCGGTGATAGTAGGCTTCACGGAAGCGATAGGTCTGGACCTCGGATGATTGACGCCACCCCAAGGCCATTTCTACCGCGACATCCGGGGCGAATGCGGCAAACGTGTCCCAAAGAGGAAGCTCTCTGACGTTGCGCCGCGTTCCGCGCCACCCGAGTGAAAGTTGACCTCGTTCCGGGCCGCAGATCATGAGTTGGCCGCCGAGCTTTCCTTGCGGCGGCGGCGCATTGAACACGAGCAGACCGGAGCGTCGCTCCGGGCATACCGGCAGGGAAAAGTGCGCCGAAACCATCTCGATGCCGACCGGCTGCTCCAAGCGATCGGATCCCAGCTCGACACCTTGGAGGCCGGGCCATTGGTGCTCGCTGCCGGACGCATCGATGACCGCATCGAACGTGCCTCCTGATCCGCCGACGACCGACAGGCGCCCGTCCGCCCGCGGCAGGATATCTGCGATCTTCGCCCGCTCGAACGACACACCGGCCAGCTTCACGACGCGCTCCCTCAGCTTGTCTTCGATCAGAGGGCGCGGCGCCAGGAGCATGGCGTAGCCGGAACGCTGTCGGGGGGTGCAGGCGCGGTCCTCGACGTAACGCACGTCGTGCAAAGAATCGCACAGCTGGCCACCTCCGTCGACGATATCGGCGAGGATGCCGGGACAGAGCCTTTCGAAGGCATCGGTGCCGCCGGCGAGCACGGCGTGGCAGAAGAAGTCTTGGGCAGACGGCTTGTGCGGCCGGCCGCCGCGCTTTTCGAAAAGCACGATGGAGCGGCCCTCCGCGGCGACGGCAAGCGCCGCCGTCAATGCGGAAACCCCGCCACCTATGATGGCAACCTTGGCCGGCACACGTGAAAACGGTATGGTCGCGCTGCGATGCATTCTGCACCTCCATGCAGGGAAGTTCAGATTGACGCCGAGCAGAGAATTTGGGGAGGACGAGTTATCGCCATGCATAGGCCGCGCCTACCGATCGACCGGCTGCCGGCACCCCACCTGTTTCACATCATGTGGCAGATGTTCAAGCTTCGGTTGGCGCAAGTGACGGAAGGCAAGTACGTCACCGATGCGGACGACTTCCTCAAGAAATTCACCGATCTGGATCCGGCTCAGTGGCGTCGGTGGGTGAACGGACGGTCGTTCATGAAGTCCGACACCTATGTCGAATTCGTCGAAAGCCTTTATCCGACGTCCTCGGAACGGTTGCTGCTCGACAACAAGTATCGCGAATACCAATTCGGTGTACGTGGCGCATCGCGGACGAAAAGGGCCGATAATCCGCGCCGTCGGCTGTCGGACTACGAACATGAATTCATCGAAAGCTACCTGTTCGAGATGGGCATCGCGTTCTCCGATCTCAGGGATCGCAATGTGTTTGGGCGGGTCGCCAAAGAACTCCTGGACTATCGGACTAGGGAAGGCGACCTGCTGTTGGGCGTCCATGCCGGCGAGGTGATGGCGCTCCTCGTGCGTAACGGAACCATTCCGGCCTCCGGAACGGCGGAACGGGATCGTCAGCTCGCGGTCATCATGTACTATTCGGCGCTCAATGCCGACCAGGAAGACAACGAGCCCGTGCACAAGCAGCTCACGAAGCAGATGGACACGCAGTTCGGATCGCTTCGCAAGGATCCGTTCGTCCGATACATGCGGACCAGTTTCCCGCTCATCTTCTACGGTCAATTCGACCGTATCTGGCAGCCGGTGGATTCGAGGAGCCGGACTAGTCTGCGCGAGCTTGTCCGCGGATACGAAAATGCCCTCGCATATGCTGCCGCCTTCGATAGTTCGGACAACGCGATACAGGATTTCGGGATCATCAACTTGGTTTCGTCGGCAGATTACAATCTGCAGAGAACCAAAGCGTTCGTCGATGATATCGACCGTCTTCGGCTCATAGCCGAACTCGAAACGATCGATCAGAGGGACTTGGATGCCGGAAGTCCCATTCACATGCGAATGCACAATATTCTGGGTCTCGCAGACGCTTACATCCGTGGGGGGGCGTTCGGCAAAGCCGAGGAGATCCTGAGCGATTTGATAAGGACGGCAACGTCCGAGAAGCGCTTCTCGCGCTTTCAGTTGGGCAGGGCCCACTACAAGCGCGCCCTGACCGCATGGTTATCGGTAAGCGACTTGTCGCCATCCGTCATGGAAAAAAGACTGTCAGTCGCGATAGACGACCTCGAGATGGCGAGAAAAATATACAGAGCCGCCGGAAACGAGACATTGGAAGGCGACGCCATGCGTCGATTGCTGAGCATTAGAGACTTTTTGAGGCGCGGCTAACCACTCTCCGACCGAACATCCTCGAAGCCTGGCTGCGCAGAGACTGTCCGCGCTGCCGATACCGCTCAACACGCAGACATGCTGGGAGACGTGGCTTCGAACAACCTCTCGCCCACCGAAAATCGGACCTAAGACTGCAGATGCCGGAACTACCGACGAAGTCGAGTACCGCAACCAGCGATCTCAGAAAACGTTTCTCGGAGCATCCATACTGCGACTGGAAGGTGGGGTGGGGCCTAACGGGAGACGAAGGCCGCCTTTACCTCCCCGCGACCGATCAATTTGGAGAAACGACGGTAATCGGAATGCTCGAACCGCCAGCGCCCGGCGGCAATCGCTGAATGCACGCCGGCCTTGTCCGCCGCCTCCAGCACCGCCTCCGTACTGCTGTCCTCGTCGATCTGCTTCCAGATGGCCAAAGGAATGAGCGCGTTGCGCGCGAACGCATCGGCCTCTTCCTCTATGGCGTCCGAACTCGACACGTCCAGATCGTCTAGAATGACCTGTCGATCGGCGTTCAGGTGGCACACCACGTGTGCGAATTCGTGCAGCAGCGTGAACCAGAAATTGTCCAGCCGGTCGTGGCGCAGGGTCAGCGCGATCACCGGTACGCCATCCCCGCGGCACATCGCAGCTCCATCCAGAAACGTTC
This sequence comes from Proteobacteria bacterium SG_bin9, assembly GCA_002083525.1. Lineage (GTDB taxonomy): Bacteria > Pseudomonadota > Alphaproteobacteria > Rhizobiales > Xanthobacteraceae > SG-bin9. The sequence continues at coordinate 1,909 of LWDM01000076.1, read as the reverse complement.
CCGGCAGGTGTTCTAATATTACCAGCACGATTCCCATTCGATGGAGCGCAACTACGATCTGATCCTGCCAGTCGGGCGATGTGCTCAATTGCGCAAGCCGTCTCGCCGCCTTCTTCGGATTGCCTATCTTGGCCCTCTTGATGACGACCTTTTCTGCGCACATTAGAGCGGTCGCGCACCATGCTTCGAGTGCCGCCATGTCCGTCTTCGCATTGGTGCGCTCGGTCCGGGTCTTGCGCAACATGGCGACTGCCGGAGCGGAAGCCTTGGAACGCGACAGAAATCCGGCGAGATCCTCCTTCGCCTTCATCACGCCGAGCTTGCGGAGCGCCCCCTCGGCCGCCACGGAGGTGCTAGAGGGACCCGCCGCAGGCTCGTGCTTGAACGAGCCGATCAGGGACGCGACCGGGATGCCGAGATGCTGATGCAGAGCCCGGATCTGATCGACCGTGGGCTGCCGCTGGCCGTTGAGTATCTCCGACACGCGTGATTTGCTGCCGAGATACGGAATCAGATCGCGTTGGGACAGTCCGGTCTGCGCCATGCGGAACTTGATGGCTTGCGCCGGCGTGGCAGCCTCGAGGGAATGCTCGGATCGTTCCCACCTTTCGATGAGTGCCTGCAGCACTTCGCGCTCGTCGAGATCCTTCTGGCTGTTCTGCCCGAACAGCGCCTTGGCGTGCTTCAGCGCCGCTTGATAGTCCTCGTCGGTGCGTATCGGTCGGGTTGTCATGCAGCTTTGCTCCCTTTCTTGCCGGCGCGCATTCCGCTTCTCGCACCCGCGTATTCGATCAAAATCATCTGCGCCTCGCAATCGACCAGCAGATCGACGCGGTAGTCGTCGCCGAGCGCAATCCGGACCTTGAAGCCGGCGATCCTGGACGCGGGAAAATAGTCGGCGACTTCCGCCATCGAATGCCATGCGCCCGCTTCGAGCTCCGCGACGAGCGCCGGGACGGCCCCGTCTAGATCGCCTCCGGCTAGGCGCGCGAGCCCGGCCAATTTCGACATTCCCATCAATTTCATGGCAAACACCGACTCCGCAAAAAACAGTTCCCAAATGTGGGACGTACACTTGCGCCGGTGCTGGCGCCGTACCATAAACGAATCAACGTTCCCAAAAATGGGACTAACACGCGAAATCGCCCGGGCCTAGGGGTTTTGCTCCGCCCTCCCGCGCGCAGATTCCGGGGCATCGGCTTGGCAATCGGCCCGCCGCAACGGAGTAGGCATATGACCCAGGAAGAAAAGAATCCCAGCGAAGATCGTGGGAAAGGTCATGACGACGACGTGACGCTTGAGATCGCTACGCCGAACGGCGTCTTCCGCGGCTCGTTCGACAAGAACGACAAGGTCGAGAAGGTGATCGCAAAGGTGGTGAAGGACCGCGACCTCGCCGAGGGCGACGCGTTTGAGCTCTACTTCGCCGAGGTGCAGCTCGAGCCCGTCAACCGCCCCCTGGTGAGCTTCGGCATCAAGAAAGGCAAGTACAAGCTGACGCTCGTCGCCACCGGTTCCGGAGTCTGACCGCCGTGACCAGCCCCGCGGCCCTGTTGGTGAAGGTCGAACTCGATGCGCTCAAGGAGAATGCAGGCCTCATGGGCTGGCACCTCGAGCAGGTCGACGACCTGACGTTCGTCTTGGGCCTGCCGGCCAAGGACGGCGTCACTTACCATCTGCGCGTCGGATGTGAGGGATACAACGCTACGCCTCCCGCCTGGCACTGGTTCAACCCGGCGACCGGCAAGATCGACGATCCGCGGGATACGCCGCGCGGCGGCAGTTTCTTCCACGGCAATGGCGTCGTCTGTGCGCCGTGGAACCGCCTCGCCTACACCACCGTCGATTCCCGTGGGCCGCATTCGGATTGGGAGATAGGCGCTTGGCAGAACAATCAGAACACCCAAGA
>LWDM01000075.1 GCA_002083525.1 Proteobacteria bacterium SG_bin9 | reverse complement strand
GATAGATCGACCACTTGGTGCCGGTGCGCGGATGATGCGCATGCAGAATGCGATACAGCACCGGATCGCGCAGGTTGATGTTGCCCGACGTCATGTCGATCTTGGCGCGCAGCACCCGCGCGCCGTTCGGAAACTCGCCCGCCTTCATGCGCCGGAACAGGTCGAGGTTTTCGTCGACCGAGCGGTCGCGGAACGGGCTATTGCGGCCGACCTCGGTCAAGGTGCCGCGGGTCAGACGGATTTCGTCCTGAGTCTGATCGTCGACATAGGCGTCGCCATTCTTGATCAGGATTTCCGCCCATTCATACAGCTGGTCGAAGTAGTCGGACGCATAGAACAGGTTCTTGCCCCAGTCGAAGCCGAGCCAGTTCACATCCTTCTGGATCGAGTCGATGTACTCCTGCTCTTCCTTGGTCGGATTGGTGTCATCGAAGCGCAGGTGACACTTGCCGGCAAACTCCTGCGCGATACCAAAGTTCAGCGCGATCGACTTGGCGTGGCCGATGTGCAGGTAGCCGTTCGGCTCCGGCGGGAACCGGGTGACGATCTGCGCATGTTTCTTGGAGTCGAGGTCGGCCTGAATAATGTCGCGAATGAAATCGCGCCCCGCTTCAACCGCCGCTGCTTCCGCTGTCATTCCGTCGCGTCCAATTCTGTCTGAATCGGCGTCCTGTCTGCCAAATCCGCACGCTGCCGCCAAGCCTTGATACGGCAACGAAGCCTTTAGTTATGCGCGATAACTGCTATACACCCCACGCGCCGCCCCGGCGCATGCCGCCGGTTTCGCCTATTCCATGACCACACCTGTCATTACCCGTTTTGCCCCCTCTCCGACCGGCTTCCTCCACATCGGAGGTGGGCGCACCGCGCTGTTCAATTGGCTCTATGCGCGCCGTTTCGGCGGCAAGATGCTGCTGCGGATCGAGGACACCGACCGGGAGCGCTCGACCGAACCGGCGATCGCCGCGATCATCGACGGACTGAAATGGCTGGGCCTCACCTGGGACGGCGATGTGGTCTACCAGTACAGCCGCGCGGCGCGCCACCGCGAGGTTGCCGAGCAGATGCTCGCTGCCGGTAAGGCCTACCATTGCTATGCCAGTGCCGATGAGCTCGCCGCCATGCGCGAGAAAGCCCGCGCCGAGGGCAAGACGCGGCTCTACAACGGGCTGTGGCGCGACCGCGATCCGTCCGAGGCCCCTCCCGGCGTCAAGCCGGTGATCCGCCTGAAAGCACCGCTCGACGGCGAGACCGTCGTCGAGGATCAGGTGCAGGGACGCGTGGTCTGGCAAAACGAGAATCTCGACGACCTCGTGCTGCTGCGGTCCGACGGCAACCCGACCTATATGCTCGCGGTCGTGGTCGACGATCACGACATGGCGGTCACGCACGTCATCCGCGGCGACGATCATCTGACCAATGCTGCGCGCCAGACACAAATTTATCAGGCGCTGGGCTGGGACGTGCCGGTGATGGCGCACATCCCGCTGATCCATGGGCCGGACGGGGCGAAGCTGTCGAAGCGCCACGGAGCGCTCGGCGTCGAAGCCTATCGCGAGATGGGTTATCTGCCCGAAGCGCTGCGCAACTACCTGGTGCGGCTCGGCTGGAGCCATGGCGACCAGGAGGTCTTCACAACGCAGGAAATGATCGATGCGTTCGATCTTCCGGCGATCGGCCGCTCGGCGGCGCGCTTTGACTTCGCCAAGCTCGAAAACCTCAACGGCATCTACATTCGCAACAGCGACGACGCCGTGCTGGTCCAGGCGTTCGAGGACGTTCTGAACTATGTCCCGAATGGCGAAACTTTGCTGGCCAAATTCAACGACAAGAGCCGCGCCCAGCTTCTGAAAGCCATGCCCGGCATCAAGGAGCGCGCCAAGACGCTGTTAGAATTGATCGACGGCGCCGCCTTCATTTTTGCCGACCGGCCGCTGCCGCTGGAGCCGAAAGCCGAAGCGCTTTTGACCGGCGACGCGCGGACAATCGTCGGGCAGCTCGCCGACGTGCTGGAAGCCGTCAATCCATGGTCCGCGGAGACCACGGAAGCCGCCGTCCGGACGTTTGCCGAGCAGAACGGCCACAAACTCGGGGCCGTGGCGCAGCCGCTGCGGGCAGCCCTTACCGGCCGGACGACGTCGCCCGGCATTTTTGACGTTCTCGACGTATTGGGCCGCGACGAATGCCTGGCGCGCTTGCGGGATCAGGCCTCGGCTTGATCCTCAGCCATTGGAACTTTGGCTATCTTGCAGCGCAAACGGCAATGCGGTACCCATTCGCGGAACATTCCGAAACGCTCGCTGGGCCTCCTCGCCACGCCCGTTGGCCGTCAGACCCGCCTGCCCTCACAACGTACTGATCGGGGACATGACGATGGACGCAAAAAGCTCAAAGACCGTAGCGCTCAATGTCGGCGACAAGAGCTATAACTTCCCGGTGCTGAGCGGCACCGTGGGTCCGGACGTGGTGGACATCAGCAAGCTCTACGCCCAGAGCGGCATGTTCACTTACGATCCGGGCTTCACCTCGACCGGCAGCTGCGAGTCGAAGATCACCTACATCGACGGCGACGAAGGCGTGCTGCTCTATCGCGGCTACCCGATCGAACAGCTCGCCGAGAAGGGCGACTTCCTCGAGACCTGCTACCTGCTGCTGTACGGGGAGTTGCCGACCGCCGCGCAAAAAGCCGACTTCGATCATCGCGTCACGCACCACACCATGGTGCACGAACAGATGGCCCGCTTCTTCCAGGGCTTCCGCCGCGACGCCCATCCAATGGCCGTGATGGTCGCCTCCGTCGGCGCATTGGCCGCGTTCTACCACGACTCGACCGACATCAACGATCCGCATCAGCGCATGGTCGCCTCGATGCGCATGATCGCCAAGGTGCCGACGCTCGCCGCCATGGCCTACAAGTACACGGTCGGCCAGCCCTTCATCTATCCGAAGAATTCGCTGAGCTTCGCCGCGAACTTCCTCAACATGTGCTTCGCCGTGCCGTGCGAGGACTACAAGATCAACCCGGTGCTCGCCGAAGCGCTCGACAAGATCTTCATTCTGCACGCCGACCACGAGCAGAACGCTTCGACCTCGACCGTGCGCATCGCCGGCTCGTCGGGCGCCAACCCGTTCGCTTGCATCGCGGCCGGCATCGCCTGCCTCTGGGGTCCGGCACATGGCGGCGCCAACGAAGCGGCGCTGGCGATGCTCGCGGAGATCGGTACCGTCGACAAAATCCCTGAATTCATCACCAAGGTGAAGGACAAGAACTCGTCCGTGCGCCTGATGGGCTTCGGCCACCGTGTCTACAAGAACTACGATCCGCGCGCCAAGATCATGCAGCAGATGTGCCACAAGGTCCTGAAGGAGACCGGCCATCAGGGCGATCCGATGCTGGAAGTCGCGATGGAGCTCGAAAAGATCGCGCTGCACGACGAGTACTTCATCCAGCGCAAGCTCTATCCGAACGTCGACTTCTATTCGGGCATCACCCTGAAGGCGATGGGCTTCCCGACCTCGATGTTCACCGTGCTGTTCGCTGTTGCCCGCACCGTCGGCTGGATCAGCCAGTGGAGCGAAATGATCGAGGATCCGAGTCAGAAGATCGGCCGTCCGCGCCAGCTCTATACCGGCAAGGCCCGCCGCGACTACGTCGAGGTCGGCAAGCGCAAGTAAGCGTTGCTGCGAATTCGCAAAACGGCCGGTGTCCGCACCGGCCGTTTTCTTTTGGCTTGGCGTCCTTTGACTTAGCGGGCGCGCAGATGCGCGATGACAATCTCGGCCGCACGTTCGCTCGGCGGCTGACCGCCGGTCGACATGATCGTGTCGAGCTTCGCGAACGCCTCGACCTGCCGTCGCCGTTGCGGCGTATCGCTCAGGACATCGCGCAGCGCCGGGACGAGCTTGTCGGGCGTGCAGTCCTCCTGCAGGTGATCGGGAATGACGTTTTCGCCGAGCACCAGATTGGCGAGAATGATCGTCGTGAGATTCACCAGTTGCCGGCCGATCCATATCTCGATCGCGCCCGCACGATAGGTCACGACCATCGGCACGCCTGCGAGCGCCAGTTCAAGACTGACCGTGCCTGACTTGGCAAATGCCGCCCGCGCCATCCGGAAAGCCGCGCGCTTTTCCTCTTCTGTCGTCACGATACGGGGCTTGACCGGCCACATACGCACGGCCTCGGCAACTTGTTCCGCAACATGCGGAAGGGTTGGCAGCACGGCATCGAACCGCACGCCCTCGTTATGGAGACGACGTAGCGTTTCTCCGAACACATCCATGTGGTGGCGGATTTCGCTGCGGCGGCTGCCGGGCAGCACCAAAAGCACCGGCGGCTCCTCGCTCCGGCGGCTTTGTTCTGCCGCCGTCGACGGGCGCAGGTCTGCGAGTTGCTGCATCAAAGGGTGACCGACATAGGTGCACGGCGGTCCGCCCAGTCTGGCATGAACCTCGGGTTCGAAGGGCAACAGCGCCAGAACATGATCAACGTAACGGCGCATCGCCTTCGCGCGTCCCGGACGCCATGCCCAAACCGTCGGCGATACGTAGTCGACGATGGGAATCGAGGCATTGCGCGCTCGCACACGGCGCGCCACCCGATGCGTAAAATCCGGACTGTCGATGATCACCAGCATCGCGGGATCAACGCGCAGAACCTCATCGGCCGCTTCGCGGATCCGCTTCAGCAATTCCGGCAATCGGGCAACAACGGCAGCGAACCCGATGATCGACAGCTCGTGGATGGGAAACAGCGACGAGAAGCCTTCCGCCTCCATCGCCCGGCCGCCGATCCCCGCAAATCGGACACGTCCATCGAGGCGCCCCCGCAGCGATCGCATCAATCCGGCGCCGAGCCGGTCGCCTGATTCCTCCGTCGCGATCAGAAAGATCGTCGGCTCCGTCACGACGGCAGGCCCGTCAGAAAAAGGCCCTTCTGATCGGCCGTTTCGATCATGAGCTGAAGCTCGGCGGCAAGCGTGTTTTCGGCGAGGGCCGCCACACCCGCGAGTCCCGCTGCGGCTGTTCCCTCGATGGTCTTTGGACCAAGCGCGGGCAGATCGAACCGCAAATCCTGACGTGTCTTCGGCAGCTTCACCAGCACGCCGCGGCCGGGCTTCGCGCGCAGCCGGCCCTGCGCACGCAGCGCGGTAACGCGGGCCAGCAGACCGTCGGTACCTTCGATATCTTCGACCGCAACCACATGGCCGTCGATCACGACAACTGCCTGTCCGACGTCGAACGGACTGAGCGCCGCGAGAACCTCGCGGCCTTTCCGGATGTCCGAAAGCGCAGCTTCCGTCGGCGTTTTGCCGGTCAGCGGCCCGACCGGCAGCAACAGGCCTGGCGCAACGTCCTTGATCCCGTGAAGCTGAAAACCGCTGTCCTCAAAAATGCGTGCACCGGCGGTCAGCAGATGATCATCGCCGCCCCGCAGCGATCCGATGATCCGCGGCAGGATGCGCAGCGTCCCCCAGTCCAGTTTGATTTCGGACAGAGCCGGGCGAACGAGGCTGCCGATGAATACGAGATCGCGGCATTGTTCCTCGCGCAGCTTCCGCGTCAACGCACCATACTGACCGAGTGAAATCCAGTGGTGCCGGTAGTTTGCGGCGCGGACCGGATCGCAGAATCCTTTCAATGCAAACAGCACAGCTTCAAGTCCGCGCGACTTGATCGAATCCGCGACCGCAAACGGCAGCGTGCCGCCGCCGGCAATGACGCCGACAGGAGAGGAAATTGGCGGAACAGGCTGGCTCATGGTCCGCTCCGCGCCGTGCTCACTCGTCCACCGCCGCTCGCGGCAAAGCCTTGCACAGCGGCCGTTTGTTGCCGTCGTCGACGAATTTGAGGATTTCGGCGATGGCCTCGTCCTCCCGGGCGCGCGGCGCGAGTGCCGACAGCCGCTCGTCGAAATGGCCGTCGCCGTGGAACAGCGCGTTGTAGAAGGCACGGACCCTGTGCAGGCGCTCGCGCGTAAACTTGCGGCGCTTCATGCCGATGACGTTGAGGCCGTCGAGGTGCGCGTGCTGGCCGGTGGCAAAGCCATACGGGATCACATCGCCGCGCACACCGGTCATGCCTGCGACCATCGCCTGCGAACCGATGCGGACGAACTGATGCACGGCGGTCAAGCCACCGATGTAGACCGAGTTGCCGATGACGCAGTGGCCGCCGAGCGTCGCCGAATTCGCGAAAATCGCGTCGTCGCCGACAGAGCAGTCATGTCCGACGTGGCTGTAGGCCATGAAGAAGCCGCGTGCGCCGACCTTCGTCAGTCCCCCGCCCTTCGCCGTGCCGACGTTCATCGTGGCGGATTCGCGGATAGTGCAGCCGTCGCCGATCTCGAGCCGGGTCGGCTCGTTGCGATAGCCTAGGTCCTGCGGCGGTGAGCCGAGCGACGCAAACGGGTGAACGGTGCAGCCGGCGCCGATTGTCGTATGTCCGACGACGTTCACATGCGAAATCAGCCGCGTGCCGGGGCCGATGGTTACGTTCGACCCCACGACGCAGAATGGCCCGATCACGGCGTCGTCCGCGATCGTGGCGCCCTTCTCAATGCGCGCGGTTGAATCGATGGTGCTCATGGTTGTTCGTCAATCGGCCAGCATGGCGCCGACTTCTGCCTGCGCCGCGACGGCGCCGTTGACGCGCGCCTCGCCGTAGTACCACCACATCGCTCTTTTACGATTGATGTACTTCATGTGGTATTCGATCGTATCGCCGGGGATGACCGGCTTGCGGAACTTGCACTTGTCGACGGTGAGGAAATAAACCGTACGCGGCTTGTTCTCCTTCATCGCCATGATGCCGATGACGCCAGCGGTCTGCGCCATGCCCTCGATCATCAGCACGCCCGGATAGACCGGACGATCCGGAAAGTGTCCGGCGAACTGCGGTTCGTTGATGCTCACGTTCTTGATGCCGACGCCGCTGAAGTCGGCCCCGATGTTGATGACGCGATCGATCAGCAGGAACGGATAGCGATGCGGCAACGTCTTCAGGATAAGAGCGATATCCGCGGTTTCGACGGTCGTTGACAGCTCCATTACTCCCGCCCCTCGGTCTCCGTCTTTCCGGCCCGCGCTTTCGAGGCCGCCCCGCTCTCACGTCCAAGCCGCTCCACCGCGAATACCTCACGCAGGAACTGCTTCATGGGCTTTGCCGGTGAACCGCCCCAGCGAACGCCGGGGGGGATCTCGCCTACGACGCTGGAACGGGCGGCGATCTGCGCACCGTCTCCGATGGTCGCGTGGTCGCTGACGCCAATGCGTGCGCCGAGAACCACCCCATCACCCAGCGTCGAACTGCCGGCAATGCCCGATTGGCTTACCACGATGCAGTGGCGGCCAATGACGACATTGTGGCCGATCTGGACGAGGTTGTCGATTTTGCTTCCCTCGCCAATGACCGTGTCGCGCAGCGCGCCACGGTCGATGGTGGTGCCGGCGCCGATTTCCACGTCGTTCTGAATGATGACGCGGCCGATCTGGGGAACCTTGGTATGGCCCTTGGCGCCCGGCACGAAGCCATAGCCGTCCTGGCCGATCCGACAGCCGGGATGGATGATCACGCCGTTGCCGATCAAGGCATGCAGCACCGAGGCCCCCGCGCCGATGCTGCAATCCCGCCCTATCGTCACCGAGGGGCCGATCACAGCACCCGGACCGATCACAGTGCCTGTGCCGATCTCGGCATTCGGCCCAATGACGGCCAGCGGATCGACGGTCACGCCGTCCTCAAGCCAGGCCGTGGGATGAATGATCGCCGAGGGCGCGACGCCTTCCTGATCGAAGGCAGAGACCGGCCGCAGGCTATCGGCGTGCAGCTCTCGGGCTACATTTACAAACGCCCGGTAGGGATCGCGCACCCGCAGCACCGCGACGTGCGCGGGCACCCGCGCCTCGAGTTCGGGCGAAACGAGACAGGCACCAGCATGCGTGCGGGCAAGCTGCGCCTCGTATTTGCGGCTGTCGAAGAAGGTAACGTGCATCGGTCCGGCGATATCGACGGCCGCAACATCGCGCACCCGCTGTCGGGCGCGGCCTGGATCGCCGAGCTCGGCTTTTGCGAGCACGGCGATATCCGCAAGCGTCGACCACGCAGGTTGCTTCAGAAACGTGGGTTGCACCATTCCACCCACCGCAATCCGGTTCGTGGTCGAGATCAGAACGAAGTACCGCCGCCGAAACGGAATTCCTGGACGCGGTCGTACTTGCCCTTGGAGAGAGGCACCGAGTAGTCGAAGCGCAGCGGGCCGAATGGCGATGCCCAGATGATACCGGCACCGACCGAGCTGCGGATCTTGCGATCCTCCGAGTTCGACGTCTTGATCAGACCGAACGGCCCGACTTCGCCCGTGAGCACATTCGAGGTCGGTCCCTTGTAGTCGAACACCGTGCCGGCGTCGGCGTAGACCGCGCCCTTCAGGCCGACTTCCTTGGGCAGGAACCAGAACGGTACCTGGACTTCCGCCGACGCACCGAAGTAGGTCGTGCCGCCGAGCGCGTCATTGGTCGTGCCGAACGTGATGTCACGCGGACCGATACCCGCGGGTGCGAAACCGCGAACCAGGTTCGGACCCATCTGGAAGTGATCCAGCATGCGCAGCGGCGTATTGCCGATCTTGGAGATGTTACCGCCCTGCACGCGCAGCACGCCGACGAGATCGTAGACCAGCGGGCTGTAGAACTTGGCGTCGAACTGGGTGCGGATGAAGCGCACGTCGCCGCCGAGACCAGCGAAGTCCTGCTTGAAGTCGACGAGGAAGCCCGACGTCGGATCCTTGTTGCTGTCGAGGGTGTTGTAGATCAGCGTGTAGCCGGCCAGCGACGTGTTGGTCGAACCGCGCGCGAGCTCCTGACGGATCGGCAACGACGCTTCGCCATCGCTGTAACAGCCTTGCGGCAGCGCCGCGAACGGCTGACCGGGAAGCGCCAGACCGTTGGCGGCGATGAAGGCCGGCGTCGGGAAGAACGCCATTCCGCCGTTCGCAACCGTCGGACCGAGGTTGTTACAGTTGCTGAGCTGCGAGGGCAGCGTCACTTCCTGACGGTAGAACGAGTAGCGCACCTGCAGCGCCAGATCTTCGCGGAGCGTGAAGCCGAGGCGCGGCGTCACACCCACCGTCTTGGTGTTGTAGGACTGGAACGACGACGCAAGCTGCTCGCGCTGGAAGACGTCGAGACCGAACGCCACGCGATAGTCGAACAGATACGGTTCGACGAACGAGAATGTGTAGCCGCGCGCGCGCTGGCCGTACTGCAACGCCGCTCGTGCGAACAGGCCGCGGCCAAGCAGATTCTTTTCGGAAATACTGACTTCGCCAAGCAAGCCGTCGGCGCTCGAATAGCCGCCCGACACCGAGAAGTCGCCGGTGGATTTCTCTTCGAGATCGACGTTGAGGATGACGCGGTCGGACGACGAACCGGGCTCGGTCACGATCTTCACGGTCTTGAAGAAGTCGAGGTTCTTCAGACGCCGCTCGGCGCGATCGACCAGCGCGCGATTGTAAGCATCGCCTTCAGCGACGTCGAACTCGCGGCGGATCACGTAGTCGCGCGTGCGCGTGTTGCCGCGAACGTTGATTCGCTCGATGTAGACGCGAGCGCCCTCCTCGACCACGAACACGATCGACACGGTGCGCGCCGCCGAGTTGCGCTCGCCGCGCGGGCGAACCTGCGCGAACGCGTAGCCACGGCGCGACGCCTCAATCGTCATTTCCTCGACGGATTTCTCGACCGCTTCGGCGTTGTAAACCGAGCCCACGCCCACGCGCGAGAACGAACGGAAATAGGCGGCGTCGAGACCGGCAACGCTGGTTTGGAAGTCGACCGAACCGACGCGATATTGCTCGCCTTCCTCGATGGTGAAGGTGACAATGAAGCCCTTCTTGTCGGGATCGTATTCGGTCAGCGCCGCGATGACCTGCACGTCGGCATAACCGTTCTTGAGATAGTAGCGGCGGATCAGATCGCGATCGGCTTCGACGCGATCCGGATCGTAGAGGTCGCCGGATGCAAGGAAGCTGAGGATGTTCGATTCGCGCGTCTTGATGACGTCCTTCAGACGATAAGACGAGAACGCCTTGTTGCCGATGAATTCGACGGTCTTGACGCCGGTCTTGACGCCTTCCGTCACCTCGAAGATCAGGTCGACGCGGTTGTTCGGCTGCTCGATGATCTTCGGCTCGACGCGCACGTCAAAGCGGCCCGAGCGGCGATAGACTTCAGCGATGCGCAGCGTGTCGGCCTGCACCGTCGCACGCGAAAACGTACCGCGCGGCTTCGACTGTACTTCAAGGCTGAGCTGATCGTCCTTGATCTTCTTGTTGCCCTCGAAGGCAACGCGATTGATGACCTGATTCTCGACGACGGTGACGACGATGCGGCCGCCGACGTTGTTGATCTTCACGTCCTGGAACAAGCCGGTCGCGATCAGCGCCTTGAGCGCGTCGTCGATGCTGCCCACATCAAGGCGGCCGCTGGGGCCCGGCTTGAAATACGAACGGATGGTATCGGAATCGACGCGGCGATTGCCTTCCACAACGACCGACGCGGCGGTCTGCGCAACCGCAACATTCGAAACGGCGACCCCCGTTGCCAGGGCGGCAACAGACAACCCGGCCACCAAAAGGGCGGCGACCAGACCACCCCGTAGCACTCGCATTCCCACCATCATGCGCAACGCGCCCTTATCATTCCGGAGGACGCCAAGACGCCCTGAATTCCCCTGTGCCGCTGACCAGCCCCCGCGGGCATCGGCAGATTCTCGATTGTTGCACCGCTTGTAGCCAATTTCACCCCGAGGGCAAACCGGCTTTAACCGCGCAATTCAAGTTTCTTTCCAAGACATTGCCCATTGGCCACGCAAGGAAAATACCCCCATCACAACCTTACGATGCAGCCAGGTGCTTGAAGTCGTTATAGGTCGCGAAAACCATCAACATTAGTACCAGCGCCAGACCGATCCGGAATCCCAGTTCCTGGGCCCGTTCCGACAGCAGTTTTCCACGTACGGCCTCGACCGCATAGAACAAAAGGTGACCGCCATCGAGCAGCGGAACCGGAAACAGGTTCAGAAGGCCGATGGAAATCGACAGCACGGCGGCGAGATGGATCAGGGCGGCAAGGCCAATCGTCGCCACCTGCCCCGAAATCTGGGCGATCCGGATCGGGCCGCCGACCTGATCGGCTGCCTCGCGGCCGGTGAACACCCCGCCGATGTACGAGAAGGTCCGGTCGATGACGAACCAGGTTTCCTTGACGCCGAGCCAAACCGCGGCCGGCGGGCTCACCGGCTGGGTAACGGTATCGCCGGCCGCCGTGGCGCGGCTGATGCCGAGCACGCCAAGGCGATGAACGTTGCCGAAGGAATCCTTCACCTCACGCAGTTCCGGCGTCGCCGTCAGCGAGAGCAACTTGGAATCGCGTTTCACGTCGAACGTCAGCTTCTGTCCGGCCTTGGTGCCGACGATCCGCTGCATGTCGGAAAAGCTGTCGATAGCTTGACCGTCGATCGCGGTGATCAGATCGCCGGATTGAAAACCCGCTGCGGCAGCGGCACTTCCTGCCTGCACGCTGTCGACGCGCGCCGACGTGCTCGGTTTGCCGAGCACCATGAACATCACGCTGAAGATCACGATCGCCAGCAGGAAATTCGCGATTGGGCCGGCGGCGACGATGGCCGCACGCGGACCGACTTTCTTGTGATGGAAGCTGTAGGAACGCTCCTCGGCATTCATTTTCTCAAGCGCCTCGGTCGACGGCGTCGACGCCTCGCTCTCATCGCCGAAGAACTTCACATAGCCGCCGAGCGGGATCGCGGAAATTTTCCAGCGGGTTCCATGCTTGTCGTTGAAGCCGGCAAGTTCCGGCCCGAAGCCGAGGGAGAAGGTCAGAACCTTCACGCCTGCCCAGCGGGCGACAAGAAAATGGCCAAGTTCGTGGAAGAAAACGACGACCGTCAGGACGAACAGGAACGGGATCACGTAACCGATCAAACCACCGGTCAACGTGCTGAAACTGCTCATGAAAATGTCGGCCATCCCGATCCTCTCACATAGAGCCGGAGGCCCTCTTCCCCAACTGATTAGGATGCCTTTAAGGCAATTTGAGGCAAGAGGGCTTCAGCGGTTTTTCGCGCAATATGGTCAACGGCCAGTGCTTCGTCGGCGTTGGCCGGTGTGTGCGCGGAACCATCACGTACCACCGCATTCATCGTCGCCTCGACCAGCCGCGCAATTGCGCCGAAGCGGATCTTCTGACCGATGAAGGCGGCCACGGCCACCTCATTCGCGGCGTTGTACACGGTTGTCGCACCATTCCCTGCCCGCAGCGCGTCGTATGCCAATCGCAGGCCCGGAAACCGCGCGAAATCGGGTGTTTCGAATGTGAGCTGACCGATCTTGGCGAGATCGAGCTTCTGCGACGGGCCGGTAATGCGCTCGGGCCAGCCAAGACAATGCGCGATCGGAATGCGCATGTCCGGCGCACCAAGTTGTGCGACGACCGAGCGATCGGAAAACTCGACCATGCCGTGAATGATCGACTGCGGATGTACCAGCACATCGATCTCGTCCGGCGTCAGCGCGAACAGATACGACGCTTCGATGACTTCGAGGCCCTTGTTCATCATCGAGGCGGAATCGATGGTGATCTTCTGCCCCATGCTCCAGTTCGGATGCTTCAGCGCCTGCGCGAGCGTTGCGTTCTCGATGTCGGCAACCGCCCAGGTGCGGAACGGCCCGCCCGATGCGGTGATGATGACGCGCGTCAGCTCCTCGCGATTGCCTGAGCTCAGCGCCTGAAACAGCGCGTTGTGCTCGGAATCCGCCGGCAGCACCCGCGCGCCGGCTTTCGCTGCGCGCTGCATAAAGATGTCGCCCGCACAAACGAGGCATTCCTTGTTAGCCAGCGCGATGGTGGTACCGCGATCGACCGCAGCGAGTGCGGGCTTGAGACCTGCGGCCCCGCTGACCGCCGCCATCAACCAATCGGCCGGCCGCGCGGCCGCTTCGATGATCGCGTTCTCGCCAGCGCCGCACTCGATACCGGTGCCGGCAAGCGCGTCACGCAACGCGCCGAGCTTCGACGCGTCGGCAAGCGCTGCGAAGCGCACGTTGAATTCACGCGCGAGCTTGGCGAGACCCTCGACATTCTGGTGCGCGGTGATTGCCTCGACGCGATATCGGTCCTTGCCCAGCCGGATCAGGTCCATGGTGCTATCGCCGATCGAACCGGTGGCGCCAAGCACCGACACCACGCGTTCGCCGGTCGCCGTCGCGGCGCTATTTTTCCGGAGGGGAACTGCACTCATTGGATCACCAAACCATAAGACCGCGCCCGGCGCCATCGACGCCGCCGCGTAACGCGCCGACCAGCGCTGCAAAGGCAATGGCGGCGATAAAGCCATCGAGCCGATCCATCAAGCCGCCATGACCTGGAATGATGTGGCTCGAATCCTTCACGCCGAACTGCCGCTTGATAGCGGATTCGAACAGATCGCCAAGCTGAGAAACCACCGACAGAACGGCGCCTAGCACCAACAACGTGACCAGCGCTCCCTGCCCCGCGGCAGCGAATCCAGCCGCGATCGCGAGGCTCGCGAGCAAACCGCCGATCGCGCCGGACCAAGTCTTTTTCGGGCTGACCCGCGGCCAGAGTTTAGGGCCGCCGATGCCACGTCCCGCGAAATAGCCGCCGATATCCGCCGCCCAAACGACGAGGAGAACGAAAACCAGCGCAACAAATCCGTACGCCACGTCAGCGCGCACGATGATCGCGCCGAGGAAGGCAGCCGTCGCGTAAAGGAAGCCGCCGACCACCCAAGCCGATTGCGCACGCGCCAGCAGAGCAAGAATAGCGCACGCCGCAGCGAGAACGGCACTTAGCCATTTCATCTCGCCGATCATGAGCAACGGACCGGCAATGCCGAGCGCTGCAATGCCTGTGGCCATGATGAACCTGTTGCGCCAGACGCCGACGATCATCTGCCATTCGTAGTAGAGGATCGCCGCGGCAATCGTCACGAGCCAGAGCCACGGCCAGCCGCCGAGCCAGGCGATCGCGATGGTGATCGGCGCCAGCACCAATGCTGCCAGCACCCGCATCAACAGATTGCGTGATGGCGTCTCGGCGGCTTGCGGCGCGGTGCTGTCCCCAGCCACGAGGCTTACGATCCGGCTTTCGCGGCGAGCCCGCCGAAGCGGCGCTCGCGGCGGCCGTATTCCTCGACCGCGTTTCTCAGCGCGACGCCGTCGAAATCGGGCCAGTGCACGGGGACGAACACCAGCTCGCTGTACGCTGCCTGCCACATCAGGAAATTCGAGAGCCGCTGTTCTCCGCTGGTACGGATGATCAGATCGGGATCGGGAATGCCGTCGGTATGCAGCGTTTGTCCGAGCGTCTCCGGCGTGATCGACGCCGGATCGCGTTTCCCCTCGGCGACCTCTTGCGCAAGCTTCTGCGCGGCGTTGGCGATCTCTTGCCGCGATCCATAATTGAAAGCGACAATCAGATGCATGTTGGTGTTGGCGCGGGTCAGTTCTTCGGCTTCGGTGAGCAGCGCGATGATGTCGGGCTCAAGCCCGGTGCGCTCGCCGATGACGCGGACGCGGACGCCCTCCGCATGCAGCTGCGCCAGATCGTTGCGGATGAAACGGCGGAGCAACCCGAACAGGTCGCCGATTTCGCTCGCCGGCCGCGACCAGTTCTCCGAGCTGAACGAGAAGATCGTGAGATAACGAATGCCGAGTTCACCGGCGGCGCGCACGACGCGGCGCAGTGCCTCGACGCCGCGGCGATGACCCTCGACGCGCGGCAGACCGCGTGCAGCCGCCCAGCGGCCGTTGCCGTCCATGATGATGGCGACATGCGCCGGCGGGTCGGGAAGATCCGACCGCTCGGGTGTTGGCAGCGCAACGTTCGACATCATCCAGTCCTCTGGCATGCGCAGGCCCCGTTCGCGCGATGCCGTTCTGCCCCTCTGCCCGCGATTGCGGGCAGTCCGCTACACCGTCAGAATTTCTTTTTCCTTGGACGCGAGCAGCTGATCGATCTCGGTCACCGTCCCGTCGGTGGCCTTCTGCACATCGCCGGCGAGCCGCTCCTGCTCGTCCTCGGAAATCTCGTGACCCTTCTCAAGTTTCTTCAGCACATCGAGGCCGTCGCGCCGCACATGCCGCACGGCAACCTTGGCCGCTTCCGCGTACTTGTGCGCGACCTTGACGAGTTCTTTGCGGCGTTCCTCATTCAACTCGGGAATGCGCAAGCGCAGAACTTGTCCTTCCGTCGCCGGGCTCAGCCCGAGGTTGGAGTCGACGATCGCCTTCTCGACGGCCTTCACCATCGACTTGTCCCAGACCTGCACGGAAATCATCCGCGGTTCAGGTACGCTCACCGTCGCAAGCTGGTTCAGCGGCATGTGGGTGCCATAGGCGTCGACTTGCACCGGTTCCAGCATCGAAGCGGATGCACGTCCCGTCCGAAGCCCGCCGAGCTCGTGCTTGAGCGCGCCGACCGCGCCCTGCATGCGGCGCTTGAGGTCAGCCATGTCGAATTTCCCGGACGTCATGACCTTGTTCTCCCTGACGTAGTCTGCGGCAAATCAGGTCAATTCGCCGAACCAAATCTTTTCGTTATCCTGCGACGACCGTGCCATGGCCGGAGCCAGCCAGAATCGCCGCAATCGAGCCCTGTTCGGCGATCGAAAACACAATGATAGGCAGCGAGGTCTCGCGGGCAAGCGCGAACGCTGTCGCGTCCATGACCTTGTAGCCACCCTCCAATGCCTGGGAATGGGTCAACCGGTCGAAGCGCTTGGCGGATTTGTCTTTTTTCGGGTCGGCCGTGTAGACGCCATCGACATTGGTCGCCTTCAAAACCGCTTGGGCGCCGATTTCGGCTGCGCGCAGGACCGCAGTCGTATCGGTCGTAAAAAACGGATTGCCGGTGCCGCCCGCGAGCAGAATGATCCGGCCCGCAGCCAAGGCCGCGTGCGCGGCGCGGCGCGTGAACAGCTCGCAGATTTCCGGCATCACGAATGCGGAGAGCGTGAGCGCCGGCTGGCCCTTGCGCTCGAGCGCGGCCTGCATGGCGAGGCAGTTCATCACGGTCGCGAGCATGCCCATGGTATCGCCGGTCGGCCGCGACACGCCGCGCGACGACACCTCGACACCACGGAAAATGTTGCCGCCGCCGATGACGACGGCAACTTCGCAACCGAGATTCTTCGCCGCGATCAGGTCCGTGGCGATGCGATCCATCGTCGGCTGATCGATGCCGAACCCGTGCTCGCCGCTGAGCGCTTCGCCGGAGACCTTGACCACAACACGACGATAAGCCGGCTCACCCATGATGCGGTCGCTCCAACGCGCTTGCAGGCTTATCGGGTCGTGACGTCTCCGCTCAGGCCTGTCCGGCGGCAGCGGCGACTTCGGCGGCGAAATCGGTTTCCTGCTTCTCGATTCCCTCGCCGAGAGCATAGCGCACAAATCCGGTGATCTTTACCGGACCGCCGACCTTGCCCTCAGCTTCCTTGACCGCCTGCGCAACCGACTTGCCGCTGTCGTGGATGAAGGCCTGCTCCAGGAGGCAAACCTCCTTGTAGTAAGTCTTCAGACCCGACTCGACGATCTTCTCGATCACGTTGTCCGGCTTGCCCTGCTGGCGATACTTGTCCGCGAGCACGTCCTTTTCGCGGCGCACCACTTCCGGATCGAGACCGGAGGCATCCAGTGCGAGCGGGTTCGACGCAGCAATATGCATGGCGATCTGGCGGCCGAGCGCAGCCAGTTCATCCGCCTTGCCGCCCGACTCCAGCGCGACCAGCACGCCCATCTTGCCGAGACCGTCGATCACGGCGTTGTGGATGTAGCTCGCGACGATGCCCTTGCCGACCGACAGATGGGCGACGCGGCGGAGCGTCATGTTCTCGCCGATCGTAGCGATCGCGTCAGCAATCGCCTGATCGACGGTGACCGAGCCAACTTTCGCAGCCTTGACGGCGTCGAGGTTACCGGCTTCGAGCGCGACCTGCGCCACCATCTTCACGAGGCCCTGGAACTGTTCGTTGCGCGCAACGAAGTCCGTCTCGGAGTTGACCTCGACGAGCGCACCCTTGCCGTTCGACGTAATCGCGCCGATGAGACCTTCCGCGGCAACGCGGCCAGCCTTCTTGGCGGCCTTCGACAAGCCCTTCTTGCGCAGCCAATCGATCGCCGCTTCCATGTCGCCTGCGGTCTCGTTCAGCGCCTGCTTGCAGTCCATCATACCTGCGCCGGTTTTCTCGCGCAGATCCTTGACCATCGCCGCGGTAATCGTCGTCATTGTTCTAGTCCTTTGCCTGCCGGTCGCCGATGCGACGCGCAAGACGCGCTTCGCTGGCTCCATATCCAGGTATTTGATTTCAGAAAGATGTCTGCGGCCGGATTGTTCCGGCCGCAACGCCGTCTGCGTTACTCGGCTTCCGCGGTCAGCGACTTGGCCTGCGCCACCCAGGCGTCGGCGCGCGCCGGCAGACCGACTTCTTCGCCGATCTTGTGCGCGGTGTCATGATCGAGTTCGGCGAGCTGCCAGTAGTGGAAGATGCCGAGGTCGTTCAGCTTCTTCTCGATCGCGCCCGAGACGCCGGTCAGCTTCTTGAGGTCGTCGGCAACGCCGCGCGGACCTGCAAGGCCTTCGAAGCCCGACTTCGCCGGAGCCGGCGCGAGCACTTCGCGCGGCGGAGCCGACGAGGCGCCGATGTCGATGCCCGCATCGCCCTGCGCCCGCGAAATGCCGTCGATCGCAGCACGCGCGACGAGATCGCAGTACAGGCTGATGGCGCGGCCGGCGTCATCGTTGCCCGGCACCATGTAGGTGATGCCCTTCGGATCGCAGTTCGTGTCCACGATCGCGGCGACCGGAATGTTCAGGCGCTGCGCTTCCTGGATCGCGATGTCTTCCTTGTTGGTATCGATCACGAAGATCAGGTCCGGAAGGCCGCCCATGTCCTTGATACCGCCGAGCGAACGGTCGAGCTTGTCGCGCTCACGCTGAAGCGTCAGGCGTTCCTTCTTCGTGTACTGCGAACCTTCCGCCGAATTGAGCACCTCTTCGAGGTGACGCAGGCGCTTGATCGAGCCCGAGATCGTCTTCCAGTTGGTCAGCGTGCCGCCGAGCCAGCGCGAGTTGACGAAGTACTGAGCCGAACGCTTCGCAGCCTCGGCAACGCCGTCCTGCGCCGAGCGCTTGGTGCCGACGAACAGGATACGGCCGCCCTTGGCGACGGTGTCGCTCACGGCCTGCAGCGCGCGATGCAGCAACGGCACGGTCTGGGCGAGGTCGATGATGTGAATGTTGTTGCGGGCGCCGAAGATGTAGTCCGCCATCTTCGGATTCCAGCGGTGGGCCTGGTGGCCAAAGTGCACGCCAGCTTCAAGCAACTGACGCATAGAAAAATCAGGTACAGCCATAGTCTTAGTTCTCCGGTTGGTTCCTCCGGAAACGTGTGAGCAAACAGCCTTGGAGCAGGAATAGCCCTGCCTCGCGGCCCGGATGCCACCGGACGGCCTTTTGAGCCATGTTTCCGTGTGAGATGGCGCGGCTTATAGCGACGCCCCCCGGCCAAAGCAAGGAAAACCGGGCGGAATCAGGCTCCCGGCAGGCCGGAAATCCCTCAAATTCCGCTGATTTCCGCCCGCTTAAAGGGTCTGGACGTCCACCACCCCCGGCACAGCCTTGATGGCACCCGCGATCTGGGGCGAGACACGGAATCGGCCGGGCAGCTTCATTTCGACCTCGGTTTCGAGATCGATCATCATGACGAGGGTCACCTCGCCCTCACCGCTCGGCGGCGCGGTGAACTGGCCGGCCTTACCTGTGCTGACCCCGTTCGGCTCCGGCATGTCGAGGCGGCGGGCGATCGACTCGATCGGCTTCTCGTCGCGCAGGAAGATGCGCAGCCCCTTCTGCGCCTTCACAGCTGCGGCATCGAGTGGCTCGGCGTTGAGAATGCGTGCGCGGACATCCTCGCCCTGCAGCTCGGCGCCGAGTTGCAACAGCACGGCTGCACCGGGCTCGAGTACATCGCGGAACTGGGCCAGCCCCTCGGAGAACAGCACGGCCTCGAAATGCCCGGTCGGATCGGACAGGCCGAGAATGCCCATCTTGTTGCCGGTCTTGGTGCGGCGCTCCATTCGCGACACCACAGTTGCCGCGACCCGCCCCGCGGTCGCGCCGGTGCGCACGGCGCGTGAGAATTCGGCCCACGACTGCACCCGCAGCCGCTTGAGCACAGTCGCGTAATCGTCGAGGGGATGGCCTGAGAGGAAGAAGCCGATCGCGTCGTACTCGCGGCGCAGGCGATCTGCCGGCAGCCATGGCTCCATCGACGGCAGCGTGATCGACGGCGCATCGGCCATGCCGCCGAACATGTCGTTCTGTCCGATGGTCGAGGCTTCGTGGCTGCGCTGGCACGCGGCGAGAACCGCATCGGCGCTGGCGAACACGCGGGCGCGGTTCGGTTCAAGCGCATCGAACGCACCCGCCGCTGCGAGGCTTTCCAGCACACGCTTGTTGATGGCACGCGGATTGACGCGTGCGGCGAAGTCCGCGAGCGAGTTGAACGGACCTCTCTTGCGCGCCTCGACGATCAGCTCGACCGCCTGCGCGCCGACGCCCTTGAGACCGGCAAGCGCATAGAAGATCGTGTTCTCAGCCACTTCGAATGTCGCGCCGGAGCGATTGATCGACGGCGGCTCGACCTTGATGCCGAGCTTCTGCGCTTCAGCACGAAATTCGGAGAGTTTGTCCGTGTTGTTCATGTCGAGCGTCATCGACGCGGCGATGAATTCCACCGGATAGTGCGCCTTCATGTAAGCGGTCTGGTACGACACAAGCGCGTAGGCCGCCGCGTGGCTCTTGTTGAAGCCGTAGTCGGCGAACTTCGCCAACAACTCGAAGATCGATTCCGCCTGCCCCTTGGGAATGCCGTTGGCGACCGAACCGGAGACGAAGCGCTCGCGCTGCGCATCCATCTCCTTGCGGATCTTCTTGCCCATCGCGCGGCGCAGGAGGTCGGCTTCGCCGAGCGAATAACCGGCCATCATCTGCGCGATCTGCATCACCTGTTCCTGATAGATGATGACGCCGAAGGTCTCCTTCAGGATCGGCTCGAGCATCGGATGCGGATATTCCGGCTCCTCATCGCCGTGCTTGCGCGCGCAGTAGGTCGGAATGTTCGCCATCGGACCCGGGCGATACAGCGCGACCAGCGCGATGATGTCCTCGAAGCGGTCGGGCCGCATGTCGACGAGCGCGCGCCGCATGCCCTGACTTTCCACCTGGAACACGCCAACCACTTCGCCGCGCGAGAGCATCGCGTAACTCTGCGCATCGTCGAGCGGCAGCGACTCCAGATCGAAATCCTTGTTCTTGTGGCGGCGTACCAGCTTCGATGCCACGTCCAGCACGGTCAGCGTCTTCAGGCCGAGAAAGTCGAACTTCACGAGGCCCGCCGGCTCCACCCACTTCATGTTGAATTGGGTGACCGGCATGTCCGATTTCGGATCGCGGTAGAGCGGCACGAGTTCACTCAACGGCCGGTCGCCGATGACGATGCCGGCCGCATGCGTCGAGGCGTGACGCGTCAATCCTTCAAGCCGCTGGGCGATGTCGAAGGCGCGCGCCACCACCGGCTCGGTGTCGCGCATCGCCTGCAGTTTCGGCTCACCCGCAATCGCGGCGGACAGCGTCACCGGCGCGGCCGGATTCTGCGGCACGAGCTTGGTCAGCTTGTCGACCTGCCCGTATGGCATCTGCAGCACACGGCCGACGTCGCGCAGCACACCGCGCGCCTGCAGCGTACCGAAAGTGATGATCTGCGCCACCTGATCGCGGCCGTAGCGCTCCTGCACATAGCGGATCACCTCGTCGCGGCGGTCCTGGCAGAAGTCGATGTCGAAGTCGGGCATCGATACGCGATCCGGATTGAGGAAGCGCTCGAACAGGAGGCCAAAGCGGATGGGATCGAGGTCGGTGATCGTCAGCGCGTACGCGACGAGCGAGCCTGCGCCCGAACCGCGGCCCGGTCCGACGGGAATGCCATGCGACTTCGCCCACTTGATGAAGTCGGCGACGATCAGGAAGTAACCCGCATAGTTCATGCGCGAGATGACGCCGATCTCGAAATCAAGCCGCGCGCGGTAGTCCTCTTCCGATTGTCCCTGTGCGAGCCCGTGGGCGGCGATACGCGCGGCCAGCCCCTCTTCCGCCTGCCGCTTCAGTTCCGCCGCCTCCTCGCTGGCCGCGTCCGCCGACGCCGAGCCGACGGTGAAGCGCGGCAGGATCGGCTTGCGCGTCTTCGGGCGGAAGGCGCATCGCTCGGCGATCTCAACGGTCGACGCCAGCGCCTCGGGCAGATCGGCAAACAGCGCCGCCATTTCCTTGCGCGACTTGAAGCGATGTTCGGGCGTCAGCTGCACCCGGTCGGTGTCGGCGATCACACGTCCGCCGGCGATGCAGAGCAAGGCATCGTGCGCTTCGTAGTCGTCGGCTGTCGCGAAATACGGCTCATTGGTCGCGACCAGCGGCCATCCTTTCGCATACGCCAAATCAATCAGGCCGCCTTCAGCGATGGCCTCACGTTCGAGCCCGTGGCGCTGCAGTTCGATGTAGAGCCGGTCGCCGAACAACGACGCCAGCCGCTCGCAGCGGGCAGCGGCGAGCGCTCCCTGATCCGCGGCGAATGCCGCCGAGACCGGCCCCTCGGGCCCGCCGGTCAGTGCAATGAGATCGCGCGCTTCTTCGAGAAGCCAATCGAATTTGACGTGCGGCGTCTGATGCACCGGCGTTTCGAGAAACGCGCGTGAATTAAGCCGCATCAAGCTGCGGTAGCCCTCTTCACGGGCTGCCAGCAGAACGATGCGCGACGGCGCAGCCAGTACGTTGCGCGGGTTCGGCTCCTGATCGCCGAAGTCGATGGCGAGCGCGCAGCCGACGATTGGTTGAATGCCGGCTCCCGCCAGCTTGTCAGAGAACTCCAGCGCCCCGAACATGTTGTCGGTGTCGGTCAGCGCCAGCGCCGGTTGTTTATCGGCCTTTGCCAGCTCCGCAAGCTTGGCGATCGTCACCGAGCCTTGCAGCAGCGAATAGGCCGAGTGGACGTGAAGATGAACAAAACCGGCATTGGGCATGGTGTGTGGCGCAGAACTTTCGGAAAGCAGCCGCTCCGGCGTTTAGTCGGCGGATCGACTCACGTGTCAGACAACGATGGTGACCCCACCATCCGACCGAAGTCCACGCACCTTCCCGTTTGGCCCTTAGTTCTCCGCCTTGTCCCCAGACATGGCTTCCAGAACCCGCGTCAGAGCTGCGGAATCAGCTGCGCCCAAACCGCGACAGTTCCGATAAACAGGACAATTGACGCCAGTGCTGCGGCTTCCTCAACAAACGTTCTGAGCATTTCGGCCTCCCGACTCCGGATGAGAACATATCACGAACTGTTCTATTTTTGTTCTGGGGAGTCAAGAGGACGTTTTACCGGTCCGCGCGCTGCGGGCACCAATGCTTAACGAAAGGTTTCGCCGCCACTGCCGGCGCTACACCGCAATGCCTTCGCCATTCCACCAGCTGCGTCAGGAATACTTGAACACCTTGCGCGAAATCGTGTGTTGACCGCTGAGCACGCGCGACCAAATTGAGCGCGCAGATTCATACCGCTCATCAGCGGATCAGGGAGGCCGTTATGGCTCTAGGAAAATTTCTCTTCGCTGCGGTGACGCTTGCCGCGCTGCCGATGATCGACGCGCCCGCCGCACAGGCGCGCGATTATCCGTTCTGTCTGGTCGGGCGCGACTTCGCAGGCTTCGGCGAGTGCCTGTACAATTCCTACGCGCAGTGCCAGGCGTCCGCGTCCGGTCGCGAAGCGCAGTGCGCTGCCAATCCATATCTCGGCTACTTTGACCGGAAGGCCGGACTTCCCGAGCCGGCCGGACGCCGCGTCTATCGCTGACGCGATCTCACGCTCCGTCGAGTTTCACCACGGCTAGCATGTTTGCGGGTGGCGATCCGTATCGCCGCCCGCATCGCGTTTGGAATGCGCTCAACTGCCAAGCGTTGTTGCTCACCCGCCGCCCATACCCCCGATGCATTCGTACATAAGTTATCCCGGTACCGAAAAGGACTGGGCAATCCGTCACGTTGCTGGCAAGCAGGCGCACTGGAAGTCGAGATAAGGAAAGCCTGATGAAAAAAATTCTAGCCCTGATGCTGATGGTTGCCGGAACAGACGTTGCCTACGCCCAATCGGAAGCGGCCCGGAGATATCCGTTCTGTATGGTCGGCCGCGATTTCGCCGGCGTGGGCGATTGCATCTTTGAGAGCTATTCGCAGTGCCAACAGTCCGCGTCGGGACGTGAGGCATCGTGCTCGGCGAACCCGTATTACATCGCCCGCCCGGAACCCGTCGCAAACCCGACCCCGCCTCCTGAGCCGGCCGCGGCCAAGAAGAAGCGCGCATCGCAACCGCAACAGCGCTAAGAACTTACCGGCGGTTGGAGGTCAGTCCAGTTCCACAACGTGCCCCTCCTCAAGGGACACCCGGCGATCCATCCGTGCGGCGAGATCCATGTTGTGGGTGGCGATCAGCATCGCCACCCGCGTCGCGCGGACAAGCTGCATCAGCGCCTGAAACACATGGTCTGCCGTGTGCGGATCGAGATTGCCGGTCGGCTCGTCCGCGAGCAGAACCCGCGGCGCGTTGGCGACCGCACGTGCGATCGCGACGCGCTGCTGCTCGCCGCCTGACATTTCCGCAGGCCGGTGCACGACCCGCTCGGCAAGTCCGAGATAGGTAAGGATTTCCTTCGCCCGCTTGGACGCTTCCGTGCGGCTCAGGCCGCGGATCATCTGCGGCAGCATCACGTTCTCAAGCGCCGAGAATTCCGGCAGCAGCCGGTGTGATTGATAAACGAAGCCGATGTCGGTGCGGCGGATGTGTGTGCGCTCGATGTCGGACAGGCCTGACGTCGCGGTGCCGCCGATATAGACCTCGCCGGAGTCCGGGCTTTCGAGCAGCCCCGCGATATGCAGCAACGTCGATTTGCCGGAGCCTGACGGCGCCACCAGCGCCACCGATTGCCCTCCCCATAGCGCAAGCTTGGCGCCGTCCAGGATGGTGAGCGTCGCGTCGCCCTGCCGGTATTGCCGTTTGATATCATGCAAATAGACGGCCGGTGTTTCGTCGCCGGTCTGCTCCATCGCGCCCTCACTCGTACCGGAGGGCTTCGACGGGATCGAGGCGCGCCGCGCGCCACGACGGATAGAGCGTCGCCAGGAACGACAGCGTCAGCGCCATGATCACGACGGCGGTCGTTTCGCCTGCATCGACATCGGCCGGCAGCTTCGAGAGGAAATAAAGTTCGGGCGAGAACAGCTCCGTGCTGGTCAACCACGAGATGAACTGCCGGATCGACTCGATGTTGAAGCAGATCAGAAGGCCGACAAGGAAACCGACGATCGTTCCGACCACGCCGATCGCAGCGCCGGTGATCAGGAAGATGCGCATAATCGATCCCTGCGACGCACCCATGGTGCGCAGGATAGCGATATCGCTGCCCTTGTCCTTCACCAGCATGATCAGGCCGGAGACGATGTTGAGCGCTGCCACGAGCACGATCAGGGTCAGGATCAGGAACATGACGTTGCGCTCGACCTGAAGCGCATTGAAGAAGGTCGAATTGCGCTGACGCCAATCAACCAGGAAGACGGGGCGGCCGGCCGCCTCCGTCACCGTCTTGCGGAATTCGTCGATGCGGTCGGGATTGGTGGTGTACACCTCGATCGCCGTCACGTCGCCGGCGCGATTGAAGTATGCCTGCGCCTCTGTCATCGGCATGAAGACAAATGCCGCGTCGTATTCCGACATGCCGATCTCGAACACGGCTGCGACCTTGTAGGGCTTGATGCGCGGCGTGGTGCCCATCGGCGTGACCGCACCCTTCGGTGCCACGAGCGTCACGCTGTCGCCGGCGCGGATCGAGAGCTGATCGGCAAGCCTGCGGCCGATCGCAACGCCCTGCCCCTCGTCGAAGCCTTCGAGCGTACCCTGCTTGATGTTCTTGGCGATGGACGTGATGTTGGTGAGATCCTTCGAGCGAATGCCGCGCACCAGCACACCCGCCGCATTGAACGGCGATGACGCCAGCGCCTGTCCTTCAACGATCGGTGCCGCGAGGCGGATGCCGGTCACGGTGTTGATGCGCTCGGCCACATCCTTCCAGTCGGTGAGCGGACTTTCCAGCGGCTGTACAAGCAGATGGCCGTTAAGGCCGAGGATCTTGTCGAGCAGTTCCTTGCGGAAGCCGTTCATCACCGCCATCACGATGATCAGCGTGGCGACGCCGAGCATGATGCCGAGGAACGAGAAGCCGGCGATGACAGAAATGAATCCTTCCTTGCGCCGTGCACGCAGATAGCGCGACGACAGCATCCACTCGAAGGAGCCGAAGGGCGAAGTACGGAGCGTCTCGTTCATGGCATTGTCCATCCGCGACCATCCATACGATTCGGGCTAATTCGGGCCGCCTCGTTTACATCCGGGGCTGCGGCACGCAGTCTCATGCGCCGAACCTGGCCAGCGCCTCGGCCGGGGTCAGCAACTCGCGCGAGCCGTCGGCGCGGCGCTTCAGCTCCACCTTACCTTCCGCAAGGCCTTTCGGACCTACCAGAATCTGCCACGGGATGCCGATCAGGTCGGCGGTCGCAAACTTGCCGCCGGGCCGCTGGTCGGTGTCGTCGTAAAGCACGTCGATGCCCTGCGCGCTCAGCTTGCCGTAGAGGTCCTCACACGCGGCACCCGTCTCGGCGGCGTCCTGTTTCAGGTTGAGGATCGCGACGCGGAAGGGCGCGATCGATTCCGGCCACTTGATGCCGTTCTCGTCGTGGCAGGCCTCGATAATCGCACCGACGAGGCGTGAGACGCCGACGCCGTACGAGCCGCCATGGATCGGCTTCTCCGCGCCATCGGGACCCGCGACCATCGCTTTCATCGCATCCGAGTACTTGGTGCCGAAGTAGAAGATCTGGCCGACCTCGATGCCGCGGGTGTGGATGCGCTTGTCGGCCGGCACCTCGCTGTCGAAGCGCGCGGCGTCATGAACATCTTCCGTGGCCGCATAGGGTTGCGTCCATTGCTTCACGATCGGCGTGAGATCGCCGTCGTAATCGACGTCCTCTCCAGGGATCGGCAGGTCGAGCACGTCGCTGTTGCAATAGACGCCGGACTCGCCCGTTTCTGCGAGCACGATGAACTCGTGGCTGAGGTCGCCGCCGATCGGGCCGGTCTCGGCTCGCATCGGAATTGCCTTGAGGCCCATGCGCGCGAAGGTGCGAAGGTAAGCGACGAACATGCGGTTATAGGAGCGGCGCGCCGCCGCCTCGTCGACGTCGAAGGAGTACGCGTCCTTCATCAGGAATTCGCGGCCGCGCATCACACCGAACCGCGGGCGCTGCTCGTCGCGGAATTTCCATTGAATATGATAGAGATTGAGCGGAAGGCTGCGATACGACTTCACATACGTCCGGAAGATCGCCGTGATCATTTCCTCGTTGGTCGGCCCGTACAGCAGCTCGCGCTTGTGACGGTCCTGGATGCGCAGCATTTCGGGACCGTACGCGTCGTAGCGTCCGCTCTCGCGCCAGAGATCGGCGAGCTGCAGCGTCGGCATCAGCACCTCAATGGCGCCGGCGCGGTTCTGCTCCTCACGTACGATGCGTTCGATGTTCTTCAGCACGCGGATGCCGAGTGGCAACCAGCTGTAGATGCCGGCAGCTTCCTGCCGCATCATTCCCGCCCGCAGCATCAGGCGATGCGAGACGATCTCCGCCTCTTTCGGCGTTTCCTTGAGGATGGGCAGAAAGAAACGCGACAATCGCATGCGAAAACTCAAGAATCGGTAGGTTGCGGGGCATCGGCAGTGAAACCGGATCGCCTGCCAAAACACAAGGGGATGGTCACAGAGGCGTCAGAACGAAAGCGGAATTATGGCTTTTCGCGTGTCATGAAACCGTGTTAGCTGACGGCCAGTTGGAGATTGGGCTGGTGTCGTTGTCACGCGTACGGCGGATCGGACGATGGGGAGCATGGGCAGCCGCCTATGCGCTGATCCTCAACGCCATCCTGACCAGCGCGCTCGCAGCCGCAATTCCACCGGACCAATTCGCCACGTCCTACGAGCTGTGCCTCAGCGGCAAGCATTTTACGGACAAGGCGGACCAAGCGGACGACATCGGTTTTGCCACGCAAAAGGATCAGAAGGGTTCGCCCGTGCACTGCCCGATGTGCATGCCGCACCTGTCCGCCGTCGATCTGCCCGTCGAACCGCAACTCGCAATACGCGTGGCGGTCGCAAGTCCCCTATCATTCCCGGCGCATGAGCCGTTTCTCGCGCTCGCCCGGATCATCTTCCACCATGCCCGCGGTCCTCCCCACCTGAGCTGACGTCGCAGCGCCTTGCGCGCCATCGCTTTGTTCGTCACTCAGTCTGTGGAATTCCGTCATGTCATCCGCTTCAGTGCGGGCCCGCCGCCTTTCCGTGCGCGCCGTGCTATTCGCTTCAACCATCCTGCTCCTTCCTTCGAGCGACCTTGCCGCGCAAACGGCAAACCAGCCGTTGCCGCAAGTCACCGTCGATGCGCCTGCAGAGCGTCGGCAGGCCAGACCGGCCCAACCCCGCCGGGGTGCGCGAACGGCGCGCGCGCCGCGCCGCGCCGTCCCACAAGCGCAGCAGACCCAGGTTGTCGTCAACGCGCAAGCCAGCGCCTTGACCTCGCCCGCCGCCGAACAGGCGTTGCGCACCATTCAGCAGACGCCGGGCGGCGTTGCCTTGGTCCCGGCGGGCGCCTACCGCAATTCGACCCCGGCCAACACGATCAAGGACGTCCTGGACTATGTGCCCGGCGTCTTCGCCCAACCGAAATGGGGCGATGACACGCGTCTCTCGATCCGCGGATCGGGCCTGTCACGCAACTTCCATCTGCGCGGCATCCAGCTCTACCAGGACGGCGTCCCGATCAACACGTCAGACGGCAACGGCGATTTCCAGGAGATCGATCCGACGGCCTACAAATACGTGCAAGTCTACAAGGGCGCGAATGCACTCGAACTTGGCGCGAACGCGCTCGGCGGCGCGATCAATTTCGTCACGCCGACCGGCCGCGATCCGTTCGCCAACGGCGTCAGCGTCGATGCAGGCGCGTTCGGCTTCAAGCGCGTCCAGGCCAATGCGGGCGGCGCCTATGGCGCGTTCGATGGCTTCATCACCGCATCGAACCAGGAATCGACCGGCTTCCGTGACCACTCCTTCGGCCACTCCAACCGGGCCAGCGGCAATATCGGCTATCAGATCACGCCCGACATCGAGACGCGTTTCTACGGCAACATCAACGAAATCCGCCAGCGCATCCCCGGCACGGTGACCAAGTTTTCGGCGCTGAATTCTCCGCAAACGGCGGCCGTGAACAACGTTCTCAACGACCAGCAGCGCAACCTCGACACTCATCGCGTCGCCAACAAGACGACGGTGCGGCTCAGCGATGCGACGATGATCAACTTCGGCCTGTTCCAGACCGAGCGCCATCTGAAGCATCCGATCTTCCAATTCCTGGATCACCATTTCAGGGACTATGGCGCGTTTGCCAACATCACCGACGATCGCCTGATCGGCGGCTTCCGCAATCGCATCATCGCCGGCTTTAACGTGCTGAACGGGCAGAACGATGCCT
Organism: Proteobacteria bacterium SG_bin9; assembly: GCA_002083525.1. Lineage (GTDB taxonomy): Bacteria > Pseudomonadota > Alphaproteobacteria > Rhizobiales > Xanthobacteraceae > SG-bin9. The sequence continues at coordinate 14,775 of LWDM01000075.1, read as the reverse complement.
TGCAGTATGTCAACATCGGCGGCTTTAAGGGTGCTCTGACGGCATCGTCTCTCGATAAATCGAAGAACACATCCGCATTCGTGCAGGACTCGTTCTACATCTTGCCGAACGTTGCGTTGATTGGCGGCACGCAATTCCTCTACGCCACCCGCGACCGGCGCGATCGCTTCCTCACTGACGGCAATCAGGGTGGCCGAACCGAGTTCAATCTGTTCAGCCCGAAAGGCGGCGTGCTGTGGGAGATCGACCCGACCTGGCAGGCCTTCGCCAACGTCTCACGCAGTGCCGAGGTGCCGAGCTTTGGCGAAGGCAGCAACGCCCTCGCCATTCCCTTTACCAGCATCCGGGCGCAGCGTGCGACCACGTACGAGATCGGCACGCGCGGGCGGCGGCCTGACTTCACATGGGAGCTGACCGGCTATCGCGCCGAGATCAGGGACGAATTGCAGTGCCTGACCAACAGCCTGATCCCGGGCTCGTGCAACGTGGTCAACGCCGACCGCACCATCCATCAGGGCATCGAAGCCGGCGCCGGCATTGCGATCCTGCGTAGCCTGCTGGTCAACGGCCCCTCGCCCGACAAGCTCTGGCTGAACGCGGCGTACACCTTCAACGACTTCCGCTTCGACAACGACCGGACGTTCGGCAACAACCAGTTGCCGGGCGCACCGCGCCACTTCCTGCGCGCCGAGCTGCTCTACAAGCATCCGACGGGCGTTTATTTCGGACCCAATATCGAGTGGGTGCCGGAAGCCTACTTCGTCGACAACGCGAATTCGCTGAAGACCCAGTCCTACGCGCTGTTCGGATTGAAGGCCGGCTTCGACAATGGCGGCAACTATTCGTTCTACATCGAGGCCCGCAACCTCGCGAACAAGGCGTACATCGCCAGTGCCAGCGTCGCTCAGATCGCCAATCTGAATTCGACCCTGTTCGAGCCCGGCAATGGGCGCGCCGTGTTCGTCGGCGCCAAGGCCAGATGGTGACGGACTGGTCAGAAACAGTGGCGAGCCGGAGAGCTATCCCTCTGGTTTCGCTGCTGGTTCTGGTGCGACGAAACGATATTTCGCGGTACTCATGAACCACTTCAGCGCGTAAATTTCGCACAACGCCTCAATTTTAGTCGATCATTGCTGAAAAGGGTGACAAGCCGAAAAAGATGGGCTACCAAAACGGCTTCAGGCTGGCCGAGAGGCTCTTGTCTGGTGGTCCAAGTCTCGGGAGGAACCCTGGATGCGCAAAAGCAGCGTCGCCTCGATCAAGCACAAACAAATCTTACAATTCGGGGAAATAGGGTCGACACAATCGTTGAGCAGGGCTTGGTCCCTGCTCATTTTTTTTTTGAGCTTCGCTTTTTTGGCTTCGCGTTTTTGGCTTCAGTTTAGATCGGAAGCCCCATCAGCTTCGACAGCCGCTCGATGCTGAGATAGCCCTGCTGATGAGCGTAGACGCCGGCTGCGAATAGCACGCCGGATACGACGGTCGTCCAGATGAGCTTTATCAGCATGCGCGCGGCAACCGGCGCACCGGGATCGGTACCAGGCTCGCCTTCACCCGCTTCGTGCTGACTGCGCACGCCGAACGGCAGCACCGCGAACAGCACGACCCACCAAAGCACGAAGTAGATCGCGAGGCCCGAGCCAATCGACATTAGAGTCTCATGTGTTTGAGCATGATCTTGTCCGAAAACCGGTACCACTTTTCGGGATCATGCTCTAAGCCTGCTCGATCTCGACGAGCGCGCCGGAAAAGTCCTTCGGATGCAGGAACAGCACCGGCTTGTTGTGTGCGCCGATCTTCGGAGTGCCGTCACCAAGAACACGCGCTCCCTCGCGCACCAGCGTATCGCGTGCGGCAAGGATATCCGGCACCTCGTAGCAGACGTGATGGATGCCGCCATCCGGATTCCGTTCGACGAATTTCGCGATCGGCGAGTTGTCGCCGAGCGGCTCGATGAACTCGATCTTGGTATTCGGCAGGGTCGCGAACACGGTGATCACGCCATGCTCGGGCAGCGGCACCGCGTCGGAAATCTCGGCACCGAAGGCAACGCCATAGATCTTCGCCGCTTTCTTCGCGTCCTTCACCGCAATCGCCACATGATTGAGCCGGCCCAGCATCCCCTCACTCCACTCGTCTAAACAGACAGAACTGTAACATAGCACAGCGGCTTCTTGCCCCACTGCTCGTTGATCAGCGAGCGCACTGCGCGCCGCACCGCCTCCGCCACTGCATCAGGATCCCGCCGGCGCGCCCGCGGCAGGTTTTCGACCGTCGAGACGACGATATCGAACACCTCCTCGTCGATCACATCACCCGCAGCGTTCTTCTCTGGAATACCGACGAACTCAAGCTCGGGATCGTCCGCCAGTTCGCCCTTCTCGTCGAGCGCAAGCGCGACGAAGACGCAGCCCGCAAAGGACATCCGGCGGCGGTCGACCACGGCGCGCGAGCCTTCGTCTTCCAAAAGGATGCCGTCCTTGAAGATGCGGCCCGCGGGCAGTTCCTCGATGATCGTGGCTTCGCCCGGGCCCAAGCGCACCAGATCGCCGTTGCGGCACGTCAAGACTTTCGGCACGCCCTCGGCGCGCGCGAGCTTGGCATGTTCGGAGAGATGCAGCGGCTCGCCGTGCACCGGGATCAGCACCTGCGGCTTCACCCAGGAGATCAGATCGCGCAGTTCGTCACGGCGCGGATGGCCGGACACGTGCACCAAGTGGGTGCGGTCGGTGATGACCTCGATCCCCTGCTCCACCAGCCCGTTGATGATCCGCCCGACCGCTTTCTCGTTGCCGGGAATGGTGCGGGAAGAGAAGATGACCGTGTCGCCCTTGTTCAGTGTCACCTGCGGGTGATCGTCATTGGCGATGCGCGCCAGCGCCGCGCGCGGCTCGCCCTGGCTGCCCGTGCACAACGCCAGCACCTTGTCCGGCGGGAAGTGGCCGTACACGTCGAGGCCGCGGAAACTCTGCACGTCTTCGAGATAACCGGTCTCGCGCGCAACCTGCACCACGCGCTCCATGGCGCGGCCGACGATCACCACTTCGCGGCGCGACGCGCGCGCCGCGTCGGCCACGGCCTGCAGCCGCGCCACGTTCGAGGCAAAGGTCGTCACCGCGACGCGTCCCTTCGCACCCATGACAATGTCCTTGATTGCTTTCGCAACCTCGACTTCCGACGGCGAACGTCCTTCGCGAACGGCGTTGGTCGAATCGCCGACCAGCGCCAGCACGCCCTCTTCGCCGATCTCGCGCAGGCGCTTCTCGTCTGTCGGCAGGCCGACGATCGGCGTCGGATCGATCTTCCAGTCGCCGGTGTGCAGCACGGTGCCGACGTCGGTGCGGATCGCCAGCGCATGCGATTCCGGAATCGAGTGCGCGACCGGGATGAACTCGACGCTGAAGGGGCCGACATCGATGCGGCCACCCGACGGCACGACCGTCACCGGAATTTTCGGTGGGTTGCGTTCGGAGGCACATTTGGCTTCGAACAGCGCCGCGCTGAACTTCGTCGCATAGATCGGGCACTTCAGCCGCGGCCACAGATCGATGATGGCGCCGAAGTGATCTTCATGAGCGTGCGTCAGCACCAGGCCGACCAGGTTCTTGCGTTCGCTTTCGAGGAAACGGACGTCCGGCATCACGAGATCGATACCCGGCAGATGTTCCTCGTCGCCGAAAGATACGCCGAGATCGACCGCCAGCCAGCTGCGCTGATGGCGATTGCCGAGACCATAGATCGAGAGGTTCATCCCGATTTCGCCGACGCCGCCGAGCGGCGCAAAAGTGAGTTCGTCCGGCCGTGCCATTAGCTTGCCCTCGCCGAACGCGCGGTGCCGAAATAGACGTCGCCGGCCGTCACCGGAACGCGGCCTTGTGGTGTGGCAACGATCATGCAGCCGGTCTCATCGATCGCCTCGAAGACACCCTCGAGGGCGCGCTCTCCGAGCTGAACCGAAACGGTACCGCCTAGATTATACGCCGATGCAAGCCAAAGCTTGCGGATGGCCGCGAAGTTCCGGCCGTTGTCCCACAATGCGAACAGGTCCGCCCAAGAATCGGACAATGCCGCAAAAGTATCCTCGGCGGACAGCAGCAGGCCCTCCGCACTCAGCGATGTTGCTGGAAACGGCGTACCTTCAGGCGCAGCAACGTTATTGACCCCGATACCAACCACAACCGCCAAACCCGCCGGCAGGGTGTGCGCTTCGAGCCCGATGCCGACCATTTTGCGAGCGTTGGCAAGCACATCGTTGGGCCACTTCAGAGCGAAGTCCAGCATCGCGCCGCCCCGCGCCGCGGCCTCCGCGGATAACGATCGCAGGGCCTGTTGAACGGCGACACCCGCAACGAATCCCAACGTCGCAGCGACGGCCGGCTGCACGTCGAGCGTCACGAGAACGGAGGCTGTGAGATTGCCGCGCGGCGCCACCCAGGTCCGGCCGCGGCGGCCATAGCCGGCGGTCTGCTCGAGGGCGACAAACCAGGCCGGGCCGTACTGGCCGGCCTGCGCATGGTCTTTCGCGTCGGTGTTGGTCGAGGTCGTCTTGTCGACCACGAACAGCTTGGTGCCGGCCGCACGTGCGTTTGGGCCGAGCGTGTAGCCGCTCACCATTAAAACAGCGATTTCGCGGCTGTCGTCGCCGCCGCGACCAGCGGCGCCGGGTAAATGAAGAACAGCATGTTGAAGAGGCCCGCGACCGCAAGCACCGTGCGCAGTTCGCCGCGCACCGGATCGACCGCGCCCTTCGGCTCGTCGAAGTACATCACCTTGATGATGGTGAGATAGTAGAATGCGCCGACGACGCTGGTGACCACGCCGATCACGGCCAGCGCAAACAGGTTCGCCTTGATGGCGGCGAGGAAGACGTAGAACTTGGCGAAGAAGCCCGCGAGCGGCGGAATGCCGGCGAGCGAGAACAGGAGCATCGCAAAGAAGAAAGCGAGCAGCGGATTGGTGCGCGAGAGGCCCGCGAAATCGCTGATGGTCTCGACCGCCTGCCCGTTGCGCTTCATGGCCAGGATCACCGAGAAGGTGCCGAGCGTCATCGCGACGTAAACGGCAATGTAGACCAGCACGCCTTGCGCGCCCTCAGGCGTGCCGGAGGCAAGGCCGACGAGTGCAAAGCCCATGTGGCCGATGGAGGAATACGCCATCAGGCGCTTGATGTTGGTCTGCCCGATCGCCGCGAACGAGCCGAGCGCCATCGAGGCGATCGCCACGAACACCACGATCTGCTGCCACTGCGAGGTGACGCCCGGAAACGCAGTCAGCGCCACACGCGTGAACACGGCGAGTGCCGCCACCTTCGGGGCCGACGCGAAGAACGCGGTCACCGGCGTCGGTGCGCCTTCGTACACGTCCGGCGTCCACATGTGGAACGGCACGGCGGAAATCTTGAAGCAAAGGCCTGCGAGCAGGAAGACGATGCCGAACACGAGGCCGGTGGACGGCTCCTTCGCAGCCGCCGCGATGCCGGCGAACGACACCGTGCCGGTGAAGCCATAAAGCAGCGAACCGCCGTACAGCAGCATGCCGGACGACAGTGCGCCGAGCACGAAGTACTTCAGGCCCGCTTCGGTCGACTTGGCGTCGTCGCGATGGCTCGACGCCACGACGTAGAGCGCGAGGCTCATCAGCTCGAGGCCGAGATAGAGCATGATCAGATCGGTCGCCGAGATCAGCACCATCATGCCGACAGTCGAGAGCATGATCAGGATGGCGTATTCGAAGATGCGGCGCGACGGGTCTTCGAGGAAGCCGCGCGACAGGATCAGCGCCACCGCCGAACCGGTCAGCGCCAGGATCTTCAGGAAGCGCGCGAAATCGTCGAGCACGAAGCTGCCGCCGAAAGTCGACAGCCTGCCGGCCGGCAGCCACAGGATGATCGCGCCGGTGACGGCCAGCAGCACCACCGCGAGGACCATGATCGCGCCGGTTGCCTTCACGCCGCGGTAGGCGCCGAGCATCAGCAGCGCCATCGCGCCGACGGTCAGCACGATCTCCGGCAGCGCGGGGGTGAGCAGATAACCTGCAGCCTGGAAGCTCATCGTGAGAAATCCTGCATCGTGCCAGTTCTTTGTTCGAGCATGATTTGGTCCGAAAACCGGTGCCCACTTTTCGGGACAATGCTCATTGCAACCCCGCCGCCTTCACGGCCGTGACTGCACGCGCATAATTATCGACAAGCTGCTGCACCGACGCCGCCGACATATCGAGAATGGGTTTCGGGTACACGCCGAACAGAATGGTGAGGAACACCAGCGGGAACAGAATCAGCCCTTCCCTGAAGGTGAGATCCTTGATGCCGGCGAGTTGCGGCTTCTCCAGCGCACCGAACACCACCTTGCGGTAGAGCCAGAGCGCGTAGCCGGCGGAGAGAATGACGCCGAGCGTGGCGACCGTCGCCGTCGGGATCGAGACCTTGAAGGTGCCGAGCAAGGTCATGAACTCACCGACGAAACCTGAGGTGCCCGGGAGGCCCACGTTGGCCATGGTGAAGACCATGAACACGAGCGCATAGAGCGGCATGCGATTGACGAGGCCGCCATAGGCCGCAATCTCGCGGGTGTGCATACGGTCGTAGACGACGCCGACGCACAGGAACAGCGCCCCCGACACGATGCCATGCGAGATCATCTGGAACACGCCGCCGGCGATGCCCTGGGTGGTGCCGGCGAAGATACCCATGGTGACGAAACCCATGTGCGCGACGGACGAGTACGCGATCAGCTTCTTCACGTCCTCCTGCATCAGCGCGACCAGCGAGGTGTAGACAATCGCGATCGCCGAGAGCGTGAACACCAGCGGCGCGAAGTCGTGCGACGCCAGCGGGAACATCGGCAACGAGAAGCGCAGGAAGCCGTAGCCGCCCATCTTCAGCAGGATCGCGGCGAGAACCACGGAGCCAGCGGTCGGCGCTTCGACGTGCGCATCCGGCAGCCAGGTGTGCACCGGCCACATCGGCATCTTCACAGCGAACGAAGCGAAGAACGCCAGCCACGCCCACTTCTGCATGCCGGCCGGCACTGCCGTCTTCATCAAGGTCGGGATGTCGGTCGTGCCGGCGTTCCAGTACAGCGCCATGATGGCCAGCAGCATCAGCACCGAGCCGAGCAGCGTGTAGAGGAAGAACTTGAAGCTGGCATAGACGCGGCGCGGGCCGCCCCACACGCCGATGATCAGGAACATCGGAATGAGGCCGCCTTCGAAGAACAGGTAGAACAGCACGAGATCCAGCGCGGAGAACGTGCCGATCATCAGCGTTTCCAGCACCAGGAACGCCATCATGTATTCGCGCACGCGCATCGTGACCGATTTCCAGCTCGCGACGATGCAGAACGGCATCAGCGCAGTGGTCAGAATCACGAACGGCAGCGAAATGCCGTCGACACCCATGTGATAGTTGATCGCGCCGCCGAGCCAGGGCGTCTTCTCGACGAACTGGAACGCAGTGGACGACGCATCGAAGCGCACGACCATGATCAGCGAGATCACGAACACCACGATCGTGGTCCAGAGCGCGATCCAGCGCGAATTGCGCTGTGCCGCCTCGTCGTCGCCGCGGCTGAGATAGATCAGCAGCGCGCCGAGAACCGGCAGAAACGTCGTAACCGAGAGGATGGGCCAGGTGACCATCAGTGCGCCCCTGTCCCGAAAATGAACCAGGTGATGAGGCCTGCGACGCCGATCAGCATCGCGAAGGCATAGTGATAAAGGTAGCCGGTCTGCAGCTTGACGACATTGCGCGTCACGTCGAGCACGCGCGCGGAGACGCCGTCAGGCCCGAAGCCGTCGATGACAAAGCCGTCCCCCTTCTTCCAAAGGAAGCGGCCGAGCCATTTCGCGGGGCGTACGAAGATGATGTCGTACAGCTCGTCGAAGTACCATTTGTTGAGCAGGAACTGGTACAGGCCCTGATGCTGGTGCGCGAGTTCAACCGGCAGGTAGGGCCGACTGATGTAGAACAACCAGGCGATCACGAAGCCAAGCGCCATCATCACCGTCGGCAGATACGGCACCCACACCGGCAGGTGATGCATCTCTTCCAGAATATGCGGATTCATTTTCAGCGAGTCGCGGAAGAACTCGCCGACGCCGTGGCCGGTGAAGACTTCCTTGAACGGGAAGCCGGCGAGGATCGAGCCCGCCGCCAGTACGCCGAGCGGGATCAGCATCACCAGCGGGCTCTCGTGCGCCTGCTCGTAGTGGTGGTGATCGTGCGGCTCGCCGTGGAACGTCTTGAACACCAGACGCCATGAGTAGAACGAGGTCAAAAGCGCGGCGACGACCGTCATCAGGAACGCGTACAGCGCGAACGGATTATGGGCGGCAAAAGCCGACTCGATGATCGCGTCCTTGGAGAAATAACCCGCGGTCAGCGGGAAACCGGTCAGCGCCAGGGTACCGATCGTCATCACGACATAGGTGAACGGGATGCGGTCCTTGAGGCCACCCATGTTGCGGATGTCCTGCTCGTGATGCATCGCGTGGATCACCGAGCCTGCACCCAGGAACAGCAGCGCCTTGAAGAAGGCGTGCGTAAACAGGTGGAACATGCCGACCGAGTAGGCCCCTGCTCCCATCGCCACGAACATGTAGCCGAGCTGCGAACAGGTCGAATAAGCGACGATGCGCTTGATGTCGTTCTGAACCAGACCGATGGTCGCAGCGAAGAACGCCGTCGTCGCGCCGAACAACATGACCACGGCCTGCGCATTGGGCGCGAGTTCGAACAGCGGCGACAGGCGCGCCACCATGAACACGCCGGCGGTGACCATGGTCGCGGCATGAATGAGCGCCGAAACCGGCGTCGGACCTTCCATCGCGTCCGGGAGCCAGGTGTGCAGCAGGAACTGCGCCGACTTGCCCATCGCGCCCATGAACAGGAGCAGGCAGGCAAGGGTCAGGGCGTGCCAGTCATAGCCGAGGAAGTGGAAGGTCGCGTCCTTGAACTCGCCCACCCGCGGGAAGATGCCGTCGAAGCCGACGGCGCCGAACAGGACGAAGACGAGGAAGATGCCGAGCGAGAAGCCGAAATCGCCGACGCGGTTGACGATGAAGGCCTTCATCGCGGCGGCGTTGGCCGAGGGCTTCTCGTACCAGAAGCCGATCAGCAGGTAGGAGGCGAGGCCGACGCCCTCCCAGCCGAAAAACATCTGCACGAGGTTGTCGGCCGTCACCAGCATCAGCATGGCGAAGGTGAAGAGCGACAGGTAGGCGAAGAACCGCGGCCGGTGCGGGTCCTCGTGCATGTAGCCGATGGAGTAGAGGTGCACGAGCGTCGACACCGAGGTCACGACGACGAGCATCACCCGGGTCAGCGTGTCGATCCGGAAGGCCCAGTCGACCGTGAGGTCGCCGGCCGTGAACCACGTCGCGACCTGCACGCGGACGGCCTCGCCGCCCTCGATGAACACGCCCCAGGACAGGAGCGCCGCGAAGGCGAGGCAGGCGGTGGTGACGTACTCGCTCGCCCGCGCGCCGATGAGGCGGCCGAACAGCCCGGCGACGAGCGCGCCGATGAGCGGGAAGAAGACGATCGCGTGATACATCGTTCTCTTAGCAGTCCGGCTTCGGGGCGCGCGGAGGCATGTCGCGAACCCTCGGGTTTCAGGTCAGGGCGAGTCGGCTCCGGCCGCCTCTAGCCCTTCATCATGCTCACGTCCTCGACCGCGATGGAGCCGCGGTTGCGGAAGAACACCACCAGGATGGCGAGGCCGATGGCGGCCTCGGCGGCGGCCACGGTCAGCACGAAGAGCGCGAAGACCTGGCCGGTGATGTCGTTGAGGTGGGTCGAGAACGCCACGAGGTTGATGTTCACCGCGAGCAGGATCAGCTCGACCGACATCAGGATCACGATGATGTTCTTGCGGTTGATGAAGATGCCGAGCACGCCGAGCGTGAACAGGATCGCCGCGACGGTGAGGTAGTGGCTCAGGCCGATCATGGTGCTGTCCTCGCTCCTCAGACCTCGACGCCCTGGCGCGAGGGCACCTTGCGGTTCTCCACGGCCATGCCTTGCGTGCGGGCGTTCTGCACGGCGATGTTCTGACGCTTGACGCCGGGGCGGTCGCGCAGGGTCAGCACGATGGCGCCGATCATCGCGACGAGCAGGATCAGCCCGGCGAGCTGGAAGAAGTAGACGTACTCCGTGTAGAGCACCCGGCCGAGCGCGGCCGTGTTCGTCAGGTTCTCGGCAGCGGCCGGGTTGCCCAGCGGCGTCTGAACGAGGCCCGGATCGATGGTCCAGGAGCCTACCACCAAAAGGATCTCGATCAGGAAGATCACCCCGATCAGCGCGCCGACCGGCAGGTATTGCTGGAAGCCCTGGCGTAGCTCGGCGAAATCCACGTCGAGCATCATCACGACGAAGAGGAACAGCACCGCGACGGCGCCGACATAGACGACCACCAGGATCATGGCCAGGAACTCGGCGCCCATCAGGACGAAGAGGCCTGCGGCATTCACGAAGGCGAGGATCAGGAACAGAACCGACGCCACGGGGTTTCGGGAGGCGATCACCATGAACCCGGAGGCGATGGCGACGCCCGCGAACAGGTAGAAGAAGGCGGCTGCTGCGGTCATGCGCTTGTCAGGATCGGCCGCGCGGGGCGGCCCCTTCTGCCTCGTGGGTGGACACGGCCAGCGCGGGCTGGCCGTCCTATAGAACCGGGGTCCCCGCCACACAAGGCGCCGAGGAAGCTTGTCCCTGTCAGCGGTAGGGGGCGTCCATCGCGATGTTGCGGGCGATCTCGCGCTCCCAGCGATCGCCGTTCAGCAGGAGCTTCTGCTTGTCGTAGAGCAGCTCCTCGCGGGTCTCGACCGAGAACTCGAAGTTCGGACCCTCGACGATGGCGTCCACGGGGCAGGCCTCCTGGCACATGCCGCAGTAGATGCACTTCACCATGTCGATGTCGTAGCGCGTGGTGCGCCGCGTGCCGTCATTGCGGCGCGGGCCCGCCTCGATGGTGATGGCTTGGGCCGGGCAGATCGCCTCGCAGAGCTTGCAGGCGATGCAGCGCTCCTCGCCGTTCGGGTAGCGGCGCAGCGCGTGCTCGCCCCGGAAACGCGGGGAAATTGGCGTCGCCTCATAGGGGTAAAGAATCGTGAATTTCTTCTGGAAGAGACGGCGGAAGGTCAGCGACAGGCCGCTGATCATATCCAGCAGCAGGAGAGATTTGAGGGCGCGGAAGAGGTTCATCGGTTAAGCCAGATTACCATAGAGTTTGACATAGGTCGCCGTTACAATCAGCCAGCCTAGAGAGAGCGGCAGGAAGACTTTCCAGCCCAAGCGCATCAGTTGGTCGTAGCGGTAGCGGGGTAGCGTGCCGCGCACCCAGATCATGAAGAATAGCACGAGCAGGATTTTACCGGCAAACCACACAAAGCCTGGAATCATATTCAACGGGGCAATATCGAATGGCGGCAGCCAGCCGCCCAAAAACAGCAGCGCGGTGAAGGCGCTCATGGTGATCATCGCGACGTATTCTCCTAAGAAAAACAGCGCAAATGGCATGCTGGAATACTCGGTGTTGTAGCCCGCCACCAACTCGGCTTCGGCTTCCGGCAAATCGAACGGGTGGCGGTTGGTTTCGGCCAGAATAGATACGAGAAACATGATGAATGCCGGGAACGCCGGGATGAAGAACCAGAGGCCTTGTTGGGCATCCACAATTATGGTCAGGTTCATGCTGCCTGCTAACATAATGACCGAAAGCACAATCAAGCCCAATGAGACTTCGTAGCTAACCATTTGCGCGCCGCTGCGCACCGCACCAAGGAAGGGGTATTTGCTGTTGCTGGCCCAGCCTGCCAACAGAATGCCATACACGCCGAGGCTGCTGACAGCGAGCAGATACAGCACACCCAAGTTAATATCGGCGATGACCATGTTGGTGCCAATCATGGGGGCTGGGCCCATCGGGATAACCGCCCAGGCCAGTAGCGCAGGCACAAACACCATCATCGGCGCCAGCATGAACATGAGCGTGTTGGCTTTGCCCGGCAGGAAGGGTTCTTTGAACATCAGTTTAATGGCATCGGCAAACGGTTGCAGAAGGCCAAATGGGCCGACATACATCGGGCCGTGGCGCAGGTGCATCCAGCCTAAAACTTTGCGTTCGAACCACGTCAGCATCGCCATGCCGATGAGTACGGGGACAGCCACAGCCAATACCGCCAACACGGTTAATAGCAGCCATAGGCCGTTCTCAGGGGTAGCGAGGGCTGTGAAGTAGGTTTGAAGGAGTTCCATCACGCCGCCTCCTTCTTCAGTTTGGCGGTGCCGGTTTCGGCTTGCATTTTGCGCATCCAGTCGCTTTGGCGCAGGTAGGTGGTGCGGAGGTAATACTGGTCAATCGCAGCGTCTAGTTTTTTGGAAAGCAGTTTGCTGTCAGTTTTGGTAGGCGTAACGGTGCGAGGCTGCATAGTACCGCGCATATCTTCAGTATAGGCCGGATGGGCGGTGGCAATCGCGCTGCGCAGTTGGGCTAGCGTATTCCAGGGCAGCGTCGCGCCCCCCATGTCTCCAAGCTCCTCGCTTAAGGCGCGATAGATTTTCCAATCTTCCTTGGCCTGCAAAGGTGGCTGGGTGGCGGCTTTGGCTTCCTGCACGCGGCCTTCGGCGTTGGCGTAAAGGCCACTCTTTTCGCTCCATGCGGCGGTGGAGAGGCAGACATCGGCAAGTTTAGCCAATGGCGAAAGGTGCGTGCCGCAGAATATAACGCTCCCNNCGCTCCCCTCGCCCGCCTTTACATCGTCGGCAGATATGGTGTCATCGCCATGCAGCCACAGCGCCCCAAGTTTACCCGCTTTCCATTGCTTCAAGATGGTCGCGCTATCGGTGGCGTGGGCGCCCATATCGAGGGCCGTAATGCGGCCGCAGCTGCTTTCCAACACATGCACTGTGCCAAGCTTGGCGGCCATACCGAGAATAGTGGCAGCATCGGCGTGCTCCAGCACACTGGCGCCGATAATCACATGAGGCGCTTTGGCTTCAACTTGCTTCTTCGCTAAAGCTTCTAAGGCTTCGGGCTTATCGCCTAAGTAAGCATGCGGATAGGTTAGGTCGGCTGCGGCGGCGAGTACCGCCACTTTCAGGCCGCGCTTCAGCACGCCACGGCGCAGGCGCACGTTCAGCAGCGGGGCTTCATGGCGCGGGTTGCAGCCGATCAGCAGCACGGCATCGGCACTATCAAAAGCCGTTAAGGGGGCGGCCAGCGTATAGGGCATGCCCGTTTCGCGTCCGGCTGGCAAAGCGCTGAATTGCTCAGTTTTGAGAACCGTGCGCATGAACTGCGTAAAGCTAAAGGCATCTTCGGCGCTGGCCATATCGCCTAAAACCCCGGCCACTTTGCCGTTGGCCTGTTGCAGAATCTTCTTCACGGCGGCAAAGGCCTCGGGCCAGCTGGCGGGTTTGCCTTTGATGAGCGGTGTGGTTAAGCGGTTGGTGGCCAGCGCATCATAGCTAAAACGCGCGGCGTCGGTTAGCCACTCTTCGTTAATCGCGGCATTTTCCTGCGGCAAGACGCGCATCACTTTACCAGCGCGGGTATCCACAAAAATCGGGGCGCCGATGGCATCGAGAATATCAATGCTGGTGGTGCGTTGCAGCTCCCACGGGCGGGCGGTGTAAGCATAGGGCTTGCTGGTGAGCGCACCAACTGGGCAGAGGTCAATCATGTTGCCCGCCAGTTCGCTTTGCAGCGCCTGTTCAACGTAGGTGCCAACCTGCATGTTCTCACCGCGGCCGGTGGCACCAAATTCTTCCACGCCCGCAATTTCGGTGGCGAAACGAATGCAACGCGTGCAATGGATGCAGCGCGTCATCACGGTTTTGATTTTGCTGCCGATGTCTTTGTCATCTACTGCGCGCTTCATTTCGCCAAAGTGGCTTCTGTCGCCTCCGTAGGCCACCGATTGGTCTTGCAGTTCGCATTCACCGCCTTGGTCGCAGATGGGGCAATCCAGCGGGTGGTTAATTAATAGCAATTCCATGGTGCCTTTGCGGGCTTGAATGGTGGTTGTGCTGTTGGTCTTCACCTTCATGCCTTCNNCACTGGCCAGTGGCAGCTGGCCACAGGCTTGGGCGCGCCTTCAATTTCCACCAAACACATGCGGCAGTTGCCGGCGATGCTTAAGCGTTCGTGGTAGCAAAAATGCGGAATTTCTTTACTGGCTTGTTCGCAGGCTTTCATCACCGTAAAGCTGCGCGGCACAATGATATGCTGGCCGTCGATCACCACGTTCACCATGCCCTCGGGCGCGGGTGAGAATTCAGGGGCTTTGGCGGGTGCTGGGGCGTTCATGAGTAGCTATGCATTCTGGGGTAAATGGTAAGTTTTGGCCGCTGTTGTGGAAACACCTTTCGGCAGGCTGGGGAAGCGGTAGTAGCGGTTCCAGATGGTGAGGCCAAGCACTGCCACCACGCCAATGAAGCCAATAGTATCAACGATGATGAGGGGAATATCTTTCAGCACAAAAATGGCATAGCAGAGCGCAACCGTACCCGTCCATAGCCACAACAACCACGACATAATACTCACCGCTTCCGAACGCCCGGTGCTGGTGATGAGCTTATAAATTTGCGGCGTGTAGGCGCAGATGGAAATGACGCCGTTGAGGCCGAGCAGGTAGGTTAAGATGGTGGTGAAAGAGAATTCCATGATTTGGAGTACTACCCTTAAGAAATCTTTTTACCCAACCGCATATGCTTAGGAGAAATTCGGTTTAAAGGAAAAAGCTGCTTTTCATAATCCATTCTGTCCCATTCCC
>LWDM01000074.1:8814-307224 GCA_002083525.1 Proteobacteria bacterium SG_bin9 | reverse complement strand
GCACCTTGTTGTGCTTCAGGTTGTGCAGCAGCGCGCCCGGCAGGTAGTCGGCCTGGCTGGTCATGAAGACCGCGATCCCCGGCACGCGGATGGTGCGCGACTGCGGCAGCCGGGCCAGGAAGGACTTCAGCGGCAGGCTGTCCTGGCGGAAGCGGGCGAAGAGAAGCTGCCGCCCGCGGTACCAGGTGGTCATCAGCGTGATGAGCGCGAGGCCCAGCAGCAACGGCACGTAGCCGCCTTCCGGGATCTTCAGCAGGTTCGAGACGAAGAACACGAGATCGAGCGCGAGAAGCGGCCCGAAGACCGCGAGCACGAGCGGCAGCGGCCAGCCGAACTGCCGCCGGAACACCAGGAAGGCGAGGCAGGAGGTGGCGACGAAGGTGCCCGTCACCGCGATGCCGTAGGCCGCGGCCAGGCTGTCCGAGGTGCGGAACTCCATGGTCAGGATCACCACGCCGACCAGCAGGGCGAAGTTGACCTGCGGCAGGTAGATCTGCCCCTCCTCCGTCTCGCTGGTGTGGCGGACGACGAGGCGCGGCAGGAAGCCGAGCTGGACGCATTGCCGCGCCACGGAATAGGCGCCGGAGATCATCGCCTGGCTGGCGATGATGGTCGCGGCGGTGGCCAGCACCACCAGCGGCAGGCGGAACCATTCGGGCGCCAGGAAGAAGAAGGGGTTCTCCAGCGCCTCGGGCTCGCTCAGCAGCAGGGCGCCCTGGCCGAGGTAGTTCAGCGCCAGCGCCGGCAGCACGTAGAACAGCCAGGCCAGGCGGATCGGGCGGGAGCCGAAGTGCCCCATGTCGGCATAGAGCGCCTCCGCCCCCGTGACCGCCAGCACGACGGAGCCCATCGCGATGAAGGCCGCCAGGCGATAGTGCAGGCAGAACTCGACGGCATAGCTGGGCGAGAAGGCCACCAGGATGCCGGGGTGGCGGAGCGTCTCCATCAGGCCGAGCAGGCCGAGGGTGGCGAACCAGAGCGCCATGACCGGCCCGAAGAACCGCCCCATGGTCGCGGTGCCGCGGTACTGCACGAGGAAGAGCGCGACGAGGACGGCGAGCGAGATCGGGATCACCGCTTCCTCGAAGGCAGGGGAGATGACCTTCAGCCCCTCCACCGCCGAGAGCACCGAGATGGCGGGGGTGATCGTCCCGTCGGCGAAGAAGAGGCAGGCGCCGGCCATGCCGATGAGGGCGACGGTCCAGCGGCCGGCATCGGTGGAGGTGCAGCGCTGCGCCAGCGCCATCAGGGCAAGCACCCCGCCCTCCCCCCGGTTGTCGGCCCGGAGGATGAAGGTGATGTACTTCACCGTGACGGTCAGGATCAGCGACCAGAGGATCAGGCTGAGCAGCCCGATGATCTCCCACCGCTCCACCCCGTCGGCGGCGAAGTGCAGGACGGAGGCCTTCAGCGCATAGAGCGGGCTGGTGCCGATGTCGCCATAGACGACGCCGAGCACGCCGAGCACCAGCGCCGGGGTGAGCGGCCGCCGGCCATGCGTTCCGGGGCCGTGATTGTCCGAGGGGGTCAAGGTGGTGCCATGCCGGGGGCTGTGACCCCCGACGCATATTCCTGTTGCCGGCGGGCCGGCAAGGGGCCCGTCATGCGCCGCGCCCGGTGCTGCCGCGCGCCGGGCGCGAAACGGACCCCGGCCGGTCCGGTCAGTGCCCCCGCAGGATCTGGCTGAGGAAGAGCCTGAGGCGGTCGGTCTTCGGCGCCTCGAAGACCTCGTTCGGGGTCCCGACCTCGACGATCTCGCCGCGGTCCATGAAGACCACCCGGTCGGCGACGGTGCGGGCGAAGCCCATTTCGTGCGTGACGACCATCATGGTCATGCCGGTCTCGGCCAGCCCGACCATGGTGTCCAGCACCTCCTTGATCATCTCGGGGTCGAGCGCGCTGGTCGGCTCGTCGAACAGCATGATCTTGGGCTTCATGCAGAGCGCGCGGGCGATGGCCACGCGCTGCTGCTGGCCGCCGGAGAGCTGGCCCGGATACTTCCGCGCCTGCTCCGGGATCTTCACGCGCTCGAGGTAGTGCATGGCCAGCGCCTCGGCCTCGGCCTTCGGCATGCGGCGGACCCAGATCGGCGCCAGCGTGCAGTTGTCCAGCACGGTCAGGTGGGGGAAGAGGTTGAAGCTCTGGAACACCATGCCGACCTCGCGGCGGACGTCGTCGACACGTTTGAGGCTAGGACCGAGTTCGATTCCGTCGACAACGATCCGGCCTTCCTGAAACTCCTCAAGCGCGTTGATGCAGCGGATGAAGGTCGACTTGCCCGATCCCGACGGCCCGCAAATGACGATGCGCTCGCCCTTCGAGACATCGAGGGTGATGTCGCGCAGCGCGTGATAGTCGCCGTACCACTTGTTGAGACCTGCGACCGCAACGATCGGATCGATACTCATAATGTTCTGGCCTCAATTTCGCTTGAAGGCGTTCAAGCGGTTTTCAACGAACAGCGAATAGCGCGACATCGCAAAACAGAAGACGAAGTAGACAATTCCGGTAAAGGCGAAGCCGGTGAACAGCGTGTTCGGCGTCGCCCAGTTCGGATCGGCAAACGACGCCCGCAATTGCCCCAGCAGGTCGAAGATCGCGACGATCAGCACGAGCGTCGTGTCCTTGAACAGCGCAATGAAGCTATTGACGAGACCCGGAATGACGTGACGCAGCGCCTGCGGCATCACGATCAGGCCGGTCGTTTTCCAGTAGTTCAAGCCGAGCGCGCTCGCTGCTTCCGTTTGCCCGCGCGGAATGGCGGCGAGACCGCCGCGGATGGTCTCGGCGTTGTAGGCGCCGGCGAACAGGGCAATGCCGATCAGCACGCGCAGGAGACCATCGACCGTGAAGTTGCCGGGCAGGAACAGCGGCAGCATGTAAGTCGCAAAGAACAGCACCGTGATCAGCGGTACGCCGCGCCAGAATTCGATGAACGTGATCGAGAAGATCTTGATCAGCGGGATCGCCGAACGCCGGCCAAGCGCAAGCGCCATGCCGATCGGCATCGAGGCCACGATGCCCGTCACCGACACCACAAGCGTCACCAGCAAACCGCCCCACTGACGCGTATCGACGATCGGCAGTCCGCCGCGATGCAGCCCCATGACGTAGATGACGATGCCGATGCCGACGAAGGTGGCGATGCTGCCGAACAGCGCACGCCAGCCGTTGCGGATACCGCCGGCCATGACGAACAGCAGCAGCGAGACAATTACCGCGGTCACGGTGAGATCGGCGAAAACCTCGTGCGCTGACTTCTGAATCAGATCGCGGAGGTAGGTGATCGGCGTCAGGATGGTCAGCAGCAACGATCCAAGCAGGGACAGCAGCTTGCCGAGCCCGCTCAGCGGCAAGCCGACCACCTGAGATGTGAATGTACTGCCGTATGAGGTGAGCCGCTCGCCGATATCCATGATGCTGATGAACAGCGCCCACAGACCGTCGTGGCCCCAGGTAACCGCGAAGCCCTTCAGGCCGCCGCCGTGCAGCAGGAAGAATGCGACGAACGGAAATGCGACGAAGAACAGCCCGGCGTTTAGAATTTTGGCCGGGGCGCGCGGGATCAGGAGCGGCACAAGCAACAGCACGGCGAGCACGAACGTCAGATTGACGCGCCAGCGCTGCGCGTCCGGATAGAAGCCGTAGATGAACTGTCCGAGCTTGGCCTGGATATATGGCCAGCACGCACCGACCTCTGCGCCGTCTTTGGCAAGACAGGCAGTACGGTCGGCTCCCTGCCAGACCGCGTCGATCAGCAGGAACTTGATCGACGGAATGATGGTGAACCAGAGCAGTAGTGCGCTGACGATAGTCAGCAGGATGTTGGTTGGCGAATTGAACAATCGCGTGCGCAGGAAACCGACAAAGCCGGTGGTCTTCACCGGCGCGGGGCGCTGATCGGCGATCTGCTGCGTAACAAACGCGCTGTCGGTTGTGCTCATGCCCCGCCCATGCTCCGGTTCACGCGCCAGCCGTAGAAGTTCATGATCGCGCTCGTGACCAGCGAAATCAGCAGATAGACGCCCATGGTGATGGCGATGATCTCGATTGCCTGTCCGGTTTGGCTCAGCGTCGTTCCCGCAAAGACCGAGAACAGGTCGGGATAGCCAATCGCGACCGCGAGCGACGAGTTCTTGGTCAGGTTGAGGTACTGGTTGGTCAGCGGCGGCAGAATGACCCGCATGGCCTGCGGCACCACGATCAGCCGTAGCGTCTGCCCGCGCGAGAGGCCGAGCGAACTCCCCGCCTCCATCTGTCCCTTGTGCACCGAGGTGATACCGGCACGAACGATCTCGGCGATGAACGCAGCGGTGTAGGTCGCCAGAGCCAGCGCCAATGCGACGAACTCGGGAATGATCCGCGAGCCGCCGGCGAAGTTGAAGCCGCGCAGCACCGGAAACTCGAACGTCACCGGCGCGCCGAAGATGAGGGCTGCGAGCAGCGGCAGACCGACAACGGCGCCGAGCGTATAGGGCCAAACCGTGATCACCGCGCCGCGGTCGTACAGGGCCCGCCGCGCGTAGATGCGCGCGGCAATCGAGAACACGATCGCGATCCCCAACGCGATGAGGAACGGAGTGTATCCTTCGGTCGGGAGCGGCTTCGGCACGATAATGCCGCGGCTGTTGATGAAAGCCGCGCCGAATATCGAGAGGCTCTGGCGCGGATTGGGCAGCGCCGCGAGCACCGCGAGATACCAGAACAGGATCTGGAACAGCAGCGGCAGGTTTCTGACGATCTCGATGTAACCGCCACAGAGCCGCGAGACCAACCAGTTCGGCGACATCCGGCCAAGGCCGATGATGAAGCCCAGGATTGTCGCGAAGAAAATACCGACGATCGAAACCGCAAGCGTGTTGAGCAAGCCGACGAAGAAGACGCGCGTGTAGCTGTCGTTTTCGGCGTAGTCGATCAGCGCCTGGCTGACGCCGAAGCCTGCGGTGTTGTCGAGGAAACCGAAGCCGGACGCGATCCGCTGCGCCTGCAGATTCATGCGCGCATTGGCTACGATCTCGTAGCCGATCCAGACGAGCGCAGCGGCAAAGAGCAGCTGCATCGCGATACCTGAGAGGCCGCTACGGCCTCCCAGGGCGCGTTTGAGCTTTGCAGCAAGTTGCGGGGGCGGCTTGCGAGCTTCAATGGCCATGCCAGCCGCCTCCGGCCGGATCAGCGGATCGGCGGTGCGTACTGAATGCCGCCCTGATTCCAGAGCTTGTTCAGACCTCGTGCAATGTTGAGCTTGGAACCGGCGCCGACGTTGCGGTCGAACGACTCGCCATAGTTGCCGACGGCCTTGACGATGCGCGAGACCCAGTCCTTGGTCAGGCCGAGCTGTTCGCCGAGATTGCCGTCGGTGCCGAACACGCGCTTGAGCTCGGGTTTGTCCGATTTCGCCATCTCGTCGACGTTCTTCTGGGTGATGCCGAGTTCCTCGGCATTGACCATCGCGTACAGCGTCCACTTGACGATGTCGAACCACTGATCGTCGGCGTGGCGAACCACCGGCCCGAGCGGCTCCTTCGAGATCACTTCCGGCAGCACGCCGTGATCGTTCGGGGCGGCCAGCTTCAGGCGCTCGGCATAGAGCTGCGAGACGTCCGACGTGAACACGTCGCAGCGGCCGGCCTCGTAGGCCTTGAGGGTTTCGTCGGCGGTGCCGAACGCGATCACCTCGTACTTCATCTTGTTGGCCTTGAAGTAGTCGGCGACATTCTGCTCATTTGTTGTGCCGGTCTGCACACAAATTGACGCGCTGTTGAGTTCGAGCGCCGAGTTCACCTTCAGCGACTTGCGGACCAGGAAGCCCTGACCGTCGTAATAGGTCACACTGGTATAGTTCAGGCCGAGCGAAGTATCGCGCGACAGCGTCCAGGTGGAGTTGCGCGACAGCACATCGATTTCGCCCGACTGCAGCGCCGTGAAGCGGTCCTTGGCGGAGAGCGGAACGAACTTGACCTTGGTCGGATCGTTGAGCACCGCCGCCGCGACCGCGCGACAAACGTCGACGTCGATCCCGGTCCAGTTGCCCTTGTCGTCGGGCGTGGAAAACCCGGGAAGTCCCTGGCTCACGCCGCATGACAGGATACCGCGATCCTTCACGGTCTTGAGCGTCTGCGCCGAAGCGGAGCCGGCTGCCAAGGATACCGCAGCGGCAGCAGCGGTTGCGATCAGTGTTGCACGTTTCATAGCGAGACCTTTCACAAAATGCCGGGTTCACAAGTCTTTGCGTACCAGCGTGGACATTGCGGCCGATCCACTCCAGCACTCCATTGGTGAGCACTGGCAGGCCTCTGGATCGGACATTATGTGTCCCCACGCGGCATGCGCACACGATTGACTGGATACATAACAGGACGACTTGCGAGGCCGGTCAAGGGGTTGACGGATTTGGCCGCGAGCCGCTTATTAGTTTTGCTTCACAACAATCGCGTGTCGCCCTCCCCGGACCGCGACAAAATGCCAACAAAGCCCCATCAAAGAAAGCGGCATTCATGAGCAACACCGGTAACCCGGAGAGGCATTTGCCGCTCGGGATCGAAACCCAGATCGTCACGTCGGGACGCGATACGGCAGCGCAAAAAGGCTTCGTCAACCCACCGGTCGTCCGGGGCTCGACCGTGCTCTATCCGACCGCGGACGACCTGATCTCTCACCGCGGCGAATACACCTACGGCCGCTCGGGAACACCGACCACCCGCGCCCTGCAGAACGCGCTGAAAGCGCTGGAAGGATCGCAGTGCGCCGGTGTCGGCCTCGCCCCGTCCGGCATGGCCGCGATCTCAACCGCGCTGCTCGCTGTACTGAAGAGCGGCGATCATCTCTTGGTGAGCGACAACATCTATCGGCCGACACGGAATTTCTGCAACGACATGCTCGCGCGCTACGGCGTCGAGACCACGTACTTCGATCCGATGATCGGAAAAGATATCAACACACTTTTCCGTTCGAACACCAAAGCCGTGGTGGTGGAATCGCCGGGTTCGCAGTCGCTCGAGATGCCGGACGTTCCCGCGATCGCCGAGGTCGCCCGTGCGCACAATGCGCTCGTCATCGACGACAATACCTGGGCGACGCCGCTCTATCACCGCTCGCTTGACTACGGCGTCGACATCAGCATCCAGGCGGCAACGAAGTACATCGGCGGACATTCCGACATCATGTTCGGAACCATCGCGGCCAACGAGAAGACCTGGCCGCAGATCGCGCAAGCAGTCCGACTGCTCGGCGTCTGCTGCGGACCGGATGACGTGTTTCTGGCCCTGCGCGGACTGCGGACGCTCTCGGTGCGGCTCGCACACCATCATCGCTCCGCGCTCGAGATGGCGCGATGGCTGGCGCAGCGTCCTGAAGTCCAGCGCGTGCTGTACCCGGCACTCGAAACCGACCCCGGACATGCCATCTGGAAGCGCGACTTCACCGGCGCGAGCGGCCTGTTCAGCATTGTGCTGCAGCCGGCGCCCGATCACGCCGTGCATGCACTCCTCAACACGCTGAAGCTGTTCGGCATGGGCTATTCGTGGGGTGGTTTCGAGAGCCTTGCGATCCTGTTCGACTGCTCAGGCTATCGGACGGCAACCAAATGGGCGCCGGGCGGCCCGGCGCTGCGGCTGCATATCGGCCTGGAAACGGTCGATGACTTGAAGGCTGATTTGGAAGCCGGATTTGCTGCCTTCAACGCCGCGCGTTGATCCGGCAGCCGCCGATCACTCCGGCTTGCCGTCCTTGCTGCGCCGCTCTTTCAAAATGAGGGCGATGTTGCGCAGGTAGATGATGGTCGCGAGCCCCTGCCCGAGGATGATCACGGGCTCGCGTTTGACGAAGCCGTAAACCAGCGTCATCAGGCCGCCGCCCATCGAGAAGAACCAGAACGCCATCGGCACGACGCTGCGGCCGGCGCGTTCGCTCGAAATCCACTGCACGAGGAAACGCGCGGTGAACAGCAACTGCGCAACGAGACCGAACGCCAGCCAGAAATCGAACTTGGCGACGAACACGTCGTACATGTAGTCGCCGAGATCCTGACCAAACTGAATCAACATTACTTCACCTCAGTCACAACCGGCGTCGACCTCTTGCGGCGGATCAGCCACCACACGCCGCACAAATCCATGATCCCGACCCAGAGCCGGTCGAAGAAGCCATAGTTCGAAACGCCCGAATGGCGCGGTCGATCGGTCACATCGACGTACGCGATCTCGTAGCCCTCGCGGCGCACAAGCGCCGGTAGAAAGCGATGCAGGCCGTCGAAATACGGAAGCGAGAGAAACACATCGCGGCGGAAGGCTTTCAGCCCGCACCCGGTGTCGCGGGTTCCGTCGCTGAGCACGCGCCTGCGGACCCCATTTGCGACGCGCGATTGCAGTTTCTTGAAACCCGTGTCCTTGCGGCCAAGCCGCTGGCCCGCGACCAGTCCGATCCGTCCATTGCCCTTCTCGATCGCTTCGATGAGCTGTGGAATGAACGCCGGATTGTTTTGGCCGTCGCCGTCGAGCGTCGCAACGATTGCGCCGCGCGCCGCACGCACGCCCGACCGGATCGCCGACGATTGTCCCGCCGACTGCGCATGCTTCAGCTGGCGCAGGTTCGGATTGGTTTTCATCAACTCGGCAAGCCGCTCGCCGGTCGCATCCGTCGAACCGTCGTTGACGTAGACGATCTCGTAAGCCCAGCGGCCATCCAGTGCGGCAGCAATCTCGGCGATCAGCGGCGCGACATTGCCCGCCTCATTGCGCACCGGCACCACGATGGAAACGGCAGGTACGGCGCCCGCGGACGAGAGGTGATCAGTCATGGAGAGGCCGGTCTTTCAACGACCGCGCGTACGGCCGCTTTGCGTGACGCTTCTATGGTGCGTCGCGGCGGCGGGCAACCCTTTTCCATCCCGGAACGGCAGGTCCGCGCGCGCTATGCATTGCGTATAAACATCTTATATTTCAGATGCTTAGGCAAGAGTTAGCGCGTCCCCTCGGAATGGAAGATGGCGATCGAGACCCTGCGGCCTTGTGAAAAGTTGTAGCCGTCAATCTTGGCGCCGGCCCGGTAGCGCAAGCCGATCGTCTCGGCGCGTTGCGTGAACGCTCTTTCCTGCCTGTATTCGATAACGGCAAACCGGCATGCACCCTGACTGAGAAAATCGGCTGCACGCGATCCGTCCGTCAGCAGCGTCGACGTTGCGGTCATGAACACGAGGCTTGGCTCATGGTAGCCGGCCGCCGCAATCCGCGGTCCGACGCATTCGACCTGCCGGATCGCGCGTGCGATCTCGACCGACGGGAACAGCGGCGTCATCGACGGAAACACAACCCCGAACACCGCAACACTGACAAACCAGGACGCCACGACGGCATTGAGCAGCGAGCGCTCCGCCCTGTTCTGGTCGAACATCCACCACGCGAACAGGCCGAAGATCAATGCGCCGGCCGCGAACGGCCACGCCAGGAACTCGGGCTGCCGGATCAGATAGATGGCACCGACGATCGCTGCAACGCAGACGATGAGCGGCAATGCGAACCACCAGGACGCTCCGCGGGTCAGCCAAGACGCGCGCGACAGCACGCGCCGCTCCAGCGCACCGACGATCAGGATTGCTGCGGCTGGAAAGAGCGGCAGCGTGTAGTGCGGCAGCTTGGTGACGATCAACTCGAAGACAATCCACGACGGGATCAGCCACGCCAGCAGAAATTGCGCGCCGGGTTCACGCCGGGCGCGCCAGATCGCAGGAGTTGCCATCGCAGCAAGCGCCGAGCCGGGCCAGAACGTGACCCAGAACGTTGCGAAGTAATATCCCGGCGGCGCGCCATGGGATTCCTGCCCCTGTGCGATCTTGTTCAACATGTCGCCGCCGACAGCGGTGGTGAAGAAGCTGTCGCCGGACCGCCAGAAGATCGCGACGAACCACGGCAGAACCAGCAGCAGCAG
The DNA here is from genome assembly GCA_002083525.1 of Proteobacteria bacterium SG_bin9. GTDB lineage: Bacteria > Pseudomonadota > Alphaproteobacteria > Rhizobiales > Xanthobacteraceae > SG-bin9. The sequence goes on along the minus strand of LWDM01000074.1, from coordinate 297,303 downwards.
CCAGACGCAACCGGAGATCGGCCGCAGACGCCACAGCCAGCCCGCGCTGCGGTCGAGAACCGCGAGCACCACTGCGGCGAGACCGACGAACATCAGGATGACCGGACCCTTGATCAGAATGCCGCCGGCAATCGCGGTCCAGAAAACCGCGGGCAGAAGCCAGGACGAGTCAGGTCCATCGCCGCGCTGCCACGCCACATAGGTGCGGCCCATCGCCCCCATCGCAGCAAGCGACGTCAGCAACAGCATCGCGTCGGTCTTGGCGAGGCGGGCTTCGACGCCGAGCAACAGCGAACTGCACATCACCAGTGCGGCCAGCAACGCGCCGCGCCGCGTCACAAACGCCAACGCAGTCCAGTAGGTTAGAAGCACGGCGCCGATCGCACCGATCAGCGACGGCACCCGATAAAGCCAGATACGCAGCTGCGCGCGCGGCACGCCCAAGGCCGCCGCCGTTTCGACAACGGCGGATTGCAGCCAGTAAATACCGACGGGCTTCTTGTAGCGAACCTCGTCCTGGTAGCGGATGTCGACGAAGTCGTTGGTCTCGACCATCTGCTTGGTGGCCTGGACGAAACGCGCCTCGTCACGATCGATCGGTGGGATCGAGAAGAAACCGGGCAGAAAGAACAGGAACCCGCACAGAACCAGCAACGCCACGGCACGGGTATGACTGACAACCGCCAGATCAAGCAGCTTGGTTAGGCCACGCCCGGAATTCTTAGGATTCTCAGGCTGATGGCCCGCTCCAAAACGCGGGGGTTGCACTGTCTGCGCCATGGAGTTCGCATACGATGAAACCGCCAAGGGAACAACTCCGGAGCGCGGATCGGCCTAGGAATCCTCTAACTTTAGGGCCACCAACTTGCCGGGCGGACACAGACCCATTAAGAGGACGGCCCGGGATGCAAGGCCCGGCTGACAGCGGGTTTTTCGCAGATGGCACTGACCGAAACATTCAAGATCAACCCAAAGCGCGTCCGCCGTCTGTCAATTGCGGCGGTCGTCCTCGTGCCGGCGCTCTACTTCGCGCCTTACGTCACGCTGTTTCTGTTGATCTGCGGCGCTCTCGATATTCGCCGGCATTTCCGGATCACGCCTGAGCTCGCCGAGAAGTATTTTCTGGGCAACGGAATCCTGACCTGGCTGTTGTCGCCGCTCAATCTGTTCGCCGACATGCTGTCCGCGCGCAATCTCGGCACATACAGGCTCGAGGATCTGCCGCAGGAGCATCGCGCCGAGATCGAGGCCTGCGTCAAGGCGTTCGTGGAGAACGGCGATCTCATCAAAGCGCGCGTCGGCGAAGTGCTCGGCGACAAGAAGCGCGGCATGCTGACGTTCAAGTGGTTCGATCAGCAGCAGACCACCACCATCCGTATTCCCGAATTCGAGCAGCAATTCCGTTACATCAAGACGATCGCGGTTTCGGTTTTCAACACCCGCGAACACACCTCGTGGCATTTCGGCCCACTGCGTCTGACCTTCCGCGTCCTCTACAATCTCGATCCGATCGACAGCGACAAGGTCTTCATCGACGTCGACGACAAGACGCATCTCTGGGTCAAGCAGCCGCTCTTCATCTTCGACGACACGCTGTTCCACCGTTCGGTGAACGACGTCGACCAGGCGCGTTATTGCCTGTTCATGGACATCGTGCGGCCGAACCATGCGCAGGCGCTGTTCAATACGGCCATTGCAGGCGCCGCGCTGATCGCGGCGTCGCTGAAAACCATGTTCTACAAGAACTGGTCGTTCATTCGCTAAGCACACGCGGCTACTGGATTCGCACCACCACTGAATCGGCTGAACCAGCCGCATCCATCACCGTCAGTCGCACGAACCCCGGCCCCGGCGGATCGACCAGACGCTGACGGCGGCCGTCGATTTCGCCTGCGGAGACGCCGTTGATCAGCACGGTCATCGGCAGGACGCCGCCAGAAACCTTCACCGGCATCGACGACAACGGTCCCGCGCCGTTCGACGCGTCGATCCGCGATCCGTTCAGCGGAAACTGGATTTTCAGCGTCTGCTCGCTGCCGGCGCGGACGAGATCGCCGAACGGCCGGAAGCGCTTCAAAGGTAGTGGCAATCTTGCGGCCGTCGAAATCAGCGTCCCGCGCGGCGCCTTCGGCAAAGCCGCCGGCGCTTTTCCGGTGCGGGCGAAGGCGTCGAACAGGATCGGCACGGCTGTCGTGCGCCCGAGAATACCGGGCACCGGTGCGCCATCCGGACGGCCGACCCAGACGCCGATGGTCATGCGGCCGTCGAAGCCGACCGACCACGCATCGCGATAGCCGTAGCTGGTGCCGGTCTTGTAGGCGATGCGGCCGCCGACCGCGTTCTCCGGCGGCGGCGTGCCAATCAGCACGTTACCGACCTGCCAAGCCGCGACCTGATCCATCAGCTGCAACGGCTCGCGCGTGTCCTTTGCATCGTCGTCGACCGCGATTTCACGCAACGGCAGGATGCTGCCGAGCCGCGGGAAGCCCGAATAGAGCTGCACCAGATCGCGCAAGGTCACGCCGACACCGCCGAGACCCATTGCAAGGCCCGGTGCTTCATCCTTCGGCAGCACAAGACCTGTGCCTGCTTGCTTGAGCCGCGCGGTCATGCGGCTCGCACCGACGCGCTCAAGCAAGGCAATCGCGGGCACGTTCAGCGAAAGCTGCAGCGCCTTGCGCACCGGCACCGTTCCCTGGAACGTCATGTCGAAGTTTTCCGGCGCGTAGCTGCCGAAGCGGATCGGGCGGTCGTCAATCAGACTTTCCGGATGGACAAAGCCGTCTTCGAACGCGAAGCCGTAGATAAAAGGCTTCAGCGTCGAGCCGGGCGAACGGATCGCGCGGGTCATATCGACCTGTCCGGCACGGCGCACGTCGAAGTAGTCCGGAGAACCGACGCGGGCGAGCACCTCGCCACTGTCGTTGTCAACGGCGAGAATGCCGATCGAGATATCCGGACCGAGCGCATTCGCGCGATCACGCGCCAGCGACTCCAGCATTTGCTGCAGCGTGCTGTCGAGCGTCAGATGAATCGTCGAACCGGGCTGAGCGCCTGCAATCACCTGATCGGTGGCATGCGGCGCCAGCAGTGGCATCGGCTTGCGGCCGCGCGGAACAATCTCGGCCTTCGCGTGCATGGCGTCTTCCGACGACACAACGCCCTCTTCAACCATGCGATCGAGCACGCGGTCGCGCGCACGCTGCGCGGCTTCCGGGAAGCGATCGAGACGGCGCGTCTCCGGCGACTGCGGCAGCGCGACCAGAAGCGCCGCCTCTCCGAGCGAGAGGCGCTTCGACTCCTTGCCGAAATAGGCGAACGACGCCGCGCGAATGCCTTCCAGGTTGCCGCCGAACGGCGCAAGCGTCAGATAGAGGTTGAGAATCTCGTCCTTCGAGAGCTGCTGCTCGAGTTCGATCGCGCGAACGATCTGCCGCAGCTTCGCAGAGACCGACCGCTCGCGGCGCGGCTCCATCAGCCGTGCAAGCTGCATGGTGATGGTCGAACCGCCGGAGACGATCTCGCCTTCGTTGGCAAGCTGCATCGCCGCGCGTCCGAGCGCCATCGGATCGACGCCGTGGTGCGATTGGAAACGCTTGTCTTCATAGGCAAACAGAATCTTGAGGTAGGTCGGATCGACGCCCTTCTTGGCATCGACCGGCAATCGCCAGCGGCCGTCCTCCATCGCATAGGCGCGGAGCAGCTTGTCGTTGCGGTCGAGGATGACCGACGACACCAGCCGCGCCTTCGTCAACGGCAGCGGGCCGAGTGACGCGAGCCACAGCGCAACCGAAGCGGCAAGCGCAAGCGCGCCGCAGCCAACGACGAGTGCCGCCCGCTTCATCCAGGACCAGCGGCCGCGTACGGCCGCCGGCGTCGTTATGGTCCCCGCTTCGCTCATTTCTTCGCCGAGGTGATCTCGATCGCCCCGGTGCCGGTGCGGCCGTAGCGCGAGGGGTTGTACATGTCCTCGACGTAGGCCTGCGGCAGCACATACTTGCCGGGCGAGACCGCGCGGACGATGTAGGCCACGGTGAAGACCGGGCTGTCGTCGCTGCCGCGTTCGAACGCCGCGTTGAAGCGGTCGTCGCGGAACTCGGCGTTCTGCGCGTCCTCGCCGTCCTCGATCCAGTCGAGCGTGCCGGTGTCGCCGGATGAGACGAGTTTCGGATTGTCGATTTCGAAGCCGGCCGGCAGATAGTCGACCACCATCACCTGACCGTACTCCGGCTTAGCTTCGGTGATCTTCAGCACGACCGCAAAGCGGTCATTCTGCTTGGCCTTCGACGGATTAGCCGGCTTGCCGTCGAGTGTGAAATAGTTGCGCTCGATCTTGAAGCCGTTCGACGCCGCCGGTTCGGGCGTGACCGGCGAACCGGACACCGACACCACCGCCTGCACCGGCGTGTCGCCGGTGTTGGTGATGCGCATCGGCTTCGCGGCCACATCGGAGGCCTTGTAGCTGCGATACGTCGCGGCCTTCACCGCACCGCCATCGATGTCGAGCGAGATCGTGTTCGCTTCCTTCGACAACGCGCGGGCGGCCAGCACCATCCACGCGTTCTCCTGTGTCGAGGTGAACGACGAGAGGCCGCGTGCGGCTTCAACCCGTTCGACCGCCGAGACCAGCGTCGCCTTCGGCGCGTTGCCTTCGCTTGCGAGCGAGACGAGCGCCGCCGAGTCACGCAAGGCCGAACCGTAGTCGGTGCGGCCGAACTGCAGCGACGGCTTCGGCGCGAGGCTGTCGGCCGCAGCTGCATAGACCTTCTCGGCCCGGACGCGGTCACCGACGAGCGCCAGCGCCGCAGCGAGCTGCGCCTTGGCGATCGGGGTCGCCAGCTTGTCGAGCTTGGTGTCGGCGAGATAGCGCAGGTCGCCAATCGGCGCGATGCCGTTCTTCGCCAGCACGTAAAGGCCGTACGCCAATTCGCGGCCGCCGTCCTTCTCCGGCTCATCGGCATTCACCACCGAGTTGCGGATCCGGTCGAGGGCGGTCTTGAACAGCACGTTGGGAATGACGAAGCCCTTCTCGCGCGCCCGCGTCAGGAAGTCGGTAACGTAGGCGTCGAGCCAGGCGTCCTCGCCACCCGCCGACCAGAGGCCGAACGAGCCGTTCGAACCCTGCCGCGCGAGCAGCCGGTCGATCGCATCCTTGATGCGCTGATCGACGGCCGTGTCCATCGCGAGATGGTTTTCGGCCGCGAGATCGTTGACGTAGAGCAGCGGCATGGCGCGGCTCGTGATCTGCTCGGAACAGCCGAACGGATAACGGTCGAGCGCCTTCAGGATGGTCGCCGCGTCGAGCGCCGACGACAGGCCGACCGAGAGCGACACCGCGCCGGTGCCCGGCACGAGGTCCGAGAACATGTCGTTCGACAACGTCAGACTTTCACCCTTCGCAAGTGTGCGGATCGAGCGGCGGGCGAGCACCTGCGTCGCCGCCTTCACGTTCAGCGCGTACTGACGCTTCAGCGCGAGCCCGTTCGGGCCCTTGATGTCGACGTCGAGCTGAGCGGCGCCTGCTGCGGTCGCATCCATCGTCAGCGCCACAGTCGTGCGCTGCTTGGCGGCGAGCCGCATCGAGGTCGTGGGCTGGCCGTTGAACTTCACCGGCCCCGTCGCCTTGACGCTGATCGAATAGTCACCGGCCGGACCTTCGACGTTGTCGAGGTCGAGGTTCATGGTGCCGCGATCACCGTTGAGCAGGAAACGCGGCAGCGTCGCGGTGAGCACCACCGGATCGCGCACGGTCACGTCGGTGTTGGCGCGGCCGACCTTGGTCGCCGACCAGGCCACCGCCATGATCCGTGCCGTGCCGGCAAACTCCGGAATCTCGAAGCTGATCTTCGCGGTGCCGTCGGCGCCGACAGTGACAATGCCGGAGTACAGCGCCAGCGGCTTCTGCGTCGGCGGGCTGCCTTCGATGCCTGCGTTTGCGCCGTCACCACCGGTGCGGATCTGGCCGCGCGTGCCCTGCATGCCGTCGATCAGTTGTCCGTAGAGGTCACGGATTTCAGCCGAGAGCTTGCGCTGGCCGAGATAATAGTCGTCGGGCGCCGGCGGCTTGTAGTTGGTAAGGTTGAGGATGCCGACGTCGACGGCGGCGACCACGATCTTGGCGTCCTCGCCGCGGGCGAGGCCTTCGATCTTCACCGGCAACTCGAGCATGGTGCTCGGGCGCACCAGCGCCGGCGGTGACAAGGTCACCGCGAGCGTGCGCGCCTTCTTGTCGATGCCGAACCACTTCAGACCGATGGCGCGGCCCGGCATGCGCTGGGCATCGGCATCGAGCGGACGCCGCAAGGTCGCGACCACATAGGCACCCGTGCCCCAGTCCTTGCCGACTGGGATACGGACCTGCTGCTGGCCTTCCTTGATGTCGCTGGTCTGCGTGGTCAGCAAACGCTCGCCGATCACGTTCACGGTCAGCTTGCCGGCCGAGCGCGTATTGACGGTGACGACCATCGTGTCGCCGGGAACGTATTCCGGCTTGTCGATCGAGGTTTCCAGAAGGTCAGGCGTGTCGGCGCTGCCTTCCGAGTACCAGCCCACATCGAACTGGAACGAGGTCAGCGGGCCATCGGCCTCCGGTGACTTCACATCGAGACGATAGCGTCCCGGCTGCGGCGACACCTGGATGCGGCCCGGCTTGTCGGCGGCGGCGCTGACTTCGCCATCGGCGACGCGCTTGGTCGACTTCACCGGCTCGTATTCCCAGGACGTGCCCTGGCGATACCACTGGTAACGCGACTCGAGCTTCAACAGCTCATAACGCATGCCGCCCTTGGCCTGCGCCTTGTTGTCCGGCGTGACGTAGGCGATGTCGAACTCGGCCTTGTCGCCCTCGGCCACACTCTTGTCGCCGAACAGCGGCTTGATGCCGATCATCGCCGTCTGCGGCGTCACCGGCAGCGTCAGCTTGCGCTCGACGGCGCGGCCACCCGACTCGACCATGCGGATGAAGAACTGCGCTTCCTGCGGCCGCGACGAGGTCGGCGGCTTCGGCAGCGAGGCCTCGAAGGTCGCGGTTCCGTTGGCGTCCGTCTCCGGGAGGCCTTCCAGCGGCGTGCGCTCGTTGCTCGCGGTTTCCTCGTCCTTGACGCCGAAGGTGTAGCCGGCAAAGCCCGGCCGGCTGGCGGCGGGCGCGACCAACATATCGCCTTCAAGCTGGAGCGCAGAAGCCGGGGCGCCATAAAGGAATCGGCCGTCAACTTTAAGTTCTACTGGAGTCTCAGCTCCAATCTGCTTTGCCTTTGAGAACAGGTCGAATTCGATCCGATCCGGAACGTAGTCTTCGACCATGAAGGTGGTCTCGCCGACCGCCTTGCCCTTGGGGTCGGTGAAGGCGCGGACCCGCCAGGTGCCGGTTGGAACCGCCGAGTTCAGTGGCAGGGTCAGGCTGCGGCCGCCCGCCCCCTGGTCTTGCAGGGTGATGCGGCGGAACTCGACGCCGTCCGGACGCTCGACCACCAAGGTCAGCGGGCTCGACGAAACGGCATTGCCCTGCCCGTCGCGCAACAGCGCGGTGAGGTACACGGTCTCGCCGGAGCGATAGACGCCGCGCTCGGCATAGACGAACGCATCCGCGTTGCCGCTCGGTTTGCGACCGCCGACACCACGGTCCGACAGATCGAACGCGGTCGATTTGAGGCTCAGGAAGGCGTAGTCGCCCTTTTCGCCAGTAACGGCGAGCAAGGCCGGCGACAGGCCGCCCTCACCGAGCGCGAGGCCCGCCTCAAACAACACGTGGCCGGCGTCGTCGGTCTTCTTGGTCGAGAGGATTTCGTTGTTGCGCGCGATCAGCCGCACCTCGGCCTTGGCAATCGGCTGCGTCGAGGCCAGCGAGTTGGCGAACACATGGATGCCGTCGTTGCCCGAGTAGGCCGTCAGCCCGAGGTCGGAGACGATGAACCACTGGGTCGCCAGCGAGCTGTAATCGTCATCGCCGGACGACGAGCCGGGGCCCTTGGCGGCGGCCGTCATCACATAGACGCCGGGCTGCAGTTCGGGGATCGCCTGATCGACCGGGAACGCGGTCGTCACATCCTGATTGAGCGTGGTGGCGGTCGTGAGATCGCCGGACCAGACCTTCACGCCCTTCTCGCTGCCGAGCTCGGACAGTTCGTAGCTGGCGATGTTCGACTGGAAGTCGCTACTCAGCACCGTGTTGATCAGGTTGCGGTCGCCGATGCGAAACACCTGGATCGCCACCGACGGGGTGTTGGCGCTGACCACCGGAATGCCGCGCTGGCCGGTGCGCGGCAGCACGTAGGCCTTGCCTGTGAAGCGCACGAACGGCTTCCGGTCGCGGACGTAGATGTTGTATTCGGCCGACTTCGGCAGCGTTTCTTTCACCGTCGACGGCAGGCCCGAGCGCAGGTTCACGTTGTAGCGTTCGCCGTGCTTCAGGCCCTCGACACAGAGCTGCTTGTCTTCGGCGGACAACGCAGGTTTATCGACGCCGCCGAGCGCCACGAAGGGCGAGAAGTCGGTACGCTTCAGCAGTTCTTCGGAGAACTGGAAACAGACACGCGGCGAGGCGCTATCCGAGTCCACCGAGTAGTCGAGCAGGCGGAAACCCTTCTCGTCGCGCAGCTTCTCGTAGCTGCCGCGCACGTCGGCGACCTCGCGCAGGTCGAGCGACAGGCGCATGGCATCGAGGGCCGGACGATAGATTTTGCGATCGGCCATGGCGCGACCGATGGTGGCCAGCGCATCCGCCTCCTCGGCCGGATTGCCGGCGCGCTGGTAGGCGATGTAGGCCGCGGTCGAGGCGCGCTCGAGCAGGAAGGTCTGTTCGCGGCTGTCGACCGGGCGAATCTGGAAGATCGCTTTCGCAAGGCGCAGCCAGTTGCCGCTGTCCTGCGGCGCCACCGCCACAATCTGGCCGAGCGTGGTTAGTCCGGCACGGAAGTCGGAGCGGCGGAAGGCGGCGTCAGCGTCGGTTCGCAAGGTCGCGGCCGGTTTGTTGACGACACCCGCCTCCTTCTTGATCTGCGCTTCGAGTTTTATGGCGGCGTCGCCAAGCTCATCCCGCTTGAAGGCCTTGTCGGCGGCATAGGATGCCGTGGAGGCAAGCAAAAGCGTGGCGCTCAGCGAGATGGCGCGAACCAGACGGATCATGTGGGGCTCCCTGCCCGCGCGCGGCAATTCGCGCCGGGGCACTCAAGACATTCCTGAAACGTGACGTATCCATGGCCGTGGAGATGGACCACGAAAATTCTCCGGTTGCTGCGTGACGGCGCCACGACCGCGCGATGACGCGACCGAGACCACGCGCCCAACAGCTGCGCGGCCTAGGGCGGCAACGCATCATTGGCGGCTGGGAGCGGCTGACGCAGGACGCACCTCCCCCGCGGCGTTTGTCGTGGTGGCGGGCGGCCGGGTTCAAGCCAGGCCGTTCAGAAAGTGGAGGTTTTAACGAAATTCGGTTAGGAGGTGGGGAGGACGATCCCGTAGCTCAACTGGATAGAGTAGCGGATTTCTACTCCGCGGGTTGCAGGTTCGAATCCTGCCGGGATCGCCAGCTTTCTGCCGCGAACGCGGCCTGTGGCCTCAATCGCTAGAGGTCAATGGTTAGTTCTCGTAACATCGCGATCCCCACCACTTGCGATTGGATACGTCCGGCTAGGGGCGTAGCATGGCAGGATTCATCAAGTTTGTTTCGGGGCTCTATCTTCTGCTCGTATGGGGCATTGCTGCGGTCATTCTGATTGCGCGTCCGGGGCCGACGCCGTTACCCGCAGGTGGAGAACTAATTGTTTTATTAATTGCGGTCGCTCTCGCATTGCCGGCAGCCGTACTATTCGGCTTTGGTCAGCTTGTCGGCGATGTTCGCCAAATGCGCGACGATGCGCGACGATCACTCAACAACCTTCGAGTGATGCGCGCTTACTATGAGACGGATCGATCAAAGCCTCAGAATGAGGATGTCTAACGTCCTTTATGGGTGTCACCGCGACCACGCTGCTGCCACTCTCGCTCCATTGAACCTTTCGGTGGCTCCAGGACTCTCATGCTGCAGCACCACGTTGCAGATTGAAAACCGCCATGCCCTTCCCGACCAGAACCGCCCTGTTTGCCCTCGCAGGCATTCTTGCCACGACCGCTGCCGCGCCGGCCATGGCCGAAGGCCCCGCCATCTCGACCAAGTGGCTCGACCTGACCGTGACGCAGGATGTCTGTCTCAGCAAAGCGGAAGCTGCGATCAAGATCGCCGGTTTCGACAATCCCGAAAAGACCCAGCAGTCACGCTACGGCACGATCGACGGCTACACCGGCGCGGTCCGCTGCATCTCCGACAAGGCGATCGTGATGTTCGTGGTCTCGGGGCCCAACCGCGGCACGGCCGAACGCGCGTCGATGGAGCTGTTCAAGGCCTTCGTCGGCCGGGAAGCGATGGCCCGCTAGGCCGACAGACGCCTCGGAACGAGCCACCCACTTGTGCGTTGTCGCTGATCCGGACATCTCAACGGAGACGCGACATGAAGACGATTGCCGTCGCCGCAAGCATTCTCGCTTTTGGCATCCTCACCGCCGACGCCCAAGACAAGCAACAAGACAAGCAACAAGTCCAAAAGGAAGAGATTATCTCTCCGCAGCCGGGCACGGTTCCGCATCAGTGCTGGGACGTCAGCACGTCGAAGATTCGCGACAAGGACACGTTGCCCTCCGAACCATCAACGGTCGGCAGCACCAAGGGCAGCAACGACTCGCCGCCGATCGCAACACGCACGCGGCCTTCGGGCATGCCGGCCTGCTAGCGGATCATTCCTTGACGAAGTTCGGCCCGCCCTCGTTGATCCGCTTGGTCGAGCTCGGCCCGTAGCCGATGATCTGGATGATCGCTTCTTCCTCACGGGTGCCGTCCCAGTGCACGGCGCCAGCGGGATGCAGCATGTACGCGCCCTTCTCGAGCGGCACCGCCTTCGTCTGATCGAGTGTCTCGCCCGTTCCGGTGTACCACTTGCCGGACAGCACGACGACGTGACGATCCTCGTTGTGCATATGCGGCGCGCTCATGATGCCCTTCGGCCACTTGATGCGCAGCACGTAAATGCCGGGCTTGGACGGGTCGCCATGAATCGTCGCGACTTCCACACCGGTGCCGAACGGATTCTTCCACTCCTCTTCGCCGGGCTTGACGCGAACGAAACCGAGTTCGTCCTTGGCGCTGTTGGCGGTCGTTGCTGGAAATGAGATTGCAGCAGCAACAAGGGTCGCTGCGATCGTGCGCATCATGGGCCGTCTCCTCGATCGTCTTTTTTTGATCGCGGGAGACTAGGTCTGCGGTTCGATCTCCGCAACCGCCCTTACATTTAGATACATAACGTCATGCGCTCGGCTCGATCTCTGCAAGCTCCACGCCTTCCTGCACGATGTCGCCGACCTTGCAGTTGAGCCGCTTGACGGTACCCGGGAACGGCGCACGCAGCGTCTGTTCCATTTTCATGACTTCGAGCGTGAGGATCGCATCGCCCTTCTGCACTTTTGCGCCCTGCTCCGCGAGCACGGCGACCACCGTGCCGGGCAGCGGCGCGACCAGACGATCCTCGCCGGAGTGATCTTCCTCGTCGCTGCCGAACGGATCGACCCAATGGAATTCGAAACGGCCGTTACGCGTGCGGATATAGATCTCGCGATTATCCACCACGGCAGCCACTGCAGTCCGCAGATCGCCGCAGATCACATCGACTTCGCCGGCGCCGCGGGCGTTGTAGCTGAACGCGGACGTGTTTGCGCCGACAACGATCTCCGATTGGCCGCGGCCATAGCGCAGCGTTGCCTCATGCGCCGTGCCGTCCGGCGCGCGGAACACGAACTTGCGATGGCGCGCGCCGACCTGCATCCAACCGCCCGCGTTCCAGGGCGAATTGGCGCTCGTGCGTGAGGCTTCGTCGGCGAGAACCGCTGCAATCGCCGCGCCGAGGTCAAGCGGTGTTGCTGCCGGCTGCGGCGGGGTCAGCGCCGTGAGTTCGCGCTCGATGAAGGACGTATCGATTTGATTGGCGCGCACGGACGGATGCGTCACCAGCGCCGACAGGAACGGCAGATTGGTAATGATGCCGCGCACATCGGTCGCGATCAGGCCACCATTCAAGCGATCGATGGCCGACGCGCGGTCCGGACCCCACGCAATCGTCTTGGTCAGCATCGCGTCGTAGTACGGCGAGACCGTATCGCCTTGGCGATAACCAGCGTCGATGCGGAGGCCATTGCCCTCCGCCGGCAACCGCCAGGTACGGATGTTGCCGACCGACGGCATGAAGTTCTTTGCCGGGTTCTCGGCGTAGACGCGCGCCTCGATGGCATGGCCGTTGAGCTTGATGTCGCCCTGCTTCACCGGCAGCGCTTCGCCGAAAGCGACGCGCAACTGCCAGTCGACCAGATCGACGCCGGTGATCAGCTCCGTCACCGGATGCTCGACCTGAAGGCGCGTATTCATCTCGATGAAGAAGAAGTCCTTGCCGTTCGAGACGAACTCGATGGTCCCCGCGCCGACATAGTTCACCGCGCCCGCGGCCTTGCGCGCCACCACGCAGATCGCTTCGCGCTGTTGCGGATTGAGCGTCGGTGACGGCGCTTCCTCGATCACCTTCTGGTGGCGGCGCTGCAAGGTGCATTCACGCTCGAACAGCGACAGCAGATTGCCGTGGCTATCGCCGATGATCTGCACCTCTATGTGGCGCGGATTGTCGACGAACTTCTCGATCAGCACCTTGTCGTCGCCGAAGGCAGCCTTGGCCTCGCGCTTGGCGCTGACCACCGACGGAAGCAGTTGATCCGCCTCGCGCACGATGCGCATGCCGCGGCCGCCGCCGCCAGCCGAGGCCTTGATTAGCACCGGGAAACCGATCTTCTGCGCGGCCGCGGTCAGCGTTGCGTCGTCCTGTGCGTCGCCGTGATAACCCGGCACCAGCGGCACCCCGGCCGCTTCCATCAGCGCCTTGGAGCCCGACTTCGAGCCCATGGCTTCGATCATCGCCGCCGTCGGCCCGACGAAGACGATGCCCTCAGCCGCGAGCCGCTCGGCGAATTCGCTGCTTTCCGAGAGGAAGCCGTACCCCGGATGCACCGCTTCAGCTCCGGTCTGTTTGCAGGCCGCGATGATGCGATCGATGTTGAGGTAGCTGTCGCGCGCCCGCGCCGGGCCGAGCAGCACGGCGTCGTCCGCCATGGCGACGTGCATCGCGTTGGCGTCGGCCTCCGAATAGACGGCGACGGTACGCAGCCCGAGTGCTTTGGCGCTGCGGATGACACGGCAGGCGATCTCGCCGCGATTGGCGATCAGGAGAGTCTGGAAGCGGCGATAAAGCGCGCCGGTGGTCTTTTTCTGCGGAGCGTTCACGGCCTGCACCTCACATCCGGAACAAGCCGAAGCGCTGCGGTTCAAGCGGCGCGTTCGCGGCCGCCGACAGGCCGAGGCCGAGCACAAGCCGCGTGTCGGCGGGATCGATCACGCCATCATCCCACAGCCGCGCGGTCGCGTAATACGGATGCCCCTGATGTTCGAATTGCTCGCGCGTGGGCCGGCGGAATTCTTCTTCCTCCTCGGCCGACCACTTGCCGCCCTTTGCCTCGATGGCGTCGCGGCGCAACGTGCTCAACACCATCGACGCCTGCTCGCCGCCCATCACGGATATGCGCGCGTTCGGCCACATCCACAGGAAGCGCGGACTGTAGGCGCGGCCGCACATGCCGTAGTTGCCGGCGCCGTACGAGCCGCCGATCACCACCGTGAATTTCGGCACCGAGGCGGTCGCAACCGCGGTGACGAGCTTGGCGCCATCGCGCGCGATACCCCCCGCTTCGTACTTCTTGCCGACCATGAAGCCGGTGATGTTCTGCAGGAACAGCAGCGGTATCTGCCGCTGGCAGCACAACTCGATGAAGTGCGCACCTTTTAGCGCGCTCTCCGAAAACAGGATGCCGTTGTTGGCGATGATGCCGACCGAATGACCCCAGATATGAGCGAAGCCGCACACGAGCGTGGTGCCGTAGAGCTTCTTGAACTCCTCGAACTCCGACCCGTCGACAAGCCGCGCAATGATCTCGCGGACGTCGAACGGCTTGCGCACGTCCTGCGGGACGACGCCGTAAATATCGCCGGTGGGATAGTTCGGTTCGCGCGAGGCGCGCACATGCCAAGCCGGCGCTTTCGGCGGATTGAGGTTGCCGATGATGCGCCGGGCGATGCCGATCGCGTGGCTGTCGTTCTGCGCGTAATGATCGGTGACGCCGGACTGGCGGCTATGCACGTCGGCGCCGCCGAGTTCTTCCGCGCTCACCACCTCGCCGGTCGCGGCCTTCACCAGCGGCGGGCCGCCGAGGAAGATGGTGCCCTGATTGCGCACGATGATGCTTTCGTCCGACATCGCCGGCACGTAGGCGCCGCCGGCGGTGCATGATCCCATGACGATCGCGACCTGCGGGATGCCCTGCGACGACATCTGCGCCTGATTGTAGAAGATGCGGCCGAAGTGTCGTTCGTCCGGGAAGATGTCATCCTGCTTCGGCAGGAAGGCGCCGCCGGAATCGACCATGTAGATGCAAGGCAGATTGTTCTGGCGCGCGATGTCCTGTGCGCGCAGATGCTTCTTCACCGTCATCGGGTAATAGGTGCCGCCCTTGATGGTGGCGTCGTTGGCGACGATGACGCACTCGCGGCCGGAGACGCGGCCGATGCCGGTGACGATGCTCGCCGAATGCACGTCGCCGCCGTAGAGGTCGTAGGCGGCGAGCGGCGACAGTTCGAGGAAGGCGGTGCCGGGATCGGTCAAGAGATCGACGCGGTCGCGTGCGAGCAGCTTGCCACGCTTGATGTGGCGGTCGCGCGAGACCTTGCCGCCGCCCTCGGCCACATCAGCGAGCTTTTGCCGCAGGTCGGCCACGAGACCGCGCATGGTGTCGGCGTTGGCCTTGAATTCCGCTGACGCGGGGTTGATCCCAGAATGAAGTGTCATCGCCCGCCAGCCGGTTTCCTCAGGTCTTTATCGTTTTGGCCGCCCGCTCCTGTCGGACGTTACCGCATTGTCACCGCCAGCCATCCAAGCGCAACCACAACTTTTGCAAGGAATGAAAGCCGCTTGAGCGCTGGTACGGGCAACAGACGCAGCCGATGTCCTAGCGCAGGCGCTGCGCCAGGAATGTCGCTTTCCCGACATTCTGGATGAGTCGAGGGCCGTCAGGCCGGGCTCAGTCAGCCCCGAAGGGTCAATGCGTCCACGGCTCGACCCGGCGGAACGCGAAGTTGTCGGCATAGGCAGCCTGCCGCCGCACCCGCTCCTTCGGCTCGATCACCTGATACGGGATGCCTTCGCGCTCGCAATAGGCGACCGCATCCTCGCGGGTCTCGAAATGCAGCGTCAGCTGCTGCTTCATATCGCCCGAGGACGTCCAGCCCATCAGCGGCTCGATGGTGCGCGGCTGCTCGGGCTCATAGTCAAGCTGCCAGTCCTTGGTCTTGGCAGTCCCCGATTGCATGGCGTTCTTGGCGGGCTTGAAAATGCGAGCGGTCATGGGATCATAGCTGTTCGAGGACGGGGCAATCGGTCTAGCAGATACCTAACACAAGCGGCGTGGCGAACTTGCAACGGCTGGTATACCGATGATGATCAATAGATTGTACGATTCTCTTTAATAGCCAACCCGATCATCGGAACTGGTATATTTGTTCGCTGGTGGAGTGGATTGACATTCGCTACTCGTCTAGACGCAGGTTCTTATAGCGAATGTCAAATCCAAAACTCCACCAGAATCATAAATTTGCTAGTGGTCCTTTGATTCTAGCATTCGCAAAGATGAGTGAGCCGAGACGGGATGCGAATGTTAGAATCGGACCACTAGAACCTGACAATCTCGCGCTTCTGCCAGCTGTTTCCGCGTCTGAGCCGGCTGGTTGGACCGACACATTGTGAGCCTGACTGATGAGCACGGAAATTCACGCCATCCTTCCCCCCAAGGGCCGCAACCTGCGGCTCGACTTCTTCCGTGGCATCGCCAACTGGTGGATTTTCCTCGACCACATTCCGAACAACGTCGTGAACTGGGTCACCCCGCGCAACTACGGCTTCAGCGACGCTGCCGATTTGTTCGTGTTTATCTCCGGTTACACCGTGTCCTTCGTCTATGCGCAGATGATGATCGACAAGGGCTTCGTCGTTGGCGCAACCCGGCTTTGGAAGCGCGTCTGGCAACTCTACGTCGCGCACGTGATGCTGTTCGTCATTTACATCGCCTCGATCGGCTGGGTGGCGCTGCGCTTCCATGACGTCGACATCATCAACGAGTTCAACGTCGCTGGCCTCGTCGACAATCCGATCCAGACGCTGACGCAAGGCCTGCTGCTGAAGTTCAAGCCGCTCAATCTCGACGTGCTGCCGCTCTACATCGTGCTGATGGGCCTGTTCCCGCCGGTGCTGTGGTGCATGCTGCGCCGTCCGGATCTGACGATGCTGGCGTCGCTCGTGCTGTACTTCGCCGCGCGTCAGTTCGGCTGGAATCTGCCGGCCTATCCGTCGGGCACCTGGTATTTCAATCCGTATACCTGGCAGCTTCTGTTCGTCTTCGGCGCCTGGTTTGCGCTCGGTGGCGCGCTGGAATCGCGCTCGGTCATCCGGTCGAAATGGCTCCTGTATTTGGGTGTCGCGTACATGGTGTTCGCGCTGTTCATGACCATGGCCGAGACCTTCAAGGGCTTTGGCGCGATGCTGCCGCTGTGGCTCCATGATGCGTTCATTCCAAACGACAAGACCAACATGGCGCCTTACCGCGTCCTGCACTTCATCATCATCGCCTTCTTCATGACGCGCTTCATTCCGAAGAACTGGGCGCCGCTCGAGTGGAAGCTCTTCGACCCGATCATCAAGTGCGGTCAGCAATCGCTGCAGGTGTTCTGCGTCGGCATCTTCCTGTCGTTCATGGCCCATTTCCTGCTGACGATCAGTTCGGGTTCGTTCTTCACCCAGCTGCTGGTGAGCGTGGCCGGCATCGCGATCCTGTGCGGCTTCGCCTACTACGGCAACTGGTCGAAACAGCAGGACAAGCCGGCCAAGAAGGCACCGCCGCCGAACCCGGCGCCATCGGGCGCCGCGCCGAAAACACCGCCGGTGCCCGCCGCCGGCGCCTGATGCCAATCGCAGAAATGGAGGGCTGACGCGTTCGCGCGCCGGCCCTTTTGTTTACGCCGCAGTAACCCTCACGCCCGAGCAGCGCATCGCCCTTAACGGCTCGTCAATCGGCGGACCGCAATTTTCATCGCATGGGGCTTGAGCTGTGGCTGTGCCGACTGTCGGCACCGCACAGATTGCGATGGGGGCGACGGCCGTGAACTCTTTCGAGTGGACCTTTGAACTGGCCGGCCTCGGCTTCATCGCTCTGTGCCTGTGCGTTTTCGTTTTCTCCTCGCGGCTCCCGCCCGAGGGCCGTGCCCGCGACGCGCGCTAATCGCCCCGCCTTGCTAAATAGCCCTTTGTTCTGAATATCTTATTCAGTTTCCGGGGATTCCTGGCGCGCGTCCTTGTGCGTGCGCGGCGCTTCGCCTTTGGTGAGCACTTGTCGACACAGCAGCGTCTGCCTAAACAGCCATCAGCGGTTGACGTCTTGCCGTCATCAATCGCTTTTAGGGCTTACGACAACCGAAATGCTGTTGCACGCTCGCCCAGAAATCGCCGCGGCTGTCCTACAATGTCACCGCTGCAAATTAGGGTTGCGCAAAAGCGTCACGTTCAGCCTATCTGCCGGCCTGATTAGTCGATTGCGCCCGCGGTTCGGGCCCGAGGGTCATGCTTATCGTGGCGTCTGTACTTCAACTGATTTCATCCCTGACCGTCGGCGGCGCGGAACGACTTCTCATCAATTTCGCCAGCAGCTGCGCCGACAATCCGAACCTTCCGCAGGTCTTTGTCGTCATCAACGACAAGATCAATGCGGACCTCGCCGCTGACCTGTCCGCCAGCGGCCATCCGACCTATTTCCTCAAGCGTACGCCCGGCGAACGCAATCCGCGCATTATCCTGACGCTGCTCAACATCATGCGCAAACACGACGTGCGCCTGATCCACGCGCACGACAGCGGCGCCAAGCACTTCGCCATGCTGAGCAAGCTCTATCGCTCGATGAGCGTCGGCTACACCATCCACAACACCGGCATCGCCGCATCCTGGGACAGCGTGCAGCTGCGACTGCACCGCCGCTTTGTCGACTGGAATATCGCGATTTCGGCTGCCGTCGAACGCGAGTGTCAGACCGCGCGGCTGTCGCGCATCTTCAAGGTGCACAACGGCATTCCACTGGCCGCATTCGCCGCCGCTAACCGGCCACGCTCGTTCGGCGCGCCATTGCAGTTGGTCAATATTGCCAGGCTTTACTTGAAACAGAAGGGCCAGGACATCCTGATCAAGGCGCTCGGCATCTGCGCGCGCCGCGGTCTCGACGTGCGCTGCGACTTCGTCGGTAATCCGCCCGAGGGCGACGAGACGACCATGGGATTTCTGCAGGAGCTCGCGGCAAACGAAGGCGTGGCCGATCGCGTCCGCTTCCACTGCAATCGCACCGACGTGCAGGCCGTGCTGAAGGACGCCGATATCTTCGTGCTGCCGTCGCGCTACGAAGGCTTCGGTCTCGCACTGCTGGAAGCGATGGCTGCCGGCGTGCCGGTGATCGCCGCCGATATCGATGGCCCGGCGGAATTGCTGGTCGACGGATCGAACGGCATCAAGTTCAAGGTTGGCTGCGCCGAGGATCTCGCCGAGAAGATCGCGATGCTGGCGCGGCAGCCGGAAACCGCTACCCACATCGCAAAGACCGCGCAGAACTTCGTGACCGAGTTCGATATCGCCTTTATGCGCGATCAGTACTTCGCCATCTACGGTCAGATGATCCGCACGGTCTGATCCCGCAAGCGGCGGCGGCTATTCAGCCGCCGCGAGCCGTCCGGCCCGGAAATACTCCGGAAATTCCTGTTCAAGCGATTGCTGAACCGTGCGGAGCTTCTCGAGGTTGCGCTCGAGTTCATTGATACGGATCTGACCGCGCTTGATCTCGCTCTCGAACTCGCTGAGGTGCGCAGTCTCCGACGCCTCGCGCGTCAGATACTCGTCGTCGCCGTTGCCGGCCGTGATCGCGGCGCGCGCGAGCACATCCGAGACTCGGCGCGACAGCCCGCGCCGTTCGGATTCGAGGCGGCCGAGGACGTCGTTGATGGCATCGGCGACCTGCCGGACACCGGCGCGATCGGAGGCTTCATTGCGTGAAGCCGACCGTGTGCGGAAGGCTCCGGTGTGGGTTCTGATGAACTGTACAATCATGGCATTCACCTTCTTCACGTTTGTCGATCAATAAGTCAGCAGCGAGAGCGGACGTCCGATGCCGCTATAGACAAAGCCGCCTTTGACGATTTCGTCCGGGTTGTAGATGTTGCGCAGATCGATGATCACCGGCCGCGACATCACCGCCGACAGCCGCTTCAGATCGAGCGCGCGGAACTGATCCCACTCGGTCATGATCACGATCGCATCGGCGTCTTCCGCACAGTCGTAGGCGCTGCTGCAGAAAGTGACGCCGTCCATCACGTCCCTCGCCCGCTCCATGCCGGCCGGATCGTAGGCACGAACGATCGCGCCGAAGTCCTGCAACGCAGCGACGAGCGGAATCGACGGCGACTCGCGAACGTCGTCCGTGTTCGGCTTGAAGGTCAGGCCAAGCACGGCGATGACCTTGTCGCGCAGGCTTCCGCCGAGCGCCGCCGCCACCTTCTTCGCCATGGCGCGCTTGCGGTGCTCGTTGACGTCGACGACGGTCTCGACGATGCGCAGCGGCGCATCGTGATCCCGCGCGGTCTGCAATAACGCCAGCGCGTCCTTCGGGATGCAGGAGCCGCCGAAACCGGGACCGGGATGCAGGAATTTCGGACCGATCCGTTTGTCGAGGCCCATTCCGCGCGAGATGTCCTTGATATTGGCGCCGACCTTTTCGCACAGATCCGCCATCTCGTTGATGAAACTAATCTTGGTGCCGAGAAACGCGTTCGAGGCGTACTTGATCAACTCGGCGCTGCGCCGGTCCGTGTAGAGGATTGGCGACGCATTGAGATGCAGCGGCCGATAGATCTCGGTCATCACATCGCGCGCATGCTGATTATCCGTGCCGATGACGATGCGATCGGGATGCTTGAAGTCGTAGACCGCGGCGCCCTCACGCAGGAACTCCGGATTGGAGACGACCGGCGTATCGATGTTCTTGCGGTGGCTGCGGACGATCCGTTCGACTTCATCGCCCGTTTCTACGGGCACCGTCGATTTGGTCACGATGATCGTCGAATCCGAAATCACCTCGGCGATGTCACGAGCGGCAGCGTAGACGTATGACAGGTCCGCATGGCCATCGCCACGGCGCGACGGCGTCCCCACGGCAATGAAGATGGCATCGGCATCGGCCGCCGCAGACTTCAGATCGGTGCCGAAGCTTAAACGTTGCGCTGCCACGTTGGACGCGATCACCTTGTCCAGCTCAGGCTCGTAGATCGGCACTTTGCCGCTGTTGAGCATCGCCACCCGGCTCTCATCGTGATCGATACAAGTCACCTGGTGACCGAAATCGGCGAAGCAGGCACCGGATACGAGACCGACATAGCCGGCTCCGATCATCGAGATGCGCATGTACTCTCCTCTGACAGGGCGTTACTGAAGCACGGGATTCGACAGCGCTGCCCTGCCGTCGATGTGCTGCGGGAAAAAGAAGAAGTTGTTGATGTAGGCGCAGCCGTCGCGCCGGCCGCCGTTCGGCAGCAACGATGTGATGTCCTGCATCTGCTCGGCATCAAATGCCGCCACCGGCAGAACCTCCTGATCCTTCAGGAAGAACCCGCGATAGCTTTTCGATCCGAAGAATTTGAAGATCGATGCCGTTGCTCCAGGCCTGTGGCGCTCTTCGGCCTCCACCAGGAAGATCGGCTTGCTGCGCTCGATCAGCCCCGTGGCGCCCTGCAGAACCTGCAACTCGTGTCCTTCGACATCGACCTTTACGAAAGCGACGTCTTCAAGGATCACGCGATCGAGACGCATCACCTCGACCAGCTCCTGCGTGTTGGTGCGGCTCTCGCTGCTCAGTGGCTTCTCAAGCGAGGCAAGGCTGTAGACGGGATCCTCGCCATCGACCGGCATGTTCAACGGCAGGACGCCGTAGTGATCCGACAGAGCGACTTCGTGAATGCGCACGTTCGGCGCGCTGGTCTGGCGCAACAGCGTTGCCATCGCCCGCGACGGCTCGAAGGCGTGCACACGCTTCGAGCAGCGCGAGAGCTCGCGCGTATAGAGACCGAGGTTTGCACCGATATCGACGGTGACCGCCTCCTTCGGAATGAGCCGCTTCAGGTACTGCAGCTCGATTTCAGCCGTGCGCGGCCGCCGCAAGAAATGCCATTTCAGCCATACCGACGGAAATGCGGTCTTGATGGCACGCTTGGTGCGCCTGAGAGTATCCATCCAATGTCCCCTGTCGTTGCCAGAGCGCTCCCTGCTGTCCCCCGGGAGCAAACGGCCGTCTCATACGCGCTGATACACGTCCTCGATCCGCACGATGTCGTCTTCGCCGAGGTAAGAGCCGGACTGCACCTCGATCAGATTGAGCGGCATCTTTCCGGGATTCTCGAGCCGGTGCGTGCAGCCGAGCGGAACGAAGATCGACTCGTTTTCGTGCAGCAGCGTGGTCTCGTTATCGCGCGTCACCAGCGCCGTGCCGTTGACGACGACCCAGTGCTCGGCGCGGTGATAGTGCATCTGCAGCGAGAGCTTGGCGCCTGGATTGACGGTGATGCGCTTCACCTGGAAGCGCTCACCGGAATGGATCGAGTGGTAGTAACCCCACGGCCTGTACACAGCCGGCGTTTCCTTGGCGGAGCGGTGACCGTTGGCGCGCAGCTTCTCGACAAGCTTGCCGACCTCCTGATCGCGGTCCTTGGTGGTGACCAGCACCACGTCCGGCGTCGCCATCACGACAAGGTTGTCGACACCGAGCGCCGCGACCAGCGGGCCTTCGCTGCGGAGGTAGCAATCGTGGCCATCCTCAAGCATTACATCGCCGATGGCGACGTTGCCGCTTCCATCCTTGGTGCCAGCCTTCCAGAGCGACGACCAGCTTCCGACATCGTTCCAGCCGAAGTCGACCGGCACGACGGCGACGTTGGACGTTTTCTCGATGACGCCGTAATCGATCGACGTCGACGGACATGGCGCGAAGGTCTTGTCCTGGATGCGGACGAAATCGGCATCGCGCACGGCATCGGAGACCGCGGCGCGGCACGCCTTCAAGATATCAGGCGCCAATTGCTCCAGTGCAGCGAGGTAGCCACGTGCCGGAAGCAGGAAGATACCGCAGTTCCACAGATGCTGGCCGCCGGCGAGAAACGCTTCGGCGGTTGCAAGATCGGGCTTCTCGACGAAGCGATTAACGGCGCGGACGTCGGCGGCGCCCTCGAGCGGAGCACCCGTCTCGATATAGCCAAGGCCGGTCGCGGCATGATCCGGCTTGGCGCCGAAGAGAACGAACTTGCCCTGCTGGGCAAGCGGAAATCCGGCTTTGACCGCGCGGCGGAATGCAGGCGTATCGCTGACCATGTGATCGACAGGCATGGCGAGAATGATCGCATTCGGATCATACTTGCTCGCGATCAAGGCAGCGAGTGCGATCGCCGGCGCAGTGTTTCGACCGAACGGTTCCAGAACGAGCGACGCGTCCTTGCCGATGGTGCGTAGCTGTTCGGCAATGAGAAAACGATGATCGGCGTTTGCCACAATGATCGGCTTGGCAAAGAGCTGAGGGTCGTCGACGCGCAGAATGGTCTGCTGTAGCAAGGTCGAATCGCCGAGCAGCGACAGCATTTGCTTGGGCAGGGTTTCGCGCGACAGCGGCCAGAGCCGCGTCCCCGCGCCCCCCGACAGCAATACGGGTACGATGAGATGATCTTGCTGCATGGGAGTCGCCCCTCCAGTTCCCAGATTGTGACGGTTTTGAAAGTGTGTTCGGGTTCCTCTACATGCCGCTACCGCTGATGAATTCGCGGCGAACGGTGCGAATGACGATCGAGATGTCGAGAAGCAGCGAACGGCGCGCGATATAATCGAGGTCCTGATCGACCCGGGCGATCGCCGCCTCGGCGTCCTGGGTGCTGCCGCGCCAGCCATTCACCTGCGCCAGTCCGGTGATTCCCGGGCGCGTCGCGTGCCGTTGGAAGTAATAAGGCACGAGATCTTCGTAGAGCACGCCGGCGGCCATCATGCCCGGCACATGCGGCCGCGGGCCGACGAGCGACATGTCCCCCTTCAGCACGTTGATCAGCTGCGGGATCTCATCGAGGCTGGTTTTGCGGAGAATGCGCCCGATCTTGGTGATGCGCGAATCGCCCTGCACCGTTTGTTGTCGGCCCGACCTGTCGCCGGCCCCGATATACATGGTGCGGAACTTGTAGATGCTGAAGATCCGGTTGCGGTAGCCGTAGCGGTATTGACGGAAGAAGATCGGGCCAGGCGACGTCACTTTGATTGCAATCGCAACGCCGATGAGAAGCGGCAACAAAAACAGCAAGCCTCCAGCGGCCGCAGTGAAGTCGAACACACGCTTGAAGATGGAGAAAGTCGACGCGCTGCCGGAAACACGCGGAGCGTACCGGCCTTGTCGCACATACCGATCAATGTACTCGACCTGACGAACCGGCGCCTTGTGATAAGGCAAAATCGAAGCCGTGCTGCCGGGAGAGAAAGAAGTCGATCCGAACGTCACCATCGCTCGTTTCCCCATTTACCTCGATCGCGAACGCGGCAGCTTCACGATCATTAAAAAGAAAAGTTCAGTGCGGTCGCCGGCAGACGACCTCATACACGCGATGATTAACGGCGGTTGTGAACGAAGTTGGGCGCAAAAAAGGAAAATCTCGCGCGCGCAGCATGACGCACAACAATCGATTCAAATCCAAAGCGATAAAATTGTTGCCCTGCGAAAGCTTAGCGGCGTTGCACGCTACAGGGCTGCGGCTTGCAAGCGGCAGCCATGCATTCCAACATGAATCGTTGAGTCATATTCAGAGAAACTAAAGAAGCTTGCGCCACACTTTATATATGTTGGAACGAATCCCTTGCAGCCGCGATCATGAAAGACACTGTTAAGCGCAACGACGTTGCACAGCAGACCACAGCGGTGCACGATCTTGAGGCAACGGATTCGCGCATGCTGCAATCCATTGGTGCCAACGCTGACTTTATCGACGCACGGCAACGCCGTCGTCTGCGTCACTGGTTCCTGCTTGCCAACATCGCGGTCTGGATCGGCATCATCGCTTTGATTCGTTGGCTCTCCGTCTGAGTTCAAGCAACTGACATCAAACTTGAATTGGGCGGCGTTCGTGCATCGCGCGCGACGACACGACTCGACGTTTGACAAACTTTGTTCTCGCTACGTTTGTTTGTGGCGACGCGCGATGTCGATTGCCACAAATATTTATGTGACAGCGCTGATGACTCATTGATGTGGATATGCGCAGCGCGCGCCTCAACAACATGCACATCGACTGCCGCGATTACATCGTTTCGCCCGAATGCTGACGGAGAACGGTCATGCAAGCGTCAGCAAGTTCCGCGATGGTCCTGCGCGGTGCGAATGTCGAGCGTATGGGGAGCATCGATGCAGCATATTTGGGGACGACGTTATCTCTTACTTCTACCGCTAGCGCTGTCTGCGTGCAGCGCGATTGCCGACTCGACCACAGGCGCAACACCCGAGAGCCGAATCCGCGCGGCTTACGCCGAAAGTTCCGATGCATCGTCGTATGTGCTTGGGCCGAGCGATCGCGTTCGCCTGAAGGTCTACGGCGAGAACGACATCAGTGGAGAATATGAGATCGATGCCAACGGCCTCATCTCGGTACCGCTCGCCGGTCGCGTGAAGGCATCGGGCCTCACCACGCGAGAGCTCGAAAAGGCAGTCGTATCAGCGCTTTCCAAGGGCTTGCTGCGCGATCCGCGCGTCAACGTCGAGGTCGCGACGTATCGTCCCTTCTACATTCTCGGCGAAGTAAAACGCGCCGGAGAGTATCCCTACAAATCGGGACTCACAGTCCTCGACGCTGTAGCCAGTGCAGGTGGGTTCACCTATCGCGCGAATGAGCGCAAAGCTTTCATTCGCCGCAAGGGATCAGGTGCGGAAGAATCTTATGCACTCGATGCACCCGTGCAGGTCTTTCCTGGCGACAATGTTCGCATTCCCGAACGCTACTTCTGAGAGTGCACACACTTTGCGCGATGCGTGATCAAACAACTCGCTGATCAATCTCTTACGAGATTTCGCATCGCCATATTGTGGTCTCTTTGCAGTGCACCCTTACGCACGTGATCGATCGAAGGGGAACATCGACGATCGATCACATCATCACATGCCATGCAGTTCCGGAGGGCGACCGTGACTGATAGCACCATCACCATCGATTCAATAAGAACACGCCCCCGCGATTCTTTTCATCTCGATTGAATTTCTTCTTTCAAGCAATTCGAACTGGATGAAGGCGTCGAAGAATGGGTTCGTGTCGCGTCGAGCGCATAACTGTGCGTGCTGCCATGCTTGCTCCACTGCGGAGCGAGCAGCGGTTTCGCATGGTCAGCAGCAACAGAAGTTTCGGCGGGTTATGGTGGCCGCTGGCCACCACACTCGCGATCAGCCTATCTTCGCCCGCCGACGCACAAGTTATCCCCACCAATAACGATCTCACTCCGGCGCCGTGGAACGCCATTCGCGTTTTCGAGCGAGCCCCTCTTCCAAGACTCGAAGATCCCGAGACAGTCGAGACACCGGAGCCAGAAGATCTGCCGGTGAAGACGCGGCAGCATCCGGGATACGAGCCACCCGGCATTCGCTCGGGGTCGTGGATGTTCAATCCCTCGGCCATGGCCGGCGGCTTCTATGACAGCAATGTGTTCTCGTCGAACGCCAATCGCCGCAGCGATGTCGCCGCGACAACCGGGGCAGCGCTCCGCGCGCGCACGCTGTGGAACAATCACGGCCTCGATATCAAGGCTGGTGTGCAGTCGAACTTCTACAACGAGAATTCGAGTCTGAACCAAACCGACTATGGCATTCGCGGCAACGGCTGGATCGACATCACGCGCGACCTCGCCATCCTGGCCAACTTTCAGATCGCTCATCTCAACGAGGGCGTCGGCTCGCTGAGTTCGCCGGCCAATGCCATCGCCCCGACGCCCTACGATCTGTTCTCGGGCGACATTGCGATCCGCAAGCAGTTCAACCGGTTGACGGTCTCCTTCGGCGGCGGCATCGATTCCTACAATTTCGGTTCGACGCGCGCGCAGAACGGCACGGTCATTCTGCAGGACGCGCGCGACGGCCAGATCTATACGGTTCGCGGCCGCACCGATTACGCCTTCTCGAATTCGCTCGGCTGGTTCACGTCGGCCGAGTACAACACCCGCGACCTGCGCGGTACGCCGACGCAGAGCCTCAATTCGCACGGCTACCGGGTTCTCACCGGCCTCAACGTCGCCTTCACCAGTGTCATTACCGGCGAATTCGGCGCGGGTTACGTCCGCCAGACTTTCGATTCGCCAACGATCGGGACCATCGACGGCCCCTCGTTCCGCGCACAGGTGACGTGGCGCCCGACCCGCATCTTCGACGTTTACGTCAGAGCCGAACAGATCGTCACGCAGACATCCGATACGAGCGTCACCGGCGTGATCGCGAGCGCCGTGCAAGCCGGCATCGATTACGAGCTGCGCCGGAACGTGGTGCTGTCCGTGGCGGCGACATACGAGAACGACAAGTTCCACGGCCAGGCACGGACCGACAAGATTACGGCCGTTGAGTCACGGATCAAATACCTGCCGAATCAGTACGGCATTATCACGCTGTTCCATCGCTACACCCAGCGGGACAGCAACATTCCCGTCTTCAGCTACGACAAGCATCAGGTTGGCCTCAATGTTACAGCGCAGTTCTGAGAACATGCTGGTGCCCCAGCTCGAGCAGGTCGAGGTCCGCACCGCGGACGCGATCCCGACCGTCGACCTCCGCGATATCGTTCGAATCCTGCAGCGCCGCTGGCGGATCATCGCCGGCGCGGTCGGTGCGCTGACATTGGCCGCAATCGTCTTCGTTGCGGCCGTGACGCCGCTCTATACCGCGACCGCGACAGTCCTGGTTGACCCGCGGCGGGCCAATATCGTCGATGTCAGTCAGACGGTGCTGTCGAATTTCGGCACCGACGACGCGACCATCGAAAGCCAGGCGTTGCTGATTCAGTCCGTCGCCACCCTGCGTAAGGTGGTAGACCGGCTGAAACTGTCCGAAGACATGGAGTTTGTGCCGCCGCCGGGCTTGATGGACTTCATCAAGGGCTTGTTCCGATCGTCATCGGGCAGCTCGGATGTGAGTCCCGAGGACGTCGCGCGGGCCCGCGCCATCGACTTTCTGCAGCGGCGGATGAAGGTTATCCGCCAGGGCACCACGTTCCTGGTCGACATCAATGTCAGCTCGCGAAGCCCGCGCAAGGCCGAGCTGATCGCCAATGCGGTCGCGACCGCCTACTTCGAGGAACAGGTTCGCTCCAAGTACGAATCGACGCGCATTGCCGCGGGCTGGCTCAACGGCCAGATCGAAGCGTTGCGCAAGCGGGTGACGACGTCTGAGAAAGCGGTCGAGGATTTCCGTGCGGCGAACAATCTCGCGGCCTCGCAAGGCGTTACCGTCAACGATCAGCAAATCACCGATCTCAACAACAAGCTGATCGACGCTCAGGCGCAGACCGCGGAAGCCCGCGCAAAATTCGATCA
Organism: Proteobacteria bacterium SG_bin9; assembly: GCA_002083525.1. Lineage (GTDB taxonomy): Bacteria > Pseudomonadota > Alphaproteobacteria > Rhizobiales > Xanthobacteraceae > SG-bin9. Next base: position 269,473 of record LWDM01000074.1, on the reverse strand, counting down.
GATCCAGAAGGTGAGCAAGTCCGGCGGCGATCCGGGTGCGATCAACGCCGCCATCTCGTCGGAAATCATCACCAAACTCCGCACCCAGTATGCCGGCATCGCCAAGAGCGAGGCCGAGCTGTCCAGCAAATACGGCGCGAAGCATCCGACCGTCGCCAATGTCCGTGCCCAGCGCCTTGATACCCAGCGTCTGATCAACGAAGAGGTCCAGCGCATCCTGCAAAGCAACCGCAACGACTTTGACGTGGCGCGCTCGCGCGAGGCATCGCTGCAGAAGAGCCTTGAGGAGCTTCAGGGCGTCTCCAGCGTCTCCAATCAGGCGTTGGTCCAGTTGCGGGAACTGCGGCGCGAAGCCGAGGCCAATCGCAGCCTCTATGAGTCCTATCTGGCCCGTTACAAGGAGGCGAGTGCTCAGGAAAGCCTCGAACTTCCTGACTCGCGCGTCGTGACGCGGGCAAGCGTGCCGATCAGCCCGTCGTTCCCGAAGACAAACCTCATCGTCATTCTGGCGTTGGCGCTCGGGCTCGGGCTTGGCTGCGCGATCGCCTTCCTCGTCGATTATCTCGATCACCGGATCAAGACCTTGGCGCAGGTCGAAGAGCATCTCGGTCTGCCGGCGCTTGCCGCGGTTCCGATCGTCGATGCGCGCGATCTCGCTCATCGCGCCAAGCAAGGCCGCGAAGCCCTCGGCCGTCACGATCCGTCGGCCACTGGCCTGCTGCTTCCAGCGCTCCGCCCGCCGCTGCTGCGCTATGCGCTCGAAGAGCCCGGCTCGTTCTTTGCGGAATCGATCCGGGCGATTCGCCTGTCGATCCAGCGCTCGCTCAGAGTGAGGCCGGCACAAATCGTGCTGGTGACGTCGGCTGTCGACAACGAAGGCAAAACCACGGTCGCGGTCAATCTGGCGCAGTCGTTCGCCGCGCTTGGAGCGCGAACCTTGTTGATCGACTGCGATCTGCGTAACCCCGAGACGTCGCGTTCGTTCTGCCCGCGGGCAACGACCGGACTGCTCGAAGTGGCGCTGGACTATCAGCCGGTCGAGCGGGCCATCCTGGTCGACCGTATGAGCGGGCTCTCGATTCTGCCGGCGCCAGCCAATTCCTACAGCGACCAAACAGCCGAGCTGATGTTCTCGGGACGGATCGAGAGCATCTTCTCGGAGCTTCGGCAGCACTACGATCTGATCGTGCTCGACTCGCCGCCGATCGTGCCGCTCGTCGACGGCCGCGCGCTGGCGGAGCACGCCGATCAGATTCTGCTGACAGTCGCCTGGGACCAGACGCCGGTCGAAGCCGCCCGCCATGCCATCGATCTACTGGCTCCGGTGCGTGATCGCATTCTCGGCACCATTCTCACCAAGGTCGATCTCAGCCGCCTGCGGTTCTATGACTATTACAGCAGCTCCGCCTATGTGACGCCCTATGGCGGCGGCCGCGAGGTCGCGCTGCGATGACAGGTTTTCCTCGTCATTTGCCGCCGTCCGCCGCGATCGCCGCACGGTCACCGCATGGACTGCCGCTTCCGCCGCACTGGCCGACGTCTGCATCCCGGCAACGGCCGATGCAGGTGTTGCTCGGTCTTGCGGCATTCATCTTTGCCGCGCTGGCGATCACCGCAACGCTGACCATCTCGCCGTCCATGCTCACCCACTGGAAGGTGCAATACGCGACATCGGGCGGCACGTTCCTCGAAAAGCTTCACCCGGCGACATACCTCACCTGCATCGCCCTGCTCCTGACCCTGCTGCGCTTCGGCAACCCGTTCGAAGGACTCGTTGCCACGTTCGCGCGCTCGAAGACGACGATCCTCTACCTCATTTGCTGGGTGCTGCTGCTGGTGCAGACAGTGATGCTTCAGCGCCCCTTCACTGGCGTTGTCGACACCTTCCTGCTGCCGCTTCTGCTTGCGGTGGTGCTCTGGCAACTATCGCCGCTGCAGCGCAGCCTGCTGGCGCCGCTGGTGCATGGGCTGATCCTGCTCAACGTGATGATCGGGTACTACGAGTATTTCGCGGGTCATCGCATCATCCCGCTGACGCTCGGCAACGTTCTCGTCGTCGGCGAATGGCGATCGGCAGCCCTGTTCGGCCATCCGCTGGTCGCATCGGGCGTCGTCGCCGCCTATATCCTGGCTCTGAGCCTCAACCCGCGAATTGTCCCCAGCCCACTGGTGCGGATGCCGCTGATTGCGCTCTGCCTGGGATCGTTGATGGCCTTCGGCGGCCGCACCGCGTTGGTGACGACGCTCGGCCTTATTGCGTTGGCGGTCGGCGCGCGCGTCTTCGGATTGATGCGTGGCGGCCGCATTTCGCTGCCGGCGCTGATTGCCGCCATTCTGGTGGCTTTCGCCGGGCTGGCGATCGTCTTCGCCGCACTCAATCTGGGCCTGTTCGACAAGATGCTGCTGCGGTTTTCGTCCGACAAGGGCAGCACGCTGGCACGTTACGCCACCTGGCAGTTCCTGTCTCACTTCGACTGGTGGGAAATCCTGTTCGGCCCGAGCATCGCGCGCGCCAACGCTCTGCAGAACCAGCTCGGACTGGATTACGGCATCGAGAATTTCTGGATCGCCAGCACCGTCCAGTTCGGTCTGCTGCATACGCTGATGATGACCGCTGCACTCATCGGCTTCCTTGTTAAAATTCTCAGGCAATCGGCCGGGGCGGCCATTGCACTGGTGGTGCTGATGACCGTGATCGCCGCGAGTTCGGTCAGCTTTTCCTCCAAGAACCTGCAGCTCACCCAGTTCGTCATTCTGATGATCGTGCTGCTGCCGAAAGCGCCGCCGGTGCCGCGGGCGAGCACGATCCCGCAGCGCGTCGTGGCGCGGCCGCAGCTTCGGGTGGCGCGATGACCATCTATGTCGATCACACCCATCTTGGCCGGCATGTCACCGGGCTCGAGCGCATCACAATCGAGCTGTTCTCGCCGTCGTCCTTGCCGTCGCTCTCGCTTGCGCCGGTGACGGCAACCGGAACCGCCGGCATGATGACAGCGCAGACAATCGGTTTGCCCGCACGCATGCTCAGTCCCGCGAACGTGCTGCTGTGCCCGGGCTTTCCGCCGACACCGCTGCTTCTGCCGTTTGCCGATCGCGTCATCCCCTACATCCACGACCTGTTCCTGATGTCGCGCCTGCAGGATCTCAATCCGCGCGCCAGGCTATATATGGCGAAGCCGTTCAAGCTTGCCGTCGAGCGCTATCCGCATTTTCTGGTGAACTCGCTGGAGACTCGGCGGGCTCTCGCCGCACACTGCCGCAAGGACGCGCGGATCGTCGTGTACCGGCCAAGGGTGCGCAACATCTTCGAACTGACGCCGCCGGCGCATCATGACGCGCCCGGAACCGCGTTGCGCCTCGTCAGTCTCGGCACCGTCGAGCCGCGCAAAAACTACGCCTACGCGGCCCGGATCCTTGCCGCGCTGCGCGGCGGCGCCTTTCCGGATGCCACCCTCGAGATCATCGGCCGCAAGGGCTGGGGCGACGACTGGGACTCTCTGTCGGGACAGCCTGGATTGACGCTGACCGGCTACCAGACCACGGACGAGGTCAAGCGGCGGATCGAACAGGCCGGCGCACTGCTCTGCACGTCGCATGAAGAAGGATTGGGGCTGCCGCTGCTGGAGGCCCAGTATGCCGGCGTTCCGGTGATCGCGCCGGACGATGCCATCTTTCGCGAAGTGCTCGCGGGCTCCGGCATCTTCATCGACCGGTCGAATGCGGCCGTCGCAGCCGCGACCATCACGGCGATCCTCACCGGTCCTGATCGCCGGCAGCAGTTCCGGAAGCTCGGTGCCGACAACCTCGTCCGCTGGAATGCGCTGGCTGACGCCGATCGCGATAACGTGGTGCAGCTCATCGCATCGCTCAGGACACGGCATGCCAAGCGAATCGCGCCTGCGGCGCAACGGCCGGAGCGGTCGCCGCGATGAACGACCGGGTCGCACCATCGCCAGCGCATCACACGCCTCACCTCGACGGTCTACGTATCGTGGCCGCGGGCGCGATCGTGCTGCTGCATTACGCGGAATACTGCCGCGGCAATCCGCTGGCGAACGTCGTCTTCACGCACATCCAGCACTTCAACCTGCTGGTGGATCTGTTCTTCGTCATCTCCGGCTTTGTGATCGCCAGCCAGTATGCCGGCAAGGTAAGCGACCGCAGCTCGATCGCACGCTTCCTGTGGCGGCGGCTGGCACGCATCTATCCGCTGCACCTGCTGACCCTCGCCTTCTATCTGCTGATTGCGGCGGCCATTCAGCTCGGTGTCGCTAAGGGCGACAATCCGGCGCGCTATCCGCTGTCCGATATTCCCGCGCAGCTGCTGTTGCTGCATGCCGTCATCGGCGAACGGCTGACCTTCAACTTTCCAAGCTGGTCGATTTCGGCAGAAATGGTCTGCTACGTCGCATTCCCGCTGCTGGCCGCTCTGGCGCTCCGCCTCCGCTCGCTCGCCGTGCTGGCGTTTGCCGCAATGATCGCGGCGAACGCACTGGTAGCGATCACAACCGGCAGCGGCCCCTGGACCGAATGGATCAATCATGGCGGCGCCGCGCGGGCGTTGCCGAGCTTCATGCTCGGCATCGTGCTGTTTCGTTATCGCCACGTCATCGGCGCTCAGCCAACCCTGACCGTGCCGTTGATGCCCGTGCTGCTGACGTTCGTCGCGCTCGGATTCGCCCTGCCAGCTACCGCGTTACTGATGCTGGTCTACGCGATCGTGGTGCTGGCGCTGCGCCTCGACCTCACGGCGCGTGCGTCAAGTTTCACCTGGTTCGGCTTCGATCGCTGGTCGGACTACACTTACTCCGTCTATATGCTGCATGTCCCGGTTGCGACCGTGGTGCTGTCGATTGTCAGCCGTTACGTTCCGCTCGACAAGCTCGCACTGGTCCCGATCGCCCTGCTGGTCCTAGCCGGGGCGAGCTATCTGTCCTGCCGCTTCTTCGAGACTCCTGTTCGCTATGCACTCTACGCGCTCGCAGACCGCAGACGTGCGGGTGTGGCGCAAGCCGCCCTCGTGCCCCGGAGTGGCGCACGATGAGTCTGCAAACGGCGATCACTGGTCACGCGCCTGCCGGTTCGGTGTCAGCCGCGCCGGCGCGCGACGATGCTATCGACAGCGTGCGGGGCATCGCCATTCTGATGGTGATCGGCATTCACAGCCTGCGCCAGCCATTTGGCGCGGCGGAAACGATGGTCGATGCGGCGCTGCGGCCGGCCGTGCCCCTGTTTCTGTTTTTCAGCGGCTATCTCACAGGGCTCGCTGGACGCGTGCCGCTTGGCCGGCGCATCGGCGCAGTGCTCATTCCGTACACGATCGCCTTCGCCGCAGCTTACGCCTACATGGCCGCGCACAACGCCGCGATGGACCATCGGCCCTGGGTCACCCTGGCGCGCTATGGCCTCGGCTACGTGTTCGTGTACTACTACGTGCCGGTGTATATCGGCTGCACCGCACTTCTGTGGCTCCTGTTCAGATCGATCAATGCCCGCACCGCGACGGCGCCGCTTTGTGCGGTGCTGGCGATCGCAGCCGGCTTCGGGCTGGTCACGGGTTGCTACCTCGACCCGCTGCTGGCGCGAAACGGCATCTCGGAAGCGCTGATCGAGGAAGCGCGCCTGCGCGACATTCCGTTCTGGTTTGCCTTCATGGCGATCGGCGCGATTGCCGGTCTCCTTCGCGGCGACGGATTGATCAAGAGCATTGCGCCGGTGCTGGCGGTCGGCACGGCGGCTGCGTTTCTGATCTATTCCGCGGTCCGGCTCGGCAACATCGGCGATGCGGCACCTTACGATTCGCCTGCGCTGTTTCTGTATGCCGTGCTGCTGGCGCTGACCTTGATGGCGCTGAAGCCCGCGATGCCGATGCTGGCAGCCCTCGGCTCCGGCAGCTACTTCATCTATCTCTGGCACATCTTCGTCATCATGGCGCTGCGCGACCATACGGCGCTTGGTGCAGCGAGCGGGCTTGCGGCGGCATCGATAACAGCCTTGATCACGGCGATCGTTGTCATGACTGCACTATTCGCGATCCGTTGGACGTTGCCGCCGCGCGCGGTGCAGTGGCTGGGGGCCTGAGCGATGATCCTCAGGCATTCCCTGCTCTATCTTCCGGCGCAGGTGATCGGCCCCGCCGTTCAGCTGATCGCCATGATTGCCTGGACGCATCTCGTCGACGAGCATGCGGTCGGCGTGATCACGCTGGTCACGGCGATGCACGAGTTGCTGCAGGTCGTCTTCCTTGCGTGGTGGTCGCAGTATGCGCTGCGGTTTTTCAGCCGGCATCGCGAGAGCGACGATCCCGGCCGCTTCTATCGAACTGAAAACGCGATCCTGCTGCTGTCGATCGCGGCCCAGAGTCTGATTGCAGTCGGCATTCTGCTCTGGATCGTTGCGCCCGGCGCCGGCACGCCGCTAATCGCCGCGACGGTCGTGTACGTGATCACCCGCGCCCTGAGCTTGTATGTCAGCGAGCGCGCCCGCACATCGCAACAGATCGGCATCTATTCGGTGCAGCAGATTGTCGGTCCAGCCGCTGGCTTCGTCCTCGGCTGGATCATGGTCAAGACCATCGCGCCCGCACCCGAATATCCGCTCCTTGGATATGCCATCGCGCAGGCCTTTGCAGTGCTGGTGGTGCTGCCGCGGCTCGCATGGGGACGACACATCCTGCCGGTCGATCGGGAGACCATCCGTCAGGCTCTGCACTACGGCATCCCGCTTGTGATCGGCGGTGGCCTCAGCTGGATCGGCCTCAACGGGCCGCGTTTCATCGTCAACGATCTGCTCGGCGTCGCGGCAGCCGGTGTGTTCGCGATCGGCTACGGCCTCGGACAACGCGCGTCCGCAATGGCGGCGATGCTGGTGACGGTGGCAAGCTATCCGATCGCCGTGAAGAGCATGGAAGAAAAAGGCAGCAGCGCCGCCATGCGCCAGCTCGCCGATAACGGCGCGCTGCTCCTCGCCGTGCTTGCGCCGGCCACGCTCGGCGTCTTCCTGCTGCGGCACGAGATCGTCACGACATTGATCGCAGAACCCTTCCGCGCCGGCACGCTCGCTGTCCTGCCACTGTCCGTGTTGGCAGGCGGCATTCGCAGCGTCCGCGCCCATTTCGGCGATCAGGTTTTCCTTCTGCACAACCGCACCCGGCTGCACGTCGTGGTCAGCGGTACGGACGCTGCGGCAACGCTCATGTTCGGCCTCGCGCTCACCTACTACTGGGGACTCGTCGGCGCGGCTATCGCGAGCATCGTCGCCGCAACCATGGCGGCCGTCGTCAGCATCGGCTTGGGCCTCAAACTGTTTCGCTTGCAGATCCCGGTGCTGCACAGCATCCGGATTGCGCTCGCCTGCGCCGCTATGGGACTTCTGCTCACCAGACTGCCGGCGGCGACAACGACGCTGTGGTTGCTGCTGCACATTGCGGCAGGTGTCGCGGCCTATTGCGCCGCGCTCGCCCTCGCTTACTCGCCATGGCTGGTGCAGCGGATGCGCCGCCGCGCCAGCATTGCGCCCGCGGAGTGATGCGATGACTTACGCCTTCTTCGCCTCACGGAATGCATCAGCCATCGCAAACCACAGAGGCTTGCGCTGCATCCGTTCGTCGAACGGCAGTGGTCGCGCCCAGCGATCCGGGTTCGATGTCTTTTGCCGCAATGCATCTCTGTAGAAGGAGTACTGATCCGCCAACTGCCATGCGATCACCGTTTTGACGGCCGGAATGGCCAGCACGCCGGCGAGAAACTTGCGTGCGGTGTCGGCCACCAGGGCGTCGCGCGCGCCGATGTCGTCGGGGAACGTATCGTCGCGCACGTCGAACTCAGTGATGTAGATGTCGACCTTTTTCGCCGCCAGTGCATGGACGAAGTCGAGAAAGCGATTGAGGTCGTGAGGATATCGCGGCTGCAGGTGCCCCTGCAGTCCGACGGCTTGCAATGAAACGCCGGCCTGCTGGAGTTCGTCGACGAGCTTCAGCATGCCGCTGCGAACGCCGCGACCTGTCTCATCGTCACGTTCCGCATGCGCTTCGTTCAGAACGAACGTGGTGCGCGGGTCGGCGGCGCGCGCACGCACGAATGCGCGACGAACGTAATCCGTACCGAACGTTTCATACCAGGGCCCAAGCCGATAACCGCCCGGCGCTTTGTGCCCCGGCCAGAACGGTTCGTTGACGACATCCCAGGAGTGCAGCTTTCCCGCGTAACGGCCGGCGACTTCATCAATGTAGCTGTCGAAGAATCGTTCGCGCTCCGCATTGGACATGCTTTTGATCCACTGCGGCACCCACTCATTCCAAATCAGGCAATGGCCACGCAGCGGAATTTTATGTTGCGCACAAAACTGCAGCAATTTGTCTGCAGCCTCGAAGCGTTTCGGACCCGCAGCTGGAGCGACTCTGCTCATTTTCAGCGCAATGTCGGTCGTGATGATGCGCGTGTGATCGATGTAAAGCTGGCGGTAGGCGCTATCCGTGTCGATGACGGGGCCAGCAGCAGCGCCAAAAATGAAACCATTCTTTGCCGCAATCGCGCCAAGGGATTGATTCCCGTCACCTGCGAACGCCGATGTGTGTGACAGCGCGCCGACGGCGGCGAGTGCAAGGAACTCACGGCGTGAAGTCTTCAATTGCATGACAGCTCTCCATCTTTGAATGACTTCACAAGCATTTTTGTCGTCGCATGTGCATTGCCACTGTTGCGACGCATTAGTCCGTTTTCATGACCATCGCGGAACGATCGCGAGAAAGTTCCACTGATCTGATGAATGCATGCGCGCAGATCGATGCATGCATCGGTTCGATGCGACATCGACTCGATGTGACGAGACTTAGACGCGACGCGACTTGGACGTACTTTGGGGGACAACCGGATGATCGCCACATCGGAGGATTTGCAGAACAACCTCACCGTCGGCGGCATCTCCGTCAATCTCCCGACCATGACGGACGCTGTGAACGCGGTGATTGCTGCGAGCTACCGAAAAGAGAGCTTCGCGGTCTTCACACTGAATCTCAGCCATGTGGTTCAGATGCGTGCGCGCAGCGACTTCTACGACGCCTATCGCAGCGCGGAGTTTGTGACTGCCGACGGAATGCCGATCGCCATGCTCGGGCGAATGGTCGGCATGGAGATCGAGCGCACGACCGGCTCCGACATGCTGACACCGATTTGCGATGCCGCAAGCTTTCACGACCTTCCCGTCTTTCTGATGGGTGCCAATGAAACAACATTAGCCGAGAGCAGGCGCCGCCTGCTGGCGCGCCACCACGGGCTCCGAATCGTCGGCAGCTATGTTCCTGACGTGCCCTTCGATCCGCTCTCGTCCGACGCGGATACGGCGATTGCGAAAATCCGCGCCTCGGGCGCACGACTCTGCATCCTGGCACTAGGAGCACCACGCCAGGAGGTCTTCGCGATTCGCTGCCGCGACGAAGTTCAGGGCGTTGGCATGCTCTGCTTCGGCGCCGCGCTCGACTTCCTGGCTGAAACACAAGAGCGCGCGCCGCTCGCGGCGCAGAAAGTCGGACTCGAATGGGCGTGGCGCGCGTTTCGAGAGCCGCGCCGGCTCGGCCCGCGATATCTGCAGTGCCTTGCTGTGCTGCCCAGCCTTATTGCGGAAACCGTTCCGCAAATCCTGCATGCTCACCTGGGGACCTATCGATGGCGACACTGACTTCCACAGCATCACCCGCACACATCGCGGCCGGCGGCCGCGATAGTCGCTATCAGATTTGTCTTCTGCACCCGTTCGATCCGCGCGGCCGAAAGGTCGGCGGTCTTGAGACCTATCTGCGCGACTTCATTACCTTTCATCCGGTGGATACGGACATCCTGTTCATCGGCGTCGATTCGATCGGCGATCTCGAACTCGGTGCGATCCACCGCTTGACGTTCCGGGGACGCAACTTCGATTTCATGCCGATCCTGCACTATTCCGATGAGCAGGCCCGCGAGGCGTCGAAGACGATCCGCGGCTCGCTCACGGGGCAATTCTTCGGCGCCGTCGTTCGTCATCTGCGGCTGATCGCCCGCGAAATCCGTTCGCGGCAATGCTCGGTCGACCTGCGCCGCGTCGAATTCTCCTGGCTCCCCTCGCTGCTCCGCGTCCCCTTCGTGCAGATGCTGCACGGCGAAGGCGTGCCGAAACTCAAGATGGATTCGCTGCTGAAGAAGTACGCATTCGTACATCACACCGGCGAACGCTTTGCGGTGTCGCGCTGCGAGAAGTTTCTCTGCGTCAATCCGCATATCACCGATCGCATCCGCGCGACCTACCCCGAGTATCGCGACAAGATCGATACGCTGTGGACGTGGGTGAACACCAATATCTTTGAGGTCCAGCCATTCCCGGAGCGAACTAAACCTTTCCGGGTCGCCTTTGCCGGTCGGCTGGATGAGTTCAAGGTGCCGCCGCTCATGTTCAAGACGATGGCGCGGCTGAAAGCAAAGCTGCCGGGTCAGGTGGAGTTTCACTACATCGGCACCAGCGATCCGGAACGCTTCGGCGAGTTCGCCGAGATCGCCGATATCACGGTGCGCCATGGCTTCAAGGATGCGCACGGCATGGCGGCCACTTTCGCCGACATGCATGCCGGCATCCTGACGTCGGAGTTCGAGGGAATGCCGCGCTGCGTGCTGGAAACGCTCGCCGTCGGCCGCCCCGTCGTCGCCATGCACCTGCCGCAACTGGAAGCGGTGATTCACGACAGCCAGAGCGGTTTTCTCGTTCAGCGAAGCGAGAGCATGGATGAGGATGCAGACCAGCTGGCGTCACGGCTGCTCGACACCCGCGAACTGATTAACGCCGGCGCCATCGATCCGGCGGAAGTCGCATCGTCCATCAACGACTTCACACCGAACACTCAACTCGCCCGCGTTTTCAAACTGCACAAAGAGATTCAGAACGCGCGCGGCATGACCAATCTAACGGCTATTCAAAGCGCATCCGCGTGAACATTCTGATGCTGACCAGCGAGTTTGCGCCCGCCAAAGGCGGGATCGGCACGTATGCCCGCGAACTTGCGTTGGCGGCGGCGGCACTCGGCGCCAACATCACGGTGTTTGCGCCCGACTACGCGCAGGACACCGCGTCCAACGATCGCTCCCTGGCGTTCCGGATGCGCCGCTTCCGCGGCGGCCTCCACTCCATGCGCGATCTGCCGGCCAAGGTGTATCTGGCGCGCAAGGCGGTCGGCATCGAGCACTACGATATCGTGCATGCCGCCGACTGGCCGTTCTTTATTCCTGTTGCATTGTCGCGGCGGCGCGCCGAGTCGCGCGTGATCATGACTCTGCACGGGACCGAGATCTACGAAACGCAGACGTTTCTGAAGCGCCTTGCGATCAACGCCTGCGACGTGTTCGGCGGTCCGACCGAAATTGTCGCCAACAGCCAGTTCACGCGCGATCTGTTTCGCCGTTTCTTCCAGGTCGCGCCTGAGCGGATCAACGCGGTTCCGCTCGGCGTCTCGAGTTACTGGTTCGAGCGCACCGCGGAACGGTCGGCCGTGCGGAAACGGCACGACATCGCGATGGACAACATCGTCCTCGTCACGGTTGCGCGGCTCACGCGCCGCAAGGGACACATCGTCACTGCGGCCGCGCTGGCGTCGCTGCCCGCGCCGCTTCGCCGCCGGATCACCTGGCTGATCATCGGTCCGGACGGCGAGGAGGATTATGTCACAGAGCTTGAGCGCGCCATCGATGACGCGGACTACGACGTGCGCAAGCTCGGGCCGGTGCCGGACAACGCCATCCGCGATCTCTACGGCGCCGCCGATATCTTCTGCATGACCGGTCTCGATGTGGCCTCGGGCCGCGTCGAGGGATTCGGCCTCGTCTACCTCGAAGCAGCCGCAGCCGGACTTCCGAGCATCGCCACCCGGGTCGGCGGCGTCGCGGAAGCCGTCATCGCCGACCGCACCGGCCTCTTGGTCGAGCCGTCAACCGCAGCCGTCGCCAACGCCATTGCGCAGTTGATCGAGCATCCCGATCTGCGCGCGCGATTTGCTGATGCCGCGCTGGCGCATGCGCGGGAGTTATCGTGGATTCGCTGTGCCGCGCGCACCTATGCTTTGCCGCAAGGTGCCCTCCCATGAGGCCGTTGATTGCGGCACTGGTTGTTGCTGGCGCAGCCTCATCTCCGGCTGTGGCATCCGAGCGCGGCTGTATCGAAAGCCGCGAGTACATTCTCAGCGGCCTCGACAGCGATCTGCCGCAAACCCCGCAATCCTATAAAAGCCTGTTCCAGATCTGCACCGCGACGGCCGACTTCTACAACATCAAGGATGCCTACATCCTGCGCGACGGCGGAATCGCGGTCGTTCCGAAACGCGATGACATTGCCGCGACCGCCACCACTCTCTCCGAGTTCTGCCAGCGGTTCCCGAGCGCCACGCTGCGCTTCATCAACCGCGCCGAGCAGAAGCGAATCAAATCTGTGTCGCAAACCGTCATGCTGTCGTCGACGAGCGCCACCCCATGCCGCAAGATCCGCGGCATGCCGGAGCGCTGACGGCTAGCCCGGGTTGGCCGCGATCAGCTCGCTGTAACGCTTGGCATCCGCCTGCATTTGTTCGTCGAAAGCGCGCGGCGTCGACGATGTCAGGGTGACGGCTTGCGGTTCGAAGCGCTTGCGCAGTTCGCTGTCCGCCAGCGCATCGGCCACGTCCGCGTCCACTTTTTCGACAACGGCCTTCGGCGTTCCCGCCGGCGCAAGGATGCCGAACCAAGCGTCATAGTCGAATTGCGGGAAGCCGGCCTCCTTGAAGGTCGGCACATCCGGCAGCAACGGCATCCGCGCGTCGCCGGTGACCGCAAGCGCCCGCAGATCGCCGTTCTGGATCAGATCGCCGCCGACGCTGAAGAAGGTGAAGCCGAACGCCGCGTCACCGCGCAACACAGCCGTGTTCGACTCCGGCAGGCCGCGAAACGCCACCATACTCATCCTCGCCCCGACAATGCTGCGCAGCAATTCCGCAGCAATGCCCGTCGCACTGCCGCGCCCGGCGGACGCGAAGTTGATGCCATTCGCGGAGGCTTTTGCGAGATCGGCGAATTCGCGCAAGGTCTTGGCCGGCGAATTCTTCGGCACGATCATGATCGACGGCGTGGTCGCAACCTTCGTCACGGCAACGAAGTCGGCAATCGGATCGAACGTCACGCCCGGATTGACCGCCTTGATGACTGTGTGACCGTTCGATGTCAGCATCAGCGTGTAGCCGTCCGGCGGCGACTTGGCGATCCCCGCCGTGCCGCCGATCCCCGGCCGGTTCTCAACGATGACGGTCTGCCCCCACTTCGCGCCGAGTTTCTGGGCGATGGTGCGGGCGAGAATATCGGTCATGCTGCCGCCAGAAAAAGGAACGGCAATGGTGACACCGCGGTTGGGAAAGGCTTGGGCGCTTGCGGTATGCGGCAATCCCGTCGCCAACACCGCAGCGGCTCCAGCGTGAAAGAACTCCCGGCGATTCATCTTAGCGTTCTCCCTGTTTTCTTGTTGTGCAGTCAGTCACGCAAAGGCAAACGGCTATTTCGACGGCGCAAGGACCAGCCGGTCGGGCGAGGATCCCAATACACGAACGTAGGCTTCATGCGCGCGCGCCAGCGGATAGATCGCCGTCGGTAGAATTGGGAATGGTTTCAGGAACCCGCTCTCAAAGCCCTCGGTCATATCGCGCAGGACATCCGCCGTCGCGATGGACGACAGCGCCAGCGTATCGATCCCCACATAGGTGTGACGGCCGCGATAGAACGCAAAAATGTCGAACGGCACGGTCTGCTTGAAGGCGGCGATGAAAATCATGCGGCCCAGTACCGCCAGCGATTTCTGACCCGCTTCGTAATACGGCTCGCCGACCGTATTGAAGACCACATCCGCACCGCGTCCGTTTGTGAGTTCGCGAACACGCGCCGCCACGTCGTCCTTGCCTGAATCGATCACGTCATCTGCGAAGCCGCGATGTTCATCGGTCAGCTTGCGCATCGCGCCGATCACGCGCGCGCCCTTCCAGCGCGCGATCTGCGCCGCCGCCTGTCCCACCTTGCCGTTGAGCCCGAGGATCAGCACGGTCTCGCCGCTCTTCGGCATGCCGGCCCGGCGCAAGCCCTCCATTGCGGTGACGAACGGCACACCGATGCCGGCCGCCTCCTCCATGCTGACGCGTGCCGGCTTCGGCACAACTGCGTCCGCCTCGACCACGAGGTGCGAGGCGTGAGTACCATCGCGGCGGATACCGAGATCGCCCGACGATCCGAACACCTCACGGCCGAGAAGCTGCGAAGGACCATCGACGACGACACCGGCAAAATCGCGTCCCGGCGTGCGCGGAAAGACGGCGTAAGGCATCATGCCGATCGCGGCTTTCACATCGGACGGATTCACCGCCGCAGCCTTGATTTCGACGACGACGTCACCCGAGCCGCCGCGCTGGATGGTCTGTGAACTGCGCTTGAGTTCGATCGCTTCGGCATCAACGGCCTTGGCATCGAGCCGGAGGCTCTGGCTCGTGAAAGTGGATGCTGTCGTTTTCGATTGAGCGGTGATCGTCATTCTTGTGTCCGGTCACTTGATGGGCGGTTGCGGCAGTTGAGCTTCGCCGGGCTCCATCATGAGCGTGTAATTTAGTCCCGTCCATTCGCCACTCGCGTCACCCCACGGCGGCGGGCCTTTGCCGGGCGCAAAGTCACCAACCAGCGCGCGCGTCACGCCGAACACCACATCCGTCTCGAGATACTTGTCCTCATCGACGAACACCTGGGTGATCAGTGTTTTGAAGCCCGGCTTGAAGCAGAGGAAATGCAGGTGCGCCGGCCGGTACGGGTGCCGGTTCTGCGCGCGCAGCATGTCGCCGACAGGCCCATCTACCGGTACAGGATAAGGCCCGGGTTTGACCGAGCGGAACCAGAAGCGGCCATCTGCATCGGTCGTGAACTTGCCGCGCAGATTCATGTCGGCCTGCGTGGCGTCCTGATTTTCATAAAGGCCGGCCGGCGAGGATTGCCACACGTCCACCTCGACGCCTGCGATCGGCTGCTGCTTCGGATCGACAATCCGGCAGCGGGCGAACAGCTGCGGCCCCGGTGTAGGCGAGCGCACGATCGAACCGCCATTCTCCATGCGCGGCGAATGCATCCGCCAGAATGGCCCGAGCAAGGCCGCCGCGGTCTCGGTCGCGCCGCTCTGGCCGTTATTCATCAGGCACACCAGTGTCGAGAACCCGATCGCATCGGAAAACAGCACGCCTTCATTATGCTTGTCGTTGGTCGCCTTGCCGATCCGGTTCAGGAAATCGATGCCGACGTCCCACTCCGCTTCTGACAGATGAACTTCTTCGGCAAACGCATGCGCATGACGCACCAACGCATCCATGATCTGCTTCAATCGCGGATTGGCGGTTTGCGCCATCGCATCGACGACGGCCCGGGTGACATCGCCTTGACTCTCGATGATCATTTTCTTGATTTACCTTAGCTCGATACCCACCAAAGCCCGGTTTTGCTGAAATCGAGCCTTGAGTGTCTGGCGGGCGATTTGAGACCGGCATTGACCCGCAGGTCAAACCTTATCACCATGATTGGCGGCCTGTCGTTCAAGGAGCCATGACCGTGGCGGCCCTCACCAACCGTCAAAACGAGATTCTGAATATCGCGCGTGTGTCCGGACGGGTCACCGTCGAGGATCTGGTCCGCCGCTTCGAGGTCTCAGCGCAGACCATTCGCAAAGATTTGAACGATCTCTGCGATCAGCGGGTCATGACCCGCGTCCACGGCGGCGCCATCGTCGCCTCCGGCGTGGAGAATCTCGCCTACGAGGCTCGCCGTTTTGTCGCCATGGAAGAAAAGCGTGCGATCGGCGCAGCCGCCGCCGCGCTGATCCCGAACGGCTCCTCGCTCTTCATCAACATCGGCACCACCACCGAAGAGGTGGCGAACGCGCTGACTGCGCACGAAGACCTGCTGGTCATCACCAACAATCTGAATGTGGCGATGCAGCTCTATCGCTATCCGCGGATCGAGGTAATTGTCGCCGGCGGCAACGTGCGGCGTGGCGACGGCGCGGTGGTCGGTCTTTCAGCGATCAACATGATCACCGAGTTCAAAGTCGACTACGCCATCATCGGCGTGTCGGCGATCGACGAGACCGGCGCCCTGCTCGACTTCGATTATCGCGAGGTGCAAGCGGCGCAGGCCATTCTGGCCAACGCCCGCAAAGTCATCCTTGTCACCGACAGCACCAAGTTTCATCGCGGCGCGCCGGTGCGGATCGGACACCTCAGTCAGGTTCAGGTGCTCGTCACCGACGGCTCCATTCCAGCTGCCATGCAGGCGATCTGCGAAGGACACGGCATCGAGGTGATAAAGGCGCTGACGCAGACCTCGGAGACCGACGCCGTGAGCGCTCCAACAACTGTCCCCAACGCGTAAAAGCCGGTTGCGATAACTTTCGTTTTGAGGTGTAATTCGCGCCCAATACGAAAGCAAAACGCCGAAATCGAAAACGGCAGCGCCGGGGAAGCGCCTTGGAGCAGATTTTCGACCTGGCCATTATTGGCGGCGGGATCAACGGCTGCGGCATCGCCCGCGACGCGGCCGGCCGGGGAAATTCGGTTTTTCTATGTGAAATGAACGACTTGGCCAGCGGGACGTCGTCCTGGTCGTCGAAACTGATCCACGGCGGATTGCGTTATCTCGAATACTACGAGTTCCGCCTGGTCCGCGAAGCGCTGATCGAGCGCGAGGTGCTCTGGCAGATCGCGCCTCACATTATCCGGCCGCTCAGGTTCGTCCTTCCCCACCACAACGGGCTGCGTCCGGGCTGGCTGCTGCGGCTGGGCCTGTTCCTTTACGACTATCTCGGCGGACGAAAGCTGCTGCCGCCGACGCGCTCGCTCAATCTGACACGCGACGAAACCGGGCTGCCGCTCGCGCCCGGCCGTTTCACCAAGGGCTTCGAGTATTCCGACTGCTTTGTCGATGATGCGCGTCTGGTCGTGCTCAACGCACGCGACGCCGTCGAGCGTGGCGCGGTGATCCGCACGCGCACGCGCGCCATCGAAGCGACGCAGGCGAACGGGATTTGGCAGATTGTCGTCGAGAACACGCTGACGCACGCACGGGAGACCATCACGGCGCGCGCCCTCATCAATGCTGCGGGCCCTTGGGTCGAGGATGTACTTGCACGCGGCACCGGCGCCAACGCACGCGCGAAGGTGCGACTGGTGAAGGGATCGCATATCGTCGTGCCGCGCCTGTTCGCGCACGATCGCGCTTACACCTTCCAGAATGCCGACGGCCGCGTCGTTTTCGCCATCCCCTTCCAGGACGATTTCACGCTGATCGGCACGACCGATCAGGACTACGAAGGCGATCCCGCGCGGGTCAAAATTTCCGATGCGGAAATCGAGTATCTCTGCGCGTCCGCAAGCGAATATCTCGCCAAGCCGATCACCCCGAAAGACGTGGTCTGGACCTATGCCGGCGTGCGGCCGCTTTACGACGACGGCGTCAGTGAAGCGAAGGCCGCCACGCGCGACTATGTGTTTGAGCTCGACACATCCGGCGGCGCGCCGATGCTCTCGATCTTCGGCGGCAAGATCACGACCTATCGCCGTCTTTCCGAGGAGGCGATCGAACGGCTGGAGTCTTATCTGAACGGCAAGAAGGCCGAGGAAGGCTGGACGGCCGGCTCGCCCTTGCCCGGGGGCGATCTCGACATTGCCGCACTGCCCGCGCTGACCAATGAACTGCTGCGCGACTATCCTTTCCTCGATCACGGCCACGCAAGTCGTCTCGCCCACGCCTACGGCACGCGCGCGCGGCGAATTCTCGGACTTGCCAAATCCGCATCCGATCTCGGCCAATGGTTCGGCGCGACGCTGACCGAGGCCGAGTTGAAATACCTCGTTGCGCAGGAATGGGCGGTGACGGCCGAGGACGTGGTGTGGCGGCGATCGAAGCTTGGACTGCGGCTGTCCGCCGCGGAAATGGCCACAATCGATGATTGGCTGGCGGGCTATGGTTCCGGCCACGCCATCCGGCCGGACATACGGGGACGGGCATGAGCATCACACTCGATCATGTGAGCCGTGACGTTCAGGGCGTTCGCCACATCCGCGACGTCTCGCTGACGCTCGAGCGCGGCACGCTCAGCGTGCTGCTTGGGCCGACGCTTTCCGGCAAGACCTCATTGATGCGGCTACTCGCCGGCCTCGACAAGCCGACCACTGGGCGCGTGCTCGTCGACGGCAAGGATGTGACCGGCGCCGACGTGCGGCAGCGTTCCGTCGCCATGGTCTATCAGCAGTTCATCAACTACCCGTCGCTGTCGGTGTTCGAGAACATTGCCTCGCCGCTGCGCGTGCAGGGCAAGCCGCGCGCCGAGATCGAAACGCGCGTGCGCGACGCCGCGAAACTGCTGAAACTCGAACCTTATCTCGACCGCACGCCCCTGCAGCTCTCCGGCGGTCAGCAGCAGCGCACGGCGATTGCGCGCGCACTGGTAAAAGGCGCGGATCTCGTCCTGCTCGACGAGCCGCTGGCCAACCTCGACTACAAGCTGCGCGAGGAACTGCGCACCGAACTGCCGCGCATCTTCGAGGCGTCCGGCGCGATCTTCGTCTACGCCACCACCGAACCGTCGGAAGCGTTGCTGCTCGGCGGCCGTACGGTCTGCCTCTGGGAAGGCGCGGTAATGCAGACGGGCGAGACGCCGTCCGTCTATCACCGGCCTGACACGCTGCGGGTGGCGCAGGTGTTCTCCGATCCGCCGCTGAATCTCATTCGCGTCGAGAAAACGAACGGCGCGATCAACTATGGCGACAATCAACGCGCCGACGCCAATGGCCTCTACGCCGCCCTGGGCGACGGGATCTACAGCGTCGGCTTCCGCGCGCATCAGATCGGCGTTAACGGAAGCGGTTCAAGCGGCCATCGCTTTGCGACCACCGTAACCGTGACCGAAATCACCGGTTCGGAGAGCTTCGTGCATCTCAAGCGCGGCGATACGAACTGGGTTGCCGTGCTCGAAGGCATCCACGAGTTCGTGCCGGGCGACCGCCTCGATGCATCGCTCGACCCGAACGACATCTTCATCTTCGACAGCAGCAACCGGCTGGTCGCTGCGCCGCGCGCGAGGTAGCTGATGGCGCGCATCGACCTCGAGGACCTCGCACATTCCTACAGCGGCAACGACGCGCCGCCGGAGTCGTTCGCGCTAAAACCGATGTCGATGACCTGGCGTCAGGGCGGCGCCTACGCGCTGCTCGGCCCATCCGGCTGCGGCAAGACGACTCTTCTCAATATCATCTCCGGCATTGTCACGCCCTCGCGCGGCAAGGTGCTGTTCGACGGGCGTGACATCACGCAGCTGTCGACGCGCGAGCGCAACATCGCGCAGGTGTTCCAGTTTCCGGTGATTTACGACACCATGACGGTCGGCGAGAACCTCGCCTTCCCGCTGAAAAACCGCGGTGTGCCGCACGACAAGATCGCCGCCCGCGTCGCCGAAATCGCCAATCTGCTCGACCTGACACCGGAGCTCAATCGCAAAGCGACGCGGCTGACCGCCGACGCCAAGCAGAAGATTTCGCTCGGCCGCGGCCTCGTCCGCTCGGACGTCGCCGCCGTGCTGTTCGACGAGCCGCTGACGGTGATCGACCCGCATCTGAAGTGGGAGCTGCGCTCGAAACTGAAGGCCCTGCATCGCGCGCTCGACCTCACCATGATCTACGTGACGCACGATCAGACCGAGGCGCTCACCTTCGCCGATACGGTCGTTGTCATGCATGACGGCGGCGTGGTGCAGAGTGGCACGCCGCAGGAATTGTTCGACAAGCCGGCGCACACATTCGTCGGCTATTTCATCGGTTCGCCAGGTATGAATGTGATCCCCGCCGAGGTCAGCGGTCATGAGGCGCATGTCGGCGGCCGGACCATTCGCCTTGGCCGCAACTACGGACAGTTTCCTGCGCAGACGAAGGTCGAGATCGGCGTGCGGCCCGAGTTCGTCAATATCGCGCCACCCAAGCCTGACCTGATTTCGGCTCGCATCGAACACATCGACGATCTCGGCCGTGTCCGTTATGCCCGCGCGCGCGTCGGCGACCAGCGCTTCTACGCGCGGGTGCCGAACGGCTTCAATCCACCGGCGGACAACGCCGGCCTCGTGTTCGATCCGGCGCACGTCCACGTCTACGCGGACAGCCTCCGCGTCGAGGGGGCAGCCTGATGGAAAAGACCATCAACCAGAAGGCCTGGTTCCTGGTGCTGCCCGTATTCGCGGTGGTGGCGTTCTCGGCCATCCTGCCGCTGATGACGGTCGTGAACTATTCGGTGCAGGACACGTTCGGCAACAATCAGTTCTTCTGGAACGGCGTCGGCTGGTTCAAGGAGCTGCTCGATCCGTCGACCGACCTCGGCGGACGCTTCCTCGCCTCGCTCGGCCGCAACCTGTTCTTCTCGGCCGTCATTCTCGCCATCGAAATTCCGCTGGGTATTCTTGTGGCGTTGTCGATGCCGCGGCAGGGCTGGGGCGTCGCCGCCTGTCTCGTGATCCTGGCGCTGCCGCTGCTGATCCCATGGAACGTGGTCGGCACCATCTGGCAAATCTTCGGGCGGCCCGACATCGGCCTGATGGGCTATGCCCTCAATCAGCTCGGCATCAAGTACAACTACGTCTCGAACGATATCGACGCCTGGGCAACGATCATCGTCATGGACGTGTGGCACTGGACGAGCCTTGTCGCCCTCCTCTGCTACGCCGGCCTGAAATCGATCCCCGACGCTTACTATCAAGCCGCGCAGATCGACGGCGCATCGCGCTGGGCCGTGTTCCGCGCCATCCAGCTGCCGAAAATGAACCGCGTGCTGCTGATTGCGGTGCTGCTGCGGTTCATGGATTCGTTCATGATCTACACCGAGCCGTTCGTCGTCACCGGCGGCGGCCCCGGCAACTCGACGACGTTCGTGTCGATCGAGCTCGTGAAAATCGCGCTCGGCCAATTCGACCTCGGCAAGGCCGCAGCACTGTCGATCGTCTACAACCTGATCATCCTGATCGTGTGCTGGGTGTTCTACACCGTGATGGTCAACGCCGGCGCCGAGCGCGACACTCCGAAGGAGGCCGCGTGATGGGTACGATCCCCGGTCGCCGCATCATCCTGATCGCGTTCCTGATTTTCCTGCTGCTGCCGATCTATTGGCTCGTCAACATGAGCTTCAAGACCAACACCGAGATCGTCAACACCATGACGCTGTGGCCGCATCAGCCGACCCTGGCCAACTACAAGCGCATCTTCACCGATGCGAGCTGGTACTCCGGCTACATCAATTCGCTGAAATACGTCATCATCAACACCATTCTGTCGATCTCGCTGGCGTTGCCTGCCGCTTACGCGTTCTCGCGCTATCGCTTCCTCGGTGACAAGCATCTGTTCTTCTGGCTGCTGTCGAACCGCATGGCGCCGCCGGCCGTGTTCGCATTGCCGTTCTTCAATCTCTATTCGGCGATCAACCTGTTCGATACGCCATGGGCGGTAGCGCTGGCGCACTGCCTGTTCAACATTCCGCTCGCCGTCTGGATTCTCGAAGGCTTCATCTCCAGCGTGCCGCGCGAGATCGACGAGACCGCGTTCCTCGATGGCTACTCGTTCCCGCACTTCTTCGTGAAGATCCTGATGCCGTTGATCGCCAGCGGCATCGGCGTCGCCGCTTTCTTCTGCTTCATGTTCTCGTGGGTCGAACTGCTGCTCGCCCGCACGCTGACGTCGGTCAACGCCAAGCCGATCGCCGCCACCATGACGCGCACGGTCTCCGCCGCCGGCATGGACTGGGGCCTACTTGCTGCAGCCGGCGTGTTGACGATCATTCCGGGCGCGCTGGTGATCTGGTTCGTCCGCAACTACATCGCGCGCGGTTTCGCGCTTGGCCGGGTGTAGGAGACCTCCATGGAAAACATCGCATGGATGGCCTGGACGATCCCCACCGCGATCTTCTTCGCGATGATTGCCGGAACGCTCCTCACCATGACCTGGCTCGCAGCTGCGTACCCCGAACAAGAGCGCGTCGGCGTGCTGCGCATCCCGACCACGCGCGGCGATCGCCTCTTTATCTCGCTGATTGCTGCGGCCGTGATCCATCTGTTGTGGATCGCGTTCGCCGGCACTGCCGCTCTCTTCACGCTCCCGATTGGAGGAGGATTTGAGTTTTCGAGCCTCTGGCTCGCCACCGCCATTTCGCTTGCGACCGCCGTGCTGATCTTCCGCACGGTCTAGCAAACGAGGAAAGGCAGATCCGGACAACCGGACCTGAAGTCGAGCATGATCCGGAAAAGTGAGAACCGTTTTTCCGAGAAGACCATGTTCAAAAATGACGTCGCTCATAGGGAGGACACCATGCGACAACTTGCGAGGAAGAAGCGTTTGATGACGATGACAAGCGCCGTTGCGCTGGTCGTGGCTTCGGCTGCGCTCACCGCTCCGGTACTTGCAGACGACGCGATCAATCAGAAGTGGATCGACAGCGAGTTCCAGCCGTCGACGCTGTCGAAGGCCGACCAGATGAAGGAGCTGCAGTGGTTCGCCAAGGCAGCCGAGCCCTTCAAGGGCATGGAGATCAATGTCGTCTCCGAAACCATCACGACGCACGAGTATGAGGCGAACGTGCTGGCGAAGGCCTTCAGCGAGATCACCGGCATCAAGCTGAAGCATGACCTGATCCAGGAAGGCGACGTGGTCGAGAAAATCCAGACCCAGATGCAGTCGGGCAAGAACGTCTATGACGGCTGGATCAACGACTCCGACCTCATCGGCACGCACTTCCGTTACGGCCAGGCGATCGCGCTGTCGGACTACATGGCCGGCGAAGGCAAGGACGTGACCCTGCCGTCACTCGACATCGAGGACTTCATCGGCAAGTCGTTCACGACGGCGCCCGACAAGAAGATGTACCAGCTGCCGGATCAGCAGTTCGCGAACCTTTACTGGTTCCGCTACGACTGGTTCACCAACGCCGACTACAAGTCCCGCTTCAAGGCGAAGTACGGCTACGACCTCGGCGTGCCGGTCAACTGGTCGGCCTATGAAGACATCGCCGACTTCTTCACCAACGATGTGAAGGAAATCAACGGCGTCCGCGTTTACGGCCACATGGACTACGGCAAGAAAGACCCCTCGCTCGGCTGGCGCTTCACCGATGCGTGGCTGTCGATGGCCGGCAACGGCGACAAGGGACTTCCGAACGGCCTCCCCGTCGACGAATGGGGCATCCGCATGGAAGGCTGCCGCCCGGTCGGCTCGTCGGTCGAACGCGGTGGCGACACCAACGGCCCGGCCGCGGTCTACTCGATTGCGAAGTATCTCGACTGGATGAAGAAGTATGCCCCGCCGCAGGCGCAAGGCATGACCTTCTCCGAGTCGGGTCCGATGCCGGCACAAGGCGCGATCGCCCAGCAGATGTTCTGGTACACCGCTTTCACCGCCGACATGGTGAAGCCGGGCCTGCCGGTCGTGAACGCGGACGGCACGCCGAAGTGGCGCATGGCTCCTTCGCCGAAGGGCTCGTACTGGAAGGAAGGCATGAAGCTCGGCTATCAGGATGTCGGCTCGGGCACGCTGCTTAAGTCGACCCCGCCAGATCGCCGCAAGGCTGCCTGGCTCTATCTGCAGTTCATCACCTCGAAGACGGTGAGCCTGAAGAAGAGCCATGTCGGTCTCACCTTCATCCGTGAGAGCGACATCTGGGACAAGTCGATGACCGATCGCGCGCCGAAGCTCGGCGGTCTTGTCGAGTTCTATCGCTCGCCGGCCCGCGTGCAGTGGTCGCCGACCGGCAACAACGTGCCGGATTATCCGAAGCTCGCGCAGCTGTGGTGGCAGAACATCGGCGATGCGTCGTCCGGTGCAAAGACTCCGCAAGCGGCGATGGATGCGCTCGCGGCAGCTCAGGACTCGATCCTGGAGCGGCTCGAGAAGTCCAACGTGCAGGGTGAATGCGGTCCGAAACTGAATCCGAAGCAGACCGCCGAGTACTGGTTCGCGAAGTCGGAGAAGGATGGCAACGTCGCGCCTCAGCGCAAGCTCGCCAACGAGAAGCCAAAGGGCGAAACGGTCGACTACGACACGCTGATCAAGTCGTGGCCGGCCACCCCGCCGAAGACCACGGCGACGGCTAAGTAAGCGAAAGCATTACCATCAACGCGCGAAGGGCCGGAGCAATCCGGCCCTTTTCCTTTTAAATCAACACGATTCACCGTTGCTACAGAGAGAAACAATTCGAGAATTGACGAGCGGAACTGTCTCCTTTAATAAATAAATGATCATTTATTAAAGGTATTGAATGACCGTAGACACTGCGATTTCGTCTCCACGCTGGACGCGCCGCAAGGACGCGAGACCGGCCGAAATTCTCGACGCCGCGCTCGAGCTGTTTGTGCAGCAGGGGTTTGCGAAGACGCGCATCGAAGACATTGCCCAGCGTGCCGGTGTGACCGGCGGCGCGATCTACCGCTACTTCCCCAACAAGGATGCCCTACTCGAAGGTCTGATCCGCGACTCCCTTCTCGCCGATCTCGACGCCATGTCCGCAAAGCTGCGCCAGCGCGAGGGCAAGGTCAGCGACATGATCGCCGACGCACTGTGGGGCTGGTGGCAAACGTTCGGTGGCGGGAAACTGTCGGGTCTCTGCAAGCTGATGGTTGCCGAGGGCGACAACTTCCCTGCCCTGCGCGAGTTCTACTTTGAGCAAGCGATCGAGGAACGCTGCGGCCGATTGATCGACTTCCTGCTGCGCAAAGGTATCGCGCAAGGCGAGTTTTACGTCATCGACGTCGACTACACCGTCAAGATCATCCGCTCGTCGATGCTGATGACGCAAATCTGGAAGAACTCGTTCGCGCACAGCGAACGTGAAGCGCTCGATATGCGCCGTTACTTCAACGCATACGCCGAACTTCTCCTTGCGGGATTAAAGCAGAAAGAGCCGCAATCATGAGCATCACCGAAAACCGGCGGCTCGTGGCGCTGGTGCGAAAGATCGTCGCCTGGCCGAACCGCCATCCTTCGCTGCAGCCGTTCTCCAATTGGATGATGCGCCGCCTTGCGCGCGTTGCCATGAAAAAAGCGAATGCAAAACCGGCGGCGGACCTTGCCGAACTACATCAGGAATGGTCGCGAAGCGCGCCAGCGATGGCGAGCTACAAACTGACGAAGATCGAAGGCGACACTGCTTACGCCGAAGTTCACAGCGAATGTGCGCTACGGGGCAGCGGCGATGTCGGCGCCTGCTTTCGCATGATGGAGTACGATCGCGAGATCATGCGCAAGGTCGGCGGCGAGCTCGTCATTCTTGAATCCCAGGCCTCACCCGGACGCACGTTCTGCACCGTCGCGATGCGCAGGAAAGGCGCGTCGATGGCCGACTTCACACCTGCCCATCTGAAAAAACAAACCTAGGGACGTCATCATGAAAAGGCTTATCGGCTGGTCGCTCGCCGCGACCGGGCTCACGATCGCTATTGTCGCAATTCTGGTCTGGCGTGCGTTTACTCCGCCAAACCCGCTCCAACCAACAAGTACGGCGTTCACGCTCGACAACGTCACCGTGATCAATCCCGGCGATAGCCGTCGTGAGCGGCAACGCATCACCGTAAATTCTGAGACCATTCAGAGCATTGCGCCGGCTTCGGCGCCAGCGAGCGGCGCGCTGCAGACCTACAGCGGCATGTACGTCCTTCCCGGCCTGGCCGACATGCACGCGCATCTGCCGCCAAAAAATCCGCTCAAGCTTTCGAGTTATTTTCTGCTGCTCAACCTCGCCTACGGCGTGACCTCGATCCGCGACGCGGGCGATCTCGACGACACATCTCTGAATGGACGGCGTGAGGCTGCCGCAGACGGGTATCCCAGCCCTCGCGTCTTTCCCTGCGGCCCGTTCGTCTCCGCCGGCGCTCGCAAATGGGCCAATACCGTCATTCTGGAAAGTCCCGCAGATGCCGACAAAGTCGCGGCAACTCTGAAAGCCAATGGCTCCCACTGCCTGAAGGCTTACGACGGCTTGACGCTGGCGATGGTCGACGCGTTACGCGAGGCCACACGTAAACACGGACTTCGCATGATCGGTCATGTTCCGGAAGGATTGACCTACGAGAAGGCGCTCATCCCCGACACCCAGCATCTGATGGGTGTCACCGATCCGGCAGACCAAAAGCCGGATCATCGGCTCGCACTGACCCAAGGCTGGGATCGCGTCGACGATGCGCGGCTCGAGGCGATCGTGAAAGCCACCAAGCAGTCCGGCATCGCCAACACACCGACGCTTGTCTACGATCAGCAAATCCTGAGACTCGAAAAGTACGACGAGGCGCGCCGCAGTCCCGAAGCGCTGCTGCTTCCACGCGTCTTCCGCGATGTCGTCTGGAATCCCAAAGAAGGCATTCCCGGCTATCGCAACATGACGCCGGCCGAGTTTGACGGTGTGCGCTTTGCGCAAGACAAGAAGCTTCGCCTCACACGCATGCTGTACGAGGCCGGCACGCAGCTTTATCTCGGGACCGACGTCCAGCAACCTTTCACCAGTCCAGGGATCAGCCTGCATCAGGAAATGCGGCAGTTCGCCAAGAGCGGCATCCCAACTGAAGCGATCTGGAAGCTGGCAACGAGCGACGCCGGGAAATCGCTCGGGTTGACGGGACTTGGAACGCTGGCGGCCGGAGCGCCCGCGGATTTTCTGATCTTCCGCAACGACCCGACCAAGGATCTTGCCGCGCTGGACTCACTCGAAGCTGTCGTTGCGCAAGGCCGCCTCTACACGAAGGCGAGCATCGACGCCAAGATCGCGGAGTATCAGGCACATTACAGCGGATTTATCGTCGATCGGCTGTCGGTCGTATTGGGCAGGGCCGCGCTGCGCAAGATCTCCGCCACCGATTCACACTGAAAGGCCTGCGATCACAAACTCTCGCCGTTGCAGGCTTAGGGCTTGCAGCGGTAATAGATCTGCTCGTTGACCTCAAGCTTCTCCGGCGACAGCAGCTTCAGCGTAATCGAACCCCGGGCGCGGCCCTGATCGTCGAAGCTGTAGCCGTACGCTTTCAGCGATCCGTCCTTCTGTTTGACGATGCGATTGACGGAGTTGCCATGCTCGTAAAACAGGACGTTGCGCGGCTCTACCGTCAGTGCGAGTTCGCTCGCCTGCTCGCCGCAGGCGGCCGGATCGGACGCCCAAGCACCGAGCATCGCTTTGGGCAGGGTGTCGGCTGCAAACGCCGCGACCCCCGAGAGAAGCGATGCGACGACGATCGGCAACGCAGTCCGCAGGCAACGCACACGCCGCTGAACGACCGCATTCACAATCGGAATCAAGCTTATGAACTGCCTTGAGGAAATGGTCGGGGCAGCTGGATTCGAACCAACGACCTGCAGTACCCAAAACTGCCGCGCTACCAGGCTGCGCTATACCCCGATCTCTGGATGGGGCCGTGGTACACCGCCAGGATTGCCCCTTCAAGGCGCGGAAAGCACCCTATTTGCCGCCAAACAGCGGGTGCGCGACCCGGTCGCCAGGGCGGATACCGAATTTCTTCGCGGTCCCCGCGATGACCTCCAGCACGCCCTTGGCCGGTCCGCCGGACGAGATCGTTTTCAGAGACTCCGGCTCGGTGTTTTCGGCGATGCGGATGATCCGCCCGTCGCCGGCGATGAAAATCATGTCGAGCGAGATGTAAGTGTTCTTCATCCACATCGAGACCTGCTGCTCGGGAGTGAAGTCGAACAGCATGCCTTTTCCTTCGGCCAACTCCTTCCGGTACATCAGCCCGGTCGCCCGCTCCTGCTCGGTCTTGGCCATCTCGACCGAGAACACCTGCACGCCGGATTTGGTGATGATTTCGAGCGTCTGGAACTCGGCCGCCTGACTGGCCGGCGCTGCTACGAGCATCAGCGCTGCGAAACCCGCCAGCATCAGTCCGCGAATGGTCGCGGCCGCAAACCCCGAAAACGTCGTTGATCCGATACGCATACCTATTCCGTCCTCTCGGCCTTAAGCGGCGGCACCCTACCCCGGCCAAACAGCCGAATGCCAGATGGACACCCAACTGTGATCGGACAACGTTCGACCGGCCGCAGGGCGGCCGGTCGATCCGGATGGGTCGGTTGAAAGCTAGTGCGAGGACAGGCCGCCCGGGCCGGTCTCGGGCTGGATCTCGGCCGCCATCATGCCCTTGGAGCCGGGCCCGTAGCGGACCAGCACGTACTGGCCCGGCCGCAGCTCGGTCATGCCGTAGCGCCGCAGCGTTTCCATGTGCACGAAGATGTCGGGCGTGCCTTCACCGCAGGTGAGGAAGCCGAACCCGCGCAGCCGGTTGAACCATTTCACCTGCGCGCGCTCGAGCCCGCTGGTCGGCGTCACGCTGACGTGGGTGCGCGGCGGCAGCATCTGCGCCGGATGGATCGCGGTCGACTCGTCCATGGAGACGATGCGGAAGGCCTGATAGCCCTTCTGACGCTGCACGCATTCGACGACGATGCGCGCGCCTTCGTAAGCGGTCTGGAAGCCGTCGCGGCGCAGCACGGTTACGTGTAGCAGAATGTCCGGCCAGCCATTGTCGGGAACGATAAAGCCGTAGCCCTTCGAGGCGTCGAACCACTTGATGACGCCGCGCAGCTCGACGAGGTTCGCTGCGGGGACTTCACCTGGCAAACCGCCAAGGTCTACATTTGCTGAAAAGTCCGGCTGTCCTGTCCGGCTCGCGCCAGCCGCCGGAGGACCAAATCGCTTGGACTCAAAACTGTCGGACCCCATGACCCCACACCCCGCCGGTCGCATGTCATCGTTGTGACAGCCCGGAATTACGCGCGACGCTCGCTCGACTCGATGCGCGAATCTCTTGAATCGAAGATAACACTCTGCAATTGGTCGGAAAGCCAAAAATCGGAATCGAATCGATCTATGAACAGCCTTGCAGCGGCACGAATCAATTCCGCAAGACGCGGGTCACGACTCAGTTTCCGATGAAGGGACCGAGCGTTTCGCCGATGTCGTGACGAATGACAAGATCTGCGGAGTCATCCTGTTCCGTCGGTTCGTTGTTGATAATGACAAGCCGTGCGCCGCAGTTCCGCGCAAGTTGCGGAAATCCTGCCGCCGGCCACACCACAAGCGAGGAACCGATCGCCAGAAACAGATCGCAATGCTGCGCGAGTTCTGTGGCGCGGCGCATCTCGTTTTCCGGCATCGCCTGACCGAACGAGATCGTCGCGGTCTTCACCGGATCGCCGCAGGCCCGACAATCCGGCGCCTGCCCTTCGGCGTCGAACTGCTCCTTCACCCACTTCAACGTGTAGGACTTCTCGCAGCCGATGCAGCGCGCGTAGGTGGTGTTGCCGTGGAGCTCGATCACATGGTCGGCCGCGAAGCCCGAGTTCTGATGCAGGTTGTCGATGTTCTGGGTGATGATCGCCGGCACCTTGCCGGCTTTGTAGAGCGCCGCCAGCGCGCGGTGCCCGCGCCCCGGCCTAGCTGCGCCGAATGTCGCTTCCATCGCAAAGCGCCGGCGCCAGGCTTCATCGCGCGCATCCTGACTGGCGACGAACTCATCGAACGGGATTGGACGGTTTTTCGTCCACAGACCACCCGGCGAGCGGAAATCCGGAATGCCGCTTTCGGTGGAAATGCCGGCGCCGGTGAAAGGTACGATAACCCTCGCCGACGCAATCATGTCGCCGAGTCGCTCGACGCCTTCCTGCAAACTGGACGCAATCATGCAACACCCGCTGATCGGCTTTCCGCCATATGTAACCTCGCGCGGGAATGAATCTGGGCCGGAATCAGCGCGCCTGCAACCGCGGCGCTGGCAATGAGGCTGTGCGGCAAGCGGGATCACAGTCGCGTCAGGTCGCGTGCGGCGCTCTCGCATGATGAAAGAAAGTGCGGTCCTGTCAGAAACCTGACAGTGCCCTGACTGTCACGACTGAAGCGATCGCCGTCAGGCCGAGCAGAAGGCCCGCGGCGAGCTTACCGCCGAGGCTCGATGTCCTGGCCTCAAGCCAGGGTATCAGCTTCGCAAACAGCGCGAAGCCCCGGTCTTCAATGAAGTTCCGGACCATGCGCGCGATTGCATCGTGAACAACCTTATCCATGCCGTTTGGTCGGCGCTCAACCGGCCGAGGTTCAAGTGCCAACCCTTGTTTTTGCTGCTATTGAGTAGCCGACCCGCGCCCGCCGGAATCCAATCTCGGAATGTTCTCAGGGAGATAAAGAAACATGCGTTTTCTGCACACGATGCTTCGCGTTCGCAACCTCGACACCGCGCTGAAATTCTACGCCGACGCATTCGGGCTCAAGGAAGTCCGCCGCATCGACAACGACAAGGCGCGTTTCACGCTGGTGTTCCTGTGCGCGGACGAAGACCTGAAGCTGCTCGAGGCGCTGCCGAAGACGCGCGGCGCACCGCTGGTCGAGCTGACTTACAACTGGGATGAGGAGACCTACGGCGAGGATCGTTACTTCGGCCACCTCGCCTACGAGGTCGACGATATCTATGCGACCTGCGATCGCTTGCAGAAGCTCGGCATCACCATCAACCGCCCGCCGCGAGATGGCATGATGGCTTTCATCCGCTCACCCGATAAGCACTCGATCGAACTTCTGCAGAAGGGCGAGGCCAAGCCGCCGCAGGAGCCGTGGTCCTCGATGCCGAACACCGGCCATTGGTAGGCGCCTCGGGGCTAACAGCCACCAACCGGCTCGCGTCCGGAACAGTCGAGGTTGCAGTCCGAGTTGCGGCAGACCCAGGTCTTCGTCTTGGTCGCACTCGCGTAGAAGCACGCTCCGACGCACTCCTTGGCGAACGCGCGCTGGCGGACGTAGGTATTGGTTATCCCCAGAACCCCGTTTTCGACCTTCACCGAGGTACTGACCTTGCCCTGCCCCGGAACCGTAACCTCGACCTGGGCCGATGGCGCCTCAACCCAGGAAAAATAGAACAAACTGAGAAACAAGCCCCAAAATAGCAGCCTAAAGCCTTGTTTTTGGCTCTTTCCACGATGTCGAAATCTGATTTCTGGCATACAGTTTTACCCTAAACCCTTGGTTGCATAAATTAATGGAAGCTCGTTCTGATGCTATAATGCCACAGATCAAAACTTCGAACGGGGAGCGCTTTTTTTGTACTCGCTCTTTGGATAGACGAGGGCTTAACTATTGGAACTTGGGATTCTTTCTGGGGAATTGGTTGCATGCGAGCGTTGACATTATTTTGCTCCGCGCTGGCGCTTGGGGTTGCGTTGCCACATATTGGCATCGCCCAAGATGCGTTTTCAATTAATGACGCTATCAAACAGGCCATTCTGACAAATCCGGGCGTCGGCGAAGCGGCGGCCAATCGCCGTGCGACTGAGGCGGAATTGCGTCAGCAGCAGTCGACCTTGCTCCCCCAAATCCGGGTCGAGGCGAAGGTTGGACCTGAACGTTTCACGCAGAACGTTACGCCCGCACCGCTGGGCAATGACATCACGCGGCATGGCCGCGAGGTTTCCGTCGTGGGCCGCCAGCTGCTGTTCGACGGCTTTACATCGATCAATGAAATCTGGAAGCAATCGGCCCGCACCAATGCCGCTGCGGCTCGCGTCCACGAGCGTACCGAACTGATCGCGCTCGATGCGTCGGAAGCCTATATCGATATTACCCGCTTCACGCGCCTGATTGCGGTGGCGGAAGATAATCTTCGCGTGCATCGCAATCTGTTCTCAAATGTGCAGACGCGCTTCAACGGCGGTCGGGCCGGCGAAGGCGACCTTGAGCAAACGCGTGAGCGCGTCGAAAACGCCGCCGCAACCCTCGCCGGCTTCCGGCAGAATTTGGACGAGGCGCGCGCCAAGTACCGCAACTCTGTCGGCCTGGAGCCCTTCAACCTGCGTACGCCGGGCCGTCTGGGCGGCTTGCCGCGGACGAAGGATGAATCGCTTGCCACAGCCCTTCGCTTTAACCCGACGATCAAAGCTGCGGATCAGGACGCGCGCGCCGCAAAGCACGGCTTTGACGCGACCGCCGGCGCTTTCGTGCCGAACCTGTTTCTGGAAGGCCGCGCGTCGACCGGCGTGAACAGCAGCAACTTTGTCGGCAAGCGCGAAGACATGAGCGGCAAACTCGTCGCGAGCTGGGATATTTTCCGCGGCGGACAAGACGTGTGGCGCCGGGCCGAGCTCTCGGAGCGCTACGTCGAAAGCACCATGCGCCACGCCAAACTTCAGCGCAGCGCACTTGAATCGATTGATCGCGCCTGAGCCGCGCGCACACTGACCGGTGATCGCCTCGGAGCCCTCGGCCGGCAAATCGCCTCCGACCGGAAAGTCATCGTCGCCTATCAGAAGGAATACGAGCTCGGCCAACGCTCGCTGGTTGACCTTCTCAATGCGCAGAACCAACTGTTCAACGCGCTGGTGTCGCAAATCTCGACGCAGAGCGTCGCCGTGTTCGCCGACTATCAGCTGCTTGCTGCCATGGGCGGTCTGATCGAGTACGTGAAGTCTCCGCCGCCGGCTGACGCAGCTCCTCTCGACCCGGTGCCGTTCGCGATCTTCCCGACCAAGCTTCCGCCGATCCTCCTTCGGGCTCCGATGACAGGTCCGGAGCCGCTTGAGGTCACAAAGGCGCAGCCGTTCGCCAGCTATGCCTCGGGAGATCAGAAGATTACCCCCTTCGATGGTCAGCCGGATGTGAAGTTCTCGGATCGCTGGCAGGGCCTCAATCCGGTATCCGAATTGATCGACGCCGCGGCAAACTGGAAGCAGCAGCCGCAGCGCTAAGCGAGCCTATCGAGGCACCTGCAGGCACCTTGGGTGCCAGTTTGGCCGCCGAAAGGCGGCCAAATGCGTTTTGGGGCGTTAGGCTTGTTTCCAATTTGTAAGGGAAGTGCGGCCGAAATCGCTGTAGAATATGGGTATTCCAGTTCAGGAAATTGCCCGTGAACAAGCATTCCAGCGACGTTTTTGCGACCGCTGCAGCCAAAGAGGCGGCAGCGGGAACGACGATTTCAGATCCGCTGGTTGATTGCCTCCTCTATCTCGCCTCTCACCACGGGCGCGCCGTCAGCCGCGACGCACTCGTTGCTGGCCTGCCTTTGGTTAACGGCCGTCTGACCGCGGCCCTCGTCGAACGCGCAGGACAACGGGCAGGCCTCGATATCAAGCCCGAGAAACGCCGCCTCGAACAAATTCCGGCTCTTGTGCTGCCGGCGCTGCTCGTCATGAAAGACGGCTCCGCGTTGATCATGACCGGTGTTTCTCAGAACGGCAGTATCATCGACTGCATCGAACCGGGCGAGGTGTCGTCGACGAAGAGCCGCTCCGCTGCATCGTTGGCCGACATCTATTCCGGTTACATGTTCCTCGCACGGCCTGAACCGATTGCGGACGAACGCACGGCCGCGTCGGGCGATTTGCCGACCAATCACTGGTTCTGGTCGGTGGTACGCCGCTTCGGGTCAAATTACGGGCACGTGGCACTTGCCGCATTCCTCGTGAACATGCTGGCCCTCGCCGCCCCGCTGTTCACAATGAACGTCTACGACCGAGTTGTCCCGAACGGGGCAATTCCTTCACTGATCGCACTCGCCATTGGTCTCGGTCTCGCGATCGTCTTCGACTTTGTCATTCGCATGGTTCGCAGCCGTATCGTCGATCTGACCGGCAAGAAGATCGATGTCGTGCTCGCGTCGAACATCTTCGAGCACGTGCTCTCGATCAAAATGGCCAACCGCCCGACATCGGTCGGCATCCTGGCCAACCAGATGCGCGACTTCGATTCGGTGCGCGATTTCTTTACCTCCGGCACGGTGGTGGCTGCAACGGACCTGTTCTTCGCGTTTATCTTCATCGGCATTCTGTTCATCATCGCCGGGCCGCTGGCCTGGATCCCGTTGCTGATGCTGCCGATCGTGGTCGCGACGGGAATCATCCTGCAGAAACCTCTCGACCGCGCCATGAAGCGCCTGCAGGCGGAGTCGTCCGCACGGCACGGCGTGCTGGTCGAATCCCTTTCCGGAATCGAGACCGTGCGCGCCGCCGGCGCCGAGTCGCGCATGCAGACGGTGTGGGAACGGTCGGTCGCCGCAACCGCCCGATCCGGCGAAGACGTGCATTTCTGGTCGACATTGGCGCTGACGATTTCCAACTCCGCGCAACAGATCACCAGCATGCTGCTCGTCGTCATCGGCGTATTCCTGATCCTCGATGGCAAGATCACCATGGGCGCCCTGATCGCCGCGAACAT
The DNA here is from genome assembly GCA_002083525.1 of Proteobacteria bacterium SG_bin9. GTDB lineage: Bacteria > Pseudomonadota > Alphaproteobacteria > Rhizobiales > Xanthobacteraceae > SG-bin9. The sequence continues at coordinate 235,208 of LWDM01000074.1, read as the reverse complement.
GCTGTCGGGCCGCGTCCTCGCCCCGATCGCGAGCATCGCGTCCGTCATCACCCGCGCCACCCAGACGCTCAGCGCGCTGCGGGCGATCGACCGGCTGATGCAGCTCGAGCGCGAGCGTCCGCCGGGCCGCAGCTACGTGTCGCGCAAGATCCAGCACGGTGCGATCGCCTTCAACAACGTCAGCTTCCGCTATCCAAATTCGAAGCAGGATGCGTTGAGCAACGTCTCGTTCAAGATCAACGAAGGCGAGCGCGTCGCCATCGTCGGCCGCGTCGGATCCGGCAAAACCACGGTTGGACGGTTGCTTTCGGGATTCTACGATCCGACCGAAGGCAGCGTTGCGGTCGACGGTATCGACGCGCGGCAATACGATCCCGCCGATCTGCGCGCGGGCATCGGCTTCGTGATGCAGGACACCGACCTCTTCTTCGGTAAGCTGCGCGACAACATCGCGCTCGGCAAACCGGCCGCCAGCGATGAAGAAGTTATCGAGGTGGCAAGACTGGCCGGCGTCGAAAACTTCGTCGCGGCTCATCCGCTCGGCTATGACATGCCGATCGCCGAGGGCGGCCGCAGCCTGTCTGGCGGGCAGAAACAAGCGATCGGCCTCGCCCGCGCGCTGATCCGCCGCCCGCGGATCATCTTCATGGATGAGCCGACAGCTCACTTCGACGTGCGGACCGAAACCGAATTCCTCGAGCGCCTGAAAAACATCGCTCGTTCGGAAATGACGATTGTCGTCTCCACTCATCGTCCGTCGCTCCTGTCGCTGGTGACCCGCATCCTGGTGTTTGAGCAAGGGAAGCTGGTCGCGGATGGTCCGCGAGAGGCTATCCTGGCCAACTTGCAGGCTGGCGCCCAGCGCCAGGCCGCGCAGGTGAAGCCGGAGGCGAAAGTAGGACCGCGAAATGCAATCATCTGATTTCGCTTACGCCAACGACATCCGGGCCGCAGTCGAACTGCGCGCGCCCAAAACCACGCGCATGGTTCTGCTGGCGACGCTCGCGCTCGTGGTCGCCGCCTTGCTCTGGGCCCATCTCGCCATTCTCGACGAGGTCAAGCGCGGTAACGGCCGCGTCATTCCGAGCCGGCAAATTCAGGTGGTCCAGTCGCTCGAAGGCGGCATCGTCGGCGCCATCCTGATTCAGGAAGGCGCGATCGTGACGCAGGGCCAGCCGCTGATGCGGATCGAGGACACCAAATTCGCCGCAGAGTTCGGCGAGATCCGCGAACGCCGGGCCGCCATGGCCGCGCGCGTCGCCCGTCTTGAAGCCGAGGCGGCCGGCGGAACCACTGTGGCTTTCCCGGACGATCTACCGCCGGCTGTGATCGCCTCCGAGCGAAGCGTCTTCGACGCCCGCGCACGGAAGCTGACCCAGGACATCGAAGTGATCCTGCAACAGGAAACCCAGCGCCGGCGCGAAATGCAGGAGTATAAGGCAACCGAGGTGAAGCTCTCCGAGACTCTGCAGCTCCTGAGCCGCGAAGTTGATCTCACCCGTAACCTGTTCCGCCAGAAGGTCGTCCCTGAAATCGAAATGTTGCGCGTCGAGCGCCAGGCCAGCGAAATGCGCGGCCAGCTCGAAGTCATTCGCGCATCGACCCAGAAGGCGCAGGCCGGCATCCAGGAAGCGCAGGCCCGTGTCGAGACGACGCGAGCTGCCTTGCGCGCACAGGCGGACGAGGATCTCGCTAAATCGCGCGGCGACCTCGCTGTGCTCGATGAAAACATCAAGTCGGCAAAGGACCGCGTCTTTCGCACCGAGCTCAAGTCGCCGGTGCACGGCATCGTCAACAAACTCAACATTACGACCATCGGCGCCGTGGTCCAGCCGGGCGCGAACGTGATGGAAGTGGTGCCGCTCGACGACACCTTGCTCGTGGAAGGCCGCATTCGCCCGCAGGACATCGCCTTCATTCGCGCCGGCCAGGACGCTATCGTGAAGGTGACGGCCTACGACTCCTCCGTCTACGGCTCGCTCAAGGGCAAGGTCGAGCGCATCAGCGCCGACACCATCACCGAAGACGCCCGCGCCGACAAGGGCAGCGAGAAGACCGAGGTGTTCTACCGGGTCATCGTGCGGACCGAGACCAACCATCTCGGAACGGCGCAAGCTCCCCTCCCCATCATTCCCGGCATGGTCACCACGGTCGAGGTGCTGACGGGCAAGAAATCGGTGCTCGATTACATCGTCAAGCCGGCCCGCATGCTGCGCGAAGAGGCTCTGCGCGAGCGCTGATCCGGCCCAAACGGCCGCATCAGCGTTAACAGAGCGTTACAAAAAGGCCGATCGATAAAATTGCAGCAAACAAGGTCGGCTGCACTTCACCACCACGTCGACAATACCCCCGCGTCGAGGGCCGCTTTAACAAGGTCAGCAAGGTCTGTCGCCAATACTCGCCCCATAACAAGCGGGACGAGGATCGGCTGAACGCCGGCGAACGCTCCCGCAACACGGGGGCATGTCATGTTCAGTCGTCCGGGTACCGGGACGTCTCGCTTCGCCACGCTGGGCGCGGCGCTGCTCGTTTTGTGTATTGCAAGCGAAGCGGCCGCGAAGCCAAAGGCGCGGAACAAGCCGATTTTCGACGATCTGGTGACGCCATCGATGCTGTCGCAGGCCGTCCCCGCCGCGCCAGTCAACAACACGCATCAGCCGCGCTTTTTCTCGATCAACAGCGTTCTCGCCAAGCTGGACGGCAAGCCGATTCCGACCGACAACGTGCGCGTCGCCGCGGCGACGCCGGGCGTCATGTCCGACGCACCGCCCGTCGGCGGCAGCAGCATTTCAGGCAGCATGGAGCCCTACGGCCTGATCAGCTTCCGCGCACCGGAAGGCGCGCTGTGGCGCAAGTGGCGCGCCAGCGAAGCCGAGGCCGGCAAGGAACTCGCGGCGCTCGCTGCGTGCAAGAAGGACGCTGCGCAGTGCGACCAGGCGATGCTGCGCTTCCAGAGCATGATCGGCGATGTGCGCGGCCGCAGCGGCCGTGCCCGCATCGAAACCGCGAACCGCCTCGTCAACGGCGCCATCCGCTACACCAGCGACCTGAGCCAGCACGGCGTGCTCGACCAGTGGACCGCCCCGCTCGCCACCCTGGCGACCGGCCGCGGCGACTGCGAGGACTACGCGATTGCGAAGTACGTGTTGCTGCGCGAAGCCGGCGTGGCGCAGAGCGATCTGCGCATCCTGCTCGGCCGCGACAAGATCGCGCGCGAGGATCACGCGGTGCTGGCCGTGCGCGATGGCGCCAGCTGGATCATTCTCGACAACCGCACCATGAACACGGTCGAGGACGGCAACGCGCGTCACTTCGTGCCGCTGTATGCACTGGACCAGACCGGCGTCAACCTGTTCGCCTCGCCTTACCTGTCGAAGCTCGGCTCCGGCCAGCAGAGTGTGCTGTCGCCGGCGGCGGCCGAGATCGACAGTGCCGATTGGGGCATCGCGACCGAGAACACCTCCGCCAAGGCGTGGGGCGATGCGGCCACGACGCTGCCCGCGCTCACCGCCGAACCGCAGAGCCTGTTTCTGCTCTGATCCAAAGCAACGCAAAGAAAAACCCGCCGGATCGCTCCGGCGGGTTTTTTGTTTGAGATGGACGCTCTGCCTCAGATCACCTGGATGTTCTGATCGACGTAGAGATGCAGAACGTTGCCGCCTGACAGCGCCGCGTATTGATTGAAGACCTGGCCACCCGGCGAGGCGTACGTGCCGGCCTGCAGCGTCCATGCGGCGGTATCGATATCGAGCTTGTCACCCTGCGAGCCGATCACGAACAGTGTCTTGTCGGTGCCTGTGAACGCATCGGTGCTGTAGTCGATACTCAGCTCGTTATCGGTATCGGTCATGTTCAGCACTTCAGTAATGCTGAGGTTGAGCTCGGTGCCTCTGGCTGCGTCCGGCGTCGATTCTTGCGTCAGCAAGATCGAGTCGATGTTGCTGAGCGTGCCAGACAGAGTCACCTCGGCACTCGAGATGCTCAATGCAGGACTGCCGAGCGACCCGCCCTGGAACGTAGCAGTATTGTAAATTGCACCCTGATCGACACGGAGGATATCGAAGCCGCCGCCACCGTTCATCGTATCGCCCGGTGAATAAACGATGACATCGTTACCGCCGCCTGCATTGACAGTATCGGTGCCGAGGCCGCCGCTATGGATATCGCTACCGGTCGATCCGGTCACAGTATCCGTTCCTTCCTGTCCTGCGAGATAGTGGAACACGTTGGAATCGGGGTCCGTGACCGACGAGCCGCCAGTGTTATTGTTCTGCCCGCCGTCGATCGACGACGTTGCCGCCACCGGCGTCGTCGGCGGCGAAATCGTCGCCGTGATAGCAGCGTCCTTGTTCGAATTCCCATCATAATCGATTTGGTCGTTTCCGGAGCCGATCTTCACTCCTTCCAATACGAAATCGCGCACGAGGATCTTCGAGCCCGGAATGGCGTTTTCCAAACCAACGAGGAACGAGCCGTTGTCAATATTGAATCCCGCATCGGCAACGAACGCATTCTCGCTGCCTGTGCCTGCGCGCAGAATGACCTGCGCATAGGCATCGAGCGGGCTTTCCTTATCGATGAACGTCAGGATCATGTCCTGTTCGGACGAGTTGGTGTTGGTCTGAATGGTCGCATTCAACTGCCGCGATACCGGGATTCCGGTCGTGTCGGTTGCCGTAGCCACATTGTTGCCGGCGAGATCAACATTGCTCGCACCGGTGCCGCCGCCGGAGATCGTCGTCTCCGTCGCCGTTGCCGTTGCGTCGAATGTGATCGTTGCGGGCAGCGTGCTCGGCGCCAAAACGCCAATGTTGAACGTTGCCGATGCAGCATTGTTCGGCACGGTGACCGTAAGCACTCCGGTCGCAGCGACGTAGGTGAATGCGTAGTTGTAGGTCTGGGTGCCATAGGTCCATGACAAGCCGGACGACGGCAGCGTGGTGCCTCCGTCGACCCTCGCGAGGAAGCCGCTCTGGAGCTGAATCGTAACCGTATGCGTTTCCGATCCGTCGCCAGTGTCACCAAACGTCGCAACCGCGTTCAGCGTGCCGAGCTCGTTGGCACTGAACGAGCCGTCGGCATCGTTGCTGTCGGTGACGGTGATGTCCACCGTGACCGGGTCAGCGACGGCGTCGACGAACAGCGTATCGTTCACTGCTGTGGACGTGACCACAACGCCACCCGTCGTCGATGTTGCGGCCATCGACAGCACGGCGTCGACGTCGGAGTTCGCCGGCGGCGTCAATCCGACCGAAGCGACGACCGCGGTTCCCGCAGTCGCTCCAGACACATTGATCGTGAGTGTACCTGCCGTAATCGTAGGAGAGCCGACGACCGCGCCGTTCGACAACACGATCGTACCCAAGGTCCAACCCGTGAGTCCGGAGATCGAAATCTGCGTGATAGTCGATGCCGGGTTGGAATCCGGCGTCGCTGTAAACTGCGCCGTCACCGCGGTGTCTTCGAGCGTCGCGTCACCCGTACCCAGTGTGACGGTCGGCGCATCGACGGTCGGGAAGTTGATCGTCAACTTCGCGGTCGTCGTGTCGCCATCGCCGTCCTTCAACGTGTAGGTGAAGACGTCTGTGGCGGCGCTGGCAATCCCGGTTCCCATCACGGCGTAGGTGTACGAGCCATCCTGATGAATGGTCAGGTTGCCGTAGTGACCGGCAATGGTGGCTCCGCTTACGCCCGACGGGACCGTTGTGGCCGAACCGCCAACGAAATCGCTGACGATTGCGCTGACGAAGCCGCCGTCGGCGCCGACGCCATCGGCGTTTGCGGTCCCGGCGGCCGTGCCGGTTCCACTGACCACGTTGCCAGACGCGCTCGTGAAAGCGGATGCATCAAGCGAATCCGCATCGTTCTTCGCGACCGGAACGTCATCGATCACCTTCACAGACACATTCTGGAAGACCATCGTCTCAGGTTCCAGAGAGTCCGTGACGGTCAACAGACCCGACAGGTCGATGGCTTTGATGCCTTCGGCGTTGTCGGCGTCCGCCGCCAGGTGATGATCGATGCTGTCCAGCAAGGTGACGGTGAACGCACCCGTTGCCGTGTCGAGCACGACCTTGAACACTGGACGATCGTTAACCGAGTCATATTCCGTCGCATTGCCGCCACCGTTGACAAAGCCCCAAAGGGTATTGCCAACCACCGCAAGAACAACCGGCTGCGTGTGCGACTTGATTTCACCGCCGCCAACAAACGTCGCAGCGGAGCCGTTGGTGACCTGGAAACCATAGGTCGCGGTGCCGTCGAGACCCGAGATCATGGTCGACAGATTGCCCGATGTCACCGCCGACGTGGCAGTGAGATTACCTGAGACGTCGTCGTCGCCGTCCGGCGTGGCGGTGTTGTTGTCACCGTCCGGGGTGGAGGTCAGGTCCTCGTTGCCGACGGCCTGCGTGGAGTTCAGCTGCTCCTCTTCAACGATGCCGGTGAAGTTTGCCGTTTGCGTGAACGGAATTGAAGCGTTCTGAACCGTGATCGGCTGGGTGGCCGTGCTGGTATCGCCGTCACCGTCCTTGATGCGGTATTCGAACGTACCGTCATGATCGGAGGTGCTGGAACTGAACACCGGGTCGAGTGTCCACGTGCCGTCCGACTTGAAGGTATAGGTGCCGACATCCGTCACTGTAATGGTGTGGATGCCGTTACCCGACACGGTTTCGGGCCAGGTCGAGATATCCACGAAGGTACCGCTGCCCGGGAGTTTGATATGGGTCAGCGTTGCGCCGTCGGCTCCGAGCGCATCGTTAGCCAAGAGAGTTCCGCCAATGGTGCCTGCGGCATTTTCCAGGACGGATATTGCGTCATCGTTCACCGCTTCCGGCACGTCGTCGTAGACGGTGACGTCGAAGCTGCCTGCCTGCACGGTGCCGTCCTTGTCGGCGACCGAGAAAGTCACACCGCTGAGCGTCACGAAGTCTTCGTTCGGGTTGCCCGGATGGGTAACCGGCTGCAGCAGCGTCGCCGTGTAGTTGTAGGTCACCTCGCCGGTCGTGGCGTTGGTCACGTTCGCCGCCGTGATCGCAATCGTCATCACCGGCGTCGTGCCGACCGAGCCGGTCAGCGTCCGGTTGCTGTTCGACAGCACCCACGTCACGTCCCCACCCAGCGCATCGAGCTGCATGTCCAGACCCGTATTCGACAGCTGGATCGCCGCCAGCAGATTGGCCGGAACGTCCTTGCCGTAGGTCACGACAATCGTGCCCGACTGCGAGGCGCTTTCTGTCGAGTCCGTTTCGGTCGGAAGCAGCGTCGGCGATGCATCGAGGTTGCGGACGCTCGTCAGACCGTCCTCGTCCACCGTGACGCTCGTTGCCGTCACCGTCGGCGCCGAATCCGCCGCCAGCGTGATCGTCACAAGTGCCGTCGACGGATCGTTGTCGCCGTCCTTGATGGTGTAGTTGAACGTTACGGTACCCGTCTCGCCGGACGCCGGCGTGTAGGTGAACGTGCCGTTGCCGTCGTACGCCAGCGAGCCGCCGCCACTGAGGTTCGACGACGTGACATTCGCGAGATTGACGCCATCCGCACCAGCAACGTCGTTCGTAAACACGTTGACCGAGACAGCCTGGTTCTCGTTCGCCGCAGCCTGCGTCACGGAGTTGTCGACCGCTTCCGGCACGTCGTCGTAGACGGTGACGTCGAAGCTGCCGCCCTGCACGGTGCCGTCCTTGTCGGCGACGGAGAAGGTCACACTGCTCAGCGTCACGAAGTCTTCGTTCGGGTTATCCGGATGGGTAACCGGCTGCAGCAGCGTCGCGGTGTAGTCGTACGTCACCTCGCCAGTCGTGGCGTTGGTCACGTTCGCCGCCGTGATCGCGATCGTCATCACCGGCGTGCCGCCGACCGAGCCGGTCAACGTCAGCTTGTCGGCGGACAACGTCCACGTCACGTCGCCACCCAGCGCATCGAGCTGCATGTCCAGACCGAGCGTCGACAACTGGATCGCCGCCAGCAGATTGGCCGGAACGTCCTTGCCATAGGTCACGACGATCGTGCCCGACTGCGAGGCGCTTTCCGTCGAGTCCGTCTCGGTCGAAAGCAGCGTCGGCGATGCATCGACATTCGCGATGCCCGACAGACCGTCTTCGTCGACCGTGACGTTTGTCGTCTGAACCGACGGGGTCGAATCCGCCGCCAGCGTGATCGTCACCAAGGCCGTCGACGGATCGTTGTCGCCGTCCGTGATGGTGTAGTTGAACGTCACGTTGCCTGTCTCACCGGGAGCCGGCGTGTAGGTGAACGTACCGTTGCCATCGTACGCCAGCGAGCCGCCGCCGCTGAGGTTCGACGATGTGACATTCGCGAGATTGACGCCATCCGCACCAGCAACGTCGTTCGTAAACACGTTGACCGAGACAGCCTGGTTCTCGTTCGCCGCAGACTGGATGACGGGACCGTCATTGTTCGCCTTCGGTGTATCGTCGACGATCGCAATCACCAGCTCGTCGCTGTCAGTCGTACCGCCGATGCCGTTGACCGTGATCGTGACGCTGTCATCGAAGCCGGTGCCGGTCGCCTCAAGCTTGGTGTCGTTGTCGATCGTCGCCGACAACGTGTAGCTGTAGGTCACCGAGCCGCTGAAGCTGTCGCCGCTGTAGGACAGAAGCTTCAGCACGCCCTCGCCCGTGTCGACGGTCTGGCTGCCGTTGAACGCTTGAATCTGCGTCAGCGAGAACGTAATGCCCTCGATGACGATCTCCTTGATGCCGTCGGTCGCCGAGATGGAGAACGAGGCAGGAGTCGTCGTCTCCAGATCGGTGGCCGCTTCCGAGCCGCCCGCATCGAGGCCGGATTCGTAAACGGTATTGTCAGCACCTGTCGCTTCAGCAGTCACCACCGCAGCCGTATCGTCGGCACCGGTGATCTTGATCGTCAGCGTTGCCGGCGATGTATCCTGGTCGGCATCCTTCATCGTGTAGTTCAGGGTGAAGGTCAGGTTGCTCGCCGATGTCAGCGCCTGCGTCGCCGCAAGCGCATTGTTGAGCACGAAACTCCACGTTCCGTCGTTGTTCAGCGTCAGCGTGCCGTACTGGCTGAGGTCCGCGATCGTCGTCACATTGCTTGCAGACCACGCATCGAACGCCTTCGGCGTATCCGCGCCGGACACGTCGTTCGCGAGAACGTCGCCCGAGATGGTGCTGGTCGATGGCGAGTTCGGCGCACCCACGCCGTCTTCGGTTGCCGTGAACGGACCATCGTTGGCCGCCAGCGGAAGATCATCGACGATGTGAACGACGATATCTTCGCTGTCGGTCGTGCCGCCGATGCCGTTCACCGTCACGGTGACGACGTCGTCGAACCCGGTGCCGGTCGCACCCGCCTTGCTGTCGTTGTCGATCGTCGCAGTCAGCGTGTAGCGGTAGGAGATCGAGCCACTGAAGCTGTCGCCGGCGTAGGACAGGAGCGTCAGCTCGCCCTCGCCGGTGTTCACTGTCTGGCTGCCGTCGAACGCCTGGATCTGTCCGAGGTTAAACGTGATGCCGCCGATGACGACTTCCTTGATGCCGTCCGTCGCCGCGATCGAGAACGAACCGGTGTCCGTTTCCGTGCCGGTAGCGGCTTCCGAGCCATCCGGATTGAGGCCGGACTCGAAGACCGTATTGTCCGCACCGGTCGCCTGTGCCGTCACGACGGTGGCCGTGTCATCGGCACCGGTGATCTTGATCTTTAGCGTTGCCGGCGATGTATCGCCGTCGCCGTCCTTCACCGTGTAGTTCAGCGTAAAGGTCAGGTCGCTCACCGACGTCAGCGCCTGCGTTGCCGGAAGCGCGTTGTTAAGCACGAAACTCCAAGTGCCGTTGCCGTTCTGTGTCAGCGTGCCGTAAGCGGCGAGCTGCGCGATTGCTGGATCGCTCGCAGACCATGCGTCGAACGTCTTCGGACCATCCGCACCTGCGAGGTCGTTGTTCAGAACGTTGCCGGAGACCGTGCTGGTCGACGCCGAGTTCGCCGCACCTGCACCGTCTTCGGTCACCGTATACGGACCGTCGTCATTCGCATCCGGCGTGTCGTCAGTGACGTTGATGGTCAGCGTCTGCGGGACGGAGTCGCCGTCGCCGTCAAACGCCTTGATCGAGAACGTGAAGGTACGCAGATCCGACCCGGCCGCGTGGTCGATGTTCTGGAACTGAACATAGCTGTAGTAGCCGGTGCCCTGTTCATAGAGCGTCACACGGAACACCACATCGGCGTCGGTGTCCGGATCACCGCCGGACTTGTAGGCGACGATCTGCTCGTTGCCCGGTGAGTCGATCGGGAAGCGGATCGCGTACAGCAGCGGCACGCCATCGGACGTCAGGCTGGGACCAACCGGGTTACCCCCACCGTCCTTGACGAATGCGAGATGCTTCGCGTCGTTGTCGTCCGCGCCCCAGTTGATGTTGAGGTCGCCCACGTCCGCCTGTGCGATGCCGGCCGGCAGATTGATGACGGGATTCTTGTCGCTCGGCAGAAGACCTTCATTGACCGAGACAGACTCCGCCTGCGTCGCCGTCGGAACGTCGTCGACGATGTTGATCGAGATGGTCGAGGTGGCGGTGTTGTTGAACGCGTCTGTCACCGTGAACGTGAACACGTCGCGTGCCAGCTCGATGGCCGCGCCATCCTCCATATCCGGGGATGTGTCGTACGGCTTGGTCAGCGTGTAGGTGTAGTTGCCAAGCTGATCGATGCGCAGGAAGCCGTAGGTACCCTCGACCGTCACGGCGCTGCCGCCGACCGACGACGAAGACACGCTGCCCGCAATGTTCGTCACGTGCGGCGAATTCGGGTCACCGAGGTTGAGCGAACCGGCAACGGTTTCATCGCCGGACGCCGCGTTCGTGCCGGTCTTTGTTCCCGGCGCGAGGTCGTCGAGCGAGGTGTTCGGGCGATCGTCCTGTGTGAGATCGAGCGCGGCTTCGTTCGTCTGGTTCGTCGCGGCCACCGGAACCGGACGGCCGTCGGCGACCGTGATCGTCAGCGTCGTCGTCGCCGGGTCACCATCGCCGTCGGTGATGGTGTAGCTGAACGAGTCGATGCCGGACACGTTCGGGTTGGCGGTGTAGCTATAAGCGCCGTCGACGCCAATGGTCAGCGTGCCGAGCGCGGTCGTGATGGTATTGTTGACCGCGTTGGCCCAAACGATCGTCGCGATGCCGTCGGCACCCGGGATGTCCTGGCCGTTGTCGCCGTTGTTCTCGGCGTTGGTAATGACGTTGCCGGCGGTGGTTGCACCCGACTGGACGGAATCCGAGTCAGGCTTTGCCTGCGGCTGGTCGTCGACGATATCGATCTTGATGTTTGCAGACGCCGAGTTCGTCGTGCCGTCAGACACAGTGAACGTGAAGGAGTCTTGCTCGGTAACGTTCGGAACGTCGGTGGTCGGGGTCTTCAGCTCATAGGTGTAGCTCGCAACGCCAGTGCTCGCGTTGTAGTTCGTCACCGTCAGGGTGCCGAACGAGCCATCAAAGAACGCGTTCTGCAGGTTCGCGATCAGGACCGTCTTGCCGTTGATGGTGACGCTGACGAGATCATCGAGACCGTCGGGATCGCCGACCGTGAACGTCCCAAATGCGAACTCGAGGTTGGAGGTGGGGTTGCTGCCGATGGCGAGCGCAGCCTCGAACGTCGAGTCGTTTGCTCCGGACGGATTGCCCTGATTGACCGTGATCGTCGGCGTGTCGTTCGAGCCCGTGATCGTGATGGTCAAGGTCGCGAGATCGGTGTCGCCGTCGCCGTCGACGAGCTGATAGCCGAACTCTTCGGTCAGAGCCTGCCCGTCGTCCAGACCCTGGACCGTCGCGAAGGCGGTCGGGTTCTGGCCCGAGGTATAGAGGACATACTGGTAGGTGCCGTTGCTTTGAACAAGGAGCGTTCCGTACGTGCCGGCGACGACGGTGCCATTGTTCGTTGCACCGGCCCACACGACCGATCCGAGGCCGTCGGTGCCGGCCTTGTCCGCAACGCCGTCCGTCGTGTTGCCATCCTGGGAATTGACCGGCGCGGACTCGATGCCGGTGAAGACGTTGCCCGTGGCCAAGGGGCCATCCTCAGAGATCGAATCGACGTCATCGATCGCCAGCGGACCGTCGTCCTGGAATTCGACCTTCAACGCCACCGGCGACGTCTTGGTGATCTTGTCGCCGTCGAAGTCGGTCAGCGTGCCGGTGATGTGTAGTGCCGCCGTGACGGTCGCGATGTCGTCATGCGCTGCCGTGCCCGCACCGTCGAGGTCGTGCGCGATCGGCGCGAACTGTGCGATCCAGACGAAGCCGCTTGCATCGACGGTGACCTTGAAGATAACCGTGGCGCCACCGTTGATCGAACCGATCAGAACGCCATTGCCGTCGGTCGACAGCAAGATCGGGCTGCCATCAAGTGCCTTGAGTCCGGAATTGACGTTCGTAATCGGTGCGCCGGCGGCGTCCGTGATCGCAAACGAATACTTGGCGACTTCGTCGGCACCATCCTTGCCGGAGAAGAGCGAACCCGTAGCTGTGACGCTGCCCGTCGAACGGGCGTAACCGATGGTCGCGCCGGCGATCGTGACCGGCGGTGTGACGAGCTGAGGATCGACATCATTGGCCGCATTCGGATCAGCAGCCGTGTTGACGCCCGGGCTTTCGTCGTGGCTGATCTTGAAGGTTTCGAGCGTGTTGACGATCGTGATGATGTCGGCCTCGAGCCCGTAGACCTTGAACGAGTTGCCGGTGCTGACCGTCTTCGATCCGCCGTTGTCCGAGGTGAACGTGAAGCCGTTGTAGTTGCCGACCTTGACGGTGTCGAAAACGATGCCTGTGTTGCCCGAGATCTGGAAGTCGGCGTCATCGGGGACGTTCTGGAACACGAAGCCGATCAGCGTCGCGCCGTTGAACACGTTATGAACAGTAACGTTCGCTGCTGCCGGCGTGCCGCCATTGATGGTGATCACATAGTTCGCCGGGGAAACGACGTTGCCGTTATCCAGCACCGACACGAACACGACGGCGTCGTCGTTCTGCTGTGACTCGGCCGCGTCGATCGAGAAGCGGAACTTGTTGACGTCGTACGGCGCGCCGTGGGTGTTATTCGGAACGTCGACGTTGAGGAAGAACTCGAGCGTCAGGATTTCGGGGCCGGTGGTCTTGTTGCCCTTGGTTTCCTGACCATCGATGCTCTGACCGTCGCCAATACCGATGTTGTTGTTGTTGGTATTCGCTGTGTTGTCGCCTTCGTTAATGTCGATACCGGTCGCCCAGATTCCCTTGGTCGAATTGGTCGACACGCCACCGACAATGGCGTTGCCGCCCTTGAGATCGAAGCTCAGGGTTTCCTTGATCTCCGTCTGGGTCACACCTGCCGGCCGCGCCGTCAGTTCCGGAACGTCGTTCTCGACTGTCAGGCTCAGCGTGCCGTTGAGAGCGATGCTGTCGCCGTCGAAGTCGGTCGCCTTGAACGCCGACGCGAGATTGAGGACCAGTGTCTCGTTATCGCTGCCGCCAGTGGCGAGTGGCCCATGATCGAGCTGATCCTTCAGCGTGAAGGTGAAGGAACCATCGAGGTTGTCGACGATCGTGAACACGGTGTTGGCGCCCGCCGACGCCGTCAGCGTGTTGCCGACGACCGAATAGGTCACCGCAATGTCGTGCGATTTCAGGCCCGCCGGATTACCGACGAGCTCGTTCAGGCTGAACGTCACGTCTTCGTCGGCGCCCGCCGACACCAGCGCCTTCAGCTGCGCCGAGGTGATCGTCGCCAAAATCTGGGTGTGGCCCGACTCTGGATTGCCGACAGACTGCGTGTTGTTCAGGCCGTCCTCGTAGACGGTGCCGAGTTCGACCGTCGTCTGCAGCGCCTTCGGAATGTCGTTCTCGACGAGCAGGCTCAGCGTGCCGTTGAGCACGACGCTGTCGCCGTCGAAGTCGGTCGCCTTGAAGGCCGCTGCGAGGTTAAGCAGGAGGGTCTCCGCGTCGCCGCCGCCCTCGTCGAGCTCACCGTGGTCGAGCTGATCCTTCAGCGTGAAGGTGAAGGAACCATCGAGGTTGTCGACGATCGTGAACACCGTGTTCGCGCCCGCCGACGCGGTCAGCGTGTTGCCGACCACCGAATAGGTCACTGCAACGTTGTGCGAGGTCAGACCGGACGGATTGCCGACGTCCCCGTTCAGGCTGAACGTCACGTCTTCGTCGGCGCCGACCGAAACCAGCGGCTTCAGCTGCAGCGATGTGATCGTCGCCGTGATCTGGGTGCTGCCCACTTCCGGATTGCCGATCGAGCTCAGGTTGTTCAGACCGTCTTCATAGACGGTGCCGAGTGGAACCGTTGTCTGCACTGCCGTCGGAACGTCGTTCTCGACGATCAGATTCAGCGCGCCGGTCAGCACGACGCTGTCACCGTCGAAATCGGTCGCCTTGAAGGCCGCCGCAAGGTTGAGCGTCAGCGGCTCGTCGTCGCCGGCGCCGCTGCCGAGCGGCAGATGGTCGAGCTGGTCCAGCAGCGTGAAGGTGAAGGTGCCATCGAGGTTGTCCTCGATCGTGAACACGGTGTTCGCACCGGCCTTAGCCGTCAGCGTGTTGCCGGAGACCAGATAGGTCACAGGAATGTTGTGCGAGGTCAGGCCCAGCGGATTGCCGACGGCGCCGTTCAGGCTGAACGTCACGTCCTCGTCGGCGCCGGCCGAGACCAGCGCTTTCAGCTGGTCCGAGGTGATGATCACCGACACTTCGGTGTGATCCGTCTCCGGATTGCCGACCGACTGGTCGTCGGAATTGGTCGCCGTCAGGCCGTCTTCGTAAACCGTGCCGAGATCGACCGTGCCACCCAGCGCGACCGGAATGTCGTCGCGCACCTGAATGATGAACGAACCGGTGCCGAGCGGAATGCCGTCGCCATCGCCGTCCTTGGCGGTGACGTAGGACGACAGATCGATACCCGTGATATCGAGCAGGTTTTCGGAATCGTCGCCGCCGCCCTCCTCCGCGCCGTTCAGCGTCGGATGGTTGATCTGATCGAGCAGCGTAAACGTGAAGGAACCATCCGCTCCGACCGTCAGCGTGAAGACCAGACGATTATCGGCATAGCCTTCCAGCAGTGTGCCGTTGGACTGGATGAAGATCTCAGCGTCCTTGGAGAACAGACCGGTTGCCTGCGGCGAAAGCGTTGCGTTGAGGCTGAAGCTGCCGAAGCCATCCGCGCCGAAGTTGACGAGCGCATTCAGGGTACCCGGGTCGCCTTCGTACACGTTCGAATTCGTGCCGGTGACTTCACCGTCGCGATTGGCGTCGACGTTCGAGTCGGACAACGTCGAGGTCGGCGGATTGCCGCTGGTGTGGAGACCATCCTCGTCGACGTTTGCGACGAACGGGCGGCTCGCGATCAGGGTCGGGCCGTCGTCGCGGAAGACGATGCGGCCGGAAATGTCGGAATCCGACTGCGCGGTGTCGTTGTCGCCGTCCTTGATGGTGACGCGCGCCTGCAGAATGCCCGACAGCAGAGAGATTTCGTCGTCCGGATTCGTGTCGTTCGGATGCTGCAGCGACAGGTACTGCACAATCGAAACCTGGCCGTTGGCCGGATTGATCGCGATCGCGAATGCAGCCTTGCCAGCGAAATCGCCGCTATCGACGCGGCCGACGATGATGCCGCCTTCCTCGAACAGCGTGACGGAGGTGCCGGTCGCGGTGCCGTCGCTGACCTTCACGCCCGAAGGAACGCCCGGGACGTTGTCGAGGTCATTGAGCAACAGCGAGTATGTGATCGCACCCGGCTGCCCCGGGCCGTCGACGCCGAACACCGGCACGAACACCAGCGCGTTGTTGGTGTCGGTTGCGTAGGCCAGCGGCTGGCCGGAGACCGGCGCGTCGGGATCGATACCGACATCGGTAACGCCGGCGAAAGCGGCAATTGGATTGCTGACGTCATCGGCCTGGTTGCCGGCGCTCTCGTCAACCGTCAGCCGGAACAGCGGATTCGTGGTTGCGAGCACGAACGGACCGTCGTCCTGGAACGTGATCGTGCTGCCGATGCTGGCGGACGCCGAGGCCTTGTCGCCATCGCCGTCGGTGACGGTCAGGGTTGCGTTGATCGCACCGGTGCCGGTGCCGACGAAGCTCGTCAAATTCGACAGGCTGACCGGTTCGTCATGCGACGCGCCGCCGATCGGATGCTGCAGCGAGACGTATTGAGCCAGCGATACGATGCCGGTGGCGGGATTGATGGTCAGCGCAAACGCCGCCGGATCGGTTGGACCGACAGTGCCGCCGGCCACATCGAAGCGGCCGACAATGAAAGGCCCCTCCTGGAACAGGAAGATGGCACGGCCTTCCGTCGTTTTCAGGTCGGTCGCAAGGACGTTGGTCGGCTGACCGTTGAGGGTCAAGGTCAGCGAAAAGACCTGCGAATTGGCAAGCGCGGCGCCGTCCGAACCGAAGTCGACGCCGCCGATGGTCAGCGCAGCCGTTGTGCTGCGGGCGAAGCCGAGCGGCAATCCGAGCGTTTGCGGATCAGCGCCCTTGAAGAGGACGGGAGCGAACAGCGTGATCGGGCTTGGCAGCAGGACGTCGTTGGCGTCGCCTTGAACCAGCGGCGTTTCGTCATGCGCAAGCGCGAACGATGTATTGACGGAGACCGAGACCTTCGGACCGTCGTCATCGAAGGTCAGGAACGAACCTTCACCGACGAGACCAATGGTGTCGGTCTGGACGATCGAATCCGTGTCGCCATCGGAAATCGTGGTGACCAGCTGCAGGTTGAGCGAGCCCTGATCGGTCAGCAACAGCGGAATGAACTCGTCGAACACGGACGTAGCATCGCTGCCGTGATCGATCGGCAGGAACTGCTCGACCGTGATGGTCGCGGTCGACGGGTCGGTGGCATTCTGAATCGTGATGCGGAAGACAACGAAGTTGTCGCTGTCGTTCGCGGTGCCGACCACGCGGCCGACGATGGCGCCGTCCTCGAGCGTGAGCACGATATTGCGCTGGGCGTCCGTGAGGCCTTCCAGCGGCGTGTTGTCGAGCTTGGTGACGCGCAGATTGGTGGCGCCGCCGCCCGTCAGCACAAACGACAGTTCCTGGCTGAACCCATCGTTCGGCCCCGGTCCGTCGGTGCCGAAATCCGGCGACAGCACGGGGAAGTTGCTCGCGATCGCGCCAGGATTGGTCGTGATCTTGCCGAACGCAGCGCTGTCAGCCGAGTCCGTCGAGGGCGCCGAGACCACCGTTGCCAAGGTATCGTCCGGCGTGCCGTTCGCCTGGTCGCCGTTGGCGGACTCGGGTTCGCCATCCGGCAACGGGAGATTGTTGTAGCGATCGGTCCCGATCGTTTCGTCGAGCGCCAGCGAGATCGACTGCGGCAAGGGCAGTTCTTCGCCCTCGCTGTCCTCCAGCACCGGACCATCGTCCTCGATATTGATCGCCGCAAACTGATTGCTTGCAATCGCAACGGTCTCCGACGCCGTGGCCGGATCGCCATCGTTGTCGATGATGGTGGCGGACATGGTCAGGCCGAGGCTCGCGCCGACCTGCGAGATCAGCAGCGGGACCGAGCTGTCGAAATTATTGCCATCGGCGCCGTGATCGATCGGCAGGAACTGGTGCACGACCAGCTGCACGGTGGCGGGATCGTTGGGGTTGATCACCGTGAACCGCAGGACGACGAACTCATCGCCGATAACGTTTGCGTCGCCAACGACGCGCGCTTCGACAACGGTCGGGCTCACCTGGACCAGCACGATCGCGCGCTCGGTCGCATCGAGACCTGCAAGGGCGGTACCGGACAGCGCGGTCGCCGTCAGATTGGTGGCTACCGGCGGACCATTGACGCCACCGGTCAGCGTGAGGCTGAACGCCTGCGTGGTGATCTGCTCACCGTCGGAGCCCGGGCTGCTGATGATGTTGAAGAGCGCCGCGAGCTGATTGGTCTGACCTTCGCCGGGCAAATTCGACTTGATCTCACCGAACGGCGTCGTTCCGGTCAGGTCGGGAGCAGACCCGACGTCATCGATGGTTCCAAGAATACCGGTGTTGTTCGGGTCGTTGCCAATCGATTCATCGAACGGGTTGAGGAAGAGCTGCGACGGTCCACCCTCGCCCTCGGTGACCTCAACGTCGATCGTCGGCGTGTCGTCGTCGACCGAGAGAGACAACGTGCCGACGACGAAGTCGCCGTTGCTGTCGGTCACCTGATAGTTGAACGTGAAGTCCTGGTCGTTTTCATCACCACCCGCCGCATGACGGATCGGATTGAGCTGGGTGATCGTGTAGTTGCCGGAGGTCGCGTCGTTGAGTGTGATCTGCAGGACGTTGACGATAACGCCGTCCTGCAGCTGGCTAACGGTCAAAATCGTGCTGGTAGGATCCAGCGAATAGGTGAATCCCGCCGGCGCGCCGGTGCCGAGCAGCAGCACCGTACCCGCACCGTCTTGCCCGAACGTGAAGCCCAGCGTTCCGGTCAACGTCGTCGGGCCGTTGCTCGACGGATCAAGGTCGGCGATGCCGGCGAGATTACCACCGGGCAGACCGTCTTCGTCGAACAGCACCGCGGCATTCGCCGACACGGTCGGCACGTCGTTGATGAAGGGCTGGTTGAGCAGGTTCGTGATCGTGAAGCCCGGCAGCTCGGTCGGGCCGAGCAGATCAAGCGGGTTGGGGAGCGACAGCGGGTCGACGCCGACGCTCGAGAAGTTCGCACCCGACGACTGCGCGTTGCCGGTGCCGGTGCCGGCCGCCGGCAGGACCGACTGATCTTCGGTGACGGGGAACAGGGCAGCAAATTCAGCACCGGTCAGATCGCGACCCGGCGACACTTCGACAGAGACGTTGCCGAGCGGCTTGCCGTTCGAGTCGAAGAACGGTTCGAGCGTCAGCATCGACTTGTTGTCGAACAGGATGATCAGCTTCTCGCCGACGTGGACGAGCGTAATCTTCTCGTTCGCGATGGCGGAAAAATCGGCTTTGACCGTTCCGTCATAGCTCAGCGAAACGGAGACTGATTGATCAGCGTATGGTTTGGAAAGTTTGACAGTCCTCGATGG
Source organism: Proteobacteria bacterium SG_bin9 (assembly GCA_002083525.1). Classification (GTDB taxonomy): domain Bacteria; phylum Pseudomonadota; class Alphaproteobacteria; order Rhizobiales; family Xanthobacteraceae; genus SG-bin9. The sequence continues at coordinate 216,199 of LWDM01000074.1, read as the reverse complement.
TGTTTTCGCTGCCGACTGCGAACCGGTGGTGGCTTGTGCGACGCGGAAAGGACCGTTCATCTATCTACTCCCACAGGAAAATTTTCCCAGCAGAAAAATTGTTAATCCGCCTTCAAATATTTACGGATTCTTAAGCTTGCCCACATTCCTCCAAATCTGTGGCAGCTTCAAGCAATTGGAACTGGTTAACATCAGCTAAAATTGAGTGTGGTTAAGCTGCCACGGTTCCCCGCCGACCCGTTAACGAACGGCCCTTCCCGGTTGACCTGCGATCGGAACAGTTGCTTAGTTGACACAGCAGAATGGGGCGCATGCCATGCAGACAGCATTTGGTAGGGTTTTGAGGCTGGTAACCGGGCTCGCGGGCCTGGCGGTGTGTGTCGAATCGGCCAGCGCGGCAGACCTCGGCCTGCGCGTGTCGGGTCCGGCGGTCGCTGGGCAGTGTTCAGAGCTGGTTTTGACCTGCGAAAACGGGCGCGCCTACCCGATCTGCCCCATCGCAGTTAGCGTGGCGGGTGAGATTGTCACCGCAACCCTCGGAAACTACCCGGGAAGTTACGTTCGTCTGGTTCCAATGGGGGTCGGATACCGCTATGCCGGCCGCGGAATCTGGTTCGACGGCCTGCGCAGCGAGGCGGTGCTGAACCTCGGCAAGAACCGTCAGTTCGCCTGCTCGGTGGTTCGTTCCTGATCGTCTAACGCGCGCGCATCCGAACGCTGGCCGCTGGTGCGGCCAAACGCTCCATTTCGATTTTCGGCGAAATCAGTACTTGGCGCGTCAGTACTTGGCGCGTCAGTACTTGGCGCGTCAGTACTTGGCGCGTCAGTACTTGGCGCGCACAGCGCGATAGCCGCCGCGCGGGTACATGTAGGCCTTCGGGCGCACATACACCGGACAATGGTCGTACCAGCTGAACTGCTGCCAGTTCCACTTCCAACAACCGGACTGGATCTGCGGCTCCCAGTTATAGGGAGCCGGCCAGTAAGGAACGTCACCGATCGCCATCGCCTTGCCCGAAACAGCGAATGACAGGATCACGCCCGTAACAGCCGCGACGGCAAACTTGGCTTTCAACATCGATTTGTCCCCGGTTGAGGGTGAATAGAACGCCAGCGTGCCAAATTACGAAGGGCGCTTCAAGATTTGAATCGTCGAAGGCGCGGCGGCAACGGGAAAGTGTGGCGCTCCCTAGCGGAATCGAACCGCTCTCTCCACCGTGAAAGGGTGGCGTCCTAACCGATAGACGAAGGGAGCAAACCGGGCGCTCTAGGCGCGGCGGCATCAGCAGCCGGGGCCTTGCTACCCCGGTTCAAAAGACATTTCAACTTCGGATCAGCCGTTTGCGGAGCTGTTCCACACACCCCTCGCCGTGCTCAATGGCCGCTGCTGCGCCAGATCAGCAGGCGCCGCTCCACCATGCCCATGGCGAGCGCCGTCAGATAGCCGACGATGCCGAGCAGGATGACGCCCGCGAACAGATCGGCCGAGCGGAAGGCACGCGCCGACAGCAGCACCCAGTGGCCTAGTCCATCGAGCCCGGCCAGCATTTCGCACACCACCGACAGGATCAGCGCCACGGTCAGGCTCAGCCGCATGCCGGCGAGAATGTCCGGGCTCGCCGACGGCAGTGCGATCTTCCAGATCACCGCGGCGCGCGACATGTGCAGCGTGCGCGCGACCTCGTAGAGCCGCGGCTCGACCACGGCAAAGCCGTGCACAGTCGCCAGCAGCATCGGCCAGATCGCACCAAACGCGATCACGAACAGCGCCATGCCTTCGGTGAGGCCGAACATCGCGATCGCGACCGGAATGATCGCCGACACCGGCAACGGCCGCAGCAGTTCAAGCGATGGCGCGAGATAGGCGCGCATGGTCCGCGACGATCCGATCAGCGCGCCGAGCGCAATGCCGGCGACAGAGGCGACGAACCAGCCGAGCACCATGTGCGTCAGCGTGCCGGTGAGCTTCTCCAGCAGATCGCCGGTGGTGAAGCCGCGCATCAGCGAGGCCCACGCGCGATCCGGTCCCGGCAGAAACACCGGCGACACAAGCTTGAGATCGGCGATGAGTTGCCAGACCCACACCAGCGCCGCGGCGACACCGAAACTCGCCGCCCGCCATGTCATGGCGCGCGCGTTCATCGCACATCCTCCACCATCGCCGCGCGTCCGAAGAGCCGCTGCTGTGCAAAGACAAGCCCCGTGTTGAGTGTCAGTCCGACCAGGCCGATCCAGACCAGATACGCCAGCATCAGGTCCGGCCGCAGCGCCTGCTGCGCCGTCATGATGGCGTGCCCGAGCCCCAGCGGATTGATGGCGATCTCGACGGTCACCGAGACAATCAGCGCGATGCCGGCAGCCAGACGAAACGCGACGAAGATGCGCGGCAGCGCCGCGGGGACCACAATCTTCGCCGTACGCGCGAACACCGACATACCGAGCGCACGCGACACCTCGATCAGCCGCGGCTCGATGCCGGCAACGGCCGCCCGCGTCAGGATTAGAACCGGCCAGGTGCAGGCAAACGCAACGATGATGATTTCCATGCGATAGCCGAAGCCGAGCGCGATCAGCGCAATCGGCAGCAACGCGATCGACGGGATCGGACGCAGGGATTCAATCGTGACTTCCATCAACCGGTCGAGCGGGCGCATGAGGCCGAGCAATATGCCGAGCGAGAGCCCGATCGTTCCCCCGATCGCAAGGCCCGCGAACGCCGACGCAAGGGTGTCGCGGGTCGCTTTCAGAATCGAGCCGTCGCCCAGCGCCTCGACAAGTGCAACCGCAATCGCACTCGGTGGCGCAAGACTGTCGCTCTGCACGTTGGTGATGCGCGCTGCGAGTTCGCAGACGATCAGCGCCGTCACCGGCAGAACGAACGCCTTCCAGCGGTCGCTCACTGCTCGCTCTCCTTGATGAAGTCGAACAGTTCACGCCGCAGCCGCAGGAATTCCGGGTCTTCGCGCGTGGTGAGTTGATGTCGCGGCCGTGGCAATCGCACTTCGGTTTCGATGCCGATCCGCCCCGGATGCGGCAGAAGCCCGATCACCCGGTCGCCGAGGTAGATCGCTTCCTCGAGATCATGCGTGACGAAGATCGCCGTCGCGCCGGACGCCGCGACCAGCGCGAGCACCTCGTCCTGCAGGCCCTGCCGTGTCATCGCGTCGAGTGCACCGAACGGCTCGTCCATCAACAGCACCTTCGGCTCCTGCGCGAGGCACCGCGCGATCTGCAGGCGCTGCTGCATGCCGCCCGACATCTCGGCCGGATACTTGTCCGCATGGCCCGGCAGACCGACCTTCTTCAAAAGCTCGGCGATGCGCCCGTCCCGCTGTGTCACCGGCACGCCCATGGTCTCGAGCGCGAGCGAGATGTTGCCCGCCGCCGTGCGCCACGGCAGCAGCGCTTTGCCGTAATCCTGGAAGATGATCGCGACGTCGCGACGCGGCGTGCGCATCGGCTCGCCCTCGAATGTTACGCGGCCTTCGTTCGGCTGATAGAGCCCGGCCGCCAAGCGCAGCGCCGTGGTCTTGCCGCAGCCCGACGCGCCGATGATGCAGAGAAATTCGCCCTGCTTCACCTTGAGGTCGATGCCTTTCAGGATCGTCTTGCCGCCGAGATCGAGCGTCACACCGGAAAAGTCGATAGCGACATCGCGGCCTGATGCGTCCGGCACAGGGCGCAGGTACGGCTTGGTCATGCGCGCTCCTTGCCGTCCGGGTAGACGTAACGCATCGTCGAATAGAGATGATCGGACAGCGTCTTCAGCGCAGCCTTCGCATCGCGGGCCAGCACGAGATCGGCAAGCTGGCGATGGGAGTCGTAGAACCGCTTGCCGTCCGGGATGTTGCGCATCATGAGGCGGCGATAACGATAGGCCTGATCGTAGAGATCGGAATGCGCTGCGAGCAGCCGCGGCGAATTGCAGGCCGCAAGCAACGCCGTGTGAAACTCCTTGTGCAGGAGGTCGCCCTCCTCACCGCCCTCGCGAAAACGCGCGCCCAGCCGCTCGGTGTGACGGCGCAACCGGTGCAGTGCCGTCATGATGCCGGCTTCCCACGTATCGTCGCCGAGCTTCATCGACAGCCGCAGCGCCTCCATCTCAACGAGAACGCGGGTGCGGGTGATGTCGAGCAGATCCTCGCGGCTGATCGGCGCGACGCGAAAGCCGCGCTGGCCGATCGCAACGATCAAACCGCGCGACACCAGCCGCGACAGGCCTTCGCGCAGCGGCGTAGCCCCGATCTCGTAGCGCTCCGCCAGTTCGACGATGCCGAGTTTGGTCCCCGGCGCGAGCAGGCCCGCGAGAATATCGCGCTGCACGAACGCGGCCGCGCGTTCGCTGAGCGTATCGCCTTCCCTGCTCTCGCTCGCGGTCAGACTCATCGCGGGCCTATCTGACGATCAGCTTGTTCAGGTCGAGCTTGGACTGCAGCATCTTCTGCGAGCTCATGATGTCGATCCACCAGCCGAGCTGTTCCGGCTTCAATTCGGGCTCGGAGTAGTTCGGCGGATTGAGCTTCACCAGTTCGATCGGCTGCTTGGTGAACTTCGAGATCGCGGTGGATGCCTTCTCGCGGTCCTCGTTGACGATCTTCGCGCCTTCCGCAACGGCGGCGCGGAACTTCTTCAGCGTCTCGGCGTTCTTCTGCGCCCAGTCGCGCGACGTCGCATAGAAGATCACGGGCTCGGTGCGGTTGAGATCGGCGGCGTAGCGCACGCCGACCTGGCCGACACCGGCGTTGAGCATGCGCGTCACGAACGGCTCGCCGGTGAGCACGGCATCGACCGAACCGGACTTCACCGTGTCGAGCATGGTCGGGAACGTCACCTCGACGAAGTTGACCTTCTTCGGATCGACGCCCTTCTCCACCAGCCACTTCACGAACAGCACGTGCAGGAACGCGCCGAGGCCCGGCGCGCCGACCTTCTTGCCGACGAAATCGTTCGGTGAGTTGATGGTAATGCCGTTGCGGACGAAAGCCGTGATGTTCGCGTTCGTCGGTGGGCTCATGCGCGATGCGCCGGCAACCGCGACGAGATCGAGCCCGCCATCCGCCGCCTGCAGGAACACGGTCGAGGTCGGCCCGCCGATCTGGATCGAGTTGGAGAGGATCGCCGCCGGAATATTCGAGTTGATGCCGATCAGCACCATTTCGACATCGAGGCCGTGCTTCTTGAAGATGCCTTCATCCACCGCGATCATTGCCGACGCGCAATCGGAGGTTGCGGTGCAGCCGACCTGAATCTTCTGCGCCTGCGCCACGTTCGGCATGGTCAATGCGGCAACGGTCGCGGCGGCTGCGAGCAGCTTTTTCATTTGTTTCTCCCCGGACACCCTCGCGGGCCTTGTTTATCGATATTTTTTGTGATCGTATATTTTCAGCTGGATCAAACAAAAGCAAGACAAGAAACAGGGAGAACGCCATGAAGCTTGCAACCTATCGTGCGGGCGGCGCTGAGCGCGTCGGCATCGTGCATGCGGGCGACAGCCAGATTTTCGATCTTGCGGCCGCGGCCGCGCGCGACAAGGCCGATCCGCGCTTTGCCTCGATGCTGGCGCTGATCGACGGCGGCGATGCCGCGCTCGATGCCGCGCGCAGCGTGTTCGACAAGCACGGCAAGGATGCCGGCCTTTCCTCACCCGTCGCCGGCGCAGAGATTCTCGCGCCGCTGCCCGAACCGCGGCAGATGCGTGACGCCATGTCGTTTCCGCTGCACATCCAGCAGGCGCCGCGCGGCCAACTGAAGCTTGCCGCACGCGCCAAGAATGACATGGCCGAACTCGCGCGCATCGACGCAACGCCGCTCGGCGAGCTGCCCGAGGTCTATCGCAAGCAGCCGATCTACTACATCACCAACCGCTTCTCGGTGCGCGGCACCAACACCACGGTGAAGTGGCCCCGCTACAGCCAGGTGATGGACTACGAACTCGAGTTCGGCGTCGTCACCAAGGGCAAAGGCACCAACCTCACGCCCGCTCAGGCCAAGAACCACATCTTCGGCTACACGATCTTCAACGACTTCTCCGCGCGCGATGCCCAGCGCATTGAGATGGAAGGCCGCCTTGGCCCCGCCAAGGGCAAGAGCTTCGACGGCGGCAACGTGCTCGGTCCATGGATCGTCACCCCCGACGAGATCGGCGATCCCTACAAGCTCAAGATGGAAGCGCGCGTGAACGGCAAGATGCGCTCGCAGGGCAAGACCGACGGCATGCTGTTCTCGTTCGAAGAAACGATGGCGCACATCACCAAGGACGAGACCCTCATGCCGGGCGAGTTCATCGGCTCGGGCACGGTCGGCAACGGCTGCGGTCTCGAACTCGGCTGGTTCCTCGAACACAACGACGAGATCGAACTCGAAGTCGAGAAGATCGGCATCCTCAAGAACAAGGTGGAGCGGCAGAGCTAACTCTGCCTCTCCCAAACAAAAAACTTCGGAGGAAGCCCATGGCCCGCAAGCTGATCGATATTTCCGTGCCGCTGCAGAACGACGTGCCCGCTGATCCGCCGGGCGGCCATCCGACGATCACCTACATCGATCATCAGCAGGGCCTGCCGCGCATGCTCGGCTTCTTCGACGGCCTGAAGGCGGAAGAGCTGCCCGACGGACAAGGCTGGGCCGTCGAGCAGGTGCAGCTCTCAACCCATAACGGCACCCACCTCGACGCACCGTGGCACTTCCATCCGACCATGAATCGCGGCGAGCGCTCATGGACCATCGACGAGGTGCCGCTGGAGTGGTGCCTGCAGCCGGGCGTCAAGCTCGACTTCCGCCACTTCCCCGATGGCTATGTGGCAACCGCAGCCGACGTCGAGAAGGAACTCAAGCGCATCGGCCACACCCTCAAGCCGCTCGAGATCGTGGTGGTGAACACGTCCGCGGGCGTGAAGTACGGCCAGAAGGACTACGTCACCTCCGGCTGCGGCATGGGCTATGAGGCAACCATGTATCTGCTCGAACGCGGCGTGCGGCTCACCGGCATCGACGGCTGGAGCTGGGACGCGCCGTTCGTCTACACGGCGAAGAAGTACGCCGAGACCAAGGACGCCAGCCTGATCTGGGAAGGCCACAAGGCGGGCCGCCACATCGGCTACTGCCACATCGAAAAGCTGCACAATCTGGAACAGCTTCCCTCCACCGGCTTCATGGTCTCGTGCTTCCCGGTGAAGATCGAGCGGGCGTCGGCCGGCTGGACGCGAGCGGTTGCAATCCTCGACGGCTAGCGGAACACGGGCATTCCGTCGACAAAGCAACATCTTGCGCCGGTTGTCGCACCGCGAAAACCGGTTCGGTTAACCGCCGGTTAGCAACCTCCGGATAAATATTGTGCAACTGGGGATGAGACTACCGCTCCGGTCGGTGCGCGCCTGCAAGAGCCTCAAAAGCCACTCGTCGCTTCCACCGGTGTTCTTTGGAAGGGCTTTTGAATTATGCCGATTTGGACGCATTCGCTGAAGGTTCGCATCTTTTCGATTCTCGGCGTGCTGGCTGCGATGGCCGCGATTCTCGCTGGCATCGTCGCGTATTCGAACGCCGGCAGCCGCGCCAACACCGAACAGCTTGACGCCACGCGCTCGGCTTCGGCCCGCATCGAATACATCAACGCCCTCGTCTACGCCGTCGTGATGGAATCGCGCGGCGTCTACATGGCCGACAAGCCCGACGTGCTCGACCGTTTCGGCAAGGGTCTGGAGAAATTTCTCGGTGACCTGAAGACGGCCGTCGCCGAGTGGGAAAAGTCACTGGCGCCCCAGGACCGTCCGGCATTCGACGCGTTCAAGGTGCAAGCCGACAAGTTCATTACGCTCCGGCAGGAATTGGTCGCCGCCGGCCGCGCCAAGGGCAACGCTGCCGCCCGCGAGATCGGCGACAACGATGCCAATCGAAACACCCGCAAGGCCTTCAACGACGCGATCAATGCGCTGGCGAAAATCTATCGCGACCGCGCCGATCAGCTTTATCGCGATATCGATATGGCGGAGAAGCGCGACTCGGCGCTCGTCTCCGTGATCCTCGCCATCGTGCTCGGCACGATGATCTTCAGCATCATCTTCATTTCGCGCGCCGTCGTGCGGCCGATCGAGACCATGACGCAGGCGATGCAGCAGCTCGCCGACGGCGACATGAATGCGGAGGTGCCCGCGATCAAGGGCCGTGGCGAAATCAGCCGGATGGCGAAGGCGCTCGACGTGTTCAAGTTCGCGCTGATCGAACGGCAGCAGCTGGAAGAACAGGCCAACAAGGACGTCAGCGCGCGCCTCGCGTTCGACAAGCGGCTCGATCAGATGCTCGAGGGCTTCCGCGCGTCGGCGCAGAGTGCCCTCGACGCCACGTCCGGGCACATGGAAAAACTGCGCAGCCGTTCGCAAACCATCTCGGGGCTCGCCGAAACCGCCGCACAGCAGGCGACGTCAACCAGCGCAGCCACCGAGCAGACTACGCACAGCGCACGCACGGTGGCGGACGCCGCCGACGCCCTGCTTGTCTCGACCGAAGAGATCAACACCGAGGTCGCCAGCGCCGCGGCCATCGTCGCGCGCACCACGACCACGACCGAACAGTCGGCGCAGGAAATCTCGACCCTGGCCGCCGCCGCCCAAAAGATCGGCGATATCGTCGGGCTGATCCAGAGCATCGCCGGCCAGACCAATATGCTCGCGCTCAACGCCACCATCGAAGCCGCGCGCGCGGGCGACGCGGGACGCGGCTTCGCCGTCGTCGCGCAAGAGGTGAAACAGCTTGCGGCGCAGACGTCGAATGCTACCGAGGAAATCAGCAAGCAGGTCGCTGAAATTCAAGGCTCGACCGCGAGCGCCGTGTCATCAGTGCGCCACATCGCCGAAACCATGCGCGAGATCGATCGCCTCACCGCAACGGTGTCCGAGCTGGTCGCGCGCCAGAGCGCGGCAACGCGCGACATTTCCGGCCACGCCCGCACCTCCGCGAGCGGCGCGGATACGCTGACGGCCAGCGTCTCTGGCGTCAATCACGTGGTCAGCGAAGCCATCACCAATGCGGGTGACCTGGTGGCGACGTCGGAGGATCTTTTCCAGTCCACGACGAAATTGTCCGAGGATTTGAATCACTTCCTCGCGACGCTGCGCACCGGACTGAGCGAAAAACCTGCGGCCTGAGCGCTGCTGCCAGATTTCGTCACTGCGACCCTTCCGGACGAAGATACCGCTCTCCACATAGAGGGGCAGACCAGGCGGCCTTAGGCCGCCCGCGCCCTGCCGATGGAGATCACGATGACCTCGCCCGAACCGCAACTCACCGCCGCCGACATCGAGAAGATCAGAGCCGATTTCAGCGACGCCGTGCGCGCGCACTGGAAGGCCTTCCTGATCGAGGGACTCATTTTCCTGATTGTCGGCATTGGCGCGATCATCGTTCCGCCGTTGGCGAGCGTCGCCATCACAATTCTTCTGGGCTGGCTGTTCGTCACCATTGGCGTCGCCGGTGTCGCCCTGTCGATTTGGGCGCGGCAGATGCCGGGCTTGTGGTGGTCGCTGGTGTCGGCCGCGCTGGCGATCGCCGCGGGTCTCATTCTTCTGATATGGCCGCTGGAGGGAACGCTGTCGCTTACGCTGGTGATCGGCATCTATTTTCTGGTCGAGGGCATCGCGACCGTCATGTACGCGCTCGATCACAAGCGCGAGTTGTCCGGCCGCTGGGGCTGGCTGATGTTTGCGGGCATCATGGATATCGTGATTTCCGTTGTGATCGTGGTCGGCCTGCCCGTCTCCGCATTCTGGGCGATGGGCCTGATCGTCGGCATCAATCTGATGTTCGGCGGCGTCTCGCTGATCGGAATGGCGTTGGCCGCGCGCGCGGAATTAAACGCGACGCCCAAGGTCGCTTAGAGGCGGCCTAGCAGCCGCGGCAGATGCTGCGAATCTTGCGATCGAGCTCGCGGTCGGCGGCGTCGTTCCTGGCTTGATCGGCGCTGACGTCCGGAACATCGCTGCGCTTCGGCTGGCGATGACCGACCGGGGCCTGGATCACGGTTGTCGAACCGGCGGCCGTGCCGCCTGACGTCGTTCCGGCGCTGCCCTGCGCCCACGCCAGACTTCCGAACGACATCACCGTAGCGGTTGCGATCACGATGGTTTTCATGATGGTCCTCCGCGCCTTCCCATGCTGCAGCACTATACCATATCCGATCTTACGGTCAGCGTGAACGCTCCGGAATCTCGATCGTTCCACAGTTGCGGCGTCCCTGCGCGGCACAGTCCTGCGCCTTGCGCACGTCGGCCATGGTCATCAACAGCCAAGCGCCACCGAGCGTCAACAGAATGAATGCACCGAACAGCACGGCGTTTTCAATACGCCGGCTGCGCTCGTCCTGCGGCGGCTCGGCATCGCTCATGGCTCGGGCGGATAGCGATGCACATCGCCGCAATAATCCACGACGCGGTATTTTTCGCCGTCTTGCGACAAATACTCAGGACCGAGCGGTGACTTGCCGTGGCCGCCCGGGATGTCGAGCACGTAATCCGGCTGACACAATCCGGAAACGCGCCCGCGCAACTGCCGCATCAGGGCCTGCCCCTCGGTGATGCTCGTGCGCAGATGCGCCGTGCCCGGCGCGAGATCGCCGTGATGAAGATAATACGGCTTGATGCGGCATTCGACGAAAGCGCGCATGAGCGCCTCAAGCGTCGCCGCATCGTCGTTGATTCCGCGCAGCAGCACCGACTGGCTGACCATCGGCAGTCCCGCATCCGCCAACCGCGCGCAAGCAGCACGCGCGTCTCCCGTCAATTCGCGCGGATGGTTGGCATGCACCGCGACCCACGTGGTTGCGCCGTCGGCCTTCAGCGCGCTGACCATGTCGTCCGTGATCCGCGCCGGATCGGCAACGGGGATGCGCGTGTGAATCCGGATGATCTTCACGTGCTCGATAGCCGCAAGATCGGTAACGATATCGCGCAGGCGGCGTGGCGAGAGCATCAACGGGTCGCCGCCGGTGAGGATCACTTCCCAGATCTCAGGATGGGCCCTGATGTAATCGAGCGCATTTGAATACGCGTCCGGCGACAGCGCGGTTTCCTTGCCGGGCCCGACCATTTCGCGGCGGAAACAGAACCGGCAGTATACCGCGCAGACGTGTACGATCTTCAGCAGCACACGATCCGGATAGCGATGCACGATGCCATGCACGGGCGCGTGCGCATGATCGCCGATCGGATCGGCCAGCTCATTGTTCGCCGCGATGAGTTCGTCGGGGCTCGGGATATACTGCCGTGCGATCGGATCGTTCGGATCGTCGCGATCGATCAGCGACGCGACACGTGGTGTCACCGCAACCGCATAACGTGACGCGACGCGCTCGAGTTCGCCCTGCAAAGCCGCTGGTGCAAGACCGTGCGCGACCAGTTCCGACGGCTGGCGCAACGTCGCTGCGATACGAACCGGCTTCGTCATCGCGTCTCTCCCGCAGGAGGCGTCCACACCACCTGATCGATACGCACAGCCCCGCTTGCCAGCATCACCAGCCGGTCGAAGCCGAGTGCGACGCCGCTGGCCGGCGGCATTGCGCCGACTGCCGCGATGAAATCTTCGTCGATCGGATAGCGCTCGCCATAGCGGCGCTCTTTTTCGTCCATCGCCTGCATGAACCGCGCGCGCTGTTCGATGGCATCGGTCAATTCGCCGAAGCCGTTCGCGAGTTCGACGCCGCAGGCATAGACCTCGAACCGCTCGGCGACCCGCGGATCGTCCGGCTTACGGCGGGCCAGCGCCGATTCCGGCGCGGGATAATCGTACAGCACGGTCAACCGGCCCTGCCCCAACTTTGCCTCAACATGTTCGACGAGAATCTTGCTGAAAATATCCGACCAGGTGTCGTCGTCCGCAACCCGCACGCGGTCTTTTGCGGCGGCCGTCAATGCCACACGATTGCCTTCACCTTTTTCAACCGTGCTGAGAAGGTCGATGCCTGCATAGCGGCTGAATGCATCCGCCACCGTCAGCCGTTCCGCAACAGCCAATGGATCGCAGCTGCGGCCGCGGAACGAGAATGTACTTGTCCCTGCAATCCGGGCAGAATCGGCAATCACCGCAAGGCAATCGCCGATCACGGCCTCATAGTCCTCACCGGCACGATACCATTCCAGCATGGTGAACTCCGGCAGATGCAGATCGCCGCGCTCACGATCGCGGAAAACCCTCGCAAACTCGACGATTCGCGTTTCCCCCGCCGCCAGAAGCTTCTTGCAGGAAAATTCGGGCGAGGTCCGGAAGTAGCGGCGATGACGCTCTCCTGACGGCGCCATCAGTTCGGCCGACGGCGCATGCAGATGGGTCTCATTGCCGGGCGACACCTGAAGAATTCCAGTCTCCACTTCGAGGAATCCCTGGCCCCTGAACCACTCCCGCAGGCCGGCCGCGATCGCCGCCCGGGCCATCAGAAAGGACCTGCGGTCGGCATGGCGGTCCGCTGTCCACCACGGGGACGGGGAAATACCGGTTCCGGACATCAGCAATCTGCCCAAATGACGCGCAAAAAGCTGGCATCCCGGGCCCAAATCAGTATGTTGCGGCCCGAAATCATTGCGTCAGCCCCGGGCTGGCGCCGCAGCCGACCCCGGCTTCCCAACCCAGGAAAATTATTCGTGAAAGTCATCGCCAGTTCTATCCGCAAGGGCAACGTCATTGACCAGGACGGCAAGCTCTATGTGGTTCTCTCCGCCGAGAACATCCATCCCGGCAAGGGAACTCCGGTCAGCCAGATCGAAATGCGCCGCATCAGCGACGGCGTGAAGGTCTCGGAGCGCTTCAAGACCACGGATCAGGTCGAGCGCGCAACCATTGAAGACCGCGATTTCAACTATCTCTACGAGGACAACGACGGCTTCCACTTCATGAACAACGAGACCTACGACCAGATTCTGGTCGCCAAGGACATCGTCGGCTCGTCCGCACCGTACCTGCAGGAAAACATGACCGTGAAGCTGTCGATGCACGACACCAATCCGGTCGCGATCCAGATGCCGGCCCGCGCAACGCTCGAAGTCGTCGAGACCGAGCCGGTGACCAAGGGCCAGACCGCCTCGTCGTCGTACAAGCCGGCGGTGCTGTCGAACGGCGTGCGCACCGCTGTGCCGCCGCACATCGGTGTCGGCACCCGCATCGTGGTGATGACGGAAGACGGCTCCTACGTCGAGCGCGCAAAGGACTGATCGGGTCCCTGCCCTGCGAACTAGCGTGACGCCGCCCGTTTCGGCGGCGTCCACTGCATCGCCGCGCCGTACCGGTTCCAGGCATTGATGATGCCGACGGCCGACGACAGGTAGGCGAGCTCCTTATCGGAAAACTCCGTTCTCACATCGGCATAGAGGTTATCGCTCACCCCGTGCGTGATGTGAGTCAGCGCTTCGGCCCAAGCAAGCGCAGCGCGCTCGCGGGTCGAGAACTGCGGCGCCTCTCGCCAGACCGCCACGAGGTCGAGTTTCTCCTGCGAGACCTGAACTTTCGCAGCCAAGTTCAGATGATACTGGAGACAGTAGGCACAGCCATTGATCTGGGAGGCGCGAACCTTGACCAGCTCGATCAGGCTTTCTTCGAGCCCGGCGTTCAGAGCCGCCTTGCTGATCGCACCCATCGCTTCATAGACATCGGGCATCAGGCCCATGAACTCGCGAATGTCGATGCGAGGCGCCGGAGCTTTGAGAGGCGAAGCGTGAGACATGATGAGCCTTTTGTTTGTTGATCCCTGACTGTGGCAAGTTACCGTCGATTTCGCTAGCCGCACTGGCGAATTGCCGTGTTTCGGTCGCGAATGGACGCGATTGTTCTAACAGTTTCGACCGTTAGGATGGGCTATGACCACGATTGATTCTGGCAATCGTCTGAGCCGCCGCGCCGTGCTGCAAACCGGCATCGGTGGACTGTTGGACGCAGCTTCAAGCGGATGGTCCGGACCAGCGCTCGCCGCGCCGGCCGCCTTCGATCAGTGGCGCGACCAGTTTCGCGCCAAAGCCGCGGCCAAAGGCATTTCCGACGAGACCTACACGCGTGTGATGGGCCGCATCGAGCCCGACATGAGCGTATTCGCGAAGCTGCGCAGCCAGCCCGAATTCAACGAGCAGCTCTGGCAATACATCAACCGCCGCGTTTCCGACTGGCGGCTCGCAGCCGGCAAAGAAGCGCTGAAGAAACACGCCGAGCTGTTCACCCGCATCGAGCGTGACTTCGGCGTCGAGCGCGGAACGCTGTTGGCACTTTGGGGCGTCGAGACCGCGTATGGCGATCCGCTTGTGCAGCAGAACCACATGAGGCCGGTGTTTCCCTCACTCGCGGCGCTCGCCTGGAACGAGCCGCGGCGGCGCGCGTATTGGGAGACCGAACTCATCAACGCCCTGCGCATCGTGCAGAAGGGCTGGGGCACGCCGGACGAGATGCGCGGCTCCTGGGCTGGCGCGATGGGGCATACGCAATGGATGCCCGAGGTCTGGCTCAATCTCGGCATCGACTATGACGGCGACGGCCGCGTGTTCCCGTTCGGCAAACCGGACGATGCGCTTGGCGGCAGCGCACGCTACCTGCTCAACCGCGGCAAGTATCGCGCTGGCGAGCATTGGGGCTACGAAGTGCGCGGCGCGAAAGGCAGTGGCAGCAAGAGTTACGCGGCATGGTCGGAGGCCGGCGTTACCCGCGCCGACGGCAAACCGTTTCCGCGCCCGAACGACAAGGCGCAGCCGTGGACCCCCGTTCCGGGCGGACCGTCGTTTCTGCTTGGGCCGAACTTCTACGCAGTGCGCAGCTACAATCCGTCGATGAACTACGCGCTTGCGATCGTCCATCTCGGCGACCGCATTCAGGGCGGCGGGCCATTTGTGCAGCCCTTCCCCGGCTCGGAGCGCGCGCTGACGCTCTCCGAGATTCAGGAAATGCAAACGCGGCTGACCAAGGCAGGCTTCAACACCGGCGGCACGGACGGACGCGTCGGCAACGACACGATGAAGGCCGTCCGCGATTTTCAGATCAGGTCCGGAATGACACCGGCGGACGGCTATGGCGGCTTGAAGGTTCTGGCGCGGCTGCGTCAGGGTTCGTAAGCAACGCCCGTCAGCGAATCTGCCGATCCTCGGTGGATTCGTTCGCCTCGCGTTGAACGTAAAGCGAGCACACGAACGTCCACCACGCTGACAGGATGCCGAACACCGGCCATTTCGCGCCAGTCAGCATCGACTCAGCGGCGAAACCGAGCACGGCTGCGATGCCCCAGCCGAAGCCGTAAAGCATCAATCGCGCAAGCGTGTAGAAGCCGGTGTGCATCGAGCGTCCCGAGGAGGTTCGGGAATACTCTGGCCGATCGCAGAAACACTGACGAGCATTAACGGAAAACTTACTTAATTTCCGGGGTCCAGTAACAAAACGCTCCCGGCCGATAAGGCCGGGAGCGTCTTAAAGAACTCAAATCCCAGTTACCAGCCATGGCCCATTCCGCCACCGCCCATGGTACCGCCCCGCGGGGGATGATGGCGCCCGCCACCCCCACCACCGAGTGCGCCGCCAAGGATGGCGCCGCCGATAATGGCTCCTGCGGCAGCGGCTGCAGCAGCGTCTGCGTTCGGGTCACGACGGCGAACCACAACTTCCTCCGGCGGCGGTCCCGGCGGCGGACGCGGACCACCACGGCGCGGCGGCGGTTCCGCAGTCCGCTTCTTCGGCGGCGGCGGAGGCGGTTCAGCGCGTTTCTTCTCTACCTTCGGCGGCTGGCTGCAAGGACAAGTCGGGCCAGCGGTCGCCGCCGTATTGGTCGGCAAGCTCGCGAGCGTCGGGCCCGTCGGCGCCGCGCCTGTGGTCGTCGGCGATCCACCCTGCCCGCCACCGGGCTGGTTGGCGCTGGCCGCGGCCGCGAGCGGGTTCGCCTGCGGCGGACGGTTGCGCAAGCGGTCCTGCAGTTTACGCGCGGTCGCCGAAAGATCGCTGTTCGGATAGCTCGCAAGGAACAGTGCGAACGCGTCCACGGAGTTGGCGTTGACGGCAACGCTCCACGCGACCATTTCGCGGCGGCGATCGAGAATCGACCGCGCGCGGATGGCGAACGGCGGATCGGTGTAAAGCGCGGTGAAGGCTTCATAGGCCTCAATCGAGTCATCAGCGATCACGAGGTCATAAGCATCAACCGGCTGCTTGCCTTGCAGGATCGTACGCCACTCCGTCACGGTCTTCGTGGACGTGCGTTTCGCCCCCGGCTGTGCAGATCCTGGGAAGAAGTAGAAGTCGCTCGTCAGCGACGAACTTTCCCATGGAATTTGACGGCCCTCGGTTTCCTTGTTGACCGCGACGCGCACGCGTTTGAAGGCGTCTTCGATCGACAGCCCCGGCTCTCTCGCCGCGACAACGAGTGCAGACGTATAAGGACTGGATGAGCCCTTGCCGTCTTCCGCTTCCGCACCCGGCGACGTGGCGTAGGAGATGAACGAACCGGCTGCGTTCGCCTTGGCGTCGAAGATCGCAAGGCCACGCCCCGCGGTCTTGTTGATGGCGTCGAACGGATCGTTACGGCACGCATCGAGGATGACGATGCGCAGCTTGGTCGGCACCGACGACAGCGTATTCATCACGTCGTTCAACCGGACGGCCTGCAACGGCACATCCGCTTCACGCTGAAGGTTGACGTCGATCGGCATCAGAAAATTTTCGCCGTCGATCTGCACGCCGTGTCCGGCGTAGAACACAAGCGCGACCGTGTCCGGTCCCTTGCCCGCGATCTTGGCGGCAAAGTCGCCGACGGCTTGGCGTAGCGCATTCTGCGTCACGTCGCGCGCGGTTGTCACCTCGAAACCAGCAGCGGTGAGCAGGTCACCCATTGCCTTCGCGTCATTGGTCGGATTGGGTAGCGCCGAAACGCTTTGGTAGGCGGATTGCCCGATCACAAGCGCCACGCGGCTTTCGGCAAATGCGGCGGTCGACGACAACAAAACCGCACCGGAAATCGCAACTGATTTCAGAATTCCAAATCCAGAACGAAAAACGGGACTGATCATAAAGGGCCCCTCCTGAAAGTGGGCACTATGACACCGCTCCCGGTCAGGCGCCATGCGCCGCCTTGACCCAAGCACGGGATATTTTTGGGAAATAACGGCCTTCGACTGATCCCGCTAGCGCCTAGCGGATGACAGCTGGTCCAGGGTCAGGGACCGCAGCGTCGATAATGCGCAGCTGCACCCGCTCCGCTCCCTGCCAGCGGTCTATCGCCAAAGAGCCTGCGATGTGAACAGGTTGCCCGCGCTGAGCAAGGAGCATGTTGCCGAGCGGCTGGTTCAAGCTCCGGAATGAAATACCGTTCACAATCGCATCGTCGGTTGATTTCAGGCGCACGCGCACATGCGCCTGGCCGACCGGCTCGGCGAAAACGATCTGATGCGACGGCAGTGCGATCACCGGCTCAGGATTGCCGCTACCGAAGGGACCAGCGCGATTGAGTGTTGCCGCGAACTCGGTCGTTACTGCACGCGCCGACACTGCGCCATCGATCAACAGTTCATCCGCATGGCGCGCATCCGTCACCGCGTCGTGCAGCGCGGCTTCAATATAGGCGCGGAATTCGGCGAGCCGTTCCTTCTTCAGCGTGACGCCAGCGGCCATCGCGTGCCCGCCGCCCTTGATCAGCACGCCATCGGCCACCGCTTGCCGCACGGCCTTGCCGAGATCGACGCCCGCGATCGAGCGGCCGGAACCGGTGCCGATGCCGCCCGGCTCCAGCGCGATCGCGAATACCGGGCGCGAGAATTTCTCCTTCAAGCGCGAAGCGACGAGACCGACGATGCCCGGGTGCCAGCCCTCGGACGCTGTAACGATCACCGCGCCTTTATCTTCGAGACCGATCGCCGCCAGCGCTTCGGCTTCGGCTTGCGCTTCCGCCGCTTGCTCGATGGCGCGGCGCTCGGTGTTAAGGCGATCGAGTTCGGCGGCGATGCGCGCGGCTTCCGATATATCGCCTTCCAGCAGCAACCGTACGCCCAGGTCCGCGCGCCCAATCCGGCCGCCCGCATTGATACGCGGACCAAGCGCGAAACCGAGATGCCATGCCTCCGGCGGACCGTTGAGCCGCGCAACATCCATCAGCGCCGTGTGGCCGACATGGTCGCGACGCCGAAGTGCGATCAGCCCCTTCGCGACGAACGCGCGATTGAGCCCAATCAGCGGCGCCACGTCGGCAACCGTCCCGAGCGCGACATGATGCAGCATGCCGAGCAGATCTGGCTCCGGCATTTCCAGAGTCCAGAAACCGCGCACGCGCAACTCGCGGTTTAGCGCCACCAACGTCATGAACACGAGGCCAACCGCTGCGAGGTGGCCAAGTCCCGACATGTCATCGGGGCGGTTCGGGTTGACCAACGCATCGACGACGGGAAGTTCCTCGTTGCACTGGTGATGATCGATCACGACCACGTCCATGCCGCGGCGCTTGGCTTCCGCCAGCGGCTCCAGACTGGTGGTGCCGCAATCAACGGTGATCAGCAACGTCGCGCCTCTGTCCGCGAGCGAGCGCACCGCCTCGACGTTCGGTCCGTAGCCCTCGAAGATGCGATCGGGAATGTGAATCAGCGGATCGAGACTGCAGTGGCGCAGATGCCAAGCGAGCAGCGCCGATGACGTCGCCCCATCGACGTCGTAGTCGCCGAAGATCGCGACTTTCTCATTGCGTTTCACGGCGTCTGCCAGCCTTCGCGCGGCTACATCCATCTGCGTGATGGTGGCAGGATCGGGCATCAGGCTGCGGATGGTGGGATCGAGAAAGCTCGCGACCCCATCGACTTCGACACCGCGCCCGGCAAGCACACGCGCCAGCATTTCCGGCAATTGATGCCGCTGCACCATGGCAAGCGCCAGCGCCGAAGCGCGCGCATCGAGCCGGTCGCGCCAGCGCCGGTTGGTCCCCGAGCGCGTGACGCCGAGAAACGCCGGCGGCAGTTTGATCGGAATGGCGGTGGCGGCTCTCATGACCCGCAGATAAGCACGGCCAACGAGCCGTCAACACGACGGATCGTGCCGGAACGCCGGGTTATCCCCGCTCTGAAACGACGGCCTCAGCAGCCGAGTTGAGCTGCCAGATCGTTGAAGTCGCGGGCGACGATGTTCCATTCACCATCCGGCCGGAAGTCGCGGTTCTGCAGATGGGCGTACTCGGTTACGCGCGGAATGAACGCCGTCTTCAGACCCAGTGCCTTCGCCGCATGCAAATCGCCGTTGTGCGCGGCCACCTTCATCACCTGCTCCGGCGGCAGTCGGAGAAGGCCCGCGGCGCCGAGATAGGTCTCGGGATCGGGCTTGTAGTGCTTGAACAGCTCGGCGCTGAACACGACGTCCCACGGCAGACCGGCATTCTTGGCCATATTGGTCAACAGCGCGACATTGCCATTCGACAGCGGAGCAATTGTGAATTTGGTCTTGAGCCGTGTCAGTCCGGCAACGACATCCGCCCAAGGTTTCAAACGATGCCAGCCGCGATTGAGATAATCGCGATCGGCTTCACTGACATCGCCAATTTTGAAATCGGCAATCAGCTTGTCGAGCGTGCGGCGATGCAAGTCGTCGAGAATGACGTAGCCACGTTCGGGATGTTTGCGCACGTCGTCCATCGACGGAAAGTACGCGGCTCGCCACGCATCGACGAAACCAGCCCAATCTGCTCTGACGCTGTTCTGTTCGCCCCACCAGCTGAGATCGGCAATGAGGCTCGTGCGCCAATCGACGACCGTGCCGAAAACGTCGAAAATCAACGCCTTCACATTGGAAAGTTCGGTCTTCATCTGAACACTCTTGTCTCTGCTAGAACTTGATCCGGTACTGAATAAAGCCCGGACGCTCAGCCACCTTGTTGTAGAGCGTCTGGGCTGTTGTGTTGGTTTCGTGGGTGATCCAGTAGACGCGGCTTGACCCCGCGGCACGCGCGGCATCCGTGACTGCAGCGATCAGCGCGCGGCCGACGCCCTTGCCGCGGATGTTCGAATCGACGAACAGATCTTCGAGATAGCAGTAATTGTGCTTCGCCCAGGTCGAGCGGTGCAGCATGTAATGCACGAGCCCGATCAGTTTGCCGTCCTGCTCGGCAACCAATGCATGCATCGGCTCCAGCGCGTCGAAGAAACGCGCGAAGGTGAGGTCCGTGATCTCAGCCGGCAGCGCCGACTTGTAGAATGTCAGGTAGCCGTTCCAAAGCGGCGCCCATTGCGCACGATCGGTCGGCTGCAGCGGGCGAACGATCAACTCACTGCTCATAACGCCGCTCAGTCGAGGTGGAATTTATCGAGCTGGCGATGCTCGGCCTTGATGTAGCGCACCGTGCCGGTCACCGAACGCATCACGACGGTTTCGGTCTCGATGACGCTCTTGCGGAATTTGACGCCGGACAGCAGCGAGCCGTCAGTGACGCCGGTCGTGGCAAACAGACAGTCGCCGCGGGCAAGATCCTCGATGCCGTACACCATGTTGGGATCATTGATGCCCATTTTGGCCGCACGCTCGCGTTTCTCCGCCGTGTCGAGGATAAGGCGCGTCTGCATCTGGCCGCCGATGCAGCGAAGCGCCGCTGCCGCCAGCACGCCTTCGGGCGCACCGCCAGTGCCGAGATAGATGTCCACGCCGGTGTTTTCGGGGTCGGCGGTGTGGATAACGCCGGCGACGTCACCGTCGGTGATCAGGCGTACAGCGGCGCCGGTCGACCGGACGGCGGCAATGATGTCGGCATGGCGCGGACGATCGAGCACCAGCGCCGTGATCGCGGACGGATGCACGTCCTTGGCGCGCGCAAGGCGCTTGATGTTCTCGGCAGGCGGCGCGTCGATATCGACGACGTTCTTCGGATAGCCTGGTCCGATCGCGAGCTTCTGCATGTAGACGTCCGGCGCATTCAGCAGCGTACCGCCTTCCGCCATCGCCATGGTCGCAATCGCGCCCGGCATGTTCTTGGCGCACAGGGTCGTGCCTTCCAGCGGGTCCACCGCAATATCAACCTTCGGACCGGCCTGAATGCCGACCTTCTCACCGATGAACAGCATCGGCGCTTCGTCGCGCTCGCCCTCACCGATCACGACGGTGCCTTCGATCGGCAGCTTGTTCAGCTCGCGGCGCATCGCGTCGACAGCGGCCTGGTCGGCCGCCTTCTCCTCGCCATGGCCTCGCAGACGTGCGGCAGATACGGCGGCCCGCTCGGTCACGCGCACCAGCTCGAGCGTCAGGATGCGTTCGAGCAGTTGCTGCGGCGGGACTGAAATGACGGACATTCGTGTAACTCCTCACATCCACATTATCCGCGCCGGGAGCGCGGAGTTGATCTTAGTTCTTCTCGATCCGGATCACCTGCGGCCGGCCGGTGATGACCTTGTCGGCCTGCACCGCGGCCAGCGCCCGGCGCACCGCATCTTCGCTTGTCGCATACGTAATCAGGATCACCGGAACGGGCGATGACTTGCTCTTCGCATCCGGGCCATCGATCGTGCCGTTCGGATGACGCTGCACGATCGACTCGATCGAAATCTTCTGCTCGGCAAGCCGCGTCGCGATCGTCGCGGCTGTACCGGCAAGGTCGCGCGCCATCAAGCGGATGTAGTAGCCGCCCTCGTGACGCTCCATCGGCGCTTTCTTGGTGGTTCGCAGTTTCTCGATCGGACGACCAAACGGCTTCGCGCGAATGCCGCGAGCTACGTCGGCGATATCGGCAATGACCGCGGACGCAGTCGCCGCACCACCGGCTCCGGGGCCGACAAGCGTAATCGGGGGAATGCCCTCGCCGTCGATCGTGACCGCATTGGTCACACCCATCACCTGTGCAATCGAAGACGAGCGCGGCACCATGGTCGGATGCACGCGTTGCTCGATGCCGGACGCAGTGCGAACCGCAACGCCAAGCAGCTTGACGCGATAACCGAGGTCTTGCGCGGCGCGCAGATCAGCCGGCGCGATCGACGAGATACCTTCGACGTAGACCGACGACTGCGCGACCTTGGTGCCGAACGCGAGGCTCGCAAGGATCGCGAGTTTCTGCGCGGTGTCGTGACCGTCGACGTCGAACGAGGGATTGGCCTCGGCGTAACCGAGCCGCTGCGCATCTTTCAAACACTCGGCGAACGACAGCCCCTCTTCCTCCATCCGAGTCAGGATGTAATTGCAGGTGCCGTTGAGAATGCCGTAGACGCGATTGATCGTGGTGCCGGCAAGGCCTTCACGCAACGTCTTGACCACTGGAATGGCGGCACCGACAGCCGCCTCATAATTCAGCGCGCCGCCATGCTTCTCCGCCAGCGCAGCAAGCTTGCTGCCGTGCTTGGCGATCAGCGCCTTGTTCGCGGTGACGACCGACTTACCGGATTTCAGCGCCGCTTCAATTGCCGAGAGCGCGGGATCGCCCGCGCCGCCCATCAGCTCGACGAAGCAGTGAACGTTTGGATCGTTGGCGAGCGCCAGCGGCGACTTCGCCCATTCGATGCCGCGCAGATTGACACCGCGCTTCTTCGCTTTCGAGCGCGCAGTGACGGCGACGACTTTCACGCCGCGTCCGCTGCGCGCCGACAGGACACGACTCTGTTCTTCGATGAGACGGACGACCTCGGCACCAACGGTACCGAGCCCCGCTATGCCCACCTTGAGGGGAGCGACCATAATTCACAACGCCTGATGAAGTTATCGCCGGGTGGCGAGAGGAACCACGTTGTGCAACGTTTCAATGCCGCTTTCAAGGAAGCGGCGGATGTTTCGCGCGGCCTGGCGGATGCGCTGTTCGTTTTCCACCATGGCGATGCGGACATAGCCCTCGCCGTGTTCGCCGAACGCGACGCCTGGCGAGACCACGACGCCGGATTTCTCCACCATCAGCGTCGCGAACGCCATGCTGCCGACTTCACGGAATTTTTCCGGCAGCGGCGCCCATGCGAACATTGAAGCCGCTGGCGGCGGAATGTCCCAGCCGGCGCGGCCGAACGCCTCGACCAGCGTATCGCGGCGTTTCTTGTAGATGTCGCGCACCTCGCGGATGCAATCGTCCGGGCCATTCAACGCCGCGGTCGCGGCAACCTGCACCGGCGTGAATGCGCCGTAGTCGAGATAGGACTTCACCCGCGTCAGAGCGGCGATAATGCGTTCGTTGCCGACCGCAAAGCCCATGCGCCAACCGGCCATCGAAAACGTCTTCGACATCGAGGTGAATTCGACGGTGACATCCATTGCGCCGGGGACTTGCAGCACCGACGGCGGCGGATCGTCGTTGAAGTAAAGCTCCGCATACGCGAGATCGGACAGAATGAATATCTCGTGCTTCTTCGCGAACGCGACGAGGTCCTTGTAGAAATCGAGGGTCGCCACATACGACGTCGGATTCGACGGATAGCAGCAGATCATCGCGATCGGTTTCGGAATCGAGTGAATGATCGCGCGCTCGAGCGCGCCGAACAATTCCGGGGTCGGCTCCGCAGGCACCGAGCGTACGACGCCGCCCGCCATCAGGAAGCCGAAGGCATGGATCGGATAGCTCGGGTTAGGCACGAGCACGACATCGCCGGGCGATGTGATCGCCTGCGCGACGTTGGCGAAGCCCTCCTTCGAGCCCAGCGTCGCCACGATCTGCGTATCGGGGTTCAGCTTCACACCAAAGCGGCGGGCGTAGTAACCGGCCTGGGCCTTGCGCAGACCGTTGATCCCCTTCGATGCCGAGTAGCGATCGGTGCGCGGCTTGCCGAGCGTTTCCTTCAACTTTTCGATGACATGCGGGGGCGTCGGCAGGTCGGGATTGCCCATGCCCATGTCGATGATGTCGGCGCCGGCATTGCGGGCTGCGGCCTTGGCTCGATTGACTTGTTCGAACACGTACGGCGGCAGGCGGCGAATGCGGTAGAATTCTTCCATAGGTCCAGGCTCCGGAACCGGCGATAGGACGGCTTTTGCGCTTGAATCAGGGCTCTTTTTTAGCACGGGTGATGTCCCGCACCAGCCAGAAACCCGGCAAAAACGTCGAGAAAATCAGTTAGTTTGTGGGGTTTTCTTCTTTGCGCCTTTTGGCGCGTCGCTGCTGTCTGCCGCGCCAGCGGCTCGCGCCTGGCGGTCACGGGCCGCAATCAGCTCTTTCTCGATCCGGGCACGTTCCGCCGGCTCCAAAACGGCCTGTTCGCGGGGGGCCGGCACGTCGTGGACGGCCGGATAGGCGGCGGCCGTCTCCGGGCGGGCCGGCGCGGTCGACGGCACACCAATTGCCGGCAGGTCGGCGATCGGCAGTGAGCAGCCGCCGAGAGCCGCACCCAGCATCAGAATGGCGGCAAGGCGTCGCATGCGCGCCGCCCGTTCCATTCCCGAAATGCCTGACGCCAACTTGATCACAGTGCTTCTTTCCAAGGCCGCGGATCGACCTGTTGCCGGGGGCCAAAGCACTCCAGCACGAAATCAATCTGATCGGAAATGATTAAGAGGTCACATACCATCCGGATCATTCCGCGATAGTCGCGGGTCTAGAGCCCCAATATGACCAAAGCAAGAAGTTCGCCGCAGCGCAGCACATAGAAATCGCCGTAAACGTTTGAACTATGGCATCATTCCTGCCTTGCAGGACTGCGTCATACTGAAATCGAACAAGAACCGCATAGTACCCGGCCATGAGTGACATCTCGTCCGACCCATCATCCGCCCAGCCCCCGCAGTTCAATCCGGAGGCGTTTGCCAAGAATATCTCCAAGGCGATGGAGAGCAGCGGCGCTGCGCTCGCGAGCTTCCTGAAGGGCCGCGAAAACTCCGCGGCGCCGGGCGAGCCGCCGAGCGAATTGACCGAGGTGGTGCGGACGTTCTCGAGCGTCGCCAGTTACTGGCTATCCGATCAGACGCGTGCATCCGAACTGCAGACCAAGATCAACAAGGCCTATTCGGATCTCATGGAGGGATCGGCCAAGCGCATGCGCGGCGAAACCGCCGAGCCGGTGATCTCGCCCTCGCCCCGCGACAAGCGCTTCCAGGATCCGGACTGGAAATCGAATCAGTTCTTCGATTTCGTCATGCAGGCGTACCTGCTCGGCACGCAATGGGCGAACGATCTCGTCAAGAACGCCGACGGGCTCGACCCGCACACCCGGAAGAAAGCCGAGTTCTACGTTCAGCAGATCAGCAACGCGCTGTCGCCGTCGAACTTCGTGCTGACCAACCCCGAGGTGATGCGCAAAACGCTCGCGACCAACGGCGAGAACCTCTTGCGCGGCATGCAGATGCTGGCGGAGGACGTCGAGGCCGGCCGCGGCAATCTGCGCATTCGCCAGTCCGATCCCGCCAACATGGTGGTCGGCGAACAGATGGCGACGACGCCGGGCAAGGTGATCTACCAGAACGAGATCATGCAGCTGATCCAGTACTCGCCGAGCACCGAGAAGGTGCTGCGCACGCCGCTGCTGATCGTGCCGCCGTGGATCAACAAGTTCTATATCCTCGACCTCAAGGCCGAAAAGTCGCTGGTCAAGTGGGCCGTCGATCAGGGCGTCACCGTGTTCGTGATCTCCTGGGTCAACCCCGACAAGACGCTCGGCGACAAGACGTTCGAGGACTACATGAAGCTCGGGCCGATCGCGGCGATGGATGCGATCGAGCAGGCAACCGGCGAGATGAAGGTCCACACCATGGGCTACTGCGTCGGCGGCACCCTGCTCGCGACGACGCTGGCCTGGCTTGCCGAGAAACGGCAGGTGCGCGTGACCTCCGCGACATTCCTCGCGGCCCAGGTCGATTTCACCCACGCGGGCGACCTGCTCGTGTTCGTCGACGAGAACCAGATCTCGGCGCTCGAGCGCGAGATGAAGGTCGCGGGCGTGCTGGAAGGCAGCAAGATGGCGATGGCCTTCAATATGCTGCGCTCGAACGACCTGATCTGGTCGTATGTGGTCAGCAATTATCTGAAGGGCGACGCGCCGAAAGCGTTCGATCTGCTGCACTGGAATTCGGACGCGACGCGCATGCCGGCCGCAAACCATTCCTACTACCTGCGCAACTGCTATCTCGAGAACCGGCTGACCAAGGGCAGCATGGTGATCGACAATATCGCGCTCGACCTGTCGAAGGTGAAGGTGCCGGTTTACAATCTCGCCACGCGCGAGGACCACATCGCGCCGGCGGAGTCGGTGCTCTACGGCTCGCAGTTCTTCGGCGGACCGGTCCGATACGTGCTCGCGGGCTCCGGTCACATCGCCGGCGTGGTCAATCCGCCCGCCTCCGGCAAGTATCAGTACTGGACCTACGCCAACGGTCATCATCCCTACACGCTGAAGGAGTGGCTGCCCGGCGCTCACGAGCACAAAGGCTCGTGGTGGCCCGACTGGCGCGAGTGGCTCGGCGGCCTCGATCCCGAGGAGACCGAGGCACGGCAGCCCGGCGTCGGCGCGTTGCCGCCGATCGAGGACGCACCCGGCAGCTACGTGCGCGTGCGCGCGTAACGCCGCACCAATTCTGTCAAGCGTTGCCGGATTCGGCGCGCCCCTACTCGACTCTGCCGCAGCGTGTTATCAAACTGGCCATCGTGATCGGTCGTCATTGATCGATCCTTGGCAATGGCGTGGAGGAGACCGGGATGACACGCGAACTGTTCTGGCTGACGCTGACTGTGATTTTGACCGGCCTCATGTGGGCGCCCTACATCCTGAACCGCGTCATGGTGCGCGGACTGTTTGGCGCAATGGGCAATCCTTCGCGCAACGACAAGCCGCAGGCCGAATGGGCCAACCGCATGATGTTCGCCCATGACAATGCGGTCGAAAACCTCATTATCTTCGCGCCGCTGGTGCTGATCCTCAACGCGATCGACTATTCGTCCAACTGGACCGTGCTCGCCTGCGCCGTCTACTTCTGGTCGCGCCTCGCTCACCTCATCGTTTACACGTTCGGTGTGCCGATCCTGCGCACGCTGACGTTCACGGTCGGCTTCATCTGCCAGGCCGTGCTCGTGCTCGGAATTTTCGGAAAGCTCTGAGGAGCTCTCTTACGGACTAACAAAAATGCGCGGGCCAACGCCCGCGCATTTTCTATTTCTGAATCACAAATACGACAGCCACCAATCGCTTCTCCGCTGCTTGACGGCGGCAAACCAGCGGCACAGCGGGTAAAGTGCGGCAACGACCGCAAGCCAAATCACATAGACACCAGCCAGCCCTATCCCGTAGCTCTCAGGCTTGTCGGGAGGGAATGGTCCAAACATCCAACCAACGCTGCCGCCGGTCATTGCGGTCAACAGCACAGCGAGCATGTGCACGAAATAGATGTGAATGACGTAATAGAAAAACGGCACGCGCCCAAACACCGTCACCGCATCGGCTATCCGGCCGCGAGCTTTTTCGAACGCCGCGAGCAGGAGCAGTGCCGGTCCAAGCGTCATCATCAAATACAGCAGTGACGGCGGGTATTTTTCGCAGTTGATGAACGACAGGATGGTCGCGGCCAGTGTCGGCTGCGCCGTCCATGGGGCGGGATCGCCGTAGAGGTTGGTCGCGCGAAGCACCACAAAGCCCACGGTGACCGCAAGGCCCCATCCGACCAGCATGCGTGTGCGCGTCCGATGATCGCGGAGAAAAACGGGACCGAGCGCATAGCCCGCCGCCATCACGCCGACCCAGGGAATCAACGGGTAGACCGCAAGCCAGCGCACAGCGCCGAACTGCAACATCGCGGACTCGTGCAGAACATTCCAGACGGGCGCGGCGGCGCCGAACATCTTGGCGCTAATCGGATCGAGAAGATTGTGCCCGGCGATCATGATCAAGCCGATCGCGGCAATGATCCGGCGCGGCAAGTGAACCAGCCCCGACAGGATGACCATGGATGCGCCGATGGCGAAGATCACCTGCGTGAAGAAGTAGTTGAGGTCGAGGCTGAACGTCCAGGCCAGCCGGACAACGGTCAGTTCGACCAAGATCAGCCAGAGACCGCGGGTAACGAGAAAGCGGCTCAAATCGCGCAAGCTGCGCCCGTTTGCGCCTGCGCCATGGAGAAACGCGGATACGCCGGCGAGCAAGATGAATACTGGTGCACAGAAATGCGTGACCCACCGGGTCAGAAACAACGCCGGATCGGCGACGTCCCGTGGATTCACACCGCCTGCAGCAAAAAAGTCCCGAGTGTGGTCGAGCGCCATGATGACCATGACAAGACCACGTAGCAGATCAATCGAGGCGATCCGTGATCTCGGACTGATCGACGCTCCATCATTGACTCGGGTGACAGGGCTGATGACTGCGTCCATGGCGAAGCCCTCCCCGGCTCCACCTAGCTACAGTCATATGCGCGACCGGGTTTCAAACGCGGCGTCGATTGAAGGATGTCAGAACATCGTAGCGGTATGACGCAGACCTGGCCTGCGTCATACCTACAACACCTCAGCCGATCTCAGGCAGTCCCAGCATCAGCCGCATGTTCTGCACGGCCGCACCCGATGCACCCTTGCCGAGGTTGTCGAGTCGCGCGACGAGAACGGCCTGGCCGTGCTTGTCGCCCGGAAACACATAGAGCTCGAGCTTGTTGGTTTCATTGAGCGCTTCCGGCTCAATACGTCCGCCCTTGCTCGCGTCGTTGTCGAGGGGCAGCACAGAAACATAACGGCTGCCGGCGTAGCGTTTCGCCAGCGCTGCATGCAGATCGCCACTGCTCGGCTTGCCCGGCAGCGTGTCGAGATGCAGCGGCACCGAGACCAGCATACCCTGACGATAATTGCCAACTGACGGGACAAAGATCGGCCGCCGCGTGAGGCTCGAATACTTCTGCACTTCCGGCACATGCTTGTGCTCGAGACCAAGGCCATACAGCTCGAACGACGGCGCAGCGCCGCTCTCGAAGCTCTCGATCATTGACTTGCCGCCGCCGGAATAACCGCTCACCGCGTTGACGGTGACCGGATAGTCGGCCGGCATGAATCCGGCGTCGACCAGCGGCCGCAGCAGCGCGATCGCGCCGGTCGGATAGCAACCGGGGTTGGACACTTTCGGCGCGTTGCGAATCTTGCCGGTCTGGTCCGGCGCGAGTTCGGGGAAGCCATAGGCCCAGTCGGGCGCGACCCGAAACGCCGTCGACGCATCGAGCACCTTCGGCGCCTTCGCACCCATGCCGTCAATCAACGCCACCGTCTCCTTGGCCGCGTCGTCCGGCAGACAGAGGATGACGAGGTCGACCTCCTCCATCAGCGCCCGCTTGGCGCCCGGGTCCTTGCGCTTATCGGCGGCAATGCTCTTCACCGCCACATCGCCCAGATGCGTCAGCCGTTCGGCAATGCCGAGCCCTGTCGTTCCCGACGCGCCGTCGACAAAAACGGTCGGCGTGGTGGAGGTGCTTTGAACCTCGATCGTGGCCGTTGTGTTCATTACATCGTCTCCTCGACTAGTCCGGGTTCGCCGGTCTCACTAATATTGTGAAGCGCAGTGGATTCCGCAAACGCGTGCGGGCGTATCGTTCGCATGTTTTTGGCGATCGCCTGGGCACCTGGCGACGGCTGTAAGCCCAAGGCGGTCGCGACCGCAACATGGTCCGCGTCTGATTTATGCTGGTTGAGTTTGAAGCTGCCATGAACGTCGTCCACCGTCATAACAAGCCCGACGATCGCCCGCATCAGCCCTTCCCGCCGCGCGGCGGGAACCTTGGCCGTGGTCCAGATCGGCTTCGGCAACAGCTCCCGCTCGAACCGCTCGCTCAAGGAATCGAGGTGCGAGACCAATTCGTCGCCGACCATGGGCCGCACCGGTCCTAACAGATGCACGGCCTGATAGAGCCAGGTCGGCACCTGATGCGCGGACGCGTACCAGTCGGACGACACGTAAGCGTCGTCACCCTGCACCGCGAGCAGCCACGGCTTTTCGCCGTCCGCAAGACTTGCGAGCGGGTTGTGGCGCGCAACATGGAAGGCCACGACCGGCGTACCGTCCTGGCCGTAACTGAGATGAAACGGCACCGGCGACGCGACGGGCTTGTCGCCATCGGTCGCGCAGGCAAGACCGAAGCCGCGCTCGAGCGCAAACTTCAAGCTTGCGGCCCGGTCGATCTGAAACGCGTGAGGCACATGCATAACGGTCTCCTGCTCGTTGACGAGCCGCCGAGGACCGAACTGCGATTTCAGGAAGGAAGCAAGTGCCGCAGAGCGATCTCCGGCGGCACTGGTTGGCGATCTTAACGGCGCACGCCAACCCATGCCGCGAACATACGGCGGCGGCGGGCGTTGGCGATGGTCAGCGCGTTGATCATGGGCGCGGGATATAAGGCCGGGGCGGCGAGCGGTCAAGCAGCCGGCCATCGGCTGGGCGCATGGCAGAAACACGAAGGCCGCCCAACGAGCGGCCTTCGGTTCAGTTTGGCGGATGCTCTTAGAGCGCGGTCGACCACTGGACCGGGAAGTAGCGATAGCCATCGCCGTCCTTGGTCACGTTGCCCTGTGCCGGGAACGGGAAGTGATAGCCCTGCACGCGCATCTTCTCGGCGACCAGCATGTCGTAGATCTTGCGGCGGGTTTCTTCCGCCATCTTCGCATCCTGGTCGAACATCAGGTGGAAGCCCGGGTTCGCGACGAACACGGCCGGATGGTTTGTGGTGTCGGATTGCACGAAGATCTTGTCCGAACCTGAAGCAATAACGAAGGCGCTATGACCCGGGGTGTGACCCGGAGCGGCAATCGCTGTCACGCCCGGAGCAACTTCCTTGCCCCACTCGAACGGCGTCACCTTCTTCTGCAGACCGGTTTCGAAAATGCGGCGGTTGTTCTTGAACAGGTCGGCCATACGGCCGGCCGGAGCGCGGCTCATCTCGCCATCATCCATCCAGTACTTCCACTCGGTCGACGACGCCATGACCTGCGCGTTCGGGAAGAGCTGCTTGCCTTCCGCGTCGAGGAGACCGTTCACGTGGTCGCCGTGGAAGTGCGAGATCAGAACGATGTCGATGTTCTTCGGATCGATGCCGGCGGCAGCGAGGTTGGTCTGATACTGACCGACGTTGCCCTTGCTGCTTGCGAATGCGGCCGGGCCGTTGCCCGTGTCGATCGCGATCAGCTTGCCGCCCGAATTGATGACGACGGGTGCGAACGGCACCGAGAACTTGTCGGCGGGAAGGAAAGCCTTCTCGAGCGCCGCATTCACTTCCGCCTTCGTCTTGTTGGCGACGAAGGTGTCCGGCAGGTTGAACGTGTTGGTGCCGTCGGCAATCGCGGTGACTTCGATGTCGCCGATCTTGTAGCGATAGAAGCTCGCGACCTGCTTGCCGGCCGGCGGAGCAGCGGCCTCAGCAGCGGTCGTCGAAATCATTGGTGCAGTTGCAAGCGCAGCAGCGCCGCCGAGCACGTGGCGTCGTGAAAGATCCATAGCAAGCCTCCCTGAAAAGAGCGTCTCGAGGTGAGCTGTTCAGATGCGAACAGTTCGCATGACCGCCTATCGGATTCTCATGAACCGCTTTTGTTGCGATTCATTCGCATCACGCGAAACCGCGACCATCGCGCCACTAACACCCGATCGCGTTCTAAATTCCAAATCACAAAGTCGATTGGTTTTGCACGCGCTCAAAACATCATCTTCACGCCCATCATGCCGGGCGCGAGCAGCAGGGCGGCCCACAAAAATGCGGAGGTAAAATTGGCGAACTGGAAGTGCCAGTACGGCATTTCGCTTACACCAGCGACAAGCGGGACCGTGGCGCGCAACGGGCCCGAGAAGCGGCCGATGAAGACGCTGGGAATTCCCCACTTCTGAACGAAGCGCTCGGCCACCGCGAGCGTGTCGGGGAATTGCGACAGCGGCCACATGTGTTCGATCTGCGCTTTGTAGCGATGGCCGAACCAGTACGAGAGCCAGTCACCGAGCGCGGCGCCGATCGATGCGGCCAACCAGATCGGCCAGAAGTTGATACCGCTGACGCCGATCAGCGCACCGATGCCAACCAGCATCCCCCACGCGGGAATGAACAGCGACAGCACCGCCAGCGACTCGGCAAACGCGAGGAAGAAGACAATCGGGATGGCCCACGCCTGATGGTCGCGGACGAAATCCGCCAACCCCTTTGTCATCTCCTCCATGCGCCGTCCTCGTCCCGTTTCCGCCAGCTGCGTTTGTTGTCTGCTCATTCTTAGCGCAGCGGGCCGGGATAGCACGCCCGTTAAGGGATTGCGCCATCGGCCACTGCGTCACATTTGCAGACCTATCCATGGCATAGTTGAAAACAGCGATTCGCCCGAGCGGCGGCCAACATCCCATCTGAGAACATATGTCAAAGCCTCTGAAAGCACAGAAGAAAGCGAAGCCGGACGACCTGTTCGGCCAGACCGCATCGAAAGGCCGGACCACGGCTGCTGCACCGCGCGGCGGTTCTGCGGAAGCCGGTTACACCGCCCGCGACATCGAGGTTCTGGAGGGGTTGGAACCGGTCCGCCGTCGTCCTGGCATGTACATCGGCGGCACCGACGAAAAGGCACTGCATCACCTTTTCGCTGAAGTGATCGACAACTCGATGGACGAGGCGCTCGCGGGACACGCGACCTTCATCGAAGTCGAACTGACCACGGACGGCTTCCTCACGGTCAGCGATAACGGTCGCGGCATTCCCGTCGATCCGCATCCAAAGTTTCCGAAGAAGTCGGCGCTCGAAGTCATCATGTGCACGCTGCACGCCGGCGGCAAATTCGACTCGAAGGTCTACGAGACGTCGGGCGGTCTGCACGGCGTCGGCGTCTCTGTCGTCAACGCTCTCTCCTCGCGGCTTGAAGTGGAAGTCGCGCGCAATCAAAAACTCTACAAGATGACGTTCGAGCGTGGCCATCCGAAGGGCAAGCTTGAAGACCTCGGCAAGGTGCACAACCGTCGCGGCACGCGCGTGCGCTTCAAGCCCGACACCGACATCTTTGGCGCCAAGGCGACATTCAAACCGCAGCGCCTGTTCAAGATGGCGCGCTCGAAAGCGTATCTGTTCGGCGGTGTCGAAATCCGCTGGAAGTGCGCACCCGAGTTGTTGCGCGGTGTCGAGGACGTGCCTGCGGAGGATACGTTCCACTTCCCCGGCGGCTTGAAGGATTATCTGGCCGCGGCGATCCACGCCGATACGCTCGTTCATCCCGATATTTTCTCCGGCAAGTCGGGCCGCACCGGCGGGCACGGAGCCTGCGAATGGGCGGTCGCATGGACGGCGGACGCCGACGGCTTCCTCTCGTCCTACTGCAACACGATCCCCACCCACGACGGCGGCACGCATGAAGCAGGCATCCGCAGTGCGATGTTGCGCGGCCTGAAGGATCACGCCGAGCGTGTCGGCCAGGGCAAGCGCGCCGCATCCGTCACGTCGGAAGACGTGATGGTGAGTGCGGCAGTGATGCTCTCGGTGTTCGTGCGCGAGCCGGAATTCCAGGGTCAGACCAAGGATCGCCTGGCCACTGCCGAAGCTCAGAAAATCGTTGAACAAGCAGTCAAAGACCCCTTCGATCATTGGCTATCCGGCAATCCGGTGCAGGCCAACAAGTTGCTCGACTTCGTCATCGAGCGCGCGGACGAGCGCGTGCGCCGCCGACAGGAAAAGGAAGTCGCGCGCAAGACGGCCGTGCGCAAATTGCGCCTCCCCGGCAAGCTCGCCGATTGCTCAGACACTGCCGCCGATGGCTCCGAACTTTTCATCGTCGAGGGTGACTCGGCAGGCGGAAGCGCCAAGCAGGCGCGCGATCGCCGGACGCAAGCCGTGCTGCCATTGCGCGGCAAAATTCTCAACGTCGCCTCGGCCGGTAAGGACAAGCTCGCCGCCAACCAGCAGATCACGGACCTGATGCAGGCCCTCGGTTGCGGCACCGGCGCGCACTATCGCGAAGAGGATCTTCGCTACTCGCGCATCATCATCATGACCGACGCTGACGTGGACGGCGCGCACATCGCCTCGCTGCTGATCACCTTCTTCTACCGCCAGATGCCGCGGCTGATCGACGAAGGTCACCTCTACCTCGCAGTGCCGCCGCTCTACCGGCTCACCCACGGCGCGAAGACGGTCTACGCGCGCGATGACCGGCATCGCGACCAACTTCTGAAAGCCGAATTCAACGCCAACGCGAAGGTCGATGTCGGCCGTTTCAAAGGGCTCGGCGAGATGATGCCGGCGCAGTTGAAGGAAACGACGATGGACCCGCGCAAACGCAATCTCCTGCGCGTGGTGCTGCTGGCGGACGATCGCGAAGGCACGGCCGATTCCGTCGAACGGCTGATGGGCAACAAGGCCGAGGCCCGCTTCGCCTTCATCTCCGACAAGGCCGAGTTCGCGAACGACGAGTTGCTGGACGTCTGAGGTCATACTCCGGAGCCAGAGGCCATGCGCACGCCCCTCCTCATCGCCGGTGTGTTGTGCGTGATCGTCGGGTTGATCTGGCTCGGCCAGGGCACGGGATATTTCCCCTACCCGGCTTCAAGCTTCATGGTTGGGCAATCGAACTGGGCCGCCTACGGCGCGATCCTGGCCGGCCTCGGCTTGTTGCTGGTTGCGCTATCGCGACGTGGCTGAATCGGGCCAGCAAAACATGCCAAACTTCCGTTCGATCTCAGGTACTTAGTGCTTTTTTTAGTACCGTGCCTTTGCGGTCACAGCATTTTACCGCAAATCACGTCACATTAACGCAGGTATTCGGCTGACCGCTTCGCGTCGGCCAATTGCGAGATGGGGATTGCAGATGAAGTTCCTTGGGGGAATTGCAGCGGCGCTGGTTCTGGTGTCGACCTCGGCGATGGCAGCCGACCTGAGGGCGCGCACGGTCAAAGCGCCCCCGGCTCCTATCGCGGTCGCCTACAACTGGACCGGCCTCTACAGTGCAACCACACTCGGCGGACAGTGGTGGGACTCGGACGGCACCTACGTTGCCCCCGCGCTCGGCCGGCATAACACCAGCGACAGCAATTTCGTCACCGGCCGCTTCGTCGGCTATCAGCACCAGTTCGGAAACTGGGTTCTCGGCGTTGAAGGCGGCTTCAGCCAGCGTTGGGACTCTGACTACGGCCGAAGCTTCGGCCTCGGCCCCAACTGCGGCATTGGCGCAGGAATAACCTGCGAAACCCGGCTCCAGAACTACTGGACGGCCGGCGCCAAGGTCGGCTACGCGTGGGATCGCGTCATGGTGTATGGCACCGGCGGCTACGCCAATGGCAGCCTTTACACCCGCACCATCCTCACCGCGGCTCCGAACAGCTGGACCAGCTATGCCAAGGAACGCCAAGGCGGCTGGTATGCCGGCGTCGGCATCGACTACTACCTGATGAAGTTCCTGTGGTCGGATGTGATCATCGGCGCCGAGTATCAGCACATCGATCTCGGCAACGATCTGCATCGCAACCTGCTCGCGACCGGCGCTGGTTTCAACCGCAATGTCTCGCTCACCAACGACATCGTCCGCGCGAAGCTGACCTTCAAGTGGACACCGGCGCCGGCCGCGGTTGTCGCCAAGTACTGATCGTCCAACAGCAGACTTACGAAAGCTCCGGGTAGCGATGCCCGGAGCTTTTGGCTTTGTGTGCTTGCCTGGTTTCTCGTGTTGTGATCGCTAGACGGGCAAAATCATCCGCCAAGGAGACAGCCCGCTGATGCCCTCCCCCTTCGATCTGACAGGCAAAGTCGCGCTGATTACCGGCGGCAACACCGGCATCGGGCTGGCCATCGCCAAGGGGCTCGCCGAAGCCAGTGCATCCGTCGTCATTGCGGACCGCAACCCGGCCAACGCCGACGCCGCGAAGGCAGCGCTCGCCGCCGTCACGGCGGCCTCGAACAGCCGCGTGCTCTCCCTCACTGCCGACGTCACCGACAAAGCCGCCGTTGCGGCGATGACGGCGGCCGCGTTGAAAGAGTTCGGCCGGATCGACATTCTGGTGAACAACGCCGGCATCAGCCTCTCTGCGCCCCCGGAGGAGATGCCGCTCGAAAACTGGCAGACGGTGATCGACGTCAACCTGACCGCGCCCTTCGTCTGCGCTCAGGCCGTCTATCCGGCGATGAAACGCCAAGGCAGCGGCAAGATCATCAACATCGCCTCGGTGCTGTCCAACCTCGGCGCGGGCCAAGCCGCGAACTATGCGGCGAGCAAGGGCGGCGTGCTGCAACTGACCCGCTCGCTGGCGATTGCCTGGGCGCCGGACAACATTCAGGTCAACGCCATTCTGCCGGGTTGGATCGACACGGACCTCACCAAGCGCGCGAAAGAAATACGTCCGGAGTTGCACGAGCGCATTCTCGCGCGCGTCCCAGCGGCCCGTTGGGGCAAGCCCGAGGATCTCGCCGGTGTCGCGGTGTTTCTGTCGGCACGTGCATCGGATTTCGTCACAGGCGCAGCGCACACTGTCGACGGCGGCTTCACGGCGATGGGATAGAGGACTTTCTCGCCGCACATTTCAAGCAAAGCGAGTTGAACATGGCATCTCCCTTCGATCTTGGCGGCAAGGTCGCCATCATCACTGGCGGCAACGGCGGCATCGGCCTTGGCATGGCGCGCGGGCTTACTGGAGCCGGCGCAACGATCGTGATTGCAGCGCGTAACGCCGAAAAATCGCAGGCCGCCGTGGCCGAACTGACGAAGAGCGGCGCAAAGGCTGTCTCGATCGTTACCGACGTAACGGACGAAAAGGCCTTGGCATCGCTGGCCGACGCGACGCTGAAACAGTTTGGCCGCATCGACATCCTTGTGGCCAATGCTGGTACGACCGTCCGCAAACCACCGCAGACGATCTCCGTCGGCGAATGGCACACGGTGATCGACACCAACCTCACCAGCACGCTGGTGGCCGCGCAATCGGTCTATCCGGCGATGAAAGCAGCCGGGGGCGGCAAGATCATCACCATCGGCTCGATGATGTCTCTGTTCGGTGCGAGCTATTCGCCGGCCTACGCGGCGAGTAAAGGCGGCGTCGTGCAACTGACACGTTCGCTCGCTTGCGCGTGGGCGCCCGACAACATCCAGGCCAATTGCGTTTTGCCAGGCTGGATCGATACCGAGATGACGCAAGGCGCGCGGCAGCAGGTCGAGGGTCTTAATGAGCGCGTGCTCGCCCGCACACCGGCGCAGCGCTGGGGTCACACGCGCGACTTCGCCGGCATCGCGGTGTTCCTTGCATCGAGCGCGTCGGATTTTGTCACCGGCGCCGCCATTCCGGTCGATGGCGGTTATTCGGTTATGGCGTAACCGCGATCAGGTGATTGCGGCCGCTTTCGACGTCACGTGCTCGGGGCGAATGCCAATGCCGAGCACCCGCGCCACAATGCTTTGCAGCCAGGGCGACCGCGTGATGATCTTCATGAATGCCGGCGCTCGAAGCGGCCCGCCTTGCAGCGCGCGATCGATGATGCGGTTCTGCATCTGGATTTGCAGCGCCTGCGTCACCTTCACCGGAAACATGCGCCGCTGGCGAACCTGATCGAGCAGACTCTCCTCCGGGCAACCGTTCGAGAACTTGTCGGCCAGCAAGTTGGCTGTGGCCACAGCGTCCTGAATGGCAAGGTTGATTCCGACGCCACCGATCGGCGACATTGCGTGCGCCGCATCCCCGATGCACAACACGCCAGGCTTCGACCAGCGCGTCAGCCGGTCGATGGTGACCGTCAACAGCTTGACGTCGTCCCAGCTCTTCACTTCTCCGATGTGAGCGGCAAGCCGCGGCGCCGTCGCGACGATGTCGCTGCGAAACTGTTCCAGTCCGCGCGATTTGACCTGCTCCGTCTGCCCCTTAGGGATAACGTAGGCGCACTGCCAGTAGTCACCGCGATCGATCGTCACCAGGATTCGGCCGGGCTGCGCATTCATCAGCGCCCGATCTTTTTCCGCCGGATTTTTGGTAATCCTGAACCACAACACATCGATCGGCGCTCCGATGTCCTCGATCGAAAGACCCGCGCATTCGCGCACCACCGAGTGCCGTCCATCACAACCGACTGTCAGCGCCGCCTTGATTTCCAGGCGCCCTTCCTCCGACTTTGCAATCACGCCGGTGACCGTTTCGCCCTCGCGCATGAGATCGAGCGCCTCTGTTCTCCGGAGGACCTTGAGGTTTGGATAGCGAGCGCCAGCGTCGAACAGGAAATCGAGAAACTCCCACTGCGGCATGAACGCAATATAAGGCGTCTTGATCGACAGGCGCCGGAAGTCGGCGAGGCTGACGGTATCGTCGCCGAAATGCCCCTGCAAATGATCCAGCTTATCGTGCGGCCGTTTGAGAAATTCGCCGAGCAAGCCGAGTTCGTCCAGAACCTGCATGGTGGACGGATGCACCGTATCGCCACGGAAGTCGCGCAGGAAATCCGCGTGCTTCTCGAGCACGACCGTATCAACACCGGCGCGTGCAAGGAGATAACCGAGCATCATGCCGGCCGGGCCGCCGCCGACGATGCAGCATTGGGCCTTGATCGACCGGGCCGGTTCGCTCGTGCCGCGCGCGCTCGAAGAGCCTGGACCGGCGGCTGGCTTGGCGGGCATCGGAAAGCTCCTTAGCTGGCTTGTTCGTTACGGCGAGAATCCAGTCTGGCGGGCAACCAAGGCGGCAAGTTGTCAGCCGCCCGGGGGTCAGCGATTGAGACCTTCGGCCGCCGCTTTTCGGAAGCTCTTGATTTCCGACACGGTCCCGTCGCGATAAGTCAACTCCACCGAGACCGATTTGGTTGCCGGCGGCAGCTTCATATAGGGCCGCGCCTCATGCGGAATGGCCGACGGGTTGAGTGGATCGCAGGGTGGCATCTTGATGACCTGATCGGGCACGGTCGAGTCGATGCCGACCTTCACCTCGCGGATGGCGCAGCGGAACGACATCAGGTGGGTGTAGTAGACCAACAGACCGTTGAATTCGCGAAAGGACAGCCAGCTGGTCGAGGTCATGTCGAGGGTCTTGCGCTGGTCGCGGATCAGCGCTGCCTCTGGATCGAACTTGATCGGGAACGGCCCCTGCATGTTGCCCTGGATGTCGATGTAACGGACCTGCAGCGTCGTTGCCGGTGAATCCGACGGCAGCTCGATTGACGTATTCGGCGAACGCTTGCGGGTGCGTGGATCGAAAGTGTCGGCGAAACCGGTCTCCTTGAACTCGCCGCTCTCACCGTAACGCCACGAGATCGCGAGCACCGGATCGATGATCGAGAACACCACCGTCCAGCCGCCATTATGACGCGAGAACAGTGCAATCGGCGCGTTTGTCGAGTCGGCTTCCGGCGTGCTGCGCGGGGCGACGCCGGGATTCAGCGCAGCGACCTTCGGTTCGACGTCGATCGTGCGTTGAGCGCTGGAGCCACCGCTGAAGTAAATGCGGTCGCTGTCCAGCATCTGATCGAAGTATGCCGGTTGCTGCTTGTGCTTCACGCCCACCGCCAGATCGTTGACGACTCGCCGCGTGTTCTGCGCGATGTTTACGAGATTCAAGTTGGGCTTAAGCAGTTCCTTGGCGAAAACCCGAGTGAAAACCGAATTCGGATCGCTATCGTGATCCGACAGCCGGTCGAGCGCCGTCTGCTTCGGTCCAGCCGAGAGGATCGTGAACATGCCTTCCGGCAGGTCCGACATCGCGGCAAGGCCACCGCCACCACCGACGGCGCGCGTACCCCACTTCTCCTCGAATGGATTGTTGCGGCAGGCATCGAGCACAAGAATCGCCGTACGCACGCCGCGGTTCTGCAGCCGCGACACGACGCGATCGGTCATAATCGAGGAGTCGCGAACGAGTTCCTCCTGTCCCGCCGTTGCCGCGGGAACATCGATCGGCAGCAGGAAGTTCTGCCCGGCGATCTCGAAGCCGTGGCCTGCGTAGAAGAAAAACGCGGTGTCGCCCTTCTCCAGCGCCCGATCGAAGACCAAAAGGGTTTCGCTGAACGACTGCCGATTCTGGTTTTCCGCCACCATCACCTGGAAGCCGAGCTGCTTCAGGGTATCGGCCATGGTGCGGGCGTCGGCGACGGCCTTCTGCAGCTTCGGAATGTTGCGATAGTCGTTGTTGCCGATGACAAGTGCGACGCGCTTGGCGGCAAAGGCATCGGTTATCATCGCGGTTGCCGCAGCCAGCGTGAGCGACAACACTGTGACAAACTTGATCGCCGGTTTGACGAAAGCGCTGACCATATCCCTGTCCCTCGTGGTCTGGCTGGAAACGCCCGAACGGCCCTGGGGGGCCATTGCGGCGCTGTTTTGCCCATAGTCGCGGCAGGGCCCGTCCCGGTTCATCGTTTTTAGCTCTTTACCAGCGAAAACATTAAGCTTTTCGAGGATTTCCGGCGACCCGCAGATTGACTTTGCACGATTCGACCCTATGTTCCGGGCCAACGCGGCCCAAGATCGAAACGCGATCGTTTGGTTGTCCGCCTGTTTGCGTCAACAAAATCCCCTCCAGCTTTTTAAAGCATGCCGTTCCGGGGATGAACGCAACAGCCTTATTTACACGAGATCCCGAACGGCGATTTCGACCAGAGGCTAGATGTCTTTTTCCAATCTCGGACTGTCCGACAAGGTTCTCGCCGCAGTCGCCGCGACCGGCTACACCAACCCGACTCCCATTCAAGAACAAGCGATCCCCCACGTCCTCGCCCAGCGCGACGTGCTCGGCATAGCCCAGACCGGCACCGGCAAGACCGCCGCATTCGTGCTGCCGATGCTTACCATGCTGGAAAAGGGTCGCGCTCGTGCCCGTATGCCGCGCACCCTCATCCTCGAACCGACGCGCGAGCTCGCCGCGCAGGTGAAGGAAAACTTCGATAAGTACGGCGCCGGCCAGAAGCTGAACGTTGCGCTCCTGATCGGCGGCGTCTCCTTCGGCGACCAGGACTCGAAACTGACCCGCGGCGTTGACGTCTTGATCGCGACACCGGGCCGTCTCCTCGATCACACCGAGCGCGGCGGACTGCTCCTCACCGGCGTCGAATTGCTGGTGATCGATGAAGCCGACCGCATGCTGGACATGGGCTTCATTCCGGACATCGAACGCATCTGTAAGCTCGTCCCGTTCACCCGCCAGACGCTGTTCTTCACAGCGACGATGCCCCCTGAAATCCGGCGCATCACCGATACCTTCCTTCACAATCCGCAGAAAGTCGAAGTCTCCCGCCCTGCCTCGACCGCCGTTACCGTCACCCAGCTGCATGTCGGCTGCGGCCGCGAAGCCCACGAGAAACGCGATATCCTCCGCCAGCTCATCCGCGGCGCCAAAGACCTCAAGAACGCAATCATCTTCTGCAACCGCAAGCGCGAAGTCGCGCTACTGCATCGCTCGCTGCAGAAGCATGGCTTCGGGGCCGTCGCCCTTCACGGCGACATGGAGCAGCCTGCCCGCATGGCGGCGCTCGACCAATTCCGTAAAGGCGAAAGCCCGCTGCTGGTGGCGTCCGATGTCGCCGCCCGCGGCCTCGATATTCCCGAAGTCAGCCATGTCTTCAACTTCGACGTGCCGCACCACCCGGACGACTATGTGCACCGAATCGGCCGAACCGGCCGAGCGGGCCGCTTGGGCACCGCCATCTCGATCGTGAGCCCGGCGGACCAGAAGTCGCTCGGCGCTATCGAAAAGTTGATCGGGCAAACGATCCCGAAAATGGAAGGCGCGCCGGAAGCCTCGTCGGCTACTGAGGGCGAATCCGCATCGTCGGCACGCCCGCCGCGCGATGATTGCCGCTCCTCCGGTGACCGCAAGCCGCGCCGCGAGCGCGATGGCCGCCGCGGTGGAAAGCGCGATCGCAAGCCCGATTCCGCAGCGGATAACGTTGCTGCACTGCAGCCGCCGCCGTCGATCGGACGCGTTCGCAATACGCCCGCCGCATCGCACGATGCAGCAGCCGAAGCTGCGGATCACTCGCATTTGCCGGCATTTCTGCTGCGCCCGGTTCGCGCCCGCGTCTAAACGCCCAACCTACCGCACCACAAAACATTTACGGCTCGTTCACGATCGTGAGCTAGCTTGAGTTCCGTTGCTTTAAGGCTTTGGGGCACGAAGGCTTTTGCACGGCCGACGGCGCGGGGAATTTCAAGTGGTGGGACTGCTCAACGAACACGAACGCACCATGGCGTTCGCCGAGGTGGCACTGGGCCAGATTCGCTCTCTGCGCCAGACCGCGGTGCCACGCAATTATGAGATTTGGTACACCTACGCGACTGGCTTCAATCCCAGCCTCAACAAGATCATCAACGAGACGCTCGCCCGCAACGGCAAGTTGAGCGAGTCCGATCTCGAACAGATTTACGATACGTATCTCTCGCAGCTGCGCACCATCGGACGCATCGACAAGGTCGGCGCCAAGGTCATCAGCGAGATCGACGACGTGATGGCGCTGATCACCGACGCTCTCGGCATGACGGTGAAGTACGACTCGAGCCTCGAAGGCGCCGCGCAGAAGCTCGACGGCGCATCGAGCCACGACCAGATCAAGGCCATCGTCGAAAGCCTCGTGCGCTCGACCCGCGAGATGCAGGAAACCAACAAGGCGCTCGAGCAGCGCCTGATCGTCTCCAAGCATGAAATCAGCGGTCTGCAGCAGAGCCTCGAAGCCATCCGCGCGGAAACGTTGACCGATCCTCTGACCTCGCTCGGCAACCGCAAGTTCTTTGACCGCGCCTTGGCCGACTCGGTTCAGCAAGCGCAGATCGCCGGCGAATCCCTTTCGCTGCTGATGTTCGACATCGACCACTTCAAGTCGTTCAACGACAACTACGGCCACCTCACCGGCGACCAGGTGCTGCGCCTCGTGGCAATGTGCCTGAAGCAGACCATCAAGGGGCAGGACATCACCGCCCGCTACGGCGGCGAGGAGTTCGCCGTCGTGCTGCCGAACACGGCGCTGCGCCAGGCGCTGACCGTTGCGGACCACATCCGCCGCGCGGTGATGGCGAAGGAACTGAAGAAGAAGTCGACCGGCGAAATCCTCGGTCGCATCACCATCTCGGTCGGCGTTGCGACGCTGCAGCCGGACGACGATGTGGATACGCTGATCGAACGCGCCGACGCGTGCCTCTATGCCGCCAAGCGCGCTGGCCGTAATCGCGCGGTTTGCGAGGCCGATCCGGAATACATGCCGAGCAATCGCATCCAGGTCGCCTGATCCGGACGTTCTTTATCGCTTCTTGCTACGCGCTGCCTTACGAGCCTTCGCCTTTTTGACGGGACGAGCAACGGGCTTTGCCTTTGCAGCGCGAGCGGCTTTCTTCGCTGGCTTTTTTGGTTCGGTCTTCGCGACAGCTTTGGCCTTCTTCGCGCGCGGACGTTTCTTGGCCACCGCGCGGCGGGCGGCATCGAGCGCCGCCCTCGCCCATTCGGCCGCCTCCGTCGGATCGTCAAACAGCCGCGCCGGCATCTGCCAGTAGGAGTTGACCGTCACGGTTTTCTGTCGCGTCTGATATTGGAACGGACCGCAGCCTTCGGCCTCGAAGCGCGGGATGGTCTCGGCGTCGGCACGCAGGAAAAGCCCAGCGCGCAGCGACAGCGCGAAGTTCACGCCGTCGGCGGAGATGCCAAAGCCCGAGAACATCCGCTTGATGTCGACCGGGCCAAATTCGGAGAACAGGTCGGTGAGGAAATCGCGGTCCATTCGGGCCTGATCCCAAAAAGCATGTCCCGGACTTGATCCGGGATGGAAACCGGTTTTCGGACAAGATCATGCCCGACAAACCAATCCTGAGACCGCAGGATGTCAGACCTTGGCAGGAGTCAATTGCACCGACTCGCCGCAACCGCAGGCCGAGACCTGGTTCGGGTTGTTGAACACGAACTGCGCCTGCATCTTGTCGGCCTTGTAGTCCATCTCGGTACCGAGCAGGAACAGCACGGCCTTCGGATCGACCAGAACCTTCACGCCCTTGTCCTCGACCACTTCGTCGGTTGGCTTGATGTCGTGGGCGTATTCGACCGTATAGGACTGACCGGCGCAGCCGCCGTTCTTGATGCCGACGCGAAGCCCGACGATCTCGGAATCGGCCCGGTTCGTCAGCTCCAGAACCCGCGCGGCAGCCGCATCCGTCAAACGCATCACTTGCGGACGGGGGCGCGGTTTCGGCTTCTCAGAGTTAGCATTCGGCGTCATGGCATTCATGTGGTCAATCCGGAGGGCTATTCAATGCCCGATTCTGTTCGATTCAAACCTGAAAACCTTAAGCCTTCTCACAATCACCACATGTTGAGGACGAGGCGTGCCTCGTCGGTCATGCGGTCCGGAGTCCACGGCGGCTCCCAGACGATGCTGACATTGACGACGCCGATCCCCGGCACGCTCGCAACCGCATTCTCGACCATGGTCGGAAGCTCGGCCGCGGCCGGACAGTTCGGCGTGGTCAGCGTCATCTCGACGTCGACCGAGCGATCGTCCTTGATGTCGACCTTGTAGATCAGGCCGAGCTCGTAAATGTCCGCCGGGATTTCCGGATCGTAGACCGTCTTCAGCGCACCGACGATCTCGCTGCCGAGACGCTCGGTCTCCTCCGGCGGCAAAGCCGATGTGGTGGCGACGAGATTAGGCGCCACGCCGTCCTGTTCCTTGGTCTGTGCATCACTCATGAGAACATATCCTGCGCCTTGATCAGC
Source organism: Proteobacteria bacterium SG_bin9 (assembly GCA_002083525.1). GTDB lineage: Bacteria > Pseudomonadota > Alphaproteobacteria > Rhizobiales > Xanthobacteraceae > SG-bin9. The sequence goes on along the minus strand of LWDM01000074.1, from coordinate 171,722 downwards.
GCCTGCACCAGATGGTCGACTTCCTCGCGGGTATTATACATGCCGAACGAGGCGCGGCAGGTCGCGGTGACCTGGAAACGCTCCAAAAGCGGCATCACGCAGTGGGTGCCAGCCCGCACCGCCACACCCTGCCGGTCGATGATGGTCGCGATGTCGTGGGCGTGTGCGCCCTTCATCTCGAACGAGATCACACCAGCCTTGTGCTTCGCCGTTCCGATCAACCGCAGCGAATTGATCTCGCGCAGGCGGTTCTGGGCATATGTGACGAGATCGTGCTCGTGAGCGGCAATGCGCTCCTTGCCGATCGAATTGACGTAATCGATGGCGGCGCCAAGACCGGCAGCTTCCACGATGGGCGGCGTACCCGCCTCGAACTTGTGCGGCGGGTCGCCGTAGGTAACCACGTCACGCGACACTTCGCGGATCATTTCGCCGCCGCCCGTGTAGGGCCGCATCACGACCAGATGCTCATGCTTGGCATAGAGCACGCCGATGCCGGTCGGGCCATAGAGCTTGTGACCGGTGAAGACGTAGAAGTCGCAGCCGATATCCTGCACGTCGACAGCGAGATGCACCGCCGCCTGGCTGCCGTCGATCAGAACCTTGATGCCGCGCGCATGCGCGAGCTTCACCACATCCTTGACCGGAACGATGGTGCCGAGCGCATTCGACATTTGCGTGATGGCGACGAGCTTGGTCTTCGGCGTCAGCAGCTTCTCGAACTCGTCGAGCAGGAAATTGCCGTCGTCATCAACCGGCGCCCACTTGATCACGGCGCCATGCCGCTCGCGCAGGAAGTGCCAGGGCACGATGTTCGAGTGATGCTCCATGATCGAGAGCACGATCTCGTCGCCGGCCTTGATATTCGGTTCGCCCCACGATGACGCGACCAGGTTGATCGCTTCGGTCGCGTTGCGGGTAAAGACGATCTCTTCCGGACGCTTGGCGTTGAGGAAGCTCGCAACGCGGTTGCGGCCGCCCTCAAAAGCTTCGGTCGCGGCGTTGGCAAGATAATGCAGACCGCGATGCACGTTGGCGTATTCGGACGTGTAGACCTGCATCATGCGATCGAGCACGGCCTGCGGCTTCTGTGCTGAGGCCGCGTTATCGAGGTACACGAGCGGCTTGCCGTACACCTTCGTCGCCAGCGCCGGGAAATCCTTGCGGACCTGCGCAACGTCGTATGTGCCGTTTTTGACCGCTGGATGCATATCAGCCTCGCGTCGCGAGCCACCGATGGGCCGCAGCGACTGCAATATCGCGCAGTCCGTCATGGACAACCGGCTCGATCGCCTCGCCGACGAATGCCTCGATCAGAAGCGCCTGCGCTTCCTTCTCCGGCAGTCCGCGCGCGCGCAGATAGAACAGCAGCGTCTTGTCGAGCGCGCCGACGGTTGCGCCGTGACCGCAGACGACATCGTCGGCGAAGATTTCGAGTTCCGGCTTGGAATTGGCTTCCGCGTCTTCCGACAGCAACAGCGCATGAGCGGCCATCTTGCCATCGGTCTTCTGCGCCGCCTGCGCGACCACGATCTTGCCCTGGAACACACCGCGGGCTTCGTCGTCGAGCACAGTCTTGAACGTCTCGCGGCTGGTGCAGTTCGGCGCACGATGATCGGCGATCAAAGTACAGTCAGCGTGCTGACGGCCCTTCTGCATGATCGCGCCACGGATGTTGGCGTTGGCGTGTGGCCCAGCGAATGTCAGGAACGGCTGATGGCGCGACACGGCTGCGCCGGTCACGACCGACAGGCTGTCAAACTGCGCGTCGCGATCGAGGCGCGTGCCTTGGGTTGACAGGGACAGTGCCTTGTCGCCCGAGCCGTCGATGCGAACGTGTTCAAGGCGCGCACCAGCGCCAAGGTCGATCTCGACCACCACGTTCGATTGATAGGCCAACCCGTTCGGGCCCTGATGCGTCTCGAGGATGGCCGCCGACGCGCCCTCCTCAACAACGATCTGCACGCGAGCATTCGCCGCAAACGGTTGCGAACCGACATTGCGGAAATCGAGGTGCAACGGTTTTTCGAGCGCTGTGCGCGCCGGAATGCGGATCAAGGTCACGTCGCCGATGAACAGTGTGTTCAGTGCGACCGCAACATTGTTTGCGTGATCGCGACGGCGCGACAGCGCCTCCTGCATCCGCGGACCGAGGTCATCGTTGTTGGCGAGCGAACCGAACGCGAAGCCGTCTTCCTTTAAGGTCGCAAAGCAGCGTCCGTTGACGAACAGCACCCGCGTCGCGCCGGCGAGCTTGTAGGCGGATTCCGCCTTCTCAGCCTCGGCAACCATCTCGCGGGTGGCGTCCGCGAACGGTTCCGACGCCTCGCGCATCAGCGTGCGCAGGTCGGTGTATTTCCAGTCCTCGACACGGCGCGTCGGCAGGCCCTGCGCAGTCAGGATCGCGCGCGCCTCATCGCGCTGCTTGGCAATCGCCGGATTACCCCAGTGATTTTGCCGCGCCTTCGCATCCGGCAGCCGGGCGAGGATTGCCTCCTCGGCAGCCGTGCGCATTGTCGCGCGATCGGCGGTCTGAGCGATGCTCATGCAGCCTCGTCCTGGTACTGCGCGTAACCGTTGGCTTCGAGTTCAAGCGCGAGCTCCTTGCCGCCGCTCTTCACCACGCGGCCCTTCGACATCACGTGCACGTGGTCCGGCACGATGTAGTTCAAGAGGCGCTGATAGTGGGTGATCACGACCATGGCGCGGCCCTGCGCGCGCAGGGCGTTCACGCCGTCGGCAGCGATGCGGAGCGCGTCGATATCTAGGCCCGAATCCATCTCGTCAAGAATGCACAGCGCCGGCTCGAACAGCGCCATCTGGAGAATCTCGTTGCGCTTCTTCTCGCCGCCCGAAAAGCCGACGTTGACGCCGCGCTTCAACATGTCCTGCGGAATGCCGAGCGACTTGGCGACTTCGCGCACCTTCTTCAGGAAATCAGGCGTCGAGTATTCGCTCTCGCCGCGCGCCTTGCGCTGCGCGTTCAGCGCCGTGCGCAGGAACGTCATGGTGGCGACGCCCGGAATTTCGACCGGATACTGGAAAGCCAGGAACACGCCCTTGGCGGCGCGCTCGTCCGGCTCCATGGCCAGCAGGTCTTCGCCCTTGAACAGCACTTCGCCGTCGGTGACCTCGTAACCGTCCTTGCCGGCGATCACATGGCTCAGCGTCGACTTGCCCGAACCGTTCGGGCCCATGATGGCATGCACTTCGCCCGGGTTCACGGTCAGCGTCAGCCCGTGGAGGATTTCACGCTCCTCGACACGGACCTTAAGGTTCTTCACTTGCAACAACGCGGTCATCCCACACTTCCTTCAAGCGAGATCGAGATCAGCTTCTGCGCCTCGACCGCAAATTCCATCGGCAACTGCTGCAGCACGTCCTTGACGAAGCCGTTGACGACGAGCGCCACCGCCTCCTCTTCCGACAGGCCGCGCTGCGTGCAGTAGAACAGGGTGTCTTCGGAAATCTTCGACGTCGTCGCTTCGTGCTCGAACAGCGCCGACGAGTTTTTCGCTTCGATGTACGGCACCGTATGCGCGCCGCACTGATCGCCGATCAGGAGCGAGTCGCAGGCCGTAAAGTTGCGCGCGCCCGTCGCCTTGCGATGAGCCGACACGAGGCCGCGATAGGTGTTCTGCGATTTGCCGGCGGCGATGCCCTTCGAGATGATCCGGCTCACGGTGTTCTTGCCGAGATGGATCATCTTGGTGCCGCTATCGACCTGCTGGAAGCCGTTCGAGATCGCGATCGAGTAGAACTCGCCGCGCGAGTTGTCGCCGCGCAGGATGCAGCTCGGATACTTCCAGGTGATCGCGGAGCCGGTCTCGACCTGCGTCCACGAAATTTTCGAGTTCACGCCGCGGCAGTCGCCGCGCTTGGTGACGAAGTTGTAGATGCCGCCCTTGCCTTCCGAGTTGCCCGGATACCAGTTCTGGACGGTCGAATACTTGATCTCGGCATCGTCGAGCGCGATCAGCTCGACCACGGCCGCGTGAAGCTGGTTCTCGTCGCGCTGGGGCGCCGTGCAGCCTTCGAGATAGCTGACGTACGAGCCCTTGTCGGCGATGATGAGCGTGCGCTCGAACTGGCCGGTGTTACGCTCGTTGATGCGGAAATAAGTCGACAGCTCCATCGGGCAGCGCACGCCCGGTGGCACGTAGACGAACGAACCGTCAGAGAACACGGCCGAGTTCAGCGTCGCGAAGAAGTTGTCGGTGGTCGGCACGACCGAGCCGAGATACTTCTGCACCAGCTCGGGATGTTCGCGGATCGCTTCCGAGATCGGCATAAAGATCACGCCGGCCTTCTTCAGCTCTTCCTTGAACGTGGTGGCGACCGAAACCGAGTCGAACACGGCGTCAACGGCGATGCGGCGCTCGGGAGCGGCCTCGGTTTCCTCGCCGTCATCACCGACCACAGCGGGGCGCGGCTCCTTGACGACGCCCGCGAGCATCTCCTGTTCGCGCAGCGGAATGCCGAGCTTCTCGTAGGTGCGCAGAATTTCGGGATCGACTTCGTCAAGCGACTTCGGCGCGACGAACTTCTTCGGCGCCGCGTAATAGTAGAGGTCCTGATAGTCGATCTTCGGATAGTCGACGCGCGCCCAGGTCGGCTCGCGCATGGTCAGCCAGCGGCGATAGGCTTCAAGCCGCCACTCGAGCATCCAGGCGGGCTCGTCCTTCTTGGCCGAGATGAATTTGACGATGTCTTCGGAGAGACCCTTCGGGGCCTTCTCGGATTCGATCAGGGTCTCGAATCCATAACGGTATTGATCGACGTCGATCTGGCGAACCCGATCGACCGTCTCCTGTACGGCCGGCATTCTGTCCTCCGCTCACGGTTTCAAGGACCGCGGTGGATCAAAAGTTGTACCGGGATGAAATTCGCGCATGGCGCGAGGTTTAGAAACGTTCAAGCCCGGTTTCGTGCCCTCTACCTAATACACCTGAGAGCTTTCTCCAAGCCTCAAGACACTGATCAATGTCAGCCACTTGGGTCTGCCAGCCCAGACTCAATCGCAATGCACCCTGGATCAGGTCTGGAGCAACGCCCATCGCAGCAAGCACGTGAGACGGCTGCACCTTGCCCGAGGAACAGGCGGAGCCGGAGGAGATAGCAACCCCTTCCAGATCGAAGCCGATGACGGCGGTTTCCGCCTTCAAACCGGCTGCAGAGAACAACGTCGTGTTTGGCAGGCGCGGAACTGCCTCCGAGAAGATGACCGCCCCCGGATGCCGCTTGAGCCCCGCCTCCAGCCGCTCACGGAGGGTAACCATCGCCGCCGATTCCTGGGCGAGCGAGGTCATAGCCGCTGTCACGGCCGCGCCGAAGGCGGCAATTCCCGCTACATTCTCGGTCCCTGCCCGCCGCCCCCGCTCCTGACCGCCGCCACGGATCGCTGGGTCCAAGCCCAAAATGCCATCCGCGACGACGAGCGCTCCGACACCTTTCGGCCCGCCTACCTTGTGTGCGGAGACCGACAGCAAATCCGCTTTCAGCTCGCGCAGCGAGACCGGAATTTTGCCGAGCGCCTGCACTGCATCGACATGCAGCAGACCACCGGCATCGCGAACGATGTCGGCGACCTCCGCGATCGGCTGGATTGCCCCGGTCTCGTTGTTGGCGAGCATCACCGACACGAGCGCCGGTGGCTTGTCATGCAGCAGCGCGCGCAACGCCACGAGGTCGACAACGCCGTTGCGATCGACGGATGTGATTGCCATGTCGGCTTTTTCGAAGCGTCCGCCCGCAAGAACGGACACATGTTCAGTTGCCGATACGATCAGCCGCTCAGCGCGGCCGCCACCCCTGCGCATCAATCCCGGTGTGAGTGCAAGCACGTTCGCTTCCGTGCCGCCGGAGGTGAAGATCACGTCACGCGCATCGGCGCCGACCGCTTGAGCCAATGCCTGCCGCGCGCCTTCGACGAGCGTCCGGGCGGCACGGCCTTCCGCGTGCACCGACGACGGATTTCCGGCAGCATCCCAATGCGCCTCCAGGGCCGCACGCCCTTCCGGGCGCAACGGCGCCGTCGCATTCCAGTCGAGATAGGCGCGCGCTTTCGTCACTGATCCGGGGCTACTTCTGTGCCGCGTTGTGGCGCGCGATCCCGTCCATCACCATCTTCTCAGCACCGGCGGCATCGACCCACTTCACGATGGTGACCCATTTGCCTTTTTCCAGATCCTTGTAGTGCTGGAAGAAGTGCGCGATCTGCTCGCACATGATTGTCGGCAAATCCTTGTAGCTCTGAATGCCGGTATAGAACGGATGCAGCTTGTCGACCGGGACCGCGAGAATCTTCTCGTCGCCACCCGCCTCGTCTTCCATCATCAGCGCGCCAACCGGACGGCAGCGGATCACGGCGCCCGGCACCACCGGCACCTGACTGACCACCAGCACGTCACATGGATCGCCATCGTCCGAGAGCGTCTGCGGGATGAAGCCATAATTACCCGGATAGAACATCGCGGTGTGCAGGAAGCGGTCGACGAACAGCGCGCCCGACGCCTTGTCGATCTCGTACTTTACCGGCACGCCGCCGAGCGGAATTTCGATCACCACGTGGAGGTCACTTGGCGGATTGCGGCCGGATGAGATCTGTCTGAGGTCCATGGCGCGGCTCCTGTTGCTTTGGCTCCGACCTTTAGCCGCCCAGCCGCCAATTGCCAGCCCGCTATTGGGCGAACAGGGAAAAGGCTGTCGAATCCGAGGCTTGCGAAACGGGAGGAAGATTCGAGGTTTGCCTTATACCCCCTGATTTTGCTTGCTTTTTGCCCCTTGCCCCATGTTAGAAGGCGGGCCCGAGTTGGCGTATCCCTCTTCTAGCCGGAGCCCTTGTCAATTCCGCAGCCATGTCACGGCGCGACGGACGAGCCCCGAAGGATCATCAATGCCTGAAGTTATTTTCACCGGACCCGCCGGCCGTCTCGAAGGCCGCTACCACCCGGCGAAGCAGAAGAATGCCCCGATTGCGATGGTGCTGCATCCGCATCCGCAGTTCCACGGCAACATGAACCACCCGATCGTCTATCAGGTCTACTACGCCTTCGTGGCGCGTGGCTTTTCGGTGCTGCGCTTCAACTTCCGCGGCGTCGGCCGCAGCCAGGGATCGTTCGATCATGGCGTCGGCGAATTGTCGGATGCGGCGTCCGCGCTCGACTGGGCGCAGTCGATCAATCCGGAAGCGCGTGCATGCTGGGTCGCCGGTTTCTCATTCGGCGCATGGATCGGCATGCAGCTTCTGATGCGCCGTCCCGAGGTCGAGGGCTTTATCTCGATCGCGCCGGAGCCGAACCGCTACGACTTCTCGTTTCTCGCGCCCTGCCCGTCGTCGGGCCTGATCGTGCACGGCGAGAAGGACATCGTCGCGCCGGCGAAAGACGTCACGACGCTGGTCGAGAAGCTGAAGACGCAAAAGGGCATCGTCATCGATCAGCAGATCATCCCCGGCGCCAACCACTTCTTCCAGGACAAGATGGAGCCGCTGATGGAGTCGGTGACGAGCTATCTCGACATGCGGCTCGCCAACGTTCGCTGAAGTCAGAGCTTCAGTCGGCTTTCCCGACAAAATATCGCCGCCGCTTGCTCTTGTAGTTTTTGGTATCGAAGTGAGCGGGGACCCAATCGTCCGGGTTCTCCTTCAAGAATCCCGCATTCGGATCGTGCTTGTCCTGCTGCGTGAGCTTCTTCACCAGATAGCGCGCGTAGTGATGATCGAAGATGCGCATGAACTCGCCGAAATAGATATCGGCGACGCGCGTGTCGCCCCGAATCACCAGCATGTTCTCATCGTTGATGCGCTGTGACGGCTGACTGAAATTGGCCGAGCCGGTGATGACGAGCGGGTCTTTTCCGATGGGATCGATCAGCATGAACTTGTTGTGGATGTAGTCGTTGCGGTTGAGCGGGTTGTCGCGCTCCTTCAGGAAGTTCGCCAGCGCGTTCCAGCCGAGATAGCCTCCGGCCGCGAACAACACGTCGCGGTCGCGGCCGATAATCTCGCCGTCTCCCAGATCGTCATCCTTCACGATGTATCGCAGGACATCGTTGTCTTTCTTCAGAACGTTCTGGAAAACCTCGTCGATATTGAAAGCCACCGTGAAGCAAACGATCTCGTCAGCTTCCTCCATGCGGTCGGCATACCATTGCAGGGTGTCGCTGCTGTCCTTTTCATCGCGTGCGCTGAACACCGGAGTAACGCTGTTCTTCGGTGGCTTGCCCTTGGGCAAGGGTGAGGCCGTGCGATTTGGCTTTCGTATTTTTGTCGGCGTCAGATTTTCAGCCAGACGTCCCCAATACTGGAAATAGGCGTTAGCAATGCCTTTGTCCCATACGATGTGGCCGACATTCGAGTGCCCGAAAATCCCGCCAACGGAAATGTTGGTCGAGCCTGTCCATACGGCGATCGGTTTGTCGTTCTCCAGCAGGACAACAAACTTGTTGTGCCGAATCCCCTCGCTCACGGTGCGCGGAATGACGGAATCGGTCTGATCGAGACCGGCATTGCGAATGGTCTGCAGATTCTCGACCTTGTAGGTGCTCTCGGCGTCGTAGACGATCTTGACGTCGGCTCCGGCTTCCACGGCTTTGGCAAAAGCGTTCGCCACGGGCTGGAAGTGAAACTCGTAGAGCGCCGCCCGCAATGAGAATTTGTGGTTCTTCGCAAGCCCGATAAAGCCAATCAGCGCTTCAAACAGGCCGCGTGACAGCCACACCATCTCCTCGGATTGAGGATTGGACTCGTCCGGCATAGCGTTCTCGAAGCGCCGGGCGAATGCCTGCGATCCGATGACACCGCGATTGAAATAGATGTCGTGACGCGCCGTGTCGTTGGCGACATTCGGTTTCAGCAAGAACTCGGTTTCGGTCGATACCTCCAGTGAGACGGCTGACGGTTCGTCGAGAACCAGATTGATCGGCGTTCCGTAAAGCGGAACGATTCGATACACATACTTTCGATCCGCCCGTGCGGTGTAGTCACCCCACTGAAAAGACTGGATGGGATGGTCTGCGGTGCTCACCGGCGTGCCGGGCGGCAAGCCGCGATCCTTGTTTTTGAAGCGCTTGATGCTCCGCATCCAGTAGCGTTCGACCACCTTGCCGTTCTTGAACTCGGTTCGTTCGATGGCAAAGCCCATCAGCCCGGCACGTTTCCCGAGCTTGGCCGGTTTGAAGTCCCAGGCAAGAATAACGACGTAGGTTCCGGCAATGGCACGCGCACGCAAGACTGGTCCGCTGCTGGTTGCTCTCATCGCACCCTCCTCTGAGCTGAGGTGCGATGGTAGCTTGTCGATCATGTCTCCAACATTACAAGAAATTGCCGTCAGGCAGCCCGCTGCGTATCCACCCCGGCAAGCCACGCCTTGTGCTTCTTCATGAAGGCACGCAGGAGGTCGTGATAATCCTTGCCGACGGCATTGACGACCGACGGCCGCTTAGCGAGTTCAGCGCGCCACGCCGCGATCTTCGGCTTGTTGGCGAAGATGCCGAAATCGCCGATCTGATCGAACACGTCGAAGTAGCGAAACGCCGGCGCGAACACGGCATCGACCAGCGAAAACGCCGCACCGTCGAACCATGGCGCGCCGACGAGGCGTGCTTCAAGCCGCGCGAACTTCGCTTCGATTTGCGTGGCCTTTGCGCGAAAGGCCGTCTCGTCAGGGAGCGTCTCGAGGCCCCAAATATCGCCAAGCACGGCGGACGAGAATTCGATCCACGCACGATGTTCCGCGCGCTTGAGTGGATCCTTCGGATGCAGCGGCTTCGGATGCGTCTCTTCCAGATATTCGAGAATGACGGCGGACTCGAAAATCGCCGTGTCGCCGACGACGAGGACGGGCGTTTTGCCGAGCGGCGAGATCTTCAGAAACCAATCCGGCTTGCTGTTGAGATCGATGTCGATCCGCTCGAACGGCACACCCTTTTCCGTCAGGGCGATCACCGCGCGCTGAACATACGGACACAAGTTATGGCTGATGAGCTTGAGCTTTTGGGACATTATGGTTTCCATCTTATGCGTTACGGGGCGCGAAGGACTTCCCTTGCAGAAACGGCAGCGACCGCGACGGGGAAAGCGCGTATGCACCATCTCCAAGGATGAACTGAACGATCGCGAGAAGGGTCAGGTAGAGCGGGTATTCCCAACCGCCGTTGGCACCGCTGAACACCCAGCCGTTGCTCCAGTGTGACCAGGTGGCGCCTGCGAGGATCGGAGCGAGCGCAAGCGCGACCCACCGCGCCTTGATGCCCAACACGAGAAGCACGCCGCCGATCGCCTCGGCAACGAACACGGCATAGGCACCCCAGCCCGGCAGACCGATGCCCTCGAAGAACTTCGCCGTCCCGGGTAGCGTGTAGACGTAAAACTTCAACAGCACACTATGGGCGAGAAACATCGCGCCGAGCGCGACGCGCAGCAAGAAACTCGCGATTTCGGTCAGTTGATGTTGAGTCATTGGGTATCCCTCATGCCGGCTCAGGCTGCGAGCGCGGCGGCTTGAGTTTTGGCGCGCGCGAAGGCGGCCTCGCTGTCGGGATCCAGCAGCGTGGGCTGGTAACGAATTTCGGTAACGTCGGTCACGCCGGCCTCATTGAGCCAGCTGCGCAGATACGTCGAATGATGGTCGGTGCCGAAGGCTGGCGACGGCGCGTCGGGACCAAAGGCCCCGCTGGTGTAGGCAAGAACAGCCTTCTTGTTCTTGAGCAGGCCAAAATAGCCCGTCGCGGGGTCGAGGCCCCAGAGATGGCCGGGCTGGTGGATAATGTCGATGTACTGCTTCAAGCGGTACGGCACTCCGCCATTCCACATCGGTACCGCAAACAGGTAAACGTCGGCCGCTTTGAAGCGCTCGACGATCGCGATGATCCCGTCCCATTTGGTCTTCTGGATCGCGCTTTGCTCCTGCCCCGTAATAACGGCAAGCTTCGCGTTGGCACGATCCCCGTCGAAATCGGGCAAATCCTCGTCCCACAGAGCAAGGACGTCGATGCTGAGGCCGGACACTCTTGCCTTGAGCGCTGCGAGATAGGCGTCGGCCACTGCGACCGAACGCGATTCCGGACGGGGGGATGCCTTCACGTACAGAAGCTTGGTCACTGGACCTCTCCTTCAATGCAACTGCATCAAACTAGATGCAGACGCATGGAAAGGTCAAGCTTCATGCAAATGCATGAAGATCACGGATTCGCGATCACCCCGCCCGACATGGGCCGCGGCACCCCGGTGGTCGCCGGATAGCTCAGCGGCAGCCGCTGCAAGCTGCGGACGGCGAGGAAGCCAAAGGCTTGCGCTTCGATGGCATCGCCAGACCAGCCAAGCCCTTCAGCGCTCTCGACCGAGGCCGGCTCCAGCCGACGGCGCAGCATCCGCATCATGGTGAGGTTGCGGGCGCCGCCACCGACGATAATCCAGCTCTCCGGCGGTTTCGGCAGGTGAGGCACGATCGACGCAATGGCGGCGACGGTCAGTCCGGTCAGCGTGGCTGCCCCATCCGCGACCGATACATTGCCAAGCTTCAGCGCGGCGAAGTCGTTGCGGTCGAGCGATTTCGGCGGCGGCGCCTTGAAGAACGGATGCTGAAGCGCACTCGCAATCCACGCATCGTCGGCCACACCTTGCGCAGCCGTGCGGCCTTCGTTGTCGAATGGCTGCGAAATACTCTTCAACATGAAGTCGTCGAGCAACGCGTTGCCGGGCCCGGTGTCGCAGGCGATCAGCACGTCCTCGCCATCGATGTAGGTGATGTTGGAGACGCCGCCGATGTTCACCACCGCGATCGGTCCACCGCGGCCGAGCGATTCCGCCAGCGCCCGGTGATACACCGGAACGAACGGCGCGCCCTGCCCGCCAGCCGCAACGTCAGCCGCACGGAAATCGTGCATGACGGGAATGTGGATCGTGCGCGCCAGCGCTGCGCCATCGCCGATCTGGATCGTCAGCCGCTCGGCCGGACGATGCAGGACGGTCTGCCCGTGGAAGCCGACGATGTCGATGTCGAGCGGGCTGATCCCGTGCTGTGTCGTGTAGGCAGCCACCGCCTCCGCATGCGCCACCGTGACCATGCGCTCGGCCTCGCCGATGACACCCGGGCGCTGGTCGCGCTGATGCAGGTTGACTGCCTCGGTCAGCGCATGGCGCAGCACCGCCCGCTCATGCGGGGTGTAGGGCCGATAGCCCGTCGGCCCGAGCGCTGTCACCCGGCGGCCGTCGGTCTCGATCATGGCCACATCGACGCCGTCGAGCGACGTTCCGCTCATCAGTCCCAGCGCACGCATCAGCATGGTCGGCGGTCCTCAGCGGAATGGAACGAACCATTCAATCTTGTATCGAACTAATACTTCTTATAATCCGACTGGACGCTGAAAGCAGCAGGTACCTTACCGCACGCTGCGAACCGGTTACCGTAAAGTCACACGCCAATGTCCGCATTTAAATCAGATTTTCTGAATGTTCTGCAAAGCCGCGGGTTCATTCATCAGGTGTCCGATAACGAGGGCTTGGACGCCCTCGCCGCCAAGTCGGAGATCGTGGCGTATGTGGGCTACGACTGTACGGCCGCCTCGCTTCATGTCGGCCACCTGCTGTCGATCATGATGCTGCACTGGCTGCAGCAGACCGGCAACAAGCCGATCACGCTGATGGGCGGCGGCACCACGCGCGTCGGCGATCCGTCCGGCCGCGACGAGACGCGCAAGATTCTCAGCTACGAGGACATCGACGCCAACAAGGAGTCGATCAAGGGCACCTTCGCCAAGTTCCTGAGCTTTGGCGGCGGCAAGAGCGACTCAGTGATGGTCGACAACGCCGAATGGCTGACCAAGCTGAATTACATCGAGATGCTGCGCGACGTCGGCCGCCACTTCTCGATCAATCGCATGCTGACGATGGATTCGGTGAAGCTGCGCCTCGAGCGCGATCAGGAGCTGTCGTTCATCGAGTTCAACTACATGATCCTGCAGTCCTACGACTACGTCGAACTGGCGCGGCGCTACGGCTGCAACCTGCAGATGGGTGGCTCCGATCAGTGGGGCAACATCGTCAACGGCATCGACCTCGGGCGCCGCATGGGCACGCATCAGCTCTACGCGCTGACCTGTCCCCTGCTCACCACCGCGTCCGGCGCGAAGATGGGCAAGACCGCCGCCGGCGCCGTGTGGCTCAACGCCGACATGCTGAGCCCGTACGATTACTGGCAGTACTGGCGCAACACCGAGGACGCCGACGTCGAGCGCTTCCTGAAGCTGTTCACGACGCTGTCGCTCGATGAGGTTGCCAAGCTCGCTGCGCTGAAGGGTGCCGAGATTAACGAAGCCAAAAAGGTTCTCGCAACCGAAGCGACTGCGCTGATGCATGGCCGCGACGCCGCCGACCAGGCGTCGGAAACCGCACGGCGCACCTTCGAGGAAGGCGCGATCGCGCAGGATTTGCCGAGCATCGATATTGCCCGCACTGAGCTCGAAAGCGGCAGCGGCGTGCTCGGCCTGTTCGTAAAGGCGGGCCTCGTCGCATCGAACGGCGAAGCGCGGCGACAAATCAAGTCCGGCGGCTTGCGCGTCAACGATGCGCCGGTCACCGACGAGAAGGCTGCACTCTCGCTCACCGATCTCACGTCGGAAGGCGTGATCAAGCTGTCGATGGGCAAGAAGAAGCACGTGCTTTTAAAGCCGGTCTGATCCGCACAGCGAAACAGCAGCTCTTCGAAAACATGACTGTCATTCCGCGCGCGCTCTCGCGTGTCGCGAGACGCTGACCTCTAATCGGCGCCGGGCAGACTCGGGACCAAGGGCACCATGGACAATCGAACCGCCGGGCGCGCGGCGCTCGCCGTGCTGGGATTGTGCTTCGTGCTCACCGTGCTCTCGCGCGGCCTGAACGAGAGCTTCACGGTTTTCCTGCTCCCGATCTCCAAGGATTTCGGCTGGGACCGCGCCGAAATCATTTCGATCTACTCCCTCTCGGCCCTGACAAGCGGCCTTGCCGCGCCATGGATCGGACGCCTGTTCGACCATTCCGGCCCGCGCGTGGTCTATGGCCTTGGCCTCCTGCTGCTGGGCGTCGCGTTCGCAATCGCGGCGCGTGCCCAACAGCTCTGGCAGCTTCAGCTGTCGATCGGGGTCGGGATCGGCCTTGCAGCCGCATGCCTCGGCAACGTGACGAGTTCGCTGCTGCTGGCGCGCTGGTTCGGCCCCCGCTTGCCGACAGCGATGGCGCTAATTTACTCGGCGATGGGTGCAGGCACCCTGCTTGCGCTTCCCCTCTCTCAGCTTCTGATCGACGCCTTCGGCTGGCGCGGCGCTTATCAAATCATGGGCGGATTCGGATTGGTGCTGTTCGTGCCGATCTTTCTGCTGCCGTGGCGGCGCATCGCCGAGGGATCGCCGCTGCTGCCGAAGCACAACGTGACCAGTCACGACGATCGGACCTGGACGCTCGGCTCGGCGATGCGCCACCACGCCTTCTGGGCGTTGTTCTCGACCTTCTTCTTCACGGCGGTCGGGATCTTCGCCATTTCCGCGCAGGCGGTCGCCTATCTGATCGACGTCGGCTTTCCACCGCTGCAAGCGGCGACCGCGTGGGGCTTCAGCGGCGCGTTGCTCCTGGCAGGCATGATGTTCATCAGCTGGCTCGACGGGGTGATCGGCCGCCGCCGTTCGATTCTGCTCAGCTACTCGCTCACCATCAGCGGCATCGTGATGCTGTATTATCTCGCGCGTTTCCCGAACTGGTGGCTGCTCGCAGGCTTTATCGTCTGTTTCGGCAGCATGCAGGGTTCGCGCGGGCCGCTGATCAGCGCGACGGCGATGCGCATTTTCCGCGGCGAGCGTGTCGGCACGATCTTCGGCACGATTTCGATCGGCAGCGGGCTTGGCGCTGCGCTCGGCTCATGGAGCGGCGGCCTCATCCATGACTGGACCGGCGGCTACGACGCGATGCTCGGATTTGCGCTGATCAACATCGTCGCCGGAATGATCCCGTTTTTGGTCGTGCCGATGCTGCGGCGTTAACGCATGATCCCGAAAGGCCTGTCCCGGACGTGATCCGGGATGGATACCGGCTTTCGGATCAATCATGCGCACAGAAATCAGTTTGGCTGCTGGTAGGACGGCTGGAAGTCATTCGGGGACTGCGGGCGGCCAGTGTTGAAGCCGAAGATCTTGCGCGTCAAACCGGGTGCCATCGCAGAGATCGGATTGACACGGATCACCGGTGCACCCGGCGTTCCAACGACCTCATAAGTAATTCCGATCAGACCTTCGTCACTGCCGCCGCCAAGGAACAGGCCGACGACGGGAAGCTGTCCGAAAATATTGTTGAGGCCGTAGAGCGGCACGAAGGTGCCATTCATACGAACCTGGTTGGCCTGAAAGTCGATGCCGCCTTCAATGGTCGCCCCGACCGTCGGTCCCCGCAAGACCCCGTCCTTGATCGTGAGCTGCGTGGGTTGCCGGGTAAACTCCGCGCGCATGCCGCTGAACGACACACCACTGCTTTGCCCGTTGGGCCCGCCGGCATTGTTGACGACGCGATCGAGTGCCTGCTCGCCGCGGACAACAAAGTCGCGGACGTTGATCAAACCTTCCTGCGGGCTCGGCTGCGAACTTGGTGGGTCCATGGCCAGCCACATCTTGCCCCCGACAACCTTCGAGTAGGTGTCAGTGAAGCGGAACAGCGCGCCGGCGTCGTTGGTTTCGAGGTAAAGCACCTGCCCCGGACCGCGGGCACGGATGTCGCCGGTCAGCGCCGCATCGCGGCCGATCTTGCCGTTGAGGTTGAAAGTCCTGATGGTGCCGCCGCGGCGCGACAGCTTCACGTCCACGCTGCGCGCAGCTTCGCCAAAAAAGCCTGCTATCGCGCCGACCTTCAAATCGAGATCAATATCTACGCTCTTGGTCTTGTTGCGCGTGTCGGTGTCCTTGCCCGAAATCGTCGACTTGATGAAGTTGCGCCCGTCGAACACGTCGCCGCGCATCGTCACCTTCATGACGCCATCGGGCGCGCGTTCGGCGCGCAGCACCGCTTTGTCGCCTTCGGACGGCGCGAATACCGGGAAGTTGACGCTGACCGGATCGTTGTTCTGATCGAGCTCCATCGAGCCCTTGATCAGCACACCGCTGCCGTCAATGACGATATCTTCGAGCCGCGTCGATTGCGGCTTCTGCACCACGTTGAACGTGACCTTGCTGGTCCTGCCCGCAACCTTGACCCAGCCCGGCAGGAGATTGTCGATCTTGACCGACGTCAGATCGGCTTCGACACCGAGCTTGTTGTCGCGGTCGCCGCCGCCGATCTTGCCGGTCAGTTTAAGCGGAATGTTGCCGCTGATGGCAGGGCCGAGATCGATGCCGAAGCGCGCCCGTGTCGCATCGTCGAGTGTGGTCGAGACCCGCACATCGGCGTCGCCGTCACCGCTCGGCTTGCGGTAGTCGATGGTCGCGGGCTGCCCGGCGATCCTGACGTCGCCACGCACCTGATAACCCTGGTTGTTGGCGATCACCTTGAGCGCGTTGCCTTCGATCTTCTGGTTCATCACCATCTTGTCGGCCGAGAAGCCGCCAAGATCGACGTTGATCGAATAGGTCGTGTCGGCTTTGGTCAGCGCGTTCTTCAGCGGCATGCCCATGTTGACGATCGCCGACACCTTGCCGGTGCTGCTGTTCGGATCGATGGTCGAGCCCGTGAATTCGCTGAGGCGATCAGAGGCGAGAATTTCCGCAGCCGCGGGTACGGGACCTTCGATGCGGAACTTGACTTTCGCCGGGATCGGCTTGGGCACCATGTCCGGCACATCGAACACCAGATCTGAAATGTTGAGCTTGCGCCCCGCAGGCGTGTCCACCACCGCCTGACCGATCGTGACGACCGCGGTGCGGCCCGTCACACGCGCCTTAAGGTCGCCGTCGCGAAGCTGGGGAATGTCGTCCACCGGCCGCATCGTAACGCCATTGCCCACGATATTGAGGGACAACCCGTCCTCGGGAAGCGGAGGGCCGCTTCGCGACAGATTTTTCACCGGCGCGTTCACCGCAATGTCGATGCGCTGAATCGTGCCGCGCTCGACGCGCTCGATCACCCATTCGCGCACCTCGGGCACGATCAGGATCGGCCACATCTGCTTCAACGCCGTCGCCGACATCGGCGTTCCGGCAAAGCCGAGCGTCAGCCGCGGCTCGGCCGTCGAATAGTCGAGCGCGCCGTTGCCGGCGACGCCGATCTCGCCATTGCTGAAGTCGGCTTGCGTGAGAACGATCCGGCGGTTTTCGGTGTCGAAACGCAAGCTGACGGCGATGCGATTGACGATCAGCGGCGTTTCGCCCTTCGCGCCTGCCAGCAAAATGGTGCCGCCGCTGAAGCCGAGCTGCCAGCTCGGCACGCGATCATTCGGCGGTTCGAGATAGGCCAGCAGCGTCACGCGATTGGCGCCCGACACGACCTGGAATGGCGCGACCAGAACCCGCCGGCTCGAATCCCAATCGACGTTCATCTCGATCTTATCGATCTTCATCGGGTAGTCGGGCGTGTCGCTGTCGGTGATCTGACCGGCATCGGCCGTCAACCGCCCGCGGAAGAAAGTCGGCAGGCCATCGCGACCGAGTTCGCCTTTGAGTTCGCCGGTCAGCGGAAGATCGGCGCTGAAGTTGGAGCCGGTTGCCCGCAGCGCCAGCAGAAGCGTCTTGGTCGAAACCTGCCGCGCATAAATCTCGATCGAGCGCACGCCATTCGCCGGCGGCCCGATCACCGCGCCGACGGACCAGGGCGCGCTGCCCTCCTCACCGACCCGGAGTTCGACGCCGCCGTTGTTCGCGCGGCGCAAGGCAACGGAAATGTTCTCGAATGTCGTGCGGCTGCCGCGCTGCTGATCGTCGACGACCAGCACGCCGTTCTTGATGCCGAGTTCGTCGAGGTTCTGGCCGTCGAGGCCCGTCGCACTCAAGCTATCCAGCCAATCAAGCGCCGCAAGCAACCCACTGGTTCCGGTTCGCTCGCCGCGCCGGGGCGAACTGGCGAGCGGATTTTGTCCGGGCAACGGCAAGGCCGGCTGAGATGCGGCCGGCGGCGTCGCATTGCCCGGCAGAGTCTTCGCCTGGCCGGTCGCGATCGGACGTGCGCTGTCGCCGGTCGATACGGTGATGCGGCCATCGGGCGTGATGCGGACCGCGAGCTCAGCATCGACGAGGCTAAGGCTGTGCGCACGCACCTGACCGATGAGCAGGGCCGCGCCGGACAGTTTGACCTCGGCCTTCGGTGCATTCGCGACCACCACGCGATCCCGGTCGCGAACGACGATGTCGCGCAAGCGAACGGCGATGCGGGCACGGCCGGCGCGTTCGATCTGGGTTCCGCCGACTTCGACGGTGTGATCTCTGCCGATGTTGGCCTCGATCGCCGAGGCAAGCCAGGGCGTCGCCATATCGAGATTGATCGGGCCGGCGCCAAGCCGCCACCACAGACCGCCAAAGCAAATCGCAAAGACGCCGAGCACGAAAAGACCGGCAACCAGGACGCGCTGCAGCCAGCGCTCACCGCGCAGCCAGCTCGCTGCGCTCATGAGGCGATCGCCGATGCCGTGAATTGTGGGAATGCTCGGCGCGCGCCGTTTCGAAAGCAGTTTGCGCGCGCGCGCGCTCGCAGCCTCGTCGTGATGATCCCAATCGGGATCCTTCCACTCGGACTGCTGGGCGTCGGCTCGCAAATTCACTGCTTGCGGTGGCTTCGTTCTCGCCATTGCCTCACGGTGTTGATGTCGATCGTGAGTCTGTCGCCACAGCCAGCCCGCGCGTCGCAAAATCACGACCGCTTGGTTCCAGCGCGCGTCGCCAAACTCCTACTAAAACGCGTCGTTCCCGTCGTCTGCCGCCGCGCGCCCCGAATCCCTTGCCACCTTACTCTGGCGGCAGCATTTTTGCCCAGCCGCCGAAGGGTTATCGCGGCATCAGGTCCGTGGTTGTCAGCCCCGTTTGTTTGACCCATCGAAAGCGTCGAAAGGAAGGCGTATGCCCCCGAAATCACGTCAGAAAACCTCGAAATCCGAATCGGCTGCAACCGCTCCGATCAAGATACCGCGCACCGGTACAAAGCCGGTTAAGGTCAAGGCCGCAACCAAGTCAGCCAAGCCGGCTGCTGCCGCAGCTACTCCCGCGGCATCGCCGATTTCCGAGGGCCAGCCGGCTCCGGCCTTCAAAATCACGCGGGATGGCGGCGCGACGGTGAGCAGTGCCGATTTTCGCGGCAAAAACCTGGTGATCTTCTTTTACCCCCGCGCCGACACGCCGGGCTGCACATTGGAAGCGATCGATTTCACGCGGCGCGCCGGCGATTTCGCCAAACTGGATACCGCCGTTCTCGGCGTCTCCGCCGACTCGCAAAAGCTGCAGGAAAAATTCCGCAACAAGCACAATCTGAAAATTCCGCTCGGCGCCGACGAAGAACACACCATGCTGAATGCCTTCGGGGTCTGGGGTGAGAAGTCGATGTATGGGCGGACCTTCATGGGGGTTCTGCGCACCACCGTGCTGATCGACAAGGGCGGCGCGATCGCCAAAATCTGGCGCAATGTGAAGGTCGAAGGCCATGCCGATGATGTGCTTTTGGAAGCCCGAAGCCTGGCTGGAAAGAAAGCGAAATAACCTCACAAGTAACTGGATAAAACCCCAGCAAAGTTCTGATAAATATCGGCCTTACGGCAACAGAAAGCACCGGTAGCCGAAACCGGTACAATTTTCTGAAAATTAACCATAAGCGGGTCAAATCGGCCGGAGTAGAGCCGGTTGGAATTGAGCCATCGGCGCAGGAGTGCCGATGTCGCATCGTTCCGGACACGTATCTGAGTATGGCCGCCACCATCCGCAGGACCCGCGCGGCCATCAGCAACGCCGGGCGCCGCAACAGCACAACCGCCCGGCCGCGCAACAGGGTTCGGCCAGCGACTACACCATCGTTCATGCCGGTCGGCAGGTGCGGTTTGGGCCCGTGGTGTTCTGGATCGTGGTCGGCACCGTCATCATCATGGGCGCATGGTCGGGCGCGACCGCGACCTACTTCGCGTTCCGCGACGACGTGCTGACGCGGCTGATCGCCCGTCAGGCCGAGATGCAATACGCCTATGAAGATCGCATCGCCGAGCTTCGCGCAAAGGTCGATCGCACCACCAGCCGTCAGTTGCTCGATCAGGAGCAGTTCGACCAGAAGCTCGAGCAGGTGATGCGCCGGCAGGCGATGCTTGAATCACGCGCCGCCGCGCTCGGCTCCTTGCCGGACTCGACCGCCACCGGATCGATTAAATCGCAGACCCGTTCCGATGCCGGCGCGCTGCCGACGCCCTCGCCCGTTGGCGACACCGTTGTGTTCGCGCCGCCGCCGGATCGCGAGGCTCGCCTGCAGTCACGCACCGTCGCAGTGGCCGCCGCTCGTCCCGCCGAACCGTTCAAGGTCCAGGGCTTCGACACCACGCTCGCGAAACTTCAGTCGGCACTCGACAAGGTCGAGACTAAACAGGTCGCGACGCTCAACGCCGTCGAGGAAAGTTACGAGTCACGCGCGCGCCGTATGCGCAGCGTCTTTACCGACCTGGGCCTCGAGATGCCCGCGGATGCTAGGCCGCGTTCCGGCATCGGCGGCCCGTTCATTCCCGTCAAACCGGGCGCAGACTCCGCAGGCTTTGAACGTCAGCTTCAGCGGATCAGCGTCGCGCGCACGCAGGTCGAGCGGCTGACCAAGACGCTGGCCGTCGTGCCCTATCGCAAGCCGGTGATCGGCGAGGTCGAATTCTCGTCGGGCTTCGGCATTCGCAGCGACCCGTTTCTCGGCCGCCCCGCGATGCACTCCGGCCTCGATTTTCGCGCATCGACCGGCGATCCGGTGCGCGCAACAGCTAATGGCAAAGTTGTGACCGCCGGCTGGCAAGGCGGCTATGGCCGTCTGGTCGAGATCGACCACGGCAATACCTTATCGACCCGCTACGGCCACCTCTCCGAAATCCACGTGAAGGTCGGCGACACGGTCCGCATCGGCCAGCTGATCGGCGCGGTCGGCTCGACCGGACGCTCCACCGGCCCGCATCTGCATTACGAAACCCGCGTCGATGGCGATGCGGTCGACCCGCAGCGCTTCCTGCGCGCCGGCGTGCGGCTCAGCTCGAACTAGGTTCAGCGACCGGCTTGCGCCGGAACAGGCCGAACACGCGGCCATCCATCACGATCAACGCCGCAGCGATCACGATCGCACCCACATACTCGCGCGTGACAATCACTTCACCCAGCAGGAAGTGGCCGAGCAGGATGGCGCTAACCGGCACCAGCAAGGTGACCAGCATGACGTTGCTCGGGCCCGAGCGAGCGATGATCTGAAAGAAGATGATGAAACCGATCGCCGTCGACAGCACGCCGGTCCCGATGATGGCAAGGACCGCGCCCGCGCTCGGCATCGGCAGCTCCCACGACCGCTCGAAAGCAAACGAGAGTACGGCCATCAACACGCACGACGTCATCATCTGAAAGGCTGCGGCACCGAGCGGCGGAATGCCGGTCATGTGGCGCTTGGCCCACAGCGCCGAGAAGCCGTAGCTCAGCGTCGCGCCGAGGCACATCAGCATGCCAATGGTCTGATTTGACGTCAGGTCGAGGCTCTGCCCGCGCAAGATGACGACGCCCAACAATCCGATCAGCACCCCCGCGACGCGGCGCGGCAACAGCCGCTCCTCGCCGAACGCCGCCATCACCAGCACCGTGAACAGCGGCGTCGTGGCGTTGAGCACCGACGCGAGACCGCTCGTAATGTAGAGCTGCGCGCTAGCTTGCAGCGAAAACGGGATCACGTTGTTGATCACCGACATCACGAGAAAAACCTTCCAGCCGGCAAAGCCGGACGGAAACGCGATGCCGCGCATCAGAACGAGCGGCAGCAGCACCAGCGCCGCCACACCGACACGCAAGAAGACCATGGTAAGTGGCGGAACTTCGCGGATCGCCGCCCCCACGAAGAAGAAGGAGCCGCCCCACAACACGGACAGCAGAACAAGCAGCATCCAGTCCCGGCTGTCGATTTTTAGATCTTGTCCCGGCATCACCGCATCCGATCAGGTTGTCACGCCGCGTATGGTGCAAGGCGGGCCCATAGGCAACCACCCGTTTCCCGGCAATGCTGTGATGCCGGGCGATCACAAGCGCAACTGACAGGTTCAGGCAATGGGCTGCGTACACTCCGGCGCTGCCGGCAAAGCCACGAACCATAAAATCCCGACAGACTTGTCACTCCCACCTCCGGGCACGCCTCGCCTACATCCATTTCCGAGCCGTTGAAGCTGCAAGTCAGCAGAACAGGAGATTCACATGGACAAGACCATGAAGACACCCCCGGTCGTATCGGCGGACGCGTGGGGCGCTGCCTGGCAGGAGATGCTCGCGCACGAGAAGGCGCTGACGCGGGCGCGTGACGCTCTCGCCGCGCGGCGCCGGCGCATGCCGTGGATGGCCGTAGACAAGGCTTACGCATTCGAGGGACCGCAGGGAAAGGTCACCCTGCTCGACCTGTTCGAAGGCCGCAGGCAGCTAATTCTCTATCGCGCCTTCTTCGAACCCGGCGTGTTCGGCTGGCCCGAGCACGCCTGCCGCGGCTGCTCCATGGTCGCCGATCAGGTCCCGCACCTGTCGCATCTGAACGCGCGCGACACGACGCTCGCCTACATCTCGCGCGCACCGCAGGCGGACATTTCACGCATCAAGGGCCGCATGGGCTGGGACATGCCCTGGTACACGATCGTCGACAATTTCGACCACGATTTCGGCGTTGGCGAATGGCACGGCCACAACGTGTTCGTCCGAGACGGCGACAAGATCTTCCGCACCTACCTCATCAACAGCCGCGGCGACGAGGCGATCGGCACGATCTGGAGCTATCTCGATATGACGCCGCTGGGCCGTCAGGAGACGTGGGAAGATTCGCCGGAAGGCTATCCGCAGACCCCACCATACAAGTGGTGGAACTGGAACGACAACTACGAGGCCGAGACCACGCTGAACCAGACATGGGTCGAGGTGTCCGACGCCGGCGAGGCCAACTTCCGGAAGTAGGCTCCTCAGCGTCCGGGTGTCGGCGGCGGCAGCCGCCGCGCCAGGACTTTGGTCCCGGCCTTCGCCGCGCCGCCGGGGCCGCGTGTCGCCATCACCGAACCGGCGTCGATCGGCTCGCCACACGCCGAGCACGTGACCTGCGGTGTAAATCGGCATCCGCACGCCGCGTGCTCATGCAACATCGGGCTGCCCTCTTTCGGGGCCGCCCAGCGGTCACCCCACGCGGTCAGCGCCAGCAATGCCGGAATGAGATCGCGTCCCGCTTCAGTCAACCGGTATTCGTAGCGCAGCGGACGGCGTTGATAGGCCTTGCGCGCGATCATGCCGTTCGCGGCCAGCGCCTTGAGCCGGCGTGCCAGTAGATTGCGAGAGATTCCAAGGTCTTCGACAAGATCGTCGAAGCGCGTCACTCCGAGATAGAGGTCACGGATAATCAGCGGCGACCACCAGTCACCGATCCGGTCGAGCCCGCGGGCCAGTGAACAGCGCATACCGGCGAAGCTGGTTCTTTCCATTCGCATGATCTCCTGCATCGCAGGCTAGCGGGTTGCATCATTGAGCTCAAATCGCTAGCGTATCGATATTAGTTCAATTATTGAACTTGATGATGGCACCATGTACCACAGCATCGTCCGCCGGAAGGTCATTGCGCTGTTTGATGCCGTCAGCCGCGGCGATGCCGAACCGGTGCTGGGCGCGTTTGCCCAACAATTCGAGCACCGGTTTCCCGGCGATCACGCCCTCGGCGGCGCGCGTACATCGATCGAAGCAACACGGCGCTGGTACGAACGGCTCTATCGCTTGCTGCCCGACATCAGTTTCGATGTGAGGCACGTCTGGGTCAGCGGCGCGCCGTGGAACACGCTGGTGATCGCCGAATGGGATGAAACCAATTCAGGAACGGACGGCGTGCGCACCCATAACCACGGCATCCATGCCCTGCAATTGAAGTGGGGCCGCGTCACGCAGCTCTTCATCTACCCGGATACGGTTGGCCTGAAAGACACGCTCGACCGGCTGACGAAAGCCGGCAACGCTGAAGCGTCCGCTCCTCCCATCCTGGGATGACGAACGCTTAGTCGACGTCCTCGATCGCGCCCGGCGTTGTGCCGAAGGCTTTCTGCGCCAGCGTTGCGGCCATGAACTCGTCGAGTTCGCCGTTGAGCACACCCTGCGTATCCGATGTCTGCACACCGGTGCGCAGGTCCTTCACCATCTGATACGGCTGCAGCACGTAAGAGCGGATCTGGTGGCCCCAGCCGATATCGGTCTTGGCGGCCTGATCGGCGGCGGCTTTTTCCTCGCGGCGCTTCAGTTCGATTTCGTAGAGCCGTGCACGCAGCATGTCCCACGCCTGCGCGCGGTTCTTGTGCTGCGACCGGCCGGCCTGACAGACCACCGCAATGCCGGTTGGGATGTGCGTGAGGCGAACCGCGGACTCGGTCTTGTTGACGTGCTGACCGCCAGCGCCGCCGGAGCGCATGGTGTCGGTGCGCACATCGGATTCTTTGATGTCGATCTTGATGCTGTCGTCCACGACGGGAAAAATCGTAACGCTGGAGAACGACGTGTGGCGGCGCGCGTTGGAGTCGAACGGCGAAATGCGCACCAGGCGATGCACGCCGGCCTCGGTCTTCAGCCAACCGTAAGCGTTGTGCCCGCTGATCTGGAGCGTTGCAGACTTGATGCCCGCTTCTTCGCCCTCGGTTTCTTCCAGCACCTCGATCTTGTAGCCGTGCTGTTCGGCCCAGCGCGTGTACATGCGCAGCAGCATGGAGGCCCAGTCCTGGCTCTCGGTGCCGCCGGCGCCCGCATGGACTTCGAGATAAGTGTCTAAACGATCGGCTTCACCCGAGAGCAGCGCTTCGAGTTCGCGCCGCGCGACCTCTTTCTTCAGGGCCTTCAGCGCATTCTCGGCATCGGTCACGACCGACTGATCGTTCTCGGCCTCACCCAGTTCGATCATCCCGACGTGATCGGCGAGCTCCTGCTCGACCTTGCCGATACCCGTGAGCTGCCCCTCAAGCGAGGTGCGCTCCTGCATCAGCTTCTGGGCCTTCTGGGGATCGTTCCAGAGGTCGGGATCTTCGGCGAGCTTGTTCAGCTCAGCCAGACGCGCAGTCGAGGCATCGACGTCAAAGATGCCTCCTCAGCAGCCCGACTGACTGCTTGATCTCTTCGACAAGGCGTTCGATTTCAGGGCGCATTGAAGCAAAGTCCGGATTCGCTGGGATTGCCGGTCGATTTAGCCATCCCGAAGCGGGTCCGCAACGCTCATTTCGCTTCGTGGCTGATCGTTCTTGCAATTACGGCACAGGACTATTGCTCCGATTTGGCCTTAAATTCACGTCCAGGTGATGGTAGCGCCACAAGACCGCTGCGGTTTGCGCTTAGTGGCGACGGCGATAGTTTTGGAGCATGCATTTGAGCCGCCACATCACCTCCGGTCGCGCTGAACTTGCAACGGAGGTCGTCGGGAGCGGCACCGCCATCGTCTTTCTCCATGCCAACGTCTGCAACCGGCGCATGTGGAAGGACCAGCTCGATGGCTTGGGCACAACCTACAAAGCGATCGCCTATGACCGGCGCGGCTTTGGCGAAAGCCGTAGCAAGCCCGAAGACTTTTCGGCCCTCGCAGACCTGATGGCGGTGCTGGATGCAACGGCGGACGGCGAGCCTGCAATCCTCGTCGGCTGCTCGCTCGGAGGCCGTATCGCACTCGAGGCAGCCCTTAAGTACCCGTCGCGTGTCTCCGCTCTCGTTTTGATCGCGCCCAATGTCACGGGCGCACCTGAGCCGACCTATTCGCCAGAGCTCGCGAAACTGATGATGCAAGCCAAAGACGCCGAAGCATCCAATGACCCGGATCGTTTGCGCACAATGAAGGCCCGTCTCTGGCTGGACGGACCGCTCGCATCTGAAGGTCGCGTCGCTGGCCAAGCTCGCGATCGTTTCCTGTATAGCTTCGCTATCCCCTCGTCATCGTCTGGAACGGACGTTGACAGCACACCTCTCTCCGATCGTCTCGCGGAGATTTCCGTGCCCACGTTCGTCCTGTGGGGCGATCTCGACTTCCCGCATGTTCAGGCGCGGTGCCGCCACGTGGCCACCACCGTCCCGAACGCTGAGGGTTACGAAATGCCCGGCGTAGCGCATCTGCCGAATCTGGAGCGGCCAGCGGAGATCAGCGCGCTCATTGCCGCCTTCGCCGCCCGGCGCGCAGCTTCAAATCGTTAGGTGGGTGAAGTCGGACTTAGGCGCTCTTAGTCTCTTAGTAGAGTCCGCCGGTGCCGGAGCGCAGGATCGTGCGATCCGCATCAGGAAAACCGGGGAGCGGCGCGCGGCCGTCGGCGTCAGCCACACCGATGACCGAGTAGTTGTCCGGCGGCGCCGTGCCCGGTTTGAACGCCTCGAGAATGGTGCGGCCGCCCTCGCCCGGTCCGACGCGCATGCCGCTCTTGGAGTCGACGCGGATCAGCTTGATGCCGGCCGGCACGCGGAACGGCACCGCAGGCTTGTCGGCCAGCGCCACCTTCATGAAGTCACGCACGACCGGCGCCGCGAGATGACCGCCGGTCTGGCCGCGGCCGAGATGGCGCGGTTTGTCGTAACCGATGTAGACACCAATCGCGAGGTCCGGCGAGAAGCCGACGAACCACACGTCTTTTTCGTCGTTGGTGGTGCCGGTCTTGCCGGCAATCGGCTTGCCGACTTCGCGGATCGTGGTCGCGGTGCCGCGCTGGACCACGCCTTCCATCATCGACGTGATCTGGTAGGCGGTCATCGGATCCATCACCTGCTCGCGCCGGTCGACGAGCGACGGCTCGGGCTGGTTCTTCCAGCCGTCATTGGCGTCGCAGCCGCGGCACTCGCGCTGGTCATGCTTGAAGATGGTGCGGCCGTAGCGATCCTGAATGCGGTCGATCAGGCTTGACTTGATGCGCTTGCCGCCGTTCGCGAACATCGAATAGGCGGTGACCATGCGCATCACCGTCGTTTCGCCTGCACCCAGCGAATACGAGAGATAGTTCGGCAGATCGTCGTAAATGCCGAAGCGCTTGGCGTACTCGCCGATCAGCGGCATGCCGATGTCCTGCGCGAGACGCACGGTCATGGTGTTACGCGACAGCTCGATGCCGGTGCGCAGGGTCGACGGACCGTAGTACTTGCCGGTCGAATAGTTTTCCGGACGCCAGACGTTGCCCTGCCCCTGATCGATTTCGATCGGCGCGTCGATGACGACGGTCGACGGCGTGTAGCCGTTGTCGAGTGCGGCCGAGTAGACCAGCGGCTTGAACGACGAACCCGGCTGCCGATAGGCTTGCGTCGCGCGGTTGAACTGGCTCTGGTCGAACGAGAAGCCGCCGACCATCGCGAGCACACGGCCGGTCCATGGGTCCATCGCGACCAGCGCACCGGAAACTTCCGGCAACTGCCGCAGCCGGAACTGACCCTCGACCTTGTTGCCGTCCTTTGCGATCAGCGGTTCGACGTAGATCACGTCGCCCGGCGACAGCACCTGCGCGACATTGGTCGGAACCTTGCCGCGCGTCGGACCTGCCGCGGCTTTCGCCCAGCGCACACCGTCCAGCGCAATCAGGCCGGTCTGACGATCTTTCAGCACAGCGCCGCCGATTTCGCGGCCCGGCTGGAAGCCGATGCGCGCCGACTGATCGCTGGTTTCCAGCACCACCGCCATCTTCCATGGCGAGATGTCGGCGAGCGATTTGATTTCCGCGAGCTTGACGCCCCAGTCGCCGCTCACATCGATCTTATTCAGCGCGCCGCGATAGCCCTGAGCTTCGTCGTAGTTGACGAGACCGGCAGTGAGCGTCTTGCGCGCCACCACCTGCAGCTTCGGATCGAGCGTGGTACGCACCGACAAGCCACCCTCGTAGAGCTTCTTGTCGCCATAGCGTTCGAAGATTTCGCGGCGGACTTCCTCGGCGAAGTATTCACCTGCCTGAACGTGCGCAGAGTTCGATCGGCCCGTGACCTGGAGCGGCTCTTTCTTGGCCTTGTCCGCATCCGCCTGCTTGATCCAGCCGTTTTCCACGAGACGATCGACCACATAGTTGCGCCGTTCGATCGCGCGATCGCGGTTGCGGATGGGATGCAGGTTCGAAGGCGCTTTCGGCAGCGCCGCGAGGTAGGAGGCTTCCGCGACAGTGAGTTCGTTCACTGACTTGTCGAAATAGACCAGCGATGCGGCGGCGATGCCATACGCGCCAAGCCCGAGAAAGATTTCGTTGAGGTACAGCTCGAGAATGCGATCCTTCGAGTAGGCGCGCTCGATGCGGATCGCCAGCAGCGCTTCCTTGATCTTGCGCGTGAACGACACTTCGTTGGTCAGAAGGAAGTTCTTCGCGACCTGCTGGGTGATCGTCGATGCGCCCTGCGGACGCTTGTTCGAACCCAGGTTCTGCGCATACAGCACCGCCGCGCGGGCGAGACCCTGGAAGTCGAGACCGCCGTGCTCGTAGAAGTTCTTGTCTTCGGCCGCGAGGAACGCGTTGATGACCGGCTTCGGCACCGCCTGGATCGGCAGGTACAGCCGCCGCTCCTTCGCATATTCACCGAGCAGCGCGCCGTCCGACGCGTGCACGCGGGTCATCACAGCGGGTTCATAATCCTGAAGCTGCGAATAGTCCGGCAAGTCCTTGGAGAAATGCCAGATGCCGGCGGCAACCGCAGCAACGCCGACCAGGAACACGATCGTTCCGGCGGCGAACAGGAAGCCCATGAACCGAAGCAGCAAACGCATCTGGTCTATCCGCAATTCTGCGTCCCATTCGGGACGTCTTGTCTTCGGAACGCAACCTTAAAACAGTGCACGCGAAGAGCTGACCAAAATGACCGCTCCTGGCGGCCAGCCCGGAAGCTCAAAACCTATTTGATTCCGAGAGCTTCCTGCTCATTCTCTATAAGGCAGCGGCTGTGGCCAAACTAGGGCTTTCCAGCCGGCGGCGCTTAAATCCCTCGCCAGACGCCTCCCTTACCTGCCGGGCGTGGCGTTGACGACACGCTTGCCGAGAAACGCCTCGACCGCCTGCGCCACCGAGCCGACTGTCCGCGAGCGCCAGCTTTCCGATACCAGCAGCTTCAGATCGTCCTTGTTGGAGACGTAGCCGAGTTCGATCAGCACCGAGGGAACGTCCGGCGCCTTGAGCACCTTGAATCCCGCCGACTTCAGCGGATGCTTGTGCATCCGGGCCACGCTCTTCATCTCGCCCATCAGCGTGCGGGCGAAGCGATTTGAGAACGTTTTGGTTTCTCGCTGGGTCAGGTCGATCAGGATGTCGGCGACGTCGCTCGGTTCCTCGGTGAGGTTGAAACCGGCGATGGCGTCCGCCTTGTTTTCGAGTTCCGCGAGACGTTCGGCTTCGGCATCCGAGGCCTTGTCCGACAACGTGTAGATCGTCGCGCCCTGCGCGCTGGAATCGCCGCGCGGCAGCGCGTCGGCATGAATGGAGACGAACAGAGCCGCGGTGTGGTTGCGCGCGACCTTCACCCGCTCGCCCAAAGCCACAAAGGTATCGTCGCTGCGGGTCATCACCACGCGGTATTTGCCGGAGCTTTCAATCCGATCGCGCAGCGCCTTCGCAAAATCGAGCACCAGCGTCTTTTCCATCTCACCGGTGGACGCCTCGGTTCCATGATCGATACCGCCATGGCCGGGATCGATCACAATCACCGGCCGTGCATCAGGCTTCGAGCCGGTGGCGGCATTGGCGTTCAGAGCCGCAGGCGTCGCGGACGTGGTCTCGATCGGCGTGCCGCCGAACGCCGGACGCAACTGCGGGCGGCTGTCCGCCGAAAGCTGCTGCACGAAGGTGGTCCGGTCGACCGCGGCGAGTTCGAGGATCAACCGCGCCGGCTGGCCGTTCGCCGCATCGACCACATGCGCTTTCTCGATCTTCGCGGGCCCGGCAAGGTCGAACACGAGGCGCGAACCGCCGGCCATGACGAGGCCATA
Organism: Proteobacteria bacterium SG_bin9; assembly: GCA_002083525.1. GTDB lineage: Bacteria > Pseudomonadota > Alphaproteobacteria > Rhizobiales > Xanthobacteraceae > SG-bin9. Next base: position 141,676 of record LWDM01000074.1, on the reverse strand, counting down.
CCGAAAAGCCTTGATCAGCCCGCGTTTGGTTTCCCCCGCGCCGTTCTGGAGCTGGAATGTTACCTGCGGCAGGTCGACGACGACCCGGTAGGGATCCGCGAGCGTGAAAGCACGCAACTCAACCTTGCGGTCGAGATCGAGAATGAATCGGGTCTGTTTGGCGTCCCCGGCGACCCGAACGTCCGAAGCGACCGGGAACTGGGCGGCTGCTGGAGATGAGGTCTGAGGGGGCTGCCAAGTCTGGGCGAGAGCCGCCGGAGCGTGCAGCAGCGTGGCGCTGCAACCTAGCGCGAAAGCCCATAAAACAAGCTGTTTTGCGCGGGTTGCCAACGAATCCTCTGTCCTTGATCCCTCCTTATCGCAATAGGACTCTACGGTTAATTGGTCCTTAAGGACCGGACGCGGAATTAAGGCCGACTGTTGCAACGGCGTGACGCTTCCCTTGCCAGCAACCGGCGTTCGACGTATGTATATGATGCTGAAGGTATAAACTTCCGGTTGTGTCGCGTTCAGCTCCTCGGTGCGGCGCAAGCCGCTTTGGACAACCTCGTCTCGAAGCGATTGCGTGTTTCCGACCCCTTCCATGGCCAGCGCGGAGCGCGGCTGAAATGGAGCGGGCGGTTTGAGGCCCGGGCGGCGTCTGTGTTCCGGCTCCCATCTTTTCCGGATCACAGGTCCAAGGCACGCACATCCGGCATTGCAGCCGAAAGACTGCTTGAGGGGACGACCTCAGCAACGACCCACGGCGGCTCACGCCGCCGCCACACCTTATCAACGGGCCGACTGCTCGATGCGTCAGACTGCTTCGCCGATTTCAATCCTCGCAACGACGATGCCGGAGCGGCGCGCGATTCCATCGCGCCGCGATGCGTCGCGGTTGCGTTCGGCACAGCGCACTCGGGATTTGTTTGGCCTTTTCATCACCCCCGAATCAGGTGGAGCGTCACGAGACGCGGCCGCGCCGACAGACTCGGCCGCCATGCGTACCCTCCGCCGCCAAGAGCTTCCCAATGGCCAACAAAATGCTCATCGATGCCACCCACCCGGAGGAGACCCGGGTCGTGGTGGTGCGCGGCAATCGCGTCGAAGAATTTGATTTCGAGTCCGCCCAGCGTAAACAGCTTCGCGGCAACATCTATCTCGCCAAGGTCACGCGGGTCGAACCGTCGCTGCAGGCCGCCTTCATCGAATACGGCGGCAACCGGCACGGCTTTCTCGCCTTCAGCGAAATTCACCCCGACTACTATCAGATCCCGGTCGCCGACCGTCAGGCGCTGATCGAGGCCGACGAGCGGGCTCACCGCGAGGCGGAAGAAGAGTCGGAGAACCGTTCGAGCCGCCGCCGCTCGCGTCATCGCAACTCCCGCCGTCGCGGTCACAACGACCGCGTCCGCAGCGAAGTCGTGCAGGATGCGACCGCGGACGAAGCGCAGCAGATCGAGGGCGCCGAGCAACCCGATGGCGTCGAGGCCTATGCCGGTGAGCATGATCATCCGCACGAGACCCATGATCACGCGGATGGCCAACAGCCCGAGCAGGACGCCACTCAGGTCGGCGATCACGCCCGCGACGGCGAACCAGCCGACCAGCCCGATGAGCGCCGCGATGAAACGGCCAGCGTCAGTGACGAGCGTCCCGAGGTCGAGGCAGCCATGGCCGACGAGCCGGTTCAGTCTCGCGACGAACAGGCGCATGACCACGACGACGAGCGCCACATCGAGCACGCCGACGGCGAACAGCCTGACGTTACGCACGCCGACGACGCTCAGCCCGCCTCCGAAGCCGCGCATGGGGAAGGCACCGAAGGCGAGGATGAGGATGACGACGACGGCGAGGAAGCCGAAGAAGAACAGGTCGAGTCCGTCGGCGGCGAGGATGTGCTTGAGGAAGTTCCCGAGCGCGCCTTCCGCCCGCGGCGTCAGTACAAGATTCAGGAAGTGATCAAGCGTCGTCAGGTGATGCTGGTGCAGGTCGTCAAGGAAGAGCGCGGCAACAAGGGCGCCGCGCTGACGACCTACCTCTCGCTCGCCGGACGCTACGCCGTGCTGATGCCGAACACGGCACGCGGCGGCGGCATTAGCCGCAAGATCACCTCGGCCCAGGATCGCACCCGGCTGAAGGAAGTGGTGCAGGATCTCGACGTGCCGGAAGGCATGGGCATCATCCTGCGCACCGCCGGTGCCGCGCGCACCAAGCCTGAAATCAAGCGCGACTTCGAATACCTTCTGCGCATGTGGGAAACCGTGCGCGACCTCACGCTGAAATCGCAGGCCCCCACCCTCGTCTACGAGGAAGGCTCGCTGATCAAGCGCTCGCTGCGCGATCTCTACAACAAGGAGATCGATGAGATTCAGGTGAGCGGCGACGGCGGCTACGAGGAAGCCCGCGACTTCATGAAGATGCTGATGCCCTCGAATGTGAGGGCTGTGAAGCAGTATCGCGACGGCCAGCCGCTGTTCTCGCGCATGGGCGTCGAGAGCCAGCTCGACGCGATGTTCACGCCGACGGTGCAGCTGCGCTCCGGCGGCTATATCGTCATCAATCAAACCGAGGCGCTGGTCTCGATCGACGTGAACTCGGGCCGCTCGACCCGTGAGCACAACATCGAGGACACCGCGCTCAAGACCAATCTCGAAGCCGCCGAGGAAGTGGCGCGGCAGTTGCGCTTGCGCGACCTTGCCGGCCTGATCGTCATCGACTTCATCGACATGGACGAGAAGCGCAACAATCGCGCCGTCGAGCGCAAGCTCAGCGATTGCCTGCGGCAGGATCGCGCGCGCATCCAGGTCGGCCGCATCTCGCATTTCGGCCTGCTCGAAATGTCACGCCAGCGCATCCGCGCCAGCGTGCTGGAATCGTCGACCGAGCCCTGCCCGCATTGCGGCGGCTCGGGTCATGTCCGCTCGGTCGCTTCCGTCGCGCTGCAGCTCCTGCGCAGTGTCGAAGAAAGCCTGATGAAGGGCGCCACCCACAATCTGGTGGTGCGCACGCGCACCGACGTTGCGCTCTATGTACTGAACCACAAGCGCGGGCATCTGCGCGATCTCGAAAACGGTTTCAAGGTGACCATTGCGGTGATCGCGGATGCGACCATCGGCGGCCAGCAGTCGTTCGTGATCGATCGCGGCGAACAGGTGCATACGCTGGAAGCCGCAAAGGCATTGCTTGCAGCCCAGCTCGCCGCCAACCCGGCGCCTGTCGAAGAGCCTTTCGATGACGAGGAATTCGAGGACGAACTCGCCGAGGACGAGGCAGACGAGGAAGAAACCGCTCAGACGGAAGCGCGTTCCGACGGAGAAGAAGGTCCCCGCCGCAGCCGCCGCCGGCGTCGCCGCCGTGGACGTGGTGGCGATCGCGAGCGCGGCGCTCCGCAACCTGCTGAAGGCGGCGACGGCGAAATGTTCGTGCCGCAGATCGCTTCGGATGGCGAGGAGAGCATCGCACCGAACGAAAGCGATGAAAGCGACGACGAGTCCGGCGACGAGGAGTCGGAGGTCCGTAGCGCCGAGCAGCAGCCGAATGGCGAACGCCGTCCGCGCCGCCGTGGACGCCGTGGCGGCCGCCGCCGTCGCGGTGGCGGGGCCCGCGAGGAAGGCCTCGCCGGATCGATCGCCGACGAACTCGAACCCACAGCGTCGTCCGAATCCGAGGCGGCGGTTGCCGACTTCGAGGCCGCGCATGCACCGAAGCCGCTGGCGGATATGCCGGTGGTGGAGCCGGCGCCAGAACCCGTTCCCGCAACGGCGCACGAGCCTGCTGCCGCCGCGAGCGATGAAACTCCGCGCCGCCGCTCGACGGTTCGCGAAAAGGTCAGCTTCTTCCCGGCCGAGAGCGAAGCATCGCCTGCCCCGCAGCCCGCACCTGAGCCGGCCGCGGCGCAAGCGGCGCCCGCACCGGAGCCAGCCGCAACGGGTGCCGATCAGCCACGCAAGGCCGGCTGGTGGTCGCGCCGTTTCGGTAACGGCGAGTAAGCCGCATCCATCCAAGCAAAACGCCCGGCATCGCTGCCGGGCGTTTTCGTCTGAAGCCAGCTGTTCGCTTACGCAGCGCGGATGCGCTGCGCCCAGCGCGACAGCACAGCCATCAGAACCGTGCCGAGCGCGTTCTTGACCACGGAGCCGGCGACGAACGGCACCACGCCGACGAGCCAGGCCCGCTCTGCGCCAAGTTTCACCCCGTAGGCGAGCCAGGCGAAGCCGAACGCGAAGATGATGAGATGGCCGACGGCCATGGCGATGAACACGCGCAACGCCGAACGTCCGAAACCGTGTTCGCACATCCAGCCGGTGACAAAGGCCGCGACCGCGAAGCCGACCAGATAGCCACCGGTCGGACCGGCAAGAATGGCAAGACCGCCGACCGGCGATGCGAACACCGGCAATCCCATCGCGCCCTCGGCGATGTAAGCCAGAAGCGTGACGAAGCCGAGCCGCGACCCGTAACCGGCCCCGATCATCAACACGACCAGCGTCTGCATCGTCATCGGCACGTACGGCAGCGGGACGTTGACCTTGGCAGACAGCGCCAGCAGCGCGGTACCTGCGACGACGAGAATGGCGTTGCGTGCGAACGCGCGCATGCCGCTGCTCGGCTGCGGCCAGAATGCGGTGGCGAGATGCTGTGATGATGCGTTGCTGCTCATGTGATGCTTCCGTCTTGTTGTCCCGGTGCGGCTGTGCGCGACGCCTTCATACCGAGCACGGGCCAGAATGGCGAGCGCTTTACTTCCGCCATCTAACTTGCATTCCACACGGAAGAATTTTTAGCGCGCCAACCAGCGCGTGATGCGCGCAATCGCCTCGCGGGTGTCGTCCGTCGAGCCCGAATAGCAGAAGCGCACAAACGCGCGGCCGTGCACCGGATCGAAATCGACGCCCGGCGTCGCCGCCACACGCGCCTCCTCCAGCATCCGTTTGGCGAAGTCGAAACTGTCGGCACTGAAGCGCGAGATGTCGGCGTAGAGATAGAACGCGCCGTCCGCCGGCAGAAAACGATCGAGTCCGGCTTTCGGAAAGCCCTCGATCAAGAGACGGCGGTTGTCTTCATACGTATGCTTGACCACATCCATTTCAGCGCGGCCGTCGAACGCGGCTTCGGCCGCGACCTGCGACAGCGTCGGCACCGAGATCGCGAGGTTCTGCTGCAGACGTTCGATCGGACGCGCCAGCGTTTCGGGCACGACCATCCAACCGACGCGCCAGCCGGTCATGCAGAAGTATTTCGAGAACGAGTTGATGACGACCACATTGTCCGACAGCTCGACGGCACTGACCGCTGGAAACGCGTAGTCGAGGCCGTGATAGATCTCGTCCGAGATGAAGCGGATGCCTTCGCTGGCCGCCGCCTCGATCAGGCGCGACAGCGCCTCACGGCTCATCATCGTGCCGGTCGGATTGGCGGGACTTGCAACCAGCACACCCTTCAGTGGCGTCTTGCGATGGGCGGCGAGCAGCGCCTCCGGCGTCAGTGCATGGCGCGAGTCCGCATGCGTCTCGATCAGCACCGGCTCGCAGCCGAGTGCGGTGAGAATGTGCCGGTACGGCGGGTAGCCGGGAATCGCCACCGCAACCCGGTCGCCCGGCTCGAACATCGACAGAAACGCGAGAATGAAGCCGCTGGATGAGCCGGTGGTGACGACGATCCGGTCGGGATCGACATCACGACTGTGTGTCTCGCGGTAATAGCGCGCGATTCGCGCCCGCAACGACGGGATACCGAGTGCCGAGGTATAATCTATCCGTCCGCGCTCCAGAGCGGCCCTGGCGGCGGCAATCGCGGCCTGCGGCGCCGGATTCGCCGGCTGGCCGACCTCCATATGCACCACATGCCCGCCGTTGGCCTCGATGCGGGCCGCGGCCGCCATCACATCCATCACCATGAACGGCGGCACGCCACCGCGGGCCGAGGGATTCATCAGGGCCGACACGGTGTTTTTGGTGGTCACATCATGCATGGAAGTCTGCTAATCCGGTGGGGCTGGGTTGGCGGTGGCACGCACTGACCGGTTCCGTCGCGCCGACGCGAACGCCGCTCTCCTGCCGCAATCAAGCGCTTGTTAGCACTAGTGTGGCGGTTCAGAAGTCCGCATCATCCTTGCCGCGAACTCGCCATGCGGACTTCTGAACCTAAGCCACACTAGAAAGAAAATGCTACTGTCCTTCGATTCCGAAGTTCGCAAACTGGGTGCCGCAAGGTGATGCGAACTTCGGAATCGGGACACTAGTTTTATCACCGGATCGGGCTCAATTGCCAAACGAAATGCCATCTCGCCCCTGTGCAAGCCGGAGCAACCGCTCGCTGCGCTGGATCGCAGCTGCGACCGCGGCGGCCGTCGCCGTCGCGCCGATGAGCGCCTCGGCGCAGCAACGCCGCAGCGCCGGTCCGCCGATCCTGCGCGATACCGAGATCGAGCAACTGTTGCGCGAGTATACGGCGCCGATTCTGCGCGCGGCCGGCCTCACGAAGCAGAACATCCAGGTCGTCCTGATCAACGACACGAGCTTCAACGCGTTCGTCGCCGACGGCCGCCGCATCTTCGTCAACGTCGGCGCACTGCGCGATTCGGAAACGCCGAACCAGATCATCGGCGTGCTCGCGCATGAAACCGGCCATCTCGCCGGCGGTCACCTTGCCAAGCTGCGCGAGGAGCTGTCGCGGGCGCAGACGCAGATGGTGCTCGCCACCATCCTCGGCATGGGCGCAGCCATCGCCGGCGCACGCTCCGGCAGCGGCGGCGGCAATGCCGGCGCCGCCGCGATCGCCGCGCCGCAGGCGGCAATCATCCGCACGGTGCTGTCGTATCAGCGCCAGCAGGAAGAAAATGCCGACAAGGCGGGCGTGAAATTCCTCGACGCCACCGGGCAGTCGTCGAAGGGGATGTACGAGACCTTCAAGCGCTTCAACGATCAGATCATGTATGCGGGCCGCGGCGCCGATCCTTACATGCAGTCGCACCCGCTACCGTCGGAGCGCGTCGCCGCGCTCGGTGAGCTGGCCCGTTCGAGTCCGAACTGGGAGAAGCGGGACGATCCGGCGCTGCAGCTTCGCCACGACATGATGCGCGCGAAAATCTCCGGCTTCCTGGAGCGGCAAGATACGGTGGTGCGGCGCTACACCAGCGCGGCCGACAACCTCCCTGCCCGCTACGCCCGCGCTATCGCCACCTATCGCCATGGCGATCTGCGCACGGCCATCGCCCAGATCGACGGACTGATTCAGACACAGCCGAACAATCCTTATTTCTACGAGCTGAAAGGTCAGGCGCTGCTCGAAGGCGGCAAGCCCGATGAGGCGATCGCGCCGCTGCGCAGAGCGCTGCAGCTCTCCAATCGCGCGCCCCTGATCGAGATCATGTTGGGACAGGCGCTGCTTGCCTCGAGCAACGCGGCGTACGCGACCGAAGCGGTGCCGATCCTCAAGGCTGCACTTGCGCGCGAGCCCGAGGTGCCGTCCGCCTACTCCCAGCTCGCCGTCGCCTACGGCAAACAGGGCAATTACGCCGAGGCCGATCTCGCCGCAGCCCAGGCCGCGTTTCTGCGCGGCGACAGCAAGACCGCGCGCGATCTCGCCACCCGGGCCAAGACGCGTTTCGCGGTCGGCACGCCCGGCTGGGTCAAGGCTGACGATATCGTGAGCGCCAGGCCGTTGCCGGGACAGTCAAACTAAGCCAGACGTAAACGCGCTTTTCAGAATTTCCGGCCAAGGATGTGATCATGATTTCGCTTCGCGCCCTCGCTCCTGCCCTGCTCGCACTCGGCCTGTTCACCGCGCCGGCGTCGGCGCAGTCGTTCTCCGACGGCCAGAAAAAGGAGATCGAGAGCGTCATCAAAAAGTATCTGATGGAGCATCCCGAAATTCTCGAGGAGATGGCGGCCGAGCTGAGCAAGCGCCAGTCGGTCGCGGACGCCGCCAAGCACGAAGCCGCCGTCGCCAAGAACGCCGATTTGATCTTCAAGTCGCCGCGCGGCGTCACCGTCGGCAATAAGGACGGCGACGTCACCTTCGTCGAGTTCTTCGATTACAACTGCGGCTACTGCAAGCGCGCGATGTTGGACATGATGGAGCTGATGAAGGCCGACCCGAAGCTGAAGGTCGTGCTGAAGGAGTTTCCGGTGCTCGGCCCGACGTCGGTTGAAGCGGCGCAGGTCGGCGTTGCGGTCCGGATGCAGGACCCGACCGGCAAGAAATATCTCGACTTCCATCAGAAGCTGCTGACCGGCCGCGGATCGGCCGACAAGGCGCGCGCGCTCGCGGCGGCGAAGGAAGTCGGTCTCGATGTCGCCCGCATCGAAAAGGACATGAACAGCCCCGAAGTCCGCGCCACGCTCGAAGAGAACTTCAAGCTCGCCGAATCCATGGGCATGAACGGCACGCCGAGCTACGTCATCGGCAAGCAGGTGGTGATCGGTGCCGTCGGCGTCGAAGGCCTGTCGAAGAAGATTTCGGAAGCGCGTTGCGGCAAGGCGACTTGCTGATCATTCACGCGACGGCTAAGTGAAATTTCCAATGTCCGTTCATCGGCACCGATGAACGGGCATTCACGTCTCTGACGAAATTCTCACGTTTATCTCCGTACCTTCTCGGAACACGACCTCCCTCCTGCCGTTGTCGGGCCGCAGGGACAAAAGGAGGAGTTCCATGAAGAAGACATTCTTGGCGTCTGTCGCCGCGGCAGCGCTCGTGATCACGACCGGTCTTGCATCCGCACAGGGTCAGGGCCCGGGTTCCACGTCAGGTGCTTCGGGCGCTTCGCCGAGCGCGCCGCAGGCCGCTCCGCCTGCGTCGACAAGTGGACAGTCCGGCAGCGGTACGCTGAACCGCAGCGATAGCCCGAGTTCCATGGACAACATGAAGTCCGACAAGGCTTCGCCGGGCGATCGTGCGCAGGACAACAGCAAGCAGCCGTCCGGTTCGAAGGCCGCGCAGGACAACAAGATGGCGCCTGCTGCGCCGAAGTCTGTAACCGACTCGCAGACCCCGAGCTCGTCGAAGTCCGCCACCGACTCGCAGACCAAGCAGTCGACCACGACCGGTCAGGCCGGTGCGGGCGCGAAGATCACGACCGAGCAGCGCACGCAGATCACCACCGTGATCAAGCAGCAGAACGTGAAGCCGGTCACCAACGTGAACTTCTCGATCTCGGTCGGCGCCAAGGTGCCGCGCGGCAGCGTGACGTTCCACGCTTTGCCGGCCCAGGTCGTCACGATCTATCCGGAATGGCGAGGCTATGAGTACATCCTCGTCGGCTCGGAGATCATCGTGGTGAACCCGCGCACGCTCGAGATCGTCGCGATCATCGACGCCTAACGATCGACAATCAGAATGCGAAGGCGGGCCACGGCCCGCCTTTTCGTTTGGCCGGCACATAAGAAAATCCCGCCCTCCTTTCGGAGAGCGGGATTTTGACGTCAGCCTCGCGGCGAACGTCTTAGCTCGGCAGCAGAACGCTGTTGACGACGTGAATGACGCCGTTCGACTGGAACACGTTCGGAATGGTCACGTTCGAAGCACCACCCTTGGAGTCGATGATCTGAACCTTGCCACCGGCGGCCTTCACGGTGAGGGTCTCACCGGCAACGGTCGTCAGCTTCTGGCCATCCTTGAGGTCCTTGGCAGCGAGGCGGCCCGGGACGACATGATAGGTCAGGATCTTGGTGAGGGTCGCCTTGTTCTCCGGCTTCACCAGCGTCTCGACGGTGCCCTTCGGCAGCTTGCCGAACGCGGCGTTGGTCGGAGCGAACACGGTGAACGGGCCAGCGCCCTGCAGCGTGTCAACGAGGCCGGCGGCCTTCACTGCTGCAACGAGCGTGGTGTGATCCTTCGAGTTCACGGCGTTCTGGATGATGTTCTTCGAGGGGAACATCGGAGCGCCGCCAACCTGAACGGTCTTCTCCTGCGCGAACGCCGGCGCAGTCACGGTACCAGTCACGAACAGCGCGCCGAGGGCGGCTGCGGTCAGCATAGCAATACGCTTGGACATTGATCGTCTCCCGATTGAATAAGGACACCTTCGGCAGACATCCACCGAAAGAGAGCACAGCGGTGCGACAGACAATCGTGAGAACGGCACGTCGCGTCGCCGATGCGGCAATTACGCCACCGGTATGGAAAGGTTTCAGAAGCCAAAAATCGCCCGCCGAAAAATCAAAACTAAAAAATGCGCGCTGCGCGAAACTCAACGCGAGGGATCACGTAGCTCGCTTTTCGGTCGCGCTGACCTTCGATACGTTGACGCGCGCATCCTCGTATCGTCGGCTTCACACGCCCGATGCACGATGTGCTCTTGTGGACATCGCGCGGCACTCAGGGCCAAGACCGGCCAGCGCTCAGTTAAGAGGGTGCCTTCAAGATCTCGTCTCGGTACGGCAAATCGGCTTCCGGCCGGTGAAAAGCAGAGCAATTCCAACACCCTGCGATTTACGAAGGTTAAGAATTGGTTAATGACGAGATTGAGCCGCTTTCACGGGCCTTTCTTTGCAGACGGCCCTTTCCGTCCCCATTTGGAGGGCTTCTGGAGGCTTCCCCTACCGGGTGAGGTTACCTATAACCCCGGACGGAACACCCGCCTTGCTGCGCAAATATCGCCGGACATTTGATGGCAAATACAATCTACGTGCTCAACGGACCGAACCTCAACCTGCTCGGCACCCGTGAGCCCGAAACCTACGGTCATGCGACGCTGAAGGATGTCGAGGCGCTCTGCCACGGCACCGCGACGCATTATGGACTGGCTGCGGACTGCCGGCAGTCCAACCGTGAAGGCGAATTGATCGACTTCATCCACGAGGCGGGCGCGAAGAAGGCCGCCGGCATCATCATCAATGCGGGCGGCTACTCGCATACGTCGATTGCGATCCACGACGCGCTGATCGGTGTGAAGCTGCCGGCCGTCGAGGTTCACGTGACCAATGTTCACGCGCGAGAGCCGTTTCGCCATCACTCGTTCGTCGCGCGCGCCGCGTTCGCGACGCTCGCAGGATTTGGCATCGAAGGCTACCGGCTCGCGATCGCGGGCCTGGCCCACCGTATCGGCGCTGCGGCGAAAGCCTGACGCGTCACGTCAAAAATCAAGAAAGTCCCGGATCATCCATGGCACGCCAGCCGCAAGACAAGGCAAAGGACTCGAAACCGCTGAACGAGCGCGAACTGGTTCGCGAACTCGCAGCGTTGCTCGATGAAACCAACCTGACCGAGATCGAGATCGAGCGCTCGGGCCTGCGCGTGCGCGTCGCGCGCAATGTGACGGTCGCAGCCGCTATGCCGGCTGCAGCTTCGGTCGCAAGCATCGCGGCGCCGGTTGCGGCGACCGCAACCGCGGCGCCTGCCGACATATCGAAACATCCGGGGGCGGTTCCCTCGCCGATGGTCGGTACGGCCTACGTCGCCGCCGAGCCCGGCGCAAAGCCGTTCATCGACGTCGGCAGCAAGGTGAAGGCCGGCGACACGCTGCTCATCATCGAAGCGATGAAGACGATGAACCAGATTCCCTCGCCCCGCACCGGCACCGTGACGCAAATCCTCGTCGAGGACGGCCAGCCGGTCGAGTTCGGCGAGCCGCTCGTCATCATCGAGTAATCAAGCGTAACGACAGCCGTCAGGCAGTGCGATGTTCGACAAGATCCTCATAGCCAATCGCGGCGAGATCGCACTGCGGATTTTACGCGCGTGCAAGGAACTCGGCATTTCGACCGTTGCCGTGCATTCCACCGCCGACGCCGACGCCATGCATGTGCGCCTCGCCGACGAGAGCGTCTGCATCGGCCCGCCGCCGTCCAAGGATAGCTATCTCAACATCCCGGCCCTGCTCGCCGCCTGCGAGATCACCGGTGCCGAAGCCGTTCATCCCGGCTACGGCTTCCTGTCGGAGAATGCGCGCTTCGCCGAGATCCTCGAAGAGCACAATCTGCAGTTCATCGGCCCGAAGGCCGAACACATCCGCATGATGGGCGACAAGATTGAAGCCAAGCGCACCGCCAAGCGCCTCGGCATTCCGGTCGTCCCCGGCTCCGACGGCGGCATCAATCCTGAAGACGACGCGATGGCGATCGCGCGCGAGATCGGTTTCCCGGTTCTGATCAAGGCAGCTGCCGGCGGTGGGGGTCGCGGCATGAAAGTGGCGCGCACCGAAGCCGACCTGATGATGGCGATCCAGACCGCAGGCACGGAAGCAAAAGCCGCCTTCGGCGACGCCGCCGTCTACATGGAAAAGTATCTCGGCAAGCCGCGGCACATCGAAATCCAGGTGCTTGGCGATGGCCGCGGCGGTGCGATTCATCTCGGCGAGCGCGACTGCTCGCTGCAGCGCCGCCATCAGAAGGTTTGGGAAGAAGGCCCCTCACCGGTGCTCTCGGCGGCCGCGCGCGCCAAGATCGGCGAGACCTGCGCCAAGGCGATGCAGGAGATGAAGTATCTCGGCGCCGGCACCATCGAATTTCTTTATGAGGACGGTGAGTTCTATTTCATCGAGATGAACACCCGCATTCAGGTTGAGCATCCGGTGACCGAAATGATCACCGGCATCGATCTCGTGCTGGAGCAGATCCGCGTTGCCGCCGGCGGCGATCTTCCGGCGCGGCAGGACGAGATCGGCGTCAGCGGTCACGCGATCGAGTGCCGGGTCAACGCCGAGAACCCGGTGACGTTCCGGCCCTCGCCCGGACGCATCACCCAGTATCATCCGCCCGGCGGCCTCGGCGTGCGGATCGATTCGGCGGTTTATCAGGGTTACGTCATTCCACCCTATTATGATTCGCTGGTCGGCAAGCTGATCGTCCACGGCAAGACCCGTGGCGAGTGCTTGATGCGGCTGCGCCGCGCGCTGGACGAAATGGTAGTGGACGGCGTCGAGACAACCTTGCCGCTGTTTCGCAACCTCGTGCGCGAGCCGAGCATCATCGACGGCGATTATCACATTCACTGGCTCGAACAGTATCTCGCCAACGCCGGTCCGGTCGAAGCACCCAACAAATAAGTTCCGATCCGGAACCCAACGGCTGCCCTGCGCGTTGTCTGCCGGATGGATTGCACGCGGCTGCGGTTTTCGGCTTCAGTCGCATAAGATTTCAAAAGATCGGACAGATACTTAGTGGGTGGCTTACGGCTGCGGCAGACGGGCCTGTCGCAAATTCTCATTTTAACGCTGGGTCTCGCCGTGCTGGTCGTCATCAGCGCGGCGTCGGTTTATTTCGTCTACAAAGCCCGCGATGACGCCGAGGCCGTCACGCACACTGTCGAGGTCGAGAGCCAGATATCGATTGTGCTGCTCGAAATCCGCCGCGCCGAAAGCGCGACGCGCGCTTATCTGCTTTCGGCCAACCCACAGTTCCTGCGCGAATACGAGGAAGCGGCTGCGCGTATTCTCCCCGCTGCCGACAAGCTTGCCGATCTTACGCGCGACAACCTGGTGCAAACTGAGAACAGCAAGAAACTGCGCGCAGCAATCGAAACGCGGCTGACGGAATTCGCGCGCGGCATCGATCGCATCAAGAACAACGACGTCGCGACCAGCGTCGAAATCCTGCGCCGCGGCGGCGCCAACGAATCCGTCCAGGCGATCTTGCAGATTTCCGGAGCCATGCGCACCGAGGAAGAAAGACTGTCTGCGGAACGCAATGCATCCGCCGATCAGAGTCAGCGTCTGGCCGCGCTCGTCACCACGGCAGGATCGGGCATCGTGATCGCGCTGGCGGGTTTATCGATGGCGCTGGTGCGCCGCGCCTCGCGCGAGCGCGACAAGGCCGAGCAGCTTCAGCGGGACATCAACACACATCTCGAAACCACCGTCCAGGAACGCACCGCCGATCTGCGTGAGGCCAACGAAGAGGTTCAGCGCTTCGCGTATATCGTCAGCCACGATCTCCGCTCGCCGCTCGTCAACATCATGGGCTTCACCAGCGAGCTCGAAGAGCTGCGCGGTGATATTTTCCGCCGCCTCGCGACGAAGACGGCAGGCAACGACAACGCCACCCAGCCGCTCGAACCGTCGAACGAAGAACCCATCCTCGCTAGCGAAGACAAACAGCTCTCCGACGATTTCACCGAAGCGATCGGCTTCATCAAATCGTCGATCGACAAGATGGACCGGTTGATCGGTGCGATCCTCCACCTCACCCGCGAGGGCCGGAGGACGTTCAACCCCGAGCGCATCGATCTCAACGAACTGATGCAGAGCATCGTCTCGACAGTCGCGCACCAGGCCTCCGAAGCGAACGCGGAGATCCGCATCGAGGCGCTGCCCGATGTGACAAGCGACCGCCTTGCGCTCGAGCAGATCTTCTCCAATCTCATCGACAATGCGCTGAAGTACCTGAAGGACAACATGCCCGGCGAGATCGTCGTGCGCGGCCGCCGCAAGCTCGGTTTCGCGGTGATCGACGTCATCGACAACGGCCGCGGCATCGATCCGAAAGACCATCAGCGCATTTTCGATCTGTTCCGCCGCGCCGGCACGCAGGACAAGCCCGGGCAAGGCATCGGGCTCGCCCACGTGCGTGCACTCGTGCGCAGACTGGGCGGAACCATGGGCGTAAATTCCGAACTCAATCAGGGCAGCACGTTCACCGTGACGCTGCCGATCGCCTGGACAATCGAACAGAACAAAGGACATCCCGCGTGAGCGTTCCCGTACGAATCGTGATGATCGAGGATGACGAAGGTCATGCGCGCCTGATCGAGCGCAACATTCGCCGGGCCGGCGTCAATAACGAGATCGTGCCGTTCACCAGCGGCACCGAGGCCGTGAAGTTTCTGTTCACCCAGGCCAACGGCGGCTCGCAGGATGGCGAAGCGCTGCTGATCCTGCTCGACCTCAACCTGCCGGACATGACCGGCATCGACATCCTCAAGCGGGTCAAGGAAGACCCGAAGCTGAGGTATGCGCCGGTGGTGGTACTGACCACCACCGACGACGCGCAGGAAATCAAACGCTGTTACGAGCTGGGGTGTAACGTCTACATCACCAAGCCGGTGAACTACGACAGCTTCGCCAACGCCATCCGCCAGCTCGGGCTGTTCTTCTCCGTGATCCAGGTGCCCCCGATTAAACCATGACTGCTCCAGCGCCCACCATTCTCTATATCGAGGACGACGCGGGTCTGGCGCGGCTGGTCGAACGCGGCCTGAAGAAGCACGGCTTCGTGTTCGAGCATGCCGCCGACGGTGCGTCGGGGATCGCGCGCATCGCGCGCGGCGGCATCGACGTGGTGGCGCTGGATCAGCATATGCCTGGCCTCGATGGTCTCGAGACCCTCGACCGGATTCAGAAAATTCCGAATGCGCCGCCGGTGGTGTTCGTCACCGCCTCGCAGGACAGCCAGATCGCGGTGACCGCGTTGAAGGCGGGTGCGTCCGACTATCTCGTCAAGGATACCCACGGCGATTTCGTCACCCTGCTCCATGTCGCCGTCACCGGCGCGCTCGACCGTGCCCGCCTGCTCGCGGCACGCGACGAGGCCGAAGCCGAAATCCGCGCCGCCCGCGACCGCTTTGAGGCGCTGGCCGCCGAGCGCGAGATGCTGCTGCGCGAGGTCAACCACCGCGTCGGCAACAGCTTGCAGATCATCGCCTCGCTCCTCAACCTGCAGGCCAACTCCAGCCATGACGAGGACGTGAAAGCGGCGCTGACCAACGCCATGGGCCGTGTCACCGCCGTGTCGCAGGTGCACCGGCGGCTTTACACGTCGCACGATGTGCAAACCGTGCTGCTGAATCAGTATCTCGAAGCCTTGCTCGAAGACCTTCGCCGCTCGACCGAGGGCAACCGCATGTCGCAGCTGACCCTGAAGTCCGACCCGGTCGAAATCGATCCGGATCGCGCCGTCGCGCTCGGCATGATGATCAACGAGCTGGTGATGAATGCCGTGAAGTATGCCTATCCGGACGGTTCGGGCCCGATCCATATCGCACTGAAACAGTCCGGTAACGACGTCGAACTCAGCATCACCGACAACGGCGTCGGCTTCCAGACCAAGGCCGATCCGCGCTCGACCGGCCTCGGCCAGCGCATTGTCAGCGCCATGGCAACCAAGCTCGACGCCGTGCTGACGCGCGATCCGACACACGCCGGCACGCGCATTGTGATACGCTTTGCACTCGTCCACGCGCCCGAAGTCAGGCAGGCCGTCAGCGCCGGCTAACGTCATTGGGCTATCCCGAAAGAGCCCATTGATGACGATCCCCGCCTCGCTGCTACCCGTCGTGCTGCTGATCGCCTCCAACGTCTTCATGACGTTTGCCTGGTACGGCCATCTCAAGTTCAAGGAACAGCCGCTCTGGATCGTGGTGCTGGCGAGCTGGGGCATTGCGCTGATCGAATACTGCCTCGCCGTCCCCGCCAACCGCTATGGCAGCGCCGTCTACTCCGGCGCCGAGCTCAAGACCATGCAGGAGGTCATCACGCTTGCGGTGTTCGGCGTATTCTCGATGACCTATCTCGGCGAGCGCTTTACACTCAATCACCTGATCGGCTTCGGATTGATCGCGCTGGGCGCATTCTTCGTCTTCAAGGGACCATTCCGCTAATCACAATCCTGCACGCGGGGTCGCGGGCCTGGTCCGAGCCTGCTACAAATGTGTCATGAGTTCGCGCGACACCGCCTCGTCCGAGATCACGCCCGACGTGCTGCTGCGCGCTTATGCCTGCGGCATCTTCCCGATGGCGGAGAACGCGCAGGACCCGTCGCTGTTCTGGGTCGAGCCGGAGATTCGCGGCATCATTCCGCTCGAGGGTTTTCACATTTCCTCGCGTTTGGCGCGAACCGTCCGGACGGACCGTTTTGCAGTGACCGTCGATCACGCCTTCGATCACGTGATCTCAGGATGCGCTGCGCCGCAGCCCGACCGCGAGGACACCTGGATCAATCGCCGCATCCGCGAGCTGTACGGCGCGCTGCATCGCATGGGCCACGCCCACAGCGTCGAGGTCTGGGACAACGGCGTGCTTGCCGGCGGACTGTATGGCGTCAGTCTGGGCCGTGCGTTTTTCGGCGAGAGCATGTTTCACACCGTGCGCGATGCCTCGAAGGTCGCGCTGGTGCATCTGGTCGCCCGGCTGGTCGCCGGCGGCTATGTGCTGCTCGACACCCAATACGTGACCGAGCACCTGCGCACGTTCGGCGCGGTCGAGGTGCCGCGCCTGCGTTATCGCCGCATGCTCGATGTCGCGATTCAGGGGCACGGCAATTTCAAGGCGCTGCCGACCCACAGGATGATCAAAGGCGCGGAAGCGCTTGCGGTGCTCGAGGCCGATGACACGGCAACTTAGGCCGTCATTTCATCGAGGATCGTCTGATCCGAAACCGGTACACCCACTTTTCGGGATCAGCCGCCGCGCATGATCTTGTTGAACTCGCCGCCGGACGTTCCGCCCGTGAACGAGGTGAACGTGCCCTTCTCCTTGATCTCGCCGGCCGACGCCATCAGCGCGCTGTAGGCGAGACGCGCGAGCGAACCGCCGACGCTGATCCGCGCGACGCCGAGTTCGGCCAGTTCCGCGACCGTGTATTCGGGCGCGAAGATCAGCACGTTGACGGGCTTGGGCTTCACCGCCTGCACCACTGCGGCGATCTGCTCGCGCGTCCGAATGCCCGGTGCGTAAAGGCAGTCGGCCCCCGCGTCCGAGTAAGCCACGAGCCGCCGGATGGTCTCATCGAGATTCGGCTGGCCGACGAGAAATCCCTCGCTGCGTCCGACCAGCACCACGTTCTTGTCGACCGCATCGATGGCCTGCCGCGCCGCGCGCATGCGCTCGACGGCCTCGTTGAACGAAAACAGCGGCTGCGCTTTGTCGCCGGTCGAATCCTCGATCGACAATCCGGCGACGCCCGCGTGCACAGCCTTGGCGGCGTTCTGGCCGACGCCTTCCGGCGTTCGCGAAAAGCCGTTCTCGAAATCCGCCGCGACCGGAATGGCGACCGCCTCGCTGAGCTGGCGCAGATGTTCGACCACCTCGTCGACAGTCGCTGCGTTGTCGGGCTTGCCGATCGACCACGCAAAGCCGGCGCTGGTGGACGCGACGGCAAAGAAGCCGAGGTGCTGAAGCAGCTTGGCGCTGCCGACATCCCAAGGATTGGGAATGACGAAGGTTGGTCCGGCGTGAAGTTTGCGAAACTGCACGCGCTTCTCGGTCGCCGCCACGGCCATGATGCATCTCTCCCACGGTTCTTGTTTGCGGGGCGCATCACCGCATGCCCGTTCGGACGAGGTCAATGACCTGTTCGGTAACAATCGTCAGAAATTGTCAGCAATCATACGACGAAGCGCGTCGTGATCCCGTCACATCAGCGGAAGAGCGGGAATCCGAAACCCTGCTGTTGCTGCTGCTGCGGCTGCACCTGCTGCTGGCGCGGCTGTTGCTGCGGTGGCGGCTGTTGAACCTGACCCGGCGCGGGCTGCGGACGCGGCTGCCGCTTTTGCGCCTGTGGCGGCGGAGGCGGCTTCGGTGCTTCCGGCGGCGCCGTGCTGACGGTCTGCACCGCGCCCTTACAATCTGTCAGCCAGATGTCATAGATCGAATGCTCGACACCATGCAGACCTGGGCTCGCGGCAAACATCCAGCCGGAGAAGATGCGCTTCACCTCACCCTGCAGCGTAATCTCTTCGACTTCGACGAACGCGTCGGTGTTCGCCGCTTCAGTTGCTGGACGCGTGTAACAAGCACGCGGCTTCACGCGCAGTGCACCGAATTGCACCGTCTCGCCCATCTCGGCATCGAACGAAATGATGCGGCCGGTGATCTTATCGAGGCCGGAGAACACGGCCTGCTTGTTGACGACCTTCTGCGCCGGCGGCTCGGTGACGACCTCGTCGCCGGGCTGCAAGGTTGCAGGCGTCGGCGGCGCCTGTCCCGGCGTTCCGCGTGGCTGGCGCTGCCCCTGCGGCAATCCCGGGAGCGGATTTGGTGTGGCCGTCTGGCCCGGCGCCGGCGCAGCACCCGGTGAAGGCGCGGCGATGCTGGGTTGTCCGCCTTGGGGGGCGGCCTGCGTACCGGGCGGTGGCGCAAGCGGCTGGTTCTGAACCGCACCCGGACGCGGCGCGGTCAGCCCCGGCTGCTGTTGTTGCTGCGGCCGGCTTGGCAGCACACGGCCGCGCGGCAGATCGGGGACGGAATCTTCTTCGTCGGCAGGTGCACCGCCACGCGGGATATCGGCCGGGGGACGAAACAGCGGTTCGAAAATATTTCCGAGCTGCGCCTCCGCCGGCGGCGCAAACGAAGCCGCAGCGAGAAGCGCTGCAAAGGCGGCAATCAGAGCGTTTCGGTACATCTCGGCGGCTTTAATCGGCGAATCGCGTTTGCGCCAGTTTACGCCGCTGGCGATATATCCGGTTAACACGCTGATTAAGGCTAGGAAAGGGCGATAACGGGGCTGGCACAAGCAGGTCTGCCGGGCAAACCCGCCGCTCGCACACGAGCCATGCTGGTGTCTGCTGCGCGTGCCGCTGGCCACCCGTTTTCCGGGATGGGATAGTCGGAACCGAACCGGCCATGCCCAAAACAAGAACGCCGGTCGCTTTCAGGGAGGCTCTGCGTGGATACCACGGATGGAATACGGCTCGACGGTAAGGTCGCGGTCATCACCGGTGCTGCCGGAGAGATTGGCACCGCCACCATGCAATTGATGGCCAAGCGCGGCGCACGCGTCGTCGCTGTCGACCGCCAGGAAGAGGCACTCACAAAGGCTGTTGCCACCCTTCCCGCCGCAGCGAAGGCGGTATCGCTCGTCGCCGATGTCACCCGTGAAGACCAAGTCGCGGGCTATGTGCGCAAGGCGGTCGAAGCGGCCGGCACCATCGATATTTTCTACAATAATGCCGGGATCGAAGGCGAAATCGCGCCCATCACCCACTACCCGCTCGAGAGCTTTCAGCGCGTGCTCGACGTCAACGTCACCGGCGTGTTTCTCGGCATGAAGCACGTTCTCCCGGTCATGCTGGAGAAGAACGCCGGCAGCATCATCAACACCGCGTCGATCGCGGGCCTGATGGGATCGCCCGGCATCGCCGTCTACAGCGCCAGCAAGCACGCGGTGATCGGCCTGACCAAAAGCGCGGCGATCGAAGTCACCGGCACCAACGTCCGCATCAACTGCGTTTGCCCCGGCCTGATCGACAGCCGCATGCTGTTCTCGATCTTCGAGGGCCGCAATCCCGGCCAGCAGCAGGCCGTCGCCGCGCGTTCGATCGAGCGGGTGCCCGCGCGCCGTCTCGGCCAAGCCGCTGAAGTCGCGTCCGTCGTCGCCTTCCTCGCGTCCGAGGAAGCGCGGTACGTTTGCGGCGCGTCCTACGTGGTTGACGGCGGGCGGACCATCGGCTGATCTTCACTTCAACGCATCAGAAGAACAAGGAATAGCCCGTTCATGCCTGTCGTTCTCGATCCCGATGCCGCCTTCGTTCTCAACGCCTTCCGTGAAGCCGGCCGTCCGCCCTACGAAACTCTGACGCCGAAGGAAGCGCGGGAGTTCTATCTCGCGGGCCGCGTCGTCTCGCATCCCGAGCCGCCGGAGCTGGCGTCGGTACAGAACACGACGATCCCGGGCCCCGGCGGCGCTATTCCAGTGCGCACCTACACGCCGAAACAATTGCGCAAGTATGACGGGCTGGCCCCTGCCCTCGTATTCTTCCATGGCGGCGGCTGGGTGATCGGCGACCTCGATTCACACGACGTAGTTTGCCGCACGCTTGCGCGTGACGGCGAGATGATCGTGATCTCGGTCGACTATCGCCTCGCACCAGAGCACAAGTTTCCCGCTGCGGTCGACGATGCCATCGCCGCGACCAAGTGGGTTTCGCTGAATGCGAAGTCGCTCGGCATCGATGCCGGCCGCATCAGCGTCGGCGGCGACAGCGCCGGCGGCAACCTCTCGGCCATCGTTGCGATCGATGCGCGCCAGAACGGGCCGAAGATTCAGGCGCAGCTTCTGATCTATCCGGCC
Source organism: Proteobacteria bacterium SG_bin9 (assembly GCA_002083525.1). Taxonomy (GTDB): domain Bacteria; phylum Pseudomonadota; class Alphaproteobacteria; order Rhizobiales; family Xanthobacteraceae; genus SG-bin9. The sequence goes on along the minus strand of LWDM01000074.1, from coordinate 120,749 downwards.
ACCGACTTCGCGATGACGCATCCCTCGCACAGCGAACCGGAGACGAGTTGCCTCCTGACCCACACCGTCATCCGCTGGTTCCGCGATCATTACCTGAACTCGCTCGCCGACGGCGAGACCTGGAAGGCCTCACCCGCGCGCGTCACCGACATGAAGCAATTGCCGCCAGCCTATGTGCTGACCGCTGGTGCCGATCCGCTGCGCGATGAAGGCGACGAGTATGCGAAGCGGTTGGAGAGCGCCGGCGTGCCGGTGACGTGGAAGACCTATCCCGGTCAGTTCCACGGCTTCATCACCATGGGCAAGCTGCTGACCAAAGCGAATGGCGCGATCAAGGAGATGGGCGACTGGCTCAAGAAGCTCGGCTAGCCGACGTTTCCTTGGCTGTCGCTTTCGCGGCTCGCCGCAGTGCCTGCGGCGGCTGGCCGAACGCGCGCACGAACGCGCGCCGCATCCGCTCCGGATCGCGAAAGCCGGCGGAGCGCGCGACGATCTCGATCGGCTCGCTCGTCGCCTCGATGCGCTCTTTCGCGACCTCGACCCGCAGCCGCTCGACGGCCTTCGATGGCGTGGTGCCGGTTTCGGCAATGAAGGCGCGCGCGAAATGCCGCGCGCTCATCGCAGCCTTCTCGGCCATCTGCTCGACGGTGAGCGGCTGATCGAGGTTCTCCCGCGCCCAACCAAGCAGCGGCTTGAAACGGCCGGTCGGCGATTTCAGCTCGAGCAGCGCCGAGAACTGCGACTGCCCGCCCGAGCGCTGGTGATAGACGACAAGCTGCTTCGCTGTCGCGCGCGCGATCTTGTCCCCGTAATCGTTGGCGATGATCGCGAGCGACAGATCGATGCCTGCGGTGATGCCCGCTGACGTCCAGATATCGCCGTCGCAGGTGTAGATGCGATCCGGCTCGAGCTTCACCTTCGGATAGGCTTCGAGGAAATGCCGCGTGCGGCTCCAATGTGTGGTCGCACGCTTGCCGTCGAGCAATCCCGCCTCCGCCAGCACGTACGCGCCGGAGCACACGCTGGCGACGCGAATGCCGCGCCGCGCTGTCGCCTGCACGAACGCAAGCGTCGCGTCGCAACGCACAGCACTGAGCGTGCCGTCGCCACCAGCGATCATCAGCATGTCCAGCGGCGTTTTCGAAAACCCGTGTGCGTGCATTTCGACACCCGACGAGCTTCGTACCGGACCGGGCTTGGCGGCGAGGACGCGAATACCCGGCTTCTTTCCAGACAACCGCGCCGCGATCTCGAACGCCGCGATCGGCCCTGCCGCATCGAGGATCTGAAAATCCGGAAAAATCAAAATGCCGATCATAGGTCTGCGTCCAAAATCGAGGATGTCCGAAAACGAGGGAATAATGCCATTTATGACCTAAACCCATCATGCGATCCTCGCGTCGTCAAGATCAAACCCGGGAGCGCGCCATGAGCGACCAGACCATCAACATCGGATTTCTGCTGTTTCCGAAGCTCACCCAGCTCGACCTCACCGGCCCGGTGCAGGTGCTCTCGCGCATGCCGGGCGCCGAGGTGCACCTGATCTGGAAGACGCTGGATCCGGTGCCGAGCGACACGCCGATCTCGATCCTGCCGACCATGAAGATGAGCGAGTGTCCGCAGCTCGACGTGATCTGCGTGCCCGGCGGCTCCGGCGCCGACGACATGGCCAATGACGACGAAGTGCTCGACTTCCTGCGCAAGCAAGCCGAGGGCGCGCGCTATGTCACCTCCGTCTGCACCGGCGCACTCGTGCTCGGCGCGGCGGGCCTGCTCGACGGTTACAAGGCGACGACGTACTGGGCCGTGCTCGACGATCTGAAGAAGTTCGGCGCGACTCCAGTTGAAACGCGCGTCTGCAGCGATCGCAACCGCATTACGGGCGGTGGCGTCACCGCAGGCATCGACTTCGGTTTGGTGATGATCGACACCATCGCCGGACGAAAGGCCGCTGAAGCCGTGCAGCTGGCGCTCGAATACAATCCGGCGCCGCCCTTCTCCTCGGGCTCACCACACACCGCGCCCGCGGACGTGCTGGCGATGGTGCGGCAGCGGATGACGCCGTTCATCGAGAAACGCGCGCAAGCGATCGCGCGCGCCGCAACGCGCTTCCGCGAGCGACAGCAGGTGCGTGTGTAGCTAGAATTAGTTGACGGGCGTCCAGGGCTGATAATCGCCCGTCGCTTTCGGGCGTTTGCCGGTCGACAAGGTCGAGCCGGACGGCCGGTACGCATTCGGCGTGCCGGTCAGGTTCGGCTGATGCGGCTTCTGCCACTCGCGCGGCTTGTAATCTTCCTTCGTCGGCGGCGTATCGACGGTGTGGTGCATCCAGCCATGCCAGCCGGTCGGGATACGGCTCGCTTCCGCGTAGCCGTTGTAGACGACCCAGCGGCGTTCGAAGCCGAGCGTCGGATCGATCTTGCCGCCGCGCGTGCGGTAGTACTTGTTCCCGGCCTCGTCCTGACCGACGAGCTCGCCGAACCGCCAGGTCCAGAGCTGGGTGCCGAACGTCTGGCCGCTCCACCAGGTGAAAAACTTCAGGAAAAACTGCTTCATCGCGCGGGAATCCGAAGGCTCGACCGATCGCCTGTGATGACACCCGGACGCGGGATTGTCCAGCGCCAACAGAGGCTTGATGCACCGCGAACCGATGCGGCGCTCGGGCGTTATCAGGGACCCCCGCCACGCCAAAATCCCGGTTATCTGCCTGATGCTGAACGCTATTCGCGCCGAGATCGAACAATTGGCGGATCCGATCCGCCTGTTGCCCGGATGGCTGATCGGAGGTGTGGTGCTGCTGGCGGCCATCGCGCTCGCGCTGCTATTCTACACCGGCATCGTCAAGATGATGCGCTCGACCTTGGGCGCGCGTCATCCGAACGTCCGCGCCCTCTTCACCCAGACCAAAGGCCCGCTGCGCCTCGCGCTGATCGTGTTGGCGCTGTCGATCGCGTTGCCGCTGGCGCCCATCGACAGCACGGTCGCCAACGGGCTCAGCCGCGCCATGCACGTGGCGTTCATTGCGCTCGTCGGCTGGATCGCGATGGTCGCCGTTCAAATATTCACGCAAGTCTATCTCAGCCGTTTTCGCATCGACACCGAGGACAATCTGCTAGCGCGCAAGCATGTGACGCAGATCGGCATCCTCAAGCGTGCGGCGGACGTTCTGATCTTCATTATCACGCTCGGCTTCGTGCTGATGAGCTTCGAGGAAGTCCGGCAATACGGCGTGTCGCTGTTCGCGTCCGCCGGTGTCGCGGGTATCGCCGTCGGTCTCGCCGCGCGCCCTCTGCTGTCGAACTTGATCGCCGGCGTGCAGATCGCCATGGCGCAGCCGATCCGCATCGACGACGCCGTGATCGTCGAGGGCGAATGGGGCACAATTGAAGAGATCACGACCACCTACGTCATCATCAAGCTTTGGGATTGGCGGCGCATGGTCGTGCCGCTGTCGTACTTCATCGAGAAGCCGTTCCAGAACTGGACGCGCGAAACCTCGGCGCTGATCGGCGCGGTTATCCTTTACGTCGACTACAACGCGCCGATCGCCAAGATGCGCGAGAGGCTCAGCCAGATCGCGCGCGAGTCTCCGCTGTGCGACGGCCGCGTCATCGTGCTGCAGGTCTCTGACGCAAAGGAGCACACCATCGAGGTCCGCGCGCTGGTGTCGGCACGCAGCGCACCGGCGGCATGGGATCTGCGCTGTGAGGTGCGCGAAAAATTGATCGAATTCCTGCGAACGGAGCATCCGGACGCGTTGCCACGCACACGTCAGCAAATTGTCACGCTCGACAACACAACCGAGCTTGCGCCGCGCACCATGGGTGCCAACCGCCACTAAAGTCCAAACTAAAGTCGAAGTTCGTTGCTGCGTTGTGCCGCAGCCGAACACGATTCCGGCGCAATCCATTCAGCTCTTGTACAGCTACCGAGTACCACCATTTAACCTGCGGGACAGAATCTCGGGACGGCACGGAACACCTCGTGGCCTTACCCGTTTTCGGCGTAGTCCCCAGGGAGCCATTTCGATGTTGAGGTTGAAAGTTTTCGGCGCGGCAGCATTGCTTGCCCTGACGCCCATGCTGATGACGACGAGTGCTGAAGCTCAGTTCAAGGGTCGTGGCGGTCCGGGCGCCGCCCGCTTTGGCGGAGCAGCGTTTGCAGGTCGTCCCGCAATGCCGAGCCCGCGTTGGGGTGCCGGCGGTGCTGCGTTCGCAGGTCGGCCCGCAATTGCGAGCCCGCGCTGGGGTGCCGGCGCTGCCGGTGTCGCTGCGGCTGCGCGCCCGGGTGGCTGGGCCGGCCGGCCTGGTGGCTGGCAGGGTCGCCGCATCGGTGCCGGCATCGGTTTTGCGACCGGACTGGCCGCAGGCGCTGCCCTCGCCTCCCGCCCGTATTACGGCGGTTACGGCTATGGACCGGGTTATTACGGTTACAGCGATCCGGGTTACGTCGTCGATAATGGATACGTCGACGACGGCTATGTCGCGGTCGAACCGCAAGTCGCAGCGCCTGCGCAAGGTGGCGGCGACGTCGAATACTGCATCCAGACCTACCGCTCGTACGATGTGCGCTCAGGCACGTATCTCGGCTACGACGGCAACCGCTATGCCTGCCCGTAACCGCCCTTTGGCGTTGGTTGCGTAAGGTGAGAGACGGACGGTGCTTCCCCCCAAGCGCCGTCCGTTTTTCTTTGCGAGTTGTTACGAGCGCATCGCGATAGCGACGCCGCCGATTGTCAGCGCCAGCACCGCCAACTCACGTAATCCCAGCGGCTCATAGAGCATGAGCGCGGATGCGACGACGCCGATAACCGGGACCATCAGCGTGCCGATCGATGCGGTCGAGGCCGGCAGCCGCGCCAGCGCCGCGAACCAGCAGACGTAAGCCACGCAGAACTGGATCACCGTCAAATAGACCATCGATGCCCAGCCCGTCGAAGAGAGTGCTGCGAACGAAGGCCGTTCGAATACAAAGCCCGCGATCGTGACGGGGATGCAGCCGAGTCCAATCTGCCACGCCGACAGCGCGACCGGCGGCATCGCCAATGGGAAACGCTTCAGCGCGATGGTGCCGCCGGCAACCAAGATTGCCGCAGACAATCCGAACGCGATGCCTGGCAGCTTCTCGATACTGACGTCGATCCCTTTGCCGCCGATCAAGAACATGATGCCGCCGAGCGCAACGGCAAGTGCAAAGGCGCGGGTCAGTGAAATCCGCTCGCCAAGAATCGGCCAGGCCATCACCGACACCCACACCGGAACGCTGATCGCAATCACCGCGGCTTCGCTTGCCGGAAGCCACACCAGCGCCAGCCCCATCAGCGACACCCAGCAGGTGATCGTCAGCAAGGAAATGCCAATCAGTCGCGGCCAGAGATGACGCGGCACGCGCAAATCCTGCTTCATCGCCACAGCGACAAGCGCAAGCAAACCTGCTCCGACAAGCCCCGCGAGTCCGCGCGACGCCAGCGGCGGCCACTCGCGCAGGATGATTTTCATTACGGGAAAATTGAGCCCCCAGCTGATGGAGGTGATGGCGAGAAACACCAGGCCCGAGGATGTGATGGCAGGCGGTGCAACGCGGGGAAGCGGCGTCGATGACATGTCGTTCAGGACCGTTCTTGGATGTCAGGAGCGCGCGGCGAGTGCGACGCCGCCGAGCGTCAGCGCCAGCGCTGCGATCTGCACCAATCCGAGCGGCTCCTTCAGTGCGATCGATGCAGCCACCACACCGATCACCGGCACCAGCATGGTGCCGATCGCGGCGACGGACGCAGGCAGCCGTTTGAGCGCCGCAAACCAAGCCATGTAGGCCAGGCACAATCCGATGAAGGTCATGTAGGCCATGCAGGCCCATCCAGTCGCGGTAAATGCCGAGAACGATGGCTGCGAAAACGCGTAGCCGATCACGGCCACCGGCAGGCAGCCGAGCGCAAGTTGCCAGGCCGCCGACGTTGCAGCCGGTATCTGGATTGGATAGCGCTTCAGAAAAATCGTGCCGAGCGCGAACGCAATCGCGCCCATGAATGCCAGCACGATGCCGGGCCACTTCTCCAGGCTGGCATTGATGCCGTCCCCAGCGAACAGGATGAGAAGTCCCGCGAACGCCAGCACCAGCGCGATGATCCGCGCCAACACCAGCCGTTCGCCAAGCAGCGGCCAGGCCAGAAGCGCTGTCCATACCGGCATGGTGTAGGCGACGACAGCCGCCTCGCTCGCCGGCAACCACAGCAGCGCCAGCCCCATCACCGCCATCCACATGGTGACGTTGAGGAACGCCGAGATGGCGAGCCGCATGCGCTGATCGCGCGGCACATAAAGGCTCTGCCCGCTCAAAACGACGTAGCCCGCAAGTACAAGTCCGCCGACGATGCCTGCCAGTCCGCGCGCCGGTAGCGGCGGCCATTCCAAGACGATGTATTTCGTGACCGGCCAGTTCAGCCCCCACGCCACCGACGTGATCAGCAGGAACAGCAGGCCAAGCGGCGCAATGCGCGGCCGCGCAGATTGGGTTGCGTCAGGCGACATGAAAGGGAAATCCGGCGAGGAAAACCGATGTTAGCGTTGCCGCTAACGTCTGACCACGCGGTTTGCAGCAGGGCTTCGTTGCAACACTGCCGTGCGCTCAAGCTCGTTGCGCAGGAACAGGCTGGGCTTTCGGAGCGGTGAGCGCGCGGCCCAGCACGATCCCGGGCTTCTCGACGTACATCAACGCCAGATACGACAGCGGCATCACAACCACGCAGATCAAGGCGGCATAGGCCAGTCCCGTCAGGATCGGATACGCTACCGGCGCATACAGATCGAGCGGGATCAGGAATGGCACGTTGAGAAGATAAAGGCTGAAGCTGATCCGGCCGAGAAAGTTCGACGACGGCCGCTCGAGGAAGCGGCCGATGCTGCCGGCGCGCCGATAATACAGAAGCAGCACGAAGATCCCGGCCGCAACCGCTTCGGTAATCAGAGATGCGCGCAGACCGATCGGAGCAACGTTGCGAGTGAACATCGCGACCAGAAGCGCGACGGGCCAGATCCATACCGGAAGCCGCGATCCAAAAAAGGCTCCGGTCGGCGTCGGAATGAGCATTCCCGCAGCGAAGGCGAAAACGTAGGGCTTCGCGGTCGACAAGCTTGTTTTGAAGAGAGGCGTGTTAATGGCAACAATGATCACCACGATCATCGCCAGCATGCCGATCTCGCCAAACCGCCGATAAGCGAAGAACACCGGCAAGATGAAGAGCACCGCGATGAACTCGACATGTAGCGACCAGGACGGACCGACGATGGCCCAATCGTACAGAACGAGATTCTCGAAGATCTCTCGCGCTCCGACATGGCGCCAGAACGCAAGCGCCGACGCCGTGAGCCCGATGGCGAGGAACAGTGCCGGATAGATGCGGAAGAAGCGGCGAACCACAAAGCGCCAGGAGATGTCGAACGCAGATCCCTGCTCGCGTTGCAGGCTGTTGATGAGCACTGCGCCGCTCAACACGAAAAACAGGATGACCGCGGTCTGGCCGTTGAGAATCGACAACGCCAGCTTCGCGCCGATGTCGGGCCAATTCGACAGTTGGGAGAGCGGCGTGGCTCTGATCTTGTCGTTGGCCGGATCCGCGCTCAGCATCGCGTGCCAAAAGACGACGGCAAGAGCTGCGTAACCGCGTAAGCCGTCGAGTTGGTCGTTGCGCCCCGCTTGCGCTGTAGCCGTCTCAGCCATCCGCGGCAGATATCAAAGGAATCAACCGGCGTCATGGGCCGGTCATCGCCGGTGCGTATCAAGCCGCATGATCGAGTGGTCACGGGCGCGATTCCCGAGACGATCTCGGTTGGCCAAAGCTGCCGTTGCGAGTCTCGCAAAGCGCAAGCGATTTATTCGTTCGGGAACCCGGCTGTGAACAGCGGGAGTGGTGTGAAAATCGCCGCCGCGAACAAATTTTTCGCTTCCCGAATCTCTCAGGACTCACCGATACTTGGACGTAGCAGGGTGTGGCTCCGGCCCCCTGTTTTCCCCGAAATTCCACCATATTTAGTATTTGATTCAGGAACCCGTACTATTCCTTGACGGGCGTAACGGAGTCGTCCTAGCTTTGGTCTGTTCGACGATGGTTGGTTCGAAGTCTTCGCCGGACACTCCCCCGAAAAGGGTTTCGACTGCTTGGACCGCAGCCTTCCATGGCCGCGGAACGGGGAATTGTCGTCTCTTGTCAAGGGGATACGGCCAAGCGGATCGGGGCGAAAATAGCTCTGCAAATGCGGCCAAGAACGCAGTTCATGCGTTAACGAGTTTGGGGCGTAAAAACAGAGCCGGAGCACCGGCTTAGCCGCTGCCAGAATTTGCCGGATGTGATGGCAAACTGAGGGCAGCTCATAGAAATGACCGGCAAGGCTGAATTCAGCCGCCGGCGAATGGACGGGGCACGACCAAGATGAAAATTGAACGCCGCTACACCAAGGCCGGCCAGTCTCCCTACGCGGAGATTCAATTCCGGCTGACCACGAGCGAGATTCGTAACCCCGACGGATCGATCGTGTTCAAGCTCGACAATGTCGAGGTGCCCGATGCGTGGTCGCAGGTCGCCTCCGACGTTCTCGCGCAGAAGTATTTCCGGAAAGCGGGAATCGCCGCGCGCCTGAAGAAGGTCGAGGAAGAAACCGTTCCCTCGTGGCTGTGGCGCTCCGTCCCTGACGTCGAAGCGATGCACGCGATTCCCGAATCGGAGCGCTTCGGCTCGGAGTTGTCGTCGAAGCAGGTGTTCGACCGCCTCGCCGGCTGCTGGACCTATTGGGGTTACAAGGGCGGCTACTTCTCGTCGGAAGAGGACGCGAGCGCGTTCTACGACGAGCTGCGCTACATGCTCGCCATGCAGATGGTCGCGCCGAACTCGCCGCAGTGGTTCAACACCGGTCTCCATTGGGCTTACGGCGTCGATGGTCCCGGCCAGGGCCACTACTACGTCGACTGGAAAACCGGAAAGCTCACGAAGTCGAAGTCGGCTTACGAGCATCCGCAGCCGCACGCCTGCTTCATCCAGGGCATCGAGGACGACCTCGTCAACGAGGGCGGCATCATGGACCTGTGGGTGCGCGAAGCGCGCCTGTTCAAATACGGCTCGGGCACCGGCTCGAACTTCTCGCGCCTGCGCGGTGAAGGCGAAAAGCTCTCGGGCGGCGGCCGCTCGTCGGGCCTGATGTCGTTCCTCAAGATCGGCGACCGTGCAGCGGGTGCGATCAAGTCGGGCGGCACCACGCGCCGCGCGGCCAAGATGGTCGTCGTCGACGCGGATCACCCGGATATCGAGACCTACATCGACTGGAAGGTGAAGGAAGAGCAGAAGGTGGCGGCGCTCGTCACCGGCTCGAAGCTCAACCAGAAGCACCTCAAGGCCGTGCTGAAGGCCTGCGTGAACTGCGAAGGCTCGGGCGACGATTGCTTCGATCCCGAAAAGAACCCTGCCCTGCGCCGTGAAATCCGCGCGGCGCGCAAGGCGCTGGTCAACGACAACATGATCAAGCGTGTGATCCAGTTCGCCAAGCAGGGCTACACCGACATCAACTTCGACGTCTACGACACCGACTGGGATTCGGAAGCGTACCTCACGGTCGCCGGCCAGAACTCCAACAACTCGGTGTCGCTGAAGGACGACTTCCTGCGCGCGGTCGAAACCGACGGCAGCTGGAATCTGATCGGCCGCACCAACAAGAAGGTGACGAAGACCATCAAGGCCCGCGACCTGTGGGAGAAAATTGGTTACGCCGCCTGGGCCTCGGCCGATCCGGGCCTGCACTACAACACGACGATGAACGACTGGCACACCTGCAAGGCGTCCGGCGACATCCGCGCATCGAATCCGTGCTCGGAGTACATGTTCCTCGACGACACGGCGTGCAACCTCGCCTCGGCGAACCTCATCACGTTCTATTCGACCACGACGCGCCACTTCGACACCGCGGCGTACGAGCACCTGTGCCGGCTGTGGACCATCGTGCTCGAAATCTCGGTGATGATGGCGCAGTTCCCGTCCAAGGCGATTGCTGAACTCTCCTACGAGTTCCGCACGCTCGGCCTCGGCTACGCCAACATCGGCGGTCTGTTGATGACCATGGGCCTGCCGTACGACTCGAAGGAAGGCCGCGCACTCTGCGGCGCGCTGACCGCCGTCATGACCGGCACGGCGTATGCGACCTCGGCCGAAATGGCGGCTGAGTTGGGCACCTTCCCCGGCTACAAGAAGAACGCCCAGCACATGCTGCGCGTGATCCGCAATCACCGGAACGCCGCTTACGGCAACTTCACCGGCTACGAAGCGCTCGCCGTCAACCCGGTGCCGCTCGACGCAGCCTCCTGCCCGCAGGCCGACATTGTCGAGCGTGCGAAGGCGGTGTGGGATGCAGCGCTCGAAGGCGGCCAGAAGAACGGCTTCCGCAACGCGCAGACGACCGTCGTGGCCCCGACCGGCACCATCGGCCTCGTCATGGATTGCGACACCACCGGCATCGAGCCTGACTTCGCGCTGGTGAAGTTCAAGAAGCTCGCCGGCGGCGGCTACTGGAAGATCATCAACCAGGCCGTCCCCGTTGCGCTTCGCACGCTGGGCTATCGCGAGAGCGATATCGCCGAGATCGAAGCCTACGCGGTCGGCCATGGCTCGCTGGCGCAGGCGCCCGCGATCAACCACACCACTCTGAAGGCCAAGGGCTTCACTGAGGACGCCATCGCCAAGGTCGAAAAGGGTCTGCCGACCGCCTTCGACATCAAGTTCGCCTTCAACAAGTGGACGCTCGGCGAAGACTTCATCGTCAATGCGCTGGGCATCGGCGCGGAAGCCCTCGCCGCTCCGAACTTCGACCTGCTCGCCGCGATCGGTTTCTCGAAGCGCGAGATCGAGGCCGCGAACATCCACGTCTGCGGCGCGATGACGGTCGAAGGTGCCCCGCACCTCAAGGCCGAGCACTACGCCGTGTTCGATTGCGCCAATCCCTGCGGCAAGATCGGCAAGCGCTATCTCTCGGTCGAGAGCCACATCCGCATGATGGCTGCGTCGCAGCCGTTCATCTCGGGCGCGATCTCCAAAACCATCAACATGCCGAACGACGCCACGGTGGAGGACTGCAAGTCCGCCTACCTGCTGTCTTGGAAGCTGGCGCTGAAGGCCAACGCGCTCTATCGCGACGGCTCGAAGCTGTCGCAGCCGCTGAACTCGCAGCTCATCGCCGACGAGGACGATGAGGACGATGCGGTGGAGACGTTCGCGCAGGCGCCGATGGCCGCCCGCACCGCGCAGCTCGCCGAAAAGGTGGTCGAGAAGATCATCGAGCGCGTCACGGTCATCCGCGAGCGCGAGAAGATGCCGGATCGCCGCAAGGGCTACACCCAGAAGGCGGTCGTCGGCGGCCACAAGGTCTATCTGCGCACCGGCGAATACGATGACGGCCGCCTCGGCGAGATCTTCATCGACATGCACAAGGAAGGCGCGGCGCTCCGCTCCTTCATCAACAACTTCGCCATCGCCGTGTCGCTCGGTCTGCAATACGGCGTGCCGCTCGACGAATACGTCGACGCCTTCACCTTCACCCGCTTCGAACCCGCAGGGCCAGTGCAGGGCAACGACTCGATCAAGTACGCGACCTCGATCCTCGACTACGTCTTCCGCGAACTCGCGGTGTCGTACATGTCGCGCTTCGATCTCGCGCATGTCGATCCGACCGAGTCGAACTTCGACGCGCTCGGCAAGGGCGTGGAAGAAGGCAAGGCGCCCGAAGCTCACCCCGGCACCAAGTATCTGTCGAAGGGCCTCACCCGCTCGCGCACCGACAACCTCGTCGTCATGCGTGGCGGCGGCGATGTCGACGCCCGCGGCAGCGGCAGCATCTCGGCTGTTGCCTCAGGCGGCGCGACGGCACGGCACGGCTCGAGCGATGTGATCGAGGGCGCGACCGCGCTGAAGCAGGAGGCCGAAACCGACCTCTCGCCGACCGAGAAGCTCGAAGCGTTGCAGTGGAGCAAGGCCGGCGCAGCACAAGCAGCGGCACCGTCGAAAGCCGAACGCCGCGCGGAAGCCAAGGCCAAGGGCTACGAGGGCGAGATGTGCGGCGAATGCGGCAACTTCACCCTCGTGCGCAACGGCACGTGCCTGAAGTGCGACACCTGCGGCGGGACCACGGGGTGTTCGTGAGAACCTAGCTAGAATTGGTAATAGCGGCACTGCTCGCACTCATCACAAGTCTCAAGGGCGGTCGTTAAGACCGCCCTTTTTCGTCTACCAGCAGAGCCCCCTATGCTTTGTATGTTCGCGCAACATTTTCCGGGTGCCGTCGCCAAGATTCTTCAAAGGGGCGAAGGACTGAAACGAAAATTCCGAGAAGAGACCATCACAGATTTACTGATGGCAAATCTTGTAACGCTGGGTGGCACCCTTGTTCGCGTGGAGTACCCAGATGAACCCACAACCGGCGCAGACATGGAGTGGAACTTCATCAACCGCGACAATAACGAGTTCTTCCAGATTCTTTTACAAGCTAAGCGGCTCACCGAGAGCAACCGAGGATGGGACAAAAATTGGTACAAAGAGCTATTCTATCGTCCCAAGACGTCGGGCATCTTGCAAGTCGACACTCTTTGTCAGACTGCTAAGAACCGTGCGAGCTATCCTTGCTACATACTTTATAATTATGCCGAAGCGTGTCGACTAGCTCATCACGCAGGCGCTCTGAACTTCCTTGGAATAAACCTCGTAGAAGCTCACTTAATCCAACGTCTCGCGACAGCGTCGTCTACAGCGAAGCTTGCGAAGCGGAATAGCTCGGTTGGCACGCTATACCCGCTCCTCTTTCCACTTACTGATATTTTCTGTCCATCAAACCTACGACCATTAGGACTGATGGCGTTCGCAGGCCGCTATACAATTCCAACCGCGCTATCGTTTGGACCTGGTGGACCTACGTTTGGCGTGCCCCTACCCCCTCGGCCAGATCAGGTTCGCAACCGACTGCTTGATATCCGTAAGAAGGTAAGCGAGGTGGGAGACAGAGCAATCGACTTGCCTCGAATTCCCGATCTAGGCCTAGTTCCACCAGACCTTCGATATTTAGTCGAAGAGCTTGACTGGGACGGAACCACATACAGCAAAGGATTAGATCATTGGCGCCTGACTTTCTTTTCTTATAATCCAACAGATGAATTCGGACGTCCGATAAAGCAAGCGTAGCCCGGATGGAGCGTAGCGCAATCCGGGATGTCGAGCGCCGCTTCCCGGATTTCGTTTCACTTCATCCGGGCTACACGAAACACATCCGTCGTTCCGGGGCGCACCACTTGGTGCGAGCCCGGAATCCATACGCCGCAGCAGACGTGAGGCGACGGGTATCGGTGGCTCTGCGACTGCAGCATCGACAATCAGCACAGGGGTTATGGATTCCGGGCTCGCGCGTGAAGAACGCGCGCCCCGGAATGACGGCGGTGGGTGAGAAAACGCTATCGACATACACCTCGTCATTGCCGGACTTGACCCGGCAATCCATCTTTTCGCGAAAGAAGATGGATGCCCGGATCAAGTCCGGGCATGACGACTGAAGTTGAGGCGCATCCCCCCAACGAAAAACCCCGCTGTCGCCAGCGGGGCTTTTTCATTCGCGTGCTGCGCGCGCGATCACGCGAGCGTCGTCTCGACGCTGATGTTGCCGTTCACAGCCTTCGAGTACGGGCAGATGCCGTGCGCGGTGTGGATCAGCTCATTCGCGACGTCGCGATCGAGGCCCGGCAGGCTGACGTTGAGGCGCGCGGCGAGAAAGAACGAGTTGCCATCGCGGTTCAGATCGATCTCGGCGTCGACGGCGGCGTCAGCCGGAAACTTGATCTTGCGCTGGCCGGCGGCGAGTTCGAGCGCGCCGAGGTAACAGGCCGACCATGCGGCGCCGAACAGATTTTCCGCGGCCGGATGCGGCTGCGACAGCTTGAGGTCGAGCAAGCCGTCGGCGCTCTTGGTGCCGCCGTTGCGGCCGGGCGTGTTGTGGGTCTTGCCGGTGACGAGAACCTGAGCGGTGGACGTGCGGGCAGTGGCGGCTTGAGCGGACATGGACGTGATCCTTTCGGGTTGACACTTTATTATCGAAACCGATTTAATCGGTAGCGAGTAATTAATCCGACCGAACCCGGGAGTCAACGCTTCCGATTTAATCGGAACCGATATATATTGGTACCGATCAATCAACTGTCCGTGAGGCCCGCCATGTCTGCCGCCCCGTCTGCCGCCGCCAACCCATTGCCCCTGAACGATTATCTCTGCTTCGCGGTCTATTCCGCCAACCTCGCCTTCGGCCGGGCCTACGCCCCAATCCTGCAGGAGCTGGGGCTGACCTCGTACACCCAGTTCATAGCGCTGGTGGCGCTGTCGGAGGGCGACGATCAGAGCGTGCACAGCCTCGGCAGCAAGCTGTTCCTGGAATCCAACACCCTCACCCCGATCCTGAAGAAGCTGGAGGTGCTGGGATACATCAAGCGCCGCCGCGACCCGAAGGATGAGCGCGTGGTACTCGTCAGCCTCACTGCGGAAGGCCGCCGTGTGCGCGAGCGCGCGCGCGCCTCGGACCTCGAAGCGGCGTGCGGACTGGGGAAAGATTTCGCGAAGGTACAGAAGGCGGTCGCAAAGCTGCGTGACAATCTGATCGCGTCGACAAGCGAGGAATAAAGCGGCATCCCCAACGCTTGCCTCTCCCCTCCCTCCCCGGCAAAATCCGCTGACTGACTCGCGGAGGCTCCCGATGTCCGCCACATCGCCCCTTGAAATCCAGGCCGAGACCGCGCGGCTCGACGCGCTGGAGCGCTTCTGCATTCTCGACACGCCGCCGGAGCCGGCGTTCGACCGCGTCACCCGCCTCGTCTGCGCGATCTTCAAGACGCCGATGGCCAACATCACCCTGATCGACGCGCACCGGCAGTGGTTCAAGTCGCGCATCGGCATGGACGACAGCGAGACCGATCGCGAGCACGCGATGTGCTACGCCGCGATCCGCACGCAGGCGATGATGGTGGTGCCGGATACGCGGCTCGATCCGCGCTTCCGCGACAACCCGTTCGTCACCGGCGCGCCGCATGTGCGCTTCTACGCCGGCGCGCCGCTGACCATGCCGAACGGCGCCATCATCGGCACGCTGTGCTGCTTCGACATGGCGCCGCGCTCGACCTTCGGCATCGTCGAGGCCGCGATCCTCTCCGACCTCGCCGCGATCATCGCCGACGAGATCGTGCGGCGGCCGCCACCACCCGAGAACGAGACGCTGCCGCCGCCGACCATGGCGCCCGCCGCCACGCCGATGTTCCGCCGCGTGCTCAAGGCCGGACGCATTGCGTTCAACGGCGGCCGCTCGATGGTCGACTGCACCATCCGCGGCCTCAGCGACAGCGGCGCGCTGGTCACCGTCATCTCGACGGCGGGCATCCCCGATCAGTTCAAGCTCGCCGTGCTCGCCGACAACGTCTCGCGCGCGGCCCGCATCGTGTCGAAGCGCGAGGGCAATATCGAGATCGCGTTCGAGTAGTTCTTTGTCATTCCGGGGCGCGAGCGAAGCAAGCGAACCCGGAATCCATAACCCCTGTGCGCATTGGGATTTGCTGAGTCGCATAGCGCCGTCGCAAAACGACCGCTGCGGCGTATGGATTCCGGGCTCGCGCGTGAAGGACGCGCGCCCCGGAATGACGTTGGCGGGAACCGAAATGCCCCATTCATGCCCGCCCGACTCGGATACAGTTCACCGACAACAGCAATAACGGGCAAAGAAAACAGGACGGAACCGCCATGGTCTTCAAGACAGGTTTGCGCCTCAAGAGCTTCCTCATCGCGCTGGTCGCGCTCGTCGCGACCGTCACCGCCGCCTCCGCCGATGTCGGCACCATCCGCCTCTCGTTTCTGAAGGCTGGCTGGGTGATCGGCGGCACCGTCGGCTCCGGCACGCTGACGTTCCGCGGCCGCAAGTATCCGGTGTCGATCGGGGGCCTGAGCTACGGCCTCACCTTCGGCGGCTCGCAGACCTATCTGCGCGGCACGGTGAGCAACATCTATTCGCCGCGCGATGTCGAAGGCGTCTACGGCGCGGGTTCGGCCGGCGCCGCCATCGTGCGCGGGCCGCAGGCGGTGGTCCTCACCAACCAGAAGGGCGCGGTGATGAGCGTCGCCGGCACGCAGACCGGGCTGATCCTCAACCTCGACCTCAACGGCATGGCGCTGACGCTGCGCTAGTGTCGGCAAGCTAGCGCATTCCGCGCGCGCGGTGCAGGATAGCGCCCGCGAGGAACGCTGCATGAAGTATCCCGACAACGTCGGAAAGCTCGTCGCCGAGATTGCGCGCGCGAAGACGCTGACGCGCGGGCAGCTCGCGCAGGCGGCGGAGCTGATGCAGATCGATCATCCGATCGATTTGAGCGATCCCGACAATCCGCGCCGCGAACTGACGGCACGGCAGGCCGCGTCGAAGCCGGTGCTGCGAACTGATATGAGCGCGTTCTCCGGCCGCGCGCTGCCCGAGGCCGAGGTCGTGACGTATGTCGATGGCGTGCCGCCGCATCGTGTCCGGCTGCTGCACGAGGATCGCCACGTCTACGCCGAGCACACGGAAGGCGAGGAATTTTCGGAGCCCGACTGGACCGACGTCAGCGGCGAGCATCCGTCTTGCGATCACGCCGCCTGGCTGCTCGCGATCCTCAATCTGAGATTCGGCATGCCGGACAAACCGCGCTGACGAAGCCGTGTCTCGACACGGTCATCATCGGCGGCGTAAATGCCGCCATGCTCAGTAACTCGCCCCGCATCCCTCTCGCCCTCCTCATCGCCATGGCCGTCACCTCACCCGCCTCCACCGCCGAGATCCGCGTCATGAGCGGCGGCGCGCCAAAGGAAGTGCTGACGCAGCTGATCCCGCGCTTCGAAGCGGCGACCGGGCACACCGTGAAGCTCGACTACGTCCTGATCGCGGCGCTGCGCGAGCGCATCAGCAAGGGCGAAGCCGCGCCCGACGTCGCGATCATGCCGACGACGGCGATCGCAGCGCTCGCGAGCGAGCAGAAGCTGAACGGCGCGAGCATGTCGCGCTTCGGTACGCTGAATCTCATCGCCATCGTGAAGGACGGTGCGGCCAAGCCGGATATCTCGACGCCGGAGAAATTCCGCGAGGCGTTTCTCGCCGCGCGCTCGATCGTCTACTCGACGCCGACGGCGACGCCCTCTGGCGCGCACATGGCGCAGGTGGTGGCGAAGCTGAACATCGCCGCCGAGGTCGAGAAGAAGGTGACGTACCGCCCGGCGCTCGAAGGCGGCGCGGAAATGGTCGCCGACGGCAAAGCCGAGATCGGCGTCTATCCGTCGAGCGAGGTCGTGCATGTAAAGGGCGTGGCGCAGCTCGGGCCCCTGCCCGAAGCGTTGCAGCTCAATCTGATCTATGCCGGCGCCACGCACGCACAGACGCAGGTCGCGGAGCCAGCGCAGGCGCTGATCCGCTTCCTCGCATCGGACGACAATCGCAAAGTGTGGCGCGACGCCGGGTTCGGCGCCGTGCCTTGAGCTTGTTTTTTGACGCGTTTTCTTAACGCGAACCGGATTCCACTTCGCTCGAAAACGCTATGGATCGCCTTAGCCGGCGGTGCACTTCTTGATGAAGCTGTCCTTGGCGGCGCCCGCAAGCGCCTTGCCGTCGGCGCTCTTGGCGTTGTCCTCGCAGCACTTCTTCATGTGCGCGGTCTTCGCGGCACCGGCGAGCGCCTTGCCGTCGCTTCCCGTGGCGGTGCAGGTGGCGGCGAACGCGGACGATGCGGCAAACAGACTGAGCGTAGCGGCAAGCACGAAGCGTTTCATGACAGTCCTCCCGGTGTTTTGACACCGCGAGCGTAGCCGAATGCCGCGCGCTGGCAAGCAGCCGCCACGCGCAGCGCACAACGTGCCGCAGGAACGCTCAGCGCTTCTGCGATGCTTTCACCAGATTGTCACGCAGCCGCACGACACCCTTCTGCATCGCCGCGAAATCCGCCGGCGACAGCCCCGTCTCCTTGACGAGATTCATCGGCATCGCTTTCTGGCGCAGCTTGCGGCCCGCGTCGGTGAGGCCGACGACCACCTGCCGCTCGTCCTTCGGATCGCGCCGCCGGTGCACGTAGCCGAGTTCCTCGAGCTTCTTCAGGATCGGCGTCAGCGTGTTGGATTCGAGGAACAGCTTGTCGCCGAGACTGCCGACGGTCTGGTTGTCCTCGTCCCACAGCGCAACGATGGCGATGTACTGGGTGTAGGTCAGACCCAGTTCCTCGAGGATCGGCTTGTAGGCGCGCCCATAGGCCAAATTGGCCGAATAAATTGCAAAACAAAGAAAATCCGCCAGCTTCGGATCCTTGCGTCTGGCTGTCATCGGAGCCACCTCCCGCACACGGCAACGTGATCTATCGGACACTATATATATCGCATCCGATCAAATCGGAAGCGTTGACATCGCCGGCGGTCCGATTATTTAGATCGCATCCGATTTAATCGGGTACGAACGTGAACAGGAGGCCACCATGGCCACGCAGATCGAGAAAGTCCTCTATACCGCCAAGACCCACACCACCGGCGGCCGCACCGGCGCATCCAAGTCGTCCGACGGCCGTCTCGACATCGCGCTCTCCGCGCCCGGTTCGGCCGGCATCGGCACCAACCCCGAGCAGCTGTTCGCCGCCGGCTGGTCCGCCTGCTTCATCGGCGCGATGGGCATCGCCGCCGCGCAGCTGCGGGTGAAGCTGCCAGCCGATACTGCGGTCGACACCGAAGTCGATCTCGGCACCGCCGACAACCAGTACTTCCTGCAAGCTCGCCTCAACGTCAGCCTGCCCGGCGTTGACCGCGGTGTCGCCCAGGCCATCGTCGATGCGGCGCATCAGACCTGTCCGTATTCGAAGATGAGTCGCGGCAACATCAATGTCGAACTGACGCTCGTCTAACCGTCGCGACCGGCGCCGGCCTGCACCCCCTGCAGGCCGGCCCGCGATGCCCGCCTGTTTCCGGAGACTGACCATGATCGCCGCAGCCCCAACCCCCACCCGCCGCCGCTTGCTCGGCAATACCGCCCTCGCCTTCCTCGCGAGCCAGTTCACGACGCTGACGTCCACCGGCGCAGCCGCCGCGACCAGCAAAACCGTGCGCGCGGTCAAGCCGGGGACGCATCCGCCTTTCGCGGCGCTGAAGCAGATCGACGCCGGCGTGCTCAACGTCGGCTATGCCGAGGCCGGACCGGCCAACGGCCCGGTCGTGCTGTTGCTGCACGGCTGGCCCTATGACATCGACAGTTTCGCCGACGTCGCGCCGATCCTGGCGGACGCCGGTTACCGCGTGATCGTCCCCTATCTGCGCGGCTACGGCACCACGCGCTTCCTCTCGAACGATACGCCGCGCAACGGCCAGCAGGCTGCACTCGCCTCCGACATCATCGCGCTGATGGATGCGTTGAAGATCGAAAAGGCCGTCGTCGCCGGTTACGACTGGGGCGCGCGCACCGCCAACATTCTGGCCGCGATCTGGCCCGAGCGTGTGAAGGCGCTGGTTTCGGTCAGTGGCTACCTGATCGGCAGCCGCGAGGTGAACAAGAAGCCGCTGCCGCCGAAGGCCGAGCTGTCATGGTGGTATCAGTTCTACTTCGCCACCGAGCGCGGCCGCGCCGGCTACGCGCAGAACACGCTCGAATTTGCCAAGCTGATCTGGCAGACGGCCTCGCCGACCTGGGCATTCGACGACGCGACGTTCGCCCGCAGCGCGCGCGCCTTCGACAATCCCGACCATGTCGCGATCACGATCCACAACTATCGCTGGCGCATTAGCGCCGCAGATGGCGAAGCCAAATACGACGCGCTCGAGGAGCGCCTCGCTCAGGCTCCGGCGATCGCGGTGCCGACGATTACGCTGGAAGGCGACGCCAACGGCGCGCCGCATCCGGATCCGAAGGCCTATGCCAAGAAGTTTTCCGGCAAGTACGAACACCGGCTGATCACCGGCGGCATCGGCCACAACTTGCCGCAGGAAGCGCCGCAGGCGTTTGCTCAAGCCGTGATCGACGCCGATCGGTTCTGATAAGGATTTGGCGATCACCGGCGGCTCGCGCCGCCGGTGATCGTGCAGCTCAGTCCATGCTGGCGACGACGACGAGGCGCTTCACCTGGCCGTTGCGGTAGGCCTGCAGGAAGCGGTCGTAATCCTTGAACGAGACGCAGCCGTTCGAGTCGCCGTTCGGGCCGAGCATGTAGGTGTGCGCGAGCAGTCCGGTGCGATTGTGGATTGCGCCCGCGCCGCCGAGCGGCGTCAGACGCAACGCCGCGACGCCGTGGAACAGCGCCTCGCGCGGGGTGATGTCGTAGACATGCGGCGGCGTCACGCCGTGCATCTTCACATGCGCATAGGCCGGCTTGTCCATCTTCGGACCGAGGCCCGAATGCGCTTCGAGCTTCGAACCGTCGGGCATGTACACCGTCTTGCCGATGATGTCGTAGACGGCGGTGTAGCGATCGAGCGGACTCGACTCGCTTGCGGTGCCCACCGAACCCGTCACGTCGGACGTGTCCGCACTGGCATACGCCAGAACCGGCGTGTGCTCGGGCTCCTTGTTGAACAACTTGTCGAACCACGATGGCCTGCCGGCCTTCGCCTGCGCCAGCAGAACCGCCTTCGCCTTGCGGACAAGTGCATCGTGGCTGTAGGCGGCGCGGCCGCGCGGACCGCGCACGTCGGGCTTCGCCGGATTTGCCGGCGCGGTGGCAACAGCAACCTCGCGCGCCGGCGCGGACGCGGACGGCAAGGCAGCGACTTCAACCGGCTTGGCCGTCGGAGGCTTCGGCTGCACCGCCACCTGCTGAACGTTTGGCTTGGTGGCGGCAACGCTGACCGGCGGCCGTGCGAGGGCGGCCGGCGACGGACCGAAGGAATAGGACGGATCGAACCACGCCACCTGCCCGCCGAGGACGGCCTGCGGCGGCTTGCCAAGCGGCTCATCGATCGCAGGCTGGAAACGGTCCTTGAAGGAAGCGATCTCGATACGCTCGCTGGATTTGAAACGTTCGGTGAAATTGGAGCGATGGGCGACAAAGATCCGGGCGTGTTCCGCCGCTTCGCCATCGAGGGTGGTGGCGTCGGACACAAGGCGGCTGCCGACCAGCAGAAGTCCTGCCAAGGCCGCGCCTGCGATCAGACTCCGGATGCTGAGAAAAGTTGCTGAATGGCCGCTCGGGCGGACAGCATGGGACGCTTTCAGCGCACGCTGACTGGAACTCATACGCTTTTACGCCACACACAGACACACGATCACGCGCGCACCCCGCAAGTTGTCCCACAAGCCTGTTCTTGGCCCGGGAGCATCTCGCAAAGGCACGGAGCGTCATTAAGGCGAGTTTTCGTTAAATGCTGATTAAGTCGGGGCGGAACCGTGGCCGGCCCTGGCCCCGGCCCGCTCATGCCCAACCCGCAGAAATGCAGGCCGAATCCGCGCTAGAGGTGGTTCCATGCTTCCCGCCGCGCGCGACACCCGTATCACGGGATTTCTCCTGCTTAGTATCACCATCTTCGGCTGGGCGCTGAACTGGCCTGCGATCAAGTTCCTGCTGCGCGAATGGCCGCCGCTGTTCTCGCGCGGCGTCGCCGGCGTCGTCGCGGCCCTGCTGCTTGCCGCCATCGCGCGGATACGCCGCGAAAGCCTGCATGTACCGAAGAGTGTTTACCTGCCGCTTGCGTTTGCCGCCTTCACCAACGTGTTTGCATGGATGGGCTTCGGCACCATCGCCATGAAGCATCTGTCGATCGGCGAAGGCTCGCTGCTCGCCTACACCATGCCGATCTGGGTGATGATCTTTGCGTGGCCGGTGCTCGGCGAACGGCCGACATGGCGAAGCCTCGCCTCGATCGCGCTCGGCATCGGCGGCCTGCTGGTGCTGTTCAGCGGCCACGGCTTTGCGCTGACGCCGAACAAGAGCATCGGCATGGCGCTTGCGCTCGCCGCCGCGATCCTGTTCGCGCTCGGGGCGGTGCTGCTGAAAACGCCGCTGCCGCTGACGCCGGTTCCGCTCGCGGCCTGGCAGGTCGGGCTCGGATGTCTGCCGATGGTCGTGTTCGGCTGGCTGTTCGAACAGCCGAACCTCGGCGCGCTGACCGGACCGGGCTGGGCCGTGCTGATTTACATGACGTTCGTGCCGATGGCGCTCTGCTATCTTGCCTGGTTCGCGGCGCTGCGCCGCTTGCCCTCGACCACAGCCGCCATGGCCACGCTGGCGGTGCCGGTGATCGGCGTCATTGCCGGCGCGCTGACGGTCGGTGAACCGCTCGGACCGCGCGAAATCATCGCGGTCATTCTGACACTTGCGGGGGTGGCGCTCGCCTTGCGAAAAACCGATCCGCCCGTGATCGAGTGACGTGCGCCGGCGGCCCGCGTTGCGACTCCGCCCGAGACCTGTCAGAGTTGCCCCTCTCGACGCTCTCCTGAAGGAATGCCCCCATGCGCTTTGTCACCCGCCGCCTTTCGCTGTTCGCTGTGCTCGCCTTGACGCTCACGGCCCTCGCGGCGGTTCCGGCGCAAGCAGACACGGGCACGGTGCGGTTGAAGTTCTTCAAGGCGGGATGGTTCGTCGGCGCACAAGCCGGCAGCGGCATCCTGAGCTTCCGCGACCAGATTCACGCACTCAACATCAGCGGCCTCAGTGCCGGACTGACGTTCGGCGGCTCGATGACCGACCTGGTCGGTGAAGTGCGTAACCTGCGCAATGCGTACGACATCAACGGCGTCTACACGGCGATCGGCGCCGGCATCGCGGTCGGCGGCGGCGCGCGCGCGATCCAGATGCAGAACGCCAACGGCGTCGTTCTGGTGCTCAAAGGCGATCAGATCGGCCTTCAGGCCGATCTCGACCTCAGCGGCATGAGCATCTCCATCAAGTAACGCGGCCGCGGCTAGACTCGCCGCAACAGCTTCAACGCCGCCGTCAGGCGGATGCTGCGCTTGCCGGCCAGCGCCGCCGCATCCAGCTCCGCGCCGGTGTCGCTGCAGGCGCCGGAAAAGCCGATCCCCACCTCGTGACCGCCGAACACCGGGTTCTCGCCCTTCGCCGGTGTGTGTTCCTGATTGACGATCTGGCCCTTCCAGCGGCCATGCGATGACGTGTAGGTGCCAAGGTAATAGAAGAACGCATCGCCGCCGAGGATGCGGCCGTCGTTGAGCAGCATGACGCCGTTGAGATCGCCATCGACACCGAGCGTGCGGAGGTGAACCGAATAGAGCCCGTTCGGAATGCCGCCCTCGCCCACCGCATCCGCGGGGATCGGCTCTTCCTCAAGCGGCGTCATCACCGAGCGGAAGACCGCGCCCGGAATCTGCGGCGACGTGCCCTCGAAGCGATAGATGAACTGGCCGTCCGGCCGCCCGCGCACGTCGATCGAGCCCGTGTCCTGACCGAGCAGCGATTGGTAGTTGGGATCGTCGGTGTGGCGGCGGCTGACAATCTCGGCGACGATCTCGCCGTTGTCCTCGCGATACGTTCCGTCATGGGCGAAGGCTGAATTGCCGCCCAGCATGCGGCCTTCGTGGACGTACATCACGCTGCGCATCAGCCGGTCGCCGACAAAGCCGTATTCACACTTGTAGAAGCCCTTCAGCAACGAACGGTATCTCCCTGCCTTTCCGGCATTATCTACGGGAGATTGTCAGGCCGGGAAAGCACCCGATCGCCGCATATGCACAGCGCGCAGATCGCTGCGTCAGAAACGCTGCGTCAGAAACAGAGATCGGTGACGCGCTTGCCCGACTTGTCCTTGATGGTGATCGAGCATTCGGCGCGCTTCAGCGCCGCCTTGGCGTCGTCGTTCCCGAGCGCCGCGGACTTCTGGTAGTAGGCCTTGGCGGCGTCGGTATCCTTCGGACCGCCGCGGCCGGCCAGCGCATACGCGCCCATCCGCTCGAGCGCGCCGGGATGCTCCTGCGCCGCCGCCTTCTCGAACATGCCGCGCGCGGCCGTCTCGTCCTTGGCGCCGCCGACGCCGTCCTGAAACATCAGGCCGAGCTGATATTGCGCGACCGGCGAGTTGCCCTCGGCCGCCTTCGCAAGCAGCGCGCGCGTCTTGGCCGGGTCGGCGCCGGTGCTGCCGCCGGAGAGGACTGCGAGATTGGTGATGCCGCGCGGATTGCCCGCATCCGCCGCGCGTTCGAACAGCTTGCGCGCTTGCGCCTCGTCTTTGGCGATGCCGGTGCCGTTGGCGAGGATGACGCCGAGCTCGACCATCGCGGTGGTGTGGCCTTTGTCGGCGGCGCGGCGGTAGGCGGCGATCGCCTCGCTCATCTGCCCGCTCGCCGCGTGCGCGCGGCCGAGCTGATACATCATCCGGCGCGGGCCGGATGAGGCGGTCTTGCAGAACTTGATGGCGGTGGAGACATCCGCCTGCGGAATATTGGCGACGCCCTTCACGTCGGCCGGCTTCTCCAGGTCGTTGGGATCGGCGGCGACGCGATCGCACAGCACGGCATCGGCCGATTGCGCGAGCGCCACAACTGGAACGCTCACGACAGCCGCGGCTGCAAACATCCAGATCAAACCACGCCGAAGTCCTGATGCCATTGTCTTACGCCTTCTTTCGCACGAGGTAACGCTGGGTGCCGTCCAGCACCAGTTCTGACTTCTGATTGTGCACGGTGCTCTTCATCGCGATAACGCCTGTGGTGCGATTGGGCGTCAACTCCACGATCTCGAGCGCGGCATAGAGTGTGTCGCCGACGTAGACAGGCTTGAGAAAGCGCGACGACTGATCGAGAAATCCGATCAGGCTATCTTCGACCATGAATGGAAACTCACCCGCGCCCGCTGCCGTCTGAATCACGATCTGATAGCCGTGTGCCAGCATGTGCGGCATGCCGCGGCGGCGGCAGTATTCGATATCGTAGTGCACCGGATGATTGTCGCCGCTGGCCGCCTGGAACGCGAGAAAGAGCGCATCCGTCATGGTGCGGCTCGGCAGCACGAAGCGCTCGCCGAGCTTGAAGTCGTCGAACCAGCGCGTCTCGTAGCGGCGATGCTTGTCCGGATCGAACTCCGCGCTCATTGTTTGACCTCGCGGCAGGTCGCCCACGGCCGCCGCGCATGCTTGATCCGCACCGCGCCGAGTTTGTTGATGCGCAGATCGACGCCTGAGGCGGAATAGCGCTGGCCGCCAATCGCAATCCGCTTGCGCAGTTCCACCGACTTGCCGTCGATCTGGATGTGGGCGTTCGGATCGGCACGGTAGAACGCAACGATGAATTGCGCGCCATCCGCGCATTCGAAAGTCCGGAATCCGGTCTGCGCCGAAACGCCGCTGCTGCTCAGGACGAGCAGCGCGCCGGCGAGAATAGGTCCTCTGCGTGAAATCATGTTTTCTCCCTCAGGGAGGCGAGTATAGCCTGATGGACAAGGAAATCCCGCCTGTCATCGCCTCGCCGTATGGCATGGCTTAAAATCAGCCCATGACAGATTCGCCGATGACAGAAACCCTCCCTCGCCACCTGAACCTCGCCGGTGCCAGCAATTTCCGCGATCTCGGCGGATATATCGGAAAGGACGGGCGTACGACGCAATGGCGGCGTATTTTCCGTTCCAACCACCTCGGCAAAGTGACCGACGCGGA
The DNA here is from genome assembly GCA_002083525.1 of Proteobacteria bacterium SG_bin9. GTDB lineage: Bacteria > Pseudomonadota > Alphaproteobacteria > Rhizobiales > Xanthobacteraceae > SG-bin9. The sequence goes on along the minus strand of LWDM01000074.1, from coordinate 95,116 downwards.
CATCACCGTCCTGCGCGAGCTTGGTCTGAAGGCGGCGTTTGATTTTCGCGGTGTCCAGGAGCGCGTACCTGACGCGTGCAAGGTCGAAGGCATCACCGTTCATTCGCTGCCGATCGAACCGGTCACCATGGTCGTCGTCCGTGAACATCTCGCCTCCGGCAGGAAATTGTCGACCGAAGAGACCATGGACATCATGCGCGACTCCTACCGCAACTACGTGCGCCACAACACGCCGCGCTTCCGCACCTTGTTCGCGCACCTGATCGAAGACCACGCGCCGCTCGTCATCCACTGCACTGCCGGTAAGGACCGCACCGGCTTTGCGTCCGCGCTCATTCTGCATGCCCTCGGGGTGAAGGAAGACATCATCGGCGAGGACTATCTGCTCACCAATACCTACTACAAGCGCGATACGACGAACGCCTCCGAGCTGCCCGAAGAGGTTCGGGCCGGCCTTCAAATCGTGGACGAGACATTTCTCGCGGCCGCGTTCGAGGCGGTTCGTGCCGACTATGGCAGTCTCGATGCCTACTTCGTCGAAGGGCTCGGCGTGAATACGCGCGAGCGCGAGACACTGGAAAAGTTGTATCTCAGCGCCTGACGCTGCTATCCAGCGGTATGCCAGAAGCGCCGATCAACATACGCGTCGCCCTGCCCCACGATACGCGAGGCATCCTCAACGTCATCCTGCCGATCCAGCGCGAGGAATTCGGCATTGCCATCACGGCTGCCGATCAGCCCGACCTTCAGGACATCCTGAGCTTCTATCACACCGGCAACGGCGGCTTCTGGATCGCCACAGCCGAGAGCAAAATCGTCGGCACGATCGGCCTGAAGGACATCGGCAACGCGCAAGGCGCCCTGCGCAAGATGTTCGTCGTCGCGGAATATCGCGGCAAGGAGCACGGCGTCGCGAACAGCTTGCTACAAACACTGCTTGAGCACGCATACGGACAGGGCCTCACGCACATCTTCCTCGGCACCACCGACAAGTTTCTCGCCGCGCATCGTTTCTACGAGAAGAACGGTTTCGTGGAGATTGCGAAAGCCGATCTGCCGCCGGCGTTTCCGGTGATGGGTCGATAGCAAATTCTACGTCGGCGACCTCACATAAAGAAAAAGGGCGCCCGATGAGGCGCCCTCTTCCATTTCGTCAAGCTAGCCGCCGCTAGAAGCGTCCGAAGATCTGCACGCTGAGCGACACCATGCCCGGGAACAGGATCACCAGGATCACCATCAACAGCATGATGAAGACCCATGGGATCGAGCCCAATAGAATCTCCGAACTCTTGATACTGGGTGGCGCCACCGATCGTAAGTAGAACAGCGCAAATCCGAACGGCGGATGCATGAACGACGTCTGCATGTTGACGCCGATCAGAACGCCGAACCAGATCAGGTCGATGCCCATCTTCTCCGCCACAGGAGCCAGCAGCGGAATGATGATGAACGCGATCTCGAAATAGTCGAGGAAGAACGCCAGGAAGAACACGAAGACGTTGACGAACAGCAGGAAGCCGAACTGGCCGCCCGGCAGGTTCGAGAGCAGACCCTCAACCCACAGGTCGCCGTCGACACCGCGGAACGTAAGACTGAACACTGTCGAACCGACGAGGATGAACATCACCATCGTCGTCAGCTTCAACGTGATGTCCATGCTCTCCTTCAGCACAGCCATATTGAGACGCTTGTGCAGGATCGCCAGCCCGAGTGCACCCACCGCCCCCATCGCGCCGCCTTCGGTCGGCGTTGCGAGGCCGACGAGGATCGTGCCGAGCACCATGAAGATCAGGAATAGCGACGGCACCATCGACACCATACAGCGCCAGAACAGCACCTTGACGCTGGCGGTGCGGACTTCCTTCGGCAGCGCCGGCACCTTCTCCGGCCAGACGATGCTGACGATGAAAATCCAGGCGCAGAACAGACCGACAAGAATGAAGCTCGGAATGAACGCCCCTGCGTACATGTCGCCGACCGACTTGCCCATGGCGTCGGCGAGCACGACCAGCACCAGCGACGGCGGAATGATCTGCGTGATCGTGCCGGACGCCGCGATGACGCCGGTCGCAACCTTCGCGTCATAGCCATAGCGCTGCATCACCGGCAGCGAGATCAGGCCCATGGCGATGACCGATGCCGCCACCGTGCCGGTGATCGCGCCGAGCAGCGCACCAACGAGGATCACGGCGTAGGCGAGACCGCCGCGGATCGGCCCGAACAGCTGCCCCATCGTATCGAGCAATTCCTCGGCGAGCCCGCATCTCTCAAGGACCGCCCCCATGAAGGTGAAGAACGGAATCGAGAGCAGCAGCTGGTTGGCCATGATGCCGAAGATACGATCGGGCAAGGCCTGCAGCAGCGACAGACTGAAGAAGCCGAGGTGAATCGCCAGCGCGCCAAACGCGAGGCCGACGAACGACAAGGAAAACGCAACCGGATAGCCGATCAGCAGGAAAACGATCAGCCCGCCGAACATCAGCGGGGCCATTACTTCGAATGTCAGCATCGTCATTGCACCGGGCGTTCGTAGAGTTTGCCGGGCGCGCGGACACCGGTCGCAATCGCATATTTCTTGATGACCTCCGCCACCCCTTGCACGGCAAGCAGCGCAAATCCGAGCGGGATGACAAGCTTGATCGGCCAGCGCAACAGGCCGCCGGCATCCGAGGAATACTCGGTGATCTTGTAGGAATTGATGACCATCGGAATGGCCATCCACCCGATCAGGATTGCCATCGGCAGCAGAAAGAAGATGCCGCCGAACACGTCGACCCAGGCCTGCTGCTTCGGCGTCATCTTGCTGAAGAGGACGTCGACGCGGACGTGCTCCTCGTGCTTGAGCGCGTAACCGGCCGCGAGCATGAACATCGCGCCGAACATGTACCACTGGATTTCGAGCCAGGCGTTCGAGCTATTGTGAAAGATGTAGCGCACGAGAGCATTGCCGGCGCTGATGATGCTCGAAAACAGGACGAGCCATTTCAGCCACTGTCCGACCTGTTCGGTCATCCAGTCGATCTTGTCGGTGATGGAGAGAAGAAAACGCATGATGATCTCAGGTATCCAAAGTGTTTCGGACGTGATCGCTTAAGGACCACGTCCGCACGCAGTTGAATGATGCAATCCGACAGGATCAGAGTTTGGTTGCGAAGAACTGATCCATGGCGGACTCGGACAGCGCGAACCACGCGGCTTCTTCGGCGCGGAACACCTTCCACTCGTCGTAGATCTTCTTGAACTTCGGATTCTTCGCCGCCTCTTCGTCATAGAGCGACGACGCTGCCTTGAACGCGCCTTCCATGATGTTGTCGGAGAACTTGGTAATGGTGATGCCGTTGGCCTTCAGGCGCTGCAGCGCCAGACGGTTTTTCGCGTCGTATTCGGCGACCATGTCGAGGTTGGCCTCGCGCGCCGCGCTGATGATCGCCTCCTGATAGGCCTTCGGAAGCTCGGCCCACTTCTGCAGGTTCACCATCACGTGGTACATCGAGCACGGCTCCCACCAGCCCGGGTAATAGTAGTTCTTCGCGATCTTGTAGAAGCCGAGCTTCTCGTCGTCGTACGGACCGACCCATTCGGTCGCGTCGATCGCGCCACGCTCGAGCGCCGGATAGATGTCGCCGCCGGGCAGCGCCTGCGGCACGGCGCCGATGCGCGCCATCACCTGACCGCCGAGGCCGGGAATGCGCATCTTCAGGCCCTTGAAGTCGTCGATGGTGTTGACCGGATTCCGGAACCAGCCACCCATCTGCGCGCCGGTGTTGCCGGCCGGAAATGCGATGACGCCGAAATCCTTGAAGAAGGCGTTGAGCGTATCGATACCGCCGCCGTGATACATCCACGCATTCTGCTGGCGCGTGGTCAGGCCGAACGGCAACGCGGTGCCGAAGCCCATCGTGAAATCCTTGCCGACGTAATAGTACGTCGCGGTGTGGCAGATCTCGACGGTGCCCTGCTGAACGGCGTCGAGCGCCTGGAACGCCGGGACGATGTCGCCCGCCGCAAACACGCGGATATTGAACTTGCCGTCGGTCAGCTTGCTGACACGGTCGGCGAAAAACTCACCACCGCCATAGATCGTGTCGAGGCTCTTGGGAAAACTCGACGTCAGACGCCAGCGGATGGTGGGTGTGGATTGGGCGATGGCGGGAGAAGCAACTGCAGACGCACCGGCAAGCACGAGACCGGATTTCAGAACATCACGACGTTTCATGGACAAACCCCTCGGAGAGATAGCGACGGGATCAAAGCAAGGAACACGCCAGAAGAATGCGTGCATTCTGGAGGAATATTGTATGCAAGCAAGCGACAAACTGAGCATTCACTAGGCAATTGCTCAAGCTGTAATCATGAAAGTTTTGCCTGCGGGACAAGGCTTACCGAAATACCGGATGCAAGCGCGCGCTCTCGCACTGCACTTTGCTGCGCATGCGAAAGCGCGGATAAGCCCAGCACCGGTATGCAGTTAGGACGCGCGTTCGGCTTTGGGCTGCTCGCTGCCCTCGTCCTTCAATGGCGTCAGCAGCCACAGCGTCAGGAAGGTGAACAGCGAGATCATCACCGCCACGTCATAGGCGCCAAGACCGACCGCGGCGCCGGTGGCGCCCGTCGCCCAGAGGCTCGCGGCCGTCGCCGTGCCGCGCACCGAGCCGCCCTCCTTCAGGATCGCACCGCCACCGATGAATCCCATGCCCGTCATCAGACCCTCGATGATACGGGCGGTTCCCTCCGGGTGACCATGCAGGATCGTTTCGGTCGCCTGCACGATGCCGCAGGTCGCGATCGCCACCAGTGGAAACGTGCGAAGCCCGGCGCTGCGTTCGTTCTTCTCGCGATTCCAGCCGATCGGCAACGCGAGCAGATACGCGATCGCAAGCGCAATCATGTGCGGCAGAATGCGAAAGCCGCCGGTGGCCTCGAAGAGCGATTGCATGGAAACGTCCTGCCTGCGCGAATGGCCGCAACGGGTGCGGCCATGTCATCTCGGGCAGAACGCAATGGAGGACGCGGAAGTTCCGCGTCCACCCATGCTGCGACAGAACGGCTCAGGCTACCTTGCGCGCGGCGATCTTGCCGTTGAGGAAGCCTTCGAGCCGTTGACGGATGATCGCCTCCGCATCGCGCATGATGCGGTCGATCAAGTCCTTCACCGTCGGGATGTCGTGGATCAGACCCGCGACCATGCCGCAGCTCCACGCGCCGGCATTCATGTCGCCCTCGATCATCACCTTCGGATAGATGCCCGCGACCTGATCGTGGATGTCCTCGATCTTGAGGTTCTTGCCCTTCTCGCGCTCGATCTCGATCAGCTTGTCGACATTCGCATTCCGCAGCACGCGCTCGGTGTTACGCAGCGAGCGCATGATCAGCCGCGTGTCGAGCTCGGAGGCTGCGACTAGCGCCTGCTTGACGTTGTCGTGCACCGGCGCTTCCTTCGTCGCGATGAAGCGCGTGCCCATGTTCATGCCTTCCGCACCCATCGCCAGCGCCGCGACGAGGCTGCGCGCATCGGCCATGCCGCCGGACGCCACGAACGGGATCTTCAGCTCCTCGTCCGCGCGCGGCAGCAGGATCATGTTCGGCACATCGTCCTCGCCCGGATGGCCGCCACACTCGAAGCCATCGACGCTGACCGCGTCGCAGCCGATGCTTTCCGCCTTCAGCGAATGCCGGACCGAGGTGCACTTGTGAATCACCTTGATGCCCGCGGCCTTCAGCGCCGGCATGTACTGCTCGGGGCTGCGGCCCGCGGTCTCGACGATCTTCACGCCGCCCTCGCGGATGGCGTCGATGTATTCCGGATACGGCGGCTTGGCGAAGGTCGGCAGGAAGGTGAGGTTCACGCCGAACGGCTTGTCGGTCATGTCGCGGCAGCGCGCGATTTCCTTCGCGAGCAGTTCGGGCGTGCGTTGCGTCAGACCGGTGATGATGCCGAGGCCGCCGGCGGCGGACACCGCTGCGGCAAGCTCGGCAAAACCGACGAAGTGCATGCCGCCCTGGATGATCGGATGCTCGATGCCGAACAGTTCGGTGATACGTGTTTTCATGGATCCTCCCCGACGTTGTTTTTGTTTGACTGTCGGGCAACATCCTATCCGCATGCCCCCTGCCCGCAAGCCATTCCGCAGTGCCGTTTGATGCGATCCGCGCCTTGACCGGAGGTCAGCCAGTTCCTAGCTTTTTTGCGCCGATCAGCGCCCGGAGCGAACGATGGCATCGATGATCGCGACGTTTCTGAAACACGGCAGCAATGGCCTGCTCTGCCTCGGCGTTGTCGTCACGCTGGCGCTCGGGATCGCAGGTCTTGCGCCGCTGACGCCGGGCTGGATCGCCGTCGGCGCACTGCTGTTTTATCTCAGCGAATACTCGTGGCACCGTTTTGCGTTCCACGCGCCGCCCGCGCCGTTCGAGTGGCTGCGCAAGCTGCAGCACCGGCTGCACTACGATCACCATCTCGAACCGAACCGGCTTGATTTGTTGTTCCTGCCCGCGTGGTTTCTGGTGCCGAACCTCGTCGTCACCGGCGCGTTGATCTGGCTGATCCTCGGCGAAGCGCGGGTGAACCCCACCTTGCTCGGCGTGATGCTGGCGCTGCTGCATTACGAATGGGTGCACTACATCGCGCACGTGCCCTACCAGCCGCGCACGCGCTTCGGCCGCTGGATGAAACAGTATCACCTGCGCCATCACTTCATCAGCGAGAAGCACTGGTTCGGCGTCAGCAACCCTGCGCTTGACGTCGTGTACAGGACATTCACCGCACCCGAAGACGTCGAGAAGAGCGCGACCGTGCGGAAGCTCTACTCCTGAGGCATCACGCGTCGGCCAGCCGCTTCATCGTGGCCGTGAACCGCACGCTGCGCGTGCCGACCAGCGCTGTCGCATCGGCCTGCGCACCCGTCTCGTCGTAGGTGCCGGTGAAGCCGATACCGGAATCGCGACCGCCGAACACCGGCCGCGCGCCGTAGGTCGGCGTATGCTCGTGGTTGGTCAGCTCGCCCTTCCACTTGCCGTCGGCGAAGCTGTAGGAGCCGATGTAGTAGAAATGGGAGTCGCCGCCGCGAATGGTACCGTCGCGCAGCACCATCACGCCGGTATTGATGCCGCCGAGGCCGTCGCGGATATCGATGTGCAGCGAATAGAGCCCGTTTTTCATGGCGCGACGTTAGCGTGAACGAGCGGACGTTGTCATGCGCGGCACACCGCCGCGCATGACGCTTGAGATCAGGCGACTTTCGCCGCCTTTGCGTTCTGGATCGCCTCCCAGATCTTCGCCGAGGTCAGCGGCGTCTCAAGGCTGACGATGCCGAGCGGCGCGAGCGCGTCCATCACGCCGGAGACGATGCACGGCGGCGCGCCGATCGCCCCGGACTCGCCGCAGCCCTTCGAGCCGATCGGATTGGTCCGGCACGGGGCGCTATCGTCGAGCGTGACGCCGATTTTCGGCAGATCGCTCGCGCGCGGAATCGCGTAATCCTGATAGGTCGCGGTGAGCAACTGGCCGTTGTCGTCGTATGCGGCCGCTTCCATCAGCGCCTGGCCGATGCCCTGCGCGACGCCGCCGTGAATTTGTCCTTCCACCAGCATCGGATTGATCGGCACGCCGACGTCGTCGACCGTGGTGAAGCGCTCGACGGTGACGACGCCCGTCTCCGGATCGATCGACAGCTCGCAGACGTGCGTGCCGTTCGGCCAGGTCGGGCCGTCGGCTTCGCCGGTCGAGTCGACCGCGAGCTGTCCGCCGCTCTCATTTTTTGCGAGCTCGAACAGGCCGACCTTGCGATCGGTGCCGGCGACGCGCAGCACGCCGTCGGCATACTCGATGTCGCCAACGCCCGCTTCGAGATGATCGGCCGCCTTCTCGCGCGCCTTCGCGATCAGGTCGCCGCTCGCCACCGCAGCCGCGGTGCCGCCGACGAACATCGAGCGCGAGCCGACGCTGCCGAAGCCGGTCGTCGTGTCGGTGTCGCCCTGGATCACGTCGATCTTGTCGATACCGATGCCGAGTGCGGCGGAGACCATCTGTGCGTAGGCGGTTTCGAGGCCCTGCCCCATCGCCTGCGTGCCGGAGTACAGCGCGACGCGGCCTTCGGCGCTCGCTTTGAGCGTGACGGTTTCCTTGTGCTGGTTGCCGCCGGTCCACTCGATATAGCTCGCGAGCCCACGGCCGTAGAGCAGGCCCTTCCTCTCGGCGGCCTTCTTGCGCGCCTTGAAGCCGTCCCAGTCCGAATTCTTCGATGCGCGCTCCAGCATGTGCGCGAACATGCCGCTGTCGTAGGTCTGGCCGACCGCGTTCTTGTACGGCATCTGCTCCGGCTTGACGAAGTTGCGCTTGCGGATCTCGCGCGGATCGATGCCGATCTGGCGCGCGGCTGCATCCATCATGCGTTCGACCACGTAAACCGCTTCCGGACGGCCGGCGCCGCGATAGGCGCCAACCGGCGCGGTGTTGGTCATCACCGCCTTCACCTCGAAGTGCACCAGCGGAAGATCGTAGAGGCCGGTGGCGACGAACGGTCCGAGCACCAGCGGGATGATCAGGCCCGTGCCGCTGATGTAACCGCCGGTGCCGGCGATCGACTTCACGCGATAGGCCAGCACGCGGCCCTTGGCGTCGAGCGCCATCTCGGCGTTCGACACGAGATCGCGCCCGTGAGTGCCGCCGACGAACTCGTCGACGCGATCGCCGCGCCAGCGGATCGTCTTGCCGAGTTTCGTCGCGGCGTAAGCAACGATGCCGTCTTCCGGATAGACGCCGGTCTTCTGGCCGAAGCCGCCGCCAAGATCGCCGACGGTGACGCGTACCGTGTCCGGCGCGCGCTTGAGAATATCGGCCGCGAGCGAGTCGCGTGTGCGCGACGCCATCTGCGTCTGGATCTGCATGGTGAGGCGCTTGGTCTTCGGATCGACATGACCGATGGTCGAGCGCGGCTCCATCGCGCACGGCACGAGGCGCTGGCTCAGCACGTTGTCGAGTTTGACGATGTGCGCGGCCTTGGCGAACGCTTCAGCCACCTTCTGCGGGTCGCCGTAGGCGGAAACAGCAGCCACGTTGTCCGGCGCACCCTGCCAGATCACCGGCGCACCCGGCTCGGTCGCCGCATGCACGTCGGTCACCGCAGGCAGCTCTTCGTAATCGATCGCGATCGCTTCAGCCGCATCCTGCGCCTGCTGGCGCGTGGTGGCGACGATCGCCGCAACCGGCTCACCGACGAAACGCACGACCTCGTGCGCCAGCAAGCGCCGCGGCGGAAACGATGCCGGCGAGCCGTCGGCGCGCTTGAAGATCGGCAGCGTCTGCAAGGTGCCGATGTTGTCGGCGATCAAATCGCTACCAAGGAAGATGGTTTTCACGCCCGGCATTGCCTTGGCGGCCTCGATGTCGATCGAGCGGATTTTCGCGTGCGCATGTGGCGAGCGCAGCACATGCAGCCACAGCGCATCACCGGCCGGCTGATCGTCGATATATCGCCCCTTCCCGGTCAGAAGGCGCTGGTCTTCGAGACGCTTGACGGGCTGACGCGCGCCAAAGCGGAGATTGCCGGGAAGGATATTCATGCGATGTCCTGAGAGTCGAAAGGCGGGAACCGTCAACCTAACGCACGACAGGCATTGATGAAAACGCTGTCCATGCAAGGCCGTCCTGAAATAAGGGCATGGGAGGCCCGTTGCAACGGGCGCGGCGGGCTGGCGCCGCCCGTTGTCAACCCACGGTCATCAATCCCGGCTAACCGCGAGCAACGACCGATCCACGGGATTCGCCAGCGAAAGGCCGCGCGTGACCTACGTCTATTTGCTGGCCGCCATTCTCTGCGAAGTCGCTGGTACGGCGGCGCTGCAAGCCTCCGAGCAGTTTACCCGGCCGAAGCCGCTGATCCTGACCGTGATCGGCTACGCGGCGGCGTTCTATTTCCTCTCGCTGACGCTGAAGGGCATGCCGGTCGGTATCGCCTACGCGATCTGGTCGGGGTTGGGCGTGGTGCTGATCGCCATCATCGGCCTCGTCTGGTTCGGCCAGCGCCTCGACAGCCCCGCCGTGATCGGCCTCGGCATGATCGTCGCAGGCGTCGCTACCATCAATATCTTTTCCAATACGGTCAGCCATTAAGGCCACGTATTCTCGCCCATTGCTGTTTCATGCGCCGCGCCGACAATGGAGCGATCAAGCAAGAACAGACAATGGGAGAAACGCCATGGGCAGTGTGAAGCAGGCGCGCGACGGGGCTGTCGCCATTCTGACGCTCGACGATCCGGCAACGCTGAATGCGATGACACCGGACCTGCTCGGCGGCCTTGCAGCTGCCATCGCGCAGACTGAGAGCGATCCGGACGTGCGCGCCATCGTGCTGACCGGCGCCGGGCGCGGCTTCTGTTCAGGCCAGAATCTCAAGGCTTTCGAGGTGTTGGGCAGCGACATCGTCTCAGGCGTGATGACGCATTACTGGCCGGCGATGCAGGCCATGCGCACGTGCCGCGTGCCGATTGTCGTTGCCGTCAATGGCGTTGCGGCCGGCGGCGGCTTCAGCCTCGCCATGGCCGGCGACATGATCATCGCTGCACGATCCGCGAAGTTCATCCAGGTGTTCAGCCGCATCGGCCTTGTGCCCGATCTCGGCTCGACATGGCTGCTGCCACGCCTGATCGGCCGTCAGCGCGCGCTCGAATTGATGCTGCTCAACGAGCCGCTCTCTGCGGACACGGCGCATGAGTGGGGTCTGGTGCGGCAGGTGGTGGACGATGCCAATTTGCTGAGTGAAGCGATCACACTCGCCAAGCGGCTCGCGGAAGGCCCGACGCGGGCGCTGGCCGCGACCCGCATGCTGCTCGATGAAAGCGAGCACGCAACCTATGCCGATCAATTTCGTCGGGAGATCGAGATTCAGGCAGACATTCGAAAGAGCGACGATGCGCTCGAAGGCCGGCGGGCCTTCACCGAAAAACGCGCCGCGCGTTTCACGGGGCGCTAGTCACACACTGGACCGGAAAAAGACTGCGCGGAGGCTCCCCTTTTTGGGGCAAGCCTCCGCGCATCTAAGCCATGAACCCACCATCGAGGGGGAATCGGGCATCCATCTGGAGGACGGCTGGCCAGGTTCAGGGCGGGTATTTCGTTAGGCCTGCCAGAACGGCTTGCTGACCTCATCGGCAACGCTGCTCCAGCTCTGGCCGAAATCGTTCAGGTCATGCTCGGACAGCTGAGCCAGGTCACGGCGCTGGCGGTAACGGGCGAGCCAGGTCTTGAGGGTCTCGCCGACCTGCGACAGATCGAACGAAGCATGATGATTCGTCATCGAATGGGTGTGAAGGACTGACATGGTCGGCTCCTTTTGAAATCGTCTGAAAGGGAATATGGGCCGATTTAGCGCTTGCAACAAACGACACTTTGTCCTCAAATACATGAGTAAACGTCATCCGAAATGATCCTTGAGAGCGGCCAATGGCGCGACTCCCTTCCCTCAACGGACTGCGGGCTTTCGAAGCCGCTGCCCGCCATCTCAGCTTCACGCTGGCGGCGTCCGAACTGAACGTCACGCAGACGGCAATCAGCCATCAGATCAAACGGTTAGAGGATGAGATCGGCATCAAGCTGTTCATCCGGAGAAACCGCACCCTCGCCCTCACCCCGGCGGCCAAGGACTACCTCCCCGGCGTGCGCGCTGCGTTTCAAGATCTGCGGCTCGCCACCGAACGGCTCATGCGCAAGGACGACGACCGGGTGCTGTCGGTCTCGACGCTCGCCTCGCTTGCCGCGAAGTGGCTGCTGCCGCGCCTCACCGGCTTTCAGCAGTTGCATCCCGAGATCGATGTGCGCCTCACCACCTCGACCAACCTGGTCGACTTCAGCCGTGACGATATCGATGCGGCGATCCGTTACGGCCGCGGCAACTGGCCGGGACTGCGCGCGGACTGGCTGATGGCGGATGAAGCGTTTCCGGTGTGCAGCCCGGCGCTGATGAACGGTGACAAGCCGCTACGCACGCCGGAAGATTTGAAGCGTCACGTGCTGCTGCATAACGAGAACAACATGGAAGCCTGGCAGGTGTGGCTCACTGCGGCCGGCGCCGATGTCGATCTCTCGCACAATCATAGCCTCACGTTCGATCTGATGTTCATGACCGTGCAGGCCGCGATCGATGGCCTCGGTGTCGCGATCATTCCGAAGCCGTTCGTGCAGGATGACATCGCCAACGGGCGGCTGGTGATACCGTTCAACATCTCACCGCCGTCGGATATGGGCTTCTACTTCGTCTGCCCGCACAACCGGGCAAACGTGCCGAAAACAAAGGCCTTTCGCGACTGGCTGGTCCAGCTCGCGAAAAACTAGTTACGCCGAGTGCGGCATCGTCCAGGCGCGCATCATCTGCCGCCAATACCAGCGGTTGAACGCCATCGCGGCGAACGCCGCATCGACCGGCGTCGTCACGCGCCGCGTGTTGACGCGCGGCACTTCGCCATCACGCTCGTCGGCGACGAGAGAGTCAGCCACGATCGACGGCGAAGGCACTTGCGCGAGCTCGATGATGCCGACGGACTCGCCGTGGCCGAAGGTTAGATGCGCACCGAACTTGCGTGCCAGCGCCTTCATCGGCTCGTTCTCCGATCCGGTGGTGATGCGCACGCGCTCGAAACCGGCGCTGCGGGCTGCGTCGAGAACCTTCTCGAACAGCTTCGAGCCGAGACCCTGACGGCGCACGTCGAGCTCAACGCTGAACGCCATCTCCGCCAGGAAATCAGACGAGGCTTCGGGCTGATGCAGCTCGGCTGCGCCGTGCACCTCACCGTTCTCGGTCAGGTAGGCAACGACAACCGTGCCGTCACGCGCCGACTTGGCTGCATAGGCTTCGATGAAACTGTCATCGACGACACCGTTGAAACGGTTTCGCCGGCTGTCGCGATCAAGCCGCAGCAGGTGGTCCCTCAACAGCGGCATTTCGCTGGGAGAGAGCGTGCGGATGGTACCCTTCAGCGCGGTACCTGCGGTCACGACGTCAGTCATGTGATGCTCCTCTGGTTACCCCCGAGGATGCGTATCGATTCCCTAGGCCCCTAATATTGTGCGCCGCACCAGATAAAGCAAGAGCTGCGACATAATGTATACACAAGCATTTACAATGGCTTATTGATACACAGATCTGTGTTGCAATTTATACATGACGAGCGCAATCAAAGAATCATCTGGGTTTGGGTGACGACCGCCACCAGCTTCCCGTCCGCGGTTTCGATGCGAGTGGTCCAGACCTGAGTGCGTCGTCCCCGGTGCACGGGCGTGGCTGTGGCGGTCACGGTGGAGCCTTCCCTGGCGCCGCCGAGGAAATTGGTCTTGCTCTCGATCGTCGTCGTCCCCTTCGCGTCCGGCGGCAGGTTGATGACCGTACCGACAGCGCCCACCGTGTCAGCGAACGCCATCACCGCGCCGCCGTGAATGGTGTTGCCGGCCGTACAGAGATCGGGCCGCACCACCATCGTCGCCGTCACCTTGTCGAGTTCGGCGGCGACGAAGGTGATGCCCATCATCTGCGACAGCGGCAGCGGACGCGACTTGATTGTCTCCAGCAAACTCACAGGCGCTCTCCTCGATTGTTTTTATTTTGAAAATTATGCGGGTTCGATGCCGCACCACTCGGCGACGAACAGCGCGATGGTGCGGGTGGTCTTGCGTAGCGACTCGATGTCGACGCGCTCATTGAAACCATGCATGCGCTCCGCCTTCGCGCCGAAGCAGAGACTGGGAATGCCCTCGTTCAATCCGTAGAAGCGCGTGTCGGTGAGCGCGGTGAACGCCAGGTCCTGCAGCTTGCCGCCGTAGACATGGCTGTAGGCATCGCGCAGCACCCGCTCCGGCGCATCGGCGTCTTTCAGTTCGTAACCTTCGGAGAGAAAGCCCGACCATTCGATCGTGGGTGGGTTGTTGGCGAGGAAGCGATGCGTGCGCGAAGCTTCGCTCACACAAGCCGCGATTTCCTTCTGACAGTCGGCGACCGACCAGCCCGGCAACACGGCGATGCGGCAGTCGACATCGCACCACGCCGGCACGCTCGACGCCCAATCGCCGCCCTTGATGATGCCCGGGTTGAAGTTGATCGGATGGTCGAGCGCGCTGAACAAATGATCTTTGGCCGCGCGTTTGTTCCACTCAACCTCAAGGCCTTCGAGCGCGTGGATCAGATGATACGCCGCCTTGATCGCGTTCGAACCGACACCGGCTTCGAATACATGCGCCGGGATGCCGCGCACCTTGAGTCGAAACCAGATCACGCCCACCTGCGAACGCACCAGCGCGCCGCCGGTCGGCTCGGGCACGAAGCAGCAGTCGGCGCGATAGCCACGCTGCAAGGTCGAGAGCGCGCCGACGCCGGTGCTCTCCTCCTCGATCACCGACTGGAAGTGGATGCGCGCGGTCGGCCGAAATCCCGCCGCGCCGATCGCATCCAGCGCATAGAGCGCGGCAATGGTGCCGGACTTCATGTCGCCGGCGCCGCGGCCGTACATCCAGCCGTCTTTCACCACCGGCGAGAACGGCGGCGTCTCCCACATGTCGAGCGGCCCCGCGGGCACGACATCGCAATGGCCCTGCAGGATCAGCGAGCGGCCGCCGTTCGTTTTGGACCGATGGGTGCCGACCACCGTGCGCGCTTTGGAGAAGTCGATTTCGACCGGACCGAAACCGCGCAGATCCTTCAGATCGTCGAGATCGATGTGCCAGTCGTCGACTTCGTAACCGCGCTCGCGCAACAGATCGCCGATCATGTCCTGGCACGGTCCCTCCGCGCCGCGCGTGCTCGGGATCGATGCGAACTGCCGCGTGGTTTCGATCTGCCGGTCGAATGCGGCGTCGACCGCATCGACGATGCGGCGCTGAGTGTCGGAGAGTTGCATGGCCTGCCCCTGCTGCGGCGCGCTTGCGCACCATTGAACACGCCGGACGCGGCCGGCTTGGGCCAAGCGTAGCGGGTGTTCATTCGCGCTGACAAGGGCGGAACGGGCAAGGTGCATGCCCGTTATGATCTTCGCGAATCGCGGCTGTGCGATTACCTTGCAGGTCAAGCCTCGCGCGCGGCGCGATGCATTCCAGGACACATCGATGCGCGTTGGTCTGGCATTCAGTCTGCTGTTGGTGATGACGCTTCCGGTCGCAGCGCAGACCGTGTCCAACGAGCGCGACATCGGTGCACTACGTCTCGGTCAGAAAATTTTGGTCGATGACGGCACTTGCCCTGCCGGTCAGATCAAGGAAGTCGCCGGTGCGCGGCTTGCGCCAGGCGGCAATGTCGAGGCGACGCGACAATGCGTGCCCGCCAAGGTTCGGCGGTTCGACAAGCGTTAACTGAAATCGCGTTCGGTTGCTTTGATGGCGGCGCATGTCAGCGCATGTGCTGCGCGTGTAACGCTTTCTCCATTAGTTGCCGTCATGAACCTGTCGCGACGATGCGCCGACATAGCGAGGGCCGCGCGTTGAACGGAGTTGCGCTGCTTATTTTTCGATCAGCGTGCAACTTTTTTCAGTCACTCACTGTTACCCAGAGTATCTGCAGGGGAGTTCTGGCCATGGAAAGAGAATTGCGGGCCGGACACAAACACATCGCCGGTTCGAAAACGACAACGCCGTTGACCGATTCCGGTCATACCGAAATGGCGATGCAAACGCCGTATCGTGCCGATCAATGCGTTCAGCAGATGCTGTGCCGGCTCACCGGCATCTACGAACCGCACGCACCAAAGGTGAGCGCGACCAGCGCATCGATCGCACCGAAACGCGCGATCAATAGCCGATAGACTTCACACGCCTCGTCGCGTAGCCGTCACAAAACAGCAGCACCCGCCCTTTCGGGCGGGTGCTTTTGTTTTGAATCAGAATTGATCGTTCAGAGCAAAGCCCTGAACATCAATCGCAGCAGTCAGCCGGCTCTTCGCAGCACGGCTGCGGGGTGTCGCAGCATGCCTTACCNNGTTACCGGCGTAAGCCACGCCCGTGAGGCCGAACACCGCGAACAGCGCGGCGATAATCCACTTCTTCATCAGTCATCTCCTACTTGGATATTTGAATTGAAACGCATGTCCGTCCGCTGCGCTATCGCGGCGGCGGCACATCCGGCGCAATGTCAATTCCAACGAGTTCATTCACGGCGGCGGCGCCAACGACGGCTGACGCATCAAACCTCACAACCGATACCGGTCGCTCCGGCGTCACCGTCGACTGGCAGCCGATTGCGCAGGACGGACTGCACATCAGGCCGTCACAGCAATCGCTCTTGGTCGAGGGATCCATCAGGCATGGCCGCGCCAACGCTGAGCCCCATGCCGTCAACAGGATTGGCAACACGAGCGCAAAGACCAGGTGCAGGCTGCGGCATCGAACCATGCGCCGATCATAGGGCTTGCGCCCACAGCGCCGAAATCACGAACTCGGGAACCGCCGTGACCACATCGCTAGTTGGTTACGAATTCGCTGCATTTCTCGACGGCCGCCCCGGTCCCCCACGGCATGATCGGCACCGTCGAGGTCGAGTTCTTCGGCGAGCCGTCGATCAGCTTGTCCGAGTAGACCATGTAGACCAGCACGTTGCGCTTGGCGTCGCAGCCGCGGACGATCTGTAGCTTCTTGAAGAACAGCGAGCGGCGCTGCCTGAACATGTCCTCGCCCTGCTCGAACTTGGTTTTGAACTTGATCGGGCCGACTTGGCGACAGGCCAGCGACACGTCCGAGACTTCCTCGGCAAGGCCGAGCCAGCCCTTGAAGCCACCCTTTTCGGGAACCGTGAAATGGCATGCCACGCCCTCGACCTGCGGGTCGTCGACCGCGTAGGTCGCGAGCTTGTCGTTGGGGCTCAGGAACTTGAACACGGTCGAGCGGCGGAAGATCAGATCCGGCTCCTCCGCTGCCTGCGCCGCGCCCGCAAGGGCTGTCACGCCCACGATCGCAGCCAGGGCTAGCGCCCGCCAGTTCAGTGGGGTCGCCAGAGGTCGTTTCAGGGGCATCGTCAGGGTCTCCTTTACCGCTTCGGCGTATATGGGACGCGGTGATTGCTGCCGGAAGCATCTCGGCACCCCCCAAACCAATTTCTGGGGATTCCGGAGTCACTTTTTGGCACCACCAGGCCGAAATAACCGTGCGGCTCTGGCGAACCGGATGGCGGTCTGAGACACTAATGCATTGGTGAATCGAAGTTATCGTACGGGCCGACGGCATCACCGACTGGCCCGAAGTTAGACCCGGGGCTGGGAACCTTGTTGTGACGAACTATTCAACCGACCGTCGCATGTCCGCGCCGTTTTTGGCGCGACTGTCTGTTTTCGTTGGTGCAGGACTGACCGGCCTGATCGGCTTGGGACCCACATCCGCAGCAGCGCAGTTCACCTCACGCGGCGATTGGCCGGGCCTGTTCGCTGACCGCGCGGAGCCATATCCGCAGCGCCCGATCCGTCAACGTCAGGCAAAGGCGAGCTACCCGAAGCTTCCCGACGCGCCGAAGAACGATCTGAAGCCGCAAGGGCCGCTCGTGATCATGGTGTCGCTCGAAAAGCAGCGGCTGAAGATCTACGACGAGCGCGGCCTGTTCGCGGAGTCGCCGATCTCCTCGGGGACGAAGTCGCATCCCACGCCGATGGGTGTGTTCAGCATCCTCGAAAAGAGCAAATGGCACCGCTCCAATCTGTATAGCAGCGCGCCGATGCCGTTCATGCAGCGCATCACCTGGTCGGGCGTCGCGCTTCATGCCGGTGAGTTGCCTGGCTATCCCGCATCGCACGGCTGCATCCGTTTGCCGGCCCAGTTCGCTGCACGGCTATGGAACTGGACCAACCGGCGCGGCGCGCGCGTCATCATCACTCCGGACGAGGTCACGCCGGTCGACGTCACGCACAAGACGCTTGTCGCAATGCTGCCCTCGCCCGTCGCGGACCTGCCTCAGTCGAAATTGCCCGTTCGTACCGCCGACGCCAGCGGCGTACTGCCGGCGATCAAGTCGGATGCGATTGTGTCCGATACCCCGCTGCGTGGAACGACCACCGACGTCAAGGTGGCCGACGACAGCAAACCTATCGCGGCAACAACCGAACCGACGACGATCGAAGTGAAGGCCGATGACAAGGCCGTCGCATCGGCAGCTCCGGTGGACACCGCCGAGAAACCTGTCGAAACCCCGTCGGCCGATGTGAAGGCGGACGACGCCAAACCGGCTGAAGCTGCCGAAACCAAGACGGACGAAGCGAAACCGGCTGAAGCGGCGGCCACGAGCGCACCGGCTCCCGAGGTCAAAACCGCCGATACGCCTGTCGAGATCAAAGGTCCCGAAATCAAGGCAACCGAGCCGGCCGCCGAGACCAAAGCCGCCGAAACAAAGCCAGACGACGCTGCACCTTCGCGCACGGGCACCGTCACGCTCACGATCAACGACGCGCTGAAGGGCTCGACGGACAAGCCGGCCGTTGCGGACGCGCCCACCGAGCCGCAGACGCCGGCGTGGATGCAACTGCCGAAGCGCTCGGGACAGGTCGCGGTCCTGATCAGCAAGAAGGATGGCAAACTTTACATGCGCCAGAACTTCGAACCCGTGTTCGAGGTGCCGGTAACGTTCGCCGACGACAAGCCGATCGGCACCCACGTCTTCACCGTGCGCAAGGCCAGCGAAGACAACACGAGCTTCGAATGGTCGGTCGCCTCGCTCCCCGGCGTCGTCAAGACGCTGGTCGAACGCCAGCCCGGCAAGACGCCGAGCGGCAAGACGCGGATGCGCGACGTGTTCCACTCCACGTTCGGCCCGACGCCGATGACCGCCTCGCAGGCGCTTGATCGCATCAGCATCCCGGAAGAAGCGCTGCAGCGCATCGCCTTCAATCTCTCGGCCGGCAGCTCGATCGTCGTGTCCGACGTCAGCTTCAACACCGGCGGCGAAACCGGCCGCGGAACCGAGTTCATCGTTCCGTTGCGATAGAGCAGGATCCGGACCCGCAGGGCCGCGTTAGCGCAAAGTGTTTCCGATAAGATCATGCTCAAACAAGGCCGTTCACGACAAACTGTACCGGGATAGGATTGCCTCCGGGTGCTGCCGCTGGATAATGCGCGACAGCAGAATCCGGAGGCTGAGATGATTGACCGCAGGCAAACCATGCTGGCCGCGCTCGGCGCGGCAGCGTCGATTGCGGGCTCATCGGCCTATGCGCAGGTTAGCCGCATCACGGCTTACGGCTTTTCGTTTCCGGCGCTGAAGTCCGGCGACATCAAGCTCGGCGACTACGCCAACAAGCCGATGCTGATCGTCAACACCGCCTCGCAATGCGGATTCACTCCGCAATACACCGGCCTGCAGCAGCTCTGGACACAGTTCAGCAAGCGCGGGCTCATGATCATCGCTGTGCCGTCGAACGACTTCGGCGGTCAGGAGCCCGGCGGCGCGGCCGAGATCGCGCAGACCACCGAGAACCAGTACCACATCACGTTCCCGGTCGCGGCCAAGGCCATCGTCAAGGGACCGGACGCGCATCCCTTCTACAAATGGGCTGCGGCTGCGCGCCCATCCGACACGCCGCGCTGGAACTTCCACAAGTACCTGATCGGCCGCGACGGCTACATTGCCGACGTGTTCGCGCACAGCGTTGCGCCGGACGATACGCGTGTCGCGACCGCCATTGCGAAAGCGCTCGCCGACGCTTAAGCCCGCGCTTATGCCGCCTCATGCTTGTCCCCTGTCCGCGCGGCTGGCAGGATGAACGGCCGCTGATGCGGATCAATCTCTCGCGATAGCAGGCATGGCGGCACTCACGTTCGAAGGTTATGTCATCGTCTCCGCCGACGGCATGCTGGCGGATGCCGGTGGTCTCATGCCGGAGTCGCTGAAGTTCGATGCGGATCAGCAATTCTTTTCGTCGAGCCTCGATCGCGCCGATCTGATCGTGCACGGCCGCAATTCGTTCGAGGATCAGCCGAACTCCCCGAAGCGAACACGCATCGTGCTGACGCGCTCGACGCCCGGGCTGGCACGTCATCCGGACAATCCGAAGGCGACGCTGTGGAATCCGGCCGGTGCATCGTTTGAAGACGCCTGCGCGATAGCGGGGGTTGCGTCGGGCACGGCCGCCATCATCGGCGGCCCGGGTGTGTTTGCGATGTTCGCAAACCGCTATGACACATTCTGGCTGTCGGAAGCTGAGCGGGTGCGCGTACCCGGCGGCGAAGGCGCATTTCCCGACGTGCCGCGTCACACGCCACAAGCCATTCTGGCAAGCTGGGGATTGAAGGCGGATGCGCCGCGCATGCTCGACGCGGCGCAGAGCGTGACAGTCACGCCGTGGCGGCGTGGCTAGCGATCAGACGTCCTGATAGCCGGACTCCGACTGGCGCGAACCGCGTGGCATGCCGGCGATCATGAACAGGCCGCCGATCAGCGACAGGTTCTTCAGCGCATGGATCATTTCGTTGGTACGCGCGTCGCCCGTCGCCAGATCCCAGAAGTTATGGAAGTAGTACGTCGCCGCGATCGTGAAGAACACGAGAATGATGGCAAAGAAGCGCGCCCCGAAATTCAGCGCGATCATCAGGCCGCAAATCAGCTCGATGGCGCCCGCCGCAATCGCCAGAATTTGCGCGATCGGCATTTCCGCGGCCGCTTCCAGTTGCGAGGTGTAGGTCGTCAGCACCGCCGGGATCACGACCTTCGCCGAGATCGCCTGCGCCGTGGCCGCAATCTCGAGCAACTTGCCGGCACCGGAGAAAATGAACAGCACAGCAAACAAAATACGTCCGATCGTCAGCATGGCGGCATCACTCCGGGATTCCAGAACGGCTCTAAAAAATTCCGCCTTGCAGAAGCGCCGGGCGGACGGCGCCGACTATGGCCAATAACCAAAAGAAATTCAAACCGGTAGCAAGTCAGTTCCGGCTGATCGAACAGGCGCCGCAGCATACCTGCCGGCAGGGCTATCCAAACAGACGTGTTATCCAAAAAGACTTGGCTGCTGGCGCCCTGCCCGCTCCTGCGCCTCGACAGCGGCGACGGCGGTCATGTTGAGAATGCCTCTGGCGGTGACCGAGGGCGTCATGATGTGGGCTGGACGCGCCGGGCCGATCAGGATCGGTCCGACCGGCAGCGCATCGCCGAGAATCTTGATCATCTGATACGCCGCGTTCGCCGCGTCGAGATTCGGCAGGATCAACACATTGGCGACGCCCTTCAATCGCGAATGCGGCAAGATCAGTTCGCGCGCCGCCTCCGACAACGCGGTGTCGCCCTGCATCTCGCCATCGGCCTCGATGTCGGGATGGCGCTCGATGAACAGCTTGGTCGCGCGGCGCACCTTGCGCGACGACTCGGTATCGTAGCTGCCGAAATCCGAGTGCGACACGAACGCGATCTTGGGCTTGATGTTGAAGCGCTGAACATGAACGGCAGCTTGAGAGGCGATCTCGCACAGTTCTTCGGCCGGCGGATTCTGGCGCACCTGGGTGTCGGCGATGAAGAACGCCCCCTTCGGTGAAATCATCAGCGACAAAGCGGCGAAGTCGCAGACCCCCGGCTGAAAGCCGATGATCTCGCGGATGTGCCGGAGGTGCCGCATGTAGCTGCCTTCGACGCCGCACAGCATCGCGTCCGCCTCACCACGCACCACCGCAAGCGCTGCGATCACCGTCGCATTGGTGCGGATGGTCGTGCGCGCAACATCGGGCGTCGCGCCATGCCGGCCAGCGGCTTCGATATAGGACTGCACATAGGAGCGATAGCGCGGATCGTCCTCGGGATTCACGAGGTCGAAATCCCGTCCGGCACGGATCGCAAGACCAAACCGCTTGATGCGGGCCTCGACCACCGACGGACGTCCGACCAGGATCGGCCGCGCCAGTTTTTCTTCCAGCACGACCTGCGTCGCGCGCAGCACGCGTTCGTCCTCGCCTTCGGCATAGATCACGCGCATCGGCTGCGTCTTGGCCTTGGCGAAGATCGGCTTCATGACCAGTCCCGAACGGAAAGCGAAGCGCTCCAGCACGGCGACATACTCATCGAAGTCTTTGATCTCACGCGTCGCGACACCGGACTCCATCGCCGCCCTGGCGACGGCAGGCGCGATCCGGAGGATCAACCGCGGATCGAAAGGACTGGGGATCAGCGATCCCGGTCCAAAGCCCTGCGCCTCAACGCCGTCGGCGCCACGCGACACCATCTCGGACGGCGCCTCGCGCGCCAGCGCCGCGATCGCATCGACCGCCGCGCGCTTCATCTCCTCGTTGATGCCGGTCGCGCCGACGTCGAGCGCGCCGCGGAAAATGAACGGGAAGCAGAGAACGTTATTCACCTGATTGGGAAAGTCGGAGCGCCCAGTGCAGATCATCGCGTCGGGACGCACTGCGCGGGCGTCGTCCGGCATGATCTCCGGCGTCGGGTTGGCGAGCGCCAGCACCAGCGGCTTGTCGGCCATCTGCTTGACCATGTCTTGCGTCAGCACGTTCGGCGCCGAGAGGCCGAGGAAGATGTCCGCGCCGCCGATGACGTCGGCGAGCTTCCGCTTGTCGGTTTTCTGCGCGTAGACCGATTTCCAGCGATCCATGCTCTCGTTGCGGCCTTCATGCACAAGGCCGTCGATGTCCGTGACCCAGATGTTCTTCTTCTGCACGCCCATCGAGACGAGCAGGTTCAAGCAGGCAAGCGCCGCCGCGCCGGCGCCCGAGGTCACGATCTTGACCTTGGACAGATCCTTGCCGGTCAATTCCATCGCGTTGCGCACGGCCGCGCCGACGATAATCGCCGTGCCGTGCTGGTCGTCATGGAACACCGGGATTTTCATGCGCTCCTTGAGCTGCGCTTCGATCTCGAAGCACTCGGGTGCGCGGATGTCTTCCAGATTGATGCCGCCGAACGTCGGTTCGAGGGCGGCGACCGTATTGACCACCTGATCGACGGTCTTCGCATCGATCTCGATGTCGAAAACGTCGATGCCGGCGAATTTCTTGAACAGAACCGCCTTGCCTTCCATCACCGGCTTGGACGCCAGCGGTCCGATATTGCCGAGACCGAGAACGGCGGTGCCGTTCGAGACGACGGCGACGAGGTTAGCGCGGATGGTGAGCGCGGCGGCTTTGGCCGGATCGGCGGCGATCGCTTCGCACGCGGCGGCGACGCCCGGCGAATAGGCCAGCGCGAGGTCGCGCTGGTTGGCGAGCGGCTTGGTCGCCTGGATTTCGAGCTTGCCGGGTTTTGGGAATTCGTGAAACGCGAGCGCCGCTGCACGCAGATCGTCCGAATACGAAGACGCCATACCGCTTCCCTCCCCGCAGACTTTTATGGCCCCGAAGTTATTGCTCCCGGCCACCGGCCGGGACTTCGGTTGGTTACACTTTACCCGCTCAGTTTTGCGGAAGATTGAGCCTGATATGAAGCTCACGCAACTGCTTGGCGGTCACTTCCGACGGTGCACCCATCAGTAAGTCTTCCGCGCGCTGATTCATCGGGAAAAGCGAAATTTCCCGCAGGTTGGTAGTGCCGCAGAGCAGCATGACAATCCGGTCGACGCCAGCCGCCATACCGCCGTGCGGCGGCGCGCCATACTGGAAGGCACGGTAGAGGCCGCCGAAGCGCTCGACCACGTCGGTCTCGCTGTATCCGGCGATCTCAAATGCCTTCACCATCGTCTTCGGACGGTGGTTGCGGATACCGCCCGAGGCGATCTCGTAGCCGTTGCAGGCGATGTCGTACTGGAATGCCTTGATGGTCAGCGGGTCCTGCGTCTCCAGCGCCTCGAGCTCGCCCTGCGGCATCGAGAACGGGTTGTGCGAGAAGTCGACCTTCTTCTCTTCCTCGCTGTACTCGTACATCGGGAAGTCGACGATCCAGGCGAGTTCGAACCGGTCCTTGTCGATCAGGTTCAACTCCTCGCCGACGCGCGTCCGCGCGAGCCCTGCGAACTTCCAGAACTTTTGCGGATCGCCGGCGACGAAGAACGCGGCATCGCCGACGCCGAGCTTGAGCTGCTCCGCGATCTGCTTGGTGCGCTCCGGGCCGATGTTTTTGGCGAGCGGTCCTGCGCCGCTTTCCTCGCCCTCGCGCCAGAAGATGTAGCCGAGGCCCGGCTGGCCCTCGCCCTGCGCCCACGAGTTCATGCGGTCGCAGAACGCGCGGTTGCCGCCGCCCGGCGCGGGGATCGCCCACACCTCGTTCTTCGGCTCTTCGAGCATGCGCGCGAAAATCTTGAAACCCGAACCGCGGAACGGCTCGGAGACGTTCTGCATGATCACCGGGTTGCGCAAATCCGGCTTGTCGGAGCCGTACTTGCGCAGCGCTTCGGCAAACGGAATGCGCGGCCAGTTCTTTGTCACCGGCTTGCCTTCGGCGAAATCCTCGAACACGCCGGTGATCACCGGCTCCATCGCCGCGAACACGTCATCCTGCGTGACGAAGCTCATCTCGACGTCGAGCTGATAGAATTCGCCCGGCAGGCGATCAGCGCGCGGATCTTCGTCGCGGAAGCACGGCGCGATTTGGAAGTAGCGGTCGAAGCCCGACATCATCAGCAGCTGCTTGTACTGCTGCGGCGCCTGCGGCAGCGCGTAGAACTTGCCCGGATGAATGCGCGACGGCACGAGGAAGTCGCGCGCGCCTTCCGGCGACGATGCGGTCAGGATCGGCGTCTGGAATTCGAAGAAGCCCTGCCCCTTCATCCGCTTGCGCATCGAGTCGATGATCGCGCCGCGCGTCATGATGTTCTTGTGCAGCGTCTCCCGGCGCAGATCGAGGAACCGGTACCGCAGGCGGATGTCTTCCGGATATTCCTGATCGCCGAACACCGGCATCGGCAGTTCGTCGGCCGCGCCGAGCACTTCAATTTCGCTGACGTAGAGTTCGACCATGCCGGTCGGCAATTCCGGATTGTCGGTTCCGGCCGGGCGCTTGCGCACCTTGCCGTCGATCCGCACCACCCACTCCGAGCGCAGCGTCTCGGCGGTCTTGAATGCCGGCGAGTCCGGATCGGCAACGCACTGGGTCAGGCCGTAGTGGTCGCGCAGGTCGATGAACAGCACGCCGCCGTGGTCACGGATACGATGACACCAGCCGGAAAGACGAACCGTTTCGCCGATGTGGCTGTCGCGGAGCGCGCCGCACGTATGGGACCGGTAGCGATGCATGGAAGCCTTCAGAAAATCACGAGAATCGGGCGGGGAATGCCAGCCGCGGAGGGCACGGTTTAGCCGAGCCGCAAACGCCCGGCAACCAAGGGAACCGTTGTTTTTCGAGCAACCGGACGCCGCCTTTGCGGCGGCTTAAATTCTACTCAGTTTCTGGGAGGCGCGGGCTGGATCAACAGCGTCGGCACGCCCGAGGTGCGGTCGCGGACGGTGCAAATCCGCGTCCCCGGTTTCCGGCCGATCCGGACCTCCGAAACGTTGAACCCGGACCCGGTGAGGCGCGCTTGCGCGGCATCGATATCGGCAACCCGCCAGCTTAAGCCCCGGAACGTGTCCGGCCCTTCGCCCGCGCCGTCCTTCAAGCTATGTGCGATCTCGACGATCATGTCGCCGCAGCGGAAGAACATCAGCCGCACGCCCCAGTCCGGATTGCTGCGGTCGAGCGCCATGTCGAGGCCGAGCCGGGCGCCATAGAGCGCGGCGGCCCGTTCCGGCGCCGGCGTGCCGATAACAATGTGGTCGAGGCCGGTAATCGCGGACGGCGCGGTTTCTACCGATCGCGGACGCTCGCCCTGCATTTCGAGAAAGAACTGGCGGATGCCATGGGTCGTCGCTGTCTCCGCGCGCGTGCGCTGCCAGTTCAGCGATGCACCATCGAGATCATTGCGGCTCGTCGTTTCCGCCACTGCCTCCGGATTGAGGCCGAGCCGCGAGAGCCGCCGATGCATGCGCGCGATATCGCCAACGCGAAACGCGATGCTCGCCAGCCCCTCGCCGCGCTCGTCCAGCGCCGCACGCACACGATCGCCGGTCGACCCGGCGCCGGTCGCCGCCATCAGCTCGATCGAGGTATTAGCGAGCGTGAACAGCGCGGTCGCCGCGCCATCGCTGGATGTCTTCCACGCAACCTTGCGCGCGAGAAACGCTTCGTAGTTGGCAACGGCCGCATCGAAATCGCGGACAAGAACGACGGCATGGTCGAGAGATTCAATCATCGGGCACCTTGATATGATGCCAATAACTGAACGCGAGCGCGTTCATGTTGGCAACATCAATGATGCACGCAAGGTATGACGCTCGGGCCCGCGTTCAATCAGTACACTCGCGGTCTACTCGAATTCGCAGACGCGATCGCGAACGGCGGTGCCGCGTTTGATGAGCTTTTGTTCGGCTTCGCAGCGCGGACGCACGTCGAGGGTCTGTAGGTGCGGCTTGACGTTGACGTCGACCGTTCGCAGCGCCTGCACCGGCGTCGGAATCGACATCCGCGGCCGCACCGTCGGCGCAAGCGAGTTGGCAAAGGCGGAACCGGCACCAAAGCCAGCGACGACGGCGGCCAGCCACAGCGCAATGAAAGCCTGTCGGCGCATGTGAAAAAGGTGCTCCGGATTCGTTTCGCAATGCACCTTCGTAGCCTTGCCGGAACAACGGGTTCATTGCGAGTTAGGAGAAATTCGGATTTGCCGGTGGAGCACCCCGGCCGGACCCGGAAAACCTCAATTTCGAATGGATAAATGTCGCGGCTGCGCTTAATAAGCCCGGCATGGAATTGATTACGACCACCGGGGCGCTGACTGCCGTCTGCGACCGCCTTGCCAAGCACAGTGTGATTACAGTCGACACTGAGTTCCTGCGCGAGACCACCTACTACCCCCTGCTTTGCGTCATCCAGCTGGCAAGTGCCGAGGATGCGGTGGTCATCGATGCGCTGGCGGAGGGCCTCGACCTCAAGCCGTTCTTCGACCTGATGGGCAACGAGAGCGTGCTGAAGGTGTTTCACGCCGCGCGTCAGGATATCGAAATCATCTTTCATCGTGCCGGGATCGTCCCGCACCCGGTGTTCGACACCCAGGTCGCGGCCATGGTGCTGGGCTATGGCGACAGCATCGCCTACGATGCGCTGGTCGAGCGGATCACCGGCCACCGCCCCGACAAGACCCACCGCTTCACCGACTGGTCGCGCCGTCCGCTCACCGACGAACAAGCCGCCTACGCACTCGCCGACGTGACCTATCTGCGCGACGTTTTCACAGCACTCGATGCCGATCTCAAGAAGCGCGGACGCAGCGACTGGGTCTCCGAGGAGATGGAGGTGCTCACCTCGCCCCGGACCTACGACTTCCACCCCGAGCGGGCGTGGGAGCGGCTGAAGACGCGCGTGCGCAAGCCGAAGGAGCTCGCGGTTCTGATGGAAGTCGCCGCGTGGCGCGAGGCCGAGGCACAGAGCCGCGACGTGCCGCGCAGCCGCATTCTGAAAGACGACGCCATCGGCGATATCGCCACGCACGCACCGGCGTCGCTGGAAAAGCTGGCGCATCTGCGTTCGATTCCGAAAGGCTTCGAGAAGTCGAAGTGGGGCCAGGACATCGTCGCCGCCGTTCAGCGCGGCATCGCCCGCGATCCGCAGACCCTGCCGCGGCTGGAAAAGCCGCGCGGCTCCGCCAATGGGTCGGCGACGGTGGAGCTATTGAAAGTGCTTCTGCGTATGACGTCCGAGAAACACGGCGTCGCCTCCAAGGTCATCGCAACCGTCGACGACCTCGAGCAGATCGCAATCGACGACGAAGCCGATGTCGGCGCGCTGCACGGCTGGCGGCGGGAGCTGTTCGGCGAAGCCGCGCTTTCGCTGAAGCGCGGCCAACTGGCCCTTGCCGTCGAAAAGGGGCGCGTGATCCGGGTCGACCGCAGCTAGCTGCGGCTGCTCAGTGTTTGACGATTGCCGACGAGCGCCCGACCATCTTGGCGAGCTGCTTGAAGCGGCTGCCGATCCGGTCGGCCGCCAAATCCGCCACCTTCGCATCGAACGCCAGCGTGATCTTGCGGCCGCGCGCGCGGAAATGGGTCGACTGCAGCACGCCGCCGCGCGCCGCTGAAATCAGATGCGCGACGCGGAAGGCCGCGCCGAGCACCCTGGCCCGCTCGACGGCATGCGGGGTCAGCAGCGCCCTCACCTCTTCCGGCGCCTCGTTCTCGATGTTGAGACCGGCGTAGCGATAGTAAATCGCCAGCGCAAGGAATGCGCGGCCTTCATGGCTGATGGCGCCGAAGTGTCCGTTGGTGATGAGGTTGAGCGTCTGCTCGCCGCGATAGTCGGGATGCGCACGCCAGCCGATGTCCGACAGCAGACAGGCGGCATGACGAAGCCTGCGCTCTTCCTCCGTCTCCTTCAGCCGTGCGACACGCACGAAGCTGTTCGTCCACTCGATCAGATCGTCGGCGTGGCGCGGATCGCGCGAGCGCAGATCGTTCAGCGTGCCGGCGGCCGCGATCAATCCGTCTTCCGCGCGCTCGTCGGCGGGCAGCATCTCGTAGAGAAGACCTTCGCGCACGCCGTAGGTCGAGAACACGATCGACTTCGGTTTGGCCACGCGGATGATGTACTCCATCACCAGCGCCGCATAGGTCAGCAGCGGACGCCGCGCATCCGCGACCGTTTCGATGTCGGCAAGGATGTTGGCGGCCGCGAGCCGGCGAAGCCTGCGGACGAAATCGAGCGCGTCATCGGCTGGAATGGTGTAGCCGTGCATCACCCGCAGCGGATAGCCGCTCTGGATGATGTGAATGCGGGCGAGCGCACGCCACGTGCCGCCGACGGCGTAGAAGGCGCGGCCGCGCCCCGCCTTGAGCTGCGGCAGACCCGCGAGATCCTCGCGCACGATCCGTTCCGCGCGCTTGAGCGATTTCTGCGACAGGTCCTGCAGCGCCAACCCGCCGAGCGGCAGGGTCGAGCCCTTGCTGATGCGATGGCCGCGAATGTCGATCAGTTCGAGCGAGCCGCCGCCAAGGTCTCCGACGATGCCGTCGGCCTTGTGAATGCCGGCGATGACGCCGAGCGCCGACAATCGTGCCTCACGGGCGCCCGACAGAATTTCGATCGGCGCGCCGCAGATGCGTTCCGCCTGGGCGATGAAGTCGGGACCGTTCTTGGCGTCGCGGCAAGCGGCGGTCGCAACCGCATACACCTTGCCGACCTTGATCACGCGGCATAGCGCGCGAAACCGCCGCAGCGCGGCGATCGCCTTCGCCACTGCATCGGGAGCCAGCAACCCCGTCGTCTGCACTTCGCGGCCGAGGCCGCACAATGTCTTCTCGTTGAAGATCGGCGAGAGCGAACGCGTCATCGCCTCGTAGACGACGAGACGAACCGAGTTCGATCCGATGTCGATGACGGCGACGCTCTCGTTGACCGCACTCTTGGCAATACGGCGCGCGGGCGACCGCGCCGGCACGAGCCTAGCCTGATTGTGGCTGACGCTCCGAACGGCGCGTAAGACGACGCGGCGAAGATTCCTTAAGCGACTTTCCACGGCCTGACAGACTTGGATTCGTCATAAAGTAGTTATGAACGTTGAAAGACTCGTCGCCTTTCGCGGCCTTCATACGCGTTGACGATCCGTCCGGCAATAACTGCCAGCTTTGCTCGTTGTCCTTCAGATTCGCGACCATGATTTGCTCGAGAACCTGCTGATGCACCGTGGGATTTTGCAGCGGACACAACACCTCGACACGGCGGTCCAGGTTCCGCGGCATCATGTCTGCCGATGAGATATACACAGCTGCCTTGGCACTCGGCAGGCCATGCCCCATTCCGAAGCAATAGATTCGGCCGTGTTCGAGGAAACGGCCGATCACGGATTTGACACGAATGTTGTCCGACAGGCCCGGCACACCCGGCCGCAGGCAGCAGATGCCGCGCACGACAAGATCGATCGAGACGCCGGCTTGCGATGCTTCATACAGCGCGTCGATGATGTCGGGATCGACGAGCGAGTTCATCTTCAGCCAGATCGCGCCCGGCTTGCCGTGTTTGACGTAGTTGGTCTCACCGCGAATGTGTTCGATCATCCGCTTGCGCAGCGTGATCGGCGACACCGCCATCTTTTCGATGTCGCTCGGCTCGGCATAACCGGTGATGAAGTTGAACACCCGCGCCGCGTCGCGCCCGATCACCGGGTCCGATGTGAAATATGACAAGTCTGTGTAAATGCGGGCCGTGACCGGATGGTAGTTGCCGGTGCCGGTATGAACGTACGTGGTCAGGTTGCCGCCCTCGCGGCGAACGACCAGCGACAGCTTGGCGTGCGTCTTCAGTTCGATAAAGCCATAGACGACCTGCACGCCGGCGCGCTCAAGATCGCGCGCCCAGCGGATATTGGCCTCTTCATCGAAGCGCGCCTTGAGTTCGATCAGCGCCGTCACCGACTTGCCGGCCTCGGCCGCTTCGGCCAGCGCGCGCACGATCGGCGAGTTGTTCGAGGTGCGATAGAGCGTCTGCTTGATCGCGACCACATCCGGATCGCGCGCCGCCTGCTGCAGGAACTGCACGACCACGTCGAACGATTCATACGGGTGATGGACGACGAGGTCCTTCGAGCGGATCGCTGCAAAAATATCACCGCCGTAATCGCGCACGCGTTCGGGATGGCGCGGCACATAGGGCGTGAATTCGAGATCGGGGCGATCGAGCCGCGTCAGTTGCGACAGCTCGTTCATGGCCAGCACGCCATCGACGAGCAGAACGTCGTCGTCGGTTGTGGAGAGCGCGGTCTTCACGAACGTGCGCAGCTCTTCCGGCATGGTCGCTTCGATTTCGAGGCGGATCACCGATCCGCGGCGGCGGCGCTTCAGCGCCGTCTCGAACGTGCGCACGAGATCTTCGGCTTCTTCCTCGATTTCGATTTCGGAGTCGCGGATGATCCGGAACGCGCCCTGCCCCTTCACCGTGTAACCGGGGAACAGACGGTTGATGAACAAGCCCGTCGCTTGTTCGAGCGTGATCAGCCGGAACGCCTCGTCCTTGCCGTTCGACGGCAGGCGGATGAAGCGGTCGATCTTGCCCGGCATGCGGATCAGCGCGTTCATTGTCTTGCCGTCGGACTGCCGCATCAGATGCAGCGCGATGGTGAAACCGAGGCTCGGGATGAACGGAAACGGATGCGCCGGATCGATCGCCAGCGGCGTCAACAGCGGGAAGATGTTGTGGAGGAAGTGATCCTCGATCCACGACGTCTCAGCCTTCGAAACGTCCTTGCCGTCGACGAGCACGATGCCGTGCCCGGCGAGAATTTCCCGCAAGTCGCGCCAGATCGTCTGCTGATCGGCGGCGAGCGTCGAGACGGTCTCGTTGATGCGCGCGAGCTGCTCGGCCGGGGTCAGGCCATCGGGACTGCGCTCGACGATGCCTTCGCGCAACTGCGCCTTGAGGCCCGCGACGCGGACCATGAAGAACTCATCAAGGTTATTGGCGGAAATCGACAGGAAGCGAACGCGCTCCAGCGCCGGATGGCCGGGATTGACCGATTCCTCGAGCACGCGGCGATTGAAGTGCAGCCAGGACAGTTCCCGATTGATAAAGCGCTCAGGGCTTGAGGCGATTGCGGAAGCGAGCTCGAGGGCTGGACTTTCCTCATTTGCAGCAAGAGCTTGTGCGGAATCCATTAGACCTCGGCTCATCATGTTTTTGGGGGTCACGCCTGCTTGCTTAAGGTATCCGGACCTTGGGCAAGCGCTATGACGTTTCAATGACATGATGGCCCGTGCCGGCGAGGCGTCAAGCCTCACCGGCGGAGCGGCGGTTCACTGTCGCAGGCTAATGGCGGCCGGCCATGACCCCGCCGTCGACCGGCAATACGGCTCCTGTAATCCAGGATGCTTGTTCGGACGCGAGGAACAGGATCGCTTCCGCCACATCGCGCGGTTGGCCATTCCGGCCCAGCGGATGAAATGCGTTGAACCCGGGGAGCGTCGCCTTGACCTGCTCTTCCGTCATGAAGGTGCCGTAGACGGGCGTCTCCACCACTGCGGGCGCAACCGCATTGATTCTGATCCGGTCAGGCGCGAGCTCGATCGCGAGATTGCGCACCATGGCATGGACACCGGCGTTCGCCGCCGAATACGCCGCGGATGGCGTCGCACCGACCGCCTGCAGTGCCCACATCGATCCGGTCTGAACAATGGCGCCGCCGCCGTTCTTGCGCATCGCGGCCGCTGCAGCCTGAGCCGCAAAAAACTTGCCTTTCAGGATGGTGTCGAGAAACCAGTCGAACTCGCTCTCGTCCAGGTCGAGAAACGGTTTGGGGCGAAACACGCCGGCGTTGTTGAACAGCGCATCGATGCGGCCGAAGCGTTTGACCGCCAGCGCAACGAGCGCACGGCCGACCGATGGATCGGCGATGTCACCAGGGTGAACCGCCACCCGCTCGCCTGACGGGTCAATCTGAGCCGCGGCCGCCGCTAGCTTTGCCGGATCGCGGCCGTTGATCACCACCGCCCCACCCTCGGCCACAAAGCGGCGGGCGACCTCCTGGCCAATCCCCGAACCGCCACCCGTCACCGCCGCCACCTTGTTCGCAAATCGCATCGTCTTCTCCCTATCTATCGATAGATAGGTTATGCCCGGAGACTTGCAGAGGCGTCAATGTCTATCTATCAATAGATAGGCTAACGAATCCGTGAAGGCGATGGCGAACCGGGTCGAGGACATTCTGAACGCAACCGAGCGGCGCGTGCGTGAGGCTGGCTATAACGGGTTCAGCTTTCGCGACATCGCCGGCGATGTCGGCATCACCAGCGCCAGCGTCCATCACCACTTCCCGACCAAAGCGGCGTTGGGCGCGGCTGTCGCACGCCGCTACACCGATCGCTTTCTGTCGCATGTCGAGGGAACCAAGGACGACCGCATCGTCGCGGCTTGGCGCGAAGCCTTTCGCCGTTCGCTGCGCGAGGATGGCCGCATGTGTCTGTGCGGCGTGCTCGGTGCGGAGGCCGGCGCATTGCCCCCGGAGGTGATCGTCGAAGCCAAACGGTTCTTCGAGCAAGGCGTCGAGCGGCTCGGTGCAGCCGATGGCGGCTCTGGCAAAGCGGCGCGCGACCGCGGCTTGCGCATTCTGGCAACGCTCGAGGGCGCAATGCTGATTGCACGTGCGCTCGGCGATCCGGCCGCGTTCGACCGGGCAACGGCCGACCTCCGTTAGACGTCAGCGGTCGCGCAGCAAATCCGCGGCGAGCGAGCGGGTGACAGGCCGGCCAAGCCGAAGGCCCTCACGGTCAAGCAGGTCGACCGCATGCCTTGCGGCCGCAAACGTGCGCTCGATCCGTGTCATCAGGTAGCTGACGAGGCTCTCATCGACCAGCATCTGCCGGTCGGCGCAGAGTTTGACGATCAACGCCCGCAGCAGCGCATCGTCGGGCGACGCGACGTCGATCACCGGCACCGCGCGCAGCCGTGACATCAGGTCTCGCAATCCGATCGGCATCATCGCCGGCGCGGTCCGCGACGTCATCAGCACATAGGCCTCGTCCTGCCGCGCGAGATTCATCAGATGGAACATCGCCGGCTCATCGAGCGCGCCGCGATCGAGGTCCTCAACGACGAGCGCCCCGGTCGAGAGCGATGACGGCACAAGCTCCCGGGTCAGCGCCTGCGCCGAAATCACCCGGGCCCCGGCCCGGTCGGACCAGATCGTCGCCAGATGACTTTTGCCGCAGCCCTCCGGGCCTGCGAGCAGGATCGTGCGATTGGGCCAGTCGGGCCAGCGATCGATCAACGCCAGCGCAACCGCATTGCCATCGCCCTCGAGGAAATCGTCGCGCGACAGCCGCTCTGCGTGCGGCAAAGCCAATGCAAGCTGACGTGGGGGCGCGCCGGTGGCCACTGGCCAACTCCTGATCCTGCGATCCGTAAGACGAATGACGCGAGTCTAGTAAATCGACTCGATGGTGCTCATGTGGCGAACCCACTCGACGAGATAGAGCGAGACCGAAAGCAGCGTCAACACGGTCACGCAGGCCATCAGGATCACATCGAACGGCTCGGGCGACAGCCCGAAACCGAGAGCGGCGAGCACCAGTGCGGCGAACGCGACCTGCGCCACGGTATTGAGTTTCGAAACCATCAGCGGCTTCATCGGGATCGGTTTGCCGAACAGCCATGAAATGATCACGGCGCCGACGATCATGAGATCGCGCGACACCACAAGAATGACGATCCAGCGTGGCACCGCGCCCCAGATGCCGAGCGCGACGTAGATCGAGACCAGCAGCGCCTTGTCGGCGACCGGATCGAGCAGCGCGCCGAGTTCGCTCGACATGTTGAAGCGCTTGGCGAGAAATCCGTCGACCGCGTCGCTGACGCCAGCCACCAGAAAAACGACAAACGCGATCGTCATCTGGTTTGCGGCAATCGCCCAGACGATGACCGGCACCAGCAGAATGCGGCCAAGTGTGATGATGTTCGGGATATTCACGCGACGTTTCAGACCCCCGGCGTTCGGGCTTTGCGCCTTCATTTGCCCCCGTCCTTAAATAGTATATGTGCGCACCGCTGGCGAGGCATTGCACAGCGTCAAATTCCCACGTAACCACCGCCTAAACCGACTGGAAAACGGCATGGCGCACCCCAAAAACGGCCTCTCCTATTCAGACGCGGGCGTGGACATCGACGCCGGCAACCGCCTGGTCGATCTGATCAAGCCGATGGTGCGCGCCACCGCCCGTCCCGGCGCGGATGCCGAGATCGGCGGGTTCGGCGGGTTGTTCGATCTGAAAGCGGCCGGCTTCAAGGATCCGGTGCTGGTGGCGGCGACCGACGGTGTCGGAACCAAGGTCAAGATCGCCATCGAAACCGGCCTGCATGCAGGCATCGGCATCGATCTCGTCGCGATGTCGGTGAACGATCTCGTCGTGCAGGGCGCAGAGCCGCTGTTCTTCCTCGATTACTTCGCCTGCGGAAAACTCGATCCCGAAGCGACCGCTGCGATCGTCGCCGGCGTTGCCGAAGGCTGCCGCGAGTCCGGCTGCGCATTGATCGGCGGCGAGACCGCAGAAATGCCCGGCCTGTACAAGGATGGCGACTACGATCTCGCAGGCTTTGCGGTCGGCGCGGCCGAGCGCGGCACGCTGCTGCCGCGCCCGGACATTGCCGCCGGCGATGCGGTGATCGGCCTCGCCTCCTCCGGCGTTCACTCGAACGGCTTTTCTCTCGTGCGCAAGATCGTCGAGCGCACCGGCCTCGGCTTCGATGCACAGGCGCCATTCGCGCCGGTGATGACGCTCGGCGGCGCACTGCTGACGCCGACCAAGCTCTATGTGAAATCCTGCCTGCGCGCGATCCGCGAGACCGGCGCCGTCAAGGGCCTCGCCCACATCACCGGCGGCGGCTTCACCGACAACATCCCGCGCGTGCTGCCGAAGACGCTCGGTGTGCGCATCGATCTGACGCAAGTCCCTGTGCTGCCGGTTTTCAAATGGCTCGCGGCCGAGGGTGGCGTTGCCGAGCTTGAGCTGCTGCGCACATTCAACTGCGGCATCGGCATGATTGCGGTGGTGAAACCGGATGCAGTGGCGCAGGTCATCGCCGTGCTCAAGGAGAGCGGCGAATCCGCCGTCCATCTCGGCGAGGTGATCGAGGCCAAGGACGACGAGCGCGTCGTCTACGACGGCCACCTCAATCTGGTGCAGTAATTCCATGACTCGCCTGCGCCTCGGTTTTCTCGCCTCGCATGGCGGGACCAGTATGCGCAGCATCGTCACGGCGATCGACGGCGGCGAACTCGATGCCGACGCTCGCATCCTGATCTGCAACAACGCCGATGCGCCGGCGCTTGCGTTCGCGCGCGAGCGCGGCATGTCGGCACGTCACATCAGCGCCAAGACGACGGGCAGCGAGGACGCTGCAGATACGTCGATTTGCGAGGCCTTCAAAGACGCCGGCTGCACCTGGATCGTCATGTCCGGTTATCTGCGCAAGCTCGGCCCGAAAACGTTAAAAGCCTTCGAGGGACGTATCCTCAACATCCATCCCGCGCTGCTGCCGAAGTTCGGCGGCCAGGGGATGTACGGCCGCCGCGTGCACGAGGCGGTCATCGCCTCGGGCGAAACGATGAGCGGCATCACCATCCATCTCGTCGACGGCGAATACGATCACGGCGCCATCATCGCCCAGCGCGACGTACCCGTATTGCCCGGCGATACCGTGGATGATCTGCAACAACGCATCACGGCCGCTGAGCCGTCATTTTTCGTCGATGTGCTCAAACAGATCGCAGGCACCGCCGTCTGAAGCGGGTGTGGCCTCACAACCACACGGTTTGCCCAATGCGCCGCGCGGCCAGTCCACAATCGTTGACCCTCACATCCGGATTCGGGACAATTCCCGCATATGATTTTCAGCGAAAGCGCCGCAACCTGATGAAGCTGGCATCGCGCAGCACACCTGTCATGTACCGCGCCAGGCTCGCCGCGGTGACCGTTGCGCTTTGTTTGGCGAGCAGCGTTGCGCACGCGCAGTTCCTTGTTCCTCCGGCCAACAATCCACCGGTGAACAATCCACCCGCGCAGCAGCCCGTCTTCCCGAACGTGACGGACATGAACAGCCGGCTGGCCGCAACGTCCGCGCTCACCGATCTCGGCACCAATTTTCTGCGCCGGCTCGGCAATCATGCGACGTGGGGCTTCAACACCGCGGCCAACAGCAACCCATCCGGCGCCGGCGCATCACAGAGTACAGCGCCTGCAACGTTCCCGGTGAGAGCCTGGGTTGAAGTTTACGGCTTGACCTCACGCACCGGCGCGCAAGGCACGTTCGTCGGCGACAAGCGCGAAACGGTCGGCGGGGTCGCCGGCTTCGGCGCCACCATCGCTCCGAATCTCAGCGTCGGCATCTGGGTCGATCAAAGCCACACCGGGATCGATGTTCCGCTCGCCGCACAGTCCGCCAAGCTCGATCTCACGCAGGTCGGTGTGAATGCGTCCTACACCGTCGGCGAATGGACGCTCGCCGCCGCCGGTGTGCATGGCTTCGGCAACATTACAGGGCGGCGCGCGACCGCGCTCGGCTTCGCCAACTCCGGCTACAATGGATACGTCGATGCGGCGCTCGCCGAGCTCAGCTATTACTGGAGCATCGGCCAGGGCCGCGTCGTGCCGAAAGCGTCGTTCGAATATCTGCGCGCGGTCACGGATGCATTCGCCGAATTCGGCGGCAGCAATCCGGTGAGCGCAGGACAAGCCACCGCCGAACGCACGCGCGTGCTGATCGGCGCCGAAGTCGGGCATTACTGGATCGTCGACCGGCGCGTGATCGACATCTCCGCCTACGGCAAGTTCGTCGACAACCTGCACCAGAACATCAGCTCGGTGCAGGTCAGTCTCGGCACCAACACCATCGCCGTGCAGGGCGTGCGCGAAAGCCGCTATGGCGCGGACGCGGGCGCATCGCTCTCGGTCGGTCTCACCAACGCGATCCGCATGTATCTCAGCTACGACGGCAAGTTCCGGAACGGTTTCGAGTCCCATCAGGGACTGCTCGGCTTCGAAGTGAAGTGGTGAGCCGGCAGGCATACTGGCCGCAGCGGTATTAAATCCCACCTGCCGGGATTTTTTTGCACGGGAAGCCTCAACGAGCCAGTTGGCAACCTCCGCGACGGCTGCTATCACATCCTGGCTGTGCCATTCTGTCGCATGCTAGCACGATGCCTCGGACGCACAGCCGACGACCAGGACGGGCCCCTCTGGCAGTTCCACAGGAACTGCGATGTCGGACTGGATGCTATCGGATCGGCCCGGATGACATCTGTCTTTGAGAGATTGTGTGTGATCGTTCACAGCCCGGAACACGTTTCCCGGCGCTGCAACGACTTGTCCCTGCCCGATCGGAACCAATCTGTACAACACGCACAACGGACGGGCGCCTGAACCGCCTGTAGTCCGCAGGGAGAACGATCTTGGAAATCAACGATACCGCCTTCTGGCTGGCGCTAGGCCAGATCATCTGGATCAACATTCTACTGTCCGGCGACAACGCCGTCGTCATCGCGATGGCTTGCCGCTCGCTCTCGGATCGCGCCCGCTTCTGGGGCATGATCCTCGGCGCCGGCGTCGCCGTTCTGCTGCGCATCATCTTCACCGGCATCGTCACCACGATCATGAACGTGCCGTACCTCAAGGCCGCGGGCGCAATCGCCCTGTTCTACATCGCGATCGACCTGATCAAGCCGAAAGCGGACGAGCATGACGAAGGCGTCGCCGGCGCCGACACGCTGATGAAGGCCATGGTCACCATCGCGATTGCCGACGTTGTGATGAGCCTCGACAACGTCATCGCCATCGCCGCCGTCGCGAAAGGCAGCTGGCTGCTGCTGCTCATCGGCCTCGGAATCTCGATCCCGATGATCGTCGCCGGCAGCGCCATCGTCATGAAGATGCTCGACCGCTTTCCGGTTCTGGTGTGGGCGGGCGCCGCTCTGCTCGGCTGGATCGGCGGCGATCTGCTGCTGAACGACGTCGGCGTGATGAACTATCTCGGCAAGGATGTCGCACACGCGTGGGAGAAGCCCGCTGCGATCGGCGGCGCCCTCTTCGTTGTCCTGGTCGGCGCGTACCTGTACTACGTCCGCCGCGCCGAAGCGACGGCGAACCAGCACTCGAAGTAACACACAACTCTCGAATCGACGGAAGCCGCGCTCGCAAGAGCGCGGCTTTTGCTTTGCCGCGCGCAGCGCGACAATCGTACGCATGTCAGAATGTCTCACTGCGACTCATCGCGTCTGCCATCGCGCCGCACCTGCAATGAAACGGCAGCTTGGGTTCCACGATGTGCGCAATGCAAGAAACCACTGCAGCGCTTTGACTTCTCTCAAGGCAAACGACAGCCGGAACTGCAGTTGCTCAACGCGAGCGACGTCGCATCGCTTGCGACAATCACGCGCGTGTCAGAACGCCTCACGTCAATTCGTCACATTCTCTGCATGCGTCCTCGGACTACAAGGAATCAAACGCGAGCAAGCGGCGTCCCATCGCAGCGGCGTACGTGACCGCTGCGCCCTGTTCGCAACCAACGGCAAGACGGTGCCAATCGAACTCACAACCTCAAAATCACCCACGCGCTGGGACGGACCGAAGTTCACCCTCGCGATCGCACTTGTCCTCGGAATATGTCTGTTCGGCACGGCAATGTGGTTTCTGCCGCATCCGATCGTGCTGCCGCTGTTGAGCGTCGCGGCCATCGGCGGCGCGATCGTTGTCGCGCTGATCGCGTGGTTGTCCACGCGGCGCGAGAACTCCGTCGATCTCAGTTACTGGGATGTGGTCGGCGCGATGACGATGGTCGGAATCTGCGCGGCCTTACTCAGCGATCCCGAACAGGCGATCCCGCTGCTTGAGCAGCGCCAGAACAAGTAACCGCCGGACTGCGCACATGCTCGAACTGTTCACGCCCCAGGCGCTCTCCGCTCTGGCTCAGGTCATCATGATCGACCTGGTGCTGGCCGGCGACAACGCCATCGTCATCGGACTGGCCGCGGCAGGATTGCCGAAGCATCATCGCCGCAAGGCGATCATGATCGGCATCGGCGCCGCGACGATCCTGCGCATCATCTTCGCGGCCGCGACGACGCAGCTCCTGCAAATCGTCGGCCTGTTGCTCGCCGGCGGCATCCTGCTGTTGTGGGTGTGCTGGAAGATGTGGCGCGAGCTGCAGTCGCAGCATCACGACGCCGAAGATTTGGTGAGCCAGGCTGCGGCCGGCGGCGACGGTGAGCCTGACGCGCCGCGCAAGACGCTCGGCCAGGCGACCTGGCAGATTATTATCGCCGACGTCTCAATGTCGCTCGACAATGTGCTCGCGGTCGCAGGCGCCGCGCGCGACCATCCCTACATCCTGATGTTCGGATTGGTGCTGTCGATCATGCTGATGGGTGTCGCCGCGAGCTTCATCGCCCAGTTGCTGCAGAAGCACCGCTGGATTGCCTATGTCGGCCTCGCCATCATTCTCTACGTGGCCGGCGAAATGATCTATCGCGGCACCAAGGAAGTCTGGCCTGCGGTTGCGTCGATCACGGGCGGCTAGTCCGGAGCAGATCGAGCGCATGAATCGAAACGGGAGCGGCCCTCGCCGCTCCCGTTCGTATTTGATCAACCGCAGACGTCAGATCAGCCGACGATCTCGTTGCCGGCAAAGAACTGCGCGATCTCGATCTTGGCGGTTTCGGCGGCGTCGGAGCCGTGCACCGAGTTCTCGCCGATCGATTTCGCATGCAGCTTGCGGATGGTGCCGTCGGCGGCCTTGGACGGATCGGTTGCGCCCATGACGTCGCGGTAGTTGGCGATGGCGTTCTCGCCTTCCAGCACCTGCACGACGACCGGAGCCGAGATCATGAAGTCGACCAGCTCGCCGAAGAACGGCCGGGCGCTGTGCACGGCATAGAAGGTCTCGGCCTGCTTCTTCGTCATCTGGATGCGCTTCTGCGCGACGATGCGCAGACCCGCCTTCTCGATGAGCGCGTTGACGGCGCCGGTCAGATTACGCTCGGTCGCGTCCGGCTTGATGATCGAAAACGTACGCTCAATCGCCATGAGTGATCCTTACACAGAGGCCTTCGGGAAAGTTCGCGGGCTTATAGCCATGCCCCGGCACGCGGGCAAGCCGCGCCAGCGGCCAAAAGCGCGATTTTGCGGCCCGTTAACGCGCACGGATGACCGCGATGTCACGAAGATGAACCGCAGATGACCGGGTGCGAAAGCGCGCATTCACCTTGAAAAACATCGTTTTCCGGCAATTGAACCCGACAAAAAACCGATGCGACTGACTGGGTACGGGGCGGAGATAACCGCGACGCTGAGGCGCCGCACTAGGAGACCACCATGTTGCGCAAGATTGCATTCGGCTTCATCGCTGCGGCCTCGCTCGGTATCGCGGCACTCGCACCCACCCCTGCTTCCGCCTGGCACGGCGGATGGCACGGCCATCACCACGGGTTCTTCCATCACGGCTTCCGCCCGCACATCTTCATCGGCGGCGGCTACGGCGGATGCTACGTGCGCCGCCTCGTGCTGACGCCGTATGGCTATCGCTATCGTCTGGTGAACCGCTGCTACTGATCCGATCTCGTTTCGATCGGCTTTCGATCAGCCTCCCGAGGAACTGCCCCGGCCCGCGCCGGGGCATTTTTCTTGGCGAATCAACTTCGCAAAAAGTTCTGCATACGTTTGTTACACGAGGCCGGAAACCATCGTCGGCTAACTCCGTTGAATTTGCATAGTTTGAGTAAGCAACGGGAAGGCCAGGACGATGCAACGGGCAACTCATATGGTCGGCGATGCGTCAGTCGACGCGGCGACGAGCCGTGCGGTTTGCGACGGCATCGGGGAGAGGCTTCGCGACACGCTGAAATTCGACGACTCGGTCCCGCCGCAGATCGCGGATTTGCTGCAGCGGCTGGATCGGCAGGACATTGATGGACGAGACGGAGAGCGCTGGGATCACTGACGACCCGCACCGGAATTCGGTGGGGTTGTTTTTGAAGCCATCCCCGGTCAAAACCCGGGGATGCTTTCCATCTCGGACATATCGATCCGGCTTGCCGGCCGGCTTTTGATCGAAGACAGCACCGCGCAGATCGTGCCCGGAGCGCGTGTTGGTCTGGTCGGCCGTAACGGCACCGGCAAATCGACTTTGTTCAAGGCCATTCGCGGCGAGCTGCCGCTGGAGAGCGGATCGATCGAAATTCCGCCGCGCTGGCGGATTGGCAGTCTCGCTCAGGAAGCGCCGGACGGCCCGGAGAGCCTGATCGAGGTCGTATTGAAAGCCGATGTCGAGCGGCACGCGCTGCTCACCGAGGCGGACACGGCGCACGATGCAAACCGCATCGCCGACATTCACACCCGCCTCGCCGACATCGACGCGCACTCGGCCCCGGCTCGCGCAGCGGCGATCCTGTCAGGCCTCGGGTTCTCGACGGCGGATCAGGCGCGCGCCTGTCAGGAATTTTCCGGCGGCTGGCGCATGCGCGTGGCGCTCGCCGCGACGCT
This sequence comes from Proteobacteria bacterium SG_bin9, assembly GCA_002083525.1. Taxonomy (GTDB): domain Bacteria; phylum Pseudomonadota; class Alphaproteobacteria; order Rhizobiales; family Xanthobacteraceae; genus SG-bin9. Next base: position 53,199 of record LWDM01000074.1, on the reverse strand, counting down.
CTTCGCGGCGCCCGATCTGTTGCTGCTCGACGAGCCGACCAACTACCTCGATCTCGAAGGCACGCTGTGGCTGGAAGATCACCTCGCGCACTATCCGCGCACGGTGATCGTGATCAGCCACGACCGCGACCTGCTCGATACCTCCGTCGACCAGATCCTGCACCTCGATCGCGGCAAGCTGACGCTCTACAGCGGCGGTTACTCGTCATTTGAGGAACAGCGCGCCACCCGCGAAATGCTCGATGCGAAACATGCGAAGCGGCAGGAGGCCGAGCGCAAGCGGCTGCAGGACTTCGTTGATCGCTTCAAGGCGAAGGCAACGAAAGCCCGGCAGGCGCAATCGCGCGTGAAAATGCTGGAACGGATGAAGCCGGTGACGGCGCTCGTGACCCAGGACGTACGAGAGATTTCGTTTCCCGCGCCGGACAGACTGCTCTCCCCGCCGATCATCGCCGCGGACAACGTCTCCGTCGGCTACGAACCCGGCAAACCGGTGCTGAGCCGCGTCACACTGCGCATCGACAATGACGACCGCATTGCCTTGCTCGGCTCGAACGGCAATGGCAAATCCACATTGGTGAAGCTGCTCGCGGGCCGCCTGCCGCCGTTCGCGGGACAGGTCACACGCGCCGACAAACTCGCGATCGCCTACTTCGCACAACACCAGCTCGACGAACTGGACGAACAAGGCTCGCCGTACGATCACGTTCGGCGGCTGATGCCGGATACGCCAGAATCGAAGATCCGCGCGCGCGTCGGCGCGATCGGCTTCTCCGGCAAGGCCGGCGATACCCAGGTGTCGAGCCTCTCGGGCGGCGAAAAGGCACGGCTGCTGCTCGGGCTTGCGACCTTCTTCGGTCCGAACATGATCATCCTCGACGAGCCGACCAACCATCTCGACATCGACAGCCGCGCGGCGCTCGCCGAAGCCATCAACGAGTTTCCCGGTGCGGTGATCATGGTCTCGCACGACCGCTATCTGATCGATGCCTGCGCCGACCGGCTCTGGGTGGTCGCGAACAAGACCGTCACGCCCTATGACGGCGATCTCGACGACTATCGCCGCGCGGTGCTGGCGCAACCGGATTCGCGTACGCCCGCGCGCGACCGCAAGGCTGACGACGGCAGGACTCGCGCGCAGGACGCGGCTGCGAGCAAAGCGAGTAAACAAAAAATCTCCGCAGCCGAAGCCGAGATCGAACGCATCACCGGCATTCTCGAGAAGATCGACGCGGCACTCGCCCTGCCCGATCTGTTCCAGCGCGAACCGGAGAAAGCCGCGCAACTCAGCAAGGCGCGCGCGAATGCCGCCGCCGCGCTCGAACGCGCCGAAGAAGAATGGTTGATGGCGAGTACATCGTGAATGCGGTCAGCGCGGGTAGCGATCAGCCCGCGCGCTTCTGCTGCTTTTTGGGCTGGCGCTTCGGTTCCGGCGGCGGCTCGGCGCCGCGCTCGACCGACGCGAGGCGTCCGGCTGTGAAGCGATAGATGCCCGCCCGCGGACCGCGCATATAGGTCAGAACCGTCACACGCTCGCCGTTCGGACCGGCGGACACGTTGACGCTGTCGGGCGAACCGATGCCGCGGGCGACTTCGCACTCCGGCTGACCGAGCGCGACCTTGCCGCCCGGCGGTAATGCGGCCGGCTGATCGCTGCCCGCAAGCGCCTGCGCATCCGGCGATGGCCCGAGCCCGGGGCACGCACCATCGGCCGAGATCAATTGATCGGCGGGAACCGGCTTCTCAGGACTGAGCGGCGGCTGCTCGACCGAATAGGTTCGGGTGAGCGCCGACGCCCCCGAAAACCACTGCGCATCCTTCAAGCTGAAATCGGACATGCTGCCGCAGCCGGCAAGCACCGGCCCGAGCGACAGCAAAACCACCGTCGCAGCTGGACGCATTCCTCGAAAACCAGTCACTGGGTCACTCTCAATTCGCCCCACGCGAAAAAAAAGAAGAAACTGCCGTCCAACATCCCATTGCGGCGTCACCATGGCTAGTACCGCCTATCTGAAGTCCCTGCACCACCCCGCGGCGAGTTCAAACGGGGACTTCAGAAGAAAGCGGTATTAGAATTACATGCTTGCTAGTACCCTCGACTTTCCGAAGTTCGTGACAAATGAGTGCTGCAACTGTCTACGAACTTCGGAAAGTGGGTACTAGCCGGCCGATCCTGAAACGATAACAGCATAGTATTATTAACTCAGGCTTGCGACCCCTTACTGACGGCGCTGCCAGCGGCCGCGTTCATCAGGTTGCCAATAGGTCACGTCGAATCCTTTCGCCTTGCAGTCACTCCAGGCCGAACGCGCCGCAGCAACAGCCTCATCGTCCTCGCCGTTGAAAATGAGAACAACGCGCTCATAGGTTGCCGCATCTGCCGGTAACTCCGCACGGTCGACCAGGAAGCGCACGCGCGAGGCGTTGGGATTACTCTCATCGACGGCAAGAACCACCGGCTGATCGGCAGCGTCGCGGTCCCGCCAGGTGCCGTGTGGCAGAAACGAATCGTCACGATAGGTCCACAGATGTGAATCGAGCGCGTCGGCCCGCTCTTCCGATGCAGTCTGGACGGTCACGCGCCAGCCGCGCTCGATCGATTTCTCGATCAAGGGCGGCAGCACGCCGTCCAGTGTCATTCCCTGCAAATGGTAGAACAGGACCTCGGTCATCTATCCTCACGCATGATCTGATCCGAAAACCGGTTCCCGCTTTTCGGGATCATGCGCCTACTTCTTGCCCTCGTAGTGATCCGCGACCAGGCGATCGAGCAAACGCACGCCGTAGCCCGAGCCCCAGCTCGTGTTGATGTCGGACGCCGGCGCGCCCATGCCGGTTCCGGCGATGTCGAGATGCGCCCACGGAATATCGTCGACGAAGCGCTGCAGGAACTGCGCAGCGGTAATCGACCCGCCATTGCGCGTGCCGGTGTTCTTCATGTCGGCGAATTTCGAGTCGATCTGCTTGTCGTATTCGGGGCCGAGCGGCATCCGCCAGACATGTTCGCCGGTGGCGCGGCCGGCAACGGTCAGCCGCTCGCTGAGCTCGTCGTTGTTGGAGAACAGGCCGGCGTATTCGGTGCCGAGCGCGACCATGATCGCACCGGTCAACGTCGCCAGATCGACCATGAACTTCGGCTTGTAGGTCTGGCCGACGTACCAGAGCACGTCCGCCAGCACGAGCCGGCCCTCGGCGTCGGTATTGATGATCTCGATCGTCTGCCCCGACATCGATGTCACGATATCGCCGGGACGCTGCGCGTTGCCGTCAGGCATGTTTTCGACAAGACCGATCGCACCGATGGCGTTGACCTTCGCCTTGCGTGCGGCGAGCGCATGCATCAGGCCGACCACGCAGGCGGCGCCCGCCATGTCGCCCTTCATGTCCTCCATGCTCGCCGACGGCTTGATCGAAATTCCGCCGGTGTCGAAGCACACACCCTTGCCGATAAATGCGACCGGCTGTTCACCCTTCTTGCCGCCGTTCCAGCGCATCACGACCGTGCGGCCCTCATGCGCGGAGCCTTGGGAGACACCCAACAAAGCCCCCATTTTCAGGCGTTTCATCGCCTTCACGTCGAGAATCTCGACGGTGACGCCGACCTTCTTCAGTTCGGCCGCACGGCGCGCGAATTCGGCGGGAAACAGAACGTTCGGCGGCTCGTTGACGAGTTCGCGCGCGATCATCACGCCGTCCGCAACATCGTTGGCCGGCGCGAACGCCTTCTTCACCGCGGCCACATCGTCGACCGCAATCGAGATTTGCGCCTGCAGCGGCTTGTCGTCATCCTTCTTCTTGGTCTTGTAACGATCGAAGCGATACGCGCGCAGACGAACACCCGCGGCGAGCGCCGCCACCTGCGCCGGCTTGATGGCGCCGCCGGGAAGTTCGGCAACAATGCTGATCGTCTCCGCGTTCGCTTTCAGCTTGCCGACGGTCGCGCCGCCAAGCTTGATGAAGTCCTCCTCCTTCAGTCCACCGGCCTTTCCGGTACCGACCACCACCAGCCGGTCGGCCTTCAGTCCGGCGGGAGCCAGGATGTCGAGCGCAGCGGCCTGCTTACCCTTGAAGGCAGCAGCGGCGGCCGCGCGTTTGACCGTTTCTGTGGCTGATCCCAACGCCTTACGGGTCGCCGGGCCGAACTTCAGCGATTCATCGGTGAACACGACAAGAACGCCCTTCAAGGCGGCGGAAAACGGAACGAAGCCGACCTTTACGGCGTCGGGCATGGGCTAAATCCTCCAGAATGGTGGGTTTGACAGGCGGGAACAGAATCCGTTCCGGCCACTATGACGCGTCCGGAACGGCACTGCCAAGCGCGGCCGCCGGACCCAACCACCGCCGCTCCATCACCTTGGCGCGAGTTTGGGTTCCAAACCGGCCGTTTGGCGTGTCCCCAAAGCCACGATTCGGCAAATATTAACCATGGTTAAAGGCCGGTCACGGATCGGCCATTTTGTTGAACAATCAATGGGATGGTAATGAGAAGATCGAAAGCCGGATAATTCGTTCAGGCGCCGTTGGGGATGGCCCGCAAGGGCCTTGGCGCGCGCACCGCGCAACCGGCTTTGGGGATGGGACGTCAAGGATCGATGGGGTCGATCGACAAGTACATATTCCGCACGACGCTCGGCGCGTTCGTGATGGTGCTCGTCAGCTTGACCGGCGTGATCTGGATCACGCAGGCGCTGCGCGGCATCGACCTGATGACGAACCAGGGCCAGACCATTCTGGTTTTCCTTGGCGTCACCGGATTGGCGATCCCCGTGCTGGCGCTGATCATCGCGCCGCTGGCGCTGATGATCGCCGTTGCCTACACGCTGAACAAGCTGGCGACCGACTCCGAAGTCATCGTCATGAACGCCGCCGGCCTGCCGCCGTGGGGACTGTTCCGGCCGTTCCTCTACGCCAGCATTACCGTATCGCTCGCCGTCGCCGCGCTTGCGTTCTACATCGCGCCTGACGGATTGCGGCGGCTGAAGACGTGGAATACGGAAATCACCGCCGACGTGATGGCCAACATCCTGCAGCCCGGCCGCTTCACTCAGCTCGAGCCCAATCTCACCATCCGCATTCGCGAGCGCCTGCCCGGCGGTCTTCTGAGCGGCATCTTTGTCGACGATCGCCGCGATCCGAAAGAGCGCCTCAGCATCGTCGCCGATCGCGGCACCGTGCTGAAGAACGACAAAGGCACGTTCCTTATTCTCGAATCCGGTAACCTGCAGCGCTTCGAGATCGGCAAACGCGATCCTGCTCTCGTCGCGTTCACCCGCTACGCCTTCGACATGTCGAAGTTTGTCGGCCAGACCCAGGCCGTGACGTACAATCTGCGCGAACGGTATCTGACCGAGCTGTTGGCGCCGCCTGCAGACGATCCCATCTACCAGCAAGTTCCACAGCGCCTGGATGCGGAGCTGCATGACCGGCTGATGTCGCCGATCTATCCCCTCGTGTTCGTGTTGCTGACGTTCGCTTTCCTTGGCTCGCCGCGCACCACGCGCCAGAGCCGCAGCTTCTCGATGGTCAGCGCCATCCTCGCCGTGCTGATCCTGCGCATTGGCGGTTACGCGTTGTCGGTGCTCTCCACCTCGGCGGCATGGGCTGTTCCGCTGCAATATGCCCTGCTGCTTGCGACGAGCGGTGTTTGCCTCTGGATCATCCTGCGCTGCATCGCCATCGAGCCGCCCGCAAAGCTCCTCGAATCCGTCAGGCGGTTGAGCGCACGGTTGTCGCGTCAACCGGCGACGGCGTGAGCGGAGCCTCGTCATGATTGCCAACACGCTCGCGCGCTACTTCGCCACCCGCTTCGTCTTCGCGGCGATCGCCGTGTTTTCCGGCATTTTCCTGCTGATCGTATTCGTCGATTACATCGAGATGTTGCGGCGAACCTCGAGCTTGCCGTCGGTTTCGGCGATGTTGGCTTTGCAGACCTCGCTGTATCGCGTACCGCAACTGCTGGAACGGCTGATGCCGTTCTGCATCCTGGTCGGCGCGATGTCCTGTTATCTCTCGCTGTCGCGCAAGCTCGAACTCGTGGTTGCGCGCGCGGCAGGCGTATCGGCGTGGCAGTTCATCACCCCTGCGCTGCTGAGCGCGCTCGTGCTCGGCGCATTGGCGACCGCGGTCTACAATCCGATGTCGGCCAATCTGCAGGAGCGCTCCAAGCAGATGGAAGCGGAGATGTTCGGCGGCACATCCGCGAGCATGCAGGATGCGGCAGGTTTCTGGATCAATCAGGCGACCTCGGAAGGTCAGGCCATCATTAACGCCGCGAACAGCCAGGCGCAGGGTCTGCGGCTCAGCGGTTTGACGATTATCCGGTTCGAGCCGAACAATGCGTTCAAGGAACGAATCGAGGCCCGGGAGGCGACCCTCGAACCCGGCCGTTGGCGTCTGAAAGAGGTGCGCCGCTACACGCTCGACAATCCGCCGGTACTCCAGCCGGAGGTGTTTCTTGCGACGAATCTGACCCCGGCACAGGTGCGTAACAGTTTTTCGACACCCGAAACTGTGTCTTTCTGGCAACTTCCCGAATACATCAAGTCTTCGGAAAGCTCAGGCTTCGCCACTGCAGGTTATCGGCTGCAGTACCAAAAGCTGATTTCGCGGCCATTTCTGCTGGCTGCGATGGTTATGCTGGCGGCCGCGGTAAGCTTACGCTTCTTCCGCTTCGGCGGCGTGCAGAAGATGGTTTTGAGTGGCGTGGCAGCGGGCTTTCTGCTCTATGTTCTGTCGAAAGTAACTGAGGATCTGAGCAAGGCCGATTTGATGCATCCAGTCGCGGCTGCGTGGCTGCCCGTTGGCGTGGGCGGCCTCGTTGGTCTTTTGGCCTTGTTGTACCAGGAGGACGGGTAGTGGCAGTCGTCGCCGCCCGGAGGGGAAGTTTGGCCGGACGCAGGTTGCGCATGACGATGCGCGGCCCGTATTGCGCTGTGCTGACCCGATCGCTTCTGGGGATCGCGTTCGTGGCTCTCGCAGCGCTCGCGTTTGACGCTGCGACCACCGCTCCGGCCAACGCGCAGGCCGGCGTCGTGTTCAATCCGCGGCCGCCGAAACCGCCGCCGCCGCGGGTTCAAAAAACCAACCAGATGCTCGTGCAGGCGATCGAGCTCGACTACGACTACACGAACCAGCGTGTCTCCGCGGTCGGCAACGTTCAGATCTTCTACAACGGCCAGACGCTCGAAGCCGACAAGGTCGTCTACGATCAGAAAACCAAGCGCCTGGCGGCCGAGGGCAACGTCCGCCTGACCGACATCGACGGCAAGATCACCTACGCCAATTTCCTCGACCTCAGCGACGACTATCGCGACGGGTTTGTCGACTCACTCCGCGTCGACACCGCCGATCAGACCCGCATGGCGGCGACGCGCGCCGACCGCACCAACGGCGAGTTCACCGTTTTCCAGAGCGGCGTCTACACGGCGTGCGCGGCCTGTAAGGAAAATCCCAAGAAGCCGCCGCTGTGGCAGGTCAAGGGCGCACGCATCATCCACGATCAGGGCGAGAAAATGCTCTACTTCGAGGATGCGCGGCTTGAGTTCTTCGGCGTTCCCCTCGCCTACCTGCCGTACTTCTCGACGCCCGATCCGACGGTGAAGCGCAAGAGCGGCTTCCTGTCGCCGCACTTCTCGTCGAACTCGCGCAACGGCGTCGGCGTCGAGACGCCCTACTTCTTTGCGCTGGCGCCGGACTACGATCTCACGGTGACGCCGCGCTTCATGACCAAGCAAGGCGTGCTGGTCCAGGGCGAGTTCCGGCAGCAGCTGATCAACGGTTCGTACAACATTCGCGCTTATGGCATTCAGCAGCTCGACAAGGGCGCATATGTCGGCACGCCCGGAAACCGCGACTTCCGCGGCGCTCTCGACAGCAAGGGCCAATTCTCGATCAACGACAAGTGGGTCTGGGGCTGGGAAGGCGTGCTCGTGACCGACACGGCGTTCTTCCGCGACTACCGTCTGTCGGTGTTCAAGAACCAGCTGAATGCGTTTCTTGTCACTCCGACCGAAGGCATCTCGCAGGCCTATTTGACCGGCATCGGCAACCGCAGCTTCTTCGACGCGCGGGTCATCCACTATCTCGGTTATTCAGCATCGGACGTGCAGAGCCAGATCCCGGTCATCCATCCGGTGATCGACTACAACAACGTCCTTAACCGCAACATCTTCGGCGGCGAGATCAGCTATCGCGGCAACTTCACCAGCCTCACCCGCGGCAGCGCGGCGTTCGAGGCAATCTCGCCGCTGGCGCTGGCAACCGGCGCCTGCTTGCCGTCATCGCCCGATCCAACCGTGAAGATTCCGGCGAACTGCCTGCTGCGCGGTGTCGCCGGCACCTACACGCGACTGTCGGGTGAAGTGACCTGGCGGCGGTCGTATACCGACACCGCCGGCCAGATCTGGACGCCGTTCGCATCGCTGCGCGGCGACCTGGTCGATGCCTCGATCAAGAGCGATCCGGGAACGACGAATTTCCTGCCGTCCGGCGGCACCCAGGTTGCGCGGGTGATCCCGACCATCGGACTTGAATACCGCTATCCGTTTATCAACGTGCAGCCGTGGGGCACGACCACGGTAACACCGATCGCGCAGGTCATCGTCCGGCCGAACGAGAGCTATATCGGCCGGTTGCCGAACGAGGATGCGCAGAGCCTCGTCTTCGACGACAGCAACCTGTTCAGCGTCAACAAATTCTCGGGCTGGGATCGGGCCGAGGGCGGCGGCCGTGCCAACGTCGGCGTGCAGGCGACGACGCAATTCGATCGCGGCGGCTCGATCAACATGCTGTTCGGTCAATCCTACTCGCTGTTCGGCCGCAACTCGTTTGCGACGGCGGACATCACGAACACGGGTATTAATTCCGGCCTCGAAACGTCGCGTTCGGATTACGTCGCCCGCCTGCAGTATCAGCCGAACCGGATCTTCACCTTCACAACTCGCGCCCGCTTCGACGAGCGTAACGGCGACATCCGGCGGTTTGAGGCACAGGCCGCGGCAAGCTTCGACCGGTGGTCGGTCACAGCGATCTACGGCAACTACGACCGTCAGCCGGAGCTCGGCTTCCTGAACCGCCGCGAAGGCGTGCTGGCCAGCGCGTCGTTCAAGATCAACAGCAACTGGCTGGTGTCGGGCAGCTTCCGCTACGATCTTAATACCAACAAAATCAATCAGTACATCATCGGCGCAGGCTATATTGACGACTGCTTCGTGCTGGGCGTGAACTATATTACGGACTACGCCTACAACATCGGAACGTCGATCAGAACCGACCACCGCGTCACCTTGCAGATTGGGTTGCGCACGATCGGTGCCTCGACGCTGTCGCAGTCGACAAGCACCTCAGGCGGCTTGTGATCCTCTTGACGAAGCTACAATCGAACTTTGGGTACAGCGGCCGTTGCGGCCGAAGGGAAAGCCGGAAGTCTCGGGCACGGACAATGTTACCAGCGAAGGTCGCGACATTCTTTCGCCGATACGCGTTTGCCGTCGTAGTCACGGCGGCAATCGGCGTTGCCCTGCCCGCGCAGGCCCAGTCCATTGCCGTGATCGTCAACGGCGAGCCGATCACCAACTACGACGTCGATCAGCGCTCCAAATTCCTCACCCTGACCACACGCAAGACGCCGCCGCGCAATGAGGTCGTGCAGGAGCTGATCGACGAGAAGATCAAGGTCAAGGAAGGCAAGAAGTACGGCATCGAATACGGCGCGACCGAAGTCGACAGCGCCTTCGCCAATATGAGCTCGCGGATGCGGCTGACACCCGATCAGCTCGCCAAATCGCTCGAGTCCCAGGGCATCCGGCCGGACACGCTGAAGAGCCGGATGAGGGCCGAACTGGTCTGGGGCAACCTCGTCCGCGGCCGTTTCCGCCAGAGCCTCTTTGTCGGGGAGAAGGAATCCGATTCCAAGATCGAAGTGACGTCGGACAAGGATAAGGACGCCAATTTCGAATATCAGATGCGGTCCGTCGTGCTGATTGCAGCCCGCGCTGATTCCGGCACCCTCGAGCAGCGGCGCAAGGAGGCCGAGGCATTGCGCTCGCGCGTGCAAAGCTGCGACGATGCCGTCAGCCTGTTCCGATCCATGCGGGGCGCGGCGGTGAAGGAATTGATCATCAAGACCTCGGCCGATCTGCCGCCAGCCTTGCGCGAGATTCTCGACAAGACCACCGTCGGCCGCCTGACGCCGCCGGAGGTGACCAAGCAAGGCGTCGAGATGGTCGCGCTCTGTAGCCGCAAGCCGACCACCGCCGATACGCCGCAAAAGCGCGAAGCGCGCGACAAGCTGTACCTGCAGAAGTTCGAAGCGAAGTCGAAGGAATATCTCGCCGAGGTCCGCAAGGCGGCGATGATCGAATATCGCTGACATCCCGATGACGAAGCCGCTTGCGCTGACGATCGGTGAGCCTGCGGGGATCGGCGCCGACATTACGATCGCTGCCTGGCTGCAACGGACAGAGATCGGCTTGCCGCCGTTCTACCTGATCGGCGACGAGGAATTCGTCGCCGCGCGCGCCAAGCACCTGGGCATCGCCGTCCCCCTCGCAACCGTCAAAGCCGAGGATGCCATCGCGGCGTTTCCAAACGCGCTCCCTGTCGTTGCCAGCGGCGTCCGCGCGACCGCCAAGCCGGGCCAGCCCGACACCACCAGTGCGCCTGCGGCCATCGCTGCGATCCGCCACGCGGTCAAGGACGTGACCCAGGGCCGCGCCGCGGCTGTCGTCACCAATCCGATCGCCAAGTCGGTACTGTATGACGCTGGCTTCCGTCACCCCGGCCATACCGAATTTCTGGCCGAGCTTGCCGTCGTGCACGGCGAGACGCCGCTGCCGGTGATGATGCTGTGGTCGCCACAGTTGGCCGTGGTGCCGGTGACGATTCACCTGCCGCTACGCGATGCGATCGACAAGCTCTCGGCGGACCTGATCGTCGCCACCGCGCGCATCGTGGCCAAGGACATGCACACGTATTTCGGTCTTGCGAAGCCGCGGCTCGCGCTTGCGGGGCTCAATCCGCACGCCGGCGAAGGCGGCTCGCTCGGCAAGGAGGACCAGGCCATTGTCGCGGTGGCCGTCGAGAAGCTGCGCAGCGAAGGCATCGACGCCCGCGGCCCTCTCCCGGCCGACACCATGTTCCACGCGGCCGCGCGCAAGACCTACGATTGCGCGCTGTGCATGTATCACGACCAGGCGCTGATCCCGATCAAGACCATCGCCTTCGACGATGGCGTGAACGTCACGCTCGGCCTGCCGTTCATCCGCACCTCGCCCGATCACGGCACGGCCTTCGACATCGCCGGCACCGGCAAGGCCAATCCCGCGAGCCTGATCGCCGCCCTGAAGCTCGCAGCCCGCATGGCAACCAGCCGCCCCGCATGAGCGCCATCGACGATCTGCCGCCGCTGCGCGAGGTGATCCGCAAGCACGGACTCTCGGCACGCAAATCGCTCGGGCAGAACTTCCTGCTCGACCTGAACCTCACCGCGCGCATCGCCCGCGCCGCCGCGCCGCTCGAGGACCGTACCGTGATCGAGATCGGTCCCGGTCCCGGCGGTCTCACCCGCGCCCTGCTGGCGCTCGGCACGAAACGCGTCATCGCCATCGAGCGCGACGAACGCGCGATCCCGGCGCTCGAAGAGATATCGGAGCGCTATCCGGGCCGGCTCGAGATCGTGAATGCAGATGCGATGACCTTCGATCCGCGCCCGCTGCTCGGCAGCGACAAGGCAACCATCGTCGCCAACCTGCCCTACAATATAGCCACGCCGCTCTTGATCGGCTGGCTCAGCGTCGAGCCATGGCCGCCCTGGTTCGACATGATGGTGCTGATGTTTCAGCGCGAGGTGGCCGAGCGTATCGCCGCGCGCGAGAACGACGAGGCCTATGGCCGCCTCGCAGTGCTCTCGAACTGGCGCACCGAAACCAAGATCCTGTTCGACATTTCGCCGAGTGCCTTCGTACCGCCGCCGAATGTCACGTCGTCCGTGGTGCGGCTTATTCCGCACAGCGAACCTGAGCCCTGCGATCGCAAGATGCTGGAGCGCGTGTCAGCCGCCGCCTTCGGTCAGCGGCGCAAAATGCTGCGGCAGAGCTTGAAATCGCTGGGCGTCGATCCGGCGCAGATTGCCTCCGCCGCAGGCATCGATCCGACGCGGCGCGCCGAAACGATTCCCATCTCCGGTTTTGTTGCCATGGCGCGTGAATTGGCGGATATACAGGCCGCAAAAACAAAACCCGAGTGAGGAGAAATGCTCATGGCGCGTATGGTTCGCCAATCGCTGGTCAAGTTCGATGCGCCGTTGTGCGAGACCATTATCGATACGCCGAAGCCGAAAGGCGCCGAAGTGCTGGTCAAGATCGACCGCTGCGGTCTCTGCCACTCCGACCTCCACATCCAGGACGGCTACGCCGACATCGGCGGCGGCAAGAAACTCGACACCACGCGCGGCATGACCTTGCCGTTCACGCTCGGCCACGAGATCGCCGGTGTCGTCGATGACGTTGGCCCCGATGCGCCGAAGGATCTGGTCGGCAAAAAGTTCGCGGTGTTTCCGTGGATCGGCTGCGGCCAGTGCCGCGATTGCCAGAACGGCGATGAGAATCTCTGCGCACGCAATCGCTTCCTCGGCGTCTCCATCGATGGCGGCTTCGCCAGCCACGTGCTGGTGCCCGACGCGAAGTACCTCATCGACTACGGCAACGTGCCGGGCGATATGGCCGCGACCTTGATGTGCTCGGGCATCACCGCCTACGGCGCGCTGAAGCGCCTCACCGACCGCCCGCGTCAGCGCAATCTGCTGCTGATCGGCCTCGGCGGTGTCGGCATGATGGGTCTGTCGATCGCACCTGCCCTGTTCAAGCAGCCAATCTCGGTCGCCGATCTCAGCCCCAATGCGCGAGACGCAGCACTGAAGAACGGCGCGGCCGCGGCTTACGATCCGTCGGAAGCGGATGTCGCCAAGCGCATGATCAAGGAAACCGAAGGCGGCTTCGACTGCATCGTCGACTTCGCCGGCAGCGAGAAGTCGATGGCGTTCGCGACCTCCGTCGTGGCACGCGGCGGCAAGATCGTGGTGTCAGGCCTGATCGGTGGCAACTTCAGCATCCCCACGGTGCAGTGGATCTACAAGCGCATGACCGTCGAAGGCTTCATGACCGGCACGCTCGCCGAAGCGCAGGAATTGATGGCTCTGGCGCGCAACGGCAAGGTCAAACCGGTGCCGATGAAGCAGGAGCCGATGACGGATGTGCAGAAGTGGATTGACGAGTTGCGCGCCGGCAAGGTCGTCGGCCGCATCATGCTGGTAAACTGAACGTCACGGCAGAACGGCAATCGAGGCGCGTCTTGCGGGACGCGCCTTTTACTTTTCCAACTGCTTCTGCAGGTTGCGGACGAACTCGGACAGCCCCGTCCGGCGATCGCGCTTGAGCCGCTCGGACTTCAGGATCGACTGCACTTCCGCGAACGCTTCGTCGATGGTGTGATTGACGACGATGTAGTCGTACTCCGCCCAGTGACTCATCTCGTGACTGGCGCGATCCATCCGCCCGCGGATGACCTCGGCGGAGTCCTGCGCGCGGGTGTGCAGCCGCTTTTCCAGATCGGCAGCGGATGGCGGCAGGATGAAAACGCTGACCACATCCTTGGACGCCTTCTCGCGCAGCTGCTGCGTGCCCTGCCAGTCGATGTCGAACAGCACGTCACGGCCTTCCGACAGCGCCTTTTCCACCGGCGCACGCGGCGTGCCGTAGGAATTATCGAACACGGTGGCGTGCTCCAGCAGCTCGCCGCCCTTCACCATCGCCGCAAAACGCGCCTTGTCGACGAAGAGATAGTCTTGTCCGTCGATCTCACCCGGCCGCATCGGCCGCGTCGTGGCCGAGATAGACATGCTCAGTCCCGGAACTTTGCCCAGCAGCATGCGCGAGAGCGTCGTCTTGCCCGCGCCCGACGGCGACGACAGCACGAACATCAGCCCGCGACGTTCCAGATTGCCGTGCGCTGCCATGCTCACTCCAGATTCTGGACCTGTTCGCGGAATTGCTCGACCACGTTCTTCATCTGCATGCCGGTGTTGGTCAGTTCGAGATCGTTGGACTTCGAACAGCAGGTGTTGACTTCGCGGTTGAACTCCTGCGCCAGGAAATCGAGCCGGCGGCCGATCGCGCCACCCTTTCCGAGCAGCTCGCGCGCCTGCGCCACATGCGAGGCGATGCGATCGAGCTCCTCGCGGATGTCGGCCTTGGTCGCGATCAGCAGCGCTTCCTGATGTAGCCGGTCCGGATCGAACCGTTCTGACGTTTCAAGCAGTGCCGCGATCTGCTCCGCCAGCCTGGCCCTGATCGCGTCCGGCTTGCGGCCTGGCGTGGCCTCGGCGGCGCGGCTCAGCGCTTCGATTTCGTCCATCCGCTGCGCCAGCACCTGGCCGAGCGTCGCTCCCTCGCGCGTGCGCATCTCGACCAGCGCGGACAGCGCCTGCTCGAAGCTCGCGGCGACCGCCTTTCGTGCGGCCTGTTCTTCCGCTTCATCGGTCACCGGCTCGGCGACTTCGATCACGCCCTTGATGCCGAGCAGCCCGTCGACACTCGGCGGCGTCGCGCCGGTACGCGCGGCGATATCGGCCGACAGCTTCACGATGGCCGCAAGCACGTCCTCGTTGATACGGACGGCGCCCACGGCGTCGGCGCGTTTCATGGTGAGGTTGGCGTAGACCGTGCCGCGCGAAAGACGCTCGGCGGCGCTCTTGCGCGCCAGCGCCTCGATCTCGTCCCATCCCGGCGGCAACCGCATGCGGAAGTCAAAGCCCTTGGCGTTGACGGACTTCAGCTCCCATTCGAAGGCGTAAGGCCCGCTGGTGCCATGGCTTCGGGCGAAGCCGGTCATGCTCGACAGCGCCATCGGCGCGATGCTCCGGATCGGACGTGAGAGACGATAACGGCAGCGACTCGCTGTCACTGCCGCGAAAACGGTGGAGTTATCGCACGTTGCCGGGCGCGATCAACCGCCCGGCGGCATCACTGGGTGGCGGAATTGCCCGATGCGGGCTGCTGCGCCGTCGGGGCGCGCTTCTGCTTCTGCCCCGCAGGCGCTGCCTGTGCGGGCGCGCCGGCGCGGGAGGGATCAGCCGGCGCGAAGGCGGTCGGCGCGGCTGCTGCGGGAGCCGGTTCGTCGGCGGGCTCGACCGTATCGTTCTGCTGCCGCTCGAGCTGACGCAGCTTGGCGACATTCTTCTGGTGCGCGTCGTAGGTCTCGGTAAAGGCGTGACCGCCGGTTCCGTCGGCGACGAAGAATAGGTCGCGTGTACGGGCCGGATTGGCGGTGGCTTCAAGCGAGGCGCGGCCCGGATTGGCAATCGGGCCCGGTGGCAGACCATCGACGACGTAGGTGTTGTAGGGTGACGGCTGCGTGATCTCGCTGCGCTTGATCGGACGGCCGAGCGTTCCCTTGCCGCCGACGAGGCCGTAGATGATCGTCGGGTCGGACTGCAGCTTCATGCGCTGTCGCAGGCGATTGCTGAACACGGCAGCCACGCGGCTGCGCTCGTCGGCGCGGCCGGTTTCCTTCTCGACGATCGAGGCGAGCGTGACGAGCTGTTCCGGCGACTTCACCAGGATGTCCGGATTGCGGCGTTCCCAGATTTCGGTGAGCGCACGCTTCTGCGCCTGCTGCAGACGCTGGATCATCTGATCGCGCGTCGTGCCGCGGGTGAACTTGTAGGTCTCGGGCAATAGCGTGCCTTCGCGCGGCACTTCCTTGATGCTGCCGGACAGAATGTCATTCTCCAGCAGCCGCGCCACGATCTGCTCGGAGGTCAGGCCTTCGGGGACGGTGAGATTGTGCTGCACCACCTTGCCTTCGACGATGACGTCGATCACGTCGCGCAGACTGGCCTTCTTCTGGAACAGATACTCGCCGGACTTCAGTTCGGAGCGAGCCTTCAGGGCGGTGACGCCGCCGAGGAAGCCCCAGCGGCTGGTGTCGATCACGCCCTCGCGGATCAGGATATCGGCGATATCCATGGTACCGAGTTTGGTTGGAATGTTGACGATCTTGTCCGCCTGCAGCGGCCCCGGCGCTTCCAGCATCTGGCGGCCGTAGATGTAGGCGCCGCCGGCACCGATCATCAGCAGGATGACAAGCGTGAAGATGGCATTGCCGACGATGACAAACGGATTACGCGCGCGCTCGGACCGGCGCGGTTGAGGCACCTGCTCGGGCTCCAGCGCAGCACGCGGGCTCCGCGGCGAAATGGGCGGCCGTTCACTCATCGATACAAACCTGACCCTGCCGATCCGATCGTCGCGAGAAGCCGTCCCTTGCCGCCCGCGGTGTAAATTCGCCCGTCATGACCAATATCGCTGAATACGGCAAAACGGTGGATTCGTTCAAAAACATACACTTAGTTTGTTACGCGCCGCAGAATCAACGAGGTGTTTGTACCGCCAAATCCGAACGAATTCGAGAGCGCCACATTCACTTCGCGCTGGCGCGCCTTGTGCGGCACGAGGTCGATCGCGGTTTCGACGGACGGATTGTCGAGATTGATCGTCGGCGGCGCCACATTGTCCCGGATCGCCAGCGTGCAGAAAATGGCTTCGATCGCGCCGGCGGCGCCCAGCAGATGCCCGACCGACGACTTGGTCGAGGACATCGACACCTTGGAGGCGGCATTGCCGAGCAGACGCTGCGCTGCGCCAAGCTCGATCTCGTCGCCGAGCGGCGTCGAGGTGCCGTGCGAGTTGATGTAATCGATATCGGATGCGGAAATGCCGGCGCGCTTCATCGCCGCGCTCATGCAGCGATACGCGCCGTCGCCGTCTTCCGAAGGCGCGGTGATGTGGAAGGCATCGCCCGACATGCCGTAGCCAATCACTTCGGCATAAATCTTGGCGCCGCGCTTCCTGGCATGCTCGTATTCCTCGAGCACCACCACAGCTGCGCCCTCACCCATCACAAAACCGTCGCGATCGCGATCGTAGGGCCGCGAGGCCTTCTCGGGCGTGTCGTTGAAGGTCGTCGACATCGCGCGCAGCGCGCAGAAACCGGCAAAGGCAATGCGATTGACCGGAGATTCGGTGCCGCCGGCGACCATCACATCGGCGTCGCCGAGGGCAACGAGCCGCGCTGCGTCGCCGATCGCGTGTGCACCGGTCGAACAGGCGGTCACGACAGCATGGTTCGGACCCTTGAGGCCATGCTCGATCGACACATAGCCCGAAGCGAGATTGATCAGACGTCCGGGAATGAAGAACGGCGAGACCTTGCGTGGACCGCGCTCCTTCAGGATCAAGGCCGCTTCCGCGATACCGTCGATGCCACCGATGCCGGAACCGATCATGGTTCCGGTCGCGCACTTCTCTTCCTCGGTCTTCGGATGCCAGTTGGCGTCGTCGAGCGCCTGACGCGCGGCGCACATGGCAAAGACGATAAAATCGTCGACCTTGCGCTGGTCCTTCGGCTCCATCCACTGGTCGGGATTGTAGGTGCCGTTGGTCCCGTCGCCGCGCGGAATAACGCAGCCGATCTTGGTCGGCAAATCGGAGACATCGAAGGTTTCGATGCGCTTGGCGCCGCTTTCGCCGTTGAGGATCCGCTTCCACGTGGTTTCGACGCCACAGCCGAGCGGCGACACCATGCCCAGCCCCGTGACGACTACCCGTCTCATCGATCTCTCTCCGGCTCAGCCGCCATGAACAACAAAAGCCGGGGATCGCTTTCGGGCGATCGTCCGGCTGCTGTTCAACGCATGCGAGCGCTCAGCTCTTGGCGTTCTTTTCGAGGAATTTGGTGGCGTCGCCGACGGTCAGAATCGTTTCCGCGGCGTCGTCCGGAATTTCGCACCCGAACTCTTCTTCAAAGGCCATGACGAGCTCGACCGTGTCGAGGCTGTCCGCACCGAGATCGTCGATGAAGCTTGCGCCTTCGACCACCTTCTCGGGTTCGACACCAAGGTGCTCGACCACGATCTTCTTCACCCGCTCGCCAATCTCGCTCATCGTTCAACCTCGTGTTGTTCCCCTGGACTCGACCGTAAAACGATACGAGACATCTTGGTGAGTTCGTCTATCCATCCCATGTCCGCCGCGCAGAACCACCGGGGCCCCGTCTGGGACGGTAGCCGGGGTCGACAACGGCGGGTTTCGGTAGGGCAATATACAGGGTTTGAAATTCCTGCAATCCCAATTCTGCTCCATCCGGCGGCCGTTCGGTTACCACACTTCCGCGGCCTTGACCACACGCCGGAAATGTCTGGCAGACCTCGTAAAATCTGCCTGTAATGATCAGATCATCGCCATTCCGCCGTTGACATGCAGCGTTTGCCCGGTGACGTAGGCCGCCTCATTGGAAGCAAGATAGACTGCGGCGGCGCCGATATCGTCCGGCGTGCCGAGACGCCCGGCCGGAACCTTCGCCAGCACCGCCTCCCGCTGCTTCTCATTCAGCACATCCGTCATCGGCGTCGCGATGAACCCCGGCGCGATGCAGTTGGCGGTGACATTGCGCCGCGCGTACTCCTGCGCGATCGATTTCATCATGCCGATGATGCCGGCCTTCGACGACGCGTAGTTCACCTGCCCGGCATTGCCGGTCACGCCGACGACCGAGGTGATGGCAATGATGCGGCCGAAGCGCTTGCGCATCATCAGCTTGGTGGCGGCGCGCGACAGACGGAACGTCGCGCTCATATTGATCTTGATGACGTCGTCCCACGCCTCGTCGGAGAGTTGAACGAACAGGTTGTCCTTGGTGACGCCGGCGTTGGCGACGAGAATGTCGAGCTGCCCCATCGCCTTCTCGGCCGACGGCACCAGCGCTTCGACCTCGGCGGTATCGGACAGATTGCACGGCAGCACATGCACGCGCTCGCCGAGTTCGGCGGCAAGTTTTTCGAGCACCTCGCGCCGCGTGCCGGACAGCGATACGGTCGCGCCCTGCTTGTGCAGCGCCTTGGCGATCGAACCACCGATGCCACCGGTCGCGCCGGTGACGAGCGCCGTCTTGCCAGTCAAATCGAACATGAAGCTCTCCTGTCGCTCAGGATGTTGTTAGCCGCGCGCCGCGGCGAGCGCGGCCCTTGCGCCCTCGATATCGGCCGGGCCGCCAACGGCGACACCGACCGCGCCATCGGCGATGCGCTTGACCAGACCGCTCAGCACCTTGCCGGCGCCGATCTCGAGAAAATGCGTCACGCCGTTCTGCGCCATGTAGGCAACCGACTCCCGCCAGCGGACGGTGCCCGTCACCTGCTCGACCAGACGCTTGCGGATTTCGTCAGGATCGTTGATCGCCGACGCCAGCACATTCGACACCACCGGTACCGCGGGTGCATTGATCTTCACATTCGCCAGCGCCTGCGCCATCGCGTCCGCCGCCGGCTGCATCAAGCGGCAATGGAACGGTGCGGACACCGGCAGCAGCATCGCCCGCTTGGCGCCCTTGGTTTTCGCGATCTCGACGGCGCGCTCGACCGCGGCCTTGTTGCCCGAGACGACCACCTGCCCGCCGCCGTTGTCGTTCGCGGCCTGACACACGTCGCTCTGCGCCGCCTCTTCGGCGACCGCCTTGGCGGCGTCGTATTCCATGCCGAGCAGAGCGGCCATTGCGCCGGCACCGACCGGCACCGCCTTCTGCATGGCAAGTCCGCGCGTGCGCAGCAGCTTCGCGGTATCGCTGATCGAGAACGCGCCTGCGGCTGCGAGCGCTGAATATTCGCCGAGCGAATGACCGGCGACATACGTCGCATCGCGTGCGATCGAGACACCGGCCTCGGCTTCGAGCACGCGCAGCGTCGCGATCGACATCGCCATTAGCGCTGGCTGGGCGTTCTCCGTAAGCTGGAGCGTTTCCGCCGGACCATCCCAGATGATCGCGGTCAGCTTCTCACCCAGCGCCGCGTCGACTTCGTCGAAGACCGCGCGTGCGGCGGGAAATGCATCGGCAAGCGCCTTGCCCATGCCGACCGCCTGCGAACCTTGTCCTGGAAACGTGAATGCTGCTGTCATCGCGCCCTCAAAGCATGCCCCGGGAAACCGGTTCGATCATGCTCAAACACGAGCGCCGTATGACACGGAGGGGGGCCTCGGTGTCAAGCCGCGGTGCGGAAAAGCCCGTGAGTTAAAAGCCGCCCGCCGCCTGATCGCCGACCACGCCTCCCGCCGACCGCGTCCGCCGCGCGATGCTGACAAGCTCGCCCGGCTTGTCATCATGATCCGGTTTCGCCGTCGCCAGCCGCAGCACGGACCAATAGTTCGGCTGCACCTCCATGCGGCTCGCCTGCGGGCTCGCGGAAAGAATGCGATGAACCTTCGGCAGATTGTAGCAAGGAACGTAGAACAGCAGATGATGCTCGAGATGATAGTTGACGTAGTACGGCGCGATGAACAGCCGCTCGAGAAAATTGGCTCGCGTGGTGCGCGTGTTGCGCAGCGGATCGTTTGAATCGGGCACCACTGCGTGCTCGGCGATGTTGCGGATGCGGATGATCACCATCAGCCAGGTCAGCATTGGCAGGAGCCACAGCAGCGGGTAGGCCCACCACACGCCGGCCGCGGCCATCGCGGCGAACATCAGCGCATTGACCGCAACTTGCGGGCCGAGCGTCGCCCAGAAATGCGCCGCCCGCTGCTTCAACGGCCAGTCCGGCGGGCCGAACGCATTCAGCAGCTGCGCCTTGCGCTGCTCGTAGCCGGTCTGTCCGGTAATATCGCGCAGGAACTTGCGGCGGTAGCTGAGCTTGGTGATCGGGAACGGCGCTGAAAGAATAAGGTCGGGATCGTCTTCCTGCTGCGTGTGCGCATGGTGCTGCAGATGATAGCGGCGATAGGCGCGCGTCTCGAGGAAAACCGGATAGGCGCAGAACCACTGGCTCAGTGTCAGATTGGTTTTCTCGTCGGGCGACAGGCAGCCATGCGCGCCATCATGCATCAGGATCGTGAGCCCAAGCTGGCGCGAGCCGATAATGCCGACAGCGAGCAGGAAGGTCAGCGGGTTCGGCCACCAGGCCACAAGTGCGATCGAACCGACGATCAGCGCCCATGCGTGGGCGATCAGCGCCACGCCCTTCCAGGTGACGCGCTCGCGCACGTCGGCAAGCTGATCCTCGCTGAGAAAATCGCGGGCACGCATGCGAAGCACGGTCATGATCCACTCTCCCCTCGCTCGCTGTTGTCGACGACCTGCAATCGCAGCGAAGCCTGCTCGCCGATCAGGCGTAAGACCTCGGCGCCGAGTTCATCATTGGCGCGGCCCATGGCGTAGCCTTCGACCATTACGCCGATCGCAATCGCCCAGAAGCGCCGCGACGTCGTTTCGGGATCGCGCAGCGAGCGCCAGCCGTGCCGCTTCATCTGCTCGTCGTAGGCGCGTGTGCCTTCGCTATGCAGCCGTGCGATGGTGCGCTCGACCAGCGGCGCGAGATCGGGCCGCCGGCGCGTGAGCGTGAGCGCCTCGGCGAAAAACGCGACCGAGTCACCCGCTGTGACCGTTTCGGCCAGCGCGCGCGTGTAATCCTGCGGGGTGTGGGTTTTGGCGCCCGCCTCTTCCGCAGCGCGCGCCACATAGAGAACGTCGCGGCACGCCGCCTCGACGAAGAGCGCTTCCTTGGTGCGGAAATAATAGGTGATCTGGCTCGGGAACGCGTCGGCCGCCGTTGCGATGTCCGCGATCGATGCGCCGGTGAGCCCAGCGTCCTTGAACAGCCGGCTGGCGGCGTCCAGGAGCTTCGAGCGCATCTGCCGCCCCGCCGTGCGGGTCGCGCGCGCCGCATGCCGCGGGCTTTGCTCGGCGGTCTCAGAGCTCATTGCGTGCCCTCAGAGCCAATCTGGCTGATCTCATGCGATATTTATTTGTATGCTGTACAAACAAATACGTCAAGCAGTGATTTGGGGATGATCCGCGCGGCCGCGCCTTAGGAACCTCGCCGAAACAAGCCTCTTCGCTTGCCATCCAGCGGAAAACCCCTATAACGCGCGCATCCGTGGGTCCCGGCCGGGAGCTGAACGGACGGTCTCAGCAATCTCACCTTTCAGGCGATATTGATGCGGCAGGGCCAGTCGGCCCGTCGTCCCGTGCTTCCGCCTTCTGAGTTTCTCGAGTGTCCTTTCCGAAGGCCTCGAAGGGCTTGCCGCCAGGAACCGCGCCAACAGGAAAGGACGCTTCATGCCTCTTTATGAGCATGTGTTTCTCGCACGTCAGGACGCGAGCACCCAGCAGGTGGAAGAACTGACGACCCAGATCACCGGTGTTGTCGAGCAGCTCGGCGGCAAAGTCGCCAAGACCGAGCAGTGGAGCGTGCGCTCCCTCACCTATCGCATGAATAAGAATCGCAAGGCGCACTTCGTGTTCATGAACATCGACGGCCCGGCAGCGATCGTTGCCGAGATCGAGCGCCAGGAGCGCATCAACGAAGACGTCATCCGCTATCTCACCGTTCGCGTCGAGGAGCTCGAGGAAGGTCCGTCGGCGATGATGCGCAAGGCGGATCGTGATCGTGAGCGCGACGATCGTGGCGGCGGCTTCGGCGGCCGTGACCGCGATGGCGGCGGCTTCCGTGGCGACCGCGAAGGCGGTGGCTTCCGTGGTGATCGCGGCCCGCGCCGTCCGCGCGAAGATGCCGAAGCATCGGTTGAGGAGTAATCACAATGGCTGATGCAGGTGCACGCCGTCCGTTCTTCCGTCGCCGCAAGAGCTGCCCGTTCACGGGCGATAACGCGCCGAAGATCGACTACAAGGATTCGAAGCTGCTGATGCGTTACGTGTCCGAGCGCGGCAAAATCGTGCCGAGCCGGATCACCGCTGTGTCGGCGAAGAAGCAGCGTGAGCTGGCGCAGGCGATCAAGCGCGCGCGCTATCTCGGTCTGCTTCCGTACGTGATCCGCTAAAACTTCTGCGGACGCGGGTTTGCCCGCGTCCGCTTCGACAGATCGGAATCGAAACACCCCGGGTCATGCCGTGGTGGATGGTTGGGGCGAGACGCCTCTAACCGCTCGAAGGGGGCGGGACAGCTGATGATGACAGGCATTCTCGTTGCGATTGCTGCCGGCGCTGCGTCGGTGCTGATGTTCGCGTCCATCATTTCGGGGACGGGAATCGCAGTGCTGTTGATGTACCTCGCGCCGCTGCCGCTGCTTGTCGCAGCCCTGGGCTGGGGGCCTGTTACCGCCGCGATCGGCGGCGTTGTTGCCTCGCTTACTCTCGGCGTCATGATCGGCTGGACCTACATGCTGGCGTTTGCCCTGTGGGCGGCGATCCCTGCCCTATGGCTCGGTCATCTGTTGTTGCTCGGCCGTCCGGCCGAAACGCCGTCGGCGCCGGCCAACGGCGATGCGAGCGCGATGGAATGGTATCCGATCGGACACATCCTGCTGTGGATCGCGGCTTTCGCCGCCACCATCACCATCGGCACCCTGCTGATGCTCGGCACCGACGCCGAGACGATCAACGCAACGATGCGCCGCAGCCTCTCGCGCATGTTCGGCGCCCGTACGGGCGCATCCGAGATCGGCGCCATGATGGCCCTCATCGCGCCGGCCGCCGGCGCGCTCGGCACCATGGTCGCGCTGACGCTGAACGTCTGGCTCGCGGGCAAGATCGTCAACATGTCCGGCCGCCTGCGCCGGCCGTGGCCCGATCTGAAAGCGACGACGTTACCGCCAATGACCATGGCGGCGCTGTCGGCGGCGATCGCGTTCTGCTTCACCGGCGGATTGCTCGCGCTCGCCGCGCAAGTCGTCAGCGCCGCGATGATGACCGCCTATGCGATGGTGGGCTTCGCAACATTGCATACTGTCACGCTCGCAATGAAGAGCCGCGGACTGCTGCTCTCGTTCGCCTATCTCACCGTCGTGGTGTTCGGCTGGCCGATCGTACTCATGACCATCGTCGGTCTCGCCGACGCGGTCTTCGGATTCCGGCAACGCTTCATGCGAAGCCACAACCCCGTGGTCCCGTCGTGACCACATCCACATTTGCAACCGTTTGAAAATATCGAGGAGAGAAAAATGGAAGTCATTCTTTTGGAGCGCGTCGCCAAGCTCGGCCAGATGGGCGAAGTGGTGAAGGTGAAGGACGGGTTCGCCCGTAACTTCCTGCTCAAGCGCAAGAAGGCGCTGCGGGCCACCAAGGAAAACCGCGAGAAGTACGACGGCATGAAGGCCGAGCTCGAGGCACGCAACCTGGCCGCCAAGGGCGAAGCGTCGAAGGTTGCCGAGAAGGTCGAAGGCCGCGAGATCATCGTCATCCGCCAGGCGTCGGAAAGCGGCCAGCTGTTCGGCTCCGTCACCGTGCGCGACATTGTCGACTCCCTCGCCAAGGACGGCATCAACGTCAGCCGCCCGCAGGTCTGGCTCGATGCGCCGCTGAAGGTGATCGGTCAGAAGACGGTCACCATCGCCGTGCATCCGGAAGTCGAGGCGACGATCAACGTCATCATCGCCCGCAGCGCCGAGGAAGCCGAGCGCATCAAGCGCGGCGAAGACCTCTCGACCCGCCAGGAAGATCAGGACGCTGCCGCCGAGGCGATCGCCGCCGCCGGCGAGTTCTTCGATCCGGAAGCGCAGCATGACGACGTTGCGCCGGCCCCGGCTCCTGCCGCTGAAGAAACGAAGTAACGGCGCGCGCGGCGCGAGCCGCATCGCTGGGAATGCAAAACGCCCGGTCTGCATTGCAGGCCGGGCGTTTTCGTTTGAGATGAATTCAGTGCGAGATCGGCGGCGCCGGCGGCGGACCTGCTGGCGGCTTCGGCGTCAGTGACGCAGACGACGTGCGCGACGGCGGCGCTGGCGGAGCAGTGACCGCTGGCGCCGATGGTGCAGCGGCCGTGCTGGTCACAGCATCGGGCTTCGGCTGCTCTTGTTTCGGTTCAACCTTCGCTTCCTGCTTCGGCGCGTCGGCCTTTGCAGCTTCGGTCTTTGCAGCTTCGGTCTTGGGCTGCTCCTTCGGCGGCTCGACCTTGAAGTCGCCGATGCCGGGCGGCGGCAAACCCGCAGGCTCAGGCAGCGGCACCGCGGCGGCAATTGCTGCCTCACCTGTTGGGGCAGGTTTCGCCGGCGCCACGGCGTCGATTGCAGCGGGCGAAGCGGCGGCCGTTTCTGTCGGCGACGCGCCGCGCTTGGTATTTTTTGCGCCAGCCTTCGGTGCTGCGGACGGCGGCTGTGCATCCGGGCCGGCTTCAGGCGCCCGCGCGCCCTGCTTGGTGTTGCGCGGCGGACGATCGGCGCCAGCCGGCGGATTGAGACCATCCGCATCGGGACGGCGCGCCTGCCGCGCGTCCGGCGCAGCAGCAGGTACCGCACCCGGTGTGGCAGCCTGCGGATTGCCCGGCTGCGCATCCGGACGCCCCTGCCGATTGACCGGCACGTTGGCGACGCGCGTCTGTTCGGTCGCGCCGTTGGCCAGCAGATAGCCGCTCAACACCTTCGCCATGTCTGTCGACGTTGTGTAGTGCTGGCGCAGGAAGCCGGGAAGCGAGCCCGGAGCCACGGTGCGCAGCAAGCCGCGCGCGCTCTTGTGGCAGGCATTGCAGGTGCTGGCGAACAGTTGCTGCGGCGGCTTTCCGGCGTCGAGGTTCTGCCCCAGCGCCGGGGACGCCAGGAGAGTTCCAGTCAGAATCGCTAACGCCGCCAAACGCAGCGTCCGGCTCAACATATTATCCTCCGAAGCGGAAATGGCCCGCCGAGGCCGGCCACCTTTTACCGCAAACATCCGCGAATGGAAGCACCGATATAGCGCTGGAAAAGTCGCAAAAATGTGCGCGTCTCCCATGGTCCCGGATCATGCGCGGCTGCGGAGGGCAACCGAGATTCGCTCTAAATAACAATCTATCCCGCCGGGACCGAATTCAAATTCGTGCGATAGGCGCGCGAGGTCGCGCAGCTACCTGGCTGCGCTCGCGATTGAAAGCTGAATGAGAGCTAGGCGCGCGGCTGCGCACCAGGCGGGTTAGAAATTCGGCGTCAGATCCGACGGATGGCGCACCAGAGCGGGACGCTGGAGCTTGGCCTTCAGGGCATCAATGACCTTGCCGTCGCAGGCGCAATGCTTCGTTTCCTGATCGGACACGGCATTCATCGTCTCAACCAGCATCGTCAACCAGTATGGGTCGTTGCGACGGGAAAGTTCCTGCTGCAGCCTGTCGGCCATGGTCCAAATGCCCTGTCAAAATCCGCTTGTCGCACCGGCCCGGAAATAACGGGGCCGCTCCGATAACGTTCCGGCTGAGCCGGCCTTTGAATATACGTCGACCGGCTCGCCAAAAGGTTCAGTCATCGCATCTGAATTGAACGAAGTGGCTAACCATTGACGGGATTGAGGCAAAATTAACCGCGGTTGCGCCGCACTGCATTGCGGCAACCGCCAGTGGCGGAACTTGCATCGCGTCAAGGCATGATCGACTTCTGTTCAGCTCTTGAGCAGCGGCATGTGGGAATCGTGCATAAGCCTGTGGATGGCTCTCGCCGTCCTTTCGTTGCGAGCGCCGCTGGCGTTGTGATGCGTGCCCCGCATTTGACGAAAAATCGAGCTATTCGATCCCATGGCCCTGTCCGATTCGAACGTTCTCAAGCTTGCGCCCGACGCTGCGGCGCCCGCTTACCGCACTGCGCCTCATAATATCGAGGCAGAACAGGGCCTTCTGGGTGCGATTCTGATCAACAACGACGCCTTCTACCGGGTTTCCGACTTCCTGGAACCGAAGCACTTCTATGAGGGCATCCATCAGCAGGTGTACGAGACCGCCGGCAGCCTGATCCGCATGGGCAAGGTGGCGACGCCCGTGACTCTGAAAACCTTCCTGCCGGACGCCGACCTCGGCGGCATGACCGTCAGCCAGTATCTCGCCCGCCTCGCCGCCGAAGCGACCACCATCATCAACGCCGCCGACTACGGCCGCACGATTTACGAGCTCTCGCTGCGCCGCGATCTGATCGGCATCGGCGAGGACATGGTGAATGTCGCCTACGACGCGCCGGTCGATTTCGCGCCGCGCGCGCAGATCGAGGACGCCGAGCGCCGCCTCTACGAACTCGCCGAAGCCGGCCGCTACGACGGCGGCTTCCAGAAGTTCGCGCAGGCGCTGACGATCGCCGTCGACATGGCCGCCAACGCTTATGCGCGCGACGGGCACCTCTCCGGCCTCGCCTCGGGCTTGCGCGACGTCGACAGCAAGATGGGCGGCCTGCAGCCGTCCGACTTGATCATCCTCGCCGGCCGCCCGGCCATGGGCAAAACCGCGCTCGCCACCAACATCGCCTACAACGTCGCGAAGGCGTGGCGCGGCGAGGTGCAAGCCGACGGCACGATGAAATCGGTCAACGGTGGTATCGTCGGCTTCTTCTCGCTCGAAATGTCGTCCGAACAGCTCGCGACGCGTATCCTTTCCGAGCGTACCGGCATCTCGTCGAGCTCGATCCGTCGCGGTGCGATCACCGAGCATGACTTCGACAAGATCCGCGATCACGCGGTGGAGATGCAGAACCTGCCGTTCTACGTCGATGACACCGGCGGCCTGTCGATCGGCCAGCTCACCGCGCGCGCGCGCCGCCTGAAGCGTCAGAAGGGCCTCGATCTTCTGATCATCGACTACATCCAGCTGCTGCAGGGCTCCGGCAAGCGCTCCGACAACCGCGTGCAGGAAGTCACCGAGATCACCACCGGCCTGAAGGCGCTGGCGAAGGAGCTCAACGTTCCGATCATCGCGCTGTCACAGCTCTCGCGTCAGGTGGAAAACCGCGACGACAAGCGTCCGCAGCTCGCCGACTTGCGTGAATCCGGTTCGATCGAGCAGGACGCCGACGTGGTGCTGTTCGTGTTCCGCGAAGAATACTACCTGCAGGGCAAGGAGCCCAAGGCCGGCACACCCGAGCATGAGAAGTGGCAGCTCGAAATGTCGCTGGTGCACGGCAAAGCCGAAGTCATCATCGGCAAACAGCGTCACGGTCCGACCGGCACGATCAAGCTGCATTTCGACGGCAGCGTGACGCGCTTCTCCGATCTCGCCGAAGACGGATACCTGCCCCACTCCGAGTGATACGCTTTGTGTGACACACTTGGCGTGAGACACTTGCGCGGTTGACCCTCTCCATTCGAGGCGTATGGTGCGGCGATCATGAACCGCACCACCGATCCGAAAGCGCTTGCCGCTAACTCAACCGGCGAACCGCACGCCAGCGCAGGTGGCATTCTCACCATCGATCTCGGCGCCATCGCTGCCAACTGGAAGAAGCTGGAAAGCAAAGGCGTGCCCGCCGAGTGCGCCGCTGTCGTCAAGGCCGGCGCCTACGGCTGTGAACTGACGCCGGTCGTCACGACGCTCGCCGCCGCCGGCTGCAAGACGTTCTTTGTCGCAACGCTCGATGAAGCCGAGAGCGTGCGCACCGCCGCGCCGAAGGCCGCGATCTATGTGCTCGACGGATTTTTCTCCGGCACCGGCGACCGCTTTGCGATGCTGAACTCAATGCCGGTGATCGGCGACATGGGCGAGCTTGCCGAGTGGGACGCGTATCGCGCGACAAGCGGCTGGCTCGGCGGCGCGGCGATCCACATCGACACCGGCATGAACCGGCTCGGCTTGAGCGTCGGTGAGGCAGAAGGACTGTTGCCGCGACTCAGCACCGTCAACACCGGCATTTCGCTGGTGATGAGCCACCTCGCCTGCGCCGAAACGCTCGGGCATCCGATGAATGCGAAGCAGGTGACGGCGTTCCGCGAGATCGCGAGCCGCTTCTCCAGCGTGCCCGCGTCGCTCGCCAACTCGTCCGGCATCTTTCTCGGATCGAACTTCCTGTTCGACATGACCCGCCCCGGCGCTGCGCTCTACGGCGTCAATCCGACGCCGGAGGCCGACAATCCGATGCAGCAGGTGATCGATCTGAAGGCGCGCATCGTGCTCGTGCGCAATGTGCCGAAGGGCGACACCGTCGGGTACGGCGCGACCTGGACTGCGCGGCGCGACACCCGTCTCGCCGTCGTCACTGCCGGCTATGCAGACGGCTATTTCCGCGCCGCCGGCGGCATCGACGGCACGCGCAGTGCGGAAGCCGTCGTCGGCGGCAAGCGATGCCCGATTGCCGGCCGCATCTCGATGGACCTCCTGGCGATCGACGTCACCGACGTGCCGACGCCCGTGCGCCGCAACCATATGGCGACGCTGATCGGCGACGGCATCACCGTCGATGAACTCGGCCATCATTTCGGCACCATCGGCTACGAGGTGCTGACCAGTCTCGGCACGCGCTTTGCGCGGGTTTACAAGGAAGCGCCTGCGGCGACGACAGTCCCTGTCGCGGACGTCCCCGCACCCTCCACCTAACGCGCGATGCGGTAGAGCACGGCAAAGCTTCCCGCGTAGACCCGCTCAAGTCCGGCGGGCGCGATCGGGTTCTCGGGCGGCGCGATCAGCAGCACATAGTCGAAGGCGCTGCGCCAATTCGTCAGGTACTGTGCGAACAGCAGCGACTGCCGCGACGGCGGCTGCTCGCTCAGCATCGGCCAGTGAACCGGATCCTCGAGCGGATGCGCCAGCTGCCCGTACGGCTGCCGCACCGTCAGCGGCTGTTGCGCCGGATCGGCGAACATCAGCGGCCAGAACGCGCGGCGCTCGATCGTCAGCAGCGCCGGCATATGCGAGTGCAGCCAGCCGACGCCCGGCAGCGCGCGGTCGGCCGGCGCATCCTCGCTGACCTGAAACGTATGTCCTCGCGCTGCCAGCACGCGTGCGCCAGGCCCAACCGGCGCGATAGCAGCGCGCAGATCGGCAAGATCGTGCCGATGATCGGCCCAGACGACGCCGACATAACCGACACGCACCGCAATCAACGCCACGACCGCAAGCGCGAGTGCGTGGCGATAGCGCGGCGCGAGTTCGAGCCGCACGCCGGCGAACAGCAACAGCCCCATCATCAGCGCAAGCCGTTCGCCGACGAAGGTGCCGCCCTTCAGCGCCGCCGGCACAAGCACGAACGTGATCGCAAGCACCGCGAACGCGACCGGCACGCCCGGTGCGAAGCGGACGCTGCGCCAGATCAGCACCATCAGCGTAAAGATCGCGACCGCGGTCGTCAGCGTCAGCGTCTTGCTGTAGCTCATGAACGGGACCATCAGGTCCCACAGCTTGCGCACCCCGCCCCATGGCCCGATGCCGGCGTCGCCATTGGCGAGCGGACTGGCGAGATAGAGGACAACGGCCGGGCTGACCACAGCGATCATCATTGCGCACGCGCGCAGCAATGCCGCGCGCGTCAGCGTCCGCTGACGCCAGGCTTGGGCAAGCGCGTCGAGCTCGTAAGCGCCGATCAACAGCGCCGCCAGCGCTACGCCGAAGATGTGACAGAAGAAGACCATCGCGATTGCCGCCGCACCGGCGAGCATCGCAAGCCAGATGTATCCGTGTCTGCGCAGAACAATCCAGCCGCCGGCCGCGGCGAATGCGAGGCCAAGCGACAGCAGAAAATTCATGAAGCCGAGAATGAAAATGCCGTTGTAGGCGATCACGCCCGACGCCAGCGACCAGATCGTCAGCCGGCCGAACGCCGCGCGGCTATAGATGATCACCCCGATCACGGGCGCAACGAGACTGAGCGCGAGCAGCAGGCGGCCGCCGACATGCGCGTCGAGAACTTTCAGCAGCGCCGTTGCCAGCACATCCATGCCGAGGTTCGGCAGCACAACCCAGTTCGGTGCGTAGATGCGCGACAGCAGCGGGTCGTCCGCGTGCGCGAGCGCGACGTAGCGCGCCAGATGGTTCG
This sequence comes from Proteobacteria bacterium SG_bin9, assembly GCA_002083525.1. Lineage (GTDB taxonomy): Bacteria > Pseudomonadota > Alphaproteobacteria > Rhizobiales > Xanthobacteraceae > SG-bin9. The sequence continues at coordinate 22,456 of LWDM01000074.1, read as the reverse complement.
GATAGTCGAGCACCGGCGGCACGTCGATGAGCAGGAATGGCAGCGCGAGCGTGACAGCCAGCACGCCCGCGCAGAGCCACCACAGCCGCGCACTCCAACGGAATGCGCTTGTGCCGGGTTGAATGCTGGTAGAGGGAAAGAACTGTGCTGAACGTCTCAGGTCGCCTGCCGGCGGCCCGCCCAATTTCCATTCCATACGCGCACCCGGCATTCTTCTTGTTCTGGTTGCCGAAGGCCGATAGCACACGCTCGCAAAAGTAGCACCAAATACAACCCAAGATCGTTATCGATTGGTCAATACACGTCACTGACTTCGATGACAGCCAGGTAACAGGGAACCGCGGCCGCGAAGGATCCGATCGACGATCCCTCGCCCGCCGCGTCGCCGTTAGTTTGCCGCGCGCTTGCGCAGCACGGTGTCGCCCTTGAACAGGAACTTCTGCGCACGTTTTCCGCTGTCGACTTCGGTCGTGTAGATGTTGCCCTTGGAGTCGATCGCCAGATTGTGAATCCAGTGGAAGTCGCCGGCCATGCGTCCGTTGCGGCCGAAGCGCCCAACGATCTCGCCTGTGTCGCGGTTAAGCGTGCGCACCTCGTTGTTGGCGCCGTCGGCGTTGATCAGGAACGTTTCGTTGGCGTCGGGCCACAACTCCAGATCCCACATCGACCCTTGCTGGAGCGTTGTCTTCTCGACGAACATCTCCTTCACGAAGGTGCCGTCCTTGCGGAACACCTGAATGCGGTTGTTGGTGCGATCGCAGACGTAGACCAGCCCGTCGCGCGCGATACGCACGCAGTGCACCGGGTTGGCGAACTGCTGCGTCGGCGCCGCGTTCGGATCGAACGGCGGCAGCTTCTCGTCGGTCGGCGGCTTGCCGTAAGCGCCCCAGTGCCGCTTGAACGCACCGGTCTCGCTATCGAACACGGCGATGCGGCGGTTCTGGTAGCCGTCGGCAACGTAGACCTCGTTCGCAGCCGTATCGACGGTCACGTTGGCGGGACGGCCGAGCCGCGTGGTGTCGAGGCTGTTGGTCTGCGGTCCCGGCTTGCCGATCTGCAGCACGAACTTGCCGTCGCGCGTGAACTTCAGAATGTGGCCGTCCTGCTCGCCGTTGGCCGCGAGCCAGACGAAGCCTTTGGTATCGACATAGATGCCGTGCTCGTTCTGCGGCCAGTCGTAACCCTCGCTCTTGCCGCCCCATGAACGCAGGAGATTCCCCTCCTGATCGAACTCCATCACCGGCGGCGCGGCGACGCAGCACTTGGTGCGCGGCGGCGTGAAGCTCGCGGCCTTCTCGTCGTCGGTCAGTGTGCGCGGCCGCTGCACCACCCAGATGCGGTCGTCGTTGTCGACGGCAACGCCTGCCGCCTGCCCCATGATCCAGTTGTTCGGCAGCGGCTTCGGCCACGCCGCATCGACCTGAAACTTCGGCGCATCGGCCGCATGAACGGCGGTGGCAAACAGAAACGCGGCAGACGCCGCCAGCAAGCCTCTCATTACGTCGCTCCCATGTGTTGCCGCGGTCTTGTCCGATTGGGCGACCGCGATCCTTGAACTGCGGTTGCTGTGGCAGCCGCGCAGACGAACTATGTCAGGGTTTCATGAAGGCCGGAATGCACAGCTGCTTGAAATCAATTCCGCACCGCACACGGCAACGCCGTTACCGCGTGCGGATCGGCTCGATGCGATAGAGCGTCGCGAACGCACTCTCGTAAAGTGGCGTCAATCCGCGCACGGGTTCGAGTTTTTCCGTCGGCGCCAGCAACAGCACGTTGTCGAACTTGGTTCGCCAGTCAGGCAGATACCGCGCCAGCACCCGCACCACATCCGGATCGGGTTCCTTGTTCAGCATCGACCAATGCACCGGATCGCTGAGCGGATGCGCACTGCGATCGTATGGCGGCTTCACCACCAGTGGCTGCTGCGAGGCATCGGCGAACAACAGCGGCCAGAACGCGCGGCGCTCGATCACGAGCAGCGCCGGCATATGCGACTGCAGCCAGCCGATCCCGGGCAACACCCACGCCGCCGGAACGCCAGGCGGCGGCTCGATCGGGTAACCGCGCGCGACGAGCACACGCTTGCCGGGCTCCACCTTGGCGATGGCCGATCGCAGTTCGGCGAGATTCTCGCGATGGCTCGCCCATACGCTCGCAATGTATCCGGATCGCAGTCCAATTAGCGCAGCGAGGATCACGCCGACAACTATCGCAGAGCGGGGCGGCAGTTGCGGCTCGACGCCGGCGAACAGCACAAGCGCGATCATCAGCGCGATGCGGTTGTCGACGAACGTGCCGCCCTTGATCGCCGTCGGCGTGACGATGAAGATCGCGCCGAGCACGGCCAGCACCAGCACGCCCCCCGGCGCGAAGCGCAGCTGACGCCGCGCCAGAATGAGAACGCTGAAAAACGCAACGGCGGTGAGCAGCGTCAGCGGCTTGCTGTAGACTAGGAACGGCGTCAGCAGGTCCCACAACTTGTGCAGCCCGCCCCACGGCCCGAGCGGCGCGCCTTCGGAAAGCGGGCTCATCACGTACAGCACAAGTGCCGGCGCGAGTGCGCCCATGCCGAGCAGCGCGGTCTGCACCACATCGCGTGCGGTGAGTGTGTCGGCGCGCCGCTCCGCATCGAGACGCGCGAGTTCGAACGCACCGATCAGTAGTGCGAATAAGACGACGCCGAAGATGTGACAGAGGAAGATCACGGCGGAGAACAGCGCGCCGACGATGACGGCGAGAGCCGTGTTGCCCTGCCGCCGCCATGCGATCCATCCCGCCGCGGCCATAAACGCCAGCCCGAGCGACAGCAGGAAGTTCATGAAGCCCATGAAGAAGATGCCGTTGTACGCGGCAAGCCCCGAGGCCAGCGGCCAGTATGTGAGGCGGCCGAACACCACGCGGCTGTAGACGACGACACCGATCACCGGCGCGAACAGACTCAGCGCCAGCAGCATCCGCCCGCCGATATGCACATCAGTCACGCGCAGCAGCAGCGCGCCGAGCACGTCCATGCCGAGGTTCGGCAGGATCGCCCAGCGCGGCTCGTACATCTGCGACAGAAGCGGATCGGTGGGATGCGCGAGCACAAAGTAGCGCGCCAGATGGTTCGGATAGTCAAGCACCGGCGGCAGATCGATCATGACGAACGGAACAGCCAGCGCCACCGCAAGCGCTGCCGCGGCCAGCCACCAGCGGCTGGGGCTCGCCGTGTCGTCGTTCAGATCGCCGTGCGGTTGCATTCCGGTCCCGTACAGTCCCACAAGAATCGTGCAGATTGATCCGCATCATCCCATCGAAAGTGGGTTGCGCAAACTTGGCTTATGCGTTCGTCCTCATCGCGGGTCTGCTCGCCGGTATGATTTCCGGGATCGTCGGCACCGGTTCGTCGATCATCCTGATTCCGGTGCTAACCTACGCATTCGGCCCGAAGGAAGCCGTGCCGATCATGGCGATCGCCGCGATCTTCGCGAACCTGTCTCGCGTTCTCGCCTGGTGGCGTGAGGTCGACTGGCGCGCCTTCGCCGCCTACAGCATTCCCGGCGTGCCTGCGGCGGCGCTCGGCGCCATGACGCTGCTGGCGCTCCCTGCCCGCGCCATCGACATCGCCATCGGCGTCTTCATCATCGCGATGATCCCCGGACGGCGCTGGATGGCCGCACGGCAATTCAAGGTGACGCTCGTGCACATGGCGATCGCCGGTGCGCTGATCGGTTACCTCACCGGCATTGTCGTCTCGACCGGACCGCTCAACATTCCGGTCTTCCTCTCTTACGGCCTCGTCAAAGGCGCGTTCCTCGCCACCGAAGCGGCAAGCTCGCTCGGCCTCTATATCGCCAAGTCGATCACCTTCCGCTCGTTCGGCGCGTTGCCGATCGAGATCATCGGCAAGGGATTGATCGCGGGCTCGTCGATCATGGCCGGCACGTTCGTATCGAAGCGCGCGGTCGCGAAACTCGATGCTGACAGTTTCCGGTTCATTCTCGATGGAATGATGCTGCTGTGCGGCCTAACCATGCTATGGAATGCCTTCATCACGCCCTGACGAATCTGCATGGCCAAGAACACCCTCTCCTTCGTCTGCCAGACCTGCGGCGCGGCTTACAACCGCTGGCAGGGCAAGTGCGAGTCGTGCGGCGAGTGGAACACGCTGGCCGAGGAAGACGTCAGCGGTAACGCCAGCGTTCCGGTCAGCGTGCGCTCGAAGCGCAAGGGCCGAACGTTCGCGTTGGAGAGTTTGTCCGGCGCGAGCCAGGACGCGCCGCGCCTGCCCTCCGGCATGGCTGAACTTGATCGCGTCACCGGCGGCGGCTTCGTGCGCGGCTCGGTGCTCTTGGTTGGCGGCGATCCCGGCATCGGCAAATCGACGTTGCTCACCCAGGCCACGAGCCTGATGGCGCGCAACGGCCATCGCGCCGTCTACATCTCCGGCGAAGAAGCAGTGGCGCAGGTGCGGCTGCGCGCGGAACGGCTCGGTCTCGCCGACGCGCCGGTGCAACTCGCCGCCGAAACCTCGGTCGAGGACATCATTGCCACGCTGTCGGAAGGCGCGGCCCCTCGCCTCGTTGTCATCGACTCCATTCAGACCATGTGGACTGATACCGTCGAGTCCGCGCCCGGCACCGTCACGCAGGTGCGCGCGTCGGCGCAGTCGCTGATCCGTTTTGCCAAACGCACCGGCGCCGCGCTCATTCTCGTCGGCCACGTGACCAAGGATGGACAGATCGCCGGTCCGCGTGTGGTCGAACACATGGTCGACGCGGTGCTGTCGTTCGAGGGCGAAGGCTCGCAGCAGTTCCGCATCCTGCGCGCGGTGAAGAACCGCTTCGGCCCGACCGACGAGATCGGCGTGTTCGAAATGACGGGACTGGGCCTGCGCGAAGTCAGCAATCCGTCCGAACTGTTTCTCTCCGAACGCGATCTCGGCAGTCCGGGCACCGCCGTATTCGCTGGTATCGAAGGCACGCGTCCCGTGCTCGTCGAGTTGCAGGCTCTGGTCGCGCCCACATCGCTCGGCACGCCGCGGCGGGCTGTCGTCGGCTGGGATCCGAGCCGCCTCTCCATGGTGCTGGCGGTGCTGGAAGCCCACTGCGGGGTCAAGCTCGGCGGCCACGACGTGTACCTGAACGTCGCCGGCGGCTTGCGCATTCAGGAACCCGCCGCCGATCTCGCCGCCGCCGCGGCGCTCGTGTCGTCACTGACCAACGCGCCACTGCCGACGGACGCCGTCTACTTCGGCGAAATTTCGCTCTCCGGCGCGGTGCGTCCGGTGGCGCAGAGTGCGGCCCGGCTGAAGGAGGCCGCCAAACTCGGGTTCGGCCGGGCGATCCTGCCGGAATCGCCGCGTGGCGATCCGGGCGGCGATGCCGGCCTCATCCTCAATCCCGTCGGCGGACTGACCACGCTGGTCGCCGATGTGGCCGCGCGTGGTAGCGGAAGAGCCACACAGGCGGCAAAACCCGCAGGTCAGCCACGATTCCAGCGTCAGGACAGATGACGCTCGCGCTGGTGGTGCTATACAGCCCGCGCACGGCCGAGGAATCCCGTTAACAACACATGGGATCGGTAACGAAACCGGACCCATGACCCGTTTCTTGGCCTTGCGGGATGTGCGATATCGCCGTCACCTGAACTGAGGCCAGCCAGACCGATTCGCCGGTATGGCCGACGAGGCCGAGCAGTAGCGGACCTGACACGCGGACCTGACGACCTGATGCCGATTACGCTTCTCGACATTATCGTTCTCGGCGTGATGCTGCTGTCGGGCCTGCTCGCCATGGTCCGCGGTTTCATGCGCGAGATTCTGTCGATCGCCGCCTGGGCGACCGCGGCGATCACCACCCTCTATGCGTTCCCGCGCCTGCTCCCCTCCGCCAAGGGCTATTTTGGTAACGACACGGTTGCCACCATCGCGGTGATCGCCGGCGTGTTCATCGGCACACTGATCGTGGTGTCGGTCATCACCGTGCGCATCTCGGACATGATCCTCGATTCGCGAATTGGTGCGCTCGACCGCACGCTGGGTTTCCTGTTCGGCCTCGCCCGCGGCCTCCTGATCATCGTTGTGGCCTTCCTGTTCTTCAACTGGCTGGTGCCGGACAAGCAGCAGCCGACGTGGGTCACGCAGGCCAAGACATTGACCACGCTGAAAAACACTGGCGATTGGCTGATGTCGCTCTTGCCGGATGACCCCGAGAGCACCATCTTAAAGCGTCTGAAGAAGACCAAACCGGACGAAGAGCAGACCGACGCCGAACCTGCGGCCCCGGCCCCTGCTCAACAACCTGGCGGCTACGGGAAATCGTCCCGCGACGGGCTGAAGCAATTGATCGATGGCGGCAAGGCGGGACGCTAGTGCGTGCTCCCGGATGGATACGGTTTTTTGAACCAGACCATGCGGAAGAAAAATAACGTTTCACGGGTTATACTGCTGGCCACCGGCTGGACGGACCTTTGGTTCCGCGAGGAGAAGGCGCAATGGATGCGATGAAAAGCCCTTCCACTGACGCCAAGAATCCGACCGCTAGTCCACCCGACCACCAAGACTACCTGACCGACCTCGATCTCGAGGGCGACAAGCTCCGCGAGGAATGCGGCGTCTTCGGCATCTTCGGCCACCCCGACGCCGCCGCCATCACGGCACTCGGTCTCCACGCTCTCCAACATCGCGGCCAGGAAGCGGCCGGCATCGTCTCCTTCGACGGCAACCGCTTCCATTCTGAGCGCCGCCTCGGCCTTGTCGGCGACGCCTTCTCCAAGCGCGACGTCATCGACCGCCTGCCCGGCAACTCCGCCATCGGCCACGTCCGCTACTCGACCACCGGCGAAACCATCCTGCGCAACGTGCAACCGCTGTTCGCCGAACTGAATGCCGGAGGCTTCGCCGTCGCCCACAACGGCAACCTCACCAACGGCCTCACGCTTCGCCGCGAGCTCGTCCGCCACGGCGCGATGATGCAGTCGACCACCGACACCGAGGTGATCCTGCACCTCGTGGCGCAGTCCAAGCGCAACCATTTCATCGACCGCTACATCGAGGCGCTGCGCGCGCTCGAAGGCGCCTACTCGCTGGTCTCGCTTACCAACAAGAAGCTGGTCGGCGCCCGCGATCCGCTCGGCATTCGTCCGCTGGTGCTCGGCGAACTCGACGGCTGCCCGATCCTCGCGTCCGAGACCTGCGCGCTCGACATCATCGGCGCGAAGTACGTTCGTGACATCGAGAACGGCGAAGTCATCGTCTTCGACGAGAGCGGCGTGCAGAGCCACAAGCCGTTCCCGCCGATGCAACAGCGGCCCTGCCTGTTCGAGTACATCTACTTCTCGCGGCCGGATTCGATCCTCGGCGGCCGCCCGATCTACGACGTGCGCAAGGCCATCGGCGCGGAGCTGTCGCGCGAGAGCCATGTCGAGGCCGACGTGGTCGTGCCGGTGCCGGACTCCGGCGTCCCCGCCGCGATCGGTTACAGCCACGCCTCCGGCATCCCGTTCGAGCTCGGCATCATCCGCAATCACTATGTCGGCCGCACCTTCATTCAGCCGAGCCAAAGCGCGCGTGACACCGGCGTGCGCATGAAGCACTCCGCCAACCGCGTCGCGGTCGCCGGCAAGCGCATCATCCTGATCGACGACTCGATCGTGCGCGGCACCACCTCGAAGAAGATCGTGAAGCTGATGCGCGATGCGGGGGCGCGCGAAGTACACTTCCGCATCGCCTCGCCGCCGATCACGCACCCCGACTACTACGGCATCGACATGCCGGATCGCGAAGCGCTGCTCGCGGCGACCCACAATCTCGAAGAGATGCGCCAGATCGTCGGCGCCGACTCGCTCGCCTTCATCTCGGTCGATGGTCTCTACCGCGCCATGGGCGAACCGGGCCGCGATCCCGCGCATCCGAAATTCACCGACCACTACTTCACCGGTGACTATCCGACGCCGCTCACCGACCGCGCCGAGACTGCTCCGCAGCCACGGCAGCTCTCGTTGCTTGCGGAAGCGAGCTGACGCACTAGCGGCGCTGCGTCAGCCACACCGTATGGCCGCCGCATAACGGATCATCCGGCACGTACGCGATCACGCCGAAGCCGTGCGCTTTGAGCAGCGCTTCATACTCCGTAGGGTCGAGACTCGCGTGATAGAGCGCCTCGCCGCGGTAGGAGCCGATCGCTTCGCCCGCGCGCGGACCGCTGGTGAACATCAGCGCGGCGCCTTCCCCGGCATGCGCATCGAACACGGCGAACATCCGCCGCTGATCGTCCGGCGTCAGATGAAAGAAACTGTCCCACGCGAGGATGCCGCCGAACCGGCGATCCAGCCGGACCTCGCGCATATCCCCGACAATCCATTCCTCGTCCGGAAATCGCTCCTGACACAGCTCGACGAGCGACGATGATGAATCCACGCCGGTCACGTGGAGACCACTCGCGATGAGATAGCGCGCGATCGGCTCGCCCGAGCCGCAGCCGAGGTCGAGGATGGCTTCGCCGGATGGAATCGCGGCCTTGAAGCGGTCGAGCCACGCGCGCTCCATCAGGCTCTTGCCGCGCTCCTCATCCCAGGCACGGGCATGCCGCTCGTAGAGGCCGCTGATCTCGGACGCCGACGGATGCCAGGCCATGAAAATCGCCGAAAAACAGGTCGTTTTGCCCGGTGCGAGGTTTGCCCGCGCGGCAGTTTCGTAGCATAAGGCAGCCAACAAAACGCACACCGAAAATGATCCAGCCTCTCGCTTCCCGCATCGCTCTCGTCACCGGCGCCTCCCGCGGCATCGGCTATGCCACCGCGCTCGCGCTTGCCCGTGCGGGTGCGCATGTGATCGCCGTCGCCCGCACGGTCGGAGGCCTTGAGGAACTCGACGATGCCATCCGCAAAACCGGCAACGCCGGCGCGACGCTGGTGCCGCTCGACCTGTCCGACATCGACGGCATCGCGCGCCTTGGCGCAGCGCTGCACGAGCGCCATGGCAAGCTGGACATTCTGGTCGGCAATGCTGCCGTCGCCGGCCCCTCGTCGCCGCTCGGCCACATCGAGATGAAGCCGTTCAATGCGCTGATGACGGTGAACCTCACCGCGAATTTCCAGCTCATCCGTTGCATGGACCCGTTGCTGAAGATGTCCGACGCCGGACGCGCGGTGTTTCTCACCTCCGCCAGCGCGTCGCACGCGCCCGCCTATCGCGGACCGTATGCCGCATCGAAAGCCGCGCTCGAAATCCTGGCGCAGACGTGGGCCAACGAGACCGCGACCACGCCGTTGCGCGTCAACATCTTCAACCCGGGTCCGATCCGCACGCATATGCGCGGCACGATCATGCCCGGCGAAGATCCATCGGCGCTCGACTCGCCCGATGATGCGGCCGCCTTCATCGTGCCGATGTGCTTGCCGACCTGGCAGGAGACGCGCAGCTACTACGACTACCCTACGCGCACGCTGAAGAAGCTCGCGGAGCCCGGCTTGGCGTAGCTGGTCCCGCCATAACGGCTTCATATTGACTTCATACGATTGCCGCTCTTCACTCCCATGCAAGCAGGCACCTCAAGCCTGCAAGACTTTAGAAACATGACATGGAAGGAACCCAAGATGCGCGCACCTCGATTCACCCTCACGCTCTCCACATTGGCACTCACGAGTGTCGCCCTGTTGGCATCGCCGGCGCTGGCGGATGAGGTTACCGGCACGTGGGTACGCGACACGGGCGCGTCGCATGTGAAGTTCGGTCCCTGCGGCGGCGCGATGTGCGGCACGATCGCGTGGCTGAAGCCGGGCGTCGAGACGCCGGCCAAGCTCGGCCAGAAGATCTTCTACGACATGAAGCCCGCCGGTGCGGGTGCCTGGAGCGGCACCGCGTTCAATCCGGAAGACGGCAAGACCTACACCGGCAAGATGACGCTCGCGGGCGGCACCCTGACCACGCAAGGCTGCATCGCCGGCGGACTGATCTGCAAATCGACCACCTGGACCAAGGTCAAGTAGGCAGACGTAGCAAACGGAGACAGCCATGAGCGCATCGACAAAATCCCTCGCCGTTGCGCTCATGCTGACCGCGCTTGCGGTCATGCCCGCCGCCGCGCAGACGCCGCCGGCACAGACGGCCGCGACGCCGGCCAATCCCGACGTGATCGCCGACCTCGTCGCGGCTAACCTGATCCTTGCCGATCAGAACGTGCTCGATGCCTACGGCCACGTCAGTGTGCGGCATCCGAGCAATCCGCAGCGCTTCCTGATGGGGCGCAACCTCGCCCCCGCGCTCGTCACCGCCAACGACATCGTCGAATACGATCTCGAAGGCGTGCCCTACGGCGCCAAGACCGACTTCACGCATTTCCTCGAACGCTTCATCCACGCGGAAATCTACCGCGCGCGGCCGGACGTGAATGCGGTCGTTCACAGCCACTCGCCGGCGGTGATCCCGTTCGCCAACACGCAAGTGAAGCTGCAGCCGATGTATCACGTGTCGCAGTTCCTGGCGTCGGGTGTGCCGGTGTTCGACATCAAGAAAGCCGCCGAAGGCCCGACCAACATGCTGGTCGGCAATACCAAGCTCGGCAAATCGCTGGCCGACACGCTCGGCAACAACGCGGTGGTGCTGATGCGCGGCCATGGCAATGTGGTGGTCGCACCGGCGCTGCCGCTACTGGTGTTCCGAGCCGTCTACACCGACCAGAACGCGCGCATGCAGTCGCAGGCAATCGCGCTCGGTGGGCCCATCACCTATCTCGATGCGGATGAAGCAGCCCAAGCGGCGAAGGTGATCGACCAGATCCACGGCCGCGCCTGGGACCTGTGGAAGCGTAAGTTCACGCGCTGAGGTTTTAAGCCTGCGGCATGCGCGCCACGACGCGGGCGCCGATCGCGATACTCAGCAGCAGCAGCGCGCCCGCCAGCAGGAACGGCGCGCCAGGCATCGTCCATGGCGCCGCCGCGCCGATGAAATACGCAAACGTCAGCGTGAACAGGAACGGTCCCGCGAGCTGCGCGATACTGTTCACGCTGTTGATCGCGCCTTGCAGCTGCCCCTGCTGATCGGGCGGAACCAGCCGCGTCATCAATCCCTGGATCGCCGGGTTGGAGATGCCCCACAACGACAGCGGTGGAATGCACAGCAGCGACAGCAAGCCTGTCGGCGCAAGCCCGATGATGAAGAAGCCGAGCGCACCCATGGTGAAGCCGATCATCATCGCCTTGCGCTCGCCGAAGCGCGCGACCACGGGCCCGATCACGAACCACTGCGTCACGATCGAACAAAAGCCGACGAACGCCAGCGACAAGCCGATCGCAAACGCACTCCACTCGTAGCGATAACCCGCATAGAGCACGTAGACGCTCGGCAGCGCCACATGCGCGAGCTGCGCGATAAAATTGACCACCGCCAATCCAGCCAACTCGGCGCGCGTCCGCAGCAGCGCCAGCGCGCCGACCGGATTGGCGCGGCGCCACTGGAACGGCGAGCGCCGCTCTTTCGGCAGCGACTCCGGGAGGATAAGGAAACCGTAGAGCGTATTGGCGAAGCTCAAGCCCGCGGCCACCCAGAACGGCAAGCGCAGGTCGATCTCGCCGAGCAACCCGCCGACCGCGGGGCCAAGCACGAAACCCGCACCGAATGCCGCACCGACCTTGCCGAACACGGCCGCACGCTGCGCCGGCGGCGTGATATCGGCGACGTAGGCGTACGATGTGGCGATGCTCGCCGACGTCATGCCGGAGATGATGCGGCCGATCAGGAGCCACGCGAGCGACGGCGCCAGCGCCATCAGCACATAGTCGAGCGCAAGCCCGAGGTTCGAGAGCAGCACCACCGGCCGCCGCCCGAAGCGATCCGACAGCACGCCGATCACCGGCGAGCACAGGAACTGCATCACCGCCCATGCGGTCGCGAACACGCCGTAAATCTTGGCGGCGTTCGCCGTATCGTTGCCGACGAAGTTCTCGATCAGCTTCGGCAGCACCGGCAGGATCAGGCCGAGCGCCAGCATGTCGAGCAAGATGGTGATGAAGATGAAAACGAATGCCGCTTGCCGCGGGCCCGGCGGCAGCAACGGCTGATCGGACGCCGCCCCGCTCATGACTTGCGCTTGGCCTTATGCGCGAACGGATTGGCCTTCTCGCGCAGCGTGATGCGGATTGGCGTGCCCGGCAGATCGAACACCTCGCGCATGCTGTTGGTCAGGTAGCGCAGATAGGAGTCCGGGACGGCATCCGCGCGTGAACAGAATACCACGAAGCTCGGCGGCCGCGACTTGGTCTGCGTGATGTAGTTCAGTTTCAAGCGGCGGCCCGACACCGCCGGCGGCGGATTATTGCCGACCGCCTGCTCAAACCAGCGATTGAGCGCACTCGTCGGCGCGCGTTTGTTCCAGACCGCATGCGCCTCGACGATCGCCTTCATCAGATTGCCGATGCCCTCGCCCATCAGACCCGACACCGCCACCACCGGCGCGCCCTTCACCTGCGGCAGCAGGTGATCGACGTTGCGGCGAAGCTCGGTGAGAAAGCCGCCCTTGCGCTCGATCAGATCGGTCTTGTTGACCGCGATGACCAGCGCGCGGCCTTCACGCTCGATCAGATCGGCGATGCGGAGATCCTGCTCCTCGAACTTGTTCTGCGCATCGACCATCAGCACCACGACTTCGGCGAAACGCACCGCGCGCAGCGTGTCGGAGACGGAGAGCTTTTCGAGCTTGTCCTCGATCCGCGAGCGCCGCCGCAGCCCCGCCGTGTCGAACACGCGGAATTCGCGGCCCTGCCAGTCGACACTGACCGCGATCGAGTCCCGCGTGGTCCCGGCCTCGGGGCTCGTCAGCAGGCGCTCCTCGCCGAGCAGATGATTGATCAGCGTCGACTTGCCGGCATTGGGACGCCCGGCGATGGCGACGCGAATGGCGCGATTCCCCCAAGCCTCCGTATCGTTCTCGTCGATCTCCTCGCCGTCCTCATCATCCTCCGGCTCCGGCATGAGATCGCGCAGCGCATCGTAGAGATCGCTCATGCCCTCGCCGTGTTCGGCGGACAACGGCACCGGATCGCCAAGGCCGAGCTCGTAGGACTCCGCGATGCCGACGTCGCCGTGCTTGCCCTCGCTCTTGTTGGCGACAAGCACCACCGGTTTGTCGGCGCGGCGTGCGAGATCGGCAAACGTCTTGTCCATCGGCGTGAGACCGGCGCGCGCATCGATCAGGAACATCAGCGCGTCGGCATCGGCGATCGCGGTCTCCGTCTGCTCGCGCATCCGCGCCGTCAGCGAACCGCGTTCGCCTTCATCGAGCCCCGCCGTATCGACGATGGTGAACTCAAGATCGCCAAGCCGCGCCGCGCCTTCGCGGCGGTCGCGCGTCACCCCCGGCTGATCGTCGACGAGCGCAAGCTTCTGCCCAACCAGACGGTTGAACAGCGTCGATTTGCCGACGTTGGGGCGGCCGATGATGGCGACGGTAAAGGACATCGAGAAACTGTGTGACGATGAAACCCTCTCCCCTTGTGGGAGAGGGTGGCGAGAATGAGCAATAGCGAATTCGAGCCGGGTGAGGGGTATAAATGATGTTCAGCGAGAGAATAACCCCTCACCCGCCCTCGCTCACTTCGTTCGCTTGGGCACCCTCTCCCACAAGGGGAGAGGGAAAAATTAACGCGAGAACGAGCCACTCGGCAG
>LWDM01000074.1:0-8792 GCA_002083525.1 Proteobacteria bacterium SG_bin9 | reverse complement strand
GGCGCGTCCGACTGCTGGACAGGCTGCTCTTGCGGCTGCTGGCGCTGGGTGGAGCGGCGGCGCGGCGGCGGTGGCGCGGGCGGTGCTGCGGAGACACCCTCCTCGGCGGCCGCGGCCTCGCCGTCGGTCGGCTCCTGTTGCACCGGCTGCTGGCGCTGCGGACGTGACGCAACGCGACGCTGCTGCCGCGGTGGCGGCTCGGCGACGACGGGCGGCGGCGGCGGCTCGGCCACGGCGGAAGCGCGAGCGCCCCTGTAGAGATCTCTCGGCACGCCTTGCTCGAGGCCCGGCACGCCTTCGGGGAACACGGCCTTGCGCTCGCCCGGAAGCTTTTTCTTGGTGTCGAGGAAGTCGAACAGGTCGCCCGGTTCGAAGTTGCTCAAGCCGCTCATGCTGCCGCAGCCGGACAGCACGGCCGACATGGCAACAAGCACGGTTGCGACGATCAGACGCCGCGAACGGCCGATGGTGGTTGTCTGCGTCACGCGTCCCTCAAAACTCTCAACTCTTCGCTGCCGGCGGCAGCAGCGCCTGTAAGGCTTCGGCGCGGTTGCGCAGGCTCGGCGGAGTCTGTGCGTCGGCGGAGATGGCATCGAGCCACTGACGTGCCGCCGCCATATCGTTGTTGCGCCAGGCCGACAGCGCCAGCAGTTCGCGCGCCGTATGGCGATAGGTGCGTCCTGCGGCCGCGACCGGCTCGAGGCGCTTGAGCATGTCGGCAAAGGATGAGGATTCCATCAACAAACCGGCGGCGCGCAGCTTGGCGAGATCCTGCTCCGCAACGGCGACCGAGGAATCGTTGGCGATATCATCGTAGATCTTCACGGCGGCGGCGCTGTCACGCTTGGCGGCTTCGGCGGCCGCGCGCAGCTTGGCCAGGGTGCGGTATCCGGCGGGCGCTTCCGCGGCGATCTTGTTGAACGCGGCTTCGGCCTCGGCGGACTTGTTGTCGTCGGACAGCGTCGAGGCGGCCTCGAACGCGGCACCCGCCTCCTGGGCCTTCTTGGTCTCGAGATACTGGTAGCCACGGAACGCCGCGACGCCGCCGATGATCAGGACGATGGCGCCGATAATGACGAAGGAATAGCGCTCCCACAGCTTCTTGAGCTGTTCCCGGCGGACTTCCTCATCAACTTCGTCAAATAATTCAGACACTTAGGTCAAACCCCATCGCAGCCTGGCAACAGGCTATCCCGATCAGCCGATTTTCGCGATCCCCGGATGAGAGGCGATAGCCTAGCGGTGTGGCAGCCGCAAGGCAAAGTGAGGCTTGCTCAATAGGTTAACCGGGCAGTGTTTGGCGGTCCGATCAGCCCTTCGGCTTGATCCCGTAGACATGCTCCGGCCCCGGAAACGCCCGCGAGCGCACCTCATTGGCGTAATCCTGGATCGCCTTCTCGATGCCGGGTCCCAACTCGCCATAGCGCTTCACGAATTTCGGCACCCATGGCGACAGCCCGAGCATGTCTTCCAGCACCAGCACCTGCCCGTCACAGGCATTGCTCGCGCCGATGCCGATGGTCGGGATCGGGATGATCTCGGTAATGCGCCGCGCCAGCGGCTCGGCCACCGCCTCGACCACAACCGAGAAAGCACCCGCCTGCGCGACCGCGCGCGCATCGTCCTGGATCGGGCCGCTGACGTTCTCGCCGCGCGCGAGCTGCGCCGCCTCTTCCTTGCCCTGCGACTTGAAACTGCCGAGCGTGTTGATCGACTGCGGCGTGAGCCCGATGTGACCCATCACCGGAATGCCGCGCTGGGTCAGAAACTCGATCGTCTCCGCCATGCGCGCGCCGCCCTCCAGCTTCACGGCGCCACAGTGCGTCTCCTTCAGGATACGCACCGCCGAGCGGAATGCCTGCTCCTTCGATTCCTCGTAGGAGCCGAACGGCATGTCGACCACCACCAGCGCCTGCTGCGAGCCGCGCATCACTGCGTGCCCCTGCAGGATCATCATGTCGAGCGTCACCGGCACCGTGGTCTCGAAGCCGTGCATCACGTTGCCGAGCGAGTCGCCGACGAGAATGACATCGCAGTAGCGGTCGACCAGCGACGCGGTATGCGCGTGATACGAGGTCAGCATCACGATCGGATCGCCGCCCTTGCGGGCGAGAATGTCGGGCGCGCTCTTGCGCTTGATCTTGGATTGAACGGACATCTTAGGCTCCGAAGACCGGCACGCCGATCACGACAGGATGGAACGCAAAGGCGAGCGCGAGATAGACGACGACGCCGACGGACACCGCAATCAGGTCGTTCTGCAAGCCGCCGACCGGAATCGACGGCCCGCCCGCATCACCGCGATGTTTCAGCGAGATGCGGTCGAACACCGCCCACGCCAGGAACGAGCCGAACAGGATGATCGAGCCGAGATCGCCATTGGCGAGCAGATGCGCGACCGCCCACAGTTTCACGGCCGCAAGCATCGGATGCTTCAGCGTCGTGTAGATGCGGCCGCGAATATAGGAGGACACGATCATGATCGCGGCCGGCAGCATCAGCGCGGTGGTGAGATGCTTGAATGCAACCGGCGGATACCAGATGTTGATCCAGCCGCTGGCGCGATAGTGCGAGAAGCCCCAGGCGATCAGCGCGAGGCCTGCCAGCGACACGGCCGTGTAGATCAGTTTGTAGCCGGGCTCGCCCAGCGTTGCGATGGCCGAAGCACGCGCCTCGCGCATCGTCGTGAACACGTGGGCGCTGAAAAACAGCGCCAGCCCCAGCACCATCAGCGCCAAGCCCATCCTTGCCCCCACCCGCGGCCCAATTGACGTCCCGGCACGCCGCGATGTGTCCTCTTCAGACAACCAGGTTGCCCCGTATCATCACAGGGTGCAGCGCGCAATGCCGCGTCCGCTTGGCCGTCTGCGGTCCCTCAAATGGGCATTGGCCCATGGCGGCACAACCTCTATGAACGAGTCGATGACACGCTTTTTCGTACTTGCCGCCGCACTTGTATTCACTGCGAGTGCACCTGCCGCCGCACAGGATTGGCCGACCAAGCCGGTTCGGCTGATCGTGCCGTACGCTCCGGGTTCGACGCCGGACATTGTCGGCCGAATTCTCGCGGAAAACCTGCAGGCAAAACATCCCGGCATCAACGTCATCGTCGAGAACCGCACTGGCGCCGGCGGCAACACCGGAACCGACGCGGTTGCCAAGGCGGAGCCGGACGGTACGACCATCGGCATTTCGCTCGGCGGTCCGCTCGCGATCAACACGCTGCTGTTCGCCAAGCTGCCGTACGATCCGGCCAAGGATATTGCACCGGTCTCGATGCTGACCACGCTGCCAAGCGTGCTGGTGGTGCCGTCGAGCCTTGGCGTCAATTCGGTTGCCGAGTTTGTCGCTCTGGTGAAGCGCGATCCGGCGAAAGTGGCGTTCGGCTCGATCGGCGTTGGCTCGCTGTCGCATCTGACCATGGAAGCGATCGCGCAGCGCGCCGGCACCAAGCTCGTCCATATCCCCTACGGCGGCTCGCCGCAGGCGGTCACCGCCGTGATCCGCGGCGACGTGCAGGCGGCCTGCCTGCCTGCGATTTCCGTCACACCGCAGCTCGCGACCGGCGCGGTGAAAATCCTCGCCGTTTCGACCGCGAAGCGCTCGCCGCATCTGCCCGACGTGCCGACGCTGAAGGAAAGCGGCATCGACGTCGAATCCGATGCGTGGAACGCGCTGATCGCACCGGCCGGCACGCCACGGCCGATCATCGACAGGATCAACGCGGACGTGCGCGAGATTCTCGGCAAGACCGACGTGCGTGAGAAGCTGAAGCTTCAGCTGATCGACGCCGCGCCCTCCTCGCCCGCGGAGTTGCGTGCGCGCATCGATGCCGAGATCAAGCTCTGGGCCGACGTGATCAAGGCCGCGGACGTAAAGATCAACTAGGTAACCACCGCTTGCCGCCACCTTGCATCCCGCAATGACGGACGGCGATGCAGGCGACGGTCGAGGAGCGCTCGCGCCTTCCCAGCCTCGCCGCACTTCATCAGCGCCATCAGCAGCGTATCTTCAATCATCTCGCGCTGGGCGTGGCTGCCGCCGATCCGCACCACCTCATTTGCCATCGGCTCGAGGGTCCGAACGCAGTCGGCGTAGTCACCGCCAGCGAAGGCGCGCACAGCGCGGCAGATCGCCGGCACCACCGCACCCGCCGCGAGCTTGCCCTCGCCCAGCCGCTTCTCCAGTGCGCCGATACGCTGCTCCAGACCCGAGGCGTTTCCGGTTGCGGCCGCGACCAGCGCCATGTGCACATCAGCAAAGGTAACGCCCGCATTCGGGAACGACCGCTCCGCATGCGCGGCAACGTCGCGCCAAGCATCGGCGGGCACCGGATGTCCCTCGACCATCATCCGCCACATCAGCGAGGCGGTGTCGGTGACCGAATTGATCGGCGGCGCGGTCGTGACTTTCGGCTGAATGCGATCGCTGTAGATAGCGAGCGCTCGCGCCGCGTCGCCATGCTCCAGCGCCGCCAGCGCCTGATGCCAGGAGATGTGTCCGTGCAGAATGCCGGCGCGATCGTAGCCCGGCAGCCAGCCGGCGATCATCGCCTCCGCATCCGCGGTCGAGCCGTCCTCGAACATGGCGTGCGCCAGCGCGTGCGCGGCGTTGGCGTTGGCGCGGCGCTTTTCGAACCCCTGTTCGGTCAACGCGCGGCCGCGCCGCACGTCGTTGTTCTCGGTCAGCGACCAGCCGAGATAGGTGAGAAACCACCAGTCATCGCTATAGTGCGGCGCGTGCTTTTCACACAGATCGACGCGCGCCTGATCGTGATCGGCCATGCCGGAAAATGCGTAGAGACCGAACGCGCCGAGCGGCAATGACAGGATCAGCGCGTCGCGCGGCCATCGGTCGAGATGCGCCAGCGCATTCGCCAGCGATTTGACGGGCTGCCCCTCCATGCCGAGCGCCAGCGTCTCGACGTGGCTTTGCTCGCGCTCGGTACCCTTGCGGGTGACCAGTTCGCGCGCCTTGCCGACGCACGCACGCGCGGCCTGCGCCTCCGCATAGAAGAAATGCACGCGGGCGCGGGCGATATGCGCCAGCGCAAAATCCGGATCGGCGGCGATCGCCGCGTCGAACGCCTCACCTGCACCCGGCCATGCCGCGAGCACATAGTCGATGCCCTCGCGATAGTGCGAGGCCGCGTCATCGGACGTAGTCGAAAGGGGCAAACCGTAGCGATCATGACAGGTCATTGGCGGTTCCGTCGGCGAGATGCAGAGCATGCATCGGCGAAGCGCATGGATGCAACCGCAACTATTACCAAGCTGCGCGCTTGACCCTTCGCGCCGTCTCAGTGAACCTGCCGGCAAAATGGAAACACGGGGAGCGACCAGATGTCCGAGACCTACGCCTACGAGCGCAGCCACGATATCCTGATCGACGCTCCCGCGGCCGCCGTGCTCGACTACGTGAGCAATCCGCAGTCCTGGCCGGAGTGGATCGCGGCCTCCCATCACATCGACAGCCCCAACCGCCCGATGCAGAAGGGCGAGACCTTCCACGAGAAGTGGCACACCCGCACCGGCGAGGTCTCGCTCGACTGGGTCGTGCTGGACCGCGTGCAGCCGCGGCTCTGGAAAGCCACCGCCGACACCGATTTCATCGGCCCGATCGTCTGCACCTATACCTGCGAGGAGATCGCGGGCGCGACGCGCTTCACCCGCACCATCGCCAACCCGAAGCGGAAGAAGCCGCCGACCGACGATCAGCTGCGCCGCATCGATGAGGAAGCGGCTCTGGCGCTCGCCAACATCAAGAAGAACGTCGAGGCGCTGAAGATCGCCCGCGCAGGCTGAACCTCCGCACCGGCCGCCCGGCCCTCTTGCACCGTATTGCGCGGGAGGGCTAACATTGCCGAAAGGCCGCTTTTCAAAATTTCATTTCATTCTGCGCAAACTGACCCGCCATGCGTATTGCCCGACTGGTTCTTTCGCTGATCGCAGCGCTGAGCAGTAGCGCCGCTTTGGCCGACGCCCCGAAGACCCTCTACAACAAGACGATCCGGCTGTCGTGGAGCGAGTATCGCGTGCAGCGCGCCGACGCCGGCGATGTGACTCGCGGCTCCACGGCGTCGGTGCTTCAGGTCTATGTCAGCGATGGCGGTCGCCTGTTCACCCGGCTGTCGCGACAGAACAGCCGCGGCCGCTCCAACAACTCCGATACCGATCCGGACGGCGGCAAGCAGAACACCGGTCAGGGCGCCGGCAATATCTCGACCAGCTTCGAAGGGCAGAATCTGCTGATCGAGAACCAGATGCGCAGCGGCGCGCGGCGCATTCAGGCCACCTTCAATGCCGGCTTCACCGGCTGCAACCTGCGCGTCATCTTCGGCAAGGACAACGGGCAGGACCTGTATCACAAGGGCATGGACGGACGGATGTATCGCATCATCTCGACCGACGTTTCGGGCACCTCCTGCTCGATTCGACCCGGCAACGCCTTTGCATCCTAGGCCGCAGGGGCTTGGCGGCAGCCGTCCCTGCCACATATCCTTCACATCTCGACTGAATTCGGCTGATTCTGTTACGAAGGATCAAGGGTCAGATGAGGGTACACAGGACCACGGTCTTCGCTGTTGCGCTGGCGGTGCTCGCCATCATCGGCGGCTGCACGAAGGAAGAAGAGCTGACCGCCGAGCAGAAGGTCTGCGTCGCGGAGCTTTACCCCATATACGATCCGACCAAGACGGAAGCTTGTGTCAAGGTCTGCAAGACCTGCAAGAAGGGCAACACCGTGACGTGCCACACCTCGTGCCGCCTGCGCGGCGCGAGCTGACGTTCCGAAATCTCGATCTTCGGCGAAAACGGAGGCCGCAAACAGCAACGCCGCCCTCACCCGAAGTGAAAGCGGCGCTCGAGCTAGATCGCCATTACATCCGTGGCGATCCGCTTTTGAGCACGACGCGAATTCGCGTTGCACTTTCTCGACCATGCTCCAACATCATGACCACATGATGTCAAAAGAAGCAGCTTCGGCAGCTATCGATGCGGCGTCCCGCCGCATCGTCGCCGCCATGTTTCATCGCGCGATCGCGCGGTTATCGACGTAACGGATGTTGATCGGCTTGCCCGCGATCGCATTGCCGAGGGCTCTCGTTAACGACAGCGGTGCGCAGCGGGCGAGTGCCTCGTCGATTGCGCTGCGGTAGCGGCCCCTCACCTCGTCGGTCACGCCCGGCGTTGCGTAGGTCACGACCGGCGTCGCGATCACGTCGCCCGAGCGCTTGAAAGCAAACCGTACCGACATCTGCATGCCTTCGCGCGCTTCGTCGGACGCCGGCGGCGTCCAGCATGCACGCAGCGCAGCATAGAGGTCGGCGAGCGTGTTCAGATCGTGATCGGGCTTACGATACTTGTCCGCGTCGGCGCCCTTCGGCGCGCTCTCGATCGTCAGCCGCAGATCGCCGCTGCCATACGGGAACGGGATGTCCGGCACGCACGGTCCATCATTGAACACGCCGCAGAACGATGGCGTACATGGCCCTTCGCCGAGCACGCAAGGCTGCCGCGAAAACGGCGCCGCGTTCAGCGGATCGTCGGCACATGCCGGCGACGCGAAAGCCAAAACGAATATGATCGGCGTCAACAGCCGGACATGGAGCATCGCCATCTCCCGTTGCGCTAACAACGTAGGAGACGGCCGATCAGGTTCAAGAGAAACGCTACGCGGCGAGATATTGTTTGATGGCGTCGATCTCGGCCGGTTTCCAGTTCAGCGGCCGGTAGAGGATGCTGGTCAGGTCGGCCTCGAACTTGGCGCGGATCGCGTCCTTGCTGAGGTCGCGCACGATCACCGGCTCGCGCTTTTCGAACGCGCGATTGGCGACGGCGGAAATCGCCCAGTGCATGTTGCGCATGAGAACGCCGGAGGGCTTGCCGATCCACTGAGCGGCAAGTTTCTCCTGCAGCCGTGCAAGGCCTTCGACGAAATAGACCGGCCCGGATTCGATGACCTTGAGGTCAAGCCGCTCCGGCCATTCCGCGATCGCTGCTTCAAACAAATGATCGAAATCAGGCATGGGCAGTATCCGCGGGAGTGATCCGCGAGGCCGACTATACTCCGCAGGTCGAGGGCGGCCTAAGCCTTCTTCTTCACATCCTTAACGTTGGTGAAGTCGATCCCCTCGGCCCGCTCGCGTGTGTAGCCGAGATAGAACTCGTTTTTCGCGAGGAAAACCGGGTCGCCGTCGACGTCGTCGGCCACACCCGAACCGTTGGCCGCAACGAAGGCATCGAGCTTCTTGCGGTCGTCCGAGGAGATCCAGCGCGCGAGCGAAAACTCACTGATTTCAAAGTCAACCGGCAGGCCGTACTCGGCGTCGAGCCGAGCTTTCAGCACGTCGAGCTGCAGCTGTCCGACGACTCCGACCAGCGCCGGCGCGCCGTCGCGCGGCCGGAACACCTGCACGACGCCCTCCTCCGACATCTGCTGCAGTGCTTCCTTCAGCTTCTTGGCCTTCATTGCGTCAGTCAGCCGCACCCGGCGCAGAATTTCCGGCGCAAACGACGGCACGCCGATGAACACGATGTCCTCGCCCTCGGTCAGCGTATCGCCGATGCGAAGCGAGCCGTGATTCGGAATGCCGACCACATCGCCCGCGAACGCTTCGTCGGCGACCGCGCGGTCCTGAGCGAAGAAGAATTGCGGCGACGACAGCGGCATCGGCTTGCCGGTTCGTACCAGCTTCGCCTTCATGCCGCGCGTCAGCTTGCCCGAGCAAAGCCGTGCGAACGCGATGCGGTCGCGATGGTTCGGGTCCATGTTCGCCTGGATCTTGAAGACGA
>LWDM01000073.1 GCA_002083525.1 Proteobacteria bacterium SG_bin9 | reverse complement strand
CATGCCCGGGCTTGACCCGGGCATCCATCTTCCAACGATCTCAGCAAAAAGATGGATTGCCGGGTCAAGCCCGGCAATGACGACGACAAAACGATTTCTGTTCCGCCTCTAAATGACTCCGGCCAGATAAAGCGCAATCCCTGCCGCCGAGCACGCCGCAAGAGTCTGCAGCATCCCCGCCTTGAAGCGGAAGATCGCGAGCGCGGCCGCGACAGACAACGCCAGCGCCCATGGATTGACGCTGGTCAGCACCGGCGCATCGAACGACAGGCCGAAGGCACGCACGGGCAACGTCCGCGCGAACAGCGTGTGGATCGCAAACCAGACCGACAGGTTGAGGATGACGCCGACGACGGCGGCTGTGATCGCCGACAGTGCACCGGCGAGCGCCTTGTTGCCGCGCACCGCCTCGATGAACGGTGCACCGACGAAGATCCACAGGAAGCACGGCGTGAACGTCACCCACGTCGCGAGCAACCCGCCGAGCGTGCCGGCCAGCATCGGCGGCAGCGATCCGGCATCGCGGAACGCGGCCATGAAGCCCACGAACTGCAGCACCATGATCAGCGGGCCCGGCGTCGTCTCCGCCATGCCGAGCCCGTCCAGCATCTCGCCGGGCTGCACCCAGCGATAATGCTCGACCGCCTGCTGCGCGACGTAAGCCAGCACCGCGTAAGCGCCGCCGAACGTCACCATCGCCATCTTGCTGAAGAACACGGCGATCTGGCTGAAGACATTGCCTTGGCCGAGATAGATCAGGAGTAACGCCACCGGGATCAGCCATAGCGCCAGCCAGATGGCTGCTGATGTCAGCGCGCGCTTGAGCGAGGGCCGCGCATGCTCCGGCACCTCGTTGCCGAGGAGACTGTCGATCACACCGCCCGACGCCCCGCCGCCATGCCCTCCTCCGGCAAACTCGCTGCGCCCCAGCTTCACACCGACAAAGCCGATCACGCCCGCGAGCAGAATGATGACAGGGAACGGCACGCCGAAGAAAAAAATCGCCACGAAGCTGACCGCGGCCAGCGCGATCATCAGGTTGTTCTTGAGCGCGCGCTTGCCGACCCGCACCACCGCCTCGATGACGATGGCCAGCACCGCAGCTTTCAGGCCGAAGAACAGCGCCGCGACGAAGCCGACATTGCCGTACGCCGCGTAGATGGTGCTCAGCGCCATGATCGAGATGACGCCTGGCAGGATGAACAGGCCGCCCGCCATCAGGCCGCCGCGCGTCTTGTGCATCAGCCAGCCGACATAGGTCGCCAGCTGCTGGGCCTCCGGCCCCGGCAGCAGCATGCAGTAATTCAGCGCATGCAGGAAACGTGCATCCGAGATCCACTTCTTCTCGTCGACCAGAATGCGATGCATCACCGCGATCTGCCCGGCCGGACCGCCGAACGACAGCAGCGCGACGCGCAGCCAGACGCGGAAGGCTTCGCCGAGGCTGACGCCGTGCCCCGGCGATGCGCTCGCCGGGGTGTTGGTTGCAACGGTATCGGTCATGTCAGGCTCGCGGCTTGGTGTTGGGCCAGTTGTGAGTTTCGCCGGTGGCATCGCGGCACCAGCGATAGAAGGCGTCGTAAAGCAGCATGCCCGCGTCCAGTTGCTCCAGATCGTCATCGTACATGCGCGACAGACCGAGGGAAGCGGCCAGCAGCCCCGGCGCTTCCGGCGACAGATCGAGCCGGCCGGTATCGGCGGCGCGCACCATGTCGGCCAGCCGCAGCAGCGGCGGCGTGGCAAGGCCGAACTCCTCGATCATCACATCGAACGTGCAGAGTTCGCCGCGATGACTCCAGAACGTGTTCTCGATGTCAAACGGCGTCGCGCCGAAGCGTTCGCCGACCGCTTCCACCTCCGACGGCGCCACGAACAGGAACACCGCCCGCGGATCGATGAAGCGTCGGATCAGCCACGGACAGGCGATGCGATCGATCTTCGGCCGCGCACGCGTAACCCAGACGGTGCGCCCCTGCGCATCGCGCTGGGGCATCTTCGCTTGCGGTGTCAGCGGCAACTTGGCTGCCTTCCACTCTTCAAATCCTCCGTCCAGCACTTCAGCGGACGCGCCCGCCTGCCGCAACCAGGCGGCCGTGCCTTCGGCGAGCTTTTTGCCGCGCAGACACGCCACGACGACGGTCTGATCCGCATAGAGAGACGCCCAGTCCGAGGCAGTGGTATGCGGCCGGCGCACCGCGCCGGGAATCAGGCGCGGATCGGCGGCAAAATCTTCATCGGTTCGCACATCGATCAGGACCGGCGTGCGGCCAGTACCGATCAAGCGTGACAGTTTTTCAGTTGAGATGGAGTTGTAAGACGGCACGTGCGCGTCCTCCTTGAAGAAAGGGAACGCGATGCTTGGGCTTGCCGCCTCGTGGGGAGATCGCTGGTCCCCATAACTGTTTTTAGAACCCAGTCGCCGGTCGATGTCAATCGGCGGCTGTATCAATCATCAATCAATAGCGCGGACGATGCGTATCGACCCACGTCCTTGCATGCTCCAGCGGTTTGCCGATGAACGGCGCAACCTCAGCACGTACCTTCATGACGCTCGGCAACGCGCCCATGCGCTGACTCCACGCGACAATCGCAGGCTTGCCATTCAACATCTGCGATCCTTCCGGAGTCAGGCTCAAGGACGTCATCGTCGGAAGCAGGAAGAAGTCGGCCAGCGTCGGCCGGTCGCCGATGAGAAATCCCGATCCCGCCTGTAACGTCCGCTCCATCACCTCCAGCGCCCTCGCGATTTTCGGTAACGCAACCGCAACCACCTTTTCATCAGGTGCGATCCCGAGATTTGGATAAATCAGGCGCTCATGACTGAGGTGGAAGGCGATGTAGGGATAATAGTAGCTGCTGAGCGCGCTGATCCACTGATGCATCCGGGCACGCAAAAGCGTGCTGTCCGGCTGAAGCGAAGCGCCTCCGAACTGTTCGTCCACATAGATGGCGATGGCCGCTGTTTCGTAAAGCTCGACATCGCCATGCTGAAGAATCGGCACGCGGTTGAATGGATGCAGTTTCAGATGACGCGACTGCCCCATCTCCGCAGCCAGATTGCAGAACTCGTAGTCGACACCCTTCTGGGTCAGAACCAGCCGGGCAACATTGACATAAGTACTGATCGGAAAACCGTAGAGAATAACGTCGCTCATGGTCGCCTCTCGCGTAATCGATGATCGGGCGCGAGGGAGCGGAGCGAGAACACACAAGCCCACCCGCCTTCGCCAAATCATCGAAGGACAGGCAGCGCTTGGACGATATTCGTCTGGAAGCTCGTCTTGGGAATGCCGGGCGTCTGCCGTGAGCCCGACGCCGGAAACATATGCACAGTTCCCGTTCTGTCAACCGCCGCCGGCGGGGATGTTTCATCGAACCCTTTGGCCTCGCCGCGCGACTGACGTAACATCCGCAGAACCAGACACGACATTGGGGCAAAGCATCGTGGTTCTTCAATCGCTTGCCGGACTGCCGGCCTTCATCGTCTACTTTTGCACCGCCATCGTCGCCGTCACCGCCTACCTGTTCGTCTACGTGCGCGTGACCCGGCACGACGAATTCCTGCTCATCCGCAACAACGTGCCCGGCGCCGCGATCTCGCTGGGGCTGAGCCTCGTCGGTTTCTCGCTGCCGGTCGTCAGCGCGATGACCCACGCCGCCAACGTCATCGACTGCCTGATCTGGAGCACGATCGCGCTGATCGTGCAGATCATCGTCTATTTCCTCGCGCGCATTCCAGTGCCCGACCTCTCCGACCGCATCGCCAAGGGCGAACTGGCCCCGGCGATCTGGCTCGGCCTCGCCTCGCTCGCGGCCGGCGCGCTCAACGCCGCTTCGATGATCTACTGAGGCGCGCGATGAAACGCTCAACGCAAGTCGTTCTGCTGCTGATGGGCACCGGGATGGTCGGCGGCCTCGCCTATACGGCGATGCCGAACGAAAACTGCTCTCCGCCCAATCAGCCCGGCATGTCGCAATACAATCCGCAACTGCCGCACTGTGCCGCGCGCAGCAGTTCGTCGTCATCGTCGGGCGGGAGCGGCGGCAGCGGACATTGGGGATCGTCGAATTCCTCGTCGAGTTCGTCATCATCGAGCTCGTCGTCGAACCGCAGCTATTTCAGCGGCGACGGCTCATCGAGCGGATCGGCGCACTCAAGCTCCGGCGACGGCGGATCGCATACGTCACGCGGCGGCTTCGGCGGCTTCGCTTCGCACTTCACCGGCGGCGGCTGATCGCTCGCCATGCAGCGCATCCCCTGCCCCGAACGCGACGACTGGCGCGAGACCGCCGCCGCGTCAGGCTTCGTCTTTCACACCATCGGCGGCGAGCGCTACTGGGACGAACGCGCTTACTACGCTTTCTCGCTGGAGCAGATCGAGCGTGACATCGAAACGCCGACGGGCGAGATCGACGGCCTATGCCGCGAGCTTGTCGGCCGCGTCGTTGACGACGAGCGCATGCTCAAGTTGCTTCAGATCCCCGAGGCGTTCTGGACCTACATCGCCGCAAGCTGGAAGCGCGGTGACCGCTCGCTCTATGGCCGCATCGACCTGCGCTATGACGGCAGCGGCCCGGCGAAGCTGCTCGAATACAATGCCGACACCCCGACCTCGCTGTTCGAGGCGGCCGTATTCCAATGGAGGTGGCTCGAGCAGGCGATCGAGCGGCGCATCGTTCCGAAACGCGCCGATCAATACAACTCGCTGCACGAACGGCTGATCGCGGCGTGGAAGGCCGTCGGCGCGGGCCGTCCGCTACATCTCACCTGCATGATGGACAGCGAGGAAGACGCCGGCACCATTGCCTATCTCGAAGACGTCGCGCGGCAGGCCGGGCTCACGACCACGCAAATCGCCGTGGACCAGATCGGCTGGCGCGACAGCGGCGAGTTCGTCGATCTTGCTGACAAGCCGATCGAACTCGCGTTCAAGCTCTATCCCTGGGAGTGGATGGTGCGGGAGCAGTTCGGCGCCAACCTCAAGTCGGCCTCGACGCGCTGGATCGAACCACCCTGGAAGATGATCCTCTCCAACAAGGGCATCCTGCCGCTGTTGTGGCAGATGTTTCCGCGCCATCCCAACCTGCTGCCGGCCTGGTTCGACGACGATCCCGCAGCCATCGCGCTGGGCAGTTCCTACGTGCGCAAGCCGCTCTATTCGCGCGAGGGCGCCAACGTGACCATCGTCAGCGGCGGCGAGACGCTCGACGCGCAGGACGGCCCCTACGGCGCGGAAGGCCATATCCGGCAGGCGCTGGCGCCGCTACCGGCGTTCGCCGAGCAGTATCCGGTGTTGGGAAGCTGGCTGGTCGACGGCGTGCCGTGCGGGCTCTCGGTCCGCGAGGATGAGAACCCGATCACCGGCAACACGTCACGGTTTATCCCGCACGCCATCGTCTGACGGCGCGAGATTGGATCAGCGCGCGGCCTGTGCCGCAACCTTGATCGAGCCTGCGCCGGCGGCCGGTGCGATCGACGGCGACTTCACCAGGTTCGGACGGTAGACACCGCGGCGGTCGGCGAGCGGCTTGTACACGTCGGTCAGGCCAACCACGGTCTCGGCAGCGCCGAGCACGAGGAAACCGTCGGCTTCGTTGAGCTTGGCGAGGCGGTTGAAGATCGCAACCTTGGTCTCCTGATCGAAATAGATCAGCACGTTGCGGCAGAAGATCAGATCGAACGAGCCGAGGTGGGCGAAGTCCTGCAGCAGGTTGAGCTGCTTGAACTGCACCATCGAGCGGATCTCCGGATTGATCTGCCAGAGCTCGCCGGTCTGCTTGAAGTACTTCACCAGCATCTGAATCGGCAGACCGCGCTGCACTTCGAACTGGCTGAAGATACCGGCCTTGGATTTTTCCAGCACTTCCTGCGACAGG
Source organism: Proteobacteria bacterium SG_bin9 (assembly GCA_002083525.1). Taxonomy (GTDB): domain Bacteria; phylum Pseudomonadota; class Alphaproteobacteria; order Rhizobiales; family Xanthobacteraceae; genus SG-bin9. The sequence continues at coordinate 84,380 of LWDM01000073.1, read as the reverse complement.
TCGGTAGCGACGATATCGACGCGCCAGCCGGCGATCGTCCCGCCCATCTCCTTCAGGATCATGGCGAGCGAATACGGCTCCTGCCCGGTCGAACAGGCGGCGCACCAGATACGGATCGACTTGCGGGCGGACCGCGCCTGCAACAGCGCCGGCAGGATCGTCTCCTTGAAATGATCAAACGGCACCTTGTCGCGGAAGAAGAAAGTCTCGTTGGTCGTCATCGCCTCGACGACGTCGACAATCATCGGCTCGGCGCCGGACTTCATCTTGGTCACGAGCTCGCTGATGCCGGCGAGGTTCGTCTTGCGTGCGAGCGGCAACAGGCGGCTTTCGACCAGGTACTGCTTATCGGTCGACAGCACGAGGCCCGAGCGGTCCTTCAGGAGTTTGCGGAGATACTCATAATCAGCTGGGGTCACGACCGGTCTCCTGAAAACACGCGTACTAGCTTCGGTCCGATCTGATTGAGCGGAAGAATGGATGAACAAATTCCGGCCTGCGCCGCCGCGCCCGGCATGCCCCAGACGACGCTGGTGGCCTCGTCCTGCGCGATGATGTTGCCGCCGGCGGCGACGATGTCCTTGCCGCCGCGCATCCCGTCCGAACCCATGCCGGTCAGGATCACGCCGAGAATGGCCGAGTGCCAGATCTCGATCGCCGAGGTGAACATCGGATCGACCGCAGGCTTGCAGAAGTTGATCTGCGGGCCGTCGTCGAGTGCGATCGCCGCACCGGCCGCGTTCTTGACGATGCGCATGTGCCTGCCGCCCGGAGCGAGATAGATGCGGCCCGGCTTGATGACTTCGCCATCGACGCCCTCGGCCGCGGGACGCTTGCTGGCGCGCGCGAGGTGTTCGGCGAGAATGGTGGTGAAGGTCGGCGGCATGTGCTGGGTGATCAGCACCGGCACCTTGTCGATCACCGGACCGATCTCGGCGACCAGCGACATCAAAGCCTGCGGACCGCCGGTGGATGAACCGATGACGAGCGCACGCGGAATACCGGGTGAGAACGGACGCGTCGCCGCCGCCACATGATGCGAGGTCGGCGCGGCTGCGGCACGGGCCGGCTCACGAATGCCAGCGGCGGGCGCGAGCGGCGGGCTGATGGTCGACGGCACCGACGAGCGGCGCGCGCGGGCACCAAGGTGGCGAATCTTCTGCAGCAGGTCGTGGCGGAACGTGTCCGCCGCCGACATCTCGCGCGAGCTCTCGGGCTTCGGAATGTAATCGGATGCGCCGAGGGAGAGCGCCTTCAAGCTGACTTCCGCGTTCCGGCGGGTCAGCGTCGACGCCATGATGATGACGAGGTTCCGCTTCTTCGCGAGCAGCAGCGGCAGCGCCGAGATGCCGTCAAGCTCCGGCATTTCGATATCGAGGACGGCGACGTCGGGATTGATGCGCTCGATCTGATCGACCGCATCGCGGCCGGTGCGCAGCGAGGCCGCAACCACCATGTCCGCTTCGGCGCCGATCCAGCGCGAGATCAGACCGCGGATGACCGCGGAATCGTCGACCACCATGACGCGCAAGGGCTCATGCCGATGCGGCGCGACAGCCGGAGGGACTGCAGTTACAACACTCATTACTCACCAAACGCAACACGTACTCACAGCAGGTATCCGAACGCCGGATATTGAGTCGGGGAGCGCTGACCTCTCCCCGAGCCGCCAACCTGATCGTCAGATCAGGCCGACTTCCTGGAACTTCGCCGTGACGATTTCCTTGTCGAACGGCTTCATAATGTACTCGTTGGCACCGGCGTGAAGCGCGCGCGCGATGTGCGCGACGTCGTTCTCGGTGGTGCAAAACACCACCTTCGGCTGATCGCCGCCGGGCATGCGGCGCAGGTTGCGCAGGAACTCGTAGCCGTCCATGATCGGCATGTTCCAATCGAGCAGCACGGCGTCGGGCAAGCTCTGACGGCAGGCGGCCAGCGCCTTCTCACCGTCCTCGGCCTCCGTGATCTGAAAATCGAGACCTTCGAGAATACGCCGCGCGACTTTGCGGATCACGCTCGAGTCGTCCACCACCAGACACGTCTTCATGTCAGCCTCGCTTCCTGATTTCGATCCGGGATTGGCTGATCAATCCCGATCCGTTTGTTGTCCCGTTGCTCGAAAAATTAAGCCGCCATCGCTTCGGCGCCGATCTCAAGAACGCGATCGACATCGAGAACGACCATCAGTTGTCCGTCGAGGCGGTGCACGCCGCCGGCCATCTTGGCCATACGCGGATCGAGGTTCACCGGGTTCACCTCGCGGCTGTCGTCCGGCAGCTTCAAGACTTCGCCGATCGAGTCGATCAGCAGGCCGTAAGATTCGCCACGCAGGTCGACACCGACCGCCATCGGCGGACGATCCGTCTCTTCGTTCGGCAGGCCGAGACGCGCACGCATATTAATCGCAGTGACGATGCGGCCGCGCAGGTTGAGCACGCCCGCCACGTCGTTCGGCGCCAGCGGAACGCGGGTCAGGCGCTCCGGCATGAACACGTCCTGCACGCGCGAAATCGGCAGGCCGAACAGCTGTCCGCCGATCATCGCGGTGACATACTCGGAAACGCCGCTTTCCACGCCCTGGTTCTTTTCGCTCATCTCAATGGTCCTTATGCGGCGCGGCTGACTTCAGCCGTCTGCTCCTTCAGCGCGGCGATCAGGCCGGGCCGGTCGAATTTGGCGACGTAGTCGTGGAAGCCGGCCTGACGGCCGCGCTCGACGGCGGCCGGCGACACCAGCGACGACAGCGCGATGATCGGCATGGTGCCGAAGCGCTGATCGGCGCGGATGGACTCGGCGAACTCGAAGCCGTTCATGTCCGGCATCTCGATGTCGGTCAGCACCGCGGCGAACTGCTGGCCCGAGCGCAGCACGCTGAGGCCTTCGTTGCCGTTGGCGGCGACCGAGACGCGATAACCGGCCGCCTTGAGCACCGGCGCCAGCATGTTGCGGAAGAAGGCCGAGTCGTCGACCAGCAGCACCGACTGCGCGGAGAGCGACGGGCGCATTTCCTTGCGGCTGAACCAGTCGGCGAAGGCCATCGGCAGGAAGTGGCCGACGTCGATGACTTCGGTGGCCTGCCCCTTGATGACGGCGGAGCCGAGGATGCCCTCGCGGCCGCTCGCCACTTCGATATTGAGACGTTCCTCGACGATGTCGATGATCTCGTCGACCACGAGGCCCATCGAGCGGCCGTCGTCGGCGAAGACCAGGATCGGCTGCGTGCCTTCGGTGCGGACGCTGACCGCCTCCATGTTCACCAGCGGCATCAGCTGCTCGCGATACTGGACCATGTGGCGGCCGTTCGACATTTCGATCTTGTCGGCGGCGATCTCTTCGAGGCGGGTGATCAGCGCGAGCGGCACGGCCTTCGGCTGCATCGTGCCGGCACGGAAGACGAGCAGCGAGGTGAGCTGGTCGCTCGAGCTGGCGCGGGTCGCCGCGTTTTCGTCGTTGATTTCGCTCTGGCTGGCAACCGAGGTGCCGAGCGCCTGGGCGATGCCGTTCGGATCGACGATCATGATCACGGCGCCGTCGCCGAGAATGGTGTTGCCCGAGAACATGCCGATGTGGCGTAGCTTGGTCGACATCGGCTTGACGACGATTTCTTCCGTATGGAAGACGCCGTCGACGACGATACCGAAAGTCTGATTGCCGACCTGGGTGACGACGATGAAGCCGTTCTCCGGATCGATCGACGAGCCGTCGTCGATCTTGAGCAGCTTCTTCAGGTGCATCAGCGGCAAGAGCTTGTTGCGCAGGCGCAGCACCGGCGTGTCCTTGATGCGCTCGATGCGATATTCGGAGTTGGCGCGGGCGCGGACCAGTTCGACCACCGAGAGCTGCGGGATCGCGAAGCGGTCGCCGGCGGCCTCGACGATCAGCGCCGAGACAATCGCGAGCGTCAGCGGGATCTTGATGGTGACACTGGAGCCTTCGCCGGCCACCGACTTGATGTCGATGGTGCCGCCGATCTGATCGATGTTGGTGCGGACCACGTCCATGCCGACGCCGCGGCCGGAGACGCTGGTCACGGCGGCTGCGGTCGAGAAGCCCGGCGCGAAGATGAACTTGTGGATCTGCGCTTCCGTCATCTTCTCGATTTCGGCCTCGGTGGCGAGACCGCTCGAGACTGCCTTGGCCTTGATGCGCTCGGTGTTGAGGCCGCGGCCGTTGTCGGCGATGCAGATGATGATGTGGCCGCCTTCATGATAGGCGGAGAGACGGATCGTGCCCTGCTCCGGCTTGCCGGCCTTGGCGCGCTCATCCGGACCTTCAAGGCCGTGATCGGCCGAGTTGCGGACCATGTGGGTCAGCGGGTCCTTGATCAGGTCGAGCACCTGGCGGTCGAGCTCGGTGTCGGCGCCGTGCATTTCGAGTTCGATCTGCTTGCCGAGTTCGGTCGCGAGATCGCGGACGATGCGCGGCAACTTCTGCCAGGCATTGCCGATCGGCTGCATGCGCGTCTTCATGACGCCTTCCTGCAGCTCGGCGGTGACGTTCGGCAGGCGCTGCAGCGGCACCTTGAAATCGGAGTCTTCGTGACGGCGGCCGATTTCGAGCAGCTGGTTGCGGGTCAGCACCAGCTCCGACACCATCGTCATCAGGTGCTCGAGCGTGTCGACGTTGACGCGGATCGACTGGTTGGCGACCTTGTCGCTCTCGCTCATCGTGACTTCGGCCTCGGCGGCGGGCTTGCGCGCGGCCGGTTTGGCGGCGGGTGCCTTGGCAGCCGGAGCGGCGGCGACAGGTGCAGGTGCTGCGGGAGCCGGCATGACCTCTGTCTCGGTTTCGCGGAAGGCCTTCTCGAGATCGTCGAGCGACACTTCGCCCGGACGCAGTGCACGTTCGAGCGTCTGCTCGACCAGGTGCCCCTGGGTCATCTGCGATGTCTCGGCGGCGATCGGCGGTGCAGCTTCGGCCGGAACTTCGGCCACCGCTTCGCCGGCGCCGTGTTCGGCCATGTGATGCAACTGATCGATCAGGTCTTCGTCAGAGCCTTCCGGCTCGGCCTCGGTCGCCTCTAACTGACCGAGAATGTCCTTCAGGCGATCGATGGTCTGGAGGATGAGCGTCACCGCATGGCCGGTGACCGGCATGCCGTCGCGGAATTTGCCCATCAGCGTTTCGGCGGCATGCGCCAGCGCTTCGAGGCGCGGCAGGCCGAGGAATCCGCAGGTGCCCTTGATCGTGTGAACGAGCCGGAAGATGTTGTCGAGGATCTTCGCGTTATTGGGTTCCTGCTCGAACTTGACGAGCTGGTTGTCGACAACGTCGAGACTTTCGTTCGTCTCGGTGAGGAATTCCCTCAGAAGATCATCCATTGAATTGGCCTTCAAGCAATCGGGCGCGGACACCACGCCTTGGGAAGCTTGAGGAGTTTCGATGGAAAGCGTTTATATTTGGTGAGTGACGCGGAAATCCGGCCTGTTCCAACAGGATGCGGCCTGTGCGTCGAATTGGAGCGATCGCGTTTACGAACTGTTAGGAGTTCGCACGCGGCTTACCTCAAGCTGCTGAAATTACGACAGCATCGCCTTCGAGGGCGAGGGTCACGTTGAGACCGCAGGCGCCCGCAAGCAGCCGCGTGTAGTGCGGCTGCACCGCGTGAGCATCCACCGACCCGCCATGCGCCCCGCTCAGGATGTCGGAAATGTTCTGCGGAACGCGGGCGTTGAGCCCCGCCGCGACGATCCGGTAGCCGGTGCTGGATGATTCCACCGTCAGCGTGCCGCCGCGCGGTATGGTCTGCTGCGCGATCACCACCATGTTGAGGAGGAGCTTGACCCGGTTCTTCGGTTCCAGGGTTCGCGGCACCGACCACGTCAGCGTGACCTTGCCGTCATCGAGGAAACCGCGCGTCATGGTTTCGGCATCGCCGGTGTCGATCTGGGCGCCTGAGGAGCCGGCCGCGCCAAACGCCAGCCGGCAGAACTGCAACCGGCCCGAGGCCGTTTTCGCGCTCTTGCGGATCAGATCGAGGGCAAACTCACGGTCTTCCGGCTTCGGATTGTCGTCCAGAACCTCAAGGCCGTTGACGATGGCGCCGACCGGGCTGATCAGGTCGTGGCAAACCCGCGAGCACAGCAGAGCTGCGAGCTCAAGCGCGTCGGGCGGAGCAGAAGTTGACGGGCCGGACATGTCCTGAATCCTGATCTTGTTTTCGAATTTCGCGGGGCGGGATCTGACGCGGCAAAATGCCGGGGCCGGGAAAGCTCTGCCAGAGGTGATACTTACAACGACGCGCCGTCTTTGGCCCGGCAAGAATACGTCATCTCCACAGGCCTTTGCAGCGCATGGAACACGAATCACGCATGCTGTTTCGCTTGATACACTGCCCGCTTCCGTGCTGCCACCGTATCGGCTGCCGGATGCCCGCGCCCGAGTGAGACGTTTGCAATGAATCCCCTGCCAGCATCGGTCACCGTGATCGATCGCGAGACCGCCGCCGGACTGATGGAGCCGCTGACCGATCTGGTCGCCGAAGCCGGCGCCGCGATTCTCCGGATCGATCGCAACGCGATGGCGGTGGAAGGCAAAGCCGATGGCTCGCCGGTGACCGAGGCCGACCTCGCCGCCGATCGCGTCATTGCCGAGGGGCTGGCACGGCTCGCGCCCGGCGTTCCGACATTGTCGGAAGAGCGCACGCATTTGTCCGCCGCCCCCTATCGCGGCAGCTTCTTTCTGGTCGATCCACTCGACGGCACGCAGGAGTTCGTGGCGAAGCGCGACGAGTACACCGTCAATCTCGCTTTGATCACCGATGGCGAACCGCTGCTCGGCATCGTCGGTGCGCCGGCGCTCGGGCTGATCTGGCGGGGCCTCGTCGGCCGTGGCGCCGAGCGTCTGCTGGTGACGAAGGACGCCAGCGCCCGCGGCGCCGCGCAGCCGATCAAGACGCGGCCGACTCCGCCGCCCGGCAATCCCTGGGTCGTCACGGTCAGCCGTTCGCACGGTGACAAGCGCACCGAAGCCTTTATCGCCAAGCGTCCCGGAGCGATCCGCCAGATCACCGGATCGGCGGTGAAGTTCTGCCGCGTGGCCGAAGGCATCGCCGATATCTATCCGCGGCTGTCGCCGACATCGGAGTGGGACGTGGCGGCGGGGCACGCGGTCGTCGTCGCCGCCGGCGGCAAGATCACCGACGGCAACGGCGCGCAGCTGCGCTTCGGCACGCGCAAGGACAACTACATCGTTCCGGAATTCATCGCCTGGGGCGATCCGTCGGCGTCCGAGCGCTAGCGTCAGTCCCGCGCCAGCGTCTCGCTGAGCTTCACCCAGCCGCGATCGGCATCACGCAGATAGAGAGCAGGATCGGCCGCGAAGGCATCGCGGTTTTCCTCGCGGCCGAACAGATACAGCCGGTCGCCGTGGATCATCCAGATTTGCGCGAGCCCGGCCACCGGCTTGCCGCTGGCGACACCGACCGGATCGTAGCCTCCGAAACGCGGCTCATAGACATCCGGATTGGCCAGAAAGAACGCCCGGTTGCTTTCCCTGGCGAACCGCCAGATCGCGCCGTTCGAGACCGCCTCGAACTCAGGCAGCCCGCGCACCGCCAGCGCGTCGGTGAAATAGGACACCGGATCGATCCCGCCGATGGCGAGACCGGTATACCGATCCACCACCACCCGCTCGGTCATCGAGGCCGCCGGCGAAAATGGCGCAATCAGGGCGCAAAGGCCCAGAACAAGCGCCGCGCCCGCCTTCGGACGTATCGAATCTCGCCGCTGTGCCGTCATAGTTCCTCACGATATAAAGAGCGGATTCGGGGACTTTCGGATGCGGATCGAGCTTACCGAGCGCTCGTCAGCAACCGGTTAAACGGCAGATGCCAATTTGCGCATCCAATGTGCGCATGCAGGGGGATGGTGGATGACAATCGTACTGCGCCTGGCCGCGGCGGCGCTTGCCGCCATGCTGCTGATGCTGCAACCGGCCTCCGCCCAGCAATCCGAGCGGTCGACCTTCGCACCGGACGAAATCGTCGCCACCGGCGGCCGCTTCTTCGGCAATGTCTCGCGCGGCCTTGCCTCGGTGGTGGAACGGGCCGTCAGCCAGTTCGGCCTGCCGAACGGTTACATCCTCGGCGAAGAAGGGTCCGGCGCATTCGTGGCCGGGCTTCGTTTCGGTGAGGGCACCCTCTACACCAAGAACGCCGGCGATCTTAAGGTTTACTGGCAGGGCCCCTCGGTCGGCTTCGACTGGGGCGGCGACGGCGCCCGGACCATGATCCTCGTCTACAACCTGCCCGCCACCAGCGCCGTCTATCAGCGCTTCGCCGGCATCGACGGCTCGGCCTATTTCGTCGGCGGCTTCGGCATGACGGCGCTAACCGCCAACAATGTGGTGCTGGTTCCGATCCGCTCGGGCGTAGGGTTAAGGCTGGGGGCCAACATCGGCTACCTGAAGTTCACCCAGCGGCCGACCTGGAATCCGTTCTGACCCGTTTTTCAGCAGCCCGGCAGTTCAGGGCCGTCTGAACGACCAGATTCACGTTAACGTCTTGTCTTGCTGGCCTTTTCCCTGCCGCCCGTGGCATGATAACCGGGTCACGGATAAGGTGCGTCCGGCCCAGCGGGAGTTTGAGTGATGGTCGAGCCGATCATGTATCTGGCGATCGGTTTTCTGATTTCGATGCTGTTTGGTCTGATGATCATGCCGCTGGTGCATAATCGCGCCGTGCGGTTGACGACCAAGCGGCTCGAAGCCGCGACGCCGCTGTCGATGGCCGAAATTCAGGCCGACAAGGATCAGCTCCGCGCCGAATTCGCCATGTCCGCGCGCCGGCTCGAGATGAATGTCGAGCAGCTCAAGAGCAGGACGACGAGCCAGCTTGCCGAACTCGGCAAGAAGTCCGACGCCATCAACCGCCTCAAGCTCGAACTCGGCGAGAAGAACGCCGCGATCTTCGGAATGGAAGCGCGCGAGAAGGCGCTGAAGGATCAGCTCCGCGCCACCGAAGAGGAATTCTCCAGCAAGACGCAATCGCTCCGCTCCGCCGAGCAGGCCTTGAGCGACAAGCAGAACGAACTGTCGAAACTGTCCACCGACCTCTCCGAGCGCTCGGTGCTCGCCGAGAGCCGGCAGGTCGAACTCGTCGCCGTCCGCACACAGATCGACGCGCTGCAGAACCGCGTCAGCGAGGCGGAAAAGGAATTTGGCGATACGCGCCAGAAGCTCGAAGAGCATCGTGCGCAATCGGCGAGCGCAACCACCGAACTGACCGAGGCGCGCGGGCGCGTCGAGGGTCTGAACCTGCGCGTGTCCGAACTCGATCGCCAGCTGGTGCTGCAGGTAAAGGAAGCCGAGATGCTCGGCAACCGTGTCACCGATCTGGAAAACCGCCTCGCCACCCAGGGCAAGCTGCTGGCCGAGCGCGAGTACGAGAACAATCTGCTCAAGCAGCAGATCGACGCCGCGAAGGAAACCGAGAAGGTTCTGCGCTACGACATCGCGACGCTGTCGAGCTCGGATCCGTTCGTCAAAATCCGCGCCGAGAAAGCCGCCGTCGAGGATCAGTTGCGCGTCGCACGCGATGAGCGCGCGGCTGCGCAACGCGACCTGCTGGCGATCCAGAACCAGGCGGAAAGCTCGTGGGCGCAGGAGCGCATGGAGAACGCGCTGCTGCGCGAACGCATCAACGACATCGCCGCCGAAGTTGCCAAGCTCGCAGCCCAGCTCGAAGGCCCGAACTCACCGATCGAGGCCATTCTTGCCGCCGAGCCGGAGATGCCGAAGCCGGCAGCAGTGAACGGCACAGCCGTCAACGGCGCGGCTGAGAGCGGCGGTACGCTGGCCGAGCGCATCCGCGCGCTGCAGGCGCACGCCTCGCGGGCCCGCCAGACCACGTAAAATCGACGCGAAATTGCTTGCGCTGGACCAACCCCGCGCCTTGACCTGACGCCGCCTATTCCGTAAATCCCGGACCATTCGCCACGACAGCAGACTGGCCTTTCTTATTTCAGTTGGCCCACATTAGTCTGCGTCGATCGCGGCGGGCGCATAGCTCAGCGGGAGAGCGTTCCCTTCACACGGGAGAGGTCCAAGGTTCGATCCCTTGTGCGCCCACCATCTGCACCATCCATTGCCGTTCCGGACATTTCTTCGCAATTATTTGAGGATCTCTCATGGCACGCCTCGCGAACTCGTCACTGAAAGCATCGGCGTTTGTGCTCGCCGCACTGACCTCGCTGATGGCGGCTGGAGACGCCCGCTCCGCGCCGGCGGGCCTGCTCAACAAGAGCGTTCGCTTCAGCATCACAATCGGTGCGCAAGCGAGAGGCTCGGATGGAAGCAACATCGTCGCGAACCGGACATCCAACAATACCGTGTACATCAGCAGTCAGGGCCGGCTGTTTTCCCGCGCGGAGCGTCAGGAGGGACGCCAGACAGGCGCGAAATTGATCGGCCCGGACGGGGCAACGTTCCGCATTCAGGGCAAGCAGATCATCGTCGTCTTCAAGCACACCAGCGGAGCATCGCGGCTCATCGTCGATTTCGATCCTGATTTCCGGACCTGCACGCTCACAGCATTGACCGGTGGGGAAAGCGGCAAGCCTGTGCAGTCCAGGGGCATCAACGGCGTGATGTACACGGCAATCGGGAAGCCGAGTTACACCAACCCCAGCTGCTCGGTGACCGAAGGCAACGCGTTCGGCGGCTGAGCTCGTCCGGCCATCGCCCATATTCTCCATAAGCAACTACCAATTCTGGCAGTACGCGCGCCGCACGCACGCGGCGATGCTGTGTCTTGCAATGTCCTTCCGAAATTCCGCTCCCGATGGAGGTTGCAATGACATCAGCAGATTATGTGATCTTTTCGCGCGTCGGGTTGTCGCTGGTCCTGGCGCTCGGCGGCATCGCCGCGATCTTCTGGGGCTATCGCCTGTTCGCGAGCGGCTCCGGCATCGCCAGGGCCGTCGACAAGTTCGATCTCAAGCTGGATGCAGTACGGGTGTCCGCGGCCGGCATGAGCGTCGGCGGCGTCCTGATGCTGACATCGGGGTTCTGGGGCTGGCTCGCCTACTCCTCGGCGCCGAAGTACGAACTCGCCGGTGGCTTCATCAAGGTCACTAAAGGAACACCGACAATCAATTACGCGGGCTGGGATTTGCCGCCGCTGATCGGCTCGCAAGTGCTCACTGCCAAGAAGGAGCCGGCCGGCGAGATCACCAACGTGCTGGTCGGCCTGGGATCAAAACCGACAGGCCTCGTGGTCGATCTGCAGAAGATGGGCATCAGCAAGAAGGTCGTGCTCGATGCAAGCAAGCTCGAAGCCTCGACGCACGGCTCGTTCGCAACCGGCCTGTCGAAGTCGCAGTTCGAGGCGCTGAAGGAATATACCGGACCGAACAGTTGAGCGCGACTGCGGAGTTAAGGTTGAGCAGTTAGGTTACCGTCACGCTCTCTCGTGATGAGGGCTGTTACTGATTTTCAGCGCGCGTCGTTTGGCTATGTTGCCGGCCATGACGTTTACGCCCCACCATCATGACCGGAAGCATCCCAACCTCGGCGATATTGCCTGGGGTGTGATTGCGTTCGTGCTGGTGTTCGCGTCCAGCGCAATCGTGTGGGTGATCGTCGGCGAGTTTCTCTACTGAGGCCGCTACGGCTTCACCAATCCCGCGACGGCTTCACGCAGCTTGACGACGCCCTGTTTGAGGGTGCGTTCGCCGGCGCCGCTGTAGCCGAGAATCAGCGCCGGCGGCAATTTTCGTTTGATCGCGAAGCTCGACAGCGCCGGCGCATCAATGCCGGCATCGGCGAGCTTTTGCGAGAGGCGCCGGTCGCTGACGCCGCGCGGCAAATGTCCGAGCAGATGCAATCCGGCCTCCGCGGGCTGCACGTCGATCAGGCCCGCGAGCTGACGCTGGCTGGCGGCGACGAGCGCCGCTTGCCGCCGCGCGTACAGCGAGCGCATGCGCCGCACGTGGCGTGCGAAGTGTCCCTCGGCGATGAAGCGCGCCAGCGTCGCCTGCTCCAGCCGCGGCGGGTGGCGGCTGGCAAAGAAACGCGTCACCAGGAATGCAGGGATCAGATCGCGCGGTACGATCAGATAGGCAAGCCGCAGCGCCGGGAACATCACCTTGCTGAAGGTGCCGAGATAGATGACGCGCTGGTCGCGATCGAGCCCCTGCAGCGCCGCGAGCGGGCGGCCTGCGTAACGATACTCGCTGCTGTAATCGTCCTCGATAATCCAGGCACGTGCCTGCGCGGCCCAATCCAGCAGCTCTAGTCTCCGGCGCAGACTCATGGTCACGCCCATCGGAAATTGATGCGACGGCGTGACGTAAGCGAGCCGCGCATCGGGCGCGAGCCGCTTGCCGCTCTCGACGTTGAGGCCTTCGTCATCGACCGGCACCGGCACGGGGGTCGCGCCCGCGCTGATGAGCGCGCCGTAAGCAGTCGGATAACCCGGATCCTCGATCCACGCCTTCTGCCCTTCGTCGACGAGCACGCGGATGGCCAGATCGATGCCCTGCTGTGCACCGGCGACGACGATGACGTTATCCGCCGTGCAGCGGACGCCGCGCGCGGTGCCGAGATATTCGGCGATCGCCTGCCGCAATCCGCTGTGGCCCCATCCGTAGTCCAGCAGTTCGTCGCCGCCGTCGCGCCAGCTCTTGACGAGCAGGCGTTGCCAGATCGCGCGTGGAAAATCCGCCAGCGCCGGGATGACCGGAAAGATCTTCCGGTTGCTGCGGCCGGCCCACGGTTCGCGCGGATAGACCTTGAGCAGCGTCGCCGTACGCTTGGACAGCGGCCGCGTCTTGCCGGACCGGACAGAACCGGCGCCCGGCCGCTCGGCGAACTGCAGCAGATGCTCGGGCAGCGTCTGCGCCACATAGGTGCCGGCACCGATCTTTCCTTCGAGATAGCCTTCGGCGATCAGCTGCTCGAAGGCGAGATGAACCGTGTTGCGCGAGACGCGAAGGTGCTGCGCGAGCGCGCGCGTCGACGGGAGTTTGCTGCCCGCGGGGAATTGCCCGAGGCGAATGGCTTCGGCCAGTCCATCGTAGAGTTGCCGGAACAGCGGCGCCGGGTTGGTCGCGTTGACGATGATGGCAGGGAACGACTGCCGCGCGCGAGAGGCATGAGTCCGGGCCATCAAGTGTCCTTCGAGAAACGACAAAACTGGCACTTACGGCAGCCACTCTAGGAGCCTATCCAACATAGGCATAGCGGCGCAGGATCAAGTCTCCTTGATCCCTCCGCCATGCCGATCAGAGGAAAGGTCCAGTCATGGCTCACATTGCCGCGTTTCGCGGAACGGCAGCGCTTGCCCTAAGCGCACTCGTTCACATCGCATCGGCAGGATCGCTGCCGGCGCAGACAGCTGCGCCCCCGCCAGCGCCGCCGAGGTTCGAAGCGACCAAGGTCGCGGACAACGTCTACTCGTTCCGCTACCAGTTTCACCGCAACATGTTTCTCGTCACCAGCGACGGCGTCATCGTGACCGATCCGATCAATCCCGATGCGGCGGCCGCGATGATGGGCGAGATCAAGAAGGTCACCGACAAGCCAGTCCGCTACGTGATCTACACACACGAGCATTGGGATCACATTCTCGGCGGCAAGATTTTCAAGGACGCCGGCGCCAAGTTCGTCAGCCAGGAAAATTGCCTGCCGGCATTCCGCGCGCGGCCGAACCCGGCCCTCGTCCAGCCGGACGAGACCTACAAGGACAAGCGCGATCTCAAGCTCGGCGATACGACCATCGAGTTGCATTACTTCGGCCGCAACCACGGCAACTGCATGACGGTGATCCGTCTGCCGAAGGAGAAGATCCTGGTTGCCGTCGACATCATCGGCCACAAGCGCACAGCGTTTCGCATCATGCCGGATTACTGGCCGGCCGACTGGATCGAGTCGCTCAAGAAGATCGAGAAGCTCGACTTCGAACGCGTCATTCCAGGCCACGGCGCACCTAGCGTGCCGGCTGAAGCGGCGAAGCTGACGCGCGAGTATCTCGAGGACCTGATGGGGACCGTCGAGACCGCGATGAAAGAAACGCGCGATCCGGAGAAGCTGAAGCAGACGGTCAAGCTGCCGAAGTACGAGGACTGGGCCGGTTATCAGGTCAACCTCCCGCTCAATGTCGAGCGCGCCTGGGCTCATTACGAGCTCGGCTGGTAACCGTCGCGCCCTGCGGCTGGGAGGCAGGATGCGCCTGAATTGCGCACCCGCCTCCCCTTTTTCCAGACGAACGGGAGTTGGCATGACGATGCAAGGAATCCGTGCCGCATTGGTGGCATTGGCGTTGATGCCCTGCGCCGCGCACGCCGGGATCGAGGATACGGTTCGCGCACGCTTCACCGAGTCGTGCGCAGTCACCGCGCAAGACAGCGAGCAGCAGGCTTACACCGCATGCCGGACGGCCTTGTTCTCGGATGCGTCGTTTCACAGGCTGTTCGCGCCGGTGTTGCGCTGGGGCGGCGATGCCGCGGGCAAGAGCATCAGCGAACTGTCGCTGACGCAGTTCGATCCGCGAATCTTCGCGGGCCTCTATCTGCCGTTGTTCAAGACCACGGGACGGCTGATCGCCGAGTTTGACGAGGTGGAAAAGCGCACAGTGCTCAAGCTGCAGGTGCGGTTCCGCAATCAGCTCGACATCGGGCAATATCCCTATCCCTTCTGGCATTCGCCGGCGAAGTGGTCGGCCTACGAAGCCGCGAACCAGCTTCTGTTCTACGTCAACGACAGCGGCCTGATCGATGTGGTGCTGCGGTCGCCACAGGGCACCGAAAAGGGCTTGCCCGCCGTCAAGCCCGTGGCGCCGCCGGCATTCGATGGCAAGTGGAGCTGGAGCAACGGCGAGGATCAACCGCAACCGGCGACGAGCTGGTTCGGCGGTTTGCTGCGCGCTGAGAACCCGCACCTCGATCGCGTCGTCGAGACGTATCGGCAATTCGCCAACTCGCTGCGCGCCTCCGACTGCACCACCTGTCACGTGCCGAGCAACCCCGCGTTCTCCAAACGCCTCGTGCTGCTGCAGACGCCGGCCCATGCGGCGGGAGAAATCCGGCGTGTGCTGGCGGCGGTGCGCGACAGCAAGATGCCGGTCGACGACCTCGGCGAGCCGAGGCATCTCAGCGATGCCTTGAAGAGCGTGTTGCTGCGTGAGGGCCAATCGTTCTCGGACACGATCGATGCAGCGCTGGCGTGGGAGCGGCAGCGCGACAGCCACCATTAGAGGCTTTGCGCGGGAGGCGGCCATCCGGCGCGAAGCAGGCCAGGCGGCCGCAACTAAGGACACATGACATGATCTTGCACCGCCGATCACTGATCGCTCTGCTGCTGGCGCTGGTTGCGACCCATGCAGCGCCTGCCAAAGCCAACGACCTGTCGCCGCAGGAGATGCTGCGGTTGCTGAAGGCCGGCGGCTACACCCTGCACTTCCGCCATGCGTTGACCGACTTCAGCAAGCCGGATCGCGACACCAGCCTCGGCAGCTCGTGCGGCACGCAGCGCAATCTGTCGCCGGAAGGACGCAAGCAAGCCGCCGACCTTGGCGCGGCGATCCGCGCGCTCAACATCCCGATCACGGAGGTTCGTGCCGGACCGCTGTGCCGCACAGCCGACACCGCGCGGCTCATGTTCGGGTCAGGCTTCACAATCGATTCCGACGTCCGCGGCGGCGGCCCGTCTGAACGCGACTATCCGGGCTTGCGCGGCTTGATCGCCACGCCGGTCAAAAGCGGCGGCAATGTCGTGCTGGTGGGACACGGACACCAGTTCGCGGCGGTCGCCGGCGCCGCTGGCGAGATCGACGAGGGCGAAGCGGCGATCGTCAAGGGCCTGGGCGACGGCAAATTCACCATCGTCGGCATCGTGAAGGTCGGCGACTGGAAGAAGATGCGTCCGGGTGCGACCTAGTCATCGCCAACACAGACCTCGCGAGGCGGACGATCCGCCTCGCTGTCGTGTAACCATCAGATTACTTCTGCGTGGTCTTGCGCGCCTGCCGTTCATTCCACTTGCGCTCCGCCCACTGGAGCACGCGCACGATCGGTCCTTGCAGGAACGGAATGTCCTGCGCGATCAGGATCAGGCCGAGCGGCAACATCCAGATGCCGAGCACCGGCAGGAAGCTGAAGATGCCGCCGAGCACCAGCGCGATGGAAATCGGAATCCGCCAGAAGATGGACGACGGCTCACGCAGCCAGCGCACGCAACTTGCAAGCCGCTGCGGCAGCCGCTCCTGAAATCGCTCGAGATAGCGGTCGAGTTCCGCTTTCGCTTGTGCACTCACGGGATTCGGTCCGGCAGGGCTATGGCGCTCAACAGTGCTCATGACCCAACACGTAGGTACGGTGTGCGGCAGTTTCAGGGCCCGCGACATGGTTGCGAGCCCCTTGAAAACGCACGGACGTGACAGGTCGTTCCCAGCCTTAGAACCGGACCTCGATCAGGTACGGTCCTTTGTGCGCAATGGCAGCAGCGAGCGCGACGTTGAAGTCGTCGACATTGTCGACCGCGCGGCCCGGCACGCCCATGCCCTTCGCAAGCGACACGAAATCGAGCGCCGGATTGTCGATCTTGAGCATGTCGAGCGCCTTCTGGCCCGGCTGACCGGCGCCGACGCCGTCGAACTCGCCGCGCAGGATCTGATAGATGCGGTTGGCGAAGACGATGGTCACGACATCGAGCTGCTCGCGCGCCTGCGTCCACAGCGACTGGATCGTGTACATCGCGCTGCCGTCGCCGACCATGCAGATGACCTTGCGGTCGGGGCACGCAACTGCGGCGCCGGTCGACACCGGCGTCGAGAAGCCGATCGAGCCGCCCATGTTCTGCAGCCAGTCGTGCGGCTTCGATGCTGCGGTCGGCGGGAAGAAGCCGCGGCCGGTGGTGATCGATTCATCGACGACGATCGCATTCTCCGGAATCGCGTACGCAATCGCCGCAGCGATGGACGCGTGGCTGAGCGCGCCGGTCGGCTTCACCGGCTCCGGCTTCTGCACCGGCTTGACGTCGGCCGCCTTGGCGCCGACCGCGCCGGCCAGTGCTTCGAGCGCCGCAACGGAGTTTTCGCCGCCCGCCGTCATGCGATGCACGTTGCAGCCTTCCGGCTTCAACAGGCTCGGCTTGTTCGGGTAAGCGAAGAACGCCACCGGATCGTTGGCTTCGATCAGAATGATGTTCTTGAAGTCTTTGAGGATCGGCAGCGCCGACTCGATCACATACGGAATGCGCTCGATGTGGAAGCGGCCGCGGCCACGCGCCATGCGCGGGTTGTAAGTCTGGCCCATCACCTTGCAGTTGGTCTTGGCGGCAATGCGCTCGGCGAGATCGAGACCCGCTTCGGTCAGCGCGCTGCCGGTGAGCAGGAGAAGCGTCGGTTCGCCGCTCTTGAGGATCTTCGCCGCGCCATCCACCGCCTGCGGCGAGTAGGTCGGCTTCTGCTGATCGTGCTGAACCTGCGCGATGCCGTCGGCCTCGTTCCACGCGGTGTCGGCGGGCAGGATCAGTGTTGCGATCTGGCCCGGCGCTGCGCTCGCAGCCGCGATCGCCGCCGCGCCGTCCTTCGCCACCGACTTCGCATCCGGCGATGTGCGCACCCAATGCGACATCGGACGTGCGAGGCCTTCGATGTCCGACGTCAGCGGCGCGTTGTATTCGATGTGATAGACCGCGTGCTGGCCGACGATGTTGACGATGCCGGAGTTCGCCTTCTTGGCGTTGTGCAGATTGGCGAGACCGTTAGCGAGACCCGGACCGAGGTGCAGCAGCGTCGAGGCCGGCGTGCCCTTCATGCGGTAGTAGCCATCGGCGGCGCCGGTGACGATGCCCTCGAACAGACCGAGCACGCAGCGCATGCCCTCGACGCGGTCGAGCGCTGCGACAAAGTGCATCTCCGAGGTGCCCGGATTGGTGAAGCAGACGTCCACGCCGCCTGCAACAAGTGTCCGCACCAGACTTTCCGCACCGTTCATCGTCTCGCTCCCGTCGCCGTTTGGTTTTGTTTGGCCGCTCCGATCAATCATCGTTTTCAGACGGCGTCAAAAGACGCCGCGCGGCCGGACGCTAAAAGACCGCAACGCCGCTGGGACATCAATCGTCTAGGAGGTGTCCTGCGGTGCTTTTCAGCAACGCTGCCCCTCGAAATCGCGCTCTCACGGGCCCGTGGCTTGCGAATTGCCGCGAGTTATGGCCTTTCTCGGCCAATTGCAGTGCACATTTTCCGCACCCCGGACAACACGAGGATTTCGATGCGACGCCTGTATGCTCTTTTGACCGCTTTCGCAGTCATTTTGGCGATCCCCGCCGCCGCGAACGCGCAGGAGGAACGGGCCAGCGATCTGATGCTCGGCCTCAAGAACATCTTCACGCCGAGCGGCTCCGGTCCGGTTCCGCGCGCCACCGTCCGCTTCGAGGGCAGCTACGCACCCGGCACCATTGTCGTCGACACCAAGGAACGCCGGCTGTACCTCGTCGAGAGCGGCGGAACGGCGATCCGTTACGGTATCGGAGTCGGCCGCGACGGTTTCCGCTGGGGCGGCACGCACCGCGTCACCCACAAGAAGGAATGGCCGGCCTGGACCCCGCCGGCCCAGATGCTCAAGCGCCGCCCCGATCTGCCGCGCCACATGGTCGGCGGTCCGGACAATCCGCTCGGCGCCCGCGCCATGTATCTCGGCTCGACGCTTTACCGCATCCACGGCTCGAACGAGCCGGAGACCATCGGCCAGGCTGTCTCGTCGGGCTGCTTCCGCATGGTCAATGACGACGTCATCCATCTCTACGATCGGGTGAAGGTCGGCGCGACGGTGATCGTCAAGAACAACTAGTGGAGTGGATTTGACATTCGCGACCACGTTGCCGCGATCGCGCAACGCGAATGTCAAATCCGAAACTCCACTAGAATTATAATTGCTCGTGGTCCTTTGATTCTAACATTTGCAATGAGTACCTCCCGAAATGGGGTGCAAATGTTAGAATCGGACCACTAACTTACGCAGATTTAATCTGTACCGCGGCAATCGCACTGTTGCCGCGGTCCGGTGCGGGCGTCTACGCTACGCGCCGATGAACGCCCGCCCGGCCTTACGTTTTGCGGCGATCGCCCTTGGCGCGGTCACGACCGCGACCGCGCCGGCACTGATGGCGCTGGCCGAAATTCCGCAGATCACGATGCGCCAACGCGCCGAGAAGAAGTCGTTCACCGACGACGAGATTCTCGAGGGCTTCTTCCGGACGGCCTTCGGCGCCGAGTACCATCTCGCCGGCCGCATCGATCGCATCCGCAAATACGAAGGTCCCGTCCGGATATTTGTCGACGGCGCGCGCTTCACAAAGCGAACCGGTCAACTCGCGAAGATCATCGACGACATCGGCAAACGCGTTCAGCATCTCGATATCGCTCAGACCGATAAGCGCGAGGGCGCCAATGTCGTCGTCACTCTGGTGCGCGACGGCGAACTGGGCCGCACCATCGCCAGGCTCTACGGCGCGGACAAGGCGCGCGAGATTCAGAACTCACTCGATCCGCAGTGTCTCTCCGGCTTCAGCAAGGGTGAGAACTTCCAGATCCTGCGCTCGGAAGTGCTGTTGACGGTCGACAACGGCGACTTCGTCTTTCACGATTGCGCATACGAAGAACTGCTGCAGTCGCTCGGCCCGATCAACGACACCGACAAGGTGCCGTGGACCATGTTCAACGACGACGTGTCGATGGGCTTCTTCAGCGTCTACGACCAGTACCTGATGAACATCCTCTACGATCCGCGCGTCAAGGCCGGCATGACCGTTCAGGAAGCCAGGGATGTCTTACCGGTGGTGCTGAAGGACGTTCGCGACTGGGTCGCGAAAACCAACCATCTCGCGCCATAGCCGCCGGGCGCCCTCACTTCGCCGTGCAGACCGCCTTTAGCGATGCCCACTCATCCGCCGACAACAGCGGCGTGCCGGTGGCCTGACGGTCTTCCTGCGTCATCCGCGCCAGGCGCTCTTCCGATAACGGGTGGCTCGACACGATCGAGACGAGACGCTTCCCCTTGCCGCCGCTTTCGCCGCCTTCCTTGCCGGTCACGCGCAGCAGCAGTTCGCCCATCGGCTTCGGCGAGCGGCCGAGCTTGTGCATGATGTCGATCGTCGCAGCGTCGGCGCCGCGCTCGACATCGCGTGAATAGGATGCGTCGAGCAGCGAGCGCGTCGCGAAGATGACGGCACCGGAGCCCGAAATATCGCCGAACAGCATCCCGATCAGAAACGACGTGCCGCCCGTGTAGATCATGTTGCGCATCGAATCGCGGTTGCGGACATGCCCAAGCTCGTGCGCGAGTACGCCGGCGATCTCGTCAACATTGTTCGCCTTCTGCAGCAGACCGTCGAACAAGTAGATCTTGCCGCCGGGCAGCGCGATCGCGTTCGGGATGTCGCTTCCGAGCACCGCGGCCTCGACCGATGCATCGAGGCCCATGGCCGTGCGCAGCGTGGTGACGAGCTTGAGGAACGCCGCCTGCCCTTTCGGTTCGGTGCAGAGCTTATTGTCGAACAGCAGCCGCACCTGCTTGTCGGCCGCCTGACCGATCCGCTGCTCGACCGACTGCGGGATCAGCGGCGTCAGCCGCTCGGCGGCGTAAGGCAGGCCGTACACCACGAGAAACACGATCGAGGCGAGCGCGGCGAACGACCAGCCGACGATCCGCGCAATGCCGCGGCCGCCGATCTTGTCTTCGTCGAAACGCGGACAGCGCTTCAACAATTCGACTGCAAGGGTGCGGTCGCGAATTTCGAGACGTGCAAGCGGTGGCGCCGCTTCGCAGGTCGCGCGGAGCATGCCATCGGTACCGTCCGCGCGGCGGATCGCGTCGTAGGGCCAGCGCGCGATCAATTCGCCAGCCTCGCGAATCTCCAGCTCGGCGGCGAATGTGAGATCGACAAGGTGCTTGCGGCTCGAGGCTCCGTCGAAAAAGACGGCGCCGCCTGCTCCGCTGGATGCGCTATCGTCTCCAACCTGCATCGCGGACCTAGAAGCCTCCGACGTCGAGGCCGTCGGCAAAGCCTTCGCCGAGCGCGCCGGCCAGATCGCCCTTCGCCGCGACGCTGCTAGCCGCCGCGAGGTTGTGGATCCTGATCGAGGTCGCCGCCTGTGCCCAGAAATCGCGGGTCAGGTAGAGGCGGAAGATCACATTGAAGGCGAGCATCGTGGCGAGATAGCCGAACACGGTGGCCACCGCGAACGGAATGCTCTGCAGGAAGTCCGGCGACTTGTAGGCTTCCTCGAAGGTCAAACCGCTCATCGAGCCGACCAGCACCGCGGCGAAGACGAGATAGCCGACGAGAAGCGCCATCAGCAGCACCGCCCAGCCGATCACCTTCCAATACAACGTGATCAACACGCCGCTGCTCAGGTCCGATTCAAATCGGACGCCGCCGAAGCGGATGCCGGACATCCACCAGCGCCACTGGATCGTCTTGAATGCGCCATAGATGAACGGCGTGAGCAGCGGGATAAAGGCAAGCGGCGACAGCAACCACAGCCACCAGGCCTGTTTGAAGAACTCCCAGCCGCTGCCCTCGAAGCGCCCCTGCAGATCGCCGTAGAACGAGTGCCGCATCTTGTAACGTTCGAGCGCCGCGTCACGCCACGGCAACGCAAGTCCGAACGTGATGACCACCAGCGTGCCCCACATCGCGGCATAGAAGGCATAAGCCCAGCCCGAGCCGCTCATCCAGAAGCGGACACCGCGCCACACTGTGCGGCTCAGCCGATAGCGCCGCGCGCGATAGATCGCGAACTGACCGAACACATAGAGGAAGGCAACCAGCGGCAAGCTGGCGAAAGCCTGGACGCGTTCGGCTTCAAGGCCGACGAGAAAATAGGCGAGGTAGATCGGCGCCAGGATCGCCATCGCCACCAGGAAGCCGATGAGAAGTTCGCGCCCGCGGCCGGTATATTCCGGCGCGTCGCCATCGACCACCGTGCGCGACCAGAGGTGACGGCGGATGTCGGTGACAAGCCAGAAGCGGTAAAAGCCGACGGTAATGAATTCCAGTAGTGCGCCACGCGCGACCAGCCGGAAGAATTCGCCACGCTCGCCGGAAAATTGCATGGAAACCGGACGGTCCGGCGCCGGAACGGACGGCACACTGAGCTGATCCACGGCATCACTCCTCGGTAAGACGGAAGGCAGGGGCCGATCAGGCTTTAGTCGCGTGAGTGAAGCAAAAGGATCAAATAGTTATGACGTTTTCTCGAACAGCTCGCGACCGATCAGCATACGGCGGATTTCGCTGGTACCCGCCCCGATCTCATAGAGCTTGGCGTCGCGCAAGAACCGCCCGGTCGGATAGTCGTTGATGTAGCCGTTGCCGCCAAGCAGCTGAATCGCATCGAGCGCACACTGCGTTGCCTTTTCCGATGAGAACAGAATAGCTCCAGCCGCGTCTTCGCGTGTCGTCTCGCCGCGATCGCAGGCCTTGGCGACGGAGTAAACATAAGCGCGCGCCGCGTTCATCATCACATACATGTCCGCGACCTTGCCCTGAACGAGCTGGAAGGTGCCGATCGGCTGACCGAACTGTTTGCGCTCGTGAACGTAAGGCATCACCACGTCGAGGCACGCCTGCATGATGCCCAGCGGTCCCGCCGAGAGCACCGTACGCTCGTAGTCGAGACCGGACATCAGGACATTCACGCCGCGGCCGATTTCGCCCAGCACATTCTCCTCGGGCACTTCGCAATCCTCGAACACCAGTTCGCCGGTGTCCGAACCGCGCATGCCGAGCTTGTCGAGTTTCTGCGCGGTGGTGAATCCCTTCATTCCCTTCTCGACGATGAAGGCCGTGATGCCGCGCGGGCCGCCGTTCGGATCGGTCTTCGCATAGATGACCAGCGTCTCGGCGATCGGGCCGTTGGTGATCCACATCTTGCTGCCGTTGAGGATGTAGCGGTCACCCTTCTTGTCGGCGCGGGTCTTCAACGACACCACGTCAGAGCCGGCCCCCGGCTCCGACATCGCCAGCGCACCGACATGCTCGCCCGAAATCAGTTTCGGGAGATACTTGCGTTTCTGTTTGTCGTTCGCGTTCCGGCGGATTTGGTTGACGCACAGGTTCGAGTGCGCGCCGTAGGACAGACCGATGGCGCCAGACGCCCGCGAGATTTCCTCGACCGCAATACAGTGCTCGAGATAGCCAAGACCGGCGCCGCCGTATTCCTCTTCGACGGTGATGCCGTGCAATCCGAGCGCGCCGAGCTTCGGCCAGAGATCGCGCGGGAACTGATTGCTCTTGTCGATCTCGTCAGCGCGCGGCGCAATTTCATTGCTGGAGAACTCGCGAACGGTGTCGCGAATTGCGTCGGCCGTCTCGCCGAGATCGAAGTTGAACGTTTGCTGCGCGTTGGCAATCATTGCGGCTCGTCTCCCGGCGGCGCCTGGCGGCGCCCTTTTTGTTATAGCCGGGCCGAACATGCCACAGGCCCTTCTGCGAGAGAAGGGCCCGTGGCTGCGGTTCGAATGATGATGGCGGTCGACTAGCCGAGCGCGCGCGAGGCTTCTTTCACCTTGCGGGTCGCGCTGTCGACCGACCGTGTCGCGCTCGCGATTTCGGTCATGTTGTCGTTGATCTCGTTCACGCTGCGGGCCGCGACCTGCATGTTGGACGAGATGCTCTGCGTCACCGACGATTGCTCTTCCACCGACGCCGCGATGGCGCCGGAGATTTCGTTGACGCGCGAGATGGTCTGGCTGATCGCTTCGATCACCGTCACCGCGCTCTGCGTCGAGCCCTGCACCGCCGCAATCTGGCCGCTGATTTCGTCGGTCGCCTTCGCCGTTTGGGTGGCGAGGCTCTTCACCTCGGACGCGACGACCGCGAACCCGCGGCCTGCTTCACCTGCACGCGCCGCCTCGATCGTGGCGTTGAGCGCCAGCAGGTTGGTCTGGTCGGCGATGTTGTTGATCAGCTTCACCACGTCGCCGATCTTCTGCGCTGCGGCCGCAAGACCGGAGACGATCTCGTTGGTCTCGTTGGCCTGCTGCACCGCTTGCCGCGAGATGTTCAGCGCCTCGGATGCCTGCCGGCTGATTTCGCCGACCGATGCCGCCAGCTCTTCCGCGCCGGAAGCCACCGCCTGCATGTTCGACGACGTTTGCGTCGATGCGCTCACCGCCGAGTTCACCCGCTCCGATGTCGCCATCACCGATTCGGTGATCGAGCCGAGATCTTGGTCGATCGTCTTTTGAACTTCAGCACGGCGGATGCGATCCTGCACCTGCGCCGTAATATCGGTCGCGAACTTCACGACCTTGACGTTCTTGCCGCTGGCGTCCTGGATCGGATTGTAGGAAGCCTGAATCCAGACCTCACGGCCGCCCTTGGCGACGCGCTTGTATTCGCCCGCCTGATACTCGCCACGGCGAAGCTTGTCCCAGAAATCGCGATACGCGGCGCTGTCAGCGTAAGCCTTTTCCGCGAACATGCTGTGATGCTTGCCCTGGATCTCGTCGAGCCGGTAGCCCATCGCGCCGAGGAAGTTGTCGTTCGCGGTGACAATGGTGCCGTCGAGGTTGAACTCGATCACGGCCTGCGACTTGTGGATCGCCTTGATCTGCCCCTCATGGTCGGCGCTCTTCAGCTTCGCCGCGGTAATGTCACTGGCGAACTTCACCACCTTGAACGGCTTGCCGTTGCGGCCGAGCAGCGGGTTGTAGGAGGCCTGAATCCAGATCTCGCGGCCACCCTTGGCGAACCGCTTGAACTCGCGCGCCTGATACTCGCCCCGGCGCAGCGTCTCCCAAAAATCGCGGTACTCCGTGCTCTCCCGGTAGACCGGGTCTACGAACATACCGTGGTGTTTTCCCTGAATTTCATCGAGTTGGTATCCCATTGCCGCCAAGAAGTTGTTATTCGCGGTCAGGATTTTCCCGTCAAGGTTGAATTCAATGATCGCCTGCGATTTGCTCAATGCGTCCAGTTTCGATTTAACTTCCTGATTTCCATTGAAAATTGCCATTTCCCAATCCTCAGATTCTGACCTACCTAGAGTTTAAGGTAAAATTGGTTAACAACCCCTATTTGAGTGTCCTGTTCCAATACAACAAAAACGGGTTCCACCGATGCAACCTTGTTAAGGCTGTAGCGTCGGGGTCTAATCGGCCAAAGCCGATAATGATTACGGGAGGAATGTATGCTGGACGCAGTCGCCAAGAATCGGAGCTACGCGGAACCCGGCAAGTCCGAGCGTATTCAAGCTGCGCGTGAGTACGCCTACTCCATGCCGCTCGCGGACATGCACCCGGGCGCGCCACAGCTTTTCCGTTCCGACACCTGGCAGCCCTACTTCGAGCGCCTGCGCAACGAAGCGCCGATCCACTTCTGCACCAAGGCGCCGATCGAGCCGTACTGGTCGGTCACCCGCTACAACGACATCATGCACGTGGACACCAACCACGGCGTCTTCTCGTCCGACGTATCGCTCGGCGGCATCTCCATCCGCGACGTCCCGCCCGGCTACGACTGGCCGAGCTTCATCGCCATGGACCAGCCGCGCCACAGCGAGCAGCGCAAGACCGTGCAGCCGATGTTTACGCCGCGGCATCTCGACGAGCTCGCGATCCTGATCCGTGAGCGCGCCGGCAAGGTGCTCGACAATTTGCCGCGCAACGAGACCTTCAACTTCGTCGAACGCGTTTCGATCGAGCTGACGACGCAGATGCTGGCGACCCTGTTCGATTTCCCGTTCGATGAGCGGCGCAAGCTGACCCGCTGGTCCGACGTATCGACCGCGCTGCCAAAGAGCGGCGTCGTCGAATCCGAGGAGCAGCGCCGCCAGGAAATGAACGAGTGCGCCGCCTACTTCACCAAGCTCTGGAACGAGCGCGTGAACTCGGAGCCACGCAACGATCTCATTTCCATGATGTGCCACAACGACGCGACGCGCTACATGGACGCCGACAACCTGATGGGCAACATCATCCTGCTCATCGTCGGCGGCAACGACACCACCCGCAACACCATGACCGGCTCAGTGCTGGCGCTGAACGAAAACCCGGAAGAGTACAAGAAGCTCCGCGAGAACCCGGAACTGATCGACACCATGGTGCCGGAAGTGATCCGCTGGCAGACGCCGCTCGCGCACATGCGCCGCACCGCGCTGGTCGATACCGAGATGCACGGCCAGAAAATCAAGAAGGGCGATCGCGTCGTCATGTGGTACGTCTCGGGCAACCGCGACGAGACCGTGATCGAGAATCCGGATCAGTTCATCATCGATCGCGCGCGGCCGCGCATCCATCTCTCGTTCGGCTTCGGCATTCACCGCTGCGTCGGCATGCGGCTTGCCGAACTGCAACTCAAGATCGTCTGGCAGGAAATCCTCAAGCGTTTCGAAAAGATCGAAGTCGTCGGCGAACCGAAGCGCGTCTATTCCAGCTTCGTGAAGGGCTACGAGACGCTGCCGGTTCGTATTCCCGGCTGATCCTGCTTAGACAAGAGGGCTTGCCATGAAGAGCAACCCGCAAGCGCTCGTCGACATGGTGATGGCGCTTCCGGGTTTCGCCCGTGAATCTGGCATGAGTGTCGTGTCGGTTGCGCCAGGTCGCGTAGAGCTGGCGCTCGTGAAACGTCAAGACCTGCTGCAATTCGGCGGTCACTTCCATGGCGGCGTCATCGCTGCATTGGCCGACCAAGCTGCTGGCGCTGCGGTGTCGACGATATTGCCCGAAGGCAAGATCGGCGTGACCATCGAGTTCAAGATCAACTTCCTCAGTCCGGCAGATGGTGACAAACTCATAGCCCGCGCCGAAGCCATGCAAGGCGGCGGCACGATTGGCGTTGCAAAGATCGAGGTGATTTCGCAGAACAACGGCGCCGAGCGCGTCTGCGCGTTCGGAACAGCCACCATGCGATCGGTCGATCTGCCAGCACGGAAGCCTTGAAGCCGCGATGACCCAGCACACCCACGACGAGTACACCGACATCCGCGAAGCCGTCGCGAAACTCTGCGCCCAGTTCCCGGGCGAGTACTGGCGCAAGCTCGATCGCGAGATGGCATACCCGACCGAGTTCGTCGGCGCGCTGACGCAGTCGGGTTATCTCTCGGTGCTGATCCCGGAAGAATACGGCGGCGCGGGCCTGAAGATTTCGGCGGGCGCTGCGATCCTGGAGGAAGTGCATCGCGCGGGCTGCAACGCCGGCGCCTGCCACGCCCAGATGTACACCATGGGCACGGTGCTGCGTCACGGCAACGACGAGCAGAAGAAGAAGTGGCTGCCGAAGATCGCCAGCGGCGAAATCCGCCTGCAGGCGTTCGGCGTCACGGAGCCAACCAGCGGCACTGATACCTCGTCGATCAAGACCTTTGCGCGCAAGGAAGGCAACAGCGAGTACGTCGTTTCGGGTCAGAAGATCTGGACCAGCCGCGCCGAACATTCGGACCTGATGGTGCTGCTCGCGCGCACCACGCCGAAGGACCAGGTGAAGAAGCGCACCGATGGCCTTTCCGTGTTCCTCGTCGACATGAAAGCGGCGCGCGGCAACGGCCTCACCATCCGCCCGATCCGCACCATGATGAACCACTCGACCACCGAGGTGTTCTTCGACGAGCTGCGTGTGCCGGCCGAGAACCTGATCGGCGAGGAAGGCAAGGGATTCCGCTACATTCTCTCCGGCATGAATGCCGAGCGCATCCTGATCGCATCGGAATGCATCGGCGACGCCAAGTGGTTCACCAAGAAGTCAGCCGACTATGCGCGCGAGCGCGGCGTGTTCGGCCGCCCGATCGGTCAGAACCAGGGCATTCAGTTCCCGATCGCCAAGGCGTACGCGGCCATGCGCGCGGCCGAACTGATGGTGCGCGAAGCCACACGGCTTTACGAGGCAGGCGAAGACTGCGGCGCCGAGGCCAACATGGCGAAGATGCTCGCGGCCGACGCGTCGTGGGAAGCGGCGAACGCCTGTATCCAGACGCACGGCGGCTTCGGCTTCGCCGAAGAGTACGACGTCGAGCGTAAGTTCCGCGAAACGCGGCTCTATCAGGTCGCGCCGATTTCGACCAATCTGGTGCTCTCGTTCATCGCCGAGCACGTTCTGGGCATGCCCCGCTCTTACTAAGAGGCGACAATGCTTCCGCTTGAGGGAATCACCGTCATTGCCGTGGAGCAGGCCGTCGCCGCTCCGTTCTGCACCTCGCGCCTCGCTGATGCCGGCGCGACCGTCATCAAGGTGGAACGCCCCGAGGGTGACTTCGCCCGTGCCTACGACGCGGCGGCGAAAGGCCAGAGCAGCTACTTCGTCTGGCTCAACCGCGGCAAGCAGTCGGTCGTGATCGATCTCGCGACGCCCGATGGCCGCGCGAGCCTCGAGGCGCTGATCGCCAGCGCCGACGTGCTGGTGCAGAACCTCAAGCCCGGCTCGATGGACAAGCTCGGCTTCACCCGCGAGCGTTTGCGCGCCCAGTATCCGAAGCTGATCATCGCCACCATCACCGGCTACGGCGACACCGGCCCCTACGCCGAGCGCAAGGCCTACGATCTTCTCATTCAGGCCGAGAGCGGTCTCGCTTCGCTCACCGGCGGACCGGAAGCCCCGGCCCGTGTCGGCATGTCGGTCGTCGACGTCTCGACCGGCGCCGCCGCGCACGCCGCGATTCTCGAAGCGCTGATCGGCCGCTCGCGCACCGGACAGGGCGCCGACATCCGCATCTCGATGTTCGACGTGATGGCCGATTGGCTGACGGTGCCGCTGCTCAACGCCGAGAACGGCAACACGCCGAAGCGTATCGGCCTCTCGCACACCTCGATCGCGCCCTACGGCGTGTTCCTGTCGAAGGACGGCCGCCCGGTGCTGATCTCGATCCAGAACGAGCGCGAGTGGCGCACGCTCTGCACCGAAGTGATGCAGATACCGGAGCTGTTGAAGGACCCGCGCCTCGCCAACGGCATCGAGCGCGTCCGTAACCGCGACGCGACCGACACGATCGTCGCCAAGGTGTTCGGATCGCTCTCGCGCGATGAGCTGGTGAAGCGGCTCGACGATGCCGACATCGCGTTCGCCGAAGTGAACACGATGGACGAGCTCGCCAAGCATCCGCATCTGCGGCGCATTGAGGTCGGCACACCGAACGGTGTCGTCTCCTATCCCGCACCCGGCGCGCAAGTGGTGGGTGACAATCGCCGCTATGGCGCCGTGCCTGCGGTCGGCGAGCATACCGCGAGCGTTCCGGCGACGGCGCAAAAGGGAAAGATCGCATCATGACCGCGACAGCCGAGAAACTCGACATCGATCATCTGCGCCAGTGGATCGGCAAGACCGAAGCTGTCTCCGACGTCGTCACCGCGCAACTGGTGAAGGGCCTGCGCGCGACGCTGTTCCTCGACATCGGCTCGCCGAAGACCGGCGATGCCGCACCATTTACGACGCACTGGTGCCTCGCGCCGCCGGTCTATCCCGCCTCTCAGCTGAGCGAAGACGGCCATCCGAAGCGCGGCGGCTTCCTGCCGCCGGTGCCGCTGCCGCGCCGCATGTGGGCGGGCGGCGAGATCGAGTTCATCGACCCGCTACGCGTCGGCGATGAGGTCACGCGCTCGTCGACAATCGGCGACATCAACATCAAGAGCGGCTCGACTGGCACGCTGTGCTTCGTCGCGGTCAACCACACCATCTCGACGCCGCGCGGCGTCGCGATCAAGGAACGCCACGACATCGTCTACCGCGAGGCGACCACCGGCCCGCAGACCGCGCCGAAAGCCCCGCCGACGCCGCCCGCCGCGCAGCACGTCGAAAAGCACATGGCCGATACCGTGCTGCTGTTCCGCTATTCGGCGCTGACCTTCAACGGTCACCGTATTCATTACGACCGTGACTACGTCACCAAGGTCGAAGGCTATCCGGGCCTCGTGTTCCACGGCCCGATGCAGGCGGCCCTGCTGGTCGAGTTCGCCGCCAAGCTCAACGGCGGCAAGGCGCCGGCGACATTCGCCTATCGCGGCCTGCAGCCGCTGTTCGAGGGCTCCGAGTTCACGGTCAACGCCAACAAGACGGCGGCGGGCCTGGAGCTGTGGACCGCCAACAGCAAGGGCGAGCCGACCATGAAGGGCACCGCGACGCTCTAAGCCGCGAAACCGCACCCCGTGCTGCCGCGTATTTCGCGGCATGCGCGCCGCATTGCTCCCTCTCCTGCTCTCGCTGCTCCCGACGACTGCCTTGGCCGACGGTTTCTTCGGCGCGTGGGCGCGCGGCGACGGCATTGCGCGGGTCAAGGTCGAGCGGTGCGGCGCGCAGATCTGCATGACCGACACCTACATCCGTCCCGACGTGACCAGCGAGAAGGTCGGCGACAAGGTGATCTTCGACGTCAAGCCGCAACCGGACGGCACCCTCAGCGGCAGCGCTTACGATCCACAGCGCGACCTCAGGTTCTCCGTCGTCGTCACCATCGCCGGCGACCGCATGACCACGAAGGGCTGCGTTCTCGCCGTGGTGTGCAAGAGCGAAAGCTGGACGCGCATCCGCTAGCTCTCGTCATTCCGGAAGCCGCGCAGCGGCTGTCCGGAATCCATACACCGCAGCAGCGGTTTGGCGAAAATCGATAATGGCTCTGCCCTAATAGAGCACAGGGATTATGGATTCCGGGCTCGCTCGCAAGGGCTCGCGTCCCGGAATGACGAACCAAGAAATTGCCTTGGCAACCATCTCCGCGCTAACATGCATGCGTATCCGGTTACTCGCATGTAACCGCAAAAAGCAAACGCCAAGGATCTTCCGTTGTCTCGCCAGCCATCGAAACGCGCCCGCGCGTCCGCCACCGTGAAGAGCGCAACGTTCGATCTTCTGCGCGGGTTCGGCATCACAAAAGTCTTCGGCAATCCGGGTTCGACCGAGCTGCCGTTCCTGAGCGACTGGCCCGACGACATCGAATACGTGCTCGGCCTGCAGGAAGCGTCCGTTATCGGCATGGCCGATGGCTACGCGCAGGCAACGCGTAACGCCGCGTTTGTGAACCTTCATGCGGCCGCGGGCGTCGGCCATGCGCTTGGCAACATCTTCACGGCGTTCCGCAACCAGACGCCGATGGTGATCAGCGCCGGCCAGCAGGCGCGCAGCATCCTGCCGCTGCAGGCCTTTCTCTACGCCGAGCGCGCATCCGAGTTTCCGCGGCCGTATGTGAAGTACAGCGTCGAGCCCGCACGGCCCGAAGATGTGCCGGGCGCGCTCGCCCGCGCCTATTACGAAGCGATGCAACCGCCCTGCGGCCCGACCTTCGTCTCGGTGCCGATCGACGACTGGGACAAGCCTGCGCAACCCGTCGCCGTTCGCCGTGTCAGCCGCGAGCTCGGCCCCGATGCGGAGATGATGCGCGCGCTGGCCGACGCCATCGTCGCGAGCAAGCGTCCCGCCTTCGTCGTCGGTCCGTCGGTCGACAAGGATCAGGCCGTCGACGCGATGGTGAAGCTTGCCGAGCGCGCGAACGCCTCCGTCTGGGTCAGCCCGTTCTCGCCGCGCTGCAGTTTCCCCGAGCGGCATCCGCTGTTCGCCGGCTTCCTGCATGCATCGCCGGCGCAGCTCTCCGATGCGCTGCGCGAGCACGATCTCGTCGTCGTCTTCGGCGCGCCGGTGTTCACCTTCCACGTCGAAGGTCATCCGGAGATTTTCCACGACGGCACCGTGCTCTGGCAGATCACCGACAACCCTGTGAACGCCGCCGTGATGCCGGCCGGCTCAAGCATCGTCGCCACGATGAAGCCCGCGATCGCAGCGCTGCAGGCGCTGCTGCCGGAGACGAAGCGCGCGAAGCCGCCCAGTCGCATCCTGCCGCCGCCACCGGCCGCAAAGAATCCGATTCCGGCCGAATACTTGATGCACATGATCGCGGAGACGATGCCGAAGGACGCGCTCGTCGTCGAGGAAGCGCCGTCGCATCGCCCGATCATGCAGAAGCACCTGCCGATGCGCGGCCAAGACAGCTTCTACACCATGTCGAGCGGCGGCCTCGGCTGGTCGCTGCCCGCCGCCGTCGGCGTTGCGCTCGATCGCAGCAAGCAGCGCACGATCTGTCTCATCGGCGACGGCTCGGCGATGTATTCGATCCAGGCGCTGTGGACCGCCGCGCAGCGAAAGCTGCCGTTGACGGTGATCGTCATCAACAACTCGGGTTACGGCGCGATGCGTTCGTTCTCGCAGGTGATGCAGGTGCGTAATGTGCCGGGCCTCGAACTGCCGGACATCGACTTCGTCAAGATCGCGCAGGGACTTGGCTGCGACGCCGTGCGCGTCAGCGAGGCAGCGAAGCTCGGCGCAGCGCTCAAGAAAGGCTTCGCGTCATCGAACACCACGCTGATCGAGGTGATGGTCGATTTCGCCGTGCCGATCCTCTACGGGCAGAAGCACTAGTTGCTCGTCATTCCGGGGCGCGAGCACTTGCGAGCGAGCCCGGAATCCATAACCCCTGTCTTGCCGCATCATGACCACAGGGGATATGGATTCCGGACAGCCGCTGCGCGGCTTCCGGAATGACAGCTAGTTACTTGTTTCCCGCAACTTGGCCTGGATCTTCGCCATGCCGCCGATCCAGCGATCGTAGTCTTCCGTCTTCTTGCGCATGTAACCCAGCACTTGCGGGTGCGGCAGGATGCAGAACGTCTCCTTGCGGATACCCTCGAGCGCCGCGGCCGCGACATCCTCCGGCATCAGATTGCCGTCGCCGGACTGCGGGCCCTTCGGCAGACCGGCCAGCATGTTGGTCTCGACACCCTGCGGACACAGGATCGAGACACGGATGTTGTGCGCGCGATGCGAGATCGCGAGGTTCTCGGCAAAGCCCACAGCCGCGTGCTTCGTCGTCGAATACGCCGGGCTGCCGACCTGCGACAGCAGCCCTGCCGCCGAGATGGTGTTGAGAAAATAACCGCCGCCGCGATCCTTCATGCGCGGGATCAGATGCCGCGCGGCGTAGACGTGCGCCATCACGTGGATCGCCCAGCTGCGCATCCACGGATCGTCGTTGACGCCACCGGCGTTGACCGAGAGCGGATCGAAACCACCGCCGATACCGGCGTTGGAACAGAACAGCCCGATCGGGCCGTGGTTCTTTTCCGTCTCGTCGACGACGCGCTTGATGTCGCTCTCTTTGCCCACATCGCATTTGAACGCCGAGCCGTTGATGCCCTTCGCAACCGCCTGCGCGTTCGCCTCGTCGAGATCGGCGACGGCGACGTGCTTCGCGCCATTGCGGTGAAAGATTTCGGCAAGCGCACGGCCGATGCCGTTGGCGCCGCCGGTGACGACCACGGTCTGGCCTGCAATGTCCATGAGAAGAACCCGGCTGATTAAAACGGCGCGCTCGCCGTCAGCCGGTTGTTACGCCAGCACGAGGTCGAGCACGGCCACATAGTGGCAGGCAGCCGCCGACAACACAAATCCGTGCCAGATCGCATTCTGGAAGCGCAGCCGCTGCCAGGCGTGGAACACCACGCCGAACGTATAGAGCAGCCCACCGATCGCGATCAGCACCAGGGTCAGCGGCGGCAGGGCCGCCACCACCGCATCCCACACCGCAAAGCCGCTCCAGCCCATGGCGAGGTAGAGGCCGATCGAGACGCGATCGAAGCGGCCGGGCAGGAACAGCTTGAGCAGAATGCCGGCGATCGCCACCGACCAGATGCCGCCGAGCAGCAGCCATGCCGCTGTCGAATCCTTGATCTGCATCACGAACGGTGTGTAGGTCGCCGCGATCAGCACATAGATCGCCGAGTGATCGAAGCGCCGCAGGATCCATTTGCGCGGGCTCACCGGCCACATGTTGTAAGCGGCCGAAAGCGCCAGCATGGTGAGAAGCCCCACCGCGTAGACGCACACGGCAAAAATATCCGATGGCGGGGAGAATTTACCGCTGAGCACAATCAGCACGATGGAGGCGATGAGGCCGAAGCCGAGGCCGATGATGTGGACCACGCTATCCGCGATCAGTTCGGCGCGGTCGTAATTCCAGTGAATGGCGCCGGCGATATCATTGATGAGATGACGCGGCCCTGGAGACTTGAAACGAAAGATTGCCATTCCGACCCGTACTGCTGTTCACGACTCGAAGCACTTGCGGTGCCTCATGATGCTGGACTGAAATGATTTACCTTATGTGACCGTTTTGAGGACGGTAGCGGTCAATTCAAGTCCGTCTCCTGCCTTGCCAAATTCATGCCAATCGCTCTTGAATACCGCCCTGCGGCCATCATCTGTGGCCCGTCCGGCCACTTGCCGACCTGCGTCCTGAAAGGTTTTGTCGTCCGCAATGACTTTCTTTTCCGATCTGGTCGAGGAGGCCCGCCTCTCGGCACTGGCGCTCGCGGACTATGGCGCAAACCTGTTCAACCCGACCGTGCGGCTTGGCGTCACAGGCCTGTCGCGCGCCGGCAAGACGGTCTTCATCACCGCGCTGGTGCACGGCCTGCTGCGCGGCGGCCGCTTCCCGATCTTCGAGTCGCTGGCGTCGGGCCGCATCGCCCGCGCGCGGCTCGCCCCGCAGCCTGACGACGCTATTCCGCGCTTTGCGTATGAGGCGCATCTGAAGACGCTGATCGGCGAGCGGCAGTGGCCGCAATCGACCACCAGCATCAGCGAGCTGCGGCTCATCATCGACTATCAGCGCGAAAACGGCGCGACCCGCACCCTCACGCTCGACATCGTCGACTATCCGGGCGAATGGCTGCTCGACCTGCCGCTGCTCGACAAGAGCTACGAGCAATGGTCGGCGGAAAGCCTCGCGCTCGCGCGCGAAGGCCCGCGCACCAAACTCGCTGCCGACTGGCACAAACATCTCGCCACACTCGATCCGCTGGCGCATGAGGACGAGCAGGCGACGCTCACCGCGGCGAAGCTGTTCACCGATTATCTGCGCGCCTGCCGTGACGAGCGCTTTGCCA
The DNA here is from genome assembly GCA_002083525.1 of Proteobacteria bacterium SG_bin9. Classification (GTDB taxonomy): domain Bacteria; phylum Pseudomonadota; class Alphaproteobacteria; order Rhizobiales; family Xanthobacteraceae; genus SG-bin9. Next base: position 49,515 of record LWDM01000073.1, on the reverse strand, counting down.
TGAGCCTGTTGCCGCCGGGCCGCTTCCTGATGCCAGGCAATCTCGCCGGCTCCCCTGCCCTCACCTTCGCACCGCTCGATCTGCCGGAAGGTTCAGACGCACCCGAGGGATCGCTGTGGGCGATGATGCGGCGGCGCTATGAGGCGTACAAGGACGTGGTCGTGCGGCCGTTCTTCCGCGATCACTTCGCACGGCTCGACCGGCAGATCGTGCTCGTCGATGCGCTTGCCGCGTTCAACGCCGGTCCGAGCGCGCTGCATGACCTCGAAGCCGCGCTCGGCGGTATCCTCGATTGCTTCCGCGTCGGCCGCAGCAATTTTCTCAGCGCGCTGGTGCGTCCCCGCGCCGACAGAATCCTGTTCGCCGCGACGAAAGCCGATCATCTGCATCACACGAGCCACGATCGCCTCGAGGCGATCCTGCGGCGCATGACCGACCGCGCCGTCACCCGTGCCGAGCATGCGGGCGCTGCGGTGGATGTGGTCGCGCTGGCCGCCGTGCGGGCCACGCGCGAGGCGCAAGTGAAGCGCGGACGCGACACGCTTCCGTCGATCATCGGCATTCCGGCAAAGGGCGAGACGGCCAACGGTGACGTGTTCGACGGCGAGACCGAGGTCGCGACCTTCCCCGGCGATCTGCCGACCGAACTCGACGAGCTGTTCGCCGACAAGGGCGCGTTCCAGGGCCTCTCGCAAAAGGAAGCGCACGAAACCGACTTCCGCTTTTTGCGATTTCGCCCACCGGTCCTTGAAAAGGACGATGCGGGCGAGCCTGCGCTGCCCCATATTCGCCTCGACCGGGCGCTGCAGTTCCTGATCGGTGATAGACTGACCTGAGCGAGATGGCGAGACACGACAGATGACCACGAACCCGCCGCGCAAGCCCGTGACGTTCAAGCTCGACGATCCGTCGGTGATCCTGCATGAGCTGGGGGAAGCTTTCACGCGTCCGCTCCGCGGCACCGTACAGGTTACCCCCGAGCCCGATACTGTGCAGCTTCCCGCGACGATCGAAGCGCCGCTGCCGCCGGCGCGGCGCGGCTTCCGCTGGGGCGCGCTGTTCTGGTCGGCGCTCGGCGGCTTGGTGACGCTCGGCGTCAGCGTCAGCGCCGCGCGGCTGATCGACGATCTGTTCGCGTTCAATCAGGGTCTCGGGCTGATCGGCCTCGGTCTCGCGCTGGCGACACTCGTGGCGTTTCTCGTCATCGTCGGCCGCGAGGCACTCGCTCTCGCGCGCCTCTCCGCCATCGAGAAGCTGCATCGGCGCGCGGCCGCAGCACTGGTCAGCGACGATCGCAACGAAGGCCGCGCGGTCGTCGATGAGTTGTTGAGGATCGCCGGCAGCAACCCGCGGCTGGCGCGGGCACGCGCATCGCTCGAAAGCCATGCCGGGGACATCATCGACGGCGCCGATCGTATCCGTCTGGCGGAACGCGAATTGATGACGCCGCTCGATCGCGATGCACGCGCGCTCGTCTCAGCCGCCGCACAACGCGTGTCGGTTGTAACCGCGGTCAGTCCACGCGCGGTGTTCGATATCCTGTTCGTTGCCTACGCGGCGATGCGGATGATCCGCGAACTGGCGCGGCTCTACGGCGCGCGGCCCGGCGCGCTCGGCATGATCCGGCTGATGCGGCATGCGCTGTCGCACCTCGCCGTCACCGGCGGCATCGCCGCCGGCGACAGCCTGATCCAGCAGATGCTCGGCCACGGCATCGCGGCGAAACTCTCGGCGCGGCTTGGCGAAGGCGTGCTCAACGGCATGATGACGGCGCGGCTCGGGCTTGCCGCAATCGACGTGATCCGCCCATTGCCGTTCGCGGCGCTGGAACGGCCGGCATTGTCGGATCTCGCCAAGGATTTGCTCGCCAAACGCGAGCCGGGCGAATAGCCGCGCTTCCACAAGCGACTGTAAAATCATCGATTTTTGCGATTTTCCGGAAAATCATCGCCTCGTTTCGAACCCGTTCGTCCGAGGGGGCGTCCAACTTCGTGACGGGCGGACAGCCCGCCCATTGCGAAACCCGCGCCGCCCCGCGCACCCATATTCGGAGAATTGCTATGTTCCGTAAGCTTGCTCTCGCCCTCGTTGCCACGACCGCCATTGGCGCTGCTGCTCTCACCCCGACCACCGCTTCGGCGGGTGGCGGCTGGGGCTGGCACCATGGCCATCATCACCACTTCCATGGCCACGGCTTCGGCATTGGCCTCGGCTTCAGCCCGGTTGTGGTCGGTGGCGGCTACTACGAGGACGGCGGCTGCTATCAGACCCGTCGCGTCATGACCCCGAAGGGTCCGCGCTGGCGCACTGTGAACGTCTGCGCCTACTGATCGCGTAAGACACATTCTGGAACGCCCGGTTGCAAAACGCAGCCGGGCGTTTCGCTGTCACGCGGTCGTAGCAGTTCCCCTGCAAATATCTGCTTCAAGTGCGGACCGGTGGCATGCCACGGTTCTGTGTCACGGCACTTGGAACAGTTCGCCTGCATCAAACGCGGCGAATTGCCAATGGCTGTTGTTTGTACCTATCCAACATCATGACATTCGGCTTATTCTGATACAGGCGGCCGTCTGCCCGGCAGGGCAACGGCCGCCATTGATTGTTTTGATTCTTCGGAGACGACGTAATGGCTAAAGGCACTGTTAAGTGGTTCAACCCGACCAAGGGCTACGGATTTATTCAGCCCAGCACCGGTGGGAAGGACGTATTCGTCCACATCTCGGCGGTCGAGAAGGCGGGACTTTCCACGCTCAACGAAGGTCAATCGATCGAGTACGAAGAGGTTGCCAACCGCGGCCGCACCTCGGCGGAAAACATCAAGGTTTGAGACGGCGAGGCCTGCGTCATAAACGCAGGCTTTTGGACTCACGACGTTAGATTTCAGAACTTCTGATTCCAGAGCACCTGTTCGCAGGCTTCTCCTCCAGGCGAGATCCTCACGCCCGTTATTGCCGGGCGTCAGTTCTCCGTAAGCCATTTCTCGACGGGCATGACGTCCGGCGCCTCGGCAAACTTGCGCGTCCACAAATCGACGGCCCATTCGATCTTCGACGTGCGATCGACCAGCACGGCCGTGTTGTGCGGCGTCTGGAAACGCAGCGGATTGCCGCGATAGCGCGGATTGCCGACAGTATGGTGTTTCAGCAGCCCCCACTCGCGCAGCACCAGCAGCAGGCTGGTGGTGTTGCGGGTCGTATCCCAGCAATCGTAATTGTGCGCGGCGTCGAAATGACGGAAGTCGGCATAGGCAACGCGACGGTCGGTGCCGAGTTCCGGCGCCATGCGCCTGTCGAACCAGATCACCGCTTTCTGAATCGCTGCCCGCTCCGCTTCGGCTGATTTCGCCGCCGCCATGATCTGGGTTAGCGCCTTGCGATCGGCTGCATTGAAATCGAGAATGGTGCGGCGCCGGCAGACGAAGCCGTAGCAGACGGTCATCGACGTGGCGCTGGGCGGATTGATCGACACCGACGTATAGAGATCGGCGACGTCCTTGCTCATCTCGACCGCGTTCGCAGACTGCACGAACGAGACGGCGGCAAGAACGGCCGCCGCCATCAATCCGTGCGTGGGTTTTGCTCTCAAATCCATGCAGCCGCCGCCTTGGTCGGGACGGAAATTAGCCGAGGCCAGATAGGGTGCCAAGGCAAACTCAGGGCGAGACCAAAGCAACGGCGCCACAGTGTGGGCGATGCGCCACACAGCCAACGGCGTTGTGATTTCCGGGCGGTATCGCTAGCCTTTCGGGAACAGGCGGCCATCTCAATCAACACGACCGCTAAAACGGGAGAGCGTCATGAGTGCAAGCGTCAACCGCCAGGTCCTCCTGGCTGAGAAGCCGTCGGGCAAGCTCAGTCCCAGCCATTTCAAACTGGTCGACGGCAAGGTGCCTGAGCCCAAGGACGGCGAAGTTCTGCTGCGTACGCGCCTGATTTCGCTCGACGCCGCCAACCGCGCCTGGATGCAGGGCGCGACCTACCGCGCGGCGGTCGAGGCCAACACCGTGATGGCCGGCGGCAGCATCAGCGAAGTCGTGTCGTCGAAAGCACCGGGCTTTACCACCGGCGATCTCATCTTCGCGGACACCGGCTGGCAGGATTACGCGGCGTTGCCGGCGAAGCACCTGATCAAGGTGCCGAAGATCGAACCGATGTCTTATCTGCTCAGCGTCTACGGCATTGCCGGACTGACGGCCTACTTCGGCCTGCTCAACGTCGGACAGCCCAAGGAAGGCAACACGGTCGTCGTGTCCGCAGCTGCCGGATCGGTCGGTTCGATCGTCGGACAGATCGCCAAGATCAAGGGCTGCCGCACGGTTGGCATCGCCGGTGGCGCCGAGAAGTGCAAGTGGCTGACGAGCGAACTCGGCTTCGATGCGGCGGTCGACTACAAGAACACGGCGCTGTTCAAGGAACTGAAGGCCGCCGCGCCGAACGGCATCGACGTCTACTTCGACAATGTCGGCGGCGACATCTTCGAGACCTGCCTGTTCCAGATGAACAACCGCGGCCGCATCGCCTGCTGTGGCGCAGTTTCGCAGTATGACGGCGCGCCGTCGGCCACCGGCCCGCGCGGCGTGCCGGGCCTGATCGTGGTGAAGCGCCTCGTCGTGCAAGGCTTCATCGTCACCGACTTCAACGCCGAGCGCGACAAGGCCCTCGCCGATCTGCAGTCGTGGGTCGCGTCCGGCAAGCTCAAGGTGCAGGAAGACATCATCAACGGCATCGAGAACACGCCGCAGGCGCTGATCGGTCTGTTGAACGGCGAGAACCGCGGCAAGCGGATGGTGCGGGTTTAGCAGCGGGAGTTAGCGGCGGATCGCGATAAAGATAAACGCGGCGATCACCGTACAGACGATCACGGCGGCGAAGACCGCCCACGAACTGACGCGCACGGCGCTGACGACTTGCTTGTCGGCCTCGTTGTGCGCGATTTCCTTGCCGCGCTCCTTGATCTCGCTCTTGATATCATTCACGGCCCAGCCTCCGTGTGCCTCGATCTGTCGAGTCTGGCACAAACCCTACCACGCGCGGATGACGCGCGAAGCGGCTTTGGGTTCCGTCAGAACTGGCTTCGACTCAGCCCCACGGCCCGCGCGGACGGCCAGCCGCCCAGGGACTCCCGGCAGGAGGATTACCCGAAGGCGCGCCGGGGTTGCCCGTGGCAAAGCCGCCACGGCCACCGCCCATCTGGTTCGCCAGCCGTTGCAACTCGGCGACTCGGTTCTCGGTCGCCGGGTGGGTTGAGAACAGGTTGTCCCAACGCTGACCCGACAGCGGATTGATGATGAACATGTGCGCGGTCGCGGGAGCTTTCTCCGCATCCATGTTCGGCACCTGATGCGCGGCGTTCTCGATCTTCACCAGCGCCGAGGCGAGCCACATCGGCTGGCCGCAGATCTGCGCACCGATGCGGTCGGCTTCGTATTCGCGCGTCCGGCTGATCGCCATCTGCACGATCATGGCGCCGAGCGGAGCCAGGATCATCATCGCGATCGTGCCGATCACGCCCGGGCCGCTGTTGTGATCGCGGTTGCCGCCGAAGAACATGCCGAACTGGCCGAGCATCGAGATCGCGCCGGCGATCGTCGCGGTGATCGTCATGATCAGCGTGTCGTGGTTCTTGATATGCGCGAGCTCGTGCGCAACGACGCCTGCCACTTCCTCGCGACTCAACGTGTGCATCAAGCCGGTCGTCACGGCGACCGCCGCATTCTCCGGATTGCGGCCGGTTGCGAATGCGTTCGGCTGCGGATTGTCCATCAGGAAAACGCGCGGCATCGGCAGCCCTGCCCGGCCGGCGAGATCGCGCACCATGCGGTAGTAGTCGGGCGCGGTGCGCTCATCGACCTCCTGCGCGCCGTACATCGACAGCACCGCGCGATCGGAATTCCAGTAGGCGAACAAATTCATCGCGCCCGCGATCACGAGCGCGACGGTTGCGCCGCCCGCACCGCCGAGCAGATACCCGACGCCCATGAACAGCGCCGTCAGACCCGCCAAAAGGACCGCTGTACGGAAATAACTCATCGTCGCTCCTCGTGTGGCGGTTCAGAAGTCCGCATCATTGTTGCCACACCTTCGTCATGCGGACTTCTGAACCAAAGCCACACGAGGTCAATAAGTGGCTAGTGTCCTTACGAATCCGAAGTTCGCCATCAAGCGAGCCGATAGGTCATGCGAACTTCGGATTCGGGACACTAGGTGCGTAGCAGCAAAAGTCGCCCCTCCCGATAGGTAGTGATCGACCGTTACGCGCTGCAAGCGCAGACAGCCTGCGGCGGCGCGTCGCGGCCTGATTTCAATAACTTGGCCGCTCCCGCAGCCCATGGACGAAGCCGGAAAGCCCGCATAGGCTGTCGGCCGAACCGACAACGCCCGATCAACGGGCGGGTTCGCGCTGGATCGCAAAACCAGCCACATGGGGAGAGAACATGCGTCACCTTTCAGCTCATACGGGCCGGATCACGCTTGCCGCGGCGGCAGCCGCGCTGGCCCTTTCGACGGCTCCAGCGTTCGCACAAGAGACCTTCAAACTCGGCATCGTCACGTTCCTGTCGGGACCGGCGGCCGAAAGCTTCGGCGTTCCGGCGCGCAACGGCGCGACGTTCACGATCGACGAACTCAACAAGGGCGCCGTTCCGGCGCCCTACACCAAGGTCGGCTTCGGCGGCATGAAGATCGAGCCGATCATCATCGATGAAAACGGCGGCGCCACCAAGCAGGTGCAGGAACTGCGCAACCTCTTCCAGCGCGACAACGTCGATGCCGTGCTCGGCTATATCTCCTCGGGCGATTGTCTCGCGGTTTCGCCGATCGCCGAAGAGCTGAAGAAGCTCCTGATCCTGATGGACTGCGGCACGCCGCGCATCTTCGAGGAAGCGAAGTACAACTACGTCTTCCGCACGGCATCGCATGCGACGATGGATAACGTCGGCCTCATTCGCTACATGAAGGCCAAGAACATCAAGATGGAAACGTTCTCGGCCATCAACCAGGATTACGCCTGGGGCCAGGACAGCCGCGCCGACTTCGTTGCCGCCGCGGGCCAACTGTTTCCGAACGCCAAGCTCGGCACCGACCTGCTGCCGAAGTTCGGCGCCGGCCAGTACGGCACCGAAATCTCGGCGCTCGTCGGCGCAGGCTCCGACGTGGTCTACTCCAGCCTTTGGGGCGGCGATCTCCAGGCCTTCGTCCTGCAGGCCGGCCCGCGCGGCCTCGGCAAGCGCAGCCAGCTCGTGTTCAGCGCCGCCGACCACGTTCTGCCCGCGCTCGGCGACAAGATGCCCGACGGCACCATCATCGGCGCACGCGGCGCTTACGGCCTGATGTCGCGCAAGTCGGTGCTGAACGACTGGTTCTTCCCCGGCTTCGAGAAGGCGATCGGCACCTATCCGGTGCAAGCCGCCTATCGTATCAACCAATCGATCCTCGGCCTCAAGAACGCCATCGAAAAGGCGATGGAGAAGAACGGCGGCAAGAAGCCGACCACCGACGAGATCGTCGCAGCGATGACCGGCTCGCAGTGGGAATCGCCCGGCGGCACCATCAAGATGACGCTCGGCGACGGCCATCAGGCCACGCAGCCGATCGGCATCAGCCGCACCAAGTACAATGCGGAGAAGAAGCGGGTCGATCTGGTCGACATTCTGTATTTCAACGCCGAGTGCGTGAACCCGCCGCCGGGCGTCAAGTCGCTCGACTGGATCAAGGGCGGCATGCAGGGCGCCAAGTGCGACTAACTGCCGGCTGATAATGAAGGCGGCGCGCCACAACGCGCCGCCTTCTCTTCGCGTGTTGTCATTTCAATGAAATGCCGTCACGCATCGTGTGACTGGAGCGGGCACGAACCGACCTCATGAATCTGTTTTTCACCATCGTCATCGACGGCCTGATCGAGGCGTCCTGGCTGTTCGTCGTCGCGCTCGGCCTGACGCTTGTGTTCGGCGTGCTGAAAATCCTCAACATCGCTCATGGCGGCTTCTATGCGCTCGGCGCCTACATCGCCGCGACCGTGGTGGCGCTGTTCGCCGCCAAGGGACTGCCGCCGGCGCTCAGTTTCGTGGCGATGCTGCTGGCCGCTGCCTTCGTCGCGCTCGCGGTCGGCGTCATGCTCGAGCGCGGGCTCTTGAAGATGTTCTACGGCCGCGACGAGGTGGTGCTGCTGCTCGTCACCTACGCGGTGTTCCTGCTGCTCGAAGACATCACCAAACTGATCTGGGGCGTCAATCCGATCCTGGCGACGCAGCCGTACGAGCTGTTCGGCAACGTCTCGCTCGGCAAACTGTTCTATGTCGGCTACGACCTCGTGCTGATCCCGATCGCGATCGTCAGCGGCCTCGGCGTCTGGTACGGCCTCAACCGCACCGTGACCGGCAAGATTGTCTCGGCCGTCATCCATAATGCAGAGATGAGCGCCTCCATGGGCGTGAAGGTGAACCGCATCTATGCGTTCGCGTTCGCCTTCGGCCTCTTGCTCGCGGCATTTGCCGGCGCGCTGACCGCGCCGAAGATTTCCGTGCAACCCGGCCTCTCCTCCGATGTCATCATTCTAAGCTTCGCCATCGTCGTGATCGGCGGCCTCGGCAGCGTCGAAGGCGCGGCCGTCGGCGCGATCCTGGTCGGCCTCGCGCGCGCCGCATCCGTTCATCTGTTTCCGCAGGGCGAGCTGTTCGTGATCTATCTGATCATGGCAGGCGTGCTGCTGGTCCGGCCCGAAGGCCTGTTCCAGCGCGAGACGGCGAGGCGCATCTGATGAAGCTGCTGTCTCATCCCCTCGGCATGCTCGGCATCGTGCTGGCGTTCGTCCTGCTCGGCCGCGTGCTGCCGGCCTGGACGCTGTCGCTCGCGACGGTGGCCGCATCGAACTCGCTGATCGCGCTCGGTATTGTCGTTCTCGCCCGCACCGGCAACGTCTCCTTCGGCCAGGGCTTGTTCTATGCCGCCGGCGGCTACGGCGTGGCGCTGATCGCCAACCGCTTCGGCCTTACCGACGCGGTCGCGCAGGTCGTGATCGGCGCGGTTTGCAGCGGCATTCTCGGACTCATCATCGGGCCATTGATTGCGCGCTACACCGGCATCTTCTTCGGCATGCTGACCTTGGCGCTGTCGATGGTGTTCTACGGCGCGCTGGTGAAGACCACCGCGCTCGGCGGCTCCGACGGCTTCAACGTCGTTCGTCCGAGCCTGTTCGGCACGGTGTTCAACGATCCGCGCGAAGCGGACTTCATGCTCTACTCCGTGTCGGTCATCGCCACCGGCCTCGCGGGTATCGCCGCCACGGTCTATTTCCGCTCCGAACTCGGACTGATGTCGCTGGCGGTACGCGCCAACAACCTGCGCGTGGAGTATCTCGGTATCTCGGCCAACCGCATCGTCACCATCAACTTCGTGATCGCGTCGGTCTGCGCCGGCGCAAGCGGCGCGCTGAGCTTGATGGCGCAGCGGCACATCGATCCGCAGTTCGCCTACTGGACCACATCCGGCGAATTCGTGTTCGTCGCGATCCTTGCCGGCTATCAGAGCGTCGCCGCCGTGTTCGTGGCCTCGCTGGCGCTCGAACTGGTGCGCTCGTTCTCCAATCTCTACCTGCCGAACACCTGGCAGCTCGTGCTCGGCGCGTTCCTGCTCGCGGTCATTCTATTTCTGCCGCGCGGCATCGGATCGCTCTGGACCAGCGCCAACCGCAAGGGCAACGAGCCCGACGCACCGGCGCCCGGCGCGGCCGCGACGGAGCCCGCCGAATGACACCGGTTCTCGCAGTGCAGGGGCTGAACAAGCGCTTCGGCGCGGTTGTCGCCGCCGATAGCCTCAACATCTCGATTCCGCCCGGACAGAAGGTCAGCCTGATCGGCTCGAACGGCGCGGGCAAGACAACCTTCGTCAATCTCGTCACCGGCTACCTGAAGGCGGACAGCGGCACGATCGAGCTCGAAGGCCGCGCCATCGGCAGGCAATCGCCGCGCGACGTCGCCAAACTCGGCATCTCGCGCTCGTTTCAGATTCCGCAGCTCTTCATCGAACTCACCGCCGCCGAGAACGTCATTGTCGCGATCTCGGGCACCGGCTCGGGCTCGCTGTCCTTCACCTCGCCTGCCGAAGCGCAGGGCCGCCGCGAGAAGGCGCTGGCGCTACTCAATCGCCTTGGCCTCGCCGCATATGCCGACCGGCCGGTCTCCGAACTCGCCGGCGGCGTGCGCAAACTCGTCGATATCGCCATGGCCATGGCACGGCGGCCGCATCTGCTGCTGCTCGACGAGCCGACCTCCGGCGTTTCGGCGGAAGAGAAGTTCGGCACCATGGACCGCGTCATCCACGCGGTCACACAGGAGGCCGGCACCATCGTCTTCGTCGAGCACGACATGGACATCGTCACCCGCTACGCCGACCGCGTGCTCGCGTTCTACAGTGGCCGCATTCTCGCCGACGGCGCACCCGACACGGTGTTGAAGGATAACGACGTGCGCCGCTATGTGACCGGAGGCGCGCGATGACCGCTCCGCTGCTCGACGTCACCGACGTCAATGTCGAGATTCAATCGATGCCGGCGCTGCGCGGTTTCAGCCTGCGTGCGCCGAAGGGCAGCATGGTGAGCCTCGTCGGCCGCAACGGCGCCGGCAAGACCACCTTGATGCGCTCGATCATGGGCCACCTGACGCCAAAGCGCGGTGCAATCCTGTTCGAGGGACAAGACCTCGCGGGGCTTCCGCGCCACGCGCGCGCCGGCCTCGGTATCGGCTACATGCCGGAGGATCGCGGGCTGGTGCCGCAGCTCACCGTCGAGGAAAACGTGATGCTGCCGCTCTGGGTCTCGACCGGCATCGACAAGAAGGCGCGGCTCGATTTCGTTTACGAGGTGATCCGCGAACTGACCGAGATGCGCGACCGCAAGGCGCTCTTGCTCAGCGGCGGCCAGCAGAAGCTCGTCGCGCTCGGCCGTGCGCTCGCCATCGGTACCAAGTGCCTGTTGCTGGATGAACCGTTCGAGGGCATCGCCCCGGCCCTTTCGGAGCGGCTGTCGGAAGTTCTCTCTTCGCTGCGCGGCAAGGACTTGACGGTGCTGATCTCGCAGTCCGATATGAACCACTCCCACACCCTGTTCGATCTGGAATTCACCATCGAGCGCGGCGCCAATCTCGCGCACTAAGTGAGCGCCATAAGCAAAAGAAACGAGGCGGCTATGGATTGGTCGCGAATTCCCCTTCCCGACATGCGACTTGAAGGCCGTTTCGGCGACCGGGTGATCCCGGCCTTCGCCAGCCGGCCGAAACACATCTGGCAGATGGTGACGGAGGCCGAAGCGCGACAGCCGGACGGCGAGGCGCTGGTGTGCGGCGACCGCCGCATGAGCTGGCGCGAGGTCGTACGCGATGCGACCGCGATTTCGGCCGGCCTCGCCGCACAGGGCGTCGAGGCGGGCGACCGCGTCGCGCTGCTGCTCGGCAACCGCATCGAATTCGTGCTGACGCTGTTTGCCGCCGCACGCATCGGCGCCATCAGCGTGCTGCTCAGCATTCGCCAGCAGAAACCCGAGATCGCCTACGTGCTCAACAACTGCGGCGCCAAGCTGATCTACCACGAGGCGGATCTGGCCGATCGCCTGCCGGATGCCGCCGAGGTGCCGGAGCTGAAAGTGCGCATCTCGACCGGCACGACCGCCGGCTCGATCCCGTTCGAGACGTTGCCGTCTGTACAGCAGGCGCCGCCGCCCGCCGACCCGGTCGAGGAAGACACGGCGATGATCCTCTACACGTCCGGCACCACCGGACGGCCGAAGGGCGCAATGCTCGCCCACTGCAACATCATTCACTCGTCGATGGTGTACGAAGCCTGCATGCAGCTGACGCACAGGGACCGCTCGATCGCGGTCGTGCCGCTCGCGCATGTCACGGGCGTCGTCGCCAACATCACCACCATGGCGCGCTGCGCCGGGACGCTGGTGATCGAGAAGGAATTCAAGGCCGCCAATTATCTCGAGGTCGCCGCGCGCGAACGCGTCACCTACACGGTGATGGTGCCGGCCATGTACAATTTGTGCCTGCTACAGGCGGACTTCGCGAACTACGATCTCTCCGCCTGGCGGATCGGCGGCTATGGCGGCGCGCCGATGCCGGTCGCGACCATCGAGCGGCTCGCAAAGCATCTGCCCGGCCTCAAGCTGATGAACGCGTACGGCTCGACCGAAACCACATCGCCGAGCACCATCATGCCCGGCGATCTGACGGCGCAGCATATCGACAGCGTCGGCCTCGCCTGCCCCGGCGCGATCATCATCGTCACCGACGAGTACGGCCATGAGGTGCCGCGCGGCGATGTCGGCGAAATCTGGATTCACGGCGGATCGGTCATCAAAGGCTACTGGAACAATCCGCAGGCCACTGCCGAGAGCTTCATCGGCGGCTTCTGGCGCTCCGGCGATCTCGGCACCAAGGACGAACAGAATTTCATCCGCGTGCTCGACCGCAAGAAGGACATGATCAATCGCGGCGGTCTGAAAATCTACTCCGCGGAAGTCGAGTCGGTGCTGGCCGGCCATCCGGGCGTGGCCGAGAGCGCAGTGATCGCACGCCCCTGCCCGGTTCTCGGTGAGCGCGTGCACGCTGTCGTCGTGACGCGCGACGGCTCGACCGGCGAGAAAGATTTGAAAGCGTGGTGCGCCGAGCGGCTGTCGGACTACAAGGTGCCTGAAACCTTCGCGCTCGGCACCGATCCGCTGCCCCGCAATGCCAACGGCAAGGTGATGAAGCGCACCTTGCGCGAAGCTTGATCAGATCAGGTTACGCACTTCGTTCTGGATGAAGTTGCCGAGCCGCTTGCCGCGGTTGCGCAGCACCCGCAGCGGCCCTTGGTCGACGAAGTAGGTCAGCAGAATGCTGTCGCGCGTCTCGACGCCGCTGCGCACCGGATCGGCCGAATGCCAGGTGTCGTCGCCGACCGCAAAGGCGTAACCCGAGTTCGGCGCAAACCGCATCTGCTTGGTCTTCGGCATGCTGCCGTCCGGCAGCCGCGTGTGGAAGATCGTGCCGATGTCGGTCGCCGATTCATCCTTCGGCAGATACAGCTGCACCGTGATGCCCTTCCAGTGGGTGTCCGTGTGCGGCGTGATCAGGTAGCCGGGAATATCGCGGGTCAGGATCGGAATCGGGAACATGCCGACGGAACGGAAGTCCTTGCCGAAGCGCTTCTCCAAACCCGGCGCCAGCATCCTGCGGAACGCATTCTTCAGCGGCTCGGACCGCAGCGCCGCGCCGACCTGTTGCCACACCGCGAGCTTCTCCGGCGGCAGATGGCGAATGTATTCCGGGAAGAGGTCGATCTTTACCCGCGTCTGATTGGCAGTCTTGCTGCGGCCGTGCATCGGCCGGTAGTCCTCGGCCACCGGCATGGCGGCCAGCATCGCGGCGTAGGCGTCGGCCGGAAAGATACCGCGCATCTGCAGGTGATAGAACGGCACCTCGCCAACCTGCGCAGCCTCGATGGCCCGCACCGCATGATCAGCGAGTGCGGCAATCGCCGCCTGCCGGTCGCTAGCGCGACCTGTGGTGAGTTGATCCATCGTCGCGTCCCGACGCTCCGGCCACAACCTGCCGCAGCCCGTCGATGACACATACGGGAAAAAGTTGACGGAGTTGCGGGGAAAAGCCCGGTCTGCAAACAGACAGACTGTCGCAGCCGGGTTTCCAAATACCGCTATTCGGCCTTTTCGAAGCGGTCGTCGAGCGCGTAACCCGCACCGCGCACCGTGCGGATCGGATCCGGCTCATCGCCATCGTTCAGCAGTTTGCGCAAACGGCCGATGTGAACGTCGACCGTGCGCTCGTCGATATAGATGTCGCGGCCCCACACACCGTCGAGCAGCTGCTCACGGCTGAAAACGCGTCCCGGGTGTTCGAGGAAGAATTCGAGCAACCGGTATTCGGTCGGGCCGAGATCGATCGCACGGCCGGCACGCGCCACGCGGCGCTTGTCGCGGTCGAGCTCGATGTCGCCGTACGAGAGAATGGTGGCGAGCCGCTCCGGACTTGCCCGGCGCAGCAGGCCGCGGACGCGGGCGAGCAGTTCGGGCACCGAGAACGGTTTGACGATGTAATCGTCAGCGCCGGTCGCGAGGCCTCGCACGCGTTCGCTCTCTTCGCCGCGTGCCGTCAGCATGATGATCGGAAGCTGCTTGGTCTCCGGACGCGCCCGCAGACGGCGGCAGAGCTCGATGCCGGACAAGCCCGGCAGCATCCAGTCCAGCACGATCAGGTCGGGAATGCGCTCCTTCAGCCGGGTGTCGGCGTCGTCACCGCGTGCAACCGTCTCGACCTCGTAGCCTTCCGTATCCAGATTATAACGCAACAGCGTTGTCAGGGCCTCTTCGTCCTCGACAACCATAATGCGGGCGCTCATGTTCGCTCCACCCTCAGTTTCCGGGCATCGCCGCGGCGAAGTTGGTCATGTCGCCCTTCGGGCGTTGATCGGTCATCTGTTGACCCTCGACCATGTAGAGCACGGTCTCGGCGATGTTGGTGGCATGATCGCCGATTCGCTCGATGTTCTTGGCACAGAACATCAGGTGGATACAGAATCCGATGTTCCGCGGGTCCTCCATCATATAGGTCAGGAGTTCCCGGAACAACGAGGTGCAGATCGCGTCCACTTCCTCGTCGCTCTTCCAGACGTTCATCGCCGCCGGCACGTCATGGGCGGCGTAGGCGTCGAGCACGGCCTTGACCTGCGACTGGACGAGGTCGGTCATGTGCTCGAGGCCGCGGATCAGCTTCAGCGGATGGAAATCGCTGTCGATCGCGGAGACGCGCTTGCCGATGTTCTTGGCGAGGTCGCCGATCCGCTCGAGGTCGGTTGCGACGCGCAGCGCGCCGACGATCTCGCGCAGGTCCACCGCCATCGGCTGACGCCGGGCGATCGTCTGCACCGCAAGTTCCTCGATCTTGTGCTGCAGCTTGTCGATCTCGAGATCGGCTGCAACGACGCGGGCGCCGAGCGTTGCGTCGCGGCGGATGATCGAATCGACCGACTCGGTGATTTGCCGTTCGGCGAGGCCGCCCATTTCCGCGACCAACCGGGTCAATTCCTGCAGGTCGATGTCGAAAGCCTTGGCAGTGTGTTCGAAAGCCATTTCCATTCTCCTCGGGGGCGGCGGCGTTAACCGAAGCGGCCCGTGATGTAATCCTGCGTCCGGCGGTCGGTCGGCTGGGTGAAGATCTTGTCGGTCACGCCGAATTCGATCAGCTCGCCGAGATACATGAACGCGGTCGTATCGGAGACGCGCGCCGCCTGCTGCATGTTATGGGTGACGATGGCGATGGTGTACTGGTCCTTGAGTTCGTGGATCAGCTCTTCGATCTTCGCAGTCGAGATCGGATCGAGCGCCGAGCACGGCTCGTCGAACAGGATCACTTCCGGCCGCACCGCAACGGTGCGGGCGATGCACAGACGCTGCTGCTGACCGCCCGAGAGGCTGAGGCCCGAAGCATTCAGCTTGTCCTTGACCTCGTTCCACAAAGCGCCGCCGCGCAGCGCCTGCTCGACGCGATCGTCCATCTCGGACTTCGAGATCTTCTCGTAGAGACGGATGCCGAACGCGATGTTTTCGTAGATCGTCATCGGGAACGGCGTCGGCTTCTGGAACACCATGCCGACGCGTGCGCGCAGCAGGTTCAAATCGAGTTTGGTATCGAGGATGTTGGTCTTGTCGAGCAGGATCTGCCCTTCCGCGCGCTGACCCGGATAGAGGTCGTACATGCGGTTGAAGATGCGCAGCAGCGTGGACTTGCCGCAGCCCGACGGACCGATGAAGGCCGTCACCCGGTTCTCGGCGAGCACCAGGTTGATGTTCTTCAGCGCGTGCGCCTGGCCGTAATAGAAGTTCAGGCCGCGGACGGTGATCTTCGCCGGCGCATCCGGAAGCGGCGCCTGCGTAACCGGAGCCTGCGGCATTGCGACGGAAATATTCAACTCACTCATGATTTTGTCCTCTCGGCCACGAGAAGCCGTGCGCCGATGTTAAGGGCGAGCACGGTCAGGGTAATCAGCAGTGCGCCGGCCCAGGCGAGCTGCTTCCAGTATTCGTAAGGGGACTGCACGAAGTTGTTGATGGTCACCGGCAGGTTGGCCATCGTCTTGGTCAGGTCGAGATTGAAGAACTGGTTGCTCAGCGCCGTGAACAGCAGCGGCGCGGTTTCACCGGCGACACGCGCGGTCGCCAGCAGCACGCCGGTGATCAGACCCGAGCGGGCGGCTTTGTAGGCGACGCGCTTGATGACCAGCGAGCGCGGCAGGCCGAGAGCGGACGCGGCTTCGCGCAGCGGGTTCGGCACCAGCAGCAACATGTCTTCGGTGGTGCGGACCACGACCGGGATCACGATGACCGCCAGCGCCAGCGCACCGGCGATGGCCGAGAAGCCGCCCATCGGCACGACGATCGCACCGTAAACGAAGAGACCGATGATGATCGACGGCGCGCTCAGCAGAATGTCGTTGATGAAGCGCACCACCGAGGTCAGCTTGTCGTGACGGCCGTACTCGGCGAGGTAGGTGCCGGCGAACAGGCCGATCGGGGCGCCGACGCCGACGCCGATGAAGGTCATGATGACCGAGCCGACGATGGCGTTGAGCAGACCGCCGGAGTTCGATCCCGGCGGCGGCGTCATTTCGGTGAAGACTTGCAGGTTCAGTCCGGTCAGGCCGTTGTAGAACAGCGTGAACAGGATCAGTGCCAGCCAGGTGACGCCGAACAACGCTGCGCCGAGGCACAGGAAGCGAATGACGATGTCGGTGCGCTTGCGGCGAACGTAGAACGGATTCATCGTTGTTTCGCTCATGACTAGCCTCCCGCCTTCTTGTTCAGGCGCATCAGCATGAGGCGCGCGGCTGCGAGCACGAAGAACGTCAGAATGAACAGCAGCAGGCCGAGCAGGATCAGTGCCGACTGATGCAGGCCGTCGCTCTCCGCGAATTCGCTGGCGATGGCGGCCGAGATCGTGGTGCCGGGCGCGAACAGCGAGGACGAGATGCGGAACGAGTTGCCGATGATGAAGGTCACGGCCATCGTCTCGCCGAGCGCGCGGCCGAGCGCCAGCATGACGCCGCCGATCAAACCGACCCGGGTGTAGGGAATGACGACGCGGCGGACCACTTCCCAGGTCGTGCAGCCGATGCCATAGGCCGCTTCCTTCAGAACCGGCGGCACGGTCTCGAACACGTCGCGCGAGATCGCTGTGATGAACGGCAGCACCATGATCGCCAGGATCAGCGAGGCGTTGAACAGGCTGAGATACGACGGCGGACCGGCGAAGATCGCGCCGAGCACGGGAACACCTTCAAAGATGCCGATCATGAACGGCTGGAAGGTGTTGGCGAGGAACGGGCCGAGGACGAAGAAGCCCCACATGCCGTAGATGATCGACGGGATGCCCGCGAGCAGCTCGATGGCAATGCCGATCGGGCGGCGCAGCGGCATCGGGCACAGCTCGGTCAGGAAGATCGCGATGCCGAGGCCGACCGGGATGGCGATCGCCATCGCGATCACCGACGAAATCAGCGTGCCGTAGACCGGTCCCAGCGCGCCGAGGATCGGCTGCGGCGAAGCGGACGGCGCCCAGCGCTGCGTCCAGAGGAACTCGAAGCCGTAGGTTTTCATGGCGGGCCAGGCGCCTGCGATCAGCGACAGAATGATGCCGCCAAGGATCGCCAGCACTGCCAGCGCGCAAAACCGGGTGGTCCAGTAGAAAAGACTGTCGCCGAACTTGAAGGCGCTCAGCGCCTTCGATCGGTCGAACACTCCCGTTCCCATCGACGCATTTTCGGCTGTGATGTCTGCCACGCCATCCCCCTTACTGACTGCTTCGGCCGTTTCGGCTCCGTTCGACATCGGTGCGCTCATCCAGCCTGAAGAGAAAAACGGGGGAGAACCATGTTCTCCCCCGCCACAACGCTTACGACTTGATGTCCGCGGTCCAGGTCTTCTCGATCAGCTTGACGACCGAGTCCGGCATCGGGATGTAGTCGAGGTCTTCAGCCATCTTGTCGCCCTTCTCGAACGACCACTTGAAGAACTTGATGGCTTCAGCCGACGCAGCCTTGTCGGTCGGGACCTTGTGCATGAGGATGAAGGTGGCGGCGGTGATCGGCCACGACTTCTCGCCCGGCTGGTCGGTGAGGATCACGTAGTAACCCGGCGACTTCGCCCAGTCGGCGTTGGCGGCAGCAGCCTGGAACGCTTCCATGGTCGGCTGAATCGGCTTGCCTTCCTTGTTGATGAGGCCCGCGTGCGTCAGCTTGTTCTGCTTGGCATAGGCATACTCGACGTAGCCGATCGAGTTCTTGGTCTGACCGACGTTGGCGGCAATGCCTTCGTTGCCCTTGGCGCCGACGCCGACCGGCCATTCGACCGCGGTGTTCGAACCGACCTTGGACTTCCAGTCTGCGCTGACCTTCGAGAGGTAGTCGGTGAAGTTGAAGGTGGTGCCCGAACCGTCCGAGCGGCGCACGACGGCGATTGCCGACGACGGCAGCGTGAGCTTCGGATTCAGCTTCTTGATGGCTTCGTCGTCCCACTTGGTGATCTTGCCGAGATAGATGTTGGCAAGCACTTCACCCGAGAACACGAGTTCGCCCGGCTTCACGCCTTCGACGTTGATGACCGGCACGATCGCGCCCATCACCTGCGGCCACTGCAGCAGGCCGTCCTTCTCGAGCTGTTCGGCCTTGAGCGGCGCGTCGGTCGCACCGAAGGTCACGGTCTTGGCCTGGATCTGCTTGATGCCGGCGCCCGAGCCGATCGACTGGTAGTTCAGGCCGTTGCCGGTCTCTTTCTTGTAGGCGTCAGCCCACTTCGAATACACCGGGAAGGGGAAGGTCGCGCCCGCGCCGGTGATGTCGGCAGCGAAAGCGGAAGTCGAAGCAACGGCGACGGCGCCGGCAACGACGAGCGATTTGATGAAATTCACGGGGTTTCTCCATCCGTAAGCGGATAAGCCGGTCCCGATTGGACAGGCTTCGCGCCAAACTCGTTAAGAGTGGGCGACTGCGGTTTTATGATCGTTATGTGACAGTCGGATGACACGGCTAAACCACTGTTCCGACGCAAATTTTTTGCCTGAAAAGTTTTCCACAGGGTGTGACACGCCGTCGCAATCGTTAATGCTCCAACGCAGTTTGAGCCGCGCTGGAACCGTCCGCGACGGGCCGCCGCAGGCCGATCTTGGTATTCTGCAACCAGGAAGCGAGGCGGTTCGGGGCTTACCGCCTGCCGGGATCGAACCGCTTCTGCAGTCCGCTCCAGCAATCCGCGTAATTGCTCTGGAGCGTCGGCGTCGATGCGCCGTGCGCCGTCACCCGCTGCGGAAAACGCGTCTCGAACATGAAGGCGACCGAGCCCGTCATCTTCACCGGCTTCAGCTCGACATTGCTGGCGTGATCGAACGCCTGCTGATCCGGCCCGTGCGGCAGCATGCAGTTGTGCAGGCTGATGCCGCCGGGCGTGAAGCCCTCCGGCCGCGCATCATAGACGCCGCAGATCAGGCCCATGAACTCCGACATGATGTTCATGTGGTACCAGGGCGGGCGGAAGGTGTTGTCGGCGACCGACCAGCGCTCCGGGAAGATGACGAAGTCGATGTTCGCGGTGCCTGCCGTCTCGGACGGCGAGGTCAGCACGGTGTAGATCGACGGATCGGGATGATCGAAGCTGATCGCGCCGACCGGCGAGAATGTTCGCAGATCATATTTGTACGGCGCGTAGTTGCCGTGCCACGCCACCACATCGATCGGCGAATGGCCGAGCTGGGTCACGTAGAGTTCGCCGCCCCACTTCACATAGAGTTCGGTGGGCGTGTCCTTCTCTTCATACGCGGCAACGGGGGTGAGAAAGTCGCGCGCGTTGGCGAGGCAGTTTGCGCCGATCGGGCCGCGCTCCGGCAACGTCAGCGCGCCACCATAGTTCTCGCAGAGATAGCCGCGCGCCGGACCGCCGAGCAATTCGACCCGGAACTTGACGCCGCGCGGAATGACCGCGATTTCCTGCGGCTCGATGTCGATGACGCCGAACTCGGTGACGAAGCGCAGGCTTCCCTGTTGCGGCACGAACAGCAGTTCGCCGTCGGCATTATAGAAGTGCTGATCGACCATCGATTTGGTGATCAGATAAATGTGCCCCGCCATGCCCGACTGCGCCGACGCGTCGCCGGCGGTGGTGATGGTCTGGATGCCCTGCAGGAAGGTGACGTCTTCCTTCGGGATCGGCGCCGGATCCCAGCGCATCTGAGCGATCGGAATATCGGCCTCGAGGCACGGCGCCGTGCGCCACAGCCGCTTGTCGGTTTTCGTGAAGCGGCCCGAGTGCAGCACCGACGGGCGAATACGATAGAGCCACGAGCGCTCGTTGGTGCCGCGCGGCGCGGTGAACGGCGAGCCCGAGAGCTGCTCGGCGTAAAGGCCATACGCGCATTGCTGCGGCGAGTTGCGGCCGATCGGCAGCGCGCCGGGCAGCGCCTCGGTCTCGAAACTGTTGCCGAAGCCGGACATGTAGCCGGGCGTGACGCCGGTCTGGTTACTGGTGATCAGTCCGGGTGCTGTGACGTTCATGATCAACCTCCCTGAATGGCGGCCCACATTTCGCGGTCGCGCTCGGCGGTCCAGATCACCGGATCGTCGATGCCGGATGCTTCGTCGAAGGCGCGCGACACGTTGAACGGCAGGCAGTGTTCGTAGATGGCAAACGAGGAGAACTTCGGGTCCATCACCGCGCGCGTCGCGGCAACCGTATCTTTCAGACTATGTCCCTTGGCGACCGACTGTTCCGCCGCGCCGTAGAGTGAGGTGACAAAGTCGCGCGTCATGGCGATCGCTTCATTCACCACGCCCTTCCCCTTCAACGCATCGCCACGGCCGGGCGCGATCGATCTTGGATTGAAGGAGCGGATTTCGTTGAGCGTCATCGGCCACTCGCGCAGGTGCGCATCGCCGCAGTAACAGGCCGAGTGATATTCGACGAGATCGCCGGAAAACATCACCTCCGCATCCGGCACCCAGGCAACGATGTCGCCGGAGGTGTGCCCGGCGCCGAGATGAATCAGCTTCACCTCGCGCTTGCCGAGGAAGATCGACATCTCGTGCTCGAAGGTGAGCGTCGGCCATGTCAGGCCGGGAATGCTCTCGGCATCGCGAAAAAGCCTTGGGAAACGGCCATATTCGGAATCCCAATCCTGCTGGCCGCGTTCTTCGATCAGGCGATAGGTTTCGGCGGATGCGACGATGCCGTCGGCGTTGTAGGCCGACGCGCCGAGCACGCGTACCGCGTGATAGTGCGACAGCACCACATATTTGATCGGCTGATCGGTGACCTTGCGCACGCGCTCGATGACGCTGTTGGCCATCGCCGGAGTCGCCTGTGCGTCGAACACGAGACAGCCGTCCTCACCGACGATGATGGCCGAGTTCGGATCGCCTTCGGCCGTGAACGCATAGAGATCGGGACCGATCTCGGAGAACGTGATCTTTTTTTCGGTCAGGTCGCCGGTCGATGCGAAGCCCTTAGTCGTTGCCGTGTTCATTGTCTTTCCTTCACAGTATTCGCTTACGCATCCGCCAGCCGGGTTTTCGCCAGCGCAATCGCTTCGTTCAGCACATCGAGATCGCCGATGTGATTGGCGAGGATAAGCACCAGCGCCGTATCGAGTGCGTGGCTCGCCGAATCCTGCAAGCCGCGATGCGCCTCGACGATCGTGCGAAACGCATCGTCGGGCTTGGCAAAGTTTGAACTGGTGGACAGCTTCATCGGCACCTCACTGCAGGCCGTTCGCGCGCTTCAGCGCCGCCGCAATCGATTCACGTGACGGATGGCGGAAGCGCGCGGCGACATAACCATCCGGCCGCAGCAGATAGGCCGCGCCGGGCGACGCATCGTAACGTTTCGCCGCAAGCCCCTCAGCATCGCCGAGGCCATCGCCGCCAATCTGAATGCGGCGCACATCGGCATCGGTTTGCACCGGCGCGCCGTTGGCAAACTGCAGCAGCGCGAAACGATGGCGATCCGCCGCGAATGCCTCGCTGAGATAAACGTGCTTGCCGCCATCCCGCAGCGGCGCGTCGGCGAGTGAAGCTCCCGGCGGCAGGCCGCCCACCCAAGCGTCTGCGTCGGGCGTCGACAGCGGCGTGGCATAGACCGACGGCACGGAAAGTCTGCCGCCATTGACCATGCGCTTAGCGAACTCGGTGTCCTTGGCGAGCGCCAGCACCGCCTGCCGCATGCGCGCTTCCTGCGCACTCACCGGCGCCATGAAGTCGGTGGAGCGGGTCGACTCGCGGATATTCTCGTCGGCGGCGGCGCTGCGCTCGATGTTGTAGCTCTCCAGCAACTGCTCAGGCGCGTCGCCGCGCAGCACACGCACGAGCTTCCACGCGAGGTTTTCCGCGTCTTCAAGGCCCGAGTTCGCGCCGCGTGCGCCGAACGGCGACACTTGATGGGCGGAATCGCCGGCGAAGATCACGCGGTCATGCACGAAGCGCCGCATGCGGCGGCAGTGGAAGCGATAGAGCGAAATCCACTCGAACTCGAAGTTGCCATGACCCAGCATCCGCTCGATGCGCGGACGAACGTTCTCCGGCTGCCGCTCGACCGCCGGATCGGCGTCGCGCGACAGTTGCAGGTCGATACGCCAGATATCGTCGGGTTGCTTATGCAGCAGCGCCGAGCGGCCGGAGTGGAACGGCGGATCGAACCAGAACCAGCGCTCGGTCGGAAACTCAGCGGTCATCTTCACATCGGCGATCAGGAACTGATCCTCGAACGCCTGCCCTTCGAAATCGGCACCGACCATGCCGCGCAGCGCGGAGCGCGCGCCGTCGCACGCCACGACATAGCTTGCGGAAAGACGATAAGGTCCGTCCGGCGTCTCGATGGTCAGCGCGCAGTGATCGTTATGCCTGTCGAGCGCCGTGACCTTGTTGCTCCAGCGCAGATCGATCAGCGGAAAATCCGCGGTGCGATCGGCCAGAAACGCCTCGGCGTAATACTGCTGCAGATTGATGAACGCCGGCCGCTTGTGACCCGGCTCCGGCAGCAGATCGAATTGATAGAGCAACGCGTCGCGCGAAAAGATCTTGCCGACCTTCCACACCACGCCCTTGTCGACCATGCGCTGGCCGACCCCGAGCCGGTCCCAGTACTCCAGCGAGCGCTTCGAGAAACAGATCGCGCGCGAGCCCTCGCCGATCCGGTCGGCGTCGTCGAGCAGCACCACGCGCTGGCCGCGCGACGCTAGATCGATCGCGAGCGACAGCCCCACCGGTCCCGCGCCGACCACGACCACATCATGATGCGCCGCGCGCGCGGTATCGCGATCCTGATCGGGATGCCGCCGATAGCCGAACTGCTTGATTGCGACCATGTTCGCTTCTGTCCCGCCTTGCCGTCCTGAGGTATCCGAGGGTTACCAGATTGCGAAAATTGCCTTGGCGGCGAACGTCTGATAGTTTCATCTAATAGTTTCACTTGCAACTATCTTACCACGCTCACCTGAGCGGTCAACGGCACACGGATCGCCAGAGGCAGGCCGATGAAAACCCTCGATCTTTTCCGGTTCGTTCCGTTCCGCATGAACCGGCTGGCGGCCGAGATCAGCTCCGCGCTGTCAGCCGAGTATCGCGACCGCTACGGCCTCGACATTCCGGAGTGGCGGGTGATCGCCACGCTCGGTTATCGCGACAAGCCGTCGACGGCGCAGTCGGTGTCGGAGAGCACGCACACCCACAAGTCGACCATCAGCCGTGCGGTAACGGCGCTGATCGAACGCGGAATCGTGGAGCGGCTGGAGAATGCGGAGGATCGCCGCGAATACAGCCTGCGGCTGACGCGCGAGGGGCGGAAGCTTTATCAGAGCCTGATCCCGCGCCTGTTGCGGCGCGAGGCGGAGATTCTGGATTGTCTGACGGCAGCGGAGCGTCAGCAATTCGAGCGGCTGCTCGGCAAGATCGAGGCGGGCCTGTCGCTGCCCGCCGAGGACACGCCGGCCGCCGGCCTCAAGCCGACTGGCGCGCCTTCGGTTCGAGCTCAGCCGGGAGGTCGGTCGTCAGTCCGGACGTGATGTCGCGGAACTTGCCGATCGCCGCCGGACGGCCGACGAAATAGCCCTGCACCTGATCGCAGGATTCGTTGCGCAGGAATTCGAGCTCCTTGACCGTCTCGACACCTTCGGCGAGCACCGGCAGCGCCAGACCGCGGCCGAGGCCGAGCACCGCGCGCACGATCGTCGCCGCTTCCGCGTTGTGATCGACGGCCTTGATGAAGGAGCCATCGATCTTGATCTTGTCGAACGGGAACGCGCGCAGGTTCGACAGCGACGAATAGCCGGTGCCGAAATCGTCCATGGCGATCTGAATGCCGAGCGCCTTGATCCGCCGCAGCGTCATCAGCGCGCGGTTGAAATCGCGCACCAGCGCCGTCTCGGTGATTTCGATTTCGAGCCGCGACGGCGACAGGCCCGTGCGCAGCAGGATCTCGTGCAGCTCCTGCACGAAGTCCGTATTGTAGAGCTGGATCGTCGACACGTTGACCGCGATCATCAGCGGCGCGCTCCAGGTCGCCGCCTCGCGGCAGGCTTCCTCGAGCACGAAGGTGCCGATCTCCATGATCGAACCGGATTCTTCCGCGATCGGAATGAACACGCCCGGCGAGACGTCGCCGCGAACCGGATGCCGCCAGCGCAGCAGCGCCTCGAAGCCGGTCACGGCGCCGGTCACCACATGCTGCTGCGGCTGATAGGCCAGATGCAGCTCGCCGCGCGATACGGCATGGCGCAGATCGTGCTCGAGCATCCGCCGCTCGCGCACCTCGGCGCCCATCTTCGCCTCGAAGAAGCAGTACATGTCGCGGCCGTCGGACTTGGCGCGGTAGAGCGCCGTATCGGCATAGCTCAGCAACGTCTCTGCGTCGGTGGCATCGTCCGGGTAGACGGCAATGCCGACGCTGCTCGAAATCCGGTCGTATTGCTCATCGCTGGCGCGCAGTGCGTTCAGCACCTTTTCGGCCAACTGGCCTGCCGCAGCCGGGTTGCCGAGGTCATGCATCAGGATCGCGAACTCGTCGCCGCCGAGCCGGGCCAGCATCTGGCTGTCGTCGAGGACATCGCTGACGCGCGACGCAACCGCACGCAGAACCGAGTCGCCGGCAGCATGGCCGAACAGGTCGTTGACTTCCTTGAAGCGGTCGAGATCGAGGCAGAGCACCGCGAGCCTGCGGCCATGGACCTTGCCCGTCTCAGTGATTGCCTGCTCCAGCCGTTCGTTGAACTGGGCTCGGTTCGCAAGGCCCGTCAGCGAATCGTGATGCGCAAGGAAGCGGATGCGCTGCTCGTTCTTCTTGCGCAGACGCAGGTCGCGCACGGCAATGACGTGATGCGGAACCCCGCCGTAGTCGAGTTCGCGCATGATCAGTTCGACGGGAATCAATTCGCCGTCCACGCGCCGGACTGTCGATTCCATCGGCTTGTTGAGTTCGCGCGCAAGCCGCGCCATGTCGTCGTTGTTGGGGAAGCATTCGCTCAGCGGCCGCGACATCTGCCGCTCCGCTTTCGTCCCGGTCAGCCGGGCGAAGCTGTCGTTGCAGGTGACGATCAACCCGTCATGGCAAACCAGCAGGCCTTCGATGGCGGCGTTCGCCAGCCCGCGCATGCGGTCGGCTTCGCTTTCCGCGCGGCGGCGCTCGCGAAGATCGAGCGCGAGACCGGCGAAGGTCAGCAGAATGATGATGAAGCTTGCAACGCTCACACCGGCCGCCAGCCAGCCGGCCGGCACCGCGGCCCGCGGTACGTTGATCAACGGATCGGGGACGATCGAAACCGCACCCATGGCCGTGAAGTGATGGCTGCAGATCGCAAGCGTCAGCAGCACCGCGCCGCCGGCCTTCCATTTCATCTCGCCGCTGTTTTTCAGGCCGACCGGCAACGCGATCGCACCGAGCACCGCGCCGAGCACGATCGATGCGATAACGAGTGAGCTGTCCCACAGAATGATGCCGGCGACCTCGAAGGCCGCCATGCCGGTGTAGTGCATCGCGGCGATGCCGCCGGCGACGATGGCGCCGCCGAAGTAGGGTGCGATGCGCGAATCCGCGCCGATGGCAGCCGCAAAACCCGTTCCGGTCAGCAGGATCGCAGCGATCAGCGACAGCAGCGTCAGCGTGATGTTGTACCCGCTCGGAACGCCCGGCGAGAACGAGAGCATGGCAATGAAGTGCGTGGACCAAATGCCGAAGCCGATGGCGATCGCGGAAACGGCCAGCCACATGCGGCGCGTGCGCACGTCCGAACTGCGCGCGTGACGCAACAGCGTGACGGCGGCAAACGACGAAAGCGCACAAACAAGAGCGGCAAGAACGACGAGCCTGAAATCGTGAGCGTCGACGAGACAGTTATAGACTTTAAGCATGGCCACGAGCTTGCAAGGTGAGGTATCCGATTGATGAAGCCTTGCAGGAAAATCCCGTAGATATTGATAACGGGGGCCGCTTAAGTGCCGGAAATCCCTTACATCGTTATCGAGGCCTTACCGTTTGACGCGTTCCGTTCGCCCGGCGCACAAACGGTTGATTCAACGGTAAAATCGCACGGATCAGCGCGGCCTCACGCGCAAGCGAGAGGCCGTTCATGAACGTGTTAAGTTCTGATTCAAGATGTACGGACGGCGTGGCGGCTTAGCGCGCCCGCAGCATCTTCATCCGCGCGCGCTCGACGCGCGGCGACATGATCGCCAGCATGGCGGCAACCACCGTGGCCAGGGTCATGAAATTGATGGCACTCATTGGACGCTCCCCCAGGACCTATTGAAGGTCTTTTTATTTGTCCGGGAGCGATAGCATTGGAATGGCTAACCGGCCCTCAAGACCGGGACGCGGCGCATCCAATTCCGTGCGCGCGGTTAACCGAACCTCTCCGACAACCCTCAAAAACCGCGAACATCCGCCGCAGGCTTACGCGCTGTTTCCTCGTGAATTCCCCAAGACATTTCACGGCGAGCCCATAAGGCTCGACGGCACAAGAAAAAATCAGAGGAAACGACCATGACCTCCCGCATCACCCGCCGCCGCACGCTCGCGCTGCTCGGCGCAACGCTCGCCACACCATTGGTGGCGCCACACATTGCGCGCGCGCAAGCCTCCACCTGGCCGGCCCGGCCTGTGCGCTACATGCTCGGCTTCCCCGCCGGCGGTGCCACCGACACCTGCTCGCGTTTGTTCTGTCAGAAGATGGCCGAGATCACCGGCCAGCAGTTCGTCGTCGAGAACCGTCCCGGCGCCGGCGGCGTCATCGGAGCCGACGCCATCGCCAAGGCACAGCCCGACGGCTACACGCTCGGCATGGGTTCGATCGCCAGCAACGTGATCGCGGTCGGCACTTACGCGAAGCTGCCGTTCAAGGCGGGCAGCGACTTCACCTTCATCACCGGCCTCTGGCAACTGCCGAACATCCTTGTCGCCAACAAGGACTTCCCGGTGAAGGACGCGAAAGAACTGATCGCGCTCATCAAGAAGGAGCCGGGCAAACACGCCTACGCATCCGCCGGCATCGGCACGACGCTGCATCTCTCCGGCGAGATGATGAAGAGCATGGCGGGCCTCGACCTGCAGCACATCCCCTACAAGGGCGGCAACCCGGCGATGATCGATCTGCTCGCCGGCCGCGTGCCGATGCTGTTCGACAATCTGCCGGGCTCACTGCCGGGCGTGCGCGCGGGCGAGATCAAGGCCCTTGCAGTGACGACCAAGGAACGCAGCCCCGCGCTGCCGGACGTGCCCACGTTCAACGAGTTGCTGCCGGGCTTCGAGCTGTCGTCATGGACCGCGCTCTGCGGTCCGGCGAACATGCCGGCCGACCTCGTCGCCCGCATCAACGAGATTTCGGCGAAGGCGCTCAACGACACGGGCGTGAAGCAGAAATTCGTCGACCTCGGCGCCACCACCTGGCCGACCTCGACCGCCGACATCACCGCTTATCGCGAGAAGGAAGAGGCGCGCCTTTTGCCGGTGATCCAGGCCGCCGGCATCAAGCCGGAGTAACGGCGGCCCAGGCTCCGCACAGCGGAACAGCGTCCCGGTCCGGCAGGGCCGGGCCGCGTTCTCCGCATTGCCCGCCCCGTCGTGAAAGGTGCTATCCTGCTGGCAGGAAACGCACACGACCCAGGGATTCACGACGGTGACTGAACAACGGCCGGCAGCCTCGATCGAGGCCGTCGAACAAGGGCTGGCTTCGGCGGGCTACATCGCAAATCGCCAGATCGCGACCGCGGTCTATCTCTCCGAGAAGATCGAGAAACCCATTCTCGTCGAAGGGCCGGCCGGCGTCGGCAAAACTGAGCTCGCCAAAGCCATTGCCGCCTGGCGCGGCGTCAAGCTGATCCGCATGCAGTGCTATGAAGGCCTCGACGAGGCCAAGGCGCTGTACGAGTGGAAGTACGCCAAGCAGCTTCTCTACACGCAGATACTGAAAGACAAGCTCGGCGAAGTGCTCGGCCATGCCGAGACGCTGCCGCAGGCGCTCGAGCGGCTGCACAACTTCGGCGACGTCTTCTTCTCCAAGGAATTCGTCGAACCGCGTCCCCTGCTGCAGGCGCTGGAGCAGGACAAGGGCTGCGTTCTCCTGATCGACGAAATCGACAAGTCGGACGCCGAGTTCGAATCGCTACTGCTGGAAATTCTCTCCGACTTCCAGGTCACCATTCCCGAGCTTGGCACTATTTCGGCGGTGAAACCGCCGACGGTGATCCTGACCTCGAACAGCGAACGCGACATGGGCGACGCGCTGAAGCGCCGCTGCCTGCATCTGCACATCGGCTTCCCCGAACAAAAACTTGAAGAGCGCATCGTCGAGACCCGCGTGCCCGGCATCTCGCAATCGCTGCGGCGTCAGCTGGTCGGCTTCGTCAACGAAATCCGCTCGCTCGACCTGAAGAAGCTGCCGTCGGTGTCCGAGACCATCGACTGGGCGCGCGTGCTGGTGCTGTTGCAGACCGGCGAACTCGACCACCAGACGGTGAAGGACACGCTCAATGTGCTCCTGAAATACGAGGCGGATATCGAAACCGCGCTGCCGCAGGTGACGGCCTTCGTCGCCAAGGCGCAGAAGCAGAACGTGTTTGGGTAAAAGAATATGAGAGAGAACCTGCACCGGTTCTTTCGTGCGGCCCGCGGCGCCGGCGTTCACGTCTCGCCGGCGGAGAGCATCGACGCGATGCACGCGGTGGCGGCGGTCGGCTTTTCCGATCGTGGCCTGCTCAAGGACACGCTGCTGCTGACCCTCGCCAAGAGCCGCGAGGAAAAGCAGTCGCTCGCCGACTGCTTCGATCTGTTCTTCGATCATCCCGAACTGGACAAGTCGCCGCCGAAGGCACCGGAGGATTCTCCCGAGGAACAGGAGAAGGCGGCCAACGACAACTCGCCGTCCGAGTCGTCAGGTGGCGGCGAGCAATCGCCCGAAGGCGCGCCGGAACTCGGCCAGCTGGCGCAGATGCTGATGTCGCAGGATCGCAATGCGCTGGCGGCCGCGATCGCACAAGCCGCCAACGCCGCGCAGCTCTCCGACATTCGCTACTTCACCCAGCGTGGCCTGTTCTCCACGCGCATTCTCGACCTGATGGGCATCCAGCGCCTGCGCGACGATCTCGAAGCGCTGACCGCATCGAACCCCGGCGACGCCGAACGCCTCACCGCGGCGATGGAAGGCCTGCGCGACGCCGTGCGCGAGGCCGTCGCACAGGCGCTGATGCTCTACGGCCGCGAGGAATCGGAAAACCTCCGCAACGACATCCTGCGCAACGCGCCGATGGCGCGGCTCGATCCGCGGCAGGTGAAGGAAATGCAGACGCTGATCCGCATGATCGCGCGGCGGCTGCGCGAGAAATACTCCAAGCCGCGCAAGCGCCAGCGCCGCGGCCATCTCGACGTCCGCCGCACGCTTCGCCGCAATGCAGCCTGGGGCGGCGTGCCGTTCCTCACCACATGGAAACGCCGACACCGCGACAAGCCGCGCATCGTCGCGCTGTGCGATGTCAGCGGCTCGGTCGCGAAGGTGTCCGACTTCTTCCTGCTGCTGATCCATAGCCTGCACGAAGTCGTGTCGGACGTGCGCTCGTTCGCCTTCTCCGGACACCTCGTAGAGGTCAGCGACATCCTCGAGACGAAATCGCCCGAAGAGGCGATGAACGAGATCATGTCGAAGGCCGGCTTCGGCTCGTCGGATTACGGCCGCTCGCTCGCCGATTTCGAGAAGGGCTGGCTCAACATCGTCACGCCGAAGACGACCGTGATCATCCTCGGCGACGCGCGCACCAACAATCTCGATCCGCGCGCCGACATTCTGCGCCGCGTCAGTGAACGCTCGAAGCGCCTCGTCTGGCTCAATCCGGAAGGCCGCATGGCGTGGGGCTGGGGCGATTCCGAGATGCCGCGTTACACGCCGTTCTGCAGCCTCGTGCGCCAGTGCACCAACGCCAAGCAGCTTGAGCGCGCCGTCTCCGACATCGTCGCGGCCTATCAGTAGCGCTTACAACCAAATCGCCATTGCATTCTCGCGCAGGATATTCATCCTTGGCAAAAGCCGGGAGTGAAACCATGCGATCGATTTCTCGCCGCGCCGCACTCGGCGCAGGCAGTGCCGCCGCCCTGTATTGGCTGAATTCAGCGCCAGCCGGCGCGCAGGAATTCCCCTCGAAGCAGATGCGCTTCATCGTGCCGTTCGCGGCCGGCGGCGCCGCCGACATCATCGGCCGCACCATCGCCGACAAACTCGGCGCGCTCTACGGCAAGACCATCGTGGTCGAGAACACACCGGGTGCTGGCTCAAACATCGGCATCAGCGCCGCGGTGCGCGCCGATCCGGACGGCCACACGCTCGTGCTCGGCGCGGTGGCGCTGGCCGTCAATCCGTTCCTCTACAAGAGCATGCCGTACGATCCGTTGAAGGACGTCGCACCGCTGACGCTGGCGCTCGAAACGCCGAACATCGTGATCGTGCCGGTGCAGTCGGACATCAAGTCGATCAAGGACCTCATCGCCAAGGCCAAGACGACACCGTTGAACTACGCCTCCGCCGGTATCGGCTCGTCGCTGCATCTCGCCGCCGAGTTGTTCAAGCAGCAAGCCGGCGTCGATCTCGCGCATGTCCCCTATCGCGGCAGCAGCCCGGCCTTGGCCGACCTGATGAGCGGTCGCATCGACGTGATGTTCGACAACGCGTCGACCGCTTTGCCGCAGGTCAACGGCGGCACCGCGCGCGCAATTGCAGTCACGACCAGCGTGCGTTTGAGTACGCTGCCCGACGTGCCGACTGTCGCTGAGGGCGGCGTTCCCGGCTACGACATGGGCAACTGGTGGGCGGTGTTCACGTCGGCGAAAGTGCCGGCGCCCATCGTTGCGAAGCTCTCCGCTGATCTGCGCAAGATTCTCGCCGACCCGGATGTGCAGAAGCAGTTCGCAACCGTCTCCGGCCGCGTCATCGCATCGAGCTCGGAACAACTCGCCGCGCACCTCGTCACCGAGACGGCGAAGTGGAAGAAGGTGGTCGAGACGGCCGGCATCAAGCCGAACGAGTAAGCCGCGGTTGAAGTCAGGAACGGAAACGAGAGGAAATCGCCGAAGTCCGACGCCATCCGCCACGTGCGCAAGGACTATCTGCCGCCGACCAACCCACCGGCGAACGACTTCCCGGCCGTTGCAGAACCAGCGGCCGGGACGCGCAATCTATCGCTCGGTCACAGCATTCACGGCTTGCCCGGTTATCGATAGCGGTGCTTCGAAATATTCGACCACGGCAGGCGCACCGTAGGTCTGTAGAATGCGTGCACGCCATGCATCCGAGTAAAAGCCTTCGGCCGCCGCTCTGCTTTGCCAGAAGTAGACGCCACCGAAGTTGCGATCGTCGCCGATCGTGAACGATTTACGCATGAGTCCCGGCGCCGCCTTGAAGGTTGGCACGGCCTGTTCGAAACCGGCGCGCAGACGTTCCGGCGTCACGCCCGCGGGCGTTGGGACCTTGACGACAACGATCACGGGCACAGGCCGGACATCAGCGCCCGGCGCAGCCATCGCCGCACTGGCACCGAACAAGACCGTCCCGGCAAGAGCAAGAAAGCTGATCATGGACATCTCCATTGCTGAGGTATGCCTCGTCTTTCCGAAGCCGGCCTCACGATGGCTGCGCCGGCTTGACGCGGGAAGATCGCGTATTGCAAATTTGCTTTTCATTTTTGAACAGTGAGAGCTGCCGTGAACTGGGATGACCTCAAGCTCTTCCTGCTGGCTGCCGAGTCGGCTTCCCTGACGGCAACGGCAACGGCGGCTGGGATGTCGGTCGCAACCGTCGGACGCCGGCTTGCCGCTCTGGAGTCCTCGATCGGCCTCCGGCTGGTCGAGCGCACCCCGCGCGGTTTGCGCGTTACTGCGACGGGGCGAGAATTGCAGGCTCTCGCCAATGAGGGCGCAGACCAATTCCACGCGCTGGAGCGCAAGTTCGGTGCACTTCGCGCCAAGGCGCGCGCCGAGCCGGTGACCGTGTCGGCGACGGAGCCGATCATCAGCGAGATACTGGCTCCCGCACTCGGCCAACTCTGGAAGCGCTCGGGCGCCATCACCGTCGACCTGCGCGCTTCGACAGACGTTGCAAGTCTGGCCTTGCGAGAGGCCGACATCGCGATCCGGCTCTTTCAGCCGTCGGGAGATAGCCTCTATGTTCGCCGTGTGGCGGACGTGTCGTTTGGCCTGTTCGCGAGTGCCGGTTATTTGGCCGGGCGCAAACCGGAGGCTCTCGACCTCGCCCGCGAGCGCATCCTGGGTTACGACGCCGCATACGGCGAGATTCCAGAGCGCGCCTGGACGCGACAGGCTGGGCTTGCTTTTGCGGCAATGACTTCCAGTACCCGCGCCTTGCTGAACGCCGTACGCAACGGGGTGGGCGTGGCCTTGCTTCCGCGCTATCTCGCATCCGACCTGATCGAAGTCCCAGGACCCGAAGTGTCCAACAGACCCGTCTTCATCGCGATCCATAGCGATCTGCGAAACGTTCCCCGTATCAGAGCCGTCAGCACATGGGCCCGCGATGTTATCGCTGCGACACTCGCGCGCAAAGCGAGTAGACGCTTGTCGTAACTACTTCAACACGATCCATGCCGGCGCGTGATCGCTCGCGTTGACCTCGCCGTGCACATCGCGATCGACACCCGCCTTCTTGCTTGGCGAGTTGCTCATTCAGCAACAGATGATCGAGCCGCAGCCCGTGATCGCGCCCGGAGTGCTACTTGCGCAGCACGGCCACGCGTCTCTTTTCATCTGCGAGAAACATCGGCAACTGACGCTCGAGAATGCGCAACAGGTCGTCGCGGGATTTTGCCTCGCAGCCTCCCGGCGTGCCATCGCAAAGGTCCTCGCTGCCGACCTCGAAGCCTTTCGGCGTCTTGCGCAAGATCAGATACTCGTAATGTTCCGGCGCGGTCCCGCCTTTGACGAGCGACTTCTGAACCAGCATCACATCATCCTTGAGCCGGTGGAGGCTCGCGAAAGTTGTCAGCCTGTCCTTCTGATCCGTCAGCAGATATTTGTTTCCCTTCAGAAAGACGCGAAACGTTTCGGTCTTGCTTCGGAATGTGAATGTGAACTCGCCGGTCAAATCCGGATCGGCAACGCCGTCGCGGTCATCGAGCAAGGGTGTCTTGCTGAGAACGCATCCCGGCGCGAGCATCAGCACCAGCATCAGGACCACCGCGAGGCGGGTACATTTTGGAATCATCGCTTCTCGCACAGCTACCTGCACTGCTCGGAAATCTGAACTTCAGGCGTGGTGCAATTAACGTCGCCACCGAGCCGGCCCTTCTCACAATACTTCGTCGTTGTCGTTATTTTGCATAACCGGCCGCCGCCTTTGGATGCACATGCTATTCTGGACGGTTGATCGAGAAAGGGGGCGCAGTCGGGCCGTCCTTCATGGCTCACAAGATGGACGGACACCGTCTTTGTCTTTGCGCGATCCGATTTCGTCGACGTTTGAGTTCTGCTCTGCTCTTGCGGCGGCGTTTGCGGATTTGCCGGCACCTTCGATTCGTACCCCGGCTTCGGGCAGCCGTCCGGTCCGATCGTCGCATCTCCCGCCGGATTGCGGAATGTCGAGCAGTTCAGCGCAGGATTTTTCGGCTGCTGGAAAGCCGATGCGTTTTCCTGTATCCCGGACTTGGGCGGCGGATTCGACGAGATCGATTGGATGTCCTTGAGATTCGGATTGAGCACCGCGCCATCGGCGGGCTTGGCCGGCTGCTTCTGGGCCGCAGCGGCGGCCGCAGTCTGACCATCCTTCGGCGTCTGCTTTGCCGCGCCTGCCGCGCGCTTGGTGTCCTCGGCCTTTTGCTTGGCCGCTTCGGCCGCTTTCTTTTTCTCCTCCGCCGTCATACGGATTCGTTCCTGCTTGATGAAGTCCTGTGCCTCTTGCGCCTCCTTGGCGCGTTGCGCCTCTGCGATCTTGCGTTTTTTCTCGTCCTCGGCCCGTTGCGTGACCTGTTGCGGCGTCAGGCATTCTTCCCCGCCCTTCACGCACACATTTCCGGCAGGGCATGACTTGCCGCCGCCGCAATCGATCGCCGTCAGCGCCAGGCACTGGTTGCCGCTGCCGCATTTGCTTCCGGCCCGGCAGTCGAAGCCGCCGCAGTCGACGGTATCGGCTGCAAGGCAAGCTCTCCGCTCGCGCGCGCACTTGGAGCCCGAGGGACATGTGAACGTGCCGCAATCGATGCTTCCTTCGGCGACGCACATGCCCCGATTGCGCGAGCACTTCGTGCCCGGACCGCAGGACTTGCCTCCCCCACAGTCCTCCGACCCTTGAGCGAGACAAGCATTGCCGCTGCCGCAGAACGAGCCCTGCTGGCACATGAAATGCCCGCAATCGACCATTCCATGAGGAATGCAGTAGCCGGGGATGACACCGCAGCGCTGACCGACGGGGCATGTCTCGCCGTTCGAGCAGTAATCGCCGACCGGTGGTCGTGGAGCAGTTTGCTGTTGCTGCTGCTGCGGTGCGCAGCCGTAGATCGATGCGAATGAACCGTCGGCACACTGGCACATCATGCCGCCGCCTCCGCTCACGGAGACGCTTCCCGGCGGACACTGAAACATCTGTGCGGCGGAAGGCTGATGACTGAACAGTAAGATCAGAAGCGCCAGACCTGCCCAACGGGCGGCACACAACAGCCGTCTTGTCAGCGAAATCTCGCTTGAGCGCATGCGCCCTCAATCAATGCAGTGAAATTCGAGCCGTCGGCGGGAAATCACGATCCGGAAAATATCGGACCAGAAATTGCAGTTGTGCAGGGCAATACGTTTCGTGACGTCATCCGGCCAGCACCCACCGGCACAGATGTTGGAAGGTACGCTGACACTTTATCGCACCGGCGTCCATACCCATACCGATGTTGCCGCTACGCGGCGAAGCTACTTGAGCACAATCCACGCAGGCGCGTGATCGCTCGCACCTTCTTCCCCGCGGATGTCGCGATCGACGCCGGCCTTCTTCAGGCGCTTGGCGAGCTGCTCGTTCAGCAGCAGATGATCGAGCCGCAGCCCGTGGTCGCGCTCGTAGCGCTCGCGCCAGTAGGTCCAGAACGTGTAGACGCGCTCGTCCGGATGCAGCGCGCGGATGGCATCCGTCCAGCCCTGCTTGATCAGCTTGGCGTAGGCCGCGCGCGGCTCCGGCTGCACCAGCGCATCCTTGTTCCATGATTTCGTCGGGTAGATGTCGAGCGGCGTCGGCGCCACGTTGAAATCGCCGGCGATGATC
The DNA here is from genome assembly GCA_002083525.1 of Proteobacteria bacterium SG_bin9. Taxonomy (GTDB): domain Bacteria; phylum Pseudomonadota; class Alphaproteobacteria; order Rhizobiales; family Xanthobacteraceae; genus SG-bin9. The sequence goes on along the minus strand of LWDM01000073.1, from coordinate 13,706 downwards.
ACCGGCGCGCCGGACTTGAGCAGCTTCGCGGTATGGCGATGCAGCCGCTGCATCCACGCGAGCTTGTAATCGAACTTCGGTCCCGGTTTTGGATTACCGTTCGGCGCATACACGCACGCAACGAGAATGCCCTTCACCGCCGCTTCGATGTAGCGGCTCTGGCGATCCTTCGGATCGCCGGGAAGGCTCGTGCGCGTCACCACCGGCTCGCCCTTGCGCGCGAGGATAGCAACGCCGTTCCAGTTCTTCTCGCCGACCCACGCGCAGCCGTAGCCAGCGTCCCGCAATGCTCTTTCCGGAAACCGGTGCTGCTCGGCCTTCAGCTCCTGCAGGCACACGGCATCGGGCTTTGCCGCGCGCAGCCACGCGAGCAGGTTCGGCAGCCGCTTGTTGACGTTGTTGATGTTGAACGTCGCGACTTTCATGGCGGACAAACGATGCGCGCGATCGTCGGAGGACAAAATGACGCGCTACTCAGAACAAAATTGCGAACGTCCAGCAATGCGGAATTCCTCATCACAATCTCGGCATGCTTTTTTGTTTGCGGACATTTTTATTTTCAGACAACAGCATCTTGCGCTGCAACCGGACCAAGCCGCGCGCCTCGCGTTCGCGCAATTGATTGTCTGCCATTCGATAAGCGATGTTGTGCAGGCTTAGGCGTCGCATGACAATCGATCCGCCGAACAATGTTTTCGGCTCAGGCCCGGCAGACCCCGGGCCCTTGAGGGAGTGAAACGACCCAAAAAATCGGAGGAGACATCGATGACTCGACGTATCTGCTTCGTATTGCCCTGCGCCTTACTATCCTCATTCGTCTTGTCCGGCTCGGCTGTGGCCCAAAGCCCAAGCGGAACTCCCGGACTCACCAGCACAGCCGTGATGTCCGGACGTGACCTGACATGGGACATGGCTTTCCTTCCCGACGGCACGATGTTTTTCACCGAGAAGTGCCGTGGACTATCGGTCCGCTCACCATCCGGCAATGTCACTGCGCTACTCGGTATCAAAGACTCCAAAGGCTATCCTGACACCGCATCCGATCTCTTCTGCAGCGGCCAGGCCGGCATGAGCGGCGTGGCCATCGATCCTGACTTCGCCACCAACCGCTTCATCTACGTGTATTCGGCGTCGAGCATGACCGCGCCGGGAACCAATCGGGTGCTGCGGCTGACGGTCAGCCCCGATCTGACCAAGGTCTCGAACCGGCAAGATATCGTCACCGACATCCCCTACAAGCCAGCAGCCAGCAACCATCCGTTCGGCGATCCGGGTGCGCATAATGGCGGACGCCTGCGCTTCGGCCCCGCGGACGGCTTCCTGTATGTGACGACCGGCGACACCCATAACGGCGAGGTGCCGCAAAGCCCGACCCGCGTCGGCGGCAAGGTGCTGCGCATCGACCGGGACGGCAAGGCCGCGGCCGGCAACAACCCGCCGCAGGGCTTCGATGCGCGCATCTACACCTACGGACATCGCAACCCGCAGGGCATTTGCTTCCGCCCTGGCACGAACCAGCCTTACACGGCGGAGAACGGCCCTTGGCATAGCGACGAGGTGACAGCACTCACGGCCGGCGGCAATGCCGGATGGGATCCACGTCCGGGTATCGGCGGGCGAGGCGAATGCCCCGACAACTATTGCGGATACTCGCCGAACCAGATGGGCGCGATGGATCCGAAGGAACGCGCGGCATTCATGCCGATGACCGACACCAAGACCTACCCCAACGCCATGAAGCCGGCGTGGAACAACGAGCAACTTTCGCAAGGCATGTCGTCGTGCACATTCCTGAGCGGCCCGCAGTGGAAGGACTGGAACGGTCGGATGGTCGTGACCTTCATGGGCATCGGCATCCACGGAACGCCGGTCGGCAACCGCCTCGACGTGCTGAACATCACACCCGATGGCTCGTCGGCCACCCGCACCACGGTGTCCTTGCCGATGCCGGCCGGACGCTTCCGCTCCGTCGTGCAGGCGCCGGACGGCAGCATATACGTCGCCACCGACCAGGGCGACGTCTATCAGCTCAAGCCCAATTGAGCTCGATCAATGCCGCGTCTGCCCGCGCGAGGCAATGCGGCTGACCAATCGTCTGCGGGCGCGGCCTGACCGCGTCCGCCGACATTGCAGATCGCACATGATGGGAATCCTGCTCCATGTTTGACTTTCGCCAACTCGCTGCAGCCGCTTTCGGCTTCGCCGCGCTTCTGATGGCACCGGCCGCTTTCGCAAGCGCCGAACTGGCCAAGAGCAAGAACTGCGTCGCCTGCCATCATCCCGAACGGAAGATGATCGGTCCGGCCTACAAGGCCGTGGCCGAGCGCTATGGCAAAGATGACTCCGCGATCAAGGTCTTGAGCGAAAAGGTCGTGAAGGGCGGCGGCGGCAGCTGGGGCCAGTCACCGATGCCTCCTCAACCAACCGTTTCGCCGGCGGAAGCCGAAACGTTGGTGAAGTGGATCCTGTCCAACCAATAAGGTCTTGCGAGCATGACAAGCGATGCTCGCCGTCTTCGCATCGCTGCATGTGGAACTTGCGCGGCCTGCGCCTTCCGGTCGGTGAGCGTCACCGGAACAGCTTGTTGATGGCCTCGGCGCCGAGGCCGACCTTCTCATAGTGCTCGCGGCACATGGCGATGTACTGGTGCACGTCAAAAAAGCCGTCCTGCTTGCCGTTTTCATCGAGCCAGATCAGCGGCCCCTTGACGATGAACAGTGTCCGCATCGGGTCCGGGTGCTCGTAGGCGACGAGTGTATGGCTCTCGCCCGGCGTTTCATAGACGAAGTCGCCGGCGGTCGCCGTCCAGTCGTGCTCGAGATAGCCCCACTTGCCGGAGATCGTGTAGGCGAACACCTCGTGCGGGTGATAATGCCGGTTCACAAGGCCGGCGCCCTTCGCCATCAGGATGTCGCACCATTTGTTCTGGCTCGGCGAAATCCACAGCGGCCGCGACGAGACGGTCTCGGTGAACGGCACGTAGTAGCGCTCGTCATCGGTGACCGCGCCGGAAATGTAGACGTCCTTCAGCGCATCGGGCTGAAACACCGGGTCCACCGGCTTCAACGTCTTCCAGAATTCGTTCGTCGCCATCTCAGGCATGGTCGGTACCTCCCGCTCGCGCGCATTTTGCGCTCTTCGTTTTCATACATGCATTCCGCCGTCGGCCATCAGCACGCTGCCGGTCGTGAAGCTGCTCCTGTCCGAAGCCAGAAATAAGACCGCTTCGGCGATCTCCGTGGCCCGGCCGTGCCGGTGCATCGGAATCACCTGATCGAGGAACTCACCGCCATCGCGGCCGAGCACGCCGGTCAAGCCGCGCTCGACCTCACGCTGGAATTCGTTGGCGATCGGTCCCGGCGCGATGGCGTTGACGCGAATGCCGCGCGGCGCGGATTCCTTGGCGACCGTCCGCATCAGTCCGATCAGCGCATGCTTTGACGCCGCATACGCCGAGATACCGGGATCGGAGGTGACGCCGACCACGCTCGTGGTCATGACGATGCTGCCGCCGTCGCGCATCACCGGCAGCGCGTGCTTGCAGGCGAGGAACGAGCCTTTGAGGTTCACCGCCATCACCCGGTCGAACACGTCTTCCGGATAGTCGGTCACCGGCAGGATCGGCCCGCTGATGCCGGCATTGCTGAACAGCACGTCCACACTCCCGAACGCTGCGATCGTCGCATCGACATAGGCGCGCGTGGCGGCGCTGTCGGTCACATCCGCAGTCGCGGTTGCAACCTGGCCCGGAGATGCGTCGAGCGTACGGGTGACGTCGGCGAGCGGCGCGGCCTCGCGGTCGACCAGCATCACCCGCGCGCCCTCTTCGACGAAGCGCGCTGCAACCGCACGGCCGAGGCTGCCCGCAGCTCCGGTGACGATGCAAACCTTGTCTTTGAGAATTGTCATTGGCATTCCGCTTGAGGACAGGCGCTATTAAACACCCGCCCTCAAGTCCAACTCTTACTGCTTCCAGGCGGGCTTCGGCGTGACCATCGTGGCGACGCCCGGCCGCTGCGGCGCGACGCCGACGAAGAAACCGTTCTGCCACTGGCCGATCTGCCAGAACGCATCCTTGGGGATGTTGTTCTCGAGCTTGATCTTGCCGATGATCGTGTCGAACGTGCCGTTCTGCAGCTCCTTGATGATCGCCTCGCGGTCGATCTTGCCGACCCGCTCCACCGCCTGCTCGAGCATCTGCAGCGACGCATAGCCGACCTGGCTGCCCCACCGGTCCGGACCGCGGCCGAACATCTCGGTGTGCTTCTTGGCATAGGCTGCCGTCGATTCATTGTCGCGCGACCAGCCGCCGAGCGAGATGATGCCTTCGATGTTGTCACCGAACCGCTGCGGATAAAGCGGGAAGCCGGCGCCGACGCCGAGGAACATCACCTTCGGCGCGAAGGAGGCGACCTTCGACTGCTCGGTGAGCGCCATCGTGTCCGGCGGATAGCTGAAGGCCACGAACGTGTCCGCGCCCGAGCTCTTCGCCTCGGCGATGATCGGCGCCAGATCCTGGGTGCCGACCGGATAGCTCTTGTCGTAGGCGAGTTTGAATCCCGCATCGACAAGACCCTTGCGGGCAGCGCCGGACAGGTCGATGCCGAAGCCGTCGGCAACGCTAATCATGGCGACATTGGCGTTGATCTTGTTTTCATCGCGCAGCTTCTTCAGCAGCGCGGTGAGCGAGTCGACATACTGCGAACTGGTGCCGAGGAACCAGAAGCTGTTCGGCCAGCGCTTGACGAGATCCGGCGCGCGATCGGTCACAGCGCTGAACGCGAGCTGCGGATAGCCGTACTTGTTGAACACCGGGCCGACCGCAAGATTGAGCCCGGTGCCCCACGGCGGGAACAGGAGGTCCACCTTGTCCTGCGTGACCAGACGCTCCACCGCACGGATCGCCTCCTCGGCGTTCGAACGGTCGTCGTACTCCACGACCTCGATCGGAAGGCGCTTGCCGCCCACCATCAGGCCGCCCTTGGCGTTTACATCCTTCACCCACATCTCATAGTTCGGAATCTGGGTGATGTTGGCGCCGCCCGCGTTGGGGCCTGACTTCGAGATCGCGTAACCGATGCGAACCTTGTCCTGTGCCGCGGCAAAGCCCGGGGCACCCGCGATCATCGCCGCGGTCATCGCCAGCAGAATCGTCTGCCTTCTGTTCATGGAAACCTCCCCTCGCAAGGACTGCGGAGCGCTTGATCTGCTCCTGGCAGTCATCGCCTTCGTTGAATTTTTTGTTCAGGCACGCGGGACCGGCTTTGCGACCAGACCCGACGCTTGGCCTTAAGGGAGCCAGAGCCTCAAAAACTGGCAATGGACGAAACTGGCCAAAGATTGCAGGGAACTGGTTGCAGCCCGCTTGCGCCCCGTGCGCCGCCGCATTGACCTTCTGCCGCACCCCCGATCGAAGCCGCGACATGAGGTCGAACCTCGCGGCTATCATTTCACGTCGCGGGAGACCGCGTGAAGTGCATTGAATTTCCAATAGAAAAAAGCGGCTGGGATCAGATTGTTATGTATACCAGCATGCGTTAGACACGGGCGCCCTTCAACGAAGGGCTTCCCGAGACCCTCAGAGTCTGGCCTGCGCCGCTCTTGCCGAGGCGGGAATTCGGGTGTGGCAGAACATTTTCCGGCTCAGAGCTGGAGTTATTTGGACGGGCGAACATGGCACGCAATATTCTGATTTTGGGAGCCTCGTACGGCTCGCTGCTGGGAACGAAGCTCTTGATGGCCGGTCACAACGTGACCCTGGTGTGCCGCCGGAAAACCGCGGACCTCATCAACGCAGAGGGCACCGAAGTCCGCATCAAGCTGCGCGACGAACCCGCGCACCGCTCCATCTTCTCGCGCGATCTGCCCGGCAAGCTCGACGCCACGCCGCCGGAGAAGGTCGATATCTCGCGCTACGACATGGTCGCACTCGCCATGCAGGAGCCGCAGTATACGAACCACACCATCCGCGTGCTGATGATCAAGATCGCCGAGGCGAAGCTGCCGTGCCTGTCGATCATGAACATGCCGCCGCTGCCTTATCTCAAGCGCATCCAGAAGCTGGAAGCCATGGACCTCGAAGAGGCCTACACCAACGCGCAGGTGTGGGAACGCTTCACGCCGGGTCTCGTCACGCTGTGCTCGCCCGATCCGCAGGCGTTCCGCCCGCCGGAGGAAAAGGCCAACGTGCTGCACGTCGGCCTGCCGACGAACTTCAAGGCCGCGACCTTCGACGACGAGAAGCACAACGCGGTGCTGCGCGAACTGGAAAAGGACATCGACGCGGTGACGCTCGATGGCCAGGACGTTCCGGTCAAGCTGAAGGTGTTCGACTCGCTGTTCGTGCCGCTGGCGAAGTGGTCGATGCTGTTGACCGGCAACTATCGCTGCATCACGCCGACCGAGCCGCAGGCGATCCGCGACGCGGTGCATAGCGACCTGAACCGCTCGAAGTCGATCTACAACCACGTCGATGCGATCGCCCAGCGCCTCGGCGCCGATCCGAAGGATCAGGTGCCGTTCGAAAAGTATGCGAAGGCGGCGGAAAGCCTGCTGAAGCCGTCGTCCGCCGCGCGCGCGGTGGCGAGCGGCGCACCTTTCATCGAGCGCGTCGACCTTCTGGTGAAGCTGATCTCGCACGAGCTCGGCATGCCGAACGACGAGATCGACCGCACGGTCGAGGTGGTCGACGCCAAGCTCAGCGAAAAGATCGTCGAGGGCTGATATCGGTCGGCCGGGCCGGCTGACCGATATCACTCCGGTTTCACGCCGAGATCGCGCAGGATCGCGAGCATCACGTTACTGTCGCGTTTGAAGATGCGCGCTGTCGTCTCGAAATCGGCGGGCGGCGAGAGCAGGAAGTTCTTCAGCATCTGCTGAACCTTCGGATCGGTGCCGGCCTCGATCAACAGTGACGAGAGCCGCTCCACAATGTCCTTCGGCGTACCGGCCGGCACCGCGAACGTCGAGAAAGCACGCAGGTCGTAGAAGTCGCCAACCGCGCCCTGCTCGGTCATCGTGGGCATGTCCGGATACGGCGGCAGACGGCTGCCGACCACGCCGATCAGATTCCCGGTGCCTGCCTGAATCACAGGCGCTGCCGCGGCGTAGCTGCCCGCAGCACCGTCCAGCGTCTGCCCCGCGATGTCGTTCCACATCGGTGCTTCGCCGCGATACTGCACGACCTGAAACTTGATGCCGTATTGTTTCGCGATCGTCTCGATCAGGACATGCGGCGTCGAGCCCACGCCGTACGACCCCCAGTTCAGGCTACCAACCTTCTTTGCGTAGTCGACAAACTCCCGGAGGTTCGTCGCGCCTGTCTTCCGCGCGGCCACCACCGGACCGCCGGCGCCGCTCACCATCGTCAGATAGATGAAGTCCTTTTCGGGATCGTAGGGCAGATCCCTGATCGTCACGCGATTCTGGATCAGCGACGACGAGATCGTGCAGAGAATGGTGGTGCCATCAGCGTCCGCGCGCTTGGCTTCCGTCACGCCGACGACGCCACCGGCCCCGCCCTTGTTCTCGACGATCACCGTCTTTCCGAGCTGCCGCGCCAGGTAGTCACCGAACGCGCGCGCGATACCGTCGGTCTGACCGCCGGGCGGATATGGCACGACGATACGGATCGATCGCGGCGGCCACGACGATTGCGCTTTCACAATCGTGGGCGCAACGCAGACAAACGCCGATGCCGTGACGAAATTTCGCCGTGTCAGCTTTTGCATTTCCGCCCCTGAAATTTGGCTGATGCTCTTTGGCACCTGAGGGAAGGATAATGTCGATTGGCTCGCCCGTATACGGCCGGCTTCCGTATGGCGTGACGGCGTTGTCAATTGCGCGCGCAACTGTGCGACGCGGCGATGTTGCGTATGACGAAAATCGATGACGCTGTGCGCGGTCGAACGCGCCACTCAGCTCACGGCCTACACGGCACGAAGGCGATCGGCGTGAACGTATAGACCGCCTCATCGTTCTGATCGAACAGTGTCCATGTCACCAGAACGGTTCCCTGCGGCTTGGTCTCGGAACGTTTCACGCTGACGACTTCGCCTTCGATGCGAAGTTTGTCGCCGGGCCGCACCGGTTTGAGCCAGCGCAGGCCATCCACACCCAAACCGATCAGGGGATGCGGACCGAACGGACGAACCGCAACGGCAAGCCGCATGGCAATGGCAGCGGTGTGCCATCCCGACGCCGCGAGACCCTTGAACATCGTTGTCTTGGCGGCCTCGTCGTCGAGATGAAACGGCTGCGGATCGTACTTGGCCGCGAATTCCTTGATCTCGGATTCGGACAACAAAAACGGCTCACCCTTGAACCGCATGCCGACCGCCAGGTCTTCAAACCATTCGATCATGTGCCGCTCTCAATCACAGCGCTCGTGCACGCGCGCTCGGCCGCCGTCCGGCGAGCCGCCAATACGCTTGACTATATAGAAGAGAAAAGGCTGGCGCTCCCTAGGGGAATCGAACCCCTGTTTCAGCCTTGAGAGGGCCGCGTCCTAACCGCTAGACGAAGGGAGCGTACAAGGAAGCCAATAGCCTTGAACGCGCGCCGCCGCAAGCCGCCGATTGCGCGTTCCCGCACTCTGCTTAATGAGGAATTCGGGACGCGCGCCGCTCCGTGTCCGCTTCCGCCTATTTCGCGATGAGTTTGCAGGCCGGATCGGGCGGCCCGAACGCGTCGGCGCCGAAATCGTCCACCGCCAACTGCGCCGCGGTTAGCGAGCCCCGCCCTGTCGGCGTCGAGGCCGGTCCGGTCATGTCGGCGAGAACGCCGATCTTGAGCACGTCATCCGAAATCTGGGCGGAGGCGCTGGTTCCCAGCAGCGCCGTCGCCGGAGCGAGACCTGCAGAGATGTTGCACACGTTCGGTCTCCTCGCGGCGGATTCAAAGGTCCAACGTGATCGACGGCGATTTCGCGCGCGACACGCAGATCATCATCGACTGACTCACCTGCTTTTCCTCGGGCGTCAGAATCTGATCGCGATGATCCGGCGTGCCGGCGAGCACGGCGGTCTCGCAGGTCGCGCACAACCCTTCGCGGCATGAGAACGGCAGCTTCATGCCGCTCGCCTGCAGCGTTTCGAGAATCGATCTGTCGGCGGGGATCGCGACTTCGCGGCGGCTGCGCGCGAGGATCACCGTGAACGGCGTGTTCGCCAGCGCGCTTTGATCCTTCGGCGTGAACCACTCGAAGTGCACGTATGCGCTGTCGCGATCCGCAGCCGCTTGTTCGACCGCCTCCATGAGCGGGCCGGGACCGCAACAATAGATATGCGCGTCGCGCGCGACATCGTTCAACGCGGCACCAATGTCGAAGACCCCACCCGCTTCGTCGTCGAAGTGTGTCTGCACCCGGCCGGCGAATGGCGCGAGATCGTCGAGAAACGCCGCCCGCGCACGGCCGCGCAGCAGATACAGCAGGCGCCACGACCGGTTGTTCGCCTCGCACCAGCGCAGCATCGGCAGGATCGGCGTGATGCCGATGCCGCCGGCGATGAACTGGTAGCGCTGCGAATCCTCGACCAGTGGAAAGTTGTTACGTGGCGTGCTGGTCACGATGACGTCGCCCACGTTCAGACTTTGATGCATGTAGGCCGAGCCGCCGCGGCTCGGCTCCGCCAGCGCGACCGCGATCCGATAGCGGTCGCGCGCGTCCGGATCGCCGCAGAGCGAATAGTGACGGCGCAGTCCGTCCGGCAACTGCACCTCGATATGCGCGCCGGGCTTGAAGCCCGGCAGGATTTCGCCGTCTGCCGGTTGCAACTCGATCAGCACGACGCCGTCCGCCGCAAGCGAGCGGGCGGTGACGCGGAGCTTCAGCTCGTCCAAGACCAACTCCCCGTGTCAGGAAGCGGCCGCTTGCGCGCCGGATGCCGTGCGTGCCGTTTTCTCGGCCGCCAGCCGCTGACCGAGCGCCCAGCGGAAGTGCGACAGCGCCGCGTCGGCACGGATCGCCAGCATCTGATAGTCGGGGTCGGCGTCGAACACTTTCTGCTGCGCCTCGATTATCGCCTTGTCCTCGTTGAAGCCCTCTTCGAGGCTGTGGCGGAGCGACAGCGTGATGTTCGGGTTGTCGATGTCGAAGTCGTGCAGGTAATTCCAGAAGAAGTGAGTGCTGCTGCGCGTCTCCGGCGTCATGAACTGGGCGTTGCGATACTGCCGTGTGCCCGGCACTTGCACGCCCTTCTCGGCTCCCTGACCTGCCGGCGCGAACATGCTGTCGAGCAGGAAGATTCCCGGCACCATCATCCGCCCGATGTTGCGGCGGTCGATCTTGTCGGTCTTGTTGGCGATGACCTTGCGGTGATAGGGCGGCGGATCGGCATCCATGTGCCAGCGTTCGACGCGGAAGCCGTCGTCGAGCCGTTCGACCGCCACAGGCTTGGTCTTGTAGGCGTATTCTTCGGAGCCGCCGAGCGTGTTGGTGTGCACGAAGGCGAGGTGCGCGAAGTCGGAGAGGTTGTCGACGATCAAGAGCCAGTTCGCCTTGTAGTGCATGTAGCCCGGCAGCCCGCGCCACTTCGGATCGTCGAGCGGCGGATAGTCGACAACGAGATTCGTATCGGCAGCTGTCGCATCGCCCATCCAGATGAAGATGAGGCCGTAGCGTTCGACGATCGGATAACCCTTCACACCGAGCTTCGGCGGAATCATCTCCTGTCCGGGAATCTGGATGCACTTGCCCGACGAGTCGAACTTCATGCCGTGATACATGCAGCGAATGTCGTCGCCTTCGATGCGGCCCATGGACAGCGGTGCAGCGCGGTGACAACATCGATCGTCGAGGGCGACGACCTTGCCGCTTTCGCCGCGATAGAAAACGATCGGCTGCTCGAGGATGGTGCGCGCAACCATCTTGCCGTCGATCAGCTCGTGCGCCCATGCCGCCGCGTACCAGGAATTCCAGAGAAACATGCCATTCTCGGCCATACGGATCGTTCCCTCTTGAGATCGTTTTTGGTTCAGACGAAGCCGCCTGAACCGCGAAACTAGGACATCGCGCAGTGCCCAAGAACTCAGCCAAACTGGACAGACCGTTCCGCGAGATGGACAATCGCGCGATGGATTGGCGCGACTGGGAATGGTTCTGCGAAGTGGTCGATCACGGCGGCTTCAGCGCCGCGGCGCGCGCGCTCGGTCATCCAAAGTCGAGTCTCAGCGCTGCAGTGCAGCGGCTGGAAGCCAATCTCGGCTTGCGGCTGATTGAGCGAACAACGCGGCATCTGCGGCTGACCGACGCAGGCAACACCATGTATCAGCGCACGCGGCCGCTGATCACGGCGCTGCATGACGCCAACAACGAGGCGCTATCGCTCACCGGCATCGTCAGCGGCACGCTGCGGATCAAGTCGCCGTACGAGTTCGGTGCACATCATGTCGGTCCCGTCGCCTGCGATCTAATGTGGCAGTATCCCGACCTCTCCATCCGCATCGATGTCGAGCACGATGTCGTACATCCGGCGTCCGAGCATTACGACGTCGTCTTCGCGATGCTGGAAAGCCCGCTCACCGCGCACGGCGTCATCATCAAGAAGGTGTTTTCGGTCGAGCGCGGTCTCTATGCCTCACCGGCGCTGCTAGCGACACACGGCGAGCCGCGGACGATCGAGGAGCTGCAGCGGCTGCCGCTCCTCATCGGAGCGACGGATACGTCGTGGGCGCTCACCGATCCGGACGGTAACACCAACATGCTTGCACTGAGAAAGCCGCGCCTTGTCAGCTCGAACGCACACATCCGCCTGCAGGCGGCGGTCGCCGGCGAAGGTGTGCTGCGCGTGACGGCGAGCTACACCCAGGAGGCCGTCAATGCGGAAGCGCTACGCCGGATCTTGCCGGATCACACCTGCGAACCGCTGGCCGTCCATGCGTTGCTGCCGTCGCGGCAATTGATCGCGCCAAAAGTGCGCGTCTTTCTCGACGCACTCGAACAACACGTGCGCGCGCAGACGTGAGCGAATGGATCAAGGCTCGTTGACGAACCGCAGCTGTCCGGCGGGTTTCAGCGTCCGCGCATCGAAGGTGCGGATCTGGAGGGCGCCATTCACGTCGACCGTGACCACGATCCGCTCGCCGGCGACGCCGGTCGAGACGATCTTCGCGCCCTTCGGCAGCGTCGCGGTGACATCGGACGACGCCGGGGCGCTTCCCTCGCCCCGGTAAATTCGATAACCGATGGCGACGAACACGGCGCCGACGCCGAGCGCGGTCGTGAGACCGGCGATCAGCATCATCCGGCGCACCCGCGCGGTGAGCTGGGCGGTCAATTCCGGGTTTGGATCGGGTGTTACGGCTTCGGTCATCTGCATATCTTTAAATATGAGACCAAGGCTTTATACGAGAACCGCGACGGCGCAAGCGAAAGCGGCCGGTGCGCGAGCGAACGACGCGGGAACGATGGATCAGGGTGAACGCAAAGAGGTGACGGTTGCGGGCAACGAGGGCTCCCCGCGGCTTGATCGCGTGCTGGCGATCCATACGCCAGACCTGTCGCGCTCGCGGCTGAAAGCGCTGATCCTCGCCGGCAATGTTGCCATCAAAGGCAACGCCGTCCGCGATCCCTCGCATCACGTTGCGAAGGACGACGTCATCACGATCGACGTGCCGCCGCCGGTGGCGGCCGAGCCCGAAGGCGAAGACATCGCACTCGATGTGGTCTTCGAGGACTCCGATATCGTCGTCATCAACAAGCCGGCCGGCCTCGTGGTGCATCCGGCGGCCGGGCATGAAACCGGCACGCTGGTCAACGCGTTGATCGCCCATTGCGGCGCAAGCCTGTCCGGCATCGGCGGCGTGCGGCGTCCCGGCATTGTGCACCGGCTCGACAAGGACACCACGGGTCTGATGGTCGTGGCCAAGAACGACAAGGCGCACGCGTCACTGACCGCGCAGTTCGCCGATCACGGCCGGACCAACGAGATGCGCCGCGGCTATCAGGCTTTCGTCTGGGGCGTGCCGAACCGGATCCGCGGCACCATCGAGGCGCCGATCGATCGCCACCCGCATGCGCGCGAGAAAATGGCCGTGCGCGAGAACGGCCGCGAGGCCGTCACCCATTGGGAGCTTCGCGAGGTCTACAACGGCCGCGACAACAAGCCGATCGCCTCCTTGATCGCCTGTCAGCTCGAGACCGGACGCACCCATCAGATCCGGGTCCACCTCGCCCATATCGGCCACCCGCTCCTTGGCGACCAGGTCTACGGCCCCCACTTCAAGACCAAGGCCCGCAACCTGCAGCCACCGGCGCAGGCGGCCCTGGAGGCGCTCGGCAGGCAGGCGCTCCATGCATACCTTCTGACTTTGGAGCATCCGGAAACCGGCGAGGTTCTCGAATGGATGGCTAACCTCCCGTCCGATCTCATGAATCTGCGTCTGACTCTGGGTGCGTCAGAATAACGCAAATGCATGTAATATTGCTCATTCTTTCAGTTATTTAATCTTCCACACGAAGTCGTGACCCCCTTTTGTTCTTCCCTTTCCTGCACAGGTTGGTGTATGTTGCACCTGCGCTGGGAGACCCCAGCGCGGAACATCGCAGCTCCGTCGGCTTTGACACTTCTCTACGTCACTAAGCGACGACTGCCTGGCCCGCCGCTATCGGGGGCCTGAACAACTTGGAGGGCGCTACAATGGCCCGTGCCGCTACGCTTCCGGTTCTCAACGGAGAATCCGGTCTTTCCCGCTATCTTTCCGAGATC
>LWDM01000072.1:15068-15686 GCA_002083525.1 Proteobacteria bacterium SG_bin9 | reverse complement strand
GGGTCGTCGCGGCCTTCTCCCCGCGCGCGGGGAGAAGGGGACCAGCGGGCACCGCATGGCCATCACCCGGCCACCCTATCCCCGCCCCTCACACCCGCGCGGGAGTGTTACCACCCGCCCGGTAGCGGGCAGATTCGAAACGTTCTATACGGGCGCCAGGCTGCGCCGCGCGATCCCGGGTCGTCCAATTCGACCCTCGCGCACCTCCTGCTCGGGCACACCCGAGGCGGCGCGCGCTCCCGGGAGCGCAGTCCGGCCGAACACAGTCTTCGTGGCGCGGGAAATGCCTGCGCGTGTTCGACAATCGCCAGCGAGGAAGACTCTAGCCGTGGCATCCATCGACAGCTTCAAGTCCCGCCAGACCCTGGAGGCCGGGGGCAAGACCTACACCTATTACTCGATCCCCGAGGCCCAGAAGAACGGCCTCGCGGACGCCGCCGCGCTGCCCTTCTCCATGAAGGTGCTCCTGGAGAACCTGCTGCGCTTCGAGGACGACCGCTCGGTCCGCAAGGCGGACGTCGAGGCCGCCGTGGCGTGGCTCTCCAACCGCGGCAAGACCGAGACCGAGATCGCCTTCCGCCCCTCGCGCGTGCTGATGCAGGACTTCACCGGCGTGCC
>LWDM01000072.1:0-15002 GCA_002083525.1 Proteobacteria bacterium SG_bin9 | reverse complement strand
CGGTCGATCTCGTCATCGACCACTCGGTGATCGTGGACGAATTCGGCACCCCGAAGGCGCTCGACGAGAACGTCGCGCTCGAATACGCCCGCAACGGCGAGCGCTACACCTTCCTGAAGTGGGGCCAGTCGGCCTTCGACAACTTCTCGGTGGTGCCGCCGGGTACCGGCATCTGCCACCAGGTCAACCTCGAATACCTGTCCCAGACCGTCTGGACGAAGAGCGAGGACGGCGCGGAGGTCGCCTATCCGGACAGCCTCGTCGGCACCGATTCGCACACCACGATGGTCAACGGCCTGGCCGTGCTCGGCTGGGGCGTCGGCGGCATCGAGGCCGAGGCCGCCATGCTCGGCCAGCCGCTCTCGATGCTGATCCCCGAGGTCGTCGGCTTCAAGCTCTCCGGCAAGCTGCCCGAGGGCACGACCGCCACCGACCTCGTGCTCACCATCACGCAGATGCTGCGCAAGAAGGGCGTGGTCGGCAAGTTCGTGGAGTTCTACGGCCCCGGCCTCGACGACATGCCGGTCGCCGACCGCGCCACCATCTCCAACATGGCGCCCGAGTACGGTGCGACCTGCGGCTTCTTCCCCGTCGACCAGAAGACCATCGACTTCCTGAAGGTCACCGGCCGCGCCGACGACCGCATCGCGCTGGTCGAGGCCTACGCCAAGGCGCAGGGCATGTGGCGCGACGCGGCCACGCCCGACCCGGTCTTCACCGACACGCTCGAACTCGACATGGGCGACGTGCAGCCCTCGCTCGCCGGCCCGAAGCGCCCACAGGACCGAGTGCTGCTCGCCGACGCCAAGACCGGCTTCGCCGCCTCGATGGAGAGCGAGTTCAAGCGCGCCGCCGACATCGCCTCGCGCTACGCCGTCGAGGGCACGAACTACGACATCGGCCACGGCGACGTGGTGATCGCCGCGATCACGAGCTGCACCAACACCTCGAACCCGAGCGTGATGATCGGCGCCGGGCTTCTCGCCCGCAACGCGGTCGCCAAGGGCCTGACCTCGAAGCCCTGGGTGAAGACCTCGCTGGCGCCCGGATCCCAGGTCGTCGCCGAGTACCTGGAGAAGGCCGGCCTGCAGAAGCCGCTCGACCAGCTCGGCTTCAATCTGGTGGGCTTCGGCTGCACCACCTGCATCGGCAATTCGGGCCCGCTCCCGGCGCCGATCTCGAAGGCGATCAACGATAACGACGTGGTCGCGGCGGCCGTGCTCTCGGGCAACCGCAACTTCGAGGGTCGCGTGAACCCGGACGTGCGGGCGAACTACCTCGCCTCGCCGCCGCTGGTCGTCGCCTACGCGCTCGCCGGCTCGCTCCAGGTGGACCTCACCAAGGAACCGCTCGGCAAGGGCTCGGACGGCCAGCCCGTCTACCTGAAGGACATCTGGCCGTCCTCGGCGGAAGTCGCGGAGTTCATCGAGCAGAACATCACCTCGGAGCTGTTCAAGAGCCGCTACGCCGACGTGTTCGGCGGCGACCAGAACTGGAAGGGCGTCGAGGTCACCGAGGCCGAGACCTTCGCCTGGAACGGCGGCTCGACCTACGTGCAGAACCCGCCCTACTTCGTGGGCATGGAGAAGGAGCCGAAGCCCGTCACCGACATCGAGGGTGCCCGGATCCTCGGCCTCTTCCTCGACTCGATCACCACCGACCACATCTCGCCCGCGGGCAACATCCGGGCGGCCTCGCCGGCCGGCGAGTACCTGCAGGCGCACCAGGTGCGGGTGCAGGACTTCAACCAGTACGGCACGCGGCGCGGCAACCACGAGGTGATGATGCGGGGCACGTTCGCCAACATCCGCATCAAGAACCAGATGGTGAAGGACGCCGCCGGCAACGTGGTCGAGGGCGGGTGGACACACTTCCAGCCGACCGGCGAGAAGATGTTCATCTACGACGCGGCGCAGAAATATGCCGAGGCCGGTACCCCGCTGGTGATCTTCGCCGGCAAGGAGTACGGCACCGGCTCGTCGCGCGACTGGGCGGCCAAGGGCACGAAGCTGCTCGGCGTCCGCGCCGTGGTGGCCGAGAGCTTCGAGCGCATCCACCGCTCGAACCTCGTCGGCATGGGCGTGGTGCCGCTGGTCTTCCAGGGCGACACGAGCTGGCAGTCGCTCGGCCTGAAGGGCGACGAGACCGTCACGATCAAGGGCCTCTCCGGCGAGCTGAAGCCCCGCCAGACGCTGACCGCCGAGATCACCTCCGCCGACGGCTCGGTCAGGCAAGTCCCGCTGACCTGCCGGATCGATACGCTCGACGAGCTCGAGTACTTCCGCAACGGCGGCATCCTGCAGTATGTGATCCGTCAGCTCGCAGCGTGATATGCCACAGTCTCACCGCGAAGTGAGTGGCAGGTGATTGGAGGGCGGCCTATGAAAAGGTCGCCTTCTCGTCCTTCAGGGACCGGTGACAGTTCCTTGCGGAGACAAAAGCGATGACCGGTGAGACCGGCTTGGTGCCAGCATTTATCGAGGGCTTCTCGGAAGGGTTCTCGCGCTGGAGTGTTGCGGTTGGCGTGATCGCGATGGTTGTCGGCGCCACACCCGCGACGGCCGGCGATCCCAAGGCGGTCGTCGAACTCTTCACCTCGCAAGGCTGCTCATCTTGCCCGGCGGCTGACAAGCTGCTCGGCGAATTGGCGAAGGACCCCTCGATCGTCGCGATCAGTCTGCCGATCGATTATTGGGACTACCTTGGCTGGAAAGACACGCTGGCCGATCCGCGCTTCAGCGCACGCCAGAAAGCCTATTCGCTGGTCCGTGGCGATCGCGAGGTCTACACGCCGCAGGTGGTCGTCAATGGAACGGCGCACGTGCTCGGCAGCGATCGTAACAGCATTGAGAGCGCCGTGGCGTCGACGCGCAAGGCCACAGGGATCATGTCGGTGCCGGTGACCATGACGATCGGCAACGGCAAGCTCAACGTCTCCGTGCCCGCAGCCAAGAGCGAGAACGAGAGCGGCGAGATCTGGGTATGTGCGGTGTCCCGCTCGGTGCCGATCGCAATCGGACGCGGCGAGAATCGCGGCCGTGAGGTGACGTACACCAACGTCGTTCGCAATGTGCTGAAGGTCGGCGACTGGAACGGAAAGGCGGGGAGCTGGAGCGTCCCACTTGAGAACATCACCCGCGATGGCGTCGATGCAGCTGTCGTGTTCGTGCAGGACGGCAATCGCGAGAAGCCCGGCCCGATGAAGGGTGCAGCTTACACAGCGCTGCAGTAGCTCTTTTCTTCACCGCTGAGATGGATGTGCGGCGACTCGCTCGTCGCGGTTGGCGTTGTCGCGGCCCCGCTCTTGGTCATCGAGTCTGCAGGATGCCGAAAAGAAAAAGACCAGCTCGCGCTGGTCTGAGGCGTAGTTGGGGTCACTGCGACGAGGCCCGATTCTGACATCCCCGGGGGGCTGGGGGCTGAGGAATCCGGTTCTGAAAGAACCGGGCCGTCGCAGTGATTGGAAGCTCGCAACGCACGGCGGCGGTCGATTGGCGCAAATCGGGCCGCAATGTGATTTTTCCAACCGGCCATTGAGCGAGGAAAAGCTTGCAGGAATGCGGCGACAGGTCGATCATGTCGGACTGATGACAGGAGGCCTCCATGAGTTCAGTGACTGGGGATACTGAGCCCGGCGAAATTCGCGGGGCGGAGCGCTCGACCGCAGCCGCCGCCCCGGTACCTCAGCGCGTCACCTTCAATCGTCTCGAACTCAATCGCATTCTGAATCTCTACGGCCGCATGGTCGCTGACGGCGAGTGGCGAGACTACGCCATCGATTTCATGAAAGACCGCGCCGTGTTCTCAGTGTTCCGGCGATCGTCGGAAGTCCCGCTCTATCGCATCGAGAAGGATCCGAGTCTGGCGCGCCGCCAAGGCGCGTACAGCGTGATCTCGGCAGGCGGCTTCATTCTCAGGCGCGGCAACGATCTCGACCGCGTTCTGCTTGCGATCGATCGCAAACTCGCGGTGGTTTGAGGCGCGCTAGCTTCGCTCCACCGGCGCGATTGTACCGCCGTCGCCAAGTGCGCGCTGCATCATCACCGTGTCGAGCCAGCGTCCGAACTTGAATCCGACATTACGGTGGATGCCGATAAGCTCGAAACCGGCACGGGTGTGAACGGCAATCGAGCCGGCATTGGCGGAGTCGCCGATCACCGCAATCATCTGACGGAAACCGCTCTGCGTGCTTTGTGCGATCAGTTCGTTGAGCAGCACGATGCCCATGCCCCGCCGCTGCGCTTCCGGTGTGAAGTAGACCGAGTTCTCGACAGTGAACCGATACGCTGGCCGCGGCCGATAGGGGCCCGCGTAAGCGTAGCCGAGCACGGCGCTGTTCTGCGCGGCGACGAGATAGGGGAAGCCGCCGTGCTTCAGCTTCAAGAAGCGTGACGTCATCTCGGCAAGGTCGGGCGGGTCGAGTTCGAACGTCGCCGTGCCGGTGCGGACGGCATGGGCGTAGATGGCGGTGATGGTCGGGAGATCGTCGGCGGCCGCGGGTCTGATATCGAAATCGGGCATGTCACGGGATTGTCGCGAGGAGAGATGCGATCATGCCCGGTCACGGCATCATTGCAAACAAAAACCCCGGCCTTTCGGCCGGGGTTTCGTGAAGTTCGACACCTGATCGGATCGACTTATTCCTTCTGTCCGAGCAGTTGCAAGAGCAGCGTGAACAAGTTGATGAAGTTCAGGTAGAGCGAGAGAGCGCCGCTGATGGCCGCCCGCTCTGCAACGTCGCCACCGGCGCCGCTGTACTCGTAGATGTACTCGTTCTTCAGCCGCTGGGTATCCCAGGCGGTGAGGCCTGCGAACACCAGCACGCCGACCACCGAGACGATAAACTGCAGCATCGTCGAGGCCAGGAACAGGTTCACGAGGCTCGCGATGATGATACCGAACAGGCCCATCATCAGGAACGAACCCATACCGCTCAGGTCACGACGGGTCGTGTAGCCGTAGAGGCTGAGTGCGCCGAACGTCGCCGCGGTGATGAAGAACACGCGCACGATCGAGGTGTGCGTGTACACTAGGAAGATCGATGACAGCGAGATGCCCATCAGCGCCGAGAACGCCCAGAACAGCATCTGTGCGGTCGCCGGACGGAGCCGGTTGATGCCGAAGGAGATGGCGAACACCATCACCAGCGGCGCGAGGATGAACAGCCACTTCACCGGGCTCACGAACATCGTGTAGCCGAACGGCGTCAGGTACTGTCCGCTCTTCATGGCAATCGATGCGCCGGTCGCCGACTTGGCGGCGAGCGTCGGATCACCCGTCACAGCCCACATGTACACGCCGAGCGCGGCGAAGCCGGTGATGGCCAGGCCGATCGTCATGTAGTTGTAGATTTTGAGCATGTACGCGCGCAGGCCCGCATCGACGGCGGCTGCGTCGCGGGTCGCGGCACGGCCGAACGGGGACGTGCCCGGTGCGGCGTAGTTACGATCAAAGTCCGACATGGTCGAAACTCCGTTGTTGTCCAGGCGCCGCTAAAGGGCGAGCGGGCCTGAGCGAATTTCTTCTTCAGGAGCCTAGCGATCAACGCCGGAATTCCGGCGGGAGCGGGTCAGCGCCTAAACCCGTTGCACATGTGGGAAATTAACACACTGGCTGCAACCTTCAACGCGCGGCTGAATGTCGCGCGAAGCACACCGCAAACTCTAGCCGGGCGTGAAACCGCCTGCAATTGCTATAAATTGCGAAGCACCGTGGCTGCTTTTTGGTTAAGGGCGAGCAGTGTTCCGACCAAGCCGAGACCCACTGTCACAGCCAGCGCAACGGCGACCACGGCAGCGGCGCTGTCGGCCTGCCATACGAAACTCAGGGTCATCAGCCGGCTGACGATCAGCCAGGCGGCAACCGAACCGGCCATCACCGCGAAAATCGCCGTAGAAATGCCGATCATCATGTATTCCAGCGCATAGGCGCCGATCAGCCGGCCGCGGGTAGCGCCCAGCGTCTTCAGGATGACGGCGTCATAAACCCGGTGGCGGTGGCCGGCGGCGAGCGCGCCGCCCAGCACGAGAATGGCGGCAATCAGGGTCACGGAGCTGGCGCCCCGGATCGCGAGTACGAGATTTGTGACAACTGTGCCGACGGTCTGGATCGCGTCGCGCACCCGGACCGACGTCACCATCGGGAAGGCGTCGGCGACCGACTTGATGATGGCGGCATCGTGCGCCGGGCTCGGCTTGTCTTCCGACAGGGTCGCGAGATGGGTGTGCGGCGCGCCCTTGAAGGCGTTGGGCGAGAACACGAGGATGAAGTTGATGCCGAGACTCTGCCAGTCGATGACCCGCAGATTGGCGATTGTTCCCGCGATGTCACGGCCGAGCACGTTGACCACGATCGGATCGCCGACTTTCAGCCCCAGGCCGTCAGCGATGCGCTTCTCCAGCGAGACCAGCGGCGGGCCGTTGTAATCGGCGGGCCACCACTGGCCGGCTACGATCTTGGAGCCGCGCGGAATGTCGCTGGTGTAGGTGAGACCGCGGTCGCTCTGCAGCACCCACTTCGAATCCGGCGTCGCCTTGAGATCTTCAGCCTTCACGCCGCCCGCCGACATGATGCGGCCGCGCAGCATCGGTACGCGCTCGACATGCGCCTCGGGAGCCTGCGCCTGCAAAAATGCGTTGAAGCGATCGGCCTCGTTCGAGGGAATGTCCATGAAGAAGAACGATGGCGAGTGATCCGGCAGCGAGGCGATGAACTGGCGGCGCAGATTGCCGTCGATCTGGGTGACGGTCACCAGCACGGCGAGGCCGAGGCCGAGCGACATCACGACCGATGGCGTCAGTGCGCCGGGGCGGTGGATGTTGGCAATCGCAAGCCGCAGCATGGTCATGCGCGGGCGAGGCAGGCGGCGCGCCGTCGCCATCAGCAGGGTGGCGACGCCGCGCAGCAGCAGGAACACCAGCGCCGACGAGGCGACGAAGATCGCCGCCACGCGCTTGTCGTAGGCGAGCCCGACCGCGACTGCGACCAGCGCGAGGATGACTACGGCCATCAGCAGGATGTAGCGCTTGCGCGGCCAGCGCGATTGTCCGGCGACCGTGTCGCGAAAGAGCGCCGCGACCGGAACATCATGCACGCGTGCCAGCGGCCACAGCCCGAACGCCAGTGCAGTCAACAGGCCATAGACCAACGACAGCAAGAGTTCGCCGGGTTGCAGCGAAGCTTCCAGCGGCAGCGGCAGAATTTTTCCGAACACGCTCGAGATGACGAAGGGCAGCGCCGCGCCCATGGTGAGGCCGATGATCGATCCGGCGACCGCGAGCACGGCGACTTGCGTCAGGTAGATCGCGAAAACATCCCGGCCGGTGGCACCGAGCGCCTTGAAGGTGGCGATCACGTCGCGGCGGCGATCGAGATGGCTCTTCACCGCATTCGCAACGCCGACGCCGCCAACCAGCAGCGCAGCGAGGCCGACGAGCGTGAGGAATTCAGTGAAACGGGCGATGTTGCGCTCCAGCTGCGGCGAGGCATTGCCACGCGAGCGCACCTCCCAGCCGGCCTCAGGCAATGACGCGCGTGTCGCTTCAATCAGCGCCTGCGCGGCCTTCTCGTTGTTGGCGCCGTCCGGCAGCCGCACGCGATAGGTCCAGCGCACCAGGCTTCCCGGCTGCAGCAGTTGCGTCGCGCGCAATCCGGCATCGCTGATCAAGAGGCGTGGCCCGAAGCCGATGCCGCCGGCGAGCTTGTCGGGCTCCGCGTCGATGACGCTGCGCAATGCAAAGGTGGCGCTGCCGACGCGCACCTTGTCACCGATCTTGACGCCGAGCCGCGTCAACAGCACGGGATCGGCCGCTGCGCCGAATGCCCCGTCGCGCTCGGCAAAGAGATCGGCGGCGGGCAACGCGGGCGTGATCGCCAGTTCGCCGACCATCGGATAGAGATTGTCGACGGCCTTCAATTCGACCAGCGCGAACTGGCTGTCATTGGTGCGGGCCATGCCGCGCAAGGTCGCAGCCGCCGAGACCTTTCCGCGCGCTTCGAGGAAACTGCGTTCCTGCGCCGTTGCTTCGCGCTGGATCAGCGAGAACGCGGCATCGCCGCCGAGCAACTTGCGGCCCTCGCGCTCGAGTCCGTCGCCGAGACTGGACGCCACCGAGCCGACGCCGGAGATCGCCATCACACCGAGCGCGATACAGGCGATGAAAACGTAGAAGCCGCGCAAGCCGCTGCGCAGTTCGCGCGCCGCGTATCGGAGCGCCAGCGTTGAAATCGATCGGTTCGGTGCGGGCGATCCGTTGCTCATCCGAGCGCCGCTGAGTTGGTCCGCTGACGTGCCGTGGTCGTGCTGTCGATGCGGCCCGATCGCAAGCGGACGACGCGATCGCAGCGTTGCGCCAGTCCAGAGTCATGGGTGACCAGGACGAGCGTCATGTTGCGTTCGGCATGCTGCGCGAAAAGCAGATCGACGATCTGCTGTCCGGTCGCCTCGTCGAGATTGCCGGTCGGCTCGTCAGCGACAAGGATCGCCGGATCGGGCGCGAGTGCGCGTGCGAGCGCGACGCGCTGTTGCTCGCCGCCGGAGAGTTGCGTGGGATAGTGGTGCAGGCGGTGACCGAGACCGACAGCGTCGAGCTCCTCCGCGGCGCGGCCGGCCGGATCGGGATGACCTGCGAGTTCGAGCGGAACGGACACGTTTTCGAGCGCAGTCATCGTCGGGATCAGATGGAAGGACTGGAAGACGATACCGACATGGCGGCCGCGGAAGCGTGCGAGGCCGTCCTCGTTGAGAGCATTGAAAGCGGTGCCGTTGACCACCACCTCTCCACTGTCGGGGCGTTCCAGTCCCGCCATCACCATCAGCAGGGTCGATTTCCCCGAGCCTGATGGTCCGATCAGTCCGATCGCTTCGCCGGACGCGACGCGCAGGCTGACATCCTTGAGGATGTGGACCCGTGCGGCGCCTTCGCCGAGCGAGAGATTGACGCTAGAGATCGTGATGGCGTCCGGCGTGGTGCCGGGCAATGGCGAGGGTTCGATGCGACTGTCCATGGTCAGGTCATATGGTGTTGGGCACGGTCTGGTCGAGAGGCCCAAATATGTGTTCTCGGTAACGGCCGTTCTGGCCGGTATCTGGTTGATGATGGCAGATCAAACGCCTGTGCGGGCCCAGACTTCGCCGATCAAAATGGCGGTTTTGGGGGATTCCCTGACCGCCGGGTATGGGCTTCCCGGCTCGGCGGCGTTCCCGGTCCGGCTTCAGAAGGCTCTGAAGGACAAAGGGATCGATACCGATATCGTCAACGCCGGCGTCTCTGGTGACACCACCTCGGGCGGCCGCGACCGCGTCGATTGGTCGATTCCGGACGGCACCGAAGCGGTGATCGTTGAACTCGGCGCCAACGATGCGTTGCGCGGCATCGATCCGAAGATTTCGCGCGCATCGCTCGACGAGATCATCAAGAAGCTGAAAGCGCGCAAGATCGCAGTGATGCTGGCTGGCATGTACGCGCCGCGCAACTACGGTCCCGAATATGCGGCGGCTTTTGATGCGATCTATCCCGATCTCGCCAAGACCTGGAACGTGCCGCTCTACCCGTTCTTTCTCGACGGCGTTGCCGGCGAATCGAAACTCAATCAGCCCGACGGGATCCATCCGACGGCGGAAGGAATCGATATTATCGTGACGCGCATCCTGCCGTCGGTTGAGGCATTTCTGGCCGCGCGCGCCGAGCAACGAAAATAGGCAAACAGCCGAAATCCAACGGCATTTACCGACTGTTAACGGCTGACGCTTCGCACTGTCATCAAGCTGGGTTACAAGAAGGTATCGGTGATTCGTCGCCGACGTTTTCAGCATCGGGGGTTCAAACGATGCCGCGTCTGTTCACGGGTTTGGAAATTCCACCCGATATTGGCCAGTCGTTGTCGAGTTTGCGCGGCGGCCTTCCCGGAGCGCGTTGGATCGATCCGGAAAACTATCACGTCACCCTCCGTTTCATCGGCGACATCGACGGCATGGCTGCCAACGAAATCGCGTCGACCTTGATGCGGATCAATCGCAAACCGTTCGAGGTGTCGCTTCGCGGCCTGTCGAGTTTCGGCAGCAAAAAGCCGCGCGCAGTGGTGGCGTCGGTGGTGCCGACCCGGCCGCTGATGGAGTTGCAGGCCGAGCTTGAGCGGCTGATGCAGCGGTTCGGCCTCGATCCCGAAGGCCGTAAGTTCATTCCTCATGTGACCTTGGCGCGCCTGCGCGATGCATCGAACCAGGATGTGGCCGACTATCTCTCGGTGCGCGGTTATTTTCCGACCCGCACGTTCACCGCCTCGCGCTTTGTCCTGTTCTCGTCGCGCGACTCGGTCGGTGGCGGTCCTTACGTCGTCGAGGATTCCTACGCGCTTGGCGACCGAGTGGAAAACAGCTGGGCGCAAGCGGCCCGGTAATCGCATTTCCGCATGCGGGGCCGCAGAATTGCTGCCTTGATTTTTTGCGCCAGTTCATGCCGGTAGCTCGGCATGTCGTCGAAGAAATCGGCCAGTTTTCGCACAAGCACGTTTCGCACCCGCTATCAGGCGCTGGTGGCATCGGGCGTGATCGAGGCCGATCCGGCGCAAGCAATGGCGGTCGAGGCATTCACGCGGCTCGAGGCCGACCTCATCCGTTATCGCCGCGCGCGCAAGGCCGGTTTTTTGAAACGGCTTTTCTCGGCGAAGGTCGACGCCACGCCGTCGCGCGGGCTTTACATCCATGGCGAAGTCGGCCGCGGCAAGACCATGCTCATGGACCTCTTCTTCCGTGAGAGCCCGGTCAAACTAAAGCGCCGCGCGCATTTCCATGAGTTCATGGCCGACGTGCATGAGCGCATTCACGGCTTCCGGCAGCAGATCGCGCGCGGTGAAATGACCGACGCCGATCCAGTCAAGCTGACCGCTTCATCGATCTTCGAGGAAGCATGGCTCCTGTGCTTCGACGAATTCCATGTCACCGACATTGCCGACGCGATGATCCTCGGCCGGCTGTTCGCGGCGCTGTTCGACCTCGGCACGGTGGTCGTCGCCACATCGAACGT
Organism: Proteobacteria bacterium SG_bin9; assembly: GCA_002083525.1. GTDB lineage: Bacteria > Pseudomonadota > Alphaproteobacteria > Rhizobiales > Xanthobacteraceae > SG-bin9. The sequence goes on along the minus strand of LWDM01000072.1, from coordinate 3,978 downwards.
CGCACCGGAGGATCTCTACAAAGGCGGCCTCAACCGCGCGTTGTTCTTGCCGTTCATTGCAAACTTCACCGACCGCATGGAAGTTCTGCGCCTCGATGCGCGAACCGATTTCCGGCTTGAGAAGTTGGCCGGCGTAAAGATGTGGCTGACGCCGGCCGATGCGGCGGCAGAAGCCGCGATCGACAAGGCCTGGAAAAAGCTGACAGCGAACTCGAAAGGCGAACAGCGCGACATCATCATCAAGGGGCACAAGCTCACCGTGCCCCGGTCGGCGCATGGCGTCGCGCGCTTCACGTTCGCGGACCTCTGCGAGAAGCCCTTGGCCGGCCCCGACTACCTGAGACTGGCGCATGACTACCACACCATCCTGATCGACCGCATTCCGGTGATGGATTTCCCGGAGCGCAATGCAGCCAAGCGGTTCATTACGCTGATCGATACCCTCTACGACAACGCCGTGAAGCTGATGGCCTCGGCGGACGCCGATCCGGTCTCGCTTTACCGGGCGACCGAAGGCGTCGAAGCCAATGAATTCAAGCGGACGGCGTCGCGCCTGATTGAAATGAGTTCGGAATCCTACCTGGCGCTGCCGAAGGGCCGCAGCGACTCCACCGCCAGCGGCTCGACCACCGGTCTCGTCGAAACCTGATGCAATTGCAGGCATGCCAGCCTCTGGCCTCCGGATTGGGCGAACGGCGACTTGAAGGAATTTCCCGAAAGGGCTAACCACCACCCCACGTTTCCCTCCTCACTTCCTGCCGGCTCTAAAGGACAGATTTCCCATGGCACGCGACAAGATTGCTTTGATTGGCTCAGGCCAGATCGGTGGAACGCTCGCTCACCTCGTCGGCCTCAAGGAGCTCGGCGATGTGGTGATGTTCGACATCGCCGAAGGCATCCCGCAGGGCAAGGCGCTGGACATCGCGCAGTCGTCGCCGGTCGACGGCTTCGACGCCAACTACACCGGCGCGAACTCCTACGAAGCGCTCGACGGCGCCAAGGTCTGCATCGTCACCGCCGGTGTGCCGCGCAAGCCCGGCATGAGCCGTGATGACCTTCTCTCGATCAACCTGAAGGTTATGGAGCAGGTCGGAGCCGGCATTCGCAAGTACGCGCCGGACTCCTTCGTCATCTGCATCACCAACCCGCTCGACGCGATGGTCTGGGCGCTGCAGAAGGCTTCAGGCCTGCCGCACAAAAAGGTCGTCGGCATGGCCGGCGTGCTCGACTCGGCGCGCTTCCGTTATTTCCTCGCCGATGAATTCAACGTCTCGGTCGAGGACGTCACCGCCTTCGTGCTGGGCGGCCACGGCGACACCATGGTGCCGCTGACCAAGTATTCGACGGTCGCAGGCATTCCGCTGCCGGACATGGTCAAGATGGGCTGGACCTCGCAGGCGCGCATCGACGAGATTGTCGACCGCACCCGCAACGGCGGCGCCGAGATCGTCAACCTGCTGAAGACCGGCTCGGCGTTCTACGCCCCGGCCGCCTCCGCGATCGCGATGGCTGAGAGCTATCTGCGCGACAAGAAGCGCGTGCTGCCCTGCGCCGCCTACCTCAACGGCGAATACAGCGTGAAGGATATGTATGTCGGCGTGCCGGTTGTCATCGGCTCGAAGGGTGTCGAGCGTATTGTCGAGATCGATCTCGCCGGCAAGGATCGCGAAGCCTTCGACAAATCGGTGGCTTCGGTTCAGGGCCTCGTCGACGCTTGCAAGAAGATTGCTCCCGATCTTCTGAAGTAAGCGAAAGCGCGGGTCTTGCCCGCGCTTTTTTCATTCCCGCACGCCGTCATTGATTGAGGGGCTCGCATGAATATCCACGAGTATCAGGCCAAGGCGGTCCTGAAAGAGTTTGGCGTTCCGGTGTCGCGCGGCGTCGCCGTGTTGAAGGCAAGTGACGCAGAAGCCGCAGCGAAAGAGCTCGGCGGTCCGTTGTGGGTGGTGAAGAGCCAGATCCACGCCGGCGGCCGCGGCAAGGGCAAGTTCAAGGAAGCCTCCGCCGGTGACAAGGGCGGCGTGCGTCTCGCCAAGTCGGTCGATGAGGTGAAGCAGTACGCCAAGGAAATGCTCGGCGCGACGCTGGTGACGATCCAGACCGGTCCCGCAGGCAAACAGGTCAATCGCCTGTATGTCGAGGAAGGCTCCGACATCGCCAAGGAGTTCTATCTCTCGGCGCTGGTCGATCGCGAGACCTCGGAAGTCGCTTTCGTCGTGTCGACCGAAGGCGGCATGGACATCGAAAAGGTCGCTCACGATACCCCTGAGAAGATCGTGACCTTCTCGGTCGATCCGGCGACCGGCGTGATGCCGCATCACGGCCGCAAGGTCGCCAATACGCTGAAGCTGACCGGCGATCTGGCCAAGCAGGCCGAGAAGCTGATCGGTCAGCTCTACGCCGCCTTCGTCGGCAAGGACATGGCGATGCTGGAGATCAATCCGCTCGTCATCACCAAACAGGGCGAGCTGAAGTGCCTCGACGCGAAAATTTCGTTCGACTCGAACTCGCTCTACCGTCATCCGGACATTGTCGCGCTGCGCGACACCACCGAAGAGGACGCCAAGGAAATCGAGGCGTCGAAGTATGACCTCGCCTACATCGCGCTCGAAGGCACCATCGGTTGCATGGTCAACGGCGCCGGCCTCGCGATGGCGACGCTCGACATCATCAAGCTCTATGGCGAAAGCCCGGCCAACTTCCTCGACGTCGGCGGCGGCGCATCGGAAGAGAAGGTGACCGCGGCGTTCAAGATCATCACTGCCGATCCGAACGTGAAGGGCATCCTCGTCAACATCTTCGGCGGCATCATGAAGTGCGACACCATCGCCGAAGGCGTGATCGCCGCCGCGAAGGAAGTGAAACTGTCGGTGCCGCTGGTCGTGCGCATGAAGGGCACGAACGAAGAGCTGGGACGGAAGATCCTCGCCGAGTCGGGGCTGCCGATCATCTCCGCCAACAACATGGCCGAAGCCGCTGAACGCGTCGTCGCTGCAGCGAAGGGGAAGAACTGAGATGTCGATTCTCGTCGACCGCAACACCCGCGTCGTCACGCAGGGCATCACCGGCAAGACCGGCCAGTTCCACACGCGCATGTGCCGCGAATACGCCAACGGCAGGAACTGCTTCGTCGCCGGCGTGAACCCCAAGAAGGCGGGCGAGGATTTCGAAGGCATTCCGATCTTCGCCAACGTGCGCGAGGCGAAGGAAAAGACCGGCGTCAATGTTTCCGTGGTCTATGTCCCTCCGCCCGGCGCCGCGGCTGCCATCTGGGAAGCGGTGGAAGCCGACCTCGATCTCGTGATCTGTATCACCGAAGGCATCCCGGTGCGCGACATGATCGAAGTGCGTGACCGCATGCGCAAACAGAATCGCCGCACGTTGCTGCTCGGGCCGAACTGTCCCGGCACCATCACGCCGGACGAGATCAAGATCGGCATCATGCCCGGACACATCCATCGCAAGGGGCGCATCGGTGTCGTGTCGCGTTCGGGCACGCTCACCTATGAAGCCGTGGGCCAGTTGACCGAACTGGGCCTGGGCCAGTCGAGCGCGGTCGGTATCGGCGGCGACCCGGTGAACGGTCTCAAGCACATCGACGTGCTGAAACTCTTCAACGACGATCCGGACACCGATGCGGTGGTGATGATCGGCGAGATCGGCGGCTCCGACGAAGAGACGGCGGCCCTGTGGGCCAAGGAGCACATGAAGAAGCCCGTGGTCGGCTTCATCGCCGGGGTCACCGCACCGCCCGGCAAGCGCATGGGTCATGCCGGTGCGATCATCTCCGGCGGCAAGGGGACGGCGCAGGAGAAGCTGGAAGTCATGGCCGCGTGCGGGATCAAGGTGACGAAGAATCCCGCCGAGATGGGCAAACTCCTGAAGAGCGTTCTCTAGGCCGAACACCATGCGCAAGATCCTGATCGCTGTCGACGGTTCCGAGAACTCGCTGCGGGCGGTCCGGCACGTGATCGCGGA
>LWDM01000071.1:14174-64956 GCA_002083525.1 Proteobacteria bacterium SG_bin9 | reverse complement strand
GGGCCAAGGAGCACCACTCGCTCTGGGTCGAGGAGGAGCGGGCCAAGGGTCAGGCGCCGGGTGGCGCGCGCGCCCAGCCGGCCGAGTAGGATTAGGTCCGACCGGATTTGACGTTATATAAAGGCCGTCCGGCTCAGCCGGGCGGTCTTTACTTTTGGGCGTTGTGAGTGCGGAGCAGGGTATGCGGGTGATCGGTCTGGCCGGCTGGAGCGGAGCGGGGAAAACCACGCTGCTGTCGCGCGTGATTCCGCTGCTGACCGCGAGCGGCCTGAAGGTATCGACCATCAAGCACGCGCATCACATGTTCGATGTCGATAAGCCCGGCAAGGATTCGTACGTTCATCGCGAGGCGGGCGCGACCGAAGTGCTGGTGTCGTCGCGCAACCGCTGGGCGCTGATGCATGAGCTGCGCGGTGATGGCGAGCCGCCGCTGCACGAATTGCTCGCGCATCTGTCGCCGGTCGATCTCGTGATCGTCGAAGGCTTCAAGAGCGATCGGCATCCGAAGATCGAGGTCAATCGCGAGGCCAACGGCAAGGAGTTTCTGTTTCCCGGTGACGAAGCGATTGTCGGTGTCGCCACCGATGCCAAGCCGCGCACGTCGCTGCCGGTGGTGCACATCGACGATATCGCCGGCGTCGCCGCGCTGATCCGGACCAAGGCGGTTCGCGTCGCGGATGTGTTCGCGGCCGAACCCGCACCGACCTGAGCCATGGCGCAACTCTCCGACGATTGCTTTGCGTTCGGCGGCCCGATGATGCCGGTGGACGAGGCGACCGCGCTGATTGCCTCACGCATCGTGCCGGTCACGGAGATCGAGGTCGCGAACCTTGCGGGCGTCGACGGTCGCGTGCTTGCCGAGAATCTGGTTGCGCCGCTGCCGCTGCCACCCTTCACAAACTCCGCCGTCGATGGCTACGCCATTCGCCGCAGCGATTTGCCGTCCGGCGAGGAGCGCGCGTTTCCGGTGATCGGCCGCGTGCCTGCCGGCGCGGATGCGTTCGAAAGCCGCGCCGGAGAGGCGGTTCGCATCTTCACCGGCGCGCCGATGCCGGATGGCGCCGATACCGTGTTCATGCAGGAGGACGTGCGGCTCGATCCGTCCGGCCGCGTGGTGCTGCCGCCCGGCCTCAAGCCCGGTGCGAACGTCCGTCCTGCAGGCGAGGATATTGCCGCGGGACATGTCGCATTGCCGGCCGGCCGCTGGATCCGGCCGCAGGATGTGGCGCTGATTGCAGCGCTCGGCGTCACCGAGGTGAAAGTGCGCCGCCGTGTGCGCGTCGCGATCTTCTCGACCGGCAACGAAGTTGTTGCGCCTGGCGCGCCGCGCGGGTCCGCGCAACTCTACGATTCGAACCGCTTCATGCTGCGTGCGATGCTGCAGCGGCTGGGCTGCGAGGTCTCCGACTTCGGCATTTTACGCGACGAGCCGGCCTCGCTCGCGGCGACGCTGAAGCAGGCTGCGGCCGGCAACGATTTGATCGTGACGTCCGGCGGCGTGTCGACCGGCGAGGAAGATCACGTCAAGGCGGCGGTCGAGCAGGCCGGCTCCCTGACGCTATGGCGGATGGCGATCAAGCCGGGACGGCCGGTGGCCATGGGCGTGATCGGCGGCGCGGCATTCATCGGCCTGCCGGGGAATCCGGTCGCGAGCTTCGTGACGTTCACCTACGTGGTACGCCCGGCGGTGCTGGCGCTGGCGGGCACGACGCCGGAGCGGCTGGCGGCGACACCGGTGCGCGCCGCGTTCAGTTACGGCAAGAAGATCGGCCGCCGCGAATACGTGCGTGCGAATGTGCGCAAGGCGGCGGACGGCACGGTCGAAGCGATCAAGTTTCCGCGCGAAGGTGCGGGGCTGTTGTCATCGCTGGTCGAGACCGATGGGCTTGTCGAGCTGCCCGAGGACACGACCCGGATCGAGCCGGGTCAGACGGTCGCGTTCTTCCCTTACGCCGTGCTGCTCTAGCCCGGCTTGGGACGCGGCCTACGAGCCGATCAGGTTGTTACCCGGATCGCCAAGGCGAACGCCGGTTGCGCTGGTGAAGGCAGCCGATCCGGCACGCTGGTAGCTGTCGAGCACGAAGTAGGCTCCGACCGATGCGACGGCGATGAAAAGCACGGCGGCGATGAAAGCTTTCATGGTGAATTCCCCCGGTAATCCTGCGCAAATCTCTTGCCTCGATTTATCGCTCCGAAACACCGTTAAATCAAGGAAATATGGGCCTAAAATCGATTTTCGGGGAGGGCATCAGGTGCGGTATTGCGGCGCGAGATCAAGACCGCGTGGGGCGCTGTTGACGCTGTCCATCGGCTCGGTCATTGAAGCCCTATGACCCTCACCAAACTCGATCTCTCCGGTCTGAAATGTCCGCTGCCGGCGCTGAAGACGCGCAAGGCGCTCAAGGGCATCGCGTTGGGCGATCGCCTTGAAGTCATCAGCACCGATCCGCTGGCGGTGATCGACATTCCGGCGCTGATTCAGCAGACCGGCGATCAGATCGAGATCACCGAGCGCGTCGACAACCGCACCACCTTTTTGATCGAGAAGCGCAACGGAGCTTCGAAGTGAGTGGCGCCGCCTCGTCGCATCCTTGGCCGACGGAAATCCGGCTGGCAAAGGACAAGCGCACGCTGCATGTCAGCTTCGACGATGGATCGGCGTTCGCTTTGCCAGCCGAGCTTTTGCGCGTGCTCTCGCCGTCGGCGGAAGTGCAGGGACATTCCGAAGCTGAACGCAAGACGGTTGGCGGCAAACGCAATGTGATGATCCTGGCGATCGATGCGGTCGGCAATTACGCGATCCGCATCAGCTTCGACGACATGCACTCGACCGGCATCTATTCGTGGCCGTTCCTGCATGACACCGGCCGCAATGCCGACGGTCTTTTCCGGAATTATCTCGATGACCTCGCCGCCAAGGGGCTCGATCGCGACAAGCCGGGCATGCGGTGATCGAGATCGCGCAGTGTTGAAGCCGGTTCCGGCTTCCACGATTGCATAGAAGCCTTCTATTGTTGCGGCCGCGGGTGGCTATCGCGACAATTGCTGTTGAAGTTCAACGGTATAGCGGGTTCGAGGTGGCTGCTTCGGATACCGGCGGCTTTTCCGCAGTGCACGAGCGTGGTACGGCACGTCCCATGAAAAAGCGTTCGATCCCATCGTCACTTGCCCTGTTTGCCGCTCTTGCTGTGACCCTGCTCGCCGTGCCGGCCGTCGCCCAGCAATCGGCTGCACCGGCTGTGTCATCGCAGAGTGCGCCCGCAGCTCAGACCGCGCCGTCAGTGGCGCAGAATGCAACCATCGAGCCGGCGCGCCCGCTGCGATTGCCGGCAACGCCGCATGAGCTGTCGCCATGGTCGATGTTCCTGTCGGCCGACTGGGTGGTGAAGGCGGTGATGATCGGGCTCGCATTCGCCTCGGTCCTGACCTGGACGATTTTCATCGCCAAATCGATCGAGCTGCTTGTCATGCGCCGCCGCCTCGATCGCGATTTGGCCGTCGCCAACGACGCGCGATCGCTGGTCGAAGCGCAGCGCGGGGTTTCGGATAACGGCGTCTCGGCGGCGTTTCTCAACGCGGCGCTGCGCGAGGCGCGGCAATCGGCCGGCATCTCGAGCGATCAGGGCGTGAAGGAGCGCGCCGCGTCGAGCTTCACCGAAATCACGCGCGCCGAAGCCCGCCGCAGCCGGCTCGGCATGGGCCTGCTCGCCACCATCGGCTCGACCTCGCCGTTCGTCGGTCTGTTCGGCACGGTGTGGGGCATCATGAACAGCTTCATCGGCATTTCGAAGTCGCAGACGACAAACCTTGCCGTGGTCGCACCGGGTATCGCCGAAGCACTGCTCGCAACCGCCATCGGCTTGGTCGCCGCCATTCCTGCCGTCATCATCTACAATCACTTCTCGCGCCAGACGAAGACGTATCTCGAGATTGTGGGCCGTGCGTCGGGCGCCGCCGGACGGTTGCTGTCGCGCGATCTCGAACGCGCTCATGGCGGCGCGATGTCGCGCGCAGCGGAGTAACGCCATGGCGATGTCCGTCGGCGTCGAGGACAAGGACGACGATTTCGAGGAAACCCACGAGATCAACGTTACGCCGTTCATCGACGTGATGCTGGTGCTGCTCATCATCTTCATGGTGGCCGCACCGCTGTCGACGGTCGATCTTCCAGTCGATCTGCCGACGTCGACGGCGCAGCCGCAGAAGAAGCCGGACAAGCCGACGTACGTGACAATCAAGCCGGATCTCGCCGTTCATATCGGCGAAAATCCGGTCCGGCGGCTCGATCTGGTCAAGACGCTGGACGCGGCAGGTGACGCAAGCGGCAAGGATCGCCGCATTTTCCTGCGGGCGGATCGTGCCGTCCCCTACGGGGAAATGATGGATGTGCTGGAAATCCTGCGCGCCGGAGGCTATCTGAAGGTCGCCCTTGTTGCGCTTGAAGGTGTGCCGGGTCAGGCTACACCTCCCGCAGCAGCGCCATCGAACCCCTGAGCAACGCGATGCCGGCGTACGACAGCATCAGCAAGGAACAGCTTCGTCTCTGGACGTTCGGCGCCGTGTGCGCTGTTGCGCTCCACGCCGGGCTGGTTGCGTTCGCCGTCGCGAAGCTCAGCGAAGTCGATCCAGACGATGTTACCGGCGAGTCCGCCTCGGAAATCGGCTTGCAGCTGACGCAGCCCGACATGGAGCCGCAAGACCTTCCGCCGGGCGAATTGAGTGAAGCGTCCGCGGCCGCGCCGGATGTGGCGGCCCAGGAAGCCGAAGCCAAGCAGGACGATTTGCCGAAGGCGGTTCCGGTCGAGAGCGAGAATCCCGATCAGGTCGTCGCACTGAAGGAACAGCCGAAAGAGGACAAGCCCGAGCCCGAGAAGGTTCAGGCTCCGGCTTCACAGGCCTCGGTCGCGTCCGAGGCGACGGCGCCGCAGCAGGCCGCCAAGCGCGTCAAGGACCGCATGCGGTCGACCTGGCAGAAGGAACTGGTGGCGCACCTCGACCGGCACAAGAAATATCCCGGCGATCGTTTCCAGAGCGCCGCCGTGATGGTCGGTTTGGTGCTGGACCGCTCGGGTCATGTGGTATCGACGTCGATCGTGAAGAGCTCGGGCGACAAGGCCTTCGACGATGCAGCGATCGCGATGCTGCGCCGCTCCGATCCGGTGCCCGCGCCGCCGCCGCTGGTGGCCGACGACGGCTTGAGCTTCACGCTGCCGGTGAACTTCCGCGCCAAGGGCCGCAGCTAGGCCTTACGCCTGCGCTGACGGCCGCTGCTTCACACGCTCATAGAGCGCCACCACGTTCTTGTTCGATTGCTCGATCGGCTGGCCGACGGTGGCGAAGAAGTCGAGCCACGCGAACAGCAGCATGTCCGCCAGCGTGTAACGTTTGCCGCAGATGTAGTCCTTGCCCTCGATCTGGCCGTCGAGCCATTTGATGCGATCCTGCGCGATCTTCTTCAGACCATCGGAGGCTTCCGGCAACGTGACGATGCGCGGCGCGAACATCTTCAGCCCCTCGCCGAAGCGGAAGCCGTTGGCGAGATGCTCGCAGATGTTGAGATCGACCCGCCGCATCCACATCCGCGTTTCGGCGCGTTCTTCGGCGGTGGTCCCGATCAGCGGCGGCGAAGGATTTTTCTCATCGAGGTATTCGCAGATCGCAAGAACTTCGCAGACGTACTGTCCGTTATCGAGTTCGAGCGCAGGCGTCTGGCCATGCGGGTTGCGCTTGAGGTGGTCCGGCTGCCGGTTTTCTCCCGCGCGCACGTCGATCTCCTGCGCCGGAATCGTGATGCCTTTCTCGGCCATGAACATGCGGACCAGCCGCGGATTGGGCCCGCGCGAATTGTAGAACTTCATGGTGACGATCCCTCCCTGGAAATGCTTTTGTTTTTTTCTGAATCGATCGCGCGGGGCGCCAGCAGCCTTTGGACGATACCGCGCGGCAGCAGGCGCGGAAGCTGGCAGAGCACCTTGTTGGCGAAGCCGGGGATCACAATCGTGCGTCCTGCCATCAAGCCATCGTAGCCTTCACGCGCGACCCGCTCCGGCGAGCGGTAAAGAAAGCTCGGGAAGATCGATGGGGTCGTCCCGGCGCTGGAAAAGAACTCGGTCAACACGGGCCCCGGGCAGAGTGCGCAGACGCGGACGCCATCGTTCGCCAGCTCGTTGTGAAGCGCTTCGCTGAGCGACAGCATGTAGGCCTTGGTCGCGTGATACATCGCCATTCCGGGACGCGGGAAAAAAGCGGCCGTCGAAGCGACGTTGAGAATGCCGCCGCGATGCCGGACGATCGGATCGATCCAGCGCAGCGTGAGCGCGGTCGGCGCTTTGACGTTGAGACCGATGATCGATTGACGGACATCAGGCGCCATGTCCGCCGCATATCCGTAAGCGCCGATGCCGGCATTGTTGACCAGATACTGGACCTCGTAGCCGTTCCGTTTGAGCTCCGCGTCGATGACGTCGCCGGCGTTGGGCTGCAGCAGATCCGCAACCACGACGAGCGGGCGTTTGCGGCCTTCGCGGGCCAGGCGATCGGCAAGTCCGTTGAGCTGGGACGCCCGGCGGGCCACGAGCGCAAGGTCATGACCGTTGTTGGCGAACACCTCCGCAAGCGCGGCGCCAATGCCGGATGAGGCTCCGGTCACGAGGGTTAAAGGCCGCAGGCTCACGCCGTATCTCCTTGGATGGCGCGCATCAAACCCGAGCAACGCCGGTCAATCAAGCGCTCGACACGCTGCGGCTGCTCGGTCATATGTCGAGTTGACAGAAGGGAATACCATGAACTGCCTTGCGGGTAAGGTCATCGTTCTGACGGGAGCGGCCGGCGACATCGGCGCAGCTGTTGTCTCGGCCATCCACCGGGAAGGCGGACGGTCGGTCACGACGGATCTCGCTGGCAAGCCCGCCGATCGCGCCCTCGATGTGACCTCCGAGTCCGATTGGCAAGCGCTCAAGAGTTCACTCGAACAGACCGAGGGCGCGATCGACGGTCTCGTCAATTGCGCCGGGGTCGGCAGCTCCGGCGATATCGACACCATCGACTATGCGCACTGGCGGCATGTGATGGCCGTCAATCTCGACGGCACGTTTCTCGGTTGCAAATCGATGCTGCCGTTGATGCGCCAACGCGGCGGCTCGATCGTCAATCTCGCCTCCATCTTCGGCCTCGTCGGCCGTGCCGGCATGCTTGCCTACACCGCATCCAAAGGCGGCGTCGTGCAACTCACGCGATCGGTGGCGCTGTACGGCGCATCGCTGAAACCGCAAGTGTGTTGCAACGCGATTTGCCCGGCCTTCATCGAAGGCCAGATGACGGCCGGATTTTCCGAGACGACGTCGCGGCCCGAACTGGTGCGGCAAGTGATGGCGCGGGAAATTCCGCTCGGGCGTTTCGGGCTGGCTGACGAAGTTGCCGCGCTTGCGGTCTATCTGCTGTCGGACGAGTCGCGTTTCGTGACGGGCGCGGAGATTCCGCTCGATGGCGGCTATACCGCGCGTTAGGCGTGGGCCGTTTGCGGCTGGTCGGGTTCGGCATACACCGCGCGATCATCAAAACGCTGCCACGCATTCGATTGCGCCCAATCGAGCACGCGCGCGGGCCCGCACACCACCATGATGTAGTCGTACGGTGCGCGCCGGTCGTTCGCCATGATGAACTGGAAGTGCATCCGCCACAGGTTCCAGCGCAAGCGATTGTAGAACTCCGACGACAGCGCATCGCGATAGCGGAGGTGCCAGTAGACCGGGTTTGGCGCATTCGGACCGGGATCGACGCCGACATTCCGAACCATGTCGTAGTTAAAGAAGTTCATCGGATCCTTGCGCGCCTGCGTATCGATCCAGACGAAACTCGGTTCGACGGCAACGCGGCGGATCGCCTCGCGGGTGTGGGCGGCCTTCGGATGCATTGCCGACATCGGCAGCGACGAGCCGAGCACGAGAAGTGTGACCGGCGCGCCGGCGCGTGCGAAATCCGGATCTATCTCGAGCGCCCGCGCCATGATCGGCACGCCGATGGTGCCGCCGCCGCTATGGCCGACAACCACGATCTCGTCGACGTCGTTGGCACGTGCTTTCGCGATGATGCGCCGGGCGAATTCGTCAAAACGCGCGTCGCATTCCGGCGTGAGCCGATGAGCCCGGTCGCGGAACCAGATCCAGGCCGCGGACATCTGAATGATGAAATGCCGCCGCGCATAACGTAATCCGGCAAGATAGACGGCGATCGCCGCGGCTGCGCCGATGATCCAGTCCCAGGGTGAGGGCAAGGTGCTGACGGCGCACCAGAGCAGCAGCGGCGGCACCGTGACCAGCGCGAACAGCGCGATCGGCCACATGATGTAGAAAATGCCGAACCGCCAGTTTGCCTTGAAGATGCGGACGGTGACACCGGTCAGCAGATATTCGATGAAGCAGAACAGACTGCGCAGAACCAGCGATGGCATCGGCCGCGCCATGTTCTCCTGGATCAGGTCGTCCCAGCGCATGTATTCGTAGGTGGTGTGTACGTTCCAATTCGGCCCGCTGCTGTCGATCTGCCAGCGGCCGGCCAAGCCGTCATCATCCATCTTTGGATCGGTGATCGCGATATCGACCGGCCAGATCTTTTTCGAGCGCACGGCCTCGCGCGAAAACATGCGATGGTAATGCTGAAAGCCGAGCGGATCGTAGCCCGCGATGTAGAAGACGTGGCGGCGGTGAATCATACGAGCCAATTCCGGTCGATCGCGCAGCATCGGCGCGCTTATGCCCACAATCCCGCTACTGAAGGTTGCATAATGGATTGAGCGGGCGACTGCAACAGCGGCGGCTTATGGGCCCGGTGCGTCCGGCAGCGGAATGAATTCGGTCTCGCCCGGCACGGTATCGAAGCGCGCCGCCTTCCAGTCGGCCTTGGCCTGCTCGATGCGGTCCTTCCGCGACGAGACGAAATTCCACCAGATGTAGCGCGGCCCATCCATCGGCTCGCCGCCGAGCATCATGAAACGTGCTTTCGTTCTTGCTTTGATGGTGATGCGATCGCCCGGCTTGAAGATGAGCAGCTGGCCTTCGCCGAAGATATCGCCGGCGATGTCGATCTCGCCTTCGACCGTGTAGATCGCGCGCTCGTCAAAATCCGGATCGAGCGGCACCGAAGCGCCGGCGTCGAGCGCCACGTCCGCATAGAACGACGCGCTCGATGTCTTCACCGGTGATGTCGCGCCGAGCGCCGAGCCGGCGATCACGCGCACGGTTTTGCCTTCGCCGGTAAGTACGGGCAGTTTCTCCGCGCCGTAGTGGACGAAGTCCGGCGCACACTCTTCATCCTTGGCGGTGAGTGCGACCCAACTCTGGATGCCGAACAGCTTCGAGCCCTTCGCGCGCATCGCCTCCGACGTGCGCTCCGAATGCGCGATGCCGCGCCCGGCCGTCATCCAGTTCAGCGCGCCGGGCTGAATCGGCAGTTCGGTGCCGAGCGAGTCGCGGTGGATGATTTCGCCGTCGAAGAGATAGGTCACCGTCGAGAGGCCGATGTGCGGATGCGGCCGCACATCGAGGCCCTTGCCGATAATGAATTCGGCCGGTCCCATCTGGTCGAAGAAAATGAAGGGGCCGACCATCCGCCGCTGCACCGACGGCAGCGCGCGCCGCACCGAGAACCCGCCGATGTCGCGCGAGCGTGGCACGATGATCTTGTCGATCGCGTCGCAGGCGTGCTTATCGCCCGGGTTCGGATCGTCGGCGGGTTGCCAGCTCATGTGTTCATCCCGTTTATTTGCCGACCCAGCGCGGCGGCCGCTTCTCGACGAACGCGCGCGGGCCTTCCTTGAAGTCTTCGGTCTGCATGTTCTTCAGGCCGGCCTCTTCGCTGATCTTGCGCAGCTCAGCGTCCGTGTGATCGTACGCCTTGCGGGCGACTGCGAGCGACGAGCGCACGGAGAGCGGCGCGTTGACGCAGATCTGGCCCGCAAGCTTCAGCGATTCTTCCATCAGCTTCTCGGCGGGAACAAGGCGGTTGATCAGGCCGAAATGGTAGGCGCGTTTGGCGTCGAAATGCTCGCCGGTGAGGATCAGCTCGATGGCGATCGCCTTCGGCAGCGCCCGCGGCAGGCGATAGAGCCCGCCGGCGCCTGCGACGAGCGCGCGTTTGACTTCCGGCAGGCCGAACGCCGAACCTTCCGACGCCACGATCATGTCGCACGAGAGTGCGATCTCGGTGCCGCCGGCGAGGGCGAAGCCGTTGACTGCGGCAATCCATGGTTTAGTGCGCGGCTGATGCACGAAGCCGCCGAAGCCGCCGTTCGGCGTGCCGAGCGTGCCGCGTCCGCCTTGCGAGACGGCTTTCAGATCGGCGCCGGCGCAGAACGCCTTGCCGCCCGCGCCGGTGAGAATGACCACCCAGATATCGGGATCGGCTTCGGTCGCCTGAACGGCCGCTTCCATGCCGACGGCGACGTCGTTGTTGACGGCGTTGCGCGCATCGGGGCGGTTGATGGTGACGAGCGCGACACGCTCAGCGATCTTCTCCATCAGGATGGCGTCGTTCGGGCCCATGCTTTTCGCAGTCATTATGTTTTTCTCCAGTTCAAGAGGCCGTCATCGGCGGGGGTGATGGTGCCGGTCGTGCCGATTGGCGAACGATCGGGATTGGTGAGATGCGCGAGCGTCGCGCGGTCGTCGGCGGTGATGCGGCCGAGCGTGCGCTTGTTGCCGTCCGTGCGCAGGATGGCGACGCCGTGCTCGACTTCGCCGTTGCGGCCGTAAATCACGGTGAAGCTCTCGACCATACCTGTCCCGCTGGCCTCCGGATTCATCTCCGGCACCGGCCCGCGATTGCGATCCGTCTCCGCCTGCACGCTCGTGTCCTGCGCGAGCGCGTCGCCCGGCGGCTTCGGCGACAGCACCAGCGCATGATGCTTGGTGACGTAGCCGCCCTGGCCGTAGAGCAGCCCCATCTGCTTGCCGCTGCGCAGTGCGCGGATCATGCCGCACGCCGCGTGAGTCATGTAGTCGTTCAGCGGTGCGCCAAAGAACGTGAGGCCGCCGGTGACAGTCGGCTGCACGTCGGGACCGAGGCCTAACGTGCGGCGCGCCATTTTCGGCACGCACGGAAAGCAGCTGTAGAGTTCGATGGCGTCGAAGGCCTTGCCGCTGCCGCCGGCGAGTTTCATCACGCTGCCGAGCACCGCGTTCTGCGCGTGGCTCTGATAAAATTGATCGCGCTTGAGATAGTCCATCGGCTCGGCCGCGTCGGCGCCGCCCCACACATAAATGAATTTACTATCGGGAATGCCGGCGGCGCGCGCTTTCGCCAGCGAGGTCATGATCAGCGCCGCGCCCTGGTTCACCGCGGGGTTCGCCACCATCAGCTTGGTGTAGGGCCAGGCGATCAGGCGATTATCCGCGGTCGGCGTGGTGATCGCCTCCGCGCTGAATGTGTTTTTCAGCCACGCGTTCGGATTGCGCGACGCTTCGGCTGAGTAAGTCGCCCATAGCGAACCGGACTCGGCAAGCGCCTCGCGCGGCGTCTGGCCGTAATGCGCGGCGGAGGCTGCGTCGTAGAATGGATAGATCGTGATCGGTCGCACGACGTTGAGCGCCTGCGCCATCGGATGCTGATAGCTCGCGTGCCGCACCGTTGCCGGAGCGTCGTGGGCGAACGGTGTCCATGGCAGATCGATGTTGGCCCTCTGCGCCTTGTTGACCGTGTTCTGCGCTTCCGCTCCGCAGACGGCGGCGACAGTGCTTTCGCCGCGGGCGATGCGCTGCGCCGCTTCGTGCAGATAGCGGATCGGGCTCTCGCCGCCGACCGGGCCGTAATAGGCGTGCTCCGGCGTGATGCCGAGCTGCTTCGTCAGCTGCGCCGCCGGATCGGAATAGCGCCAGCTGGTGAAGTTGACGATATCGAGCGAGTCGATCTCGTTGATGAGCGTCGCACCTGCGTCGGTCTCTGCGCGCCTCAGCGCCTCCGCCATCAGCGCGAGCGGTTCGAGCCCCTCGGCCGGCGTCTTCGGATGATCGGAAATTTCGCCTTCGCCGACGATGACGGGAATGCGGTCTTCGGAAACCTTCACGATGGGCTCTCTTGTTGTTGGTGAATTACTCGGCGACGAGATTGTTCATGTGTTCGACCGCCTCGACGAACTCTTCCTTGAACTCCTGCACGACCTGACCCGCCGACTTCACGCTGTCGATGAGACCGACGCCCTGACCGACAAAGTAGCTGACGAGATCGCGTGCCTGCTTGTTGCCGCCTTCGGCTGCGCGGTCGATGGCGCGGAAGGCGTCGCGGCTGATCAGGCTCTGCAGCGGCATCTGCAACGCGCCGGGGCTCGACGGATCGCGATCCCATGCATCGGTCCAGACCGAACGCAGTTGCCGTGCCGGTTTGCCGGTGCGGCCGCGTGAACGCACCGCATCGCGCGACGATGCGGCGATCATCTTTTCGCGGAAGATTTCGGTCGTTTCGGACTCGACGGTTGCGAGCCAGACCGACCCGGTCCACACGCCGGCTGCGCCCATCGCCATGCAGGCCGCCATCTGCCGTCCGTTCATGATGCCGCCGGCCGCGAGCACCGGCACATTGCCCATCGGCTTCACCGCCTTCACGACTTCCGGCACCAGGACCATCGTCGTCACTTCACCGCAATGGCCGCCGGCCTCGGTGCCTTGCGCGACCAGAATGTCGACGCCGGCCGCGACTTGCCGCACCGCGTGCTCCTTGGCGCCGACAAGAGCTGCGACCGGCACGCCGTGCTTCTTGCCCATCTCGATCATCTCGCGCGGAGGCACCCCGAGCGCATTCGCAATCAGGCGGATCGGATGCTTGAACGCGACATCGAGCACGCGCAGCGCCGTCTCCGCGTCGAACGGCTGAGCCTGATTGGGCGGTACAGCCGACATCTCATAATCGATGCCGAATTTGCCGAGCAGCTCCTTGGTGTAGGTCTTGTGCTCCTGCGGCACGCGCGCCTGCAGCGAACTCCACGTCACCTGCTTCTCGCCGGCGGTGGAAATGTTTTCCGGGATCAGCACGTCGATGCCGTACGGCTTGCCGTCGACGTGCGCGTCGATCCACGACAGCTCCTGCTCGATTGTTTCCGGTGTGTGCGTTGTCGCGCCGAACACACCGAAGCCGCCGGCGCGGCTCACCGCAGCGACGACGTCGCGGCAGTGGCTGAACGCCACGAGCGGGAACTCAATACCGAGCATCTCGCAGATCGGCGATTTCATCATTGACGTTTCACATCCCTCATGACCATCGGCTTCTTGCAGGGCCGGTTGTTGCATGAACGCTAGCGACTGCGCGCGACGGTGCCAAGTGCGCCCCTCAACATCGGCGCTCTGAGGCTGGCGCATTGCATGCAAGCGGCGCTTTGGATCGGCCTTTGAGAGCCGTTGCATTGCGCTGCAAATGCGAGACAATGAGCGCAACAAAGTGGCGCAACAAGATGCGCCGGGGAGAAACGATGGCTGAGCAGGGTTCGCCCATTTCGTCAGATGAAATGTATGACGTCGTCGTTGTCGGCGCCGGCTTCGCCGGCATGTATCTGTTGCACAAGCTGCGCGGATTGGGACTGTCAGTGCGCGTCTACGAGCAGGGCTCTGGCGTCGGCGGCACCTGGTACTGGAATCGCTATCCCGGCGCGCGCTGCGACGTCGAGAGCATGCAGTATTCGTATTCGTTCGACGACGCGCTTCAGACGGAATGGAATTGGAGCGAACGCTATGCGCCGCAGCCGGAGATTCTGAAATACGCCAACCATGTCGCCGATCGTTACGACCTGCGCCGCGACATGGAGTTCAATACGCCGGTGAAGGCGGCCGCCTTCGACGACAAGAGCAACCTCTGGAGCGTGACGCTCGGTAGCGGCAAGAGCGTGAAGACGAAGAGCTTCATTCTCGCCACCGGCTGCCTCTCGAATGCGCGCACGCCGGACTTCAAGGGCCTCGCGTCGTTCAAGGGCAAGACCTATCACACCGGCCACTGGCCGCACGAGGAGGTCAGGTTCGACAATCAGCGCGTCGCTGTCATCGGTACCGGCTCGTCGGCGATCCAGTCGATCCCGATCATCGCCGAACAGGCGAGCCAGGTTTACGTGCTTCAGCGCACGCCGAACTTCAGCATTCCGGCGCACAACAGGAAACTGACGGACGCCGAGCGCGACGAGGTGAAGGAGATCTATCCGACGCTGCGCCACATCGCGCGTTGGGAATCGAGGAACGGCATCGTCAATCCGGTTCCGGACAAGGCGCTGCAGGACGATCCACCCGAGGCGCAGACCGCGAAGTTCGAAGCCGGCTGGAAGTATGGCGGCTTCCGTTTCATGGTCGCCTATAACAACATTGCGCTCGACAAGGCGGCGAACGATGTCGTGTCCGAGTTCGTGCGCGGCAAGATCGCCGAGGTGGTGAAAGACCCCGAGGTCGCGAAGCTGCTGCAGCCGCGCGACTATCCGATCGGCACCAAGCGCATCTGCGTCGATACGGATTATTACGAGACGTTCAACCGCGACAACGTCAAGCTGATCGACATTCGCTCCGAGCCGATTGAGGAAATCACGCCGACAGGCCTGCGCGTCGGGGCTAAAGACTACGCGGTCGATGCGATCGTGTTCGCCACCGGCTTCGATGCGATGACCGGCTCGGTCGCCAAGATCGACATTCGCGGCCGCAGCGGCGGGACGCTGAACGAGAAGTGGGCGGCAGGACCGCGCACCTATCTCGGGTTGATGACGGCGGACTTCCCGAACATGTTCATCATCACCGGACCGGGCAGCCCGTCCGTGCTCAGCAACATGATCGTGTCGATCGAACAGCACGTGGACTGGATCACCGGCCTGCTCGCCTACATGAAGAAGCAGGGCCTCGATCGCATCGAGCCGGTGAAGGATGCGGAAGACAATTGGGTGGCGCACGTCAACGAGGTCGCGCACGGCACGCTCTATCCGCAGGCGAACTCCTGGTACATGGGCGCCAACGTGCCGGGCAAGCCGCGCATCTTCATGCCGTACATCGGCGGCGTCGGCGCCTACCGGCAGATCTGCGAAGACATTGCCGCAAAGGGCTACGAAGGCTTCACGCTCTCATCGCAGCGAAGCGCGGCATCGATCGCTGCCGAGTAGAGCTGGCGATGTCTCCGGCACGGTGAAGCGCGCTAGGGAAGCACGATCTGGTTGAGGCTTTCCAGCGCATCGCTACCCGCGGAGCCAAACGCCTCGTCCGTACGCGAGCGCCGCCGGCGCCGCGGACGCAGGCCTGCAGCGCCTTCCATCGGATCGACCTCCGACAGAGGAATCTTCTTGGTATTGCCCTTGCGGGAAAAGAAGAAGCGCAGGCCGGTAGCGCTCTCGATTTGGCTCACACGACGCTGGTAAGTCAGGTACGCGCCGAGCGGCAGCTCGCGCGCCGCTTCATCGTCAAGATCGTTAACGTCGATCAGATTTTCCTGGGACAGCAGATAGGCGGTCGCGAAAAGCTCTCCGTCTTCGGCGACACCCACGGCAACTTTCCAGAACTCCATCGGGATTTTCTGACCCCGATACTTGGGGTCCGAGAGCGAGAAGATCGGGCCGGTGAATACTTTCAGCGACAGATCGCCATCGGGATCGATGTGGCCCAGAATGTAGTCTTCGAGGCCTGCCCACAGCTTCGAGTCATCCCCGATGCCTTTGGCTTTGCCTTGATTGAAGATGTCCCGTTGCGGCACGCAGTTGGTGAAGACGCACGTGCCGTTGGCGGAGCGAACCGCATCTTGAACCGTCTTGCCGTATTCCATGTCTTCGCGGCGAGTGAGGTGGCCGCGATCCAGCTTGTTGCGCTTGTAGTAGGCATCGTCGATCTGATGCTTGGCGTCGATTCTGTCGTCGGTCATCCAGTCGTCGAGGCGCCCCGAGAGCTTGAATCGGCCGCCTGCCGACAGGGTGGCGGCGGAAAAGAATGCAAGCCGGCGGATCTTGTTCATCACCACGCTGAAATGTTCGTACTTCAGTTCGAACTGATTGGGGTGGCCCACCAGCGGAGCGGCATCGGCCGCGATCGAGGCGCTGAGTTCAGGAAGATGCACAGTGTAATCGTCGAGTTTGGAATTATAACCTTTCAGGTGCTGTCCCGTGAACGTTCGGTCTGCGGGTGAGTGGATTAGATTTCCTTCCTCGTCGCGTGTACCCTTGGGCTTGTTTGCCTCGATACCCAGCGCCGCTTCCATGGGGCCGCCGCCAACGAGCCGGACCTCGCCTGCATCGCTGATTTCGAGCTGGACGGTAACGGTACGGCTCATGGCCGCCTCCTGTGGTTGAGTGTTGACGGCGGCAGTTGAGTGAACTGGCTGTGTGGCGGTGGTCGGTCTAGCCGGCTGTGCGGCGAGGATCGGTTTGATCAGGTCGTGGTTGGGTAACGCATCGCGCAGCGTCTGCACGATGCGCGAGACACGGACGCCTTCGTTGGCCACCCACTTGATGTCGTCTTCCTTGTCGACGTTCGGATCGAAGTCGCGGCCGAGGACGGTCTGGATGACGCCGTTGCGGCGGGCCGGCACGCCACTGTGGTGCAGAGCGACGACGAACCAGTCGTTGCTGAAAACGGGGGAGCCCGAAGAGCCGGCCAGCGTATCGGTCGAATACCAGAGGAAATCGTTGGTGCGACGCAGCAGCTGGTTCTCGCGCACGCAGACCTGTTTCAACTGCCCGGCGGGGTGCTGCACGATGGTCAGCCATTCGCCCTCGGCAACTTTTCCGGTTACATCGATCAAGGGCAGGAAACCGAACGAACCAATCGCCGTGGTGCCGGCGATGTCGCGCGCGCTGATGGCGACGACGCTGAAGTCGAGCTTCTTCGAGGTGAAGAACAGGCGGTCGGGTTCCAGCCTGAACCGTATTGGCGTGAGTTCGCGCCCGTCGACACCGCGCTCGTAACGGAACTGCGCTTCCGCGGTGCGCGCGGTCTGCGCGTCGGGAAAAACGTGATTGTTGGTGATGAGCACACGCGGCGAAATGAGAAAGCCGGTGGCATATCCGCCGCTGCTCATGGTCCCAAAGCGAAGGCGGCAGACCGCGCGGCCCGCCACCATCCCTTTTTCCAGATAGTTGATGTCTTGCAGTTCGTTGCCGGAGATAATTCGCTCGAACGTCTCTTCGATTTCCTGCCGGCTCTGTTCGCCGCTGAGCTGGTCTTTCAGGAAATCGTGGCGCTGGCGCTGAACGTTGTCGGGGGCAACGTCTTTCGGTTTGGCGTTGCGGGACGCGAGCATTGCGTCCATGTCCAGCCCCGCGGCGCGAGCGACAGTGGATTCAATGACTTGCAGCAATAGCGGCGGGATCGTTCCCATCGCCTGAATCCCTTGCGAGGCAGTTTACCACTGCTTGGCTTCTCAAAGCCGCGCAGCCAATGGCAATAACTGGCCATAGAAAATCGCGATGGGTTTGGAGCAATTCGGCGCCGCTTACTCAAGTCGCGGCGTTACTCATCTGTCATTAGCGCGGCATTGCCGCCGGCGGCAGCGGTGTTGATCGTCACCGTCTGTTCGATTGCGAAGCGCGCCAGATAATGCGGCCCGCCTGCTTTCGGTCCGGTGCCGGACAGGCCGTGTCCGCCGAATGGCTGCACGCCGACCACTGCGCCGATCATGTTGCGGTTGACGTAGATGTTGCCGACCGCGAGCCGCTCGCGCACATGCTCGACCATTTCATCGATGCGCGAGTGCACGCCGAGCGTCAGGCCGTAGCCGCTGGCTTCGATCGAGCGCAGCACCTTGTCAAGCTCGGCGGCGCGATAGCGCACCACATGCAGGATCGGACCGAACACCTCTTCGGTCAGTTCGCTGGCGCTCGTCAACTCGAAGATATGCGGCGCAACGAATGTGCCCTGAGCCGGCGCCTCGCCGGCAAAGTGCGTCCGTGCTGTCGCCGTCATCTTTGCGATGTGTGCGTCGAGCTTCTGCTTCGCTTGAGCATCGATCACCGGCCCGACCTGCGTCGACCAGTCGCGCGGATCGCCGACCGTGAGCTCTCGCGCGGCGCCGGCGATGATCTCGATCATCTTGTCGGCGACATCCTCCTGCACAAACAGCAGCCGCAGCGCAGAACAGCGTTGTCCGGCCGAACGGAAGGCCGACATGACCACGTCATCCGCCACCTGCTCCGGCAGTGCCGTTGCATCGACGATCATTGCATTGATGCCGCCGGTCTCGGCAATCAACGGAACGATGGGTCCGTCCTTGGCTGCGAGGGTGCGATTGATCGAACGCGCGATCTCGGTCGATCCGGTGAAGACCACGCCGGCGATCTTTGGATGCGCGACCAGCGCCGCCCCAACTTTGCCATCACCTGTGACAAGCTGCAGCACGTTCGCCGGCACGCCCGCCTGATGCATCAGGCGAACGGCTTCCGCGGCGACTAGCGGCGTCTGTTCGGCAGGCTTCGCGGTGACGGCATTGCCGGCCATCAGCGCGGCAACGACTTGCCCAGCAAAGATTGCCAGCGGAAAATTCCACGGCGAGATCGCCACGATCACACCACGCCCGCGCATTCTCAGCACATTGCTTTCGCCGGTCGGTCCCGGCATCGGTTGATCTTCGAAGAGCTTGCGCCCTTCGGCTGCGTAGTAACGGCAGAAATCGACGGCCTCGCGCACCTCCGCGATTGCGTCGTCGATGGTCTTGCCGCCCTCCGCTTGCAGCAGTGCGAGCAGCCTTGCGCGGTTCTGCTCGAAGAGATCGGCGATGCGGTCGAGAACGCGGGCGCGTTGCTCTGCCGGCGTGCGATCCCACGTGGAGACATGCATCAGGGCCGTATCGATTGCGCGTTGCGCTTCGCCGGACGTGGCATCCGTCGACCGCTGCAGTGGAGCAGCCGCGCGTTCGACTTCCTGCTGAAGGGCTTCGACTGCCGCGCGATCGCCGAATTCGACGCCGCGCGAGTTCATGCGCGACGGCGCGAAGAGATCAGGTGGTAACAGCAGCTTCGGATTTGCCGCATTGTCCTGCGTGCGGATCAGGTCCGCTGGTTGGCGCAACAAGTCGGTGATCGGAATCGAATCGTCCGATGCGAGCGCGACGAATGACGTGTTCGCACCGTTCTCCAGCAGCCTGCGCACAAGATATGCCAGCAGATCGCGGTGATGACCGACAGGTGCATAGGTGCGGCACGCGAGCTTGGGGCGATCCTGCAGGAGCTGCTCGTACAGCGCATCGCCCATGCCGTGCAGGCGCTGGAATTCGAAGCCCTCCTCGCCGTCGGCGATTTCGAGGATCGTCGCGACGCTCAGCGCATTATGTGTGGCGAACTGCGGGAAGATTTGCGGACGCAGCGCCAGCAGCTGCTTGGCGCAGGCAATGTAGTTCAGATCGGTCATCGCCTTGCGTGTGAACACCGGATAACCGCCGAGCCCACGCTCCTGCGCACGCTTGATCTCGGTGTCCCAATAGGCGCCCTTCACCAGCCGCACCATCATGCGGCGATTAAGGTGTCTGGCGAGCGCGGCGATGTGATCGATCACAGTGCTTGCGCGCTTCTGATAACCCTGAATCGCGAGGCCGAAGCCATCCCAGCCGTTGAGCGATGGGTCGGCCGCGACAGCCGCGATGACATCGAGCGACAGTTCAAGGCGGTCTGCTTCTTCCGCGTCGACGGTGAAATTGAGGTTGAAGGCCTTGGCTCGCTGCGCCAGCCTGATGACCAGCGGTGCGATTTCCGCGACGGCGCGTGTGCGGTTCAGCGCCTCGAAACGCGGATGCAGCGCCGAAAGCTTGATCGAAATGCCGGGCCGGTCCGGCAACGCGTGATCGCCGGCCTCGTTGCCGATGGCTTCGATTGCTGCGGCATATGAAACGAAGTAGCGCCGCGCGTCTGCGGCCGTACGCGCGCCCTCGCCGAGCATGTCGAAAGAATAGCGCACGGACGCTGCGCCGGCGTCGGCGCGATGATCGGCGGCGCGGCGCAGCGCGGCCTCGATGGTCTCGCCGAGCACGAAGTGATTTCCCATCAGCCGCATCGCCTGCCGCGTCGCTGCGCGGATCGCCGGCAGGCCGATGCGTTTTGCGAGCTTGCCGATCAGGCCTTGCGGCGTTTCGCCGGGCTGGATCACACGGGCCGAGAGGCCGAGCGCCCAGGCCGAGGCATTCACCAGAAAAGCGTCCGAGCGCGGATCGTGATGTGCGAAGTCGCCTTGGCCGAGCTTGTCCTCGATGAAACGATCGGCGGTCAGCGAATCCGGCACGCGCAGCAGCGCTTCGGCAAGCACCATCAGCGCCAGGCCTTCGCGCGTCGACAGCGAGAACTCGCGCAGCATGTCCTCGACGCCGCCAAGGCCGTGGTTATTGGCGCGGATCGCGCCGATCAGCCGCGCCGCCGTGGCGCTGCTGCGTTCCGTTTGCCGCGGCGACAGCTTGGTTTCGCGCAACAGGGCTTCGGCGATGATGCGATCGTCGGGCGCGTAAGCGGAACTGAAGGTCGGGAGGGCAGGGGACGGCATGTCGGCCTCGAGTGATGATGCCACGAGGCTAATGCATGGCCCGCCATACTACGATTGGTGTTTTTGCTAAATTGCCATAGAAAATTCTGTTATTGTTGTCTCTAACCATGTATTATCTGGAAATGGACAAGATTGACCGAAGAATTCTCACGATTCTTCAAGCGGATGGCCGCATTGCCAATGTCGAGCTGGCTGAAAAGGTCGGGTTGTCGCCCGCCTCTGTCGGCGAGCGCCTGAAGCGGCTGCAGCGTGAGGAGTTCATTGAGGGCTACGGCGCACGACTCAATCCGCATCGCCTTGGGCTTGGGCTGCTCGTGTTCGTCGAGGTGCTGCTCGACAAAACCACACCGGACGTCTTCGAGAAATTCGCCAAGGCCGTGCGGCTCGCGCCGGAAGTGCTCGAGTGTCACATGGTGGCCGGCGGCTTCGATTATCTGGTGAAGACGCGCGTCGCCGACATGACGGCGTTCCGCCGCTTTCTCGGCGAGGTGCTGCTGGCGCTGCCGGGTGTGCGCGAGACGCGCACTTATGCCGTGATGGAAGAAGTGAAGCGCGACGGACCGTTGCCGGTCTGACTTCTCTCGTCCTCAGAAAATAAACGTCACGAACTCGAAGCCGAGCAGGATGCTCGCATCAGCCTGCGGCTGCGTTGCGATCGCGATTTCCGATACCCGTTCAGTCACAGCCGGTGCCGCAGCGACGACCTGCAGCGGTTGTTCCCTGGCCGCGATCATCACGTTCGGATCGGCGAAGCGGCGCACGCCGTCCTGATCGATCGCGAACAGCGGTTCAGTCTGGCGCATCTGGTTGTCCTCGATCATGGCGAGACGGCGATTGTCGAGAATGCGCCAGCGGCCTTCGAAGCGGGCCGCGAGCACGGCGTGATCCTCGTTGAAGAGATGATCGCGGACGATGACGAGCCGCAGATCCGACGGTGCAATGCCGGCCTCACGCAAGGCGACGAGCTTGGCGATGGCGTAGTCCTCGCAGTCGCCGGCGCCGGAGGCGAGCGTCGCAAGCGGCGCGGCCCAGTGATCCTGGATGCCATACTGCGTCTGGTCGCTGACGGGGCGGATGGCGAGGTTGATGGCGCGGTTGACCTCGCCGAAGCGCGCGAGCCCTTCGCGCTGCTTCGCGTTGTCGATGATGCCGATGAGCCGGAGCGCGGCCGGCGTGCATTGCGTGCGGTCGCTGCGGCAGCGGCGAAGCGTTTCGAGGTCCGCGTCGATGGCCCGCGAGACGCCCTGCCACTTGGCGATCAGCCCACCATGGGACAGCGGCTCGGCGCCGATGCCGAACGGCTCAAGCACGATGCTGGACGATTTTGTTTCCGGCAGCGGGGCGTTCTGCGGTGTTCCAGCCGAGAGCGGCGTTGCGCTCAACACAAGCGCAGCGGTGACGACGGCAATGCGCACGCCCATGCGTGCGGACAGAAAGACAGACATGTGACGCCCCATGTCCGGGCGTCGGCGGGCTTGTGCCTGCTCGCGACCGGATCGTTTGCGTCATCACGTTTATGGGGTGACCCTCTTCGGCCGGCTTAAGGCGGCCTGCCTTTGGCCGCATTTTTGGGTGAGATGCTGAAGCGGGCGTGAGGAATCAGACTGAATTTTCAATTACGGCTAACGGTGGCATCTTGCCGAAAGCCCGCTGGTAATAGAAAATAAACCAACCGGTTTTTGGGCGTCACAAATTCTTATTTCTGTTCCGTTTCAAGTAAATCAACTGCGCAACTCTTGTTTTCTGAAGTTATTTTAACCGGAAGTCACAGTCGTAATGTCTCCATCGACATCCTAGCTCAATATTCTTTCGTCGTTTTACTTTTATTTTTGCAATAGAGGCGGCTCATGGTCAATTTATACTGTGCACTTTTTGCGTGCAAACGCATGAATAATCTGGGCTTTTCCTCCCCGGGCTAAGTAAAACGCTTCCGGAATTGCCGAGACTGATGTTAAGTTCCGGCTATAGCAATGCATTTTAAGTTTTTTCGTTTTGGGCAGGGCGTCAGCACGTGAATTATTCCGACAAGTTCGGTGCGACCTCTTTTCAGGAAATTTCGTCGCCCTTCAGCAAGGGTGGCTTCGACTATTCGATTCCTGGAAATACCGCCGCGCAGCAAACGCCTTCGGGCTTCATCAAGATCAACGACGCTGAGTTGCTGTTCTCCGGCAACTACAAGCGCGAGGGCAGCGACCTCGTCATTTCCAATGACGCGCGCAAGATCGTCGTCCCTGACTACTTCAAGGGCGAGACGCGTCCGACGCTGACGTCGCGCGACGGCGCCACGCTCTCGGGCAAGATCGTCGAAGCGCTGACCGGTCACGTCAACTATGCACAGGCGTCCGGCCAGCCGGAGCCGCCGAAGGAGATCGGCACCGTCGGCAAGTTGACCGGCACCGCCACCGCTATCCGGAACGGCGTCGCCGTCGAGTTGAAGATCGGCGACAAGGTCTACAAGGGCGACGTGGTGCAGTCCGGTTCGGACTCCGCAGTCGGCATCACCTTTATCGACGGCACCGTTTTCAGCCTCTCGTCGAACGCCCGCATGGTGCTCAACGAGATGGTCTACGACCCCAACAGCACGTCGAATTCGTCGCTGTTGAGCCTCGTGCAGGGCACGATCACGTTCGTCGCCGGCCAGACCGCGAAGAACGGCAACATGCGCGTCGATACGCCGGTTGCCACCATGGGCATCCGCGGCACCGCCGTGCTGGTCGAAATCGGCGCCGACAACGGCCCGACGAAATTCTCGGTGCTGGTTGAGCCCGGCAACAAGGTCGGCACGTTCAATCTGTACGACAAGACCACCGGTTCGCTGATCGGCACCGTGTCGCAGGCCGGTCAGGTCACGCTGGTGACGCCCGGCGGCATCGGCCAGCAGGCGACCGCGGTCGAAATTCCGAAGACCATTCTCGATCTTCAGAACGAGCGTTCGATTATCAAGCAGGCGTTCGAGCTGTTCTTCCCGAACTTCAACGACGCCAATCCGCAGGGCACCAAGGGTCCTGGATCGAGCGTCAACAATCTTGCGAACATCCTGAACGGGACGCAGCGGGCCAACGTCGGAGATGTCGTTCTCGACGCCAAGTTTACGCCCACCGGGGGCGGCGGATCGGTCACAGTCACCGGCACCGTCGTATCCACCGCGCCGCCGCTCGTCATCACCAACGCGACCGACATTCAGCCGCCCGAGGAGAGGGGCGGCAAGTTCAACATCGCCGATCAGGTTGGCCCGAAGGATTCACAGGTCATCCCCTACATCACCGGCACGCTCAAGCTCGACAGCGCCGAAGGCCCGTCGTCGATGCCGGAGGGTTTCCCGCTGCGCAGTCTGGTGACGTTCGATACCCAGACTGGCGATGTGGAGTACATTCCCGGCGACTTCCGGTTCCTCGCCGACGGCGAGCAGGCGATCTACACGTTCAGCTTCCAGAGCCAGAGCGGCGAATTCATCTTCACCAAGACGCTGACCCTGACCATCGACGGCCTCAACGACGCGCCGATCTTCACGGTTGCGAACTTTGCGGCGCCGGTGACCGAGCCGACCACGACCGACTTCAACGGCACGTTCAGCAAGCAGGGGACGCTGACGTTCAACGACGCTGACTTCAGCGACGTGGCGGCGGGCTACACCGTGCAGACGCTCGGCGTGACGACCACGGGCCGGACGATCGCTGTTCCGAACACCGCCACGCTGCTGAGCTTCCTGCGTCTCGACGGTGTGGTGAAAGCCGAAGGCACCACACGGGGCGTCATCACCGAAACGTTCTCGGCGCCGGCAAGCGCGTTCGACTATCTGGCCGCCGGCGAAACGGTCAACATCATCTATCAGATCAGGGTGAGGGACGCGGACGGCGCGTCGCGCACCGCGACGCTGACCGTCACCGTCACCGGCACCAATGACACGCCGACGATCACCGGCGCGACGACGCCGGCTTCGACCTCGGGCGACTTGACCGAGGACGGCGTGCTGACCGCGAGCGGCGTCATCACCTTCCGCGACGTCGACCTGTCCAATTCGCATACGGCCGTTGCGTCGCATCTGCCGAGTGCCGGCACCATTTCGTCGCCGCTACCTGGATTCGATCCGGCGACATCGTTGCTTGGATCGCTGGTTGTCACGGTCAATGAAAACACGACCGACGCCAACAATATCGGCACGGTGAGCTGGGTCTATTCGCTCGACAATCTGGTCGCGCAGCGGCTGGCCGAAGGCCAGGTCGTCACGCAGACCTTTACCGTAACCATTACCGACAGCAGCAATGCGACGGTCACCCAGCCCGTTACCGTGACGATCACCGGCACTAACGATGTGCCCGAGGTGGTGCTGAGCCAGGTTACGCTCGGTGACAACAGCGTCGCGCTGACGAACGCCGTCGGCGAGATACTGGAGCCGATCGACGCCGACAGCGGTTCGGCCTCGGCCCAAGGCATCGTCGTCTTCAAGGATGTCGACTTGGTCGACACTCATGCCGCTTCTTTTGTCGAGAAGTCGTCGAACGCGACCGCCGATCTTCCGGGCTTCAATGAGGGGCTGGGAACGGCTCTCGCGGGTGTCAGCTATATCGGCACGTTTGCGCTCGGAACCGTCAACGAGAGCGCCATCGACCTGATCGACCTCGGTGCGGTGACCTGGACGTTCACGATCGACAACGACGATCCGACGCTGCAGTCGCTGGCCGAAGGCCAGACGATCACGCAGGTCTATACGATCACGATCACCGACAGCAGCAATAGTCATGCGACGGTCTCGAAGGACGTGACGGTCACGATCACGGGCACCAACGATGCGCCGGTGATCGATGCTGTGGTCGACCAGCCGCTCAACGAGCAGACCGACGCCAAGCCGCTGACAGCCACAATCGGCGTCACATTCACCGATGTCGATGTCATCGACATCGGGCATGAAGCCACAGTGACCGGCGTTGAGATTACCAGCGGGGTGACCGACGGTCTCGATCCGGACCTCGACCTGCTTGCGCTCCTTGCGCCTGGTGCTGTGACGAAGGCCGCTATCTCGCAAAGCGGTTCGTTCGATCTGACTTTCACGGCGCCGCCGGGAGCTTTCGATTATCTGGCCGTTGGCGAAGAGCTGGTCCTGACCTACACGTTTACGGTCGATGACGGCGACACCGCCGGCATCAGCGAAGTGCAGACGGTCAGGATCACCATCACCGGCACCAACGATCTGCCGCTCGTGTCCGCAGAAAATGCAACCGCGGCCGAACCGACGGATGGCAATCCGGTGGAGGCAACCGGCAGCGTCGCATTTACGGATGTTGACCTGACGGACCGTCCGGACGTGACGGCAAGCTTTGCCTCGCTGGTGTACAAGGACGCGAACGGCGTCGATGTGACATTGAATCTCACGCAGGCGCAGATCGATGCCTTGTCCGTTCAGCTTTCGATCGCGTCCGATAGCGGAAACCTCAACAACGGCAGTGCGCTCTGGACCTATAGCGTTCCGTCGGGCGCGGTCGACTTCCTGGCGGCCGATGAGTCGCTGGTGCTGACCTACACGTTGTCGGTCGATGACGGGCAGGGAACGCCTGTCACCACGGATGTCACCGTCACCATCACTGGCACCAACGACGCGCCAGTCATTACGTTGAACGCTGGCGAGCCGCTCACGACCTCGGTGCCTGAGAACACAACCGAAGTGACCACCGTGACCGCGGCCGACGTCGATAACGGCGCGACGATCGCGTATTCGATCGTTTCCGGCTTCGGCGATGGTGCGCTTTTCACCATCGATGAGACGACAGGTGCGCTCAGCTTTATCGCGGCGCCCAACTATGAAGCGCCGGTCGGCGGTGACAACAGCTATGTCGTTCAGGTGCGCGCATTCGATGGCCTGGACGAAGATATCCAGACGATCACCGTCAATGTGACCGACGAGCCCGAGGGCGCGGCGGGCAACGATATCGTCTCGGCGCTCGAGAACACGCCGGCGGGCCTGACGGATCTGGCCTTAAACGATCAGCCTGGACACACCATTGTCGCGGTCCGTGATGGGCCGCACGGCGCCGCCGTCCTTGATTCGGGCAATGTCACGTTCCTGCCCGAAACTGATTTCAGCGGCATCGCCAGCTTCGAGTACGACGTGTCCGACGATGATGGCGTCACCATAACGGGGACGGCAACCGTCACGGTCAATGTCGCCCCGCTCGCCGCGACGCCGACGTTCGTGACCGGCACATCGGCATCCGGCAATGAGGATGCAACGATTTCTCTCGGCACGATCAATGCCGCCGTGGCCGATACCGACGGGTCGGAAACGATCGTTCTGAAGCTGTCCGACTTCCCGGCCGGCGCCACTTTCTCCGTTGGCTCGCTTGCGACCGATGGTCCCGACGCCGGCAAGTGGATTATCGACGATGCGTCGGGGCTGGCTTCCTCGCCACTGACTGTTACGCCGCCAGCGGACTTCAACGGCAACTTCACGCTGCATGTGGATGCGGTCGTGACCGACACCGCGACGCTCACGACCGGCGTCGCGACGGACACCAAGACGTTCGGTAAAGATATCAGCGTATCGGTCACGCCGGAGAACGATGTGCCGGTGCTGGACCTCAATAGCACCGATGCGTCGGGCACCGGCTTTGCCGACTCGGTCGATAGCGGTAGCGACCTGACCGGCATTGCGGCGGCGCCCTTGCTGACGGATATCGATAGTTCGTCGTTTAGCAGCGTGACGATCGTGCTGACCGACGGCCAGGCCGGCGATTTTCTGGTGGTGTTCGACGGCTCCGAGCCGGGCGGCGAGTCGGGTGAGCTGGAGAACGGCGTCAGCTGGGTCATCAGCGGTGTTGCGGATGATTTTTACGATCCGCTGACGATTACTTTCACCGGCGGCCTTTCGGCTGCGGACTACCAGTTCGCCATCACACAAGTGATGTTTGGCAGCGAAGGCGCGAATGGTGAGCGCCACATCGAAGTGACCGCGAACGACGGTAGCGACGATAGCAACGTGGCCGTCGCGACGATCGAGGTTCAAAACGCCGGGGGACCGCCTGCCCAGGCGCAGAACGATTTCCTCACCATCCTCGGTGAGTCGAACATCGGCGCGGTGCTGACTAACTACACTCTCAACGACGGCGAGCCCGGCTCGTTCGAGGTGCTCGAAGGCAGAGACATCAACAACAACCCGGCCGGCCCGGTTGATGGCGTGATCACGCTGGCCGGATCGTTCGGCACGCTGCTGCTGCTGACCGAAAACAGGCTGAACATCGAACTCGGCTCATTCAATATCACTACGCCGATCGATGGAGGCACCTACATCTATGTTCTCGGCGTCGATGCCAACGGCAATACGCTGGAACACAATCCGATCGACCTGCTGCTGCCGGGCGATCCGGATCTGGTGGATATTTTCCATTACACGATCGAGAACGACCTTGGTGCCGAGAGCACGGCGCAGATTACGGTTACCTACGACCTCAATCCGCTTGAGATGCACGTTCGCACCAACAGCGGTTACGACACCCGCTCGCTGTGGGCGGATATGCATGACGGCTTCATCACCGAGATCGATGGCAGCCACATCAAGCTTGAGGTTCGTGAGGATGGCCTCGAAAACGGCGCCGTTACCAAGGTGATCGTTATCGATGCCGTCGGGCTGACGACCAATCCGGCCAATCCTGTTCTTCCGATTGATGATATCGCTCTCACCGGCGGCACCATCACAGGTATTCACGTCTTCGATGCATCGGGAACGGTACCGCTGCTCGATTTCACCAATCTCAACATGCACGCGACCATCGATCAGGGCCGCCCCGGCTTCTATGAGGCGGTCGGTCCGGACTCATCGTCGAGCGAGGCGTTTGTAGAGCTGTTCCAATATCGCGCCTTCGACGTGAGCGGCGGCACCGGCGCCGACAATCTCTACGGTGGTCAGTTCAATGATCGCATCGATACCGGCGGCAATCTGGCGGTGGAGCAAGGCGACACAGTTCAGGCCGGCGCCGGCAACGATCTGATCCTGATCCGCGACGACAACAACTGGAACATCGACGGCGGCGAAGGCATCGACACGGTTCGTTTCGTCGGCGAAATTCATACCGGGCAGGGATCGGGCAACTCGGGCGGGTCCGATATCGAGTACATCGATCTCAACACGACCCATCCGGATTCGGTGATGATTGACGGCGAGGGCGCCGCCATGATCAACGGCGGCGATCCGATCCATGTCCTCGGCAATGCCCAGGACACGGTGAACTTCATCAATTCGGATTCATACCCGGATTATTACTGGCACCTCGCCACCAGCGACGAGGCTGGCTTCAAGCTGTACGAATTCACGACGGGCACCGGCCCCGGCGACGAACCCGCCGGGAGCGTCTATGTCCAGAACGATGTGCACGTGAATTTCGCGCCCGTGATCGATGGCGATCACATCTCGGTGGAAGAGCTGAATGACGGCATCACCACTGTGTTCGATCTCGAAGTCTTTGATGATAACAACGTCCCTGACGAACTGACCGTGACAGCCAGAGCCTCCGAAGGCAGTCTGACGATCGAGATCGGCGGAGAGCCGACGTCGCTCGATCCGCTCAATGGTGGCGTATCGGGGACGCTGGCGAGCATCAATACTGCGCTTGCCGGCGGCATCACCTACACGCCGACGAACTACAACGAACAGTCTCCGACCAGCGTCAACGACATGGTCACGGTGACCGTGGCCGACAGCCATGGCCTTCGTGATGAATTGCATTTCGTGTTCCAGCAGTCCGGCCCCGGCGGCGCGATCTTGGTCGGTACCGGCGGTAAGGATTTCATCTTCTCGACCGACGGCAATGATGAACTGACCGGCGATCCGGGGTTCGGCCAGACGGGCCGCGACAACTTCGTGTTCTCGGCGCCGGAGCTGGGCAACCCAGGTCCCGTTCTCGACACGATCACCGACTTCCAGACCGGCATCGACAAGATCGTGTTGAACAACTTCGATACGCCGTTCTTCGATCAGGCATCGTTCACTAGCTGGATCCAGAGCAGTAGCGTCAGCCAGGGTCCGGACGGTGCGCATCTGCACCTGCATGGTGACGGGCCGGACAACGAGATCGTTCTGCAGGGTGTACTCAAGACCGCCCTCACAATGAACGACTTCATCCTGCATCCGGGCCAGGTCGCGTAACGGCCGGGGGGGCCCGTCCGTTAACTCCAACGCCCGGAAGGCTTCTCCGATTCCCGCGCTTCATGTCATAATGGTATGGATTTCGGGGCTTTTTGCGCGCTGGCGAGGCCAGCGCAGCCATCCGCCCGCGCGTCCATCAGGTCAGGCCATGCAGCGCCCACAACGTCCAGTTCCTGGAACGACACCCCGCAGCGAGCTCGGGGAGGCGCTTCATTCGTGCCGTAACGCCTTCGTCGGCGTCGGCGTGATGAGCCTGATGATCAACATCCTCTACCTCACCGGCTCGTTCTTCATGCTGGAGATCTACGACCGCGTGCTGCCGAGCCGCAGCGTACCGACGCTGGTCGGACTGGTGATCCTCGCCGGCGGTCTCTACATCGCCCAAGGTTTCCTCGACGTCATTCGGTCCCGTATTCTGGTGCGCATCGGTTCGAGCCTGGATGAGAGTCTCAGCGAGCGCGTCTACGAGACTGTCGTCAAACTGCCGCTGGTTGGCGGAGGCAAAGGCGAGGGGCTGCAGCCGCTGCGTGATCTCGACAGCGTCCGCTCGTTCCTGTCGAGCGCCGGACCGGGAGCATTGTTCGACCTGCCGTGGCTGCCGCTCTATCTCGGCATCTGTTTCCTGTTCCATCCGCTCATCGGCGTCACCGCGCTGATCGGCGCATTGATTCTGGTCGGTCTGACGATCGCAACCGAGATCATGACTCGCTTGCCGGCACAGCGCTCGACCGGCTACGCGGCACGCCGCAACGATCTCGCCACGTCCAGCCGCCGCAACGCCGAAGTGCTGGTCGCGATGGGCATGGCCGGCCGGATGGCCAAGCGCTGGAACGAAACCAATCGCGACTACATGGACAGCCAGCAGCGCGCCAGCGATGTCGCCGGCGGGCTTGGCGGTACAGCCAAGGTGCTGCGCATGTTCCTGCAGTCGGCCGTGCTCGCGGTCGGTGCGTGGCTCGTCATCAATCAGCAGGCGACGGCCGGCATCATCATTGCCGGTTCGATCCTGTCCGCCCGCGCGTTGGCGCCGGTCGACCTTGCGATCGCGCACTGGAAGGGCTTCGTTGCCGCGTGCCAGGGCTGGCAGCGGCTGAACAAGCTCCTGGCGCGCTTGCCGGTGCGCGACGAGCCGACCTTGCTCGATGCGCCGGTGAAGAAACTCAGCGTCGAAGCGGTGAGCGTGGTGCCGCCGGGCGACCAGCGCATTGTCGCTCAGGACGTCAGTTTCGCTCTGGAAGCCGGCAACGGTCTTGGTATCATCGGGCCGAGCGGATCGGGCAAGTCGTCGCTGTTGCGATCGTTGGTCGGCGTGTGGCGGCCGGTGCGTGGCAATGTGCGTTTCGACGGCGCGGCGCTCGATCAGTGGTCGCCGGATGTGCTCGGCAAGCACATCGGCTATCTGCCGCAGGACGTCGAATTGTTTGCCGGCACCATCGCCCAGAATATCTCGCGCTTCGTTCCGGATGCCGACTCCGCCGATATCATCGCCGCCGCCCGCGAAGCAGGCGTGCACGACATGATCGTGCGGATGCGCGAGGGTTACGACACCCAGGTCGGCGATCATGGCAGCGTGCTCTCGGCGGGGCAGGCGCAGCGGGTCGCCCTCGCGCGCGCGCTCTACGGCAACCCGTTCCTGGTCGTGCTCGACGAGCCGAATTCGAATCTCGATACCGAGGGTGACGAAGCGTTGACCCGCGCTATCCAGTCGGTGCGCGCGCGTGGCGGCATCGTCATCGTCGTGGCGCATCGTCCGGTCGGCATCGAGGCCGTGGATATGGTCCTGTTCATGCGCGACGGCCGGGTCC
The DNA here is from genome assembly GCA_002083525.1 of Proteobacteria bacterium SG_bin9. Lineage (GTDB taxonomy): Bacteria > Pseudomonadota > Alphaproteobacteria > Rhizobiales > Xanthobacteraceae > SG-bin9. Next base: position 33,565 of record LWDM01000071.1, on the reverse strand, counting down.
AGGCGTTCGGCCCGAAGGAGCAGGTATTGTCGCAGGTGCTGCAGCGGCCTGCCGCGCCCGCGCCGATCAAGATCGTCTCCGAAGGTGGAGTTGCGAAGTCATGACCCAGCATGATCCGAAAACCCCGCGTGAATCGATCCGCGCTCACCTGCTGCTTGGCCTCACTGTGGTGATCTTGCTGGCGGGCGGCCTCGGCGGTTGGGCCTCGACCGCGCAGATTTCCGGGGCGCTGATTGCGCCCGGCTCCATCGTCGTCGATTCCAACGTTAAGAAGGTTCAGCATCCGACCGGCGGTGTCGTCGGCGAGCTGCGCGCCCGTGATGGCGATGTCGTCAAGGCCGGCGACGTGCTGGTGCGCTTCGACGATACGGTCACGAAGGCGAGCCTTGCGATCGTCACCAAGGGCCTCAACGGTCTGTGGGCGCGCGCCGCGCGGCTGGAAGCCGAGCGCGAAGGTCTGCCGGCGATCGTTTTCCCGCCGCAGCTTCTCGCGCAGATGGCCGATCCGGACGTCAAGTCGGTGATGGACAGCGAGACGCGATTGTTCGAGGTGCGCCTCGCCGGCCGCACCGGCCAGAAGGCGCAGCTGCGCGAACGCATCGCTCAGCTCAAGCAAGAGCTGACCGGCCTTGCCGCGCAGGAGACCGCGAAGGGCAAGGAAATCGATCTCATCCAGCGCGAACTGAAGGGTGTGCGCGAGCTGTTCGAAAAGAACCTCGTGCAGATCTCGCGCGTCACCCAGCTCGAACGCGACGCCGCGCGGCTCGATGGCGATCGCGGCCAGTTCATCGCGGCCGCCGCACAGGCGCGCGGCAAGGTAGCGGAAACCGAACTGCAGATCATTCAGGTCGACAAGGACCTCAACACCGAAGTTTCCAAGGAACTGCGCGAGATCAACGACAAGATTGGCGAGTTCGTCGAGCGCAAGGTGACGGCCGAGGATCAGCTGCGCCGCGTCGATATCCGCGCGCCGCAGGACGGCATGGTGCTGCAATCGACTGTGCACACGGTCGGCGGCGTCGTCACGGCCGGCGATGCGATGATGCTGATCGTGCCGCAGGCCGATAATCTGTCGGTCGAGGCCAAGGTCAATCCGCAGGACATCGACCAGCTTCAGATCGGCCAGAAGACGCTGCTGCGGCTTTCGGCACTCAACCAGCGCACCACGCCGGAATTGAATGGCGTCGTCAGCCGCATCTCTCCGGACACCACCACCGATCAACGCACCGGCATCCCGACTTACACCATCCGTATTTTTCTGCCGCCGGCAGAGATCGCCCGGCTCGGTGAGGTCAAGCTGATCCCCGGCATGCCGGTTGAATCGTTTGTGCAGACGGGCGAACGTACGCTGCTGGCTTACCTGGTGAAGCCGCTGCGAGATCAGCTGATGCGGGCGTTCCGCGAGAAATGAGCCACGGCGCGGTGGGGGCGTGAGGTTTCTCAAACGAGTTTTTGCGCGGTTGCGCTTCATGGCACGGCGCTTCGGCGCCGGCCGTGCCCTCGGCCTGCTCCTGCTGTTCGCCATGATCGCCCTGCGGATCGCCGATCCGATTCCGCTCGAGCAACTGCGGCACCGTACCTTCGATCTGTTTCAGATCCTGCAGCCGCGCGAAGCCAAGTTCCGTCCTGTCGTCATTGTCGATATCGACGAGTGGAGCATTGCGCGGCTCGGGCAGTGGCCCTGGCCGCGGGTGACGCTCGCCGACTTGATCGGCAAGCTGAAGGGCGCGGGCGCGGCGGCGATCGCTTTTGACGTGATCTTTTCCGAGCCGGACCGTATGTCGCCGGCCATGGTGGCGCGATCGATCCCCGATCTCGATTCGACGACCCGCCTCAAATTGATGGAGCTTCCAAGCTCCGACCAGCTCTTCGCGGACACATTGCGCGGCTCGAAGGTCGTGCTCGGCATTTCCGGTCTTCCGCACCGAACGCCACAGCCGCTCATTCCGTTACCGGTCACCGGGCTTGCCAGCCTCGGCGCCGATCCCGGACCGTTCATGTTCGATTATCCGGGCCTGCTCCGTAACGTGCCCGAACTGGAGAAGGCGGCGACCGGCCGCGGCGTCTTCACCATCAAGACCGAGTTCGATGGCATCATCCGGCGCGTGCCGGTGGTGATGAAAGTGCAGAACAACGTCATGCCGTCGCTCAGCTTCGAGATGCTGCGCGTCGTCACGGGCGCGGACACGATTTTCATCAAGGCCGATCAGGCCGGCATCCGCAGCGTTGCCTTGCCCGGCTTCGAACTGCCGACCGATCGCAACGGTCAGCTCTGGGTCTATTTCGGCCGGCACGACCCCAAGCGTTTCGTCTCTGCCGTCGATATTCTGGAGGGGCGGGTTGGCGCCAATGAGCTCGCACAGAAGCTGGTGCTGATCGGAACGTCCGCCGTCGGCTTGCTCGACATCAAGACCACCCCGATCGATCCCGTGGTACCGGGCGTCGAAGTTCACGCGCAGGTTCTCGAAAATGTGCTGACCGGGGCGATGCTGTCGCGGCCGAACTTCGCCATCGCCGTCGAGCTGCTTGCGGCGGTGTTCGTGTCGCTGCTGATCATCTGGCTGGCGCCGGTTTTCGGACCGCTCTTCCTTCTGGTCTCGGGCGCGGTTGTGGCGCTGATCTCGGTCGGCGTGTCCTGGTACTACTTCAGCTATCAGCGCATGCTCTTCGACTTCACCTTCCCGATGCTGACGACGTTCTCGATCTTCGTGCTGATCACCTTCTTCAACTATGTCAGCGAGCAGGCGCAGCGCCGGCAGATTCGCTCGGCGTTCGGGCGATACCTGTCGCCGGCGCTGGTCGAGCAACTGGCCGGCTCGCCGGACAGGCTGAAGCTCGGCGGCGAAGAGCGCGAGATGACCATCCTGTTCTCGGACGTGCGCGGCTTCACCACGATCTCGGAGTCGTTCAAGAGCGATCCGCAGGGCCTGACCTCGCTGATGAACCGCTTCCTCACACCGCTGACCAACGCCATCATCGACCGCAAGGGCACCATCGACAAATACATGGGCGACGCGATCATGGCGTTCTGGAACGCGCCGCTCGACGACTCTGACCATCAGATCAACGCCTGCAATGCCGCACTCGACATGATCGACAAGATCGAGGCGCTCAATATCGAACGTCAGCAGGAGGCGGAGGAGAGCGGCAAGCCCTTCATTCCGATGCATGTCGGTATCGGCCTCAACACCGGCGTCTGCGTCGTCGGCAACATGGGCTCCGACCTTCGCTTCGACTATTCGGTGCTGGGCGACAGCGTCAATCTGGCGTCGCGGCTCGAGGGACAGTCGAAATCCTATGGCGTTCCGATCATCGTCGGTTCGAAGACCGCGATGGCGGCGAAGGGCAAGTTCGCGATCCTCGAACTCGATTTCATCACCGTCAAAGGCAAGAAGGAGCCGGAGGTGATCTATGCGATCGCCGGGCGCGAGGACGTCGCCAATTCCGGCAAATTCCAGCGGACGCGCAACCTCAACATCGAGATGCTCGCGCAGTACCGCAGCCAAAACTGGGAGGAGGCGCTGCTTGCGATCGACAAGGCGCGGATCGCCGACGAGGAGAAGGCGCTCACCACCCTCTACGACTTGTACGAGAGCCGGATACGCGACTTCATCGCCAGCCCGCCGCCGCCGGGCTGGGACGGGGTTTTTGCCTTGCAGACCAAATAGTTCGAAGCGACGATTTGACGCGCGATACCGCACAGCGGAAGCCGTCGGCAGCGTTGCTGGTATTCCACACCTCCTTTCAAATAAACTTACGCCGGGTCGCTTCTGATGCGGGTTCCGCTATAGTGATGGACGAATTTTAATGTGCGTCCTGGAATACCTGCCGAGCTGACCAGATGCCGCCACCTTCGATGTCCGTTCGCTTTTGGGGCGTTCGCGGCAGCGTCCCGTGCCCCGGACCGAATACTCTTCGCTATGGCGGTCAGACCTCCTGCGTCGAAGTGCGTTGCGGCGATCAGATTCTGATCTTCGATGCCGGCAGCGGTATTCATCAGCTCGGCAGCGCGCTTCAGAAGGAACGCAAGGCGCAGGACGTCGACATCTTCTTTTCGCATTGCCACATCGATCACGTGATTGGCCTGCCGTTTTTCAGCCCGCTGTTCGAAAGCGGTCACCGCTTGCGGATGTTCTGCGGTCACATGAAGCCGCACGGTGGACTGAAAGGCGCGCTGACCAAATTGATGAGCTTTCCGTTGTTTCCGGTCGGCTTCGAGATGGCGAAAGCCAATCTCGAGTTCGTCGATTTCGAAGCCGGCGAGACGCTGACGCCGCGTCCCGGCATCACGATCCGAACCACACCGCTGATCCATCCCGGCGGCGCGACAGGTTACCGCGTCGAATATCAGGGGCATTCGGTCGTCTATCTCACCGACCTTGAACTGGATGGCAAAGCCAATCCCGGCGTGTTCGCGCTCGCCAAAGACGCCTCGGTGCTGATTGTCGATGCCACCTACACCGATGACGAGTTACCCAGCCATGCGGGCTGGGGTCATTCGAGCTGGCAGCAGACGGTGCGGCTCGCGAAGGACGCCAAGGCGAAGACGCTCTGCCTCTTCCATCACGATCCGGATCACGACGATGCGTTCATGGATCGTGTCGCGGCTGCGTCGGCAGCGGCGCTGCCGGGGACGGTCGTCGCCAAGGATGGGCTGATCATCCGGCTGTGATGACGATCGGCTGACTCAGTCGTCGAGTTTGTTGAGATCGCGCACCGACTGCATGATCGGTTCGAAGTTCTCGCGCGCGTCGAGCGCATCGAACAACTGTCCGGTGTCGGACAGCAGCGCCCGCGATCGCTCGATGGCGATATGCGCATCGTGGATCGGCGTCGCGGACAGGCGGCCGTGCCCCGACGCCAGGATCTTGGCGTTGAGACCTGCGAGCCGGTGCAGCGACTCGATGTAGTCGCTGATGCTGCCCGATCCGAAAATGCCGCCCATCACGCCGCCCGGCATCAGCGTGTCGGCGGCGAACAGCAGGCCCTTGTCCTGGTCGAACAGGCTGATGCAGGCCGAGGTGTGGCCGGGCGTGTGCATCACGCGTAGCTGGAAGTCGCCGAGATCGATGACGTTGCCTTCCTCGAGCCACAGATCGACATCGAACGGCACGTTCGGTTCGTTGAACATCTTGCGCAGCGTGGCGAAATCGTCGCGCAGCGCGATCTTGTTGGCGGCGAGCCGGTGCGCCGCGATCATGGTCTTGCCGGCAAACAGATGCGCGGCGCCGATATGGTCGAGGTGCTCGTGCGACAGCACGACGAGGTCGATGTCGGCCTTCGAGCAGCCGAGATAGTTCATGCCGTGCTGAAGCTGCGGGAAGGTCGACACGAGGCCGACGTCGATGAGGATTGTCCGGCGCGATCCCTGCACCAGATAGGCGTTGGCGCCGCGGCTCTTGAAGCGGAACTGGTGCACGCCCGGCGCGGCGCGGATCAGCGTGTAGGACTCGTTGTTGACAATCGTCTCGAATGGATCGGGCGGTTTGTCGCTCATCGCATCACCCGTTCGCGGCCGTACCGTCCGGCGCAAGGCCGAGCGCGCGATTGAGATTCGCGGCGTTGGTGGTGCGCAACCTGCGGCTCAGCGCGTCCATGATCATCAGCGCAAAGGCCGGCTGCTGTGCGACGAGGTACACGAACCGGGCGTGATTGATGCTGATCACGCGGGTGTTCGGCGCGGCGGCGACGGCGGTCGCCGACCGGGGTGACGAATCGATGACAGCCATCTCGCCGAAGAACTCGCCTTTGCCGAGAGTGGCGATCAAGACTTCCGCGGACGGGGTCTTGCGGATGATATTGACCTGGCCGTCGAGCACCACGAACAGCTCGCGTCCGATCGTCCCCTCCTCGAAGATGACCTCCGACGCGCCGTACTCATTGATGCATTTTTCGATCGCCATTGGCGGCTCTCGTTGCTGGGCGGGGCCGGTCCAACCGGCGTCGAGGCACTCAGCATTGCGCCGAACGTGCGGCGCTGCAATCGCTTTTTGCCCGTCTTGTTGCGGTGCGCCGTTGCAACCTAGGCGTTCTGCTGGGCCCGGCGCTTGGCCTCGGCGTCGATCATCTGGGCGAGGTCCGGATGACGGGCCATCAGCATGCGGAATTCGACGAGATCGAGCACCAGCAGGGTCGAGGTTCGCGTGGTGACGACGTTCGCCGAGCGCGGGCGGTTCTCGAACAGCGCCATTTCGCCAAAGAAAGCGCCTGAGCCGAGCTGCACCCGCTTGTCGCCCGGTAGCTCGATCTCCACCTCGCCGTCGGCAATGAAGTACATGCAGTCGCCGATCTGGCCTTTGCGGATCAGCATGGAGCGGCGAGGCACCTCGATGCGGCGAAGCATGTTGGCGACGTCGGCGATGGCGGCCGAACCCAGCGTCGAGAAGAACGGCACCTTGGTCACCGTCTCCCACGTGCGCAGGAAGTTGTAGCGGCGGGTCTCACTGGCGAATCCGGTCGCCAGGATACCGATCCAGAGGCCAAACACGGCAAGGCCCGAGATCATCACGAACGCTGCGACGAGACGGCCGAGTGGGGTGATCGGCACCACGTCGCCGTAGCCGGTGGTCGTCATGGTGACGACCGCCCACCATAGGGTTGCGGGAATGCTGCCGAATGCCACCGGCTGCGCGTCGCGTTCCAGGACGTGCAGCACCACCGAGGCCATGAACACCACCATGACGAACATGGCGGCAACGCTCAGCAACGGCCCGCGCTCGTGTACCAGCACGCGCCGGAGCTGCCGCAGACCGGCGATCTCCGGAATCGCCTTCAGCACCCAGAGCACCCCTAGCAGCCAGGCCGAGGACGGTTGCGCTCCGCCGAGCAAGGCCAGGGGCACGGCCAGCGCCGAGACGGCATCGACCAGCCCACGCGGAGACAGCACGTAGGCGGGGAGTTTTCCGTCGCGGCGGGCGTGGACCAGACGCACCAGCCACTCCCAGACGAAGAACACGAGAGCCAGGAACAGCAGCCCTTCGATCCAGCGGAGCTGGTTGATCGACGGACCCAGCGTCAGGAGCGTCAGACCGATCAGGCCGGTGGCGATCGCGAGGTAGGTCGCGCCGGTCATGGCGCTGGACGCGGTCACCGCCGCCAGGTCTGCAAGTTGGGTACGCGAAGGGAGCTTTGACATGGTCCAAACACCGGCCGCGAAGGGCGGCCGGACCTCCGCCGGCAAGGCGCGGGGCTCACGTTGCCTTTGCGGAACCGGGCCGTCAACGATCCGGGGACAATCGAACCGGGTTCAAGCGCCTGTCACAAACGAAAGGCATGGCCTGACGGGCGTGTCCGGGCCTTGCTGGCGAAGGCCGGTCAGACCTTTATAATCCCGTCAAACACCCGCCGGCGCATCGGCTCCTCCAGCTTGGCAGACCACGTCCATGGATACGGCACAAACCATTCAGCAGGTCGGCGGCGTCTTCGCGTCGATCTTCGTCGTCGCGACCTACACCATGCGGACGATGATACCCCTCCGCGTCTTCGGTATCCTGACGAACATCGTTCTGATCGTGGTGTCTTATTTCTCGGCGCACTGGGCGACGCTGCTGCTGCACGCACTTCTGCTGCCGCTGAACGCCTACAGATTGCACCAGATGTTGCAGCTCGTCCGCGATGTGAAGCAGTCGGTGAACAGCGACTTGTCGATGGACTGGCTGCGGCCATTCATGACCGAGCGTCCCTGCCAGGCCGGCGAGGTTCTGTTCTACAAGGACGAGAAGGCCGAGGACATGTTCTACATCGTCAGTGGCCGCTACAAGCTCGTTGAGTCCGGAATCGAACTGCCGATCGGCGCAATCGTTGGTGAACTCGGCATGCTGTCGCCGTCGAACAAGCGCACGCAAACGTTGGAGTGTATTGAAAGCGGCTTGATTCTCGCCGTGACCTACCGGCAGGTCGAAGAGCTGTACGTGCAGAACCCGTCGTTCGGCTTCTACTTCCTGCGGCTTGCGAGCGCGCGGCTGTTCCAGAATCTGGCGCGCGCGGAGGCGCGGATGGTCGAACGTGAGGAACGGCCGGCGCAGGCGGCGCCCGGGACCGCGTAATGGTCAAAATTCCAAAAGTTCGAGTCATCCCGAATGTCAGGATGAAGGAACGGCTGCAGCCGATCCGCTCGGCGATCAGCGCCTTGCGGCGGCCGGAAGACCGCACGCCTCCGCCTGTGCCGGACGGACTCGAGCCCGAGGTAGCCGCCGTGGTCGGTACGGAAATCCGCCACATGCTCGAGTATCAGAGCGTCGGATACGCGGACCTGTATGTCGACCGCATCAGCCGCTTCATCGGCCGCCCGGAAATCGACGCCGCGCTGCATGCGGAGATCGCGCGGCTGCTGGCGATGAGGATGGCGTTTCGCGATCCGATCCGCGTCGCCCAGCGCCGTCTTGCCGAGGTCGAAGGCGCGCCGCCCGATCCCGATATTCGGGCCGGTGCGCGCTTCATCTGGTTTTCGCTGGCCGAGGTTGTCGCGCTCTTCCCGCGCGCGGTCGCCGAAATCCTGATCCCGATGATCGAAATGGTCGGCTGGCGGGACATGCAGGTCCCGGTCTGGCTCGATATCTCCAGTCCGATCGGCATTCGCGCGCTGCGGTTGCTGGCGTGGTTTCGCCGCTTTCGCCTGCGCTCGGTCCGCTATCCGAAGGAGCGCGCCGCAGTGGAGCGCTGGCTGCACATGATCGATCGCGCGCTCGTCAAGCGTCCGGCCGCGGTGCACGAGGTGGTGAAATCCGCCGAGATCATTCACGGCTACGGCAAGCGCTACAGCCAGACGCTCGCCAACTGGCACATGTTGATCGACAACGTCGCCAAGCCCGTGTTCGACGGCAAGCAGGACATCGCCGATCTGCCGGCCGCGATGGCGGAAGCGCGTGAGGCCGCCGTTTCGGACAGGACCGGCGCGGCGCTGCGGCAGACGATCGATGCGATCCAGGCACGTGAGCGCGCGCGAGAAGCTGCGCCCGTCGCATAACGAATTTGAGGAACGCCTTAGCCGGTGCGCGCGGCGACCTTGGCCGCGGCCGAGCGGTCGGCCATGCTTGTATCGCCGGATCGCGTCAGCCGCTGCCGATGCAGTTCGAGACTGTCGCGGACGAATTCATAGCCGAGCCGGAACGTTTCCATTCCGTCGGAGCTGACGGTCCCGTCGCGCAGGCCCCTGAGCACGCGGCGCAGGATCGCTTCGAGCTGATCTTGCGCGGCCTCGAGCTCCGCATGGGTCTTCGCGGCGATGATCTTGTTGCCGACGTCGAGCACCGCCGACGCGAGGCGTCCGGCCTTTTCCGGTGCGGTGCGCGTCACCGCGGTATAGAGCGCGACGAAAATCGAGCCGAAGATACTGGCGGCGGCGAGCGCGAGATACATCAGGTCGGTGTAGCGTTCGGCGAAGGTTTTCGTTTCGTCATTGATGTACTGCGCGGCGCCGGGATGGGCGACGATGTAGGCGTCCTTGTCGGTGTCGGCGGGTTCGATCTTGCTGGCGAAGCCGTTGTCGAGCGCGAGGTCGGATTTGTTTTCGAACAGCGCCCGCGCCAGATCGACGATCCGCGTTTCCGACAGCTTGGCCTGCGCGACCAGCATCCATTGCCAGCCGATGGTGGTGAGATCATCGTCTGGAATTGCCGGCGCCGCCGACAGCAGCCGCGCTTCGATCGTCTCTGACGTGACGCCCGGTACCCGCCGCTCGATCGTCTTGGCTTCGTCGATCGCGTTGAGATGGAAGCCGCCGTGCTGTTTGGCGAACTGCTCGAAGCGCTTGTCGCGGGCGAGCGTCGACAGATGTTCGATGCTGACGACAGCGCCGAAGCCGTCAGCCCCGAGCAGCTTGTCGAGCGGGATATCTGTACCGACGGTCTGGAGTCGGAATGGGCTGGAGGCCGTGTCGTAGGGCGCGATGACGCTCTTCAGCAACGTCTCGTTGCCATCGTCCGGGCCGCGAACGGCGATCTTCTGCCCCTTGAGCCCTGCCAGGGTCTTCACCTTGGCCTTCTTGCTGATCAGCAGCACCACGTCGCGGTCGAGGATGGCGATCGCCCGCGCGCGGCTCGGCACCTTGCCGTCGGTGCGCAGGATCGCGAGGTCCGCCTGGCGCCGGTCGAAGCGGGTCATCGCCTTGCCGCCGTCGGGGCTTGCAACGGGGGTGAGGCGAATACGGGAGCCGCTGGCGGCGAGCACGGCCGAGAGCTTGGCCGCAAACCGGGCCTCGATGCCGTTCGGGTCGCCGACGGCGATGGTCAGGGTGTCGGAGCGCTTGTACCAGACCCGGGTGCCCCACACCGTGAGGCCGGTCAGGATAACCGTTAGAAGCATAAACAGCAGAATCTGCGACTTGTTGCCGAGCTTGCGGCGGGGAAACGGATCCTGCTCCGCTCCATCAGCGGCCGCAGTATTGCTGCGTCTGCGAAAGAAACCCACCGGCGCTCAAGCCTTCACCTTGCCCTGGAAACCGATCATATCCGAGCGCCTCATTTCAGCAACGCCGGGCAGGCCCAAAAGCATGCGCAGATAAGGATTTCGCTGGGTTTGCCTAACGCCGGAGGCGCCGCACGATTGACGCTCTCGCAGGCCCCCCGTTACCACTCGATCCATAGGAGCCGAGACCGGGAGGGGCCATGTCGACATCATCCGAAACGCCGTTGCTGTTCGAGCGCGATGGCGCGATCGCACGCATCAAGTTCAACCGGCCGAAGGTGCTGAACGCGCTCAATGTGGCGGCGGCCGATGCACTCCTTGAAGCGAGCCAAGCAATCGCGGCGGACAAGAGCATCCGTGTGGTGGTGATTTCGGGTGAGGGCCGCGCCTTCATGGCCGGCGGCGACATCGCGAGCTTCCGCGGCCCGAAGGAGGACGCCTCGTCACGCTTGCTGCGGCTGATCGATCCGTTGCATGCCGCGCTTGAGATTCTCGCCGGACTGCAGGCGCCGGTGATCGCGAGTCTCAACGGCGCGGTTGCGGGCGCAGGTCTTAGTCTCGCACTAGCGGCCGATCTCGCGATCGCCGCCGACAATGCGATCTTCACACTCGCCTATTCGAAGATCGGCACGAGTCCGGATGGCTCGTCGTCGTGGTCGTTGCCGCGCGTGGTCGGTGTGCGCAAGGCGATGGAGATCGCGCTGCTGTCGGAGACGTTCGATGCGACCGAAGCGCTGCGGCTGAGCATCGTCAATCGCGTTGTACCCGCCGCCGATCTTGCGGCGGAAACGAACAAGCTTGCCGAGCGTCTCGCGAGCGGACCGACGCTCGCTTACGGCCAGATCAAGTCGCTGATGCGCAATTCGCTCGGCCGCTCGTTGAGCGAGCAGCTCGAAGCGGAAGCGGATGCGTTTGTCGAATGCGCGGTGACCGACGACTTCGATGAGGGCGCTGCTGCGTTCATCGACAAGCGGCCGCCGGTATTCAAAGGACGCTGAACGCGAGTTCCATCGGCGCAATGCGATTCGCAGCCGCCTTTCAAGGTTCCATCGTGCGAGTGGTTAACCCTTCGTTAGGATGTGGCGTAGCATTCTCCGGACAGGAGAATAGCCCCATGTGGTCCGGACGTAGCGCCTTCGAAACCGATGTCTGCCCCGTTGACGACGACATGCTCGGTCACCTTTATCGGACGAGCGAGAACGGTCTCCCAGCGTTGGTCGCGAGTGTCGCCCCGGACGTACGGGCGATGCTTGCGCTCTACTGCTACAAGCGCAGCCACCTGCATGCGATGAGCTTGACGATCGCGACCACCTGCGAAGAAGCGGATCTCGTGCGCTTGGGCGGCCGTGTCGGTTCGATGCTTTTCGCGCAGTCGCGCGAAACCGCCGCTCCGGCCTCGCGCTCCGGCTACAGCAGCCGCAAGTCGATCACGTTGTCGACCAAACCGCTCAGCGTCATCCCGCCGATGGAAGAGGATGACGACCTGGCGGCGGCGACAGCCTAAACCGCCAGCCCGTCCAGCATCTGCACGTCGATCGGCGCGAGGCCAAACTTGCGCCGCGCCATCGTGCATTCGTCATCGCCCGGCTGGCACACCCGGCACACTTCAGGCCGTACCTCGTAAATCCCGCACGCTGTCGCGCTGCCGATCCGTCCCTTCAGAGCTGAGCAGCGATCGCCGTCACAGCGCATGCCGGACAGGCGATCGTTGACATAGCTCAGTGGGATCAGGTCGAGCGCCGCATCGTCTTCGATCGTAAAGCGCGGCCAGTTGCTCGAATAGGCGCAGCAGGCGCCGCAGGTCGTGCAGGGGTTAACCGGTGCAGTCGGATTCTTGGCGGTCAAAATCAGGTTGCTCGCGTGGCATCGTCACCGGGCAAAGCGTAGCTCGCCGGGCGCAATCACTGGCTAGCTGAGCCGTCCCGCTCTGACAAGCGCCGGGTCAGCTCTTCGACCTGCGCCTTTAGTTCTGTGATCTGCCGTTCGCGGTCACTGACCACCGCGACCACGTCGCTGAGGTCGATCTTTTGCGGGATGTGCTGCGGGCAGTTCGAATCCCATGCGGTCACTGTGAACAGAATCGTCTGCTCGGCCTTTGCGCGGTATCCCTGTGGCATCAACGAAGCCGTCAGCGCCTTGTCGTCCTCGACGACACGCGCGGTGCCCCAGATCTTCACGCGCTGGCGGTTCACATAGTCGATCAGAAAAATGTAGGCCTTGTTGTTCTCCGACAGATTGCCGAGCGTGATGAACTGCTGGTTGCCGCGGTAGTCCGCGAACGCCAGCGTTGTCTTGTCGAGCACTTTCAGGAATCCCGCCGGCCCGCCGCGATGCTGGATGTACGGCTGGCCCTCGGCATTGGCGGTGGCGAGGAAGAAGCTCGTCTGCGCTGCGATGAACTCGGCGAGGTTGTCGGTGATCTCGGTCTGCCAGCCGCCATTCTCCTCGACGCGTGCGTAGTTTGCGCGCGAGCCCTTGCGTGCCTGGATTTCCTTCACCGCGGGGGTGAAGGCAACATCGCTGGAATAGGTCAGGGTGGACATGGCCATCTCTCACATCAAGATGAGAAGGGATGGGCGTCCGGTTCTTTCAACAATGGCCCAAATCGGCAGACACTGTTGCAGATATGGAAATGATCAGCGGACGCCGCTGGCCGGCGGCGTCCGCTGGTGTCGTCTCAGGCCGCCGCGCTCAGCGGGGTGACTTCGGGGAAGTCCACGTCCGTCTTGACGGTTTCGTTGAAGTAGTTGGTCAGCACGTTGACCGCGACGTTCATTACGATCTCGACGATCTCGGCGTCATCGAAGCCGGCGTCCTTGACTGCCTGCACGTCGCCCGCGCCGACATGGCCGCGTTCGCGCAGGACCTTGAGCGCGAACTTCACTGCGGCGTCGGCCTTCGGATCGGACGAGCCGCCGCGGCGGCTGGCCGCGATGTCGTCCTTCGGCAGCTTCACCAGGTTCTCGCTGATGTAGCTGTGGGCGGCGGTGCAGTAGCCGCAACCGTTGGCCTCGGCGACCGCAAGCGCGATCCGCTCGCGGGTCTTGGCGCCGAGCTTGCCCTTGCCGAGCGCGCCGTTCAGGCCGAGGAAGCCTTCGAGCGAAGCCGGGCTGACGCCGATGGCGCGGAACAGGTTCGGAACGGTGCCGAGCTGCGCCTTCACGGCGTTGAGCAGCGGCTGCGAAGCGGCCGGCGAGGCTTCGATGGACGGCGGGGTAACGATGCGTGACATGTGATTGCTCCCTCTCTTGAACGGCGAAGTCATCTCCGCCGTGAGGGGACCATAATCTGATGCACGTTTCGGCACAATTATCGCGATTGACATCCTTCTGTTGCTGATTATGAAATAATCTGCATGGATCGGATCGAGGCAATGCAGGCCTTCATGGCCGTGGTGGATCTCAAGGGCTTTGCGCCGGCGGCGCGCAAGCTCGGTATCTCGCCGTCCGCGATCACGCGGCTGGTCGCAGGACTTGAAGATCATCTCGGTGCGCGGCTGTTGCAGCGGACCACCCGGTCGGTGACGCTGACCGATGTGGGCACGCAGTATCTGGAGCGGGCCCGGCGCATCATCGGCGAGATCGAAGAGGCGGAGGCGGCCGCGCAGACGCAGCGGGTCGAGCGGACCGGCCGCCTTGTGGTCTCGGCGCCGCTGGTGTTCGGCCGTTTGCATGTCGGGCCGCTGATGGCGCGCTATCTGAAACGTTATCCGCTGGTCACCGGCGAACTGCGCCTCAGCGACCGCATGATCAACATGGTCGACGAGGGCGTCGATGCCGCGGTGCGCATCGGACATCTCACCGATTCAAGTCTCGTTGCGCGCACGATCGGCGACATGCAGCGGGTGATCGTCGCGGCGCCGCGATACCTGAAAAAGCGCGGCCGTCCGGTGAAACCCTCCGACCTTGCATCCCATGACATCATCCGCTTCACAGCCGCAGGGCTGAACGTCGACTGGCGCTTCATCGAGAACGGCCGCGAAATTCGCATTCCGCATCTCGCACGCTATGTTACCAACAGCGCCGATGCCGCGGTCCAGTACGCCGAGCAGGACGGCGGCGTCGCCATGCTGCTGTACTACCAGGCGGCGGAAGCGATCGTGAAAGGGCGCCTGCAGATCGTCCTGAAAGACTACGAGCCGCCGTCGATGCCGATCCACATCGTCTATCCGAATGCGCGGCTGCTGTCGGCGAAGGTGCGTGCTTTCATCGATACCGCCGTCGAAACTTGCGAGTGGAAGTTTTCCGAGCTCCGCAAGTAGTCAGGCCGCCGTCGCGGTGACGACGCGGAACGTCGCATTGCCACGGGCGCACGGTGCGCCATCCGCCGTCACCAGGCATTCCGCGAAACAGATGGTGTTGCCGGTCCGCACGACGCGGGGCTCGATCTGCATCCACTGGCCGGGGCGGGCGCTGCCGACGAAATCCATGCCGAGGCTGATGGTGACGAGCCGCGTTACGTTGCCGAGCTTGGCGCTGCAGCTCAGCCCCATGGCATTGTCGGCCAGCGCCGAGACCAGTCCGCCGTGCGCCATGCCGCGCGAATTGGTGTGCTGCTCGGCCAACCAGAGGCCGATCATCACGTAGTCGGGCGTGCGCTTCGAGTAGAGCGGCTCCCACGGCTCGGTCAGCGGGCTTTTGCGGAAATGGGGTTCGAATCCTGACGGGATCGGCCGGTCGGTCATAAGCAATCATCCTTTGACTATCTAGACCAGTCTATATAGAAATGAGGGCCGCGCAACCCGCAAACCCGAGGATACGGGCGCATGCCCACGATGCCGAAACACCGCAACGCCATCGTCAACGCCGCGGCGGTGCTGTTCCGCCGTCAGGGTTATGCGGCGACCGGCATCAACCAGATTGCGGATGCCGCCGGCGCGCCGAAGGGCTCGCTCTATCACTACTTTCCGAAGGGGAAGGATGAGATCGGCGAGGCCGCGGTGCGTTTCGCTGGCGCCAGGGTCGCGAAGACGCTGGAGCAGCTGTACGAGAAACACGATTCGACAGCGGCGCTGATGAAGGCCTATGGCCGCATGCTCGTCGGCTGGATGGCGGAGTCCGGTTTCAGTGACGGCTGCCCGATCACCACGACCTTGCTCGAAACCGCGCCGGCGTCGCCGCCGATCACGGCCGCGGGCCGCGAGGCATTCGGCAGTTGGCGAAATGTTCTTGAGCGTTCATTGATCCGCGACGGCTTTTCGAACGCCGAGGCGCGGCGGCTGGCGACGCTGACGATCGCCTCGCTGGAAGGCGCGCTGATCCTCGCGCGCGTCGAGCAGAGTGCGAAGCCGATCACCGAGGTGTTCGACGCGTTGGCCGTCACGCTTCAGCCGGTGCAGCCGAAGCGCCCGGCCAAATCCAAACGGGCAAAAGCGTAAGGAGCTGGCATGTCCCTCGAAGCTGTCGATGTGAAAGCATTCGCTACTGCGTTGCCGTTCGTGAAGGCGTACGGCATCGACATCGTCTCGGTGGCGAACGGAGAGGTGACGATCGAACTGCCGTTCGACGCGCGCTTCTCCGGTCCCGTCGATCAGTTTCCGGCCGCGCTGGTTGGAGCCGCCGGTGACGTCGCCGCCGTCTCGTCCTGTCTGTCGATGCTGCCGCCGGGATGGGCGCTCGCGACCCTCGATTTCACCGTGAAGATGACCGGCGTGGCCAAGGGGGAAAAGCTGCGCGCCAAGGGCCGCGTCTTGCAGGCGGGCCGCACCAACTCGGTCGGCGCCGCCGATATCTACGCCGTCTCCGGCGAGCGCGAGACGCTTTGCGGCACGGTGCTGGCGACCACGCGCAATTTCGAGATCAAGCCCGCGACCAGACCTCAATAGGTTAGCCTCAGTACGGCAAACCGACGTACTGCTCGGACATCGCCGCGGCCGCCGCCGGCGAGCTGATGAGATAGTTCAGCTCCGCCAGCTGAATGCGGGCGCTGAACGCATCGGTGTCCGGGAAGCGATGCAGCATCGAGGTCATCCACCACGAGAAGCGCTCGGCCTTCCACACCCGCGCCAGCGCTTTCGCGGAATAGGCGTCGATGCCGGCTTCCGACTTATCGAGATAGAACTCGCGCAAGGCCTGCGACAGGTAATGCACATCGCTCGCCGCGAGGTTGAGGCCCTTCGCGCCCGTCGGCGGCACGATGTGCGCGGCATCGCCGGCGAGGAACAGGCGGCCGAAGCGCATCGGTTCGGCGACGAAGCTGCGCAGCGGCGCGATGCTCTTCTCGATCGACGGGCCGGTGACGAGTTCGTCGGCAGCTTTCGGGTCGAGCCGGCGTTTCAGTTCATCCCAGAATTGCTGGTCGGACCAGTTGTCGACGTGATCGTCATTCGTGCACTGCACGTAGTAGCGGCTGCGCGTCATCGAGCGCATCGAGCACAGGGCGAAGCCGCGCGCATGGTTGGTGTAGATCAGTTCGTGCGAGACCGGCGGCGTTTCTGACAGAATACCGAGCCAGCCGAACGGATAGACGCGCTCGAATGTCTGGATCGCGTTGGCGGGAATGCTTGGGCGGCTGACGCCGTGATAGCCGTCGCAACCGGCGATGAAATCGCACGTGATCTCGTGGGTCGTCCCGTCTTTCTCGTAGGTGACGCGCGGCTTGTCCGTATCGAAATCGCGCAGCGCGACGTTGTCGGCGTCGTAGATGGTGCTGCGGCCGACCTTGAGGCGGGCGTCCATCAGATCGCGGGTCACTTCGGTCTGGCCGTAGATCACCATGGTCTTGCCGCCGGTGGCGGCCTTCATGTCGATCCGGTGGCGGCTACCGCCGAAGCATAGTTCCACCCCGTCGTGGACCAGGCCTTCGCGGCGCAGGCGTTCGGTCACGCCCACCTGCTCGAGCAGGCCGACCGTACCCTGTTCGAGCACGCCGGCCCGGATCCGCCCCAGCACGTAGTCGCGGTCCTTACGCTCCAGGATGACGTTATCGATGCCGTAGCTATGAAGTAGTTGCCCCAGCAACAATCCGGCCGGTCCGGAACCGATGATGGCGACCTGGGTCCGCAACGATGTCTCCTGATGTGATGCTGGCGCGATCTTTTTCGGATTTGCGACCGATCACGCCAAATTAGCGTCAAGTCGCGCTGCAGTGCAAGCGATCGTCCCTGCTTGCAAAGATGCTTATAACATATAACAGTATCGGAAAGGGCCGCACAACAGGCCGGAACTCCGGGGAGAACGCAAAATGAAGAAGGCATTGCTGCTGGCGCTGGCATTTGGCGCGATGGTTGCTCCGGCAACCGCACAGGACAAGACCGTCAATCTCAAGATGTCGATCTGGCTGCCGCCGGCGCATCCGCTGGTGCCTGCGACGCAGGCGTGGGCGAAGTCGATCGATGCCGCATCGAACGGCACCCTCAAGATGACGGTGTTTCCATCCGAACAACTCGGCAAGGCGTTCGACCATTACGACATGGCGCGCGACGGCATCGCCGACGTCACCTACGTCAACCCCGGTTATCAGCCCGGCCGCTTCCCGATTGCCGCGGCCGGCCAGCTCCCGTTCACGTTCTCCGACGGCAAGAAGGGCACGCTCGCGCTCAACGAGTGGTACCAGAAATATGCCAAGCAGGAGATGAAGGACACCAAGCTCTGCTTCGCCTTCATTCACGACCCCGGCGCACTGCACGGTAAGAAGAAGATCGTCGCGCCGAGCGAACTCAACGGCGTCAAGGTGCGTCCGGCGCAGAGCACGATCGGCGAGATGGTGAAACTGCTCGGCGGCACCAACGTGCAGGCCTCCGCGCCGGAGGCGCGCGACGCCATCGAGCGCGGCGTCGCCGATGAGATCACCTTCCCCTGGGGTTCGATGTTCCTGTTCGGCATCGACAAGGTGACCAAGTATCACATGGATGTGCCGCTCTACGCGACGGTCTTCACCTACAACATCAGCCTCAAGGCCTATGATGGCATGTCGGCGGCGCAGAAGAAGGTGATGGACGATCACTGTACGCCGGAATGGGCGTCCAAGATCACCGATCCGTGGACCGAATTCGAGGCCAACGGCCGCACCAAGATGAAGGAAGCGGCCGGTCACGAAGTCTATGCGCTGACGCCCGATCAGCTCAACGAGTGGAGGAAGGCAACCGCGCCGCTGCGCGAGAGCTGGGCTGAAGCTGTCAAGAAAGCCGGGCACGATCCGGCGGCGATCGACGCCGATCTGAAGGCCATCATCGCCAAGCACAGCGCGGGTATCTAACGTCTCCTCAACTCTCGCGGCAGCGTGACGCTGCCGCGATCTCCTTGATCCGGTGACCTCATGACGGCAACGCCGCAGGTGAAACGCGACGGACCGCCCGTGTTCACGAAGAAGAGCGGCATGGACCGCTTCATCGACTCGATCGAGCTGGTTGCCGCGTTCTTCGTCGGTCTCGTCGCGCTGAACACGTTTATCGCCGTATTCCTGCGCAAGTTCTTCGCGATCTCGATTCCGGATTACTACGACTTCGGCCGGCTCCTGCTCGGCATCCTGATCTTCTGGGGCATCGCTGCGACGAGCTATCGCGGCACGCACATCACCGTCGATCTCGTCTGGGCCAATTCGCCGCCGCGCTGGCAGCGCTGGATCGATATCTTCGCGACGCTGGTGCTGTTGTTCGTTGTCACCGTGCAGACCATCACGCTGTTCGACAAGGTGGTGACGACCTATCAGGACAACGTGCTGACCTACGATCTGCGCCTGCCGAACTGGCCGTTCTTCGCGGTGGCCTGGGCCGGCGATTGCTCCGCGGTGTTACTGATCGCCATCAGAACCTGGCGGCTGATTTTCAGCCCAGAGCTGATGGAAGAGCCCAAAGTAAAGACGGCGGAGTGATTGATCGTGAGCAATGAAACGGTTGCCTTGCTCGGCTTCGTCTCTCTGTTCGTGCTGATGCTGTTGCGCGTGCCGGTCGGCATGGCGATGGGCCTCGTCGGCATCACCGGGTTCGGTTACCTGACAGGTTTTCAGCCCGCGCTGAAACTGGTCGGGCAGACCACCATGCGCACGGT
>LWDM01000071.1:257-13989 GCA_002083525.1 Proteobacteria bacterium SG_bin9 | reverse complement strand
GCGACGTTCTCGGCAGTGGCTTATCCCGAGATGCGGCGCTTCAATTATCCGCAGTCGTTTGCGACGGGCGTTATCGCTGTCGGCGGCACGCTCGGGGCGATGCTGCCGCCGTCGACCGTGCTCGCGGTCTACGGCATCATTACCCAGCAGGATATCGGCAAGCTGTTCATCGCCGGCATCATTCCGGGGCTGCTTGCCATCGTCATGCACATGATCACCATCGCGGTGATCGGCGTGGCGCGGCCGGGATTCCTGCCGGCGGGTGAGAAGGCAAGCTGGCAGGAGCGGCTGACCGCGCTGCGCGATGTCTGGTCGCCGCTGCTGCTATTTCTATTTGTGATCGGCGGCCTCTACGGCGGCATCTTCATTCCGACCGAAGCCGGTGCCGTCGGCGCGGTGGGGGCCTTCATCATCGGCATCCTGCGCGGCAAACTGACCCGCGACGGAATCCTGCAATCGTTGTTGCAAGCGACACGTACGGCAGCTGCCGTGTTCACGATCCTGATCGGCGCGCTCTGCTTCGGCTATTTCCTCACCATCACGCAGACGCCACAGCACGTGACGGAATTCCTCACCGGCCTCGGTATCGGCAAGTACGGCGTGCTGGCGCTAATCCTGTTGATGTATCTCGTGCTGGGTTGCCTGATGGACGCGATGGCGATGGTGATCCTCACTGTGCCGATCGTGTTCCCGGTGATCACTGCACTCGGGTTCGATCCGATCTGGTTCGGTGTCATCATCGTCATGACGGTCGAGCTCGGCCTCATCCATCCGCCGGTCGGCATGAACGTCTTCGTCATCAAGAGCGTGATCAAGGACGTCAACATGTCGACGGTGTTCATCGGCGTGCTGCCGTTCGTCGTCACGGATTTGATCCGCTTGATCTTACTGATCGCGTTCCCCATGCTGGCGATCTGGCTGCCGATGCGGATGATCGGCTAGCGCGCGAGGGACACTGGCCGATGCCGACGCTGGCGACAAGGTTCGTCTTCAAGCTGATCATCAAGGTCGCCAAGCCGATCGAGGCGGGCGACTTCGGTTATGGCGCGCGTCGTGTCATTCCGATCGAGGGTGGCGAGCTGACCGGCGAGGGCATGCACGGTACCATCGAGGCCGGCGGCGCCGACTACCAGATCATCCGGCCGAACGGCTTCACCGAACTCGAAGCCAAATACGCCGTCCGCATGGACGATGGTGCGGTGATCTATGTCGAGAACATCGGCGTTCGCTTTGGACCGGCGGAGGCACTGGAAAAGATCCGGCGCGGCGAGCTGGTCGATCCGAAGCTGATCTATTTCCGCTCGCGGCCGCGCTTCGAAACCGGCCATCCGGACTATCGCTGGCTGATGGAGTCGTTCTTCGTCGGCTCCGGATCGCGCTTCCCCGACCGGGTCGAACTCGACGTCTTCCAGGTCCTTTAAGTCACGGCTTCTTTGCAGACGCTCACTGGGCGTGCCGAGCCGTGCGTTGGGCCGATTGACTCTTGTGCTATTAGTTATAAACTATAACTAATAAAGAAGAGGGCGGAAACGATGGCGGATGCCGCGGCGGCGAAGAGTCCGGCAGCAGGCGCATTGCTCGCGATCGAGGCGCGCGGGCCTGTGCTCGTCGTCGGCCTCAACCGGCCAGCCAAGCGCAACGCTTTGAACGACGGGCTGATTGCCGAGATCGAGACCTGCTTCGCGGCCTTGCCGGACGGCGTTCGCTGTGTGGTGCTGCACGGCGTCGGCGAGCATTTTTCCGCCGGGCTCGATCTGTCCGAACTCACCGAGCGTGACGCCACCGAGGGCATGATCCACTCGCAGATGTGGCACCGCGCCTTCGAGCGCATCCAGTTCTGCCGCGTTCCGGTCATCGCCGCGCTGAAGGGCGCCGTCATCGGCGGCGGCCTCGAGATGGCCTGCGCCGCGCATATTCGCGTCGCCGAGCCAAGCGCCTACTTCGCTTTGCCGGAGGGACAGCGCGGCATCTTCGTCGGCGGCGGTGGATCGGTGCGGCTGCCGCGCCTGATCGGCGTCGCGCGGATGATGGACATGATGCTGACCGGGCGCGTCTATCCGGCCGCCGAAGGTGCACTGCACGGCTTCATGCAATATCTCGTCGGCGAGGGCGAGGCGTTTACCAAAGCGGTGGAGCTTGCGGAGAAAGTCGCGAACAACGCGCCACTGACCAACTTCGCCGTGCTGCAGGCGCTGCCGATGATTGCAGAGGCCAATCCGCAGACGGGCCTTCTGATGGAATCGCTGATGGCGACGGTGGCGCAGAGCGACAAGGAAGCGAAAGCACGCATCCGCGCCTTCCTCGATCGCAAGACCGCCAAAGTGCGTCCCGGATCCTGAGGCGAAGCGATGACCGCGCCCGCATCCACGAAAGTGTCTGAACGCCGTGCGGATGCGCCGCTGCGCAAGATTTCGTTCGGTCTACCGCCGGTCAACATCACCCATCGCGCGGACGGCACCATCGACATCAAGCCAAGCCTGCCGCTTGGCGATTATCCGGTACGTCTCACCGATCGCCTGCATCACTGGGCCGACACAAAGCCGGATCGTATCTTTATGGCGGAGCGCGATGGCGACGGCTGGCGCACGATCACCTATCGTGAGCTGCTGGCAACCAGCCGCCGCATCGCGTCGGCCTTGCTGGCGCGCAAGCTCTCCGCCGAGCGGCCGCTGCTTATTCTGTCGGGCAATTCGATCGATCACGCGTTGATGGCGTTCGGCGCGCTTTATGCCGGCGTGCCGTATAGCCCCGTGTCTCCGGCCTATTCGCTGATCTCGCAGGATTTCGGCAAGCTCGCGCACATCGTCAAGCTGCTGACGCCGGGCCTGATCTATGCGGACGACGGCGGCGCTTTTGCACCGGCGATCAAGTCGGTCATTCCGGACGATCTGGAAATCGTGCTGTCGCGCGGCGAGATTGCCGGCCGCACTGTGACGTCGTTGAACGAGGTGATAGCCACGCCAGAGAGTACCGTGCTCGATGCCGCGCATGCCGCCATCGGCCCGGAGACGATCGCGAAGTTTCTGCTCACCTCCGGCTCGACTGGCATGCCGAAGGCGGTGCCGAACACCCAGCGGATGATCTGCGCCAACCAGATCATGATCCGCGACACCATGGCGTTCCTGAAGGACGAGCCGCCGGTGATCGTCGACTGGCTGCCGTGGAATCACACGTTTGGCGGCAATCACAACGTCGGGCTGACCCTGTTCAACGGCGGCTCGATCTATCTCGACGACGGCAAGCCGACGCCGGTGGGCATTGCTGGTACCGTGCGCAACCTGCGCGAGATCGCGCCGACCGTCTATTTCAACGTGCCGAAGGGTTACGAGTCGCTGCTGCCGTTCCTGCGCGACGACAAGGTGCTGCGCAAAACCTTCTTCAGCCGTCTGCACGCGATGTTCTTCTCGGGTGCGGTGCTGGCGGATCACGTCTGGCGCAGTCTCGATGAAATCGCGGTCGAGGAGACCGGCTACCGCGTGCCGATGCTGACCGGCCTCGGTGCGACCGAGACGTCGCCGTACTTCATGTCGCCGTCGCCGGAGACCAGCCGCTCCGGGCACGTCGGTCTGCCGGTGCCGGGCAACGACATGAAGCTCGTGCCGAACAACGGCAAGCTCGAACTGTTCTCGAAAGGCCCGAGCGTGATGCCAGGTTACTGGCGTCAGCCGGAGCTGAACGTGAAGGCATTCGACGAGGAGGGTTACTACCGTTTCGGCGATGCGCTGCGTCCCGCCGATCCGGACAACCTCCATGCCGGTTTCGACTTCGACGGCCGCGTCACCGAGGACTTCAAGCTCGCCAGCGGCACCTGGGTTAGCGTCGGGCCGCTGCGCGCGAAGTTCGTCGCCGCCACCGCGCCGCTGGTGCGCGATGTGGTCATCGCCGGGCTCAACCGCGAGGAGCTGGCGGCGCTGGTGATCCTCGATCCGGATGGCTGCCGCCTGATCAATCCCGCACTTGCGGCCGGAGACCTGAAGGCCATTGCCGCTGATCCTGCGGTGCGAAAAGCCTTCCGCGACCGGTTAGCGCAGTTTGTTCGCACGGCGACCGGTTCGTCCACCCGCATTCGCCGCGCGATCTTGCTGAATACGCCGCTGTCGATCGACGCGGGCGAAATCACCGACAAGGGCTCGGTCAACCAGCGCGCCGTGCTGGAGCACCGTGCCGCGGTGGTCGAAAGTCTCTATTTCGCCGCACCTGTCGAGGAGGCAATCGTCATCGACATGGCCTAAGCGAAATGGCAAGAAAGCCGTCAGGAACGGACACAAACCCGCGGTCAAGCGGGACTGAAATGACCGGACCAATTTGGGAGAGAAACGCATGAATCGGATTGTATTCTCGGCCGCGTTCGTCGGCGCCACGATGCTGTCGGGCGTCGCGTCTGCGCAGGACATCAACATCGGCGTCACGCTCGCCATCACCGGGCCTGCCGCGGCGCTCGGCGTGCCGGAGCGCAATGCGCTCGAATTCGTCCCGTCTGAGATCGGCGGCGTCAAGATCAAGACCACGGTGCTGGACGATGGCGGTGACGCGACCGCCGCGACCACCAACGCCCGCCGTTTCGTCACCGAGACGAAAGCTGACGTGATCATCGGCTCGTCGACCACGCCGCCGAGCGTCGCCGTTTCGACGGTCGCCAACGAGGCCGGCATCCCGCACTTCTCGCTCGCGCCGATGCCGTTGACGCCGGAGCGTACCAAGTGGACGGCGGTGCTGCCGCAGCCGATTCCGATCATGGGCAAGGTGCTCTACGATCACATGAAGAAGAACAACGTGAAGACGGTGGGCTTCATCGGCTTCTCGGATTCCTACGGCGATCTGTGGCTCAACGACTTCAAGGCGCAGGGTGTCGCCGGCGGTCTGCAGCTCACCGCCGAAGAGCGCTTCGCGCGCCCGGATACCTCGGTGACCGGCCAGGCGCTGAAGCTCGTCGCGGCAAAGCCCGACGCGATCCTGATCGCGGCTTCGGGCACCGGCGCGGGTCTGCCGCAGATCACGTTGCGTGAGCGCGGCTATACCGGCCTGATCTATCAGACCCACGGTGCGGCGACGATGGACTTCGTCCGCATCGCCGGCAAGGCGGCGGAAGGCGTGATCATGGCCTCGGGGCCGGTGATGGCGCCGGAAGGCCAGCCGGACAGCGCGCTCACCAAGAAGCCGGGCATGGCGCTCAACACCGCTTACGAAGGCAAGTACGGCGCAAACACCCGCAGCCAGTTCGCGGGCCACGCCTACGATGCGTTCGAAGTGCTGAAGCGCGTCATTCCGGTGGCGCTGAAGGCCGGCAAGCCGGGCACGCCGGAATTTCGCGACGCCCTGCGCGTGGCGCTGACGACGGAACGCGACATCGCCGCAAGCCAGGGCGTCTACAACATCACCGAAAAGGATCGCTACGGTCTCGACGACCGCTCGCGCATCATCCTGACGGTGAAGGACGGCAAGTACGTCGTCGTCAACTGATCGGTGATCCATAGAGGCAAAATGCCCGGCGCTACGCCGGGCATTTTTGTTTTCGGGCGCGCTTTCTTATGCGCTTTTGGCCTCGGCGCCGAAGCCGAGATAACTCGCGACCACGCGCGGATCTGCGGCGATGTCGGACGCCTTGCCGTCGAGGATGAACTCGCCGAGCTCCATCACATAGGCACGGTCGGCGATCTCGAGCGCCGCTTTCGCGTTCTGCTCGACCAGCAGCACGGCGACGCCGGCAGCCTTCAGATCGGCGATGATGCGGAAGATGTCGGCAACGATCTTCGGCGCAAGGCCGAGGCTCGGCTCGTCCAGCATCAAGAGGCGCGGGCGGCCCATCAGCGCACGGCCCATGGCCAGCATCTGCTGCTCGCCGCCGGAGAGCGTGCCGGCCAGTTGCCACTGCCGTTCCTTCAGGCGGGGAAACAGCGAATAGACGCGCTCGAACGATGCGGCCGTTTCCTTCGGTGCGCGGAAAGCGCCGAGCTGGAGATTCTCTTCCACCGTCATGGTCGCGAACAGTTCGCGATGCTCGGGGACAAGCGCGAGGCCCGAGGCCACGCGATCCTCGATATCGAGTTTCACGATCTCGCGTCCGGCGAACGTGACGCGGCCCTTGAGCGGCAGAATGCCCATCGCCGCGTTCAGCAGCGTGGTCTTGCCCGCGCCGTTGGCGCCGATGATGGTGACGATCTCGCCGTCGTTGACGCTGAGCGACGCGGAGCGCACGGCCTCGACCTTGCCGTAGGCAATCGAGACGTCGTCGATCGCAAGCAGCGCGCTCATGCGGCGCCTCCGAGATAGGCGCGGATCACGTCCGGATTGGTCTTGATCGCGTCGGGCGGGCCTTCGGCGATCTTGGTGCCGAAGTCGAGCACGACGATCCGCTCGGCGAGGTTCATCACGAACCCCATGTCGTGTTCGACCAGGAGCACCGACATGCCCTCGTTGCGCAACTGCCGCAGCAGTTCGGCGAGTTGCTGCTTTTCCTTGTGGCGCAGACCGGCCGCCGGTTCGTCGAGCAACAGCAGGATCGGATCGGCGCAGAGCGCGCGGGCGATCTCGACGATGCGCTGCTGGCCGAGCGAGAGCGAGCCTGCCAGCTGATGCATCTGGTCGGCGAGGCCGACGCGTGCGATCTGCTTCGCGGCTTCCGCCAGCAGCTTCGCTTCATCCGCGCGATCGAACCGCAACATGCTGGCGATCGCGCCGGCATGACCGCGCAGATGCGCGCCGAGCGCGACATTCTCCAGCACCGTCATGTCCGGGATCAGCTTCACGTGCTGGAACGTGCGCGCGACACCGAGGCGGACGATCTTCTGCGGCGGAATGTCGGTCGTGTCCTGGCCGAGGATCGAGACACGCCCGGCGGTCGTCGGCAGCACGCCGGTGACGAGATTGAAGGTTGTGCTCTTGCCCGCGCCGTTCGGTCCGATCAGCGCCACGATCTCGCGCGCGCCGACGGTGAAGCTGACATCGTTGACCGCGACGACGCCGCCGAATTGCTTGCGCGCCTTGTCGATGGTGAGAAGCGGTCCTCCGGTCGCGGTCGCGGTCGTGTCGCGTTCGCGCGCGGGCAGGGCCGCGGCGCTCGAGGCCTGCGGCCCGCGCGGCCTCGAGGGCAGCAACGCCATCAGCCGCGGCCACATGCCGTTCGGCGCGAGCTGCAGCAAGGCCACCAGCAGAATGCCGAACACGACGATTTCGAACTGGGTCTCGTTCTTGAACAGTAGCGGCAGATAGCTCTGCAAAAGCTCTTTCAGCACCGTGACGATGCCGGCGCCGAGCACCGCGCCCCAGACATAACCCGCGCCGCCGAGCACCGCGACGAAAAGATATTCGATGCCCGCCTGCGGTCCGAACGGCGTCGGGTTCACCGCGCGCTGGAAGTGGGCATAGAGCCAGCCGGACAGGCCGGCGAGCACGGCGGCATAGATGAAGACCAGCAGCTTCGCCTGCGCGGTCTGAACGCCGAACGACTCGGCGGCGATATGGCCGCGGCGCAGCGCGCGGATGGCGCGGCCGGTGCGCGAGTCGAGCAGGTTCAAGGTCAGCATCGCCGAGAGAATGACCGCGAGCCAGATCGCGAAGTAGATGGTGCGCGGATCGCGCATCTCGAGGCCGCCGATGGCGAGCGGAGGGATTCCGCTAATGCCGTCGTTGCGGCCGAGCAATTCGAGCTTGCTGAACAGATAGAACAGGCTGATGCCCCAGGCGATGGTGCCGAGCGGCAGATAATGTCCCGACAAGCGCACCGTCATCAGCCCCAGCAACACCGCAGCGATGCCGCTGACCAGCAGCGAGGCCGGCAGCGACAGCCACGGCGACAGGCCATAGCTCGTCGTGAGGATCGCGGTGGTGTAAGCGCCGAAGCCGCAGAACGCCGCCTGTCCAAACGATGTCAGGCCGCCGACGCCGGTGAGGATGACAAGGCCCATCGCCACCAGCGCGGCAAGGCCGATGTTGTCGAGCAGCACGATCCAGAACGGCGGGATGCCCGGCACGAACGGGATCGCCGCCATGATCAGCGCGAAGGCAAAAATCGGAAGGCGTTGCGCCATCAATCATGCTCCTCTTCGACGGCGGGCGCGGCGAGCGAGCGCAGCACCAGCACGGGGAGCAGCAGCGTGAAGACGATGACTTCCTTGTAGTTCGAGGCATAGAACGACGAGAACGCTTCGACGACGCCAACGAGGATGGCGGCCAGCGCCGTCAGCGGATAGCTGACGAGGCCGCCGATGATCGCGGCGACGAAGCCTTTCAGGCCGATCAGGAAGCCGGTGTCGTAATAGATCGTCGTCACCGGCACGATCAGGATGCCCGAGACCGCGCCGATCACCGCGGCGAGCACGAAGGCGAGTTGTCCGGAGAGCGAGGTGCGGATGCCGACGAGCCGTGCGCCGAGGCGGTTGACTGCGGTTGCACGCAGCGCCTTGCCGTAAAGGGTGCGGCCGAAGAACAGCCACAGCGCCACGATCAGGAGCGCGGTGATGGCGTAAATGCCGAGGCTCTGGCCCGAGATGCGAAGTGCGCCGAGGGTGATCGCGGTGTCGGAGATGGGCGGGCCGCGCAGGCCTTCCGGGCCGAAGAACACCAGGCCAAGGCCTTGCAGCGCCAGATGCACGCCGACGGATGCGATCAGCAGCACCAGCACCGACGCGTGCGCAATCGGCTGATAGGCGATGCGATAGAGATAAAGCCCGATCGGTGCGACGATCACGAGCGAGAGCAGGAAATTCAGCGCCACCGGATTCTGCGGGCCGGTCACGGCGCTGGTCAGGCCGAGGATCGCGAGCGGCAGCGCCGCATAGGTCAGGAGCGAACGGATCAGGCTCTTCATCGTCAGCGTGTTGCGCGCGGCGATGAGATCGAAGCAGAGCGCCACGAGCCCGAGGATGACCGCGAGCCGTGCGGTGCCCGGCAGCTTGCCGACCGCGAGCGAGGCATAGGTCAGCGCGCCGAAGGTGACGAACTCACCCTGCGGAATCAGGATGACCCGGGTGACCGCGAACACCAGCACGAGGCCCAGCCCGAGCAGGGCGTAGATCGCACCATTGGTCACGCCGTCCTGCAGCAGGAACAGCAGAATTGTCGTATCCAAATCCGGCGCCCTCTCCCGAGGCGGCGCGATCCGGTTTGATGTGGATGCTGCGTCCGCCGACCGCCTGCGGGCGGTTGATATCCGCCCGGACTATTTGATATGATCAATAACAATTATCGACTATAATCGCAAGCGCGGCGCTCGGCCGCAATCTACAGGGTTCGCGGGGTTGCAGCGATGGCTGTTTTGAAGGCGGCGCCGGCGAGGGCGAAGTCGGTGCGGGGGGCGCCATCCAAGCCGAAGGCCGAGCTCATGGCAGTGGCGGCCGAACCGGCAGCCGATACGCCGCTCGATATCGGCGAGCTGGCCGATCTGCTCGGCTATTCGATGAAGCGGGCGCAGCTGAAAGTGTTCGATCACTTCCTGCGGGTGATGGCGCCGCTCCACCTCACGCCGGCACAGTTCTCGGTGCTGCTGCTGCTCGAACGCAATCCCGGCCGCAACCAGACCGAGGTCGCGAACACGCTCGGCATTCTGCGGCCGAATTTCGTGGCGATGCTCGACAGCCTCGAAGCGCGCGAGTTCTGCGTGCGCAAACGCTCCAGCAGCGACCGCCGCTCGCATGTGCTGATGCTGACCGAGAAGGGCAAGGCCACGCTCGCGCGCGCCAAGAAACTCGTCGCGGGCAAACACGAAGCGCGGCTCAGCGAAGTGCTGGGTGAGGACAACCGCGTTGCGCTGGTGCAGATGCTTGCGAAGATCGCGCGCGAGCTGTGACCGGCGTCAGCTGACCAGCACCACCCGCACGTCGTTGACGTTGGTCATGGTCGGGCCGGTCTGCACCAGATCGCCGGTCGCCTCGAAAAAGGTCGTAGCGTCGTTGTTGGCGAGATAGGCCGCCGGATCGAGACCTTTCGCGCGCATCGTCGTAAACGTCCGCGCGTCGATCATCGCGCCCGCCGGATCGCTGGCCGAGCCTGCGCCGCCGTCGGCGCCGTCGGTGTCGGCGGCGAGCGCCGAGATGCCGTCGGTGCCGGACAAGAGTTGCGCCAGCGCCAGCGCGTATTCCTGGTTGGGGCCGCCGCGGCCGTTGCCGGTGACGGTCACGGTGAGTTCGCCGCCGGACAGGATCGCGAGCTTCCGTCCTTCCGCCTTGGCTTTCAGCGCCATCGTCGCGTGCGCAGCCGCGACCTCGCGCGCTTCGCCTTCGAGATCGGCGCCGAGATCGACCGTCTCGTAACCGGCCTGCCGCGCAACGGCGATGGCCGCATCGAGGGAATCGCGCGGGCGCGCGATGATGGTGTAGCTCGCCGCCGCCAGCTCCGGGTCGCCAGGCTTCACGCTTTCGTTTTGCGGATCGGCGAGCGCGCGGGTGATCTCGGCATCCGGCGTCAGCTTGTATCTTGCGATCACCGCGCGCGCGTCCGCGAGCGTCGAGGGATCGGGCACCGTCGGGCCGGACGCGATCACCGCGGGATCATCATGCGGCACATCGGAAATCGCGAGCGTCAGAACCCGCGCCGGATAGGCGGCGCGCGCAAGGCGGCCGCCCTTGATGCGCGAGAGATGCTTGCGCACGGTGTTGATGTCGCCGATCGGCGCACCGGAGCGGAGCAGGGTGCGGTTCATCTGCTGCTTCTGCGTGAAGCCGACGCCGTCGACCGGCGCGAACCAGTTGGCCGAACCGCCGCCGGACATCAGCACCAGCACGAGGTCGTCCGCGGCCGCGCTTTTCGCGAGCTGCAAGGTGCGCTCTGCAGCTTTCGCGCTCGCCTCGTCGGGAACCGGATGTCCGGCCTCGGTCACCTCGATGTAGCGCGTCGGCACACCATGGCCGTGCCGCGTCGTAGCGAGGCCGGTCAGGCGCGCGGGGTCGAGCTTGAGCGTGTCGACGTAGTGCTTTTCCGCCGCAGCGGCGAGCGCCGCACCGCCTTTGCCGGTGGCCAGCACCATGATCCGTCCGCCCGGCGGCGGCGGCAGGTGCCGCGCGAGAATGCGGTCGGGATGGGCGGCAGCAACGGCGGCGTCGAAAATCGCGCGCAGCAGGGGGCGGGTGTCGGTCATGGAGCGAGGTTAGCGCGCACAGGGAGAGAGAAGAAGGGCGGGGACCTCTGCATATCCCGGTTTGCCGCCATGTGGGAGCGCAGATGTGGGAGTGCAAAAGAAAACCCCCGCGGCATGCCGCGGGGGCTGGTATCGCAAAAGATGGAGGCTGGATCAGCCGCCGAGTTCACCCGAGATGATCTCGCCGAACAGTTCCCAGCGGTCACCCTTGAACTTCATCAGCTGCACCTGCTCGATCGGAGCGAAGTCGGTGGCGCTGGTGTTGATGGTGATGCCCGGCAGCAGGTTGGTGGTGCGGTGACCCTTGAGGCTCGCCGCCTGCTTCATCACGTTCTCACGGGTGAGGTTGTCGCCGCACTGCTTGAGAACCTGCACCATGCTCTGGGCGACGTTGTAGCCGACCATCACCGAACCATCGAGGCGGTTGCCTTCGGGGAAGTACTTGGCGAGGAACTCGTCGAAGCCCTTCATGTCGGCATTGTCCTTCCACTGCGGATCGGCCGGATCCATCAGGTAGGCCACCGAGACGATGTCCTGCGCATTCTCGAAGCCGGCCGGCTTGATCACCGCGCCGATCGAGGCCGACACGTTGTTGAGAATGTGCAGCGGCTTCCACTGGATTTCCGCCATCTTCTTGATCGCTTGCGCCGCGAACTTCGGCGTTGCGATGTTGATGAAGACGTCGGCGTTGGTCGCCTTGGCCTTGACGATGTGCGAGTCGATGGTCGGCTCGGACACTTCGTAGCTGGTCTCGGACACGATCATCGAAGCGGCTTTGGCGCCGAGGCCGTCCTTCAGACCCTTCAGGTAGTCCTTGCCGTAATCGTCGTTCTGATAGAGCACGGCGATCTTGGCGTTCGGCTTCTCCTTCAGGATGTACTTCGCATAGATGCGGCTTTCGCTCTGGTAGTTGGGCTGCCAGCCCATCGTCCAGGGAAAGTCCTTCGGGTCATTCCACTTGGTGGCGCCGGTGGCAACGAACAGCTGCGGCACCTTCTTCGCGTTCATGTACTTCTGGATCGCCGAGTTCGGCGGCGTACCGAGCGAGTTGAAGATCAGAAGAACTTCATCGCTCTCGACGAGCTTGCGCGCCTGCTCGACCGTCTTCGGCGGCGAGTACGCATCGTCGTAGGACACGAAGTTGATCTTGCGGCCGTTGATGCCGCCTTCGGCATTGATCTTCTTGAAGTAGGCTTCCTCGGTCTTGCCGATGACGCCATAGGCGGACGCCGGTCCGCTGTACGGCATGATATTACCAATCTTGATTTCGGTGTCGGTGACGCCAGGCCCGTAACTTTTCTGGGCGGTGGCGGCCGTCGAGGTCGCTGCAACGAGGACTGCGGCGGCCGCAAGTGCTGCCAGTCGCGATGAGGCAATCGTCATACGTCATGTCTCCCTGTGAATCTGTGATGAGTCGCGCCGCCTTCTTGGTTCGCAAATCGGATCGCTCGTCCGCAGATGCGATGGGCAGCTTGTTGGCCGGATTGAATACCCGATTTGGCCTCGTCAGCAAGGCAAAGCCCCCGCAGCGTGGCTGCGGGGGCTTCACAACTTTGGCAATGCCGTTAACGTTTCGCAGAGCGGACCTGCTCAACGATTAGCCACCGACCTCGCCCGAGATCACTTCGCCGAACAGTTCCCAGGTCTCGCCCTTGAACTTCATCAGCTGCACCTGCTCGACGGGCGCGAAGTCCGTTGCGCTGGTGTTGACCTTGATGCCGGGCAGGAATCCGAGCGGCGTGAAATCCTTCATGGCCGCCGCCTGCTTCATCACGTTCTCACGGGTCAGGTTGTCGCCGCACTTCTTCAGCACTTCGACCAGACCCTGCGCGACGTTGAAGCCGTACATCACCGAACCGTCGATGCGGTTGGCTTCCGGATAGTACTTCGCGAGGAACTCATCGAAGGCCTTCATGCCGGCGTCGTTCTTCCACTGCGAGTCGGCAGCGTCCTTCATGTAGTTCGACGAGATGATGTCCTGCGAGTTTTCATAACCTGCCGGCTTGATGACGCTGCCGATCGAGGCCGAGACGTTGTTGAGGTAGTGCGTGGGCTTCCAGCCGATTTCGCCCATTTTCTTGATCGCCTGCGCGGCGAACTTCGGCGTGGTGATGTTGACGAACACGTCGGCGCCCGACGACTTCAGCTTGACGATGTTGGAGTCGATCGTCGGCTGCGAGACTTCGTAGCTTTCCTCAACGATGATCATCGACGCCGCCTTGGCGCCGAGGCCGTCCTTGAGGCCCTTGAGATAGTCCTTGCCGTAATCGTCGTTCTGATACAGCACGGCGATCTTGGCGTTCGGCTTCTCCTTCATGATGTGCTTGGCGTAGATGCGCGTCTCGCTCTGGTAGTTGGGCTGCCAGCCCATCGTCCAGGGGAATTCCTTCGGATCGTTCCACTTGGTTGCGCCGGTGGCGACGAACAGCTGCGGCACCTTCTTCGAATTGAGATACTTCTGGATCGCCGAGTTCGGCGGCGTGCCGAGCGGATTGAACACGAGCAGCACTTCATCGCTCTCGACGAGCTTGCGTGCCTGCTCGACCGTCTTCGGCGGCGAGTAGCCGTCGTCATAAGTGATGAACTTGATCTTGCGGCCGTTGATGCCGCCTTCGGCGTTGATCTTGTTGAAGTAGGCTTCCTCGGTCTTGCCGATGACGC
>LWDM01000071.1:0-211 GCA_002083525.1 Proteobacteria bacterium SG_bin9 | reverse complement strand
TTGCACCTGGATCGTATTTCTTCTGAGCGAGCGCGGCGGTCGCGCTCAAGGCGACGGCAGCAAGCGCGGTCGAAATCAGCGCAAGCCGCGAGTGAATCTTGGACATCAATGAGCTCCCTGTTCTGGTGGCAATTCTCCTTTTTCTTGTCGTGCAAGCTGTTCGCCGCTTTGAGCGCGAATTAGATACTCTTTGAAGATATCCTTCAAGAAA
>LWDM01000070.1:104729-109214 GCA_002083525.1 Proteobacteria bacterium SG_bin9 | reverse complement strand
GGGCCACCTGCCGCGCCAGACCGGCCACGAAGCCGGTCAGCCCCGCCCGCGCCCCGTTGCTCATGCCCAGATGCGGGATCGGCGACTTCACCGAGGCCGAGGTGATGTTGACGATGCGGCCGAACTTGCGGTCGATCATGCCGTCGACGGTCGCCTTGATCAGTTCGATTGGCGTGAGCATGTTGGCGTCGATCGCCTTCAGCCAGTCGTCGCGTGTCCAGTTGCGGAAGTCGCCCGGCGGCGGGCCGCCGGCATTCGTGACGACGATATCCGGATTGGGGCACGCCTTCAGTGCGGCTTCGCGGCCTGCCGGCGTCGTGATGTCTTCCGCTACCTCGGTCACGGTCACCTTCGGATACATCTGACGGATTTCGGCCGCGGTTTTCGCCAGCGCATCTTTGCCGCGTGCAACCAGCGTGACATGCACGCCTTCGCCCGCCAGCGCGATCGCGCACGCGCGGCCGAGGCCCTTGCTTGCGCCGCACACCAGAGCCTTGCGGCCTGCAATTCCAAGATCCATCGTCCACTCCCGTCGCGTGTTGTTGTCGTTTCATGTTCTGCGCCAGCGATCCGGCCGCCGGAAGCGCGAAACCTAACCCTCTCGAGGGAAAAGTAAACGTCCGATCGCTTGGCTGTGAAACAAGAAACCGTGCTTGTCACCGGCGCCTTGCCGCAGATCGGACGCTGGTTCGTCCGCGCGCCTTGTGCGGCGGCGCTCCGTCGTCGCCCAGAGCAAGACTAAGCCGCGTGAAACAGCGCTGGACGGCCTGAGCGTGCTCGGATGCCGGCATGCCGAGTGTCGCGCGCAGATCGGATTCGAGCAGGCTGGAAAGTCCGTGCAGGGTTGACCAGATGAACATGGCGTCGAATTCAGCCGAGTGCTGCTGCGATGAAGGAGCCGCCGCCTTCAGCGGCATGCCGCGCAGCCGGTCCCGCAAGATCGTAAAGGCCTGGTGCGCGTTCTGCATCATGCGCGGATGCCGCCGCGGATCGGGCAGCTTGGTGTTGAACATCAGCCGATACTTCAGCGGATGGAGCCGGGCATAATCGAGATAGCGTAGCCCCATGTTGCGAAGATCGTCATGCGGTTCGGCGGCTTCCGGCCGCGCTTTGAGAAAACCCGCGAATTCATCGAAACAGCGTGCGACGATTTCCGCCAGTATATGGTCGCGGCTTGGAAAATGTTTGTACGGCGCCTGGTGCGACACGCCGACACGGCGTGCGACATCGCGCAGGCTGAGATGCTCGACGCCCTGTTCCTCGATAATCCTGAACGCCTCGGCGATGCACGACTCGCGGACATCGTCAGGTCTGGCTTTGGCTTTCATGGAGGCGTTTCGTCATCCCGGCCATGATCCGGCCCATGATGGCCGTCCGCGCGAATCGCGGCAAGGTTGCGAGAGAGCCTATAAGAATTTTTGACAGGATGCCCGGCCACACTGTCGTCTTGCGGCCGAGTGCTGCGAGCGCGCCGGTCACGACATCGTCCGGCAGCATCGCCGCGCCCATCTCCATACGCGAGCGGGCCGCAAAACCGCTGTGCACCGGTCCCGGCGCGCAGCTCAGCACGTCGACCCCGGACCGCTTCAACTCCTGGCGCAATCCTTCGGCGAGCGTCTGCACATAGGCCTTGGTGGCCGCGTAATTCGCTGCGTTCGGAACGCCCTGGTAGGCCACGATCGAGCCGAACAAGATCATTCCGCCCCGGCCGCGCGCCGCAAAGCGCGCAGCGAACATCTTGGCTAACGCCGCCACAGCGCGGCAGTTGACGTCGATCATGTCGAGTTCGTCGTCCAAGTTGGTGGTGAGGAACGGACCGGCGGTACCGAAACCAGCCGCGGCCACCAGCAGTCCGACATCGAGTGCGGCCGTCTGGTTGATCACCGCCAGGACGCCCTCCGCCGTGCCAAGATCGGCCGCGATGGTCCGGGTGGCGACGCCGTTGCGGCGGGCGATGGCGGCCGCAACGTCCGCCAGCGCGGTTGCCCGCCGCGCCACCAGCACCACGTTGAAGCCGCGGTCGGCAAGCGCTCCGGCAAAGGCGCGGCCGATGCCGTCGGACGCGCCGGTGACCACAACCCATGGTCCGTAACGATCGAGCCATTTCTGCGCGGTCACAGTCGCACCTCATTGTAGTTGACGGCGTCTACTTTATCGCCGATGTTGGTAGACGATGTCAACTAGTGAGCGAGAAGCGCCGTGATGTATGTTTCGATCACCGGTCTGCGGCTGAAGTCTGTGCGGCAAATGCCACGCTTCTGGTGGTATGCGATCCGTGCGATGCGCCAGGCGAAGCGCGCACCCGGCAACATCCTCGCCGAAACCCGGACCATCGACGGGGTGCATCACACGTTGTCGGTATGGGAGAACGAGGCTGCAATGCGCCGCTATCTCGTTAGCGGCGCTCACCGCGAAGCCATGCGCGTGTTTCCCGAGATCGCCTCGGGCAGCACGCTCGGTTACGAGGCGGATACGCCGCCCGATTGGAACCAGGTGCACGACATCTGGCTTGCGCGGGGAGTGCCGGTGGTCAGGCGCGCAACTCCGCCTTGATCATGTCGGCCGCTTTCTCGCCGATCATGATCGACGGTGCGTTGGTGTTGCCGCCGATGAGCGTCGGCATGATCGAGGCGTCCGCCACGCGCAGGCCTTCGAGACCGTAGACCTTCAGAGATGGATCGACCACCGCAAGCGGATCGTTGACGCCCATCTTGCAGGTGCCGACCGGATGATAGACCGTATCCGCGCGCGAGCGGATGGCATCGCGAATGTCATCATCGGTGCGGACATCCGATGTATAAAGGTCCTCGGTCTCGATCGCTTTCAGCGCGGGCGCATCGAGAATGCGACGCGTGGTCTTGTAGCCCGCCACCATGGTCTCAAGATCGTCCGGATCGCCGAAGAAATTCGGATCGATCATCGGCAGCTGCATCGGATCGGCGCTCTTCAGCCAGACACTGCCGCGGCTCTTCGGCCGCAGCAGGCAGACGTGGCAGGAGAAGCCATTGCCATAAAACCGCTTGCGGCCGTGATCGTCGATCACCGCCATGCAGAAGTGCAACTGGATGTCCGGAATATCGAGGTCGGGCCGTGTCTTGAAGAAGCCGCCGCATTCGGCGACGTTCGATGTCATCGGGCCGCGGCGCTCGCGGCGATACTGGCCGATGCCCTTGAAGATGCGCTGCAGCCCCGGAAACGTCAGCCCGGTGAAGTGCGGCAACTCGGAGCGGAAGGCGAACACGAAATCCGGGTGATCCTGCAGATTTTGGCCGACGCCTGGCAGGTGATGCACGGACGCGATGCCGTGCTGCTTCAGTGCGGCTGCATCGCCAATGCCGGATAGCATCAGCAGTTGCGGCGACTGGAATGCGCCGGCGGCGAGAATGACTTCGCACCGCGCACGGACGATCTTCGTTTCCTTGCCCTGCCGATATTCGACGCCGACCGCACGTTTGCCTTCGAACAGGATGCGGGTGGCGTGGGATTTGGTCTCGACTTTGAGGTTGGAGCGTTTGCCGATGTGCGGATGGATGTAGCCACGCGCGGCACTCCAGCGCTCGCCGTTCTTCTGCGTCACCTGGTAGACGCCGGCGCCTTCCTGCTCTTCGCCATTGAAGTCTTCGCGGATCGGAAACTGCGCCTCGCGCGCGGCCTGCAGGAAGATGTCCTGCACCGGATTGTCCGATTGCAGCTTGGTGACGCTGAGCGGTCCGCCCTTGCCGTGATAGGCGCCGTCGAACTCGCTGTTGTCTTCCGAGCGTTTGAAGTAGGGCAGCACGTCGTCATACGACCAGCCGCGATTGCCGAGCGAGGCCCAGTGATCGTAGTCCCACTTGTGACCGCGGATGTAGACCATGGCGTTGATCGCCGATGAGCCGCCGAGGCCCTTGCCGCGCGGCTGATAACCGATGCGGCCGTTGAGACCCTTCTGCGGCACGGTCTCCATGCGCCAGTTGTTGATCGGGCCCGCGACCATCAGCACGATCGCGCCCGGTGTCGTCACCACCCAGTTGTCGTTGGTGCCGCCGGCTTCGAGGAGCGCAACGCGGGTTTGCGGATTCTCGGACAGACGGCTTGCCACGGCGCTGCCGCCGGAACCGCCTCCGACGACGACGACATCGAATTCCTCTGCCACTGGCGTCCCCCGGCGTGTCTTGTTGTTGTTGTTGTTTGCAGGCCCTGCGATGCGTTGCGGACCCTGTTTCAGGCACAGGTTCCGCCCAGAAGGGACCGCTGGCAAGGGTCATCACGCGGCCATGCAGAGGCTGTTGGCGGCCGTCATAAATTCTTGAAAAAACGGGGTTCAGGGCTTTCCAAAGGGGGGCATGGTTGGTACACACCGCTCGCGCCGAGGGCACTCGCCCCGGATCGCTCTTTCTGGAACCTGACGCCGGATCGGATCGCGCTTGCCGCGCCGAGGGCGTTTCTGAAGTCCTTTAAGAATCAATGGTTTGACGCGGGGTGGAGCAGCCCGGTAGCTCGTCA
>LWDM01000070.1:69846-104714 GCA_002083525.1 Proteobacteria bacterium SG_bin9 | reverse complement strand
AGGTCGTAGGTTCAAATCCTACTCCCGCAACCAAAATCAGTCAGTCGTTGCAATGGATTAGCCCGCCCTGTGCGGGCTTTTCCGTTTGATTACAGCCTTTCCCAACCACTCCCAAGCATTCCCGCGCAGTAACAACGTGTTACAAGTTTTTCTACGATCTGTTGCCGACGACTTCCGAATTCTCCGTGGCACAAAATTGGCACAAAACACTGCGCCCGCGTTTGTGCTTCTCCGCCAAGACGGCTGCCGCTTTCACGAGGAACGCATCCGTCGCGGCCGACCAGCCATCGCGCCAAGCCAGAACATAAGGAGCGATGCAGGCAGCCTCAGATGTAATGGCGGAACATCAGAGGCTTTGAGGTCACCTCTGGGATGGCCGTCAGAATCTCGCCGATATCATCCGCAAAACGCAGCGTGACCGGCAAGCCGTCCCCAAAGATGCAGGCGTTAAAGTTGACCTTCGTCAGGGCGAGTATGTCAGCGACAACTTGCTCGATCTTTGAATCGCCGAAGACGATGCGAACCTTAATAGGCGAAGGCACTTCGCGGCCGGGATACGTGAGAAGGTGGGGGACGTATCCGGAGCTCCAAAGGAACGCGCTGCGGTTGTCGAGTTTGAGGGCCGATCCACGCATGAGCGGTTTTCGACCCTCGCGGAAGAGCTTGAGATCGTTCGGTCGCAAAATCTGAATACCGGAAACGCTCGTTCCGTCCGGCGCGCCGCTCCGAAATCCCTTGATCTCGTTCTTGTCAAAGCGCGTACGGCCATGGATGAAGAGCTCGCGCGGCGGCTTGTCGTTGTGATGCACCTTGTAAGCCGCGATACAGCGCTCGATAATCTCGCGAGCCTTCTCCTCGGAAAGGTGATACTCGCCCTCCTTGTCGGAAGCCCACGAACCAACCGCGCCTTTGAATACGATGCCTTCCCCGGTCTTCAAAAACATCTGCGCGCTGCAGCAAGCTTCCTTGGTATCGCCGGGATTGTTCGTGCGTTTGAATACAAGGCCAATGTAGCAAACGCCATCACGGATATCGGCGAGGGTCCATGGCTTCGCGCCTGCCTTGTAATAGATGCCGGTCGCAAGGTTCCATGCGATGGTGGCATCGTCTTGCATCTTGCGCGAGCGTTCGCCACGGGCGTTTAAGAACTCAAGCGGGGCGATTGTCGTCTGACGAACTATCTGTGTCACCGCTTCGCAGTCGAGAAGCTTGGCCTTGAGCTGGTTATGGAAGTGGTTTTCGAACAGGTGCTTCTTGGCGGCCTCGTTCATATCATCAAACAAGTCGGGCGACTGTTGCAGCTCGAACGCCTTGGCGTGCGTCAGGTGAACACTTGGTTGAACGCCCGAGCTTTTGCTCACGGTAGAGCGGGGGCGGCAGAGCTTCCAAACTTCTTCCGGTACAACGACGAACCACAGGGCGACCTTGTCATCTTCTTCCTTAACCCACCGGGCGATGGGCTTTGCGAACAGATCAACCGTGTCGAATACGCGCTGATGAGCGTCGGTTAAGTTAACCTTCGACTCAAGCTCAGCGGCGTCCACCGTCAGACGGACCCGAGGCGCCGGGTTCCAGCGCGTGCGAAAGACGGTCTCAATGCCCGGAAAAGCGACAGAACTCGCCACCTTTGGGTCGGCTGGGACGGCTTGGCGAAGGCGCTCGGCCCACGCCTCGAACTGCCGAATGCCTTCGGGCGTACCGATCACTCCGTAATCAATCCCGTGCAGTTTCTCCGGCGGGCCAAACAAGAGTAGCCCGTCCTTCGGATCTTCGAGACGTTGATCGTAGTCAAAGCGGAGGCGCGGCTCGGGAAAAGGAAGCAATTTATGCTCGGGAAGACGCTTACGGGGTTTCGTCATCGTCGTCCTCCGTGTCTTCCTCTTCAACTAGCTCGATCTCAGAGCTTTCGTCTAAGCCTTCGTCACCGTTTTCCAGATAGCTCATTGGGCTCGTGAAGTTCATGGGCACCATGGTAACCACGAGTGATTGGCCACCGCCTACGTCGATGGCGAGCTTCTTTTGCCCCTGCCCGAGTTCGGCCATAAACGCGAAAAGGCGATCACGCCATTCGCCATTCCACCATTGTTTGCACACGCTGCGCCGCGCCTTGTGCATGCGTTCCGGCTTCGCCCATGGAGTGACACCATCATCGGTGAAGATAACGTGGTGGCGAAGCACGAGCCGGGCGAACGGAAGCAACTGCGGTGAACAGGACAGCCCATAATGCCATTGGCCGTCTGGCACTTTAGTGCCGTCCTTCGCGCGCTTGCTCTTGTTGCCGACGAGCTGGCGGTACGTGCGCCGCCCGCCGAACGCCGTGAAGTACGCTCGGTTCTTGGTGAGTTGACCATTGGCGAAGTAGCGAGCCGCGAGGCCGCTACCGAGAATATGCGTGCCAAGCTTCTTCGCATCGAGCGCGGTCTCCCACGCCTGCCGCACAAGATCGGTTATCATGTTTGATGCATCGAAGGCCGCAATCTTCAGACGGGTATCGCCTTGCTCGACGAAGTCCTCAGCTTTGAGAATATCGGGCGGGGGCACGGTGATCGCCGGGCCAAAATGGTCCTGCATGTCTTCTGGCCCGGCAAAGGTCAGAAGGTTCGAACCAACGATACGGTGCGGGAATTTGAAGCCTTCGGCGCGCCGTTCAAGCGTATCGGACGGCAGGCCGAATGCATAAACATTGAGGTTCTTCGGGAGAGAGAACTGAAACCAGTTCGAGTGGCAGCGCTCGTTGGTGACAATAGGTTTCCGTCGCCGTTCGATCGAACGGGCGTACCAGTCCGTCACGCAGCCCGGTCCCGCAAGCGGCGAGCGGGGAATGCCCTCGCGTTCTAGGAGCTTGAGCAGCTGGCGTAAGCCCTCAGCCCAGTTCTCATCAAAGCGCACGGCGTTAAGATCAGGCAGCGGCTTTTGCATTGCAGCGAAGGGAAACGCATCGATCTTAAGCGGGATCAGGAAGTCCTTGATCTTATGCTTCTCTTGCGCCTCCAGTGCGAGACGCAGCTCGCGCAGTGTTCCGTTCTTCCGGTTCGCTTCAAGGGTGGACACGAACAGAACGCGTGCGGTGTATTTGTCGATCGCCTCAGTGATGTCATCCCACCACGGCTCACCGCCGAGCAGTTTTGTGGTATCGCACCAGACCTCGTAGCCCGTGATCGCGAGCTGCGTGGCGAGCCATGTTGCAAACGTGTTGTCTTGAGGGTTCGCGTGGCTGATGAAGATGAGCCGGCGGGCTGACGCCCCCGGCACCGCGCTTTTAGCAGCCTCCATCACCATGTCGCTGTCCCCCCGCATGACAGCCTCTCAGTGCTTCTTGTCGCGCGGCGGAAAAGGATCGCGGGCTGGCTTCACCGTATCCGAATCGCGCCACTTGCCGTCTCGGCCTTGGATTCGAACCTCGCCGCCGCCGGCCTGATGCACCGTCTGCTTTGCAGCGCGTTCGGCGTTACTCTGCTTGTGATGCACGCTCTCTGGCGCCGCGACGCCGCCCTTCTTCACGGCCCAATCTGAGCCGTGCTTCACCACGAATCGATCATTTTTCGACATTTCAGCCCTCCTTGGCTGTTGATCAGTGATTTCCGATGGGTTAAGTAACTATACGCACTCCATTCCGGAGTCAACATAGTTTCTTTACGCATCGTGGGGTCGTGAATGAAGGTTGGCGAGCAAGGCACGCGATGGGGAGTCGAGCAGCGTCTCGAATTCATCGAGTTCAGGCTGTTCTGGGAGGGCGGCGTGAACCGCTCCGACATCACCAGCTACTTCGGCGTGTCGGTGCCGCAGGCCTCGAACGACCTCGCCCGCTACCAAGAAAGGGCACCCAACAACATCGTGTACGACACGAGCGGCAAGCGGTACTTGGCAGGTAAGCGCTTCAGACCAATCTTTCGAAAACCGGATGCTGACCGCTATCTCAGTCACCTCGCAGCAACGAGCGACAAGGTGACGACACTTAGCGAATCGTGGCTGGCCGCTCCGCCGGCCTTTGACACGTTGCCAATCCCTCACCGCCGGATAGACCCTGCAATCTTGCGCGACCTTCTATCGGCAACCCGCGAGAAGCGGTCCCTCCATATTCACTATCAGTCCCTCACGCGCGCGGATGCGACGTGGCGGTGGATTACTCCCCATGCCTTCGGTTCGGATGGCATGCGCTGGCATGCACGGGCCTTTTGTCACCAAGATCGGACCTTCAAGGACTTCCTACTTCCGCGCTTCCTTGAGGTCGAAGCGGATGGCGAAGCCGGTGCCGCCGCTATCGCGGACACGGTGTGGCAGGAGTTCATCGATGTAAAACTAGAGCCGCATCCTCAGATGAGCGCAAGTCAGCGCCGAGTCGTGGCTTTGGATTTCGGCATGCAGAACGAATCGGTCAGTGTGAAAGTGCGGCTCGCGCTTCTCTATTACTTTTTGAAACGGCTTAATCTTGATGGCGACGCTGAACGGCGTGCACCCCGAGAACAGCATATTGTCCTAGGCAACAAGGCGGAAGTTCGTGCTGCTTTGAAGAGGGCAGAAGAGCAAACGCCACTTGCCGCCTGATCTGGACAATCTCACTGAAATGAATTGAATAGAAAGTTCCGAAATGACGATCTACGGTCCCAATAATCCCCACCCGCTGTCGCGTATGAGATCGGAGCTCGTGTGGGAGGGCAAGTACGATGAGTTTGGAAATCGGCGCGAGATCAACACTTCTAATCTTTCGCTTCCGCTCCAGAAAATTGAGACCATCGACGAACCACGATCACGTGCCGAGGAGCAGGGCTCTCTTTTTGACCCGAAGATTGCTCACCGCGATGATTTTAGGAATCGACTAATCTGGGGCGACAACAAGCTGATCATCGGATCGCTTCTTGAAGAATTCAAAGGTGCGGTCGATCTCATTTACATCGATCCGCCATTCGACGTCGGTGCGGATTTTACGCTTAGCGTCCCCATAGGTGATGAGCGCGAGACTGTAGGAAAAGATCAGTCAATTCTGGAAATGGTTGCCTACAGGGGACATGTGGGGCCGAGGCAGCGCATCGTACTTGAGCATGATGTATGAGCGACTTGTCCTCATGCGAGACCTTCTGTCTCACAGCGGCAGTATTTACGTGCACTGCGACTTCCGTATGAACGGTCACCTGCGGCAACTGATGAATGAGGTATTCGGAGACGACAATTTTAGAAATGAAATTACTTGGAAACGCCGCGTCGGGATGAGTAGTGCCGTCCATGACTCAAATCAGTTCGGCGTTTGCACGGACGTCCTCTTGTTTTATTCGAAGTCTGAATCTTCCAAATTCTTTCCGCAGTACAACAAAGACTCACCTGAGTATCAGGAGTATATCGCGGAGCGGTTTACGTCGGTCGATGAAAGCGGCAGGCGATATCAGCCAACCAGCCTTGTGAACCCGGGTTATCGACCAAATTTGATCTATGACTATAAGGGTTACAAATCGCCGCCCAATGGTTGGATGATCAGCAGGGAGAAGATGGAGGAGTGGGACAGTCAAGGGCGTCTTCACTTTCCCAACTCAAAAGATGGAAGAATACGCCGTAAGAGTTTTGCTGACGAATTGAAGGGGATGCCGGTTCAAAACCTTTGGACTGACATCTCAGAGATTAACTCGCAAGCAGAGGAACGAGCCGACTATCCAACCCAAAAGCCGGAGGCACTTCTACGCCGTGTCATTCAATCATGTAGCGAGGAGGGTGACTTAGTAGCCGACTTTTTTTGCGGTTCGGGCACGACACTTGCCGTAGCCGAAAAACTGGGTCGTCGTTGGATCGGCGCAGATTTGGGTCGCTTCTCC
Organism: Proteobacteria bacterium SG_bin9; assembly: GCA_002083525.1. Classification (GTDB taxonomy): domain Bacteria; phylum Pseudomonadota; class Alphaproteobacteria; order Rhizobiales; family Xanthobacteraceae; genus SG-bin9. Next base: position 98,913 of record LWDM01000070.1, on the reverse strand, counting down.
ACACATACGACTCGTAAGCGGCTCATTGGTGTTCAGCGGGAACTGCATTCTTCGGGGCAGCCATATCGATCATTCGACCTGTACAACCTCGGTCGATACGAGCGTCAGTGGTGGCAAAAGGAGGCACTCAAGGGGGCGGATGATGAGCATCGCTCGATTGTGTTCCGGTTCTTTAAGGCCGAGCCCCTAAGCAGCGCACCTTCTCCGCTGTTGCACGGGCGCAAAGGCCAAGCCCTAGTTCACATTGATGGAATCGATAGTATTTTTACTCGGTCTGAGGTGGGGGACGTCGCCCGAGCAACGGCGGCCGCTGGTGGCAGAGAAGTCTACATCCTCGCTTGGGATTTCGAGATGGACATTCGACAAGTCACAGCTGCGGTTGAAGCTGAAACAGGCGTAAAATTGCGGCTCGCCCGCATCCCTCGTGAAATCATGGAAAAGAATCGTACCGAGGTGCCGCCTTTCTTTGAGGTCGCAGTCCTTGAGGCGTCCGCTGTCATTCGCAAGGAAGGCAGCAAGCGCGAGGTCGATATCAAACTTGAGAATTTCTTACCCTCACTTTCGGAGGTCCCGAGCAAAGAGCTGGAAGCGTTGCAAGAAAGAGCCGTCGAAAGTGGCTTCGATTTCATCGATTTCTGGGCGATAGACTTCGACTGGAAGCCAAGCCGCCCATTTAACCATCATTGGCAGGACTTCCGTACCCGCAAGGACCGCGCGCTGAAAACGGTGAGCGATGCCAAGCACGTTTATCCGAAAGCTGGTACCTACACGGCCTGCGTGAAGGTCGTGGATGTCTTTGGTTGCGATACGAGCATCACGGTCGAGGTTACGGTATGAGTACGGCTGAGAATGCGCACGTGATCAACGTAGCTGCGCTGGAGCCTCTTTTTGCCCCATGGGAAGAAGCATCGCGCCATCGCGTAAGGGCGTCGAAGCCCGGCGGGCCACCTGAGATTAAGACATATCGTCGGCCGTCGCCAATTCGGCTGGTCAATGCGCTGCGGTACGCGGTGAAGGAGTGGCGCGATCTTCGCTATCCGGGAGCGAGCGATACGACGCGCGAGCTTCTCAGCCACTGGTTCGATCGGCCTCACCGGGCGGTGAATGCGAGTGGTGACGAGTTTGAGTTCCGCTACTACTTCTGCCAACGTGAGGCGATCGAGACATTCATCTATTTGCTGGAAGTGAGGGGCATCAATGCGCTCTCGTTCCTCTTGGCTGAGTTCGGCGGCCCGACGGGCGAAACAGAGGCCCTTGGCATTCGCCCGGAAGATGATGAATGGGCGCGCTATGCCTTCAAGCTTGCCACGGGCGCCGGCAAAACCAAGTGTATGAGCCTTGCAGTTGTTTGGAGTTATTTCCACGCCTTGCGTGAAAGTGACTCCCCGATGGCCAAGCATTTCGTGGTGATTGCGCCGAACCTGACCGTGTTCGAGCGGCTCAAGGAGGATTTTCGTCCCGAAGCCGGAGGCCCCGACATCTTCTCAGCTGATCCATTGATTCCGGCTGAGTGGAAGGGTGATTGGAACCTGTCGGTAGTTCTGCAAGATGAGGCAGGCGGCGCAACTGCCGGAGGCGTTCTCTATCTTACGAACGTTCATCGCCTCTTTGATTCTCGTGCAGAGAACGCATCGGACGGTGAGGTTGCTTGGGCGGGCCCCAAAATTTCCAAGGCAAAGGCGCTCGATACGGCTTCCGAGTTGAGAAAGCGCATCTCGGCACATGGCCGGATCATGGTACTGAACGATGAAGCCCATCACGTCTGGGACCCCGGCTCAGCTTGGAATCAATCGATCCGCGCGCTCCATGATGCGATGCGTCTGGCGGGCGGAGGGGGCGTAGTTTCGCAGCTCGATTTTTCAGCGACGCCGAAGGACAACAATGGCCGTATCTTCCCTCACGTTGTTTGCGATACGCCGTTGGGAGAGGCGGTCGACGCTGGAATCGTGAAGACGCCGGTTCTCGGCCGTACCAAGGAGCTTATAGAGCAAGTTCACGATGATGCCGCCTACCGATACGAGGCTCACCTTCGGCTCGGCTACGAACGCTTCAAGAAGAGCCAAGAGGAGTGGGGCAAGTCGGGCAAAAAGCCGCTTCTGTTCGTGATGTGCGAAAACACTGACGCTGCCGACCAGATTGCAAAGCGCCTTAACAACGACCCGGTGTTTAAGGCTCTGAACCAGAGAACGATCAACCTACACACCAACCTCAAAGGCAAGATCAAGACAATCAAGCAGGAAGGAAAGAAGGTCGAAATCTTCGTCGAGGATGAGAAGGCGATCTCTGACGACGATTTGAAGGCGATACGGCGCATCAGCCGCGAACTCGATACGAACGAAAGTCCCTATAGTTGCATCGTTTCCGTTCTCATGTTGCGGGAGGGATGGGACGTTAGGAACGTCACCACGATTGTGCCGCTCCGGCCATACAGCTCGGGAGCGAATATTTTGCCCGAGCAGACATTGGGCCGCGGGCTTCGCCGCATGACACCTCCCGGGCAGGCAAACGAACTGGTCACAGTCATCGAGCATCCAGCCTTCGCAAGTTTGTACGAGCAGGAGCTGGAGCAGGAGGGACTGGCACTAGAGGTGATTGCCGCCGAGGATGTGCCGGCAACGACGGTTACAATTTTTCCGGATCAGACGAAGAATTTCGATAAACTGGATATCATGTTGCCCGCGCTTACGGCCGCGCATGAAATCCAGCCAAAGCTCCAAGGACTTCTGATCGCGCATGTACGCGAGAAGTTTCGGCCGCTCAAGGTTCTGCCGCTCGGAAACAAAGGAGCGACCGAACTCAAATACGAGGGGCGGCACCTCATCACGAATGAAGTCGTCGAGGAGATGAAGGTCAACTTGCCGCTTCTCCAGAATGGACTAACGGCTATCTCGTTCTACATCCGGGAGCTCGAAGCCGCTTGCAAAGTGCAGAGCGCTCATGCGGTCTTGGCACCGCTTCTTCAAACGTTTCTTAGTGAAATCCTCTTCGGGGAGGAGGTGTCGTTGGTCGACAAGCGGCTATCCGCCCGCCTTGCCGATCAGGACGTGCGCGAGCACATCCGCGCCGTGTTTATCCCTCTCATCCGGGAGCGGACCGTCACAACGGAGAAGCGACGCGTTGCGGGTGCAGCCCAGTCCGTTCGTCACTGGAAGCCCTTCCAAGCTTCTTATTCGGCCGAGCGGCCCGTTCTTAAGGCGGCGCACACGCTATTCAATCTTGTGCCGTGCAATCGCTCTCTTGAGGTGGCGCTCACAAACTTCGCCGACGTGAGTCCAGACATCGCTTCGTTCGCGAAAAACGCCGGTCCTCAAGCGGTTCGCATTGACTACCTTACAGCTGACCAGCGGCTCGCCTTCTACACCCCCGATTTTTTCGTCCGCGACACGGCAGGAAAGCTCTATCTCGTCGAAACGAAAGGGCGCCAAGATCGTGATGTCCCCCGGAAAGCTATGGCGGCGGTCGCATGGTGCAAGGCGGCTTCGCAATCCAAGACTGATTGGGAGTACGTCTTCATTCCCCAGAACGTCATGGAAGGGCTGACCAGTAACCTGTTTGCCGATCTGGTGCGGGCTTGTGCGCCAGCTCTCCAAAATCTACTTAGTGAGACTAGCCGCGAGCCCGAGCTGCCGCTCTTTTCGACAAAGGCGGATGGAGATGCAGATTCGTTCTTCGGCAAGGATGTGCTTTCCAAACTTACGCCGCGCGCCAAGAAAGCTGCTGAGGAGGCGCTAGAGATTTACCGCTATCTCGAAAAGAAGACGGACGTTACAAGCCTAGCGCCCGTATTCACAGTGCTGCTCGGGTCGGTTGACGAGGCGGCGAAGACGTTCATCCTTCGCCTGCTGCAATCCAGTCTGCCTCCGAACAAGGTCGACCAGCAACGATGGTTCGAGCCGGATTTTTCCAACGTACCCCACCGCGAGCTTCGCCATTTTCAGAACATGGCGGCCTCTTTGAAACGTGCTCTCGTGTTCGGATCAGTCCACTCAGCGATCGGTTTGACTAGGTCATGCCTAGATCATGCCGTGCAGGGAGCGCCGAACATCGCGGGTGTCTTTGAGACTGTCCGAAAGAAATTTGCGGTGCCGAGCGCAAAGGCGCAACTGAAACGGGTGAGTGATCTCAACGACTTCAGGAATACCTATGTTGCACATCACGAGAAGCCCCTAACCGATCGTGGCCTGACCGAAAAGCATCTTCGCAATTGGGTCGAAACGCTTGGGCTACTTAAGGTGTGAGGAATTGAGGCGATCGGTTGCAAAAGCGAATTTTGATGCAATTTTACACAACATTCGGGGCCTCTTAAGCACACTGCGCCATAATACCCGGGACATCCAAAAAGGGTCTGATTGCTTCGTTATCCGGTACATCTAGAAATGCACGAGCCGTTGCGTTCTCGTGCCGTTAATTTCCGGAAACCGCGCGGTTTCATGGCACGCGCAACACGCGCCGACGTCCTCGCCTCGCCGCCCGGATGCGTTAACGGCTTCATCGCACACGATCGTGTGTGGTTTCCGATCTGGATACACGAGGACTTTAGCGGGCAAAAATTATTCTCAAAAAACGCCGTGCTTGCGCGGTGGGGGCCGTTCGCGCTTCTGTCTTCAAGCGGATCGGCGCCTATCAGCGTGTTCGATCGTAGTGCCAACAAGAAAGAAGACCGCGATAAGCGGCGAGGCGACCATGCAGGATCAAATCACAGCAATACGACCGTGTGCAGCACAAGGTGCGGTCAGCGGTTTCGAAACGGCCGGGAGGACCCACCGCGCAAGGCGGGCCAAGCAAGAGCGAGCGCAGGATCCAGCATCGCCCTGTGCGCCACAGAGCGCCCGGCCAACCTTTCCACGTTCGGCGCGGCCGAGAGCAACGCCTAAAGAGACGCTGACCCAGAAGGGTGCGATGGTGTTGGCAAAGCGCTTGGAATTGTTTTGGCACGACCAAGGCTATGCCGCCGCCCGCTTTTGGGCGGAGCTCGTGGAGGAGCGCTTCGCGAAGGTCGGGAGTTACGAAATCTACCGCGTGGCAAGCAATCTGGTGAACGGCTTGCCGCCCCGCTACGCGGACGACATAGCTCCAAAAAGGTAATCCGAGCCGTAGCGTTGTCACGCGCCTATGGTGGACCGGCCGGGCGCAGCGACAGCGCCGTGCGGAGCAGGCGAAGATTATGCCGGGCGACCGCGTGGTCTTCGGAACCTTCAGGAATATCCGGAAAAGCGTTCGTAAGCGTTGCGAGTTGATCGCAGAGCTCGATGCGGGAAAGCCGCAAGAGTTCGATGAGCGATAGTGTTTTCATGTCTCCTCCTTCAGTCGTGGATCGCGGTTGTTGCGGCTGTGTGCGCGGGCAAGGGGGGACCGCACACCGCTTGCGGACGGAACGACGTGGAGGAGTGCGAATGCACTTGGGCCGGGTCCTTCGGCCGTGCGAAAAGCCTCAACGCGCGTGTTCCCACGAGTGTTGAGGAAGCAGGAATGCGAGGCCGATCAAACGGGTCGCTGCGTGTCGCCCCATCGCGATGCGAGCATCCACGGGCAGCAGGCTTTTCCCGACCTTATGGTATGCTGATTAAATTCACGGCTTCTCGGGAGAACCATGACCCTTGTAACGGCGGCATCAGCCCCGGCCTTATGGCGCGCGGAAAAGACGGTGGTTCGATCCGGGCATCGCTTGCATCCGCATAAGCCGAGCCCCGTGTCGGCGGGTTTTGCCGCACCACCGATGGCCGGACAGATCACCTTCCGCCCCGAAGCGCTCGCGGCTTCGATGGCGCGGACAATCACGTTGCGCCACGCGCCGGATGCGTTGCTAGAGCGCTGGGCCAAGGCACAGCTTCTCGAAGTGGAGTACATGGTGGCTGATGGCGCCGCTTTCGCGCTTTCGCCCGACCTCAGCGCGCTTGCGGATGCCGAACGGTCCGCTTTCGCGGGGCGCGTCGGAGCCGGCGTGACCGATCTTCTCATGAATGCGCTCGGCTATGTCTGGCGCGATAACGCGACGTGCCTCGCGCCCGGTCTCGATCCGCATGCGGACTTCATCTATGGCGGTGGCGCGGTGTCGGGCCACGGCGTGGTGCTGGCCGAGGCGCATGGCTCCTTCGCGCAGGCCGTGACAGATGGCCGGATCGACGGCGAAGCGCGTCGCAAGTATTTGCGGCAAGTAAAGCCGCATATCGGAAGCGCCTGCGTGCACGGAAAGGTCGTCCATGGGTATTCGGTAGCATTTGGCTGCCACCCCACGGCACATGATACGTACCTGCATATCGCCGAGACGAAAATCACGAAGGGTAGGAAGAAGGCACTGTCAGTTCCAGCGTCGCCGGCGGGCAGTGCGCCCGTGACTACGTCGCTTGCGCTCGCCGCGCACCGGTCGAACTTTCTCCTGATGGGGGCTTACGGTGTCGTGGCATGGATCGACTGGCTGCGTGGCGCGGGCGAACAGCCCGAAGATGACTTGATCGCGCCATTCGTCACGGTGGAGTTGCCGGGGCGGCGGTTCTGGGTTTCTGTGGAGGCGCTCTTGCCCTACCTGCGGCCATGGTTGTTCCCAGACGAAGATTCCGGGCCATGGCCGCCGTGGTACTGGGAGGACTTCGAGCGCTGGCGGCGGCGATACGGCGGGCCGCACAATGTGTTCGCCATGGACGAATGGGCCGCGAAGTCGTTCCTGCACGCGCTCTCCGGCTTGATCGGCGGCGGCAGGGAGCAAATTCCGCAAGCGATAGAGCTGCCGGTCATCGAGCCTTCAGGTCTGTTCGACGAACCGGGCCGTGCTGTTCGCGAAGAGGCCATCCGCTATCCCGTCGCGCAGTTCCGGGATGGCTTGGCGTTGCTTGCACGGTTGCCGCGGCTGGATCGTCCGGCGACACGTGTCTGGTCGCCGCGGCAAGGCTTCGGCTGATGATCCGCGACCCGGCTGATTGAGCAATGACATAGTTGCGGCATCGGGGCGCCCGCCAAGCGGCGGGAGCCGCTCTCGTGAACCGAGCCGCGTAGATGCGTCTCGGCCATTCGGCTTCGATCGGCGCGCAAGCGCTTTTGCGAGCGCGACGCGCTCAAACGTCATTCTTTGAAGTGAAGAGCTAAGGGCCTGCGGCCCTCGCGCGCGCAAGGCATCCACGCACGCGCCGCGGCCTCCGCACAGCATCCCCATTATTAATGAAGAAGAATTTCGCATGGGGCCCCTCGTGCGGACCCTCCGCGTCGCGTGCGCGGACCCTCCTTGCACTTGCTACCCCGCCCGGCTCGCCGCGGCAGGCAGGGGTGCAGCAGCAGCTGCACCCACAAGCAAGGAGCAAAAGATGCAGAAGTTACTTCTCGACGAACAGCGCGCGCAGTTGCTCGCTAACGGAAGGGCCAACGCCGAACGCGTCGCCCAAGACGGAAACACCATCGACCACAAGCCCGTGGTCAAACTGTTTACGCCGTGGGGTGGCTGCACGTGGCTGCTTTCAGAACTTGATCCCGAAAATCCCGATATTGCCTTCGGTCTCTGCGATCTCGGCATGGGCTGCCCGGAACTCGGCAACGTCAGCCTTTCGGAAATCACCAGCGTGCGCGGCCCCGGCGGGCTCGCCATCGAACGCGATGAGCATTTCACCGCTACGCATACGCTGATGGAATACGCCGACGAGGCGCGCCGTCACTCGCGGATCATGGTGTGAGGCGACCATGAAGCGCGACATTTATCAGGAGATCACCGACAAGATCGTCACGCAGCTTGAGCAGGGCGTTCGCCCATGGCTCAAGCCGTGGAGCGCCGAGCATCTGGCCGGTAACGTCATGCTGCCGCTGCGGCACAACGGCGTGCCCTATCGCGGCGTCAACGTCATCGCCCTTTGGATGCAGGCCCTCGCCATCGGGTACCGCGCGCCGCGCTGGATGACCTTCAAACAGGCCATCGACCTCGGTGCAGGCGTGCGCAAGGGCGAGAAAGGAACGCTGACTGCATTTGCCAGCGCGCTCAGCCGCACCGAAACCAATGAAGCGACAGGCGAGGAAACCGCCCGCGATATCCACTACCTCAAGGGCTACACCGTCTTCAATGTCGAGCAGATCGACGGACTCCCGGAGGACTATTACGCCAAGCCTGCGCCCAAGTCCGAAACCCGCCCGCGCATCGAGCGCGCGGAGGCGTATTTCGCGGCAACAGGTGCCTGCATCCGGCACGGCGGCAACCGCGCATTCTATGCGCGCGGTTCCGATCATATCCAGATGCCGCCCTTCGAGACGTTCCGCGACGCCGAAAGCTACTACGCCGTGCGTGCGCATGAATGCACGCACTGGACCGGAGCCGAAAAGCGGCTGAACCGGACCTTCGGAAAATCCCACGGCGATGATGACTATGCGCGCGAAGAACTCGTTGCCGAACTCGGCAGCGCCTTTCTTTGCGCGCAACTTGAATTGACGCCGGAAGTGCGCGATGACCATGCCAGCTATCTCGCGCATTGGCTGGCGGTCCTCAAACAGGACAAGCGCGCGATCTTTCAGGCCGCTGCCCACGCGCAGCGCGCCGCCGATTTTCTCAACGGTCTTCAACCCCATGCCGCCGAGGAAAACCGGGCGGCATGACGCTGCCCGGATCATCGCTAACGGTGTTGCCGCCGCGAACGAAAGGGCCGGGTTATCCCGGCCCTTTTGCTCCGATCCGAGGCGAGCGGATGGGAATCCCTGTCAACGGAGCGCCATCGTCCCTGCCGACGCGCTCGCGCCATCCCCACGTGCCGTGGATGACTGCGCCCACATGGGCATTCCTTCGTCGCTGCCGCGAAACCGATGCCCGCGCTGACGATCGCTTTGAGGTGATACGCCGCGATGATGCTGGCTTCGCGCGAAATGGCCGAACGGCGTTTCCCCAACGTGAGCAGCCCGGAGCGGCTTCTATTTCGTGGGGATCAGGCCAGCGCGCGCGGCGCGTTCAAGGCCGCTCGCTTCCGCGCCTTCGGCTTGTGCAGCTCGCGCCGCCGACGCGGTTGCTGCGCAAGCCTTGAACGCCCCGCTTATCCGCTCTGGCGCAATCGACCCCACGAAGCCGCGCATTCCGTGCGGCTCACATCAAGAAAGGAAACACCATGAATATCGGCAAATTCACATACGACGCGCAAGACGACCTCTACGCGGGCGAGATCAATACGCTAACGCTTCACATCCCGGACGTCGAAATCCGCTCGGTAACCAAGAACGGCGACAATGGGCCAGAGTATCGCCTATACATCAAACGGCCCGGTGCGTCCGCCGAGTTCGGATCGGCGTGGGTGAAGCGCGGCCAGAACGACAAGGAGTATCTCTCCGTCGTCGTCGACGATCCCGCTTTTAGCGGCCCGTTGAATGCTGCGCTGTTCCCCTCAGCCAACGGCGACACGGCAACGCTTGTCTGGAACCGCCCCAAGCCGGCTCCGGCGAAAGGCAAGAAGAAGTAGACCGGTTACGAATTGGCCCCAGCCGCTTCGGCGGCTGGGGCCTTTTTTATTCCATATGAAACGGATCGGGATCAAAGGTCCCAGCCAGTTGGGGAATCGTCCAATACGGTGCGCGGCCGGTGATGAAGGGCGAATGCGTGCCCGCGTAGAAAATCACCGACTTGTCGGGGGCAAGATTGAACGTGTATTCCGGGGGCAGCAACGGCACGCGGCTTTCGCTCTGTGACTCGCTCTGAAACTTGCGCCAGAGCCCCCCGTAAGAGCGGCTGCGACTGCTGCTCGTCGTCATGCCGCCACGGCGCGATATGTAGTCAGCGGTTTTCATGTCAGCGGGTGTAAAGAACTGCGTCACGCCGCAGTTCCCAAGCAAGCTTTCCCACTCGTGCTGATAGATGTGTTCGAGCTGCGCCAGATCCTGCCAAAACGGCCAGAGCTGCAGTCCAAAACCCGCGCTGTAGCCAAACGCACTCGTAAGCGCCGGAAGGCGTTCGAGGCGAGCCGCTTCGTCAAGCATCATCAGAACCGGATGGCCGCCGGGCGATGCCGTCAGGCTTTCAATCGCGCTCGTGATGAGCAAGCGAAGGAAGCGGCTGTACGTCTCCATGTAGTTGCCGGGGAGGATGACGTATACCGTCGTCGGCCACTCCTTGAGCTGCAACATGTCGAAGTCGCTGCCCGAAAGGCAGCCCGTCTCCGGATGCGTAAAAGCCGGGTCATCCAGAAAGCTTGTCTGGGTGACCGCCGTTGAAACGGCGCTTGCGAGGTCGTTGCGCTCGCCGATATCGGCGAACCGGCCTATGCCCTGAGAGACGATCGACAGCGGGCATTCCTGCATGGTCGCGATGTAGGCCATGCCTTCCTTGCTTCGGGCGGCGATGGCAAGGATGATCGCCCGCATCATGCCCAGCGTCGCCGACTTTCCGAAGGTGACGATGAGATAAACAAGAATGATCACGATGAGATTGCGCGCGGTATCATCAAAGTAGGGTTCGCGGCCTTGCGTGATGATCAGCGCCTGCGCCAGCGCGCCGACATTGGCCACGAAGTTCGGATGTTCGGGATCGAGCGCCGCGAGGGGATTGAAGCGATGGCGTGGCAGGCGCCACGGCGGTCCCGAGTGCAGGCCAAAAGGATTGAGGAAAAGGACATGCTGGCCGAGCTCATAGCGACGGCGCCCCGTGATCGCAGCAATCTGGCCCTTGGGGTCCACGATGAACATACTGTGCGGGACGCGGAGCGACACAGGCACGATGATCGTCGCGCCCTTGCCGCTGCGCGTCGGGCCGATCGTGGTGAGATGGCGGTTATCGTTGTAGCTTGGAAAACTGCCGTTCCGCGTTTCATAGCCGAGCGGAATCCAGAACGGATGTGTCATGGCGGAGGACTCCTTTAGAAATCTTGCGAAACGCGCGCGCGCTCGAAGTCCGAAGCTTTGCCAAACCGCGCCTCGTCTTCGCGCGGGGCCGGCGGCTGGGCAAAGCGCCAGCCAAGGACGAGCGGCACGCAGGCGATGCTCAGCCAGAGCCCCGGCAGCATGGCTCCCGGCCATAGACCGAGATCGTTGTGCCATGCGCAAAACGGGCTCGTGATGAACGCGCTGACCGCGAGATAGCGGCCATTGCGCTCAACGAACCGCTGAAGCGGCTCAAAGCGGTCGTGCAGCAGCCGCGAAGCGACGCCCAAAAATAACAACGGCAGCCCGATGCCCACCGCCATCACGAGCGCTACGACGCCGTTAAACGGCGCAAGGCCGGTGCACGCCGCCACATAAGCCGCGTAGATACCGGCCAGCATCCACGCGCGCTTGCCAAGGCGAAAGCGCGCAACCGAGAACATCCTCACCGCGAAGATGCCGAGCAGCAACAAGTAGAGCGCGAGAAAGAAGAAATTCTCCGTGAAGCCATTTTGATAGAGAGCGTAGCAGCCGAGAAAAAACAGGATTGCGCCGCCGTGGCCTTCTCCGCGTTGTGCCATCGCCTTACCTTTCAACCGCCTCGCGCATTCGAAGCGTGGATTGAATCTGGCGATGGTGTTCGGGAATACTTAGAGAGCGCTCACGTGAATCATTGTCACTGGTTGGAAATGGTTGGAAGTCGCGTTTGTTTTAAGTGCGACGAGACGTGCATTGGGCTGAATGAAAACCATATGGTGCCTCGATAGGACCGGGAAAGTGTAGCGAGATGTGTTTGCGCTAGCGCAAACCTCTCGTTGAGGGGCCACAAGCAAGAGCCCCTCAAGCTCCCCGGACGCATGCGCTCTGCAAACGAGAGGTGATGATGGCACGGCCAAGGAAAGCGGTTAGGCGCGATCAGCAACTGAATGTGAGCCTGACGGTGCCTGAACTTGCTACCCTCTACACGCGCGCACAGCGAGCCGGTATGCCGCTGATTTCGTTTGCCCGCTGGCGCTTGCTCGGATCGTCAATATCGGACATGCCAGCATTAGCGGCGCCGGGGCCCGATCTTCTGCTCATGGCCGAGCTCAAGCGGCTTGGCAACAACCTGAATCAGCTGGTGCGACTGTTTCACCGCGAGAAGCACGAGCCACCGATCGGACTCGATGGGGTGCTGGATGAAATTCGTCGCTTGATCAACAGGGAGCTTGCCGGTGATCGTTAAGATCGGACGGTCAGGGCGCTCCTTTAAGGGAGCCGCTCTATATTTGAGCCATGATATAAAGGCAAAGACGGCCAACCGCGTCGCATGGACGCACAGCCTCAATACGGCAAACGATACGGTCTCTGGCGTGGTGAACGAAATGTACACCACCTACATGGCGTCCAACCTTCTTAAAGAGGCTGCCGGTCGCCGTGCGAGTGACGAGAAAATCGACAGGCCGGTCAAGCAAATTTCCCTCAACTGGCCGCCCGGCTTTCAGCCGTCGAAGGTTGAAATGATCGAGGCCGCGGAATCCTACCTTGCGCGCATGGGTTGGTCGGAGCACCAAGCCATGTTGTTCGCTCACATCGACCGTCCACATTTACACGTGCACATCCTTATAAATGCTGTTCATCCGGTGACTGGCCTCAAGCTGGATGATGGGCTCGAGAAACGGAGAACCAGCGAGTGGCGGTTGGAGTACAGCCGCGAGCACGGTCATCCGCTTTCGAATGAAAGAGAAAGCGGCCAGAGCCGCGAGCCGACGCCCACGCGGGAAGAATGGCTGTATCTCAAGGAAATTCAGGAGCGAATGCATCGGGAGGCGAAGCAGGAATTCAACTCGGACTACCTTGCGAAAGACGCACAGCAGCCGTTCATCAACGACGGCGAGTGGAAAATCCTCAAGGAGTATCAGCGCAAGGAGCGCGAGGCATGGGTCGAGACCGGACGAAAGGAATATAAGGAGCTCGCTCGGATCGTCTATCGAAACTCAAAGCCCAGATTCACACGCCAGTGGAATGAGTATTTTGAGCGCAAGCGCGAGGGCATGAGCCCGAAAAAGCTTGCCCGGATGAAAGAACAGATTCGTGTTGACCAATCTGCCGACCTAAAGGAAACGACGGAAACTTATTTTCACGTACTGTGGAGCGAACGCGGCGCGAAATACAAGGAGATGCTTGAGCGCCAGAAGGCCGACAGGGAGGAGCTCCGGCACAATCAAAAACTCGGGCGTTCGTCGCCCCATCTGCTCGATCTGGTGGGCCAAACGCCGACGCAAGGGATAGATTTCCTCGACGAGCCCCAGTGGTATCTCGGCGGAGACAAATCCGCGCGCGAGGCTGGGGATATGAGCGAGCCTTTTGAGCGTTCGCCGGGCAAGATGGATCGTGATGTGCTACCCAATGAGCATGCGCCCGGAAGAAGCAGAGGGCGCGATCCGGTTTCAGCCCCCGGCGATCTCGGGTTAAGCGCAATAGGAGCCATCGCGGCAATCGGCGAGCGACTTTTTGATAGCTTCTTCGGTGCCAAGACATCGGCCCCGTCAAATGACCAGCCTCGTCGCGCGGTGAGAAAGCCGGTTGCTCAAGAGCCGGGGCCATTTCGGACGGCTCTTGACGACCGCGCTATGCGCGAAGCCGAGCGCGAGGCGGAGAAAAGGAGCGACGACTATTGGCGAGAGCGCAAGCGCGGCAGGGACCGATGACGGATCTGAGCCGACGACCACGCTCAGAACCGTCATTCCCCGAGGTCGACATCGCGCTGCTGCGTGGAAGCATGCGCGCGCGCCAGCGCGCGATGCGAACAGAAAGGCCGGGCCTCTGGAAGGGTTTGCATACGTACAGTTGCTCGATCTCTATGCCGCAAAGCTAGCGGCCATCGAATTGTGTGCCAGCCCCGAGAAACGGGCGTCGATGTACCGAGCGCTGGTATCGGAACGTGACGCTGCCTTGGCTGCGTTGAGGTCCGCCGATCAAGCCGAGAATAGCGCGGTCCGGGCAAGGGCGGAGTTCGGCCGAGACGCACGAAAGCCAAGCGCGGAAAGAGTAGTCGTCGCGGCTTTCCGGCATGCGGCTGCAAAAGCAACGCGCCGCCGAAACGGGCGGCGCGTTCGGTCGACGCGATCAAGGACGCTTCAGCTACACGGAGCCGCCATCGACGGGCCTCGGCTCATCTAAGCCCGGAGGCCGCCACCGCCGACCAGGCGGCCGGCGCAGCCTTATGAGGGGATTAGGCGTGGTCGTCGGCATTTCACGCACGACCGCCGGCGGGCTTGCGTCGTCGGGCGGCGCTGTTGCAGGGTCCTCAATCTTCATGGCCGGTTGCGCGGTTGGCGCATCAAGTGTTGCCACCGGCCCGGCAGACTTCAGGCGGTTCGCCGCACGCTTTGCCCCGCTCAGGTCTCGCTCGACCAATTTGCGTGTGTATTCCATCGGAACAAGCGCGATCATTTTGCCGCAAACGGCGGATAGTTCGAGTAACATGAAGAAGCCGTCAAGGAGGTATACCAGCATCGAGACCGAAGGGTCTTCCATGAGGCGCTTCAGGGCTGACAAGCGGGACAAGAGACCTTCTTCGCGCGCGACATGCCGCGGGTCCGCCATGACCGCTTCAGCAACTTTTCGGTCACGGTCCAGCAACTGAAGTTGGTGGTTCGAGGCGAGCAGGGCTAATTGCGCTTCTTGCGCGGCGATGGCCGTGAGCACCTCCTTGAGGCGACTTTCCGCAGCCTGTATTTGGCGCTTTTGCTCAGCACTCTTGCGTTCCTGCACCTCTCGGAGCTTGGCCTGAGCGTCGCGCAGCGCGATGGCGGCCTCGGCAGCTGCCTGTTGAGATGAAGCGATGCGATCACGGGCGGCCCGCCAACGCGGTCCTTCACCTAAACGGCAGGACAAGCCGGGTCCGCACTCACCGCCGAGTTCATCAGCCGCCATGCGTCGCGCTGCGGCCAGCGCAGTGTCCGCACGGGCCTTGGCGGCTTCGGCAACCGAAACCCGATCCAAAGCGATTTTGATTTCCGGCTCGTCAATGTTCGGATTGATGACTAGCGGTCGCAGCACCCGGATATCGACCTCTTTCTGGTCGATCTCACGGCGCAGGGCGCTCTGCTTTTGCTGGCTTTCGCTAATCTCACGGTCAAAGCGTGCCCGGGCTTCCGCAATGACTACCGCATTCTGCGTTTGATAAACTTTGTCGATTTCCTTGCGAATGTCGTTTTGGAAGGCCGACAGACCCGTAACAATGGCCATTAGATTGGCAACGATCAGCGCCGATCCGAGGCGAACACACAAGGGCACCAAGCTCTTGATGCGCTCCAGCTGGCTGAGCGGCAACCTGAAACCCAATCGCGACAGCTCAGCCAAGCCGTGCGCGTGCCAACTCGCCGCAATAAAGATGGTGGCATCGGCCAGCAACACCAAGGTCGCAACCAAGCCGGCGAGTGCGACTTGCTCGATTGCCCACGACCCATCGGGGGAAAGCATGATGCGGGCGCAGTTTGCAAACAAGACCCACTGCCAGCACCAGCAGCCCCACATCAACAGCGACAATTTCCGAATATTACTCGTGTCGCCGGCGGGGCATCCCGCCAGAATGTTGAAGTGCACACAGGCGACCGACATGAGAAGCATGTCGAACATGCTGAAGTATTGCTGTTTTGAATTTGCAGACGGCATTGCTGGCCCCTCCGTAGAGTCAGCAGGCACGTCTGAATAGGGCGTCAGGCTTTCAAGGGGCCACAGTCACCGATTACAAGTTGTTCCCGCTCGGTACGGGATATTCCGCAGGTAAAGAGAAGTCGTCGATCCAAGGGATCGGCATCGTGTATGAGTTATGCCGCATTATCCATTTTCAGGTCCGCGCTTGTGTGCGTGCACGCATGGCGGTTGGCGTAACGCTTTCCTCGAAAAAAGCACCGACCGGCACGCCCAGTATTTCACTGAGGCGATAAAGACGGCTCGCTGCGATCCGGTTGCGGCCCGTTTCGTATTTTTGAAGCTGCTGGTAAGTCAGTTTTAGAGGCGCCGCTAACTGCTCCATTGTCATGTTGCACTCAAGACGTCGTTGACGAATGTTGTGTCCGATCACCACGTCAAGGGCATCCGGTCGGTGCTCACGCATAGCCATGAGCGGACCTGATAGAGAGTTCGGTGGACCAGAACCGGCGCGCGAAGGACATTTCCTCCGGCCCGCTGACATCAAGATAAATGGCAGTCGTTGAAAGCCTTGCGTGCCCCATCCAGCGCTGGACCAAGTTGATGGGGACTCCTGACTGAAGCGAGCATACGCCGAACGCATGGCGCAATCCTTTGGGACAGGCTTGCGGTCCCCTCACGCCGGCAATCGACATGACACGTTTGATAATGCGCCACGCGGTCATGCGTCCAAACGCCCATATACGCTGGCGAGCGAAACTATCACCCTGCAGGTGTCTCAGGCCAAAGACCCGAACAAGCGAAGCCATCAAGGTCGGGGGTAGGGGAACTTCGCGCACATGAAGCTTGCGTCGCTTAAGCGTCACGATGGTCACGATGCCGCTCTCGATCTGGAAGCTGCGCGGCGTGAGAGCAAGGACTTCTGATACACGAGCACCTGTCCAAGCGAGTACCTGCGCAAACATCGACTGATGGACTTCGAGCCGGTCCATTGCTTCCAACGCGCGTCCCCGTTCGTACCGATTCAGATACTTGCGTTCTCCGTGGGTGCCGTAAAGCGATATTGCTTCGCCCCCAAAGCGGCTTGAGCGCGGCGTGACCGTTTTCCTCATTCGGTCACAGGTCAATGGCCTTTGTATTTCAGGGGCTTGGCCGCCCGCTAAGTCACGCATTTGCCAATCAGACGCTACAGACCACTCCGATTTCAACGGGAAAATCGAGGTCTGTTACACAATGAGGAATAGTGTCACCGCTGAAAGTAATGAAACAAAACCACTTTGGCGCTGGCCATGCTATATTCAGCCTTGCGGCTTGGTCCGCTCTTTCTGGAATTGACGCCTTCTTCCTTTCGCAAGACTGCAATCGGATTGACCGCCGCCGCCGCGATGTTCGCAGGCACGGCTAGTTATAGTCCTGCTTACTCGGCGGAACCCAATCCGCTGGTCGCAGCTTGCGACAAGATCAAGGACGCCGACCGCCGCGCCGGTTGCTTGGTTGAAGCTATCGAAAAAAATACGAAGCTCTTGAAAGCTCAAGGCGACGCTGCGGATAAGCACGGCGCTGCAGCCGACCAGCGCGCCGCTGCTGCAGACGAAGTGATCGGATGCCTTACCGATCTCAAGAAGTTCAAAGAGAGAAACCCCGAAGGGTTCGCGAAACTTGGCACTATTACGCGTGAAACGGCTTGCAGTGCTGCCGCGAAGATTCCGCGTCCAACCGCTTCTCTAAACTAAGCGATCAAGGTTTTGGTGCGGCGCGCGGATTGCCGGGCGACCTTGCGGCCTCTGGCCTACTCGGATCAGGTCTGCCCGGTGCGTTCTGCTGCCCCGTGGGCGCCGAAGCTGCTGGCTTTGTATCGCCTAGCTCGGCTAATAGCGCATCGGCCTTGGCGTCTTTGGCGTCAGCCTTGGCATCTTTTACGTCAGCCGCTACATCCTTGCCTGCCGTCACGGCAGCCTGAGCCTCATTTTTCTTTGCCGCAGTGCCAAGCCGCTTTTTCAGCTTCTCAGCGGCTTCCGCCTTGCTCGGGTCGCGCGCGACGGCAGTGTCCAAGGCCTCATCTACCTTCTGCGATGCGGCGTCTTTTTGCTCCTGCGTGGCCTTCGGGTCGAGTTCCAGACGCGCGCGCTCATCGACCGCCCCCGTCACGCCACGATCGTTCATCTGCCGCAAGCTGTTCGTCACTTCCTGACCGACTTGGTTCGCATCCTCGCCGCGATCCTTCGCGATCTTGGCGATACCGACCGCGCCCTTCGCGGACAGGCCCGCATCTTTGGTGAGCCCGTCGAACACGTCTTTGCGAAGCTGGGTCTGCTTGATGATATCGATGGCCGAATTGCCGAGCTTGAGGATTTCAGGGTTATCCGCCGCCCACATCACGCCTTGCTGGATCGCGTAGTTGCGAGTCTGAATCTGCGTCGGATTCAAGCCGCCGCCGTTGATACCGTCGTACCGTGCGCCGGACGCGGCGCCTCTGCCGTCGTCGCTGCCCGCCAACTCGCGCAGGCCGCGCATGCCATCCAGCAACCGGCCTGCCAGTAACCCGCCTGTCAGTAGTTTCGAATCCAACTCACGCGGCGTCGCCGAAAGCTCGTTCAGAGGCTTGCCAATGCCAACCTCTTGTTCGGCGCGCGAGGTAGCAATCGCGACGCGATCAGCCTCGCTAAGGTTTGGATTGCTGGCTTCGTCGATAATGCGATTGATGGAATCTTCGCCAATGGGCCTTCCCTTCGCGGCAACGATGGCCGCGGTTCGTATGGATGCCGCGATGCGGCTTCTCTCGGCGTCGTTCATGTGAAGATCAGCCATCCACAGCCCCCGTCTTCACGAAAGTGAGGGCCATATCCGCCAGATCGGGCCATACTTTCATGGAGCCGACTGGGATGTTCTTCGTGAATCTCTCTACGATCTCCGCGATCAACTCTTGCGGCGGATTGTTGATGTTGAGCATGTAGGACACGAGCCCGGCTATTTGCGAGGCTGCCAGCAAGTCCAGCGCACGGTTGAGTGCGCGCTGGCCCTCGCGAATGCCATTAAGATTCCCGTCGATCAGATCGGCCATGTCTGCGAATGAAAGAAAGCTTAGCGCTTCACGCATGGTATTGTCGTAGAGCGCTGCCGGTACCGACACGTTTTTGCAAGCTGCTAGAACTCCTATCGCATCTTCGAGAACGGTCTTTGCGTCATTGTAGAGCGCGGAATCATGTGCCGATCCGACCTCGACAAGGCGGATGCTGGCTTGTGCAGAATATGGCGCGCGCAATGGCACGCTCGCTGAAGCGTCAAAATCATTCGTCATTGAAACCGTCAAAAATGACTTTGGCCGTGCAAACGGCCTCAAATGCCGTCCATATTACGGAAACGACAATTAAGAAGGCTTAATTCGGCTAGTGCCTTGAATCTAAACCATTCCGCTGAGTCAGATAGGAACGCCCGCTGTGTGCAGGCAAGTGAAGGCGGTCTGAAGAATGCAGACATCCGCTGGTGTTAACCAATGACGAAAGCAAAGCGGCGCTCGCTGCGTGTTATATTCTTCCTGAACAGGGAGAATGAATGTCATCGACGGACGAAAACATTAAACCACTCCCAATCGGAGCCACGGCTTTACAAGCTCTTCGAGATGCTGCGGCCGAAGTAGGCAGGCGAGGTGCAATCGGAGCCGCAACGCAATCAGCACCGCGAGATGCTACGGAGGAGCAGGCTAGAATATGGGAGCCATCTTGGAGATGGGGTATGATCACTCGCGAAATGCTGGAAAGTCTGGGCGTAAAGTATCCTGAGCCACCGCCGGGCGCACCTGCGAGAACGAAGTGGGTTCCGTGTAATCCTCCGCACATCCCCCGTAGGTCGCTGACGCTGCCGACACATCCGGGGTTGGAAAGGCTCGAGTTAAAGCGTCCTAACGCGGCAGGTGAGAAGATCGTTCTTTGCGTCCCTAGGATTCGATAGCGCGATCATTGCTTGAAGACGACGCCGGAAACCGTTGGCGTACTTCCTTCGCTTCCTCCTGAAGACCGAGTGACTGCATTGCTCCAATAAGGATTTCAGTGTTATCCGCTATGAGTGGATGATCATCAGGCAATGCCTCGTCGCAATTGTCGGAAATAAATAGGCAATGAGCGGCGGCATCCCCGGCTTCACCTAAATCCAGCGATAAGCCCGCGATAATCCTCCGCATCCACAAAGACTCCAGACTCGTTGGGCCGTGCTCAGCGTTCTGGTCTTGCAATTGCCTCAGAGCAAGATCGCGGGCCCTATAAAGATCGCTGCATTCAGTGAAATGGCGCCTGAGCTCGTCTCTCACGGTCATCAGAAAGCCTTGTGGGCCCCATCGCTCCGCGATTTCAAGCGCATATTCGAGATGCCGCTGTGCCTCAAGAAACACTTTCTGCATCGCGTACATTTGACCAAGGTTGAGAATCTTGAGCGCGAGTTCAGGCCCCTCCGGAAATACCTGCTGACCGATCTTCGCCGCGTCGAACGAGTAATCGAGCGCCTTATCGGGTTGACCGAGGGCGGCGTAGAGCATCGACAGTTTTGCATATGCTCCCGATAAAAGTCTCAGCTCGGGGTGGTCGTCATGATCGGCAAGACGAGCCGCGCGGAGCAGTACCTCTTCGGCGGCGGCTGTTTGCTTGTCGCGGAACAACGCTTCGCCGAGTTCGATCAAACATTCAATGACGAGAAACGGTTCGGTCTCGGGCTTCGCTTCGTATATGGCAAGCACCTGTTTAAGAGCTTCGAGAGCTTCTCGATTCCTGCCCGCTTGCTGCATGACGCCACCCAATCTCATGCCGCAGAACGCGGCTAAGTCGTGTCCGACATACTGTCCAGACGACGCAACCTCCAACATGCGCTGATAGAGTCGTATGGCTTCAGGCCAGTCACGATTGATTGTTGCAAATTTGGCGTGTGCGAAGAACGCGTTTAGCCAAACTGCGGAACCGGACTCAAGGTGGCTTTCGGATTGAATGGTGGCAGTGTGAGTAAGGGCACCAGCGTTGCGGTAGTCGCGAACTTCACAGAGGTAGTGACCGGCTGAGACCATTAAGCCGATCCAATCCTCGGTAATCGGAGTTCGATCGATTTGATCTAGCCATCTGGCCCATACGTGAGGCACAAGCCGGGAGCAAAGGCGAAATGTTGTTTCGTCTACGGCCATGTCGGGGAATAAGGAGCGTAGGCAGTGCACGACCTGCGAAATGCCTTCACTTGACCGACCCTCAGTGTGCTGGAGGGCGCGGCCGACTTCTTGAACGAGGCGGTGGATGACATATGCGTTTTCACCGTCTTCGAACGGATCGTTGCGGATCAGCGAAAAGGTTTCAAGATTGAGGAGGGCCTGTGCCCGATGTCCGTCGTGTTCGTCCTTTAGCAGCGTATCAATGACTGAGCGCGAAATTCGCTCGGGGCCAAAAAAGGAGAGAAGAAATAATACTCGGAGGGCGCTGCCCGTTGTTGGAATAGCGTCAATCGCCATTTTGAATGTGGCGAGTACGCTTTTGGGATATCGCGCGTTTGGTGGAGCGACATCGATGTATTGTTGTGCCTTTGTGGCATACGCCGAGAACGCCAACTTCATCTGTGCGCAAGTAGCCGCGGCATGGCTCAAAGCGAGCGGCAGGTAGCCCAGCACAAACGCGAGCTCAGCAGCGCCATTTGGATCGTCGCGCCTTGCCTTTACCTGCAAAAAGCTTATTGCGACAGTTTCGCTCAAAACGTCGATTGGAAACGAACGGGCCAAATCGGTCCAATCGGAAATGTGTGTCGTAATGATAAGCGCGGTTTCTTCTGCAGGTAGGAGGTCGTTGAAATCGGATAGGAGGCCGGCGTTGTCGTAGACGATGCACGACCGAGGATGAGCGCGTGCCACTTCGTGTAAGGCCATTTGCGCGATAACTTCGATCGGAGAATCCGGCGGCGAAGCCACGCCCAGCTTGGAAGCAAGGTCCTTTAGGCTAGAGAGTAAAGCCTGACGCGTTTCGGCAGAGCACCACCAGACACCCTCGAATGAATGGCCGCCCTCGCGGGCGTACCTTGCAACAAGGACGGTCTTTCCCACACCGGCCATGCCATGGACGGCAAGCCAAGGTCGTTTTGGACGAGCGGCAAAGAAAGCATCCATCCGCTGGACCTCGTCAGTCCTGCCTGTGAAATCGTCTATTGAACTCGGAACCCTGAAGAGGGCCGGTTGCTGCGGCGGAGCGGCCGTCCGGCCCCGCTCACTGAATGAAGTCGCGGCCTTCCAAAGCTCTTGGAGGCTCACCCTCAACGGTTCGAGAGACGGGTCCGACTGGTCAGGATTCTTGCCAAAAAAGACACCGGCGAGCCGGTTCAGTGAGCGGCGTTCTGGCAGGCTGAGGCCATTTCTCCAGTTGGAAATCGTAGTCGCAGCATTGCCCAGACTGTCCGCCAACGCTTCATTCGTCCAGCGCAGCTTCCGCCCCGGACGAATTCCTTTCGTCATTATGTCATCTAGTAGGGCCGCAAACTTCGCGCGGGCCCCCT
Organism: Proteobacteria bacterium SG_bin9; assembly: GCA_002083525.1. GTDB lineage: Bacteria > Pseudomonadota > Alphaproteobacteria > Rhizobiales > Xanthobacteraceae > SG-bin9. The sequence continues at coordinate 76,962 of LWDM01000070.1, read as the reverse complement.
TGGCTGCTTCGCTATCCGAGCCGGGCACAAAAACCTCTCAAATCTCTCCAATCTTCAAAGAGCTTGTATGGCCCGGTCGGAAAAACCGCTGTCTGTAGGGCGTCGATCAACCACGGAGGACACTAGCGATGATCGACAAAAATACCAGCAATCGATTGAAGGTCCAGAGCGGGTCCGGGTCGCGGGCCTCGGGCACCGAGGCTTCCCAGAAACCGTCTACGGCCTGCTGGTTGGACGCGTGCCCCTTACGTGAAACTTGCGTCAACTCCGGCATCGCGTCGCCGTTGTTAAGCGCAAATGCGGTAATCGAGGCGTACTCGATCGGGGATATGATGCGTGTGCAAGCGGAGGAACTGCCCAGCCTCGCTCGCTTGCTCAATCAATATCTTTCGCTGTTCGAGGTGACGCAGGATTCCATGGCTGGCGACCTGCTATTCGGCGCCCAACCCATCAGCGAATTCATCGGCGTAAGTCGGCGGGACGTCTATTACTGGATGGAGAAAAGCGCGATCCCGATTGCTCAGCCGACGAGGGGCGGCTATCTCGGGCGGAAGAGCGTCCTGATGTGTTGGCTACTCTCGCTGGAACTGAAATCGCTTCGATCCATCGAACCATGATCGAAGATGGTGGAGGGCGACTCTATCGCTCTCCACCGCAATCAACGGCTTACGACCGACTTGCCTGCTATCTCTCGCACGAACTTTCTTGCTCCGCGATCCATTGCAGAAGCTTGGACTTCCGCGCACAGATGCTTACGCCCAGCCGGAAGTGCGGCAGCTTGTTCTGCTGCACGAGGTTGTAGACCTTGCGCTGAAAGCGAGGCTCGCGCGAACCAAAGATAAAGTCCGCAAGCTCGGCAGCGCCACGAATTAGATTGACGCTGGGCGGTGAAGCGGCGAGTGGGCGCGCAGTGCTTGTAGGCGGATTGGGCTGATCCATTTCTTCTCGTTGTTTCGTAGAGCAGCCACTAGAGCGTGGCGGTAGCATGTGTAACGCTGTCGCGTCGTCCGCGTCACGCGCAAACTTGTTTCTCTGAAAAATTGTTTGGCAGAAAAGCGGCGCCTTGTCCGCGTGATCGCGTGCGCGTATTCGCATTTGCTCCAAAACAACAAGAAGAAGGAGATACTTATGTCCAACACCTTCAAGCTCGGCCGTCGCATCGTCGCCCGTGAGCGCATAGCGCTCGTTGAGTCATTCGATCCTGCGGCAAATCCAAACGTAAAGACCGACAAGTCGTTCAGATCACGCGTCGTTCTGATCGATCGCGAAAGCGTCCTCGCTGAATTCGAGCCGTTCGCATTTGCCGAGCAGAATGGCTTCCGCATGCTGCTCGAAGACAACGTCGCTGTGAATCCGGGCTCGACCTTCCGCTTCGGAGTGGAGACGTTCGAACCGGCTCCAGATTTCAATCCAAAAAAGCCGTTTCGCTCGCGCTTAACGTGGCGCGATCTTGATGGCAATACGCAGAGCAAGCTCCTTTTGACCGAACCTGAGATCGCGCTAGCCATCATCGAGCGCGGGGAGATCTTGAAACCTGCGGCGGAGAGTGATCCGCCGCGTGAACAGCCAAGCGGCAGGCGGTCCCGGCGTAGAGCGCAAGCGGCGCCGGGGCCTGTCTAACCAGTGAAGCGCGTCCTTCCCCGTCCGCGGGGAAGGAGCGACGCACTGCCGTTACCGAGCCGCTTGATTCCACCGCGTGGGTCGATGCCTCAGCTCCTGCGGATCGAATTAGGACAGCCTGCGGCTGATTTTGAGTTTTGCTGAGAGCCCTTCGCTCTCGGCACTCAAGGCCAAGACGAGCGAAGAACGCGGGCCGTGTTGCCGCTTCGCGGCTGCCCGCACCAAGACCCGCGCTCTTCGGCCTTGACTGCCTCACTCCGCTTTTAAGGGGCAAACCATCGGGTTTGCTGCGCAACCCGCCTTTGGAAGAAGGCGGTCGGGAACGGAAGGGAATTCCCGGGAGCGAACAGCAACCAGCGCCAAGTCCGCATGGCGAAAGCCGTGCGGCATATCCATTGAGTCGAGAATGGCGAGCGTTCGAAAAAGATCATGGAAGAACGGAGACGGGTCAAGCACCGTAAAATGGGCCGTCGATTTCTTCGATGCCAACGACAAGCGACAACGGCGTCAGTTCGATACGCGCCGGGAAGCCGACGATTTCCGCGTCGAGATGGAATCTCAGCTACGCTTGGGCACGTACCGCGCCGAGGCGGACAAGCTCACCGTCAAGGAGTTGGCCGAGCGGTATCTTGCCTATTGCAAGGCGCGCAACGAGCGCGGCGAAAAGATGACCTCTCGGACCTATCAGGTCTATGAGGGCTATGTTCGCAACTACATCTGTCCCGATTCGGAATGGCACGCACGCAAGCACAACAAACCGAGCCATAGCCACACGTTTTTTAGAAAAGGCATCGGCCAAAAGACGCTCTCGCAGTTGACGGTCGGCGCGATCAACCAGTTCCGCGATGATTTGCGTGAGGCGGGATTGTCAGCCTCCACGCGCCGCAAGATCATCACCATGCTTAAGGTCATGCTCGACTACGCCATCGGGCAGGACTTGCTGGCATTCAATGCGGCTGAGGACATTCAGGTCATAAGCACGCGTGCCGATGAAGCCAAGAAAATCATCCCGCCACCCAAGGAGATGGTTCGCGAACTCATCGATCTCGGCGACGAGCGCTTTCGCACCATCGTCCTGTTTGCAGCGTCAACAGGCGTACGCGCCGGCGAGCTTCATGCGCTCCGGTGGCGTCACATTGATTTCGAGAGGCGCGAAGTCAGCATTGAAACCCGCGTCGATGCCTTGGGTGATGAAGACGTACCTAAAACCACGGCTGGCATTCGTCATATCCCGCTAGGTGAAGGTCTCTTGAGCGCGTTGCGGCACTGGCGGCAGTTGACGAGATTTTCACAAGATGACGACCTCGTATTTCCTAATTTTCTCGGAAAATATTGGAATCACGACGGCATGGTGAAAGCGAAATGGAAACCGTTGTTCAAGCGGCTGGCCGAACGTTGGAAAGAGCAGCGTCGCAACGACATGCCCAAGTATTTCAATTGGCACGCGCTGCGGCACTTCGCGATCTCATGTTGGATCGATGCCGGCCTGCCGCCCAAGACCGTGCAGACCTTCGCGGGTCATGCCAGCCTTCAAATTACGATGGACCGCTATGGCCATCTGTTCCGCTCCGAGCGTCATAATGCGGCGATGGATGCGATCACGGACGGTATCAAGGCGGAACGCCCGGCCGAGAAATTCAAGAACCAAAACCGCAAATGGTCGGATTTCGGCCCGAAATAAGGTGCGCAGTCGTAGGCAGGGCGGCCACAGCAGTCGCTTGGCAGACAGCCAAGGCGTCGCGAACGCTCTCTAACCCATTGAAATGCCATATCTCATTGAATTGGCGAGAGAACTTCTTGAATGGTGTCGGGTTTTTGCATACATTGGATGTCGGGTTTTTGTAAGGGAGGCCCATCATGCCTCAGAAGCACACGCTGCGTCAGAAGATCGAGGAACGGATCGCCCGCAAGGATGGCGAGGACGTGTTCCTGACGCGCGAGTTCAAGAAGCTCGGCGGGGAGGATCAGGTGCTGCGCGCGCTGCGCGCTTTGGTCGAGCAAGGCCAGCTCGTGCGGCTTGGCTATGGTGTTTATGGCCGTGCCTCCCGCTCGCGCCTCAGCGGTCGCCCCGTACTCAAGAGCGCCGAGGGCTTCTCGGGCGCTGTTCGCCAAGCACTCGACAAGCTCGGCGTCGAATGGGAGCCGACAAAAGCCGAGCGCGCCTACAACGAAGGCCGCTCGACACAGGTACCCGTCAATCCTGTCGTCCGCGTGAAAGGCCGCTTCTCGCGCCATCTTCGCTACAATAATGCGGAGTTGGTGCTTGAACGATAAGCCTACGCTCGATGAGCTTCTGGAAGTGCAGGACTACTTTGGTCTGCCCAGCCCCGGGCTCGTCGAGAAAGATTGGCATGTCGTAAGGGCGCTGGCTGCGATCGCCGCCGTTGATCCGGGCGAATTCCGGCTCGTGTTCGGCGGCGGCACGGCCTTGAGCCGTGCGTACAAACTCACGAAGCGCATGTCGGAGGATGTCGATCTCAAGATCGTCTGCAAGACCAATCCCTCGCGCGGCGCGCTCCGAAAGTTGCGGACCGACATTACCGACGCGCTGCTAAAAGCGGACTTCGAATTCGATCCCGAGAACGAGAAGCATCGCGTCGTGATGTATAAGGGCCACTACACGAAGTACATGTTGCCCTACAAGCCGCTTGCGCAGGGCAAAGGGCTGCGCTCGGACGTGCAGATCGAAACCTCCGTATGGCCGCTGCGGCGCGCTGCGGTCGACAAGCCGGTGATCTCGTTTGTCGCGGAAGCCTACGGGCGCGAGGCGGAGCTGCCCAAGATCGCTTGTTCCTCCGTCCTTGAGACTGCGGCCGAAAAGGTCGTCGCCCTGACATGGCGGGCGGGATCGGAGCTTGCCGGCTTGCGCGAAGAGCGCGATCCGACGCTCGTGCGTCACATCTACGATCTTCATATGACGCGCGATCAGTATGACGCGGAGCAAACCGCGGCGCTGGCGCATGAGGTGATGAAGGCGGATGCCGAAACGCGCGGCGATCGTTTCCCGGCATGGAAGAAGGACCCGCTCGGCGAAACGTTGAAAGCTATCGAGGGCATTCCGAAGGATAAAGTCTTTGCCGACGGTTACGCCGAATTCCAGCGCGATATGGTTTATGGCGGCAAGCCGGACTTTGTGACCGCGATGGCATCGCTCAACGCGCTCGCCGATCATCTCAAGAAGCTGCGGTGATCGCTATGACTTTCGTTTTGCCGCAAACCGTCACTCGCTTTTGCCGAATTGCCGATGACTGACGAGCTGTCGTCCCAATCGGAAGGTGTGCGCGAAGTGCCCAAGCGAGCTTTGGACACCTATGCACGGCTTTGGCAGCTAGAGACGTGGCTACGGCGCATGGTCTATGTCGAACTGAGGGCGCTTCGCGGTGATGCGTGGAGTCGAGGCCTCAAGAAATCGACGTCGTTTGAAGCCGATAAGCGCCTCAAGCATATGCCCACGCCCGAGATGAATGCGCTCAGTTACGCGCAGCTTTCAGAACTCACACAGCTTATCGGCGACAACTGGAAGTGCTTCGAGAGTTACTTGCCGCCGCAGGACCTATGGGATGCCAAGCTGAAGGAGATAAAGCAAATCCGGCATCGCATAGCTCATTTCCGCAGGGGACATCACGATGACTTTCCGCGCTTGATTCAGTTCATGCGCGATATCGATCTCGGCTTTTGGACGTTCTGTACGAGCTTCAACAATGCCCAAGCGGTGCTTCCACAGGATCGAGACTCGATAACGACACATTTCCTTCCGCGCGATCCTCTCCCGTGGGTCGAGATCGAAGAAAAGAAATGGGCGCAGGTCGGTTTCGTGAACAAATCGCTCGTCCTCGGCATGTCGGTGCAAGTGGGGAGGCGGCTATGGGCCGAACGGGTGGACGATAGCGCGGGCAAGCCCGGCCATTTCTACGACTTTACCCTCAGTGCGATGGATGGAAGGCTGTTCGAATATTCGGCGCTGCTGGAGAGGACACAGCATATTCACCAGCACGTAATCTATATCTGCCTGAGTTCGTCAGAAAACTCTCTGCGCGTGACACTGCCCGCCCTGTTGGGCGCTCCCAAGATCATCGAGATCATGGAGCTCGTCGTGGAAATCGCGGAACAAGAAGTCAGCCGATCGAGGAGTCCAATAGCGCTGTTGCCGGAGGCCCTTGCCGACGAATGGCCGGAGTACGTTCTTGGTCCCAGCAATCCTTTGACGTTTCTCGATCCGGGGATGAAGTGCTCGTTCTTTGATGTCTAGCGACGACCAGAATAGAGCGAGCCGGCTAGGTGGCGGGTTTTACGGACTGCGGCTCCTCACCATCGGCAGAGCTGACTGAGGCAAGGCGCTGCTTGTAGTAAATCTCGGAAAGCGAGGTCAGCACATCGCCGAAGTGAGCGCGGAGCGCTGGCGCGTCGGCGATTCCGAGCCCCGCCTTTCGCCAATCTTGCACGTCGAACAACGCCCCATTGATCGTGAATTCGCTGCTGCGTTCGGCTTTTTGAGCGAGATCATAGGCATAGACGTGTTCGAGTTCGTGTCCGGGCAAGCCCTTTGCGAAAAGACCGCCCACCTTGAGTACGCCGAGTATCTCAACATAGACGATCAGTTCGCCGGTAGCGGGTACCGACCGCGCGATGACCTTATGGCCGAAACGAACCGTCGGCCCCTTCAGGCCCGGCAATTCCTCGACGAAATAGCGGAACGTGCCGCCGTGTTCCTGCATGCTCTTAATACACTTCAGAAGTGCATCGAATTCCAGAAACGCGCGGCCCGTCGTGTGGATCAAAAATATCCAGACGGCCGTGAGGATACCCCCGAACACGGCTTGTGGGCTGAAATCCACGCTTAGCTTAATTTCGTCGTCGGGTGGCAGCGCAACGACCTTCAAGTGCTTTTCGGCCTCCGCGACATCGAGCTGGGGAAACGCCGCCTTTGCCTTCGCGATTAGCTGCCGAGCCGTTTTCATGTGCCCGGCGCCGATCACCACGTTGTGCCCATCCGGGATCGGCGCCACGTCGTAGACCACGTCGCGCCGCATCATGGACCCGTCGCTTTCAAGCGACACGTTGTAGCCCTTGCGGGTCTCGACCATCTTGGACGGTTGCTTCCCGTGCTGCCGGGGCACATCCAGAAGGGTGGGCCATGCCCCGAAGGCCCTGACCAGAGGCAGGTCTGCCACGTCGTTCAGGACCCCGTTGCACTTCGAGCAAAGAATGCCTCGCGGAGCCAGTCGGCCACCGAGGGCCTGCGGGATCACGTGGGCATCAGAATCATTGTCTTTGGTGAGCGGCTGGTCACAGCCGCGACAGCGCTTGGGCATCTTTTGCTCGATGGCTAAGGGACTGGAACCCAGATAAGTCATTCCCTCGATAGGACAATCTGACTGGCACAAAACTGGCACAAAATTGGTTCGTGCCGACCGGGTTTACAAACCCGTCCCCGACAACTATTTGAAATCGCAGGAGACATCCATTGACGCGGGGTGGAGCAGCCCGGTAGCTCGT
>LWDM01000070.1:0-69827 GCA_002083525.1 Proteobacteria bacterium SG_bin9 | reverse complement strand
AGGTCCTAGGTTCAAATCCTAGCCCCGCAACCAAATAAGCCTTCTGACCGGGAAGGTGACGATGCAAAGGCCGCTCTTCGGAGCGGCCTTTTTGCTTTGTCGGCCTGATCGAACCCTGTCGGAGACAGTGGCTGCATCCACGTCCGGACCCGGAAGCCGGCGACATCGGGGAGTCTCCGGCGAGGAATTGTCGTCCGGTGAACATAGTCACTTTGAAAGTGCGTTGAATGTCTTCAAAATCTCCCTGAAGCAGCATCCTCTTTATCGAACGATAGCGAGCATCCGAGGTTGCACCGGGGCGGGCATGGGGCAGGGGACAAACAGACGCGACCTGAAATCTCACTGGCTCGTCAAATTCGTATTTGCTGTGATTTTGATTGCCGCCGTGCTCGCAGTCATCGCGTATTCGAACAACCAAAACTCGATGCGAAACGCCGGTGCCGTTCTCAGCTCACTTTGGCTGGCACTTGCGTTTATGGTGGGCGCAGTAAGTCTCGCTGCCTTTGTATTGTTTCGTTTCTCGAGGTGGAGAGAATCTCCCCAGGTTCCGCCGCGCCCTGGGACCCAAGCGCGGGCATCACAACAAAAGGCGATAAATCTCGGATACACTCCCTCGACGCCGGAAACGTCTTTTGCTCCAGCCCGCTGGTCCTTCGATCCGGCAGTCGCACGAAAAAATCAGATCAAGCGAATTACAGAATACCAAAACAGGCTTCAAACAATCAGGCAAAACGTTTTGCTGGCGTCTGCGCCCCGGCGAGACCCGAATAAGTTTCTTGCGGATCGGCAACTCATTATCCAGCAAATGGATGATTACTGCGTCGAGCTCAGATCGTTCGTCGTGAAAATCGAAGACGAAACCGCCGACAACAATCTCTTCGTGAGAGCCAGAGAAATAACGATCGTTTCTGAAAACCGTTTCGCTGAATTTTGTAAGTCGTACGCTTTCAAAGAAGGCCCTCAAACAGATTTAAGCAACGCCCGACAAGAAACTCCTTCGACGGAATCCATCGAAACGCGGTTTGCACATATATTTTTGATTCAGTCTTCGGCTGATCGCGAGAGAATACTTCAGGCGATCATGAGCAGAAAGAACTGTAACCGACTGCAGGCGATGGAGTTTGCTGTCTCCGATTGGGAAAAGGATAATCGATCCTGGCGATAGACGCTTCAGCCGCGCAGTTGTTCTGGTATTGAAAAGGCCTTCGAGTGGATTGGAATAGGGTTCTATGCGGCTTTCGGTTGATAGCGACACGCCGGTTCTGATTGCCGGCGGTGGTCCGGTCGGCATGGGGTTGGCGATCGATCTCGGCCGCAGAGGCATCCGCAGCATCGTGGTCGAACGCTATCCTGATCCGCAGCCGATCCCGAAAGGACAAAACCTCACCCAGCGAACGATGGAGCATTTCCATTTCTGGGGCGCGGAAGCGGAACTTCGCGCGGCACGGACGATTCCAAAAACGTACGGCATCGGCGGCATGACGAGCTATCGCACGCTGTTGAGCGGCTACAGCCATGACTGGCTGCAGCGCGAACTGGTGCGGCCGTTCTACTTTACCGACAACGAACGTCTCCCGCAGTACGCCACCGAAGCGGTGCTGCGGAAGCGGGCAGCCGAAATTCCCGCGATCACGACCATGTATGGCTGGACGTGTGAGACTGTGCGCTCCGATGCAGACGGTGTCAGCGTCGGCATCGCCGATCGCGAAGGCAATACGCGAAGTCTGCGCGCGGCCTACGTCGTCGGGTGTGACGGCAGCCGCTCGGTCGTGCGCCAGCAGGCAGGCATCACCCAGACCAAGTCTGATCACGACCGCGTCATGGTGCTGTTGGTGTTTCGCTCCACAGGGCTGCACAAGCTGCTTGAGCGCTTTCCTGGCAAATCGTTCTATAGCGTGCTGCATCCGGAGCTCGACGGCTACTGGAAGTTCTTCGGCCGGGTCGATCTCGGCAGCACCTGGTTTTTTCACGCTCCCGTTCCCGCCGGCACCACGCGCGAGAATTTCGATTTTCGCCGACTCTTGCACGAGGCAGCCGGTGCGGAATTCGATGTCGCGTTCGAACACATCGGCTTCTGGGATCTGCGCTTTGCGATCGCGGATAGTTACCGCGCGGGCCGGGTCTTCGTTGCCGGCGATGCTGCGCACAGCCATCCGCCGTACGGCGGCTATGGCATCAACAGCGGCTTCGAGGATGCGGTCAATCTATCGTGGAAACTCGCGGCAACGCTGCAGGGCTGGGGCGGCGAGGGTCTCCTCGACAGCTATGACGCGGAGCGCAAGCCGGTGTTTGCGTCCACCGCGCGCGACTTCATCGAGAAGTCGATTGTCGACGACCGTGACTTCCTGCGCGCGCACGATCCGGAGAAAGATCGCAGCGATTTCGAAGTGGCGTGGAAGGAGCGGCAATCCGGTGCCCGCTCGGAAGTGCACGCCTTCGAGCCGAACTATGAAGGCTCGCCCGTGGTGTGCGGATCGCCTGGCGCAGTGAGCAGTTCGATCGGTTCGCATGCTTATTCCGCCCGCGCCGGCCATCACCTGACGCCACAACCTTTGTCCTCAGGCAGAAACATCTACGAAGCATTGGGCGACGGCTTCACTCTGATCGATCTTGGAGGAGGGCGAGTTGCACCGGAATTCGAGCAGGCGGCCGCAAGCCTCGGCGTTCCGCTGAGGGTGGTCCGCGATACCGCAGCAGAGGGGCGGGAGAAATATGGTGTGTCCCTGATCCTGGTGCGGCCCGATCAGTTCGTCGCCTGGGCTGGGGACGACGCCCAGCCGGTCAATATCTTGCGACGCGCCATCGGTGCCGGCTCGATCTAAGGCCGGGAAATCATGCTAAACCGATCCGCAAGATCGGCGGTGTTGTCGTGATAATCGAGAGGTGAGGATTCAATGCCCGTCCGTCATGCTTACTCTCGCCGAACAGTGCTCGGAATGGCAACCTCCGCCTTGGCTCTCGCCGTAGGTCCGGCCCAAGCCCAGTCGCAGCAGACGATTAAACTCAACGTGCCGTTTACTGCCGGAACGGGCCCCGATCTGCTCGCACGCATCCTGAGCGAGGAGTTGCGGCAGCGCTGGAAGCAGCCCGTCATCGTGGAAAACAAGCCGGGCGCGAGCGGCAACATCGGAACGGATGTCGCGGCGCGTGCCGCTCCCGACGGTCAGAATCTGCTGGTGACCGTCAACACGTTCGTGATGAACGCCAGTCTCTTCCGCTCGATTCCCTACGATCCCGAAAAGAGCTTCGTGCCGATCGCAGAGATCGCGACCGGCGTCCTCGCGCTTGTCGTCCACCCCTCACTCAACGTCAGTTCGGTGGCCGAACTGCTTGCACGCGCGCGCAGCAAACCGGGCGAAATCAACTATGCGTCGCCAGGACGCGGCACGCCGCAGCATCTGGCCATGGAGCTCTTCAAGCTAACGGCGCAGGTCAACCTCACGCACATTCCTTATCCAGGTTCGGCCGGTGCGGTGAAAGACCTCGCCGGCGGACACGTCTCGGCAATGTTTATCCCCGTCCACACCGCACTTCCGCTCGCGGAGGCCGGACAAATTCGCATTCTGGCGGTTGGCAGTCAGGCGCGCGCGCCGCAGGCGCCGCAGGTGCCGACGCTGGCCGAGCTTGGCGTCACTGGTTTCGACGTCGATCTGTGGTATGGCGTGCTGGCACCGGCCGGTACGCCGAAGGAGATCGTCGATCGCTACAATGCGGTGTTCAACGAGATTCTGGCGACGCCGAGCGTTCGCGAACTGCTCGACAAGCAGGGCCTGCAGGCGCGGGGCGGGCCGCCTCAGCGTCTGGCAGAACTGATTGCCAAGGATCGCGCGCGCTGGGCCAAGGTCGTCAAGGATGCGGAGATCGCTCTGGAATAGGTGAGTGCGGCAGCGCACACCCGATTTGATTTAAGGAATTTGCCGAATGCGACTGATTGCACTCGTTCTGTTTGCGTTGATGTCTGTCACTAGCGCAACCGCGCAGACCACCGCCTACGACCTGACCGTCACCGCCGACAACACCAAACGCAACGGCAGCCCGTGGGACGGCGTTCCCGGACTTCGGGAGAGCGCCGCGAATTTCAACAGCAAGCCGGACATCGCGGTTTGCATCATCGAGCCGGACAAGAAGCCGAATTGTCTTTGGCGGCCGCAGGGACGGCGGCTGCTTTCGGTTTGCCAGAATTCGCACACGTGCAAATTCGAGAATGTGACCCTGCCGCCGCTGCCGTTTGGGCTGCTGTTCATCGACATCGACGTGCGGCGTCACGACGTGATCGACAGCGTCATTTTGACAGGCAATGCAACGACGGCCGGCGAATCTGGAGTCGATCGGGCACTGCGCGCGGCCTTGGCGACGCTGACGCCGGCGATATCGGAAGACGCAGCAGAGCGCGAGCTGCGCCGGACCAAGACTGTTCCGCTTCAGCAATGCGCAGTGACGCCGGATTGCCGCCTCACGCAGTCGCAATTCAATCTGCGACGCCGCGAGTGAGCTCCGGCGTTTGCTGGTGACGTCTGCGGACGATAGCGGTTAGGAAAGTGGTCGGGAGCATCAAGCGAACCGGGGGGAAGTGACCAGCTTCCGCCCCGGTTCAAACTTGAGCCAGGGGTATCTGAGCTCAAGCTTATCCTTGAAGAAAGAAATAGCGGCCGGCGTCGCAGCCGGCCGCTATTGGTGTCACGATCAGGCCGCCGCCTTCTTGGTCGTCGGCACTTCGGCGATCGTCTTCAGGATCTGCGAAGCGATCTGGTATGGGTCGCCCTGCGAGTTCGGGCGGCGATCTTCCAGATAGCCCTTGTATCCGTTGTTGGCGAACGAGTGCGGAACGCGGATCGATGCGCCGCGATCGGCAATGCCGTAGCTGAACTTGTTCCACGGCGCGGTCTCGTGCTTGCCGGTCAGACGCTTGTCGTTGTCCGGGCCGTAGACGGCGATGTGGTCCATCAGGTTCTTCTCGAACGCCTTCATCAGCGCCTCGAAGTATTCCTTGCCGCCGACCGTGCGCATGTACTCGGTCGAGAAGTTGGCGTGCATGCCCGAGCCGTTCCAGTCGGTGTCGCCGAGCGGCTTGCAGTGGAACTCGATGTCAATGCCGTATTCCTCGGTGAGGCGCAGCATCAGGTAACGAGCGATCCACATTTCGTCGGCAGCCTTCTTGGAGCCCTTGCCGAAGATCTGGAATTCCCACTGGCCCTTCGCCACTTCGGCGTTGATGCCTTCGTGGTTGATGCCGGCAGCGAGGCAGAGCTCGAGATGCTCTTCCACGATCTTGCGGGCGATCGAACCGACGTTCTTGAAACCGACGCCGGTGTAGTAGGGGCCCTGCGGAGCCGGATAGCCTTCGGTCGGGAAGCCGAGCGGACGGCCGTCCTTGAAGAAGAAGTATTCCTGTTCGAAACCGAACCAAGCGCCGGCGTCGTCCAAAATGGTGGCGCGCTTGTTCGATGCGTGCGGCGTCTTGCCGTCCGGCATCATGACTTCGCACATCACGAGCGCGCCGTTCTTGCGCGCGGCGTCCGGATAAACCGCAACCGGCTTCAGCACGCAGTCGGAGCTGTGGCCTTCGGCCTGCATCGTCGACGAACCGTCGAAGCCCCAGAGCGGGAGCTGGTCAAGCGTCGGGAAGCTGTCGAATTCCTTGATCTGCGTCTTGCCGCGGAGGCTTGGTGTGGGCGTGTAGCCGTCGAGCCAAATGTACTCGAGCTTGTACTTGGTCATTGAGAATCTCTCGTCGTTGAACTGCGAAGGCGGATCGTAGGTCTGTTGGTTCGCCCCCGCGCGTTTGGTCACCAACTGAAGTCCTTACCAAGCATTTAACATGCCAATCCGAGCGGCATTTTCGGAGCCCGCCTAGTTTCGTATCAGCGGTCGAAATGGCTGCCGGCATACAACCGCAAGCGTGTGAATTGCCGAGGGAATCCACGCGCAGCTGTGCCCAATTCAGCGGCTGCGGACGTCTGGCTTACGCCTTTTGGCGTATCGAACCGCGCTTCGCTTCGCGCGTTATGCCTTGGAAATGCTAAGTAAACCTGCATCAAACTTCGATGCACATATTGTTCGCAAATGCTGCTTTCGTCGCAGGCAAGGCGCGCAAATCATGGGCGAACGCTGGTACACTTCCTATCTAGTGCTTCGGCCCCTCAGTGAAGAGTTCAGGAGAGACCGCATTTAGGAGAACACATCAGGAGACTATGACGATGACTACGACCACCGAAACATCTGCCACGATCTACCAGTTTCCCTTGAGGGGACGTTTTGCAGCGGGTGCACGCACCAGCATCGCCGACCTCAAGGCGCAGAGCGTTGCCGAGCACGTCGTAACCGACGCTTGGTATCACCTCGAAGCGATCGAGGAATCGAAGCGGACCGGCAAGCAATGAGCTTGTCGCAGGGACGGCTTCCATCACGACGACTTCGAAAATTGCATCACGTTTGAAAGAGGGCTGAACAACGAGGTTCGGCCCTTTTGCTTTTCTCACTCGCCGAACACCGACCAGCCCATGCGCTTGGTCAGCGCTTCCAGCGCGATACGGCCGAGCCGCGAATTGCCCGAGGCATCGAGGCCCGGCGACCACACCGCGATCGACGCTTTGCCCGGCGCAATGGCAAGGATGCCACCGCCGACGCCGCTCTTGCCCGGCAGGCCGACGCGGTAGGCGAATTCACCCGACCCATCGTAGTGCCCGCAGGTGAGCATGATGGCGTTGATACGCCGCGCCCGCTCGGGCTGCACCACCAGCAGTCCTGTCGAGGGGTTGCGGCCGTTGTGCACCAGAAAGCGCGCAGCCATGGCGAGCTGGCGGCAGGACATCGCGATCGCGCAATGGTGAAAGTAAACGCCGAGCGTGAAGTCGACCGGGTTCTGCAGCACGCCGAACGCCTTCATGTAGTTGGCGAGTGCGATGTTGCGAAAGCCGGTGCGCTGCTCGGATGCAGCCACCGCCTCGTCGATCTTGATCGAGGGATCGTCCGCGACAAAGCGCATGAAGCGGAGGATTTCGCCGAGCGCCTCGCGCGGCTGATGCCCCGACAGGATCACGTCCGTAACTGCAATCGCGCCGGCGTTGATGAAAGGATTGCGCGGGATGCCGTTCTCGCGCTCGAGCTGAACGATAGAGTTGAAAGCGGTACCCGACGGTTCGCGGCCGACGCGGCGCCACAGATTGTCGCCGACGAGCCCAAGCGCCAGCGTCAGCGTAAATACCTTGGAGATACTCTGGATCGAAAACGGCATGTCGGCGTCGCCGCCGACCGCAACGTTACCTTCGGCATCGATCACCGCGAGGCCGAACGCGCCCGGGTCGACGTTTGCGAGCTCCGGGATGTAGGTCGCAACCTCACCGCGATCGGTCCGCTGCGCCATTTCGTCGGCGATCTCGCGGACGACGCGCTCAAGCTGGTCTGGCTGACTGTTCATCGGTCGATGCTGCTTTGACGACTGCTACCTGCTTGCGGGCACGTTGGTCAAGCAAGGCCCAGACCAACCCGTGATGCAGATCGCGGCAATCAGCTTCCCGCGTGAGCGGCCGGCTGCGGCGTGGCGCGTTTGTCGGTCAGGCGGCGGACCAGCACATAGAAGATCGGCGTGAAGACCAGGCCGAATACCGTGACACCGATCATGCCGAAAAACACGGCGACGCCGACCGCTTGCCGCATCTCCGAGCCCGCGCCGGTCGAAATGACGAGCGGCAGCACGCCGAGAATGAAGGCGAACGATGTCATCAGGATCGGACGAAGCCGCAGCCGGCAGGCTTCGGTGATCGCCTCCATCCGCTCGCGGCCCTGTAGCTCCATCTCGCGCGCGAACTCGACGATCAGGATTGCGTTCTTGGCGGCGAGGCCGACCAGCACGACGAACCCGATCTGGGTCAGCACATTGACGTCCTGGCCCATGAAGCGCACGCCGAGCGTTGCCGCGAGCAGGCACATCGGCACGATCAGGATGACGGCGAACGGCAGCGTCCAGCTGCCGTATTGAGCGGCGAGCACGAGATAGACGAACAGCACGCAGATCGGGAAGATCAGAAGGCCGGCGCTGCCGCCGGTCGCCTGCTGATAGGACAAGTCGGTCCATTCGAAGCTGATGCCGCTCGGCAGAACTTCAGATGCCAGGCGCTGCATCGTGTTCAGCGCCGTCGACGAGCTGACGCCGGGCAGCGTGTCGCCCTGAACCTCGGTTGCCGGATAGAGATTGTAGCGCGGCACACGATCAGGGCCGGCCATGTCCTTGAACTCGACAACGCTGCCGATCATCACCATCTCGCCTGCGCTGTTGCGGGTGCGCAGCCGCGCGAGGTCCGCTGCGTCCTTGCGGAAGGGCAGATCGGCCTGCGCTGTAACGCGATAGGTGCGGCCGAGAATGTTGAAGTCGTTGACGTAGGACGAGCCGAAGTAGGTCGCGATCGTGCTATTGACGTTGTCGATCGGCACGCCGAGCTTTTGCGCCTTGATACGGTCGATGTCGACGAACACCTGCGGCGTGTTGTTGGAGTAGGGCGAGAACACCGAGGTCAGGCCCGGCGCGGTGCGCGCGGCGTTGATCAGGTCATTCGTCGACGCTGCCAGAATCTCCGGGCCGCGGCCCTGCCGGTCCTGCACGCGCATGGTGAAGCCGCCGCCGGTGCCGATGCCCGGAACGGAGGGCGGCGGGATGACGAACACGATCGCTTCCTCGACGGCGGCCAGCCGTTTGCGAAGCTCTGCCGTAATCCACGTCGTTGTGTGTCCTTCCTTGGCGCGTTCTTCTGCAGGCGCAAAGACCGGGAAGAGCGCCGCCGCACTGCTCGACAGCGTGCGCGTGGCGCCGGAGAAGCCGGCAAACGCCGGCACCGCGACCACGCCCGGAATGCCGAGCGCGATCTTTTCGATCTTCTGCACGACCTCGGTGGTGCGGTTGAGCGAGGAGGCACCGGGCAATTGCACGGCAACGATGACGTAACCGCGATCCTGCGCCGGAATAAAGCCCTGCGGCGTTGTGTAGAGCAGCCAGCCGGCCGCGCCGATCAGCAGCACATAGAGCAGGCTCATGAGGACGCCGTGATGGATCACGAACGTCGCCGCGCGGCCATAGCCATGGGCGAGCCGGTCGAAGCCGCGATTGAACGCGCCGATGCCGGCATTCCAGCCGCGGGCGACGATATTCCATTGCGCCGGTGGCGCGTGTTCGTGATGCGGCCGCAGGATCAGCGACGCGAGCGCCGGTGACAGCGTGAGCGAACAGAAGCAGGAGATCGCGGTTGCGACCGCGATCGTAATGGCGAACTGCTGGAAGAATTGTCCCGAAATGCCGCCGAGGAATGCGGTCGGCACGAACACAGCGCAGAGCACGAGCGCGATCGATACCAGCGCACCACCGACCTCTTCCATCGTCACCAGCGCCGCCTCGATCCGGCCCTTGCCCTCGGCGAGATGCCGCTCGACGTTCTCGACCACCACGATGGCGTCGTCGACGACGATGCCGACCGCGAGAACGAGGCCGAACAGCGTGAGGTTGTTGATGGAATAACCAAGCGCGGCCATGATAGCGAAGGTGCCGATCAGGGACACCGGGATGGCGAGAATCGGAATGATCGACGGACGCCAGCCTTGCAGGAACACGAGCACGACGATGACGACGAGGATCATTGCTTCATAGATCGTCTTGATCAGCTCGCTGACCGACTGCGAGATGAACTCGGTCGGATTGTAGGCGGTATTGAATTCGAGTCCGCGCGGGAAATCCTGCTTCAACCGCTCCATCGCCTTGATCACATTATTGGCGGTGGCAAGCGCGTTGGATCCCGGCCGCTGCGACACGGCAAGCGCAACGGCTGGTTTCTGATAGATGAAGCTGTTGGTGGTGTAGGCGAGCGCGCCGAGTTCGATGCGCGCCACGTCGCGCAGGCGCACGGTGCGGCCGTCGCTGCCGGCCTTGATCAGAATGTCTTCGAACTGCCGCTGGTCAGTGAGGCGGCCGGTGAAGGTCAGCGCTGGTTGGAACGCGCGATCGGCAATCGGCGGCTCGGCGAGCAGGCCGCCGGCGATCTGGACGTTCTGACTGCGAACGGCGGTGAGAATGTCGTTGGAGGTCAGGCCGAGAGTGGCGATGCGGTCCGGATCGAGCCACAGCCGCATGGAGTAGTCGCGCGCGCCGAAAATCTGGATGTCGCCGACGCCATCGAGCCGCAGCAACTGGTCGCGGACGTTCCGCAGCGCGTAGTTCGAAATGTAGAGCTGGTCATAGGTGTTGTCCGGCGACAGCATGAACACCACGAGCAGCAGGTCGGGGCTGTTCTTGCGCGTGACGACGCCGTTGCGGCGCACCTCGTCAGGCAGCCGCGGTTCGGCGATGGCGACGCGGTTCTGAACAAGCACCTGCGCCTTATCAAGATCGGTGCCAAGCTTGAAGGTGACCGTGATCGTGACCTGGCCGTCCGACGTCGACTGGCTGTACAGGTAGATCATATCCTCGACGCCGTTGATCTCCTGTTCGATCGGTGTCGCGACAGTATCGGCGACGGTTTGTGCCGAAGCGCCGGGATAGCGCGCGGTCACGGTGACGGTGGGTGGCGCGACCTGCGGATACTCCGCGATCGGCAGCGTCGTGTAGGCGATCGCGCCGACAATGAGGACGACGATCGACAGCACCATCGCAAGGACGGGCTGGTTGATGGACAGGCGGCCGAGGTTCATTGTTTTGCGCCAGCGGGCTGTTGTTGCTGCGGCTGTTGGGCTTGCGGCGTGACCTTCGCCCCGGGCCGGACTCGCTGGAGGCCGGACACGACGATACGGTCTTCCGCTTTCAGGCCTTCGCGAACGACGCGCAGGCCATCATCGAGCGGCCCGAGCGTCACCGGGCGCGCTTCGACCGTGTTGTCGTCCTTCACCACGAACACGATCTTGCGTGACTGGTCGCTGGCGATCGCGGCGTCGGGGATCAGCAGCGCCTCGTAGGGCGAGCTGCCGATCAGCCGGACGCGGGCGAACTGGCCGGGGAGGATCGACAGATCCTGGTTCTTGACGACGGCGCGGCCGCGCAGCGTTCCGGTGCCGACATCGAGGCGATTGTCGACGAAGTTCATTTCACCTTCGCGCGATGGCTTGCTCTCGCCGGTCAGCGCAATCTGCACCGGGTTCGGATTTTCGCGCGAACTCGGGCGGCGGCCCTCAAAATAGAGCTTGTTGTTGCGGAGATACGTCGCCTCGTCCATGTCGAAGTAGACGTAGATCGGATCCAGTCTGACGATCGTCGTCAGGAGCGTTGCGCCGCCATCGGCGCCCTGCACCAGGTTGCCGATGCTGACGAGATGCCGGCTGACCCGGCCATCGATCGGCGCAATGACGTGGGTGAATTCGACGTCGAGCTGCGCGCGCTTCTGGGCGCCTTCCGCTTGCAGCATTGCGGCGCGGGCTGCCTGCAGCGCCTGGCGGCGCTGATCGACGACGGCTTCCGCGACGTTCTGCGTGCGCGTCAGTTCGAGGGCGCGGTCGAGCTCGCGGCGTGCAAGTTCGGCCTTGGCGCGTGCATCGGCGAGTTGACCTTCCACCTGTGCGGCCGTGGCCTCGAAGGGCCGCGCGTCGATGGTGTAGAGCAGATCGCCCTTGCGGATCAGGGCGCCATCGCGGAATTCGACGCCGGTGACGAAGCCACCGACGCGGGCGCGCACCTGAACTTCTTCGACCGCTTCAAAGCGTCCGGTGAACTCATCCCAGTCGGTCACGGTCCGCTTGACCGGATTGGCGACCGTGACATTCGGGGGTGGAGGGGCGGCCTGCTGCTGCGGCTTGTCGCCACATCCGGCCAGCACGATCAGCGGAATGAGGGCGGCTGAAAGCCTTGGTAAGCGCCTTTGCAATTGGCTTGGCCAAGTTGTGACAAATTGACGAGATCGGGAGACGAAACCGTCTTTAAATTCGCTTGGCATGGAATTTCCCTCTGCGGGGAATGACAACGGTGTCAGTTGAAGCATCGTACACGGGCATTTGAAAGGGGCAAGCCGCTGAGCAGGGCTTGGGAGGGCGGGGCTGCTCAGATGTGTCTGGAAACGTCCATTGCAAGGTCCTGCATGGAACTGCATCGAAAGTCGAACCCGGCGCGATTTTTTATGACGCTGCGTCTGCGCATCCCGACTTAAAAGATCGTTGTAGGTGTGAGCCAGGTCACAAGCGAAAGACCCGTCCGTAGCTAGGGTGAGCGCGATCCCTCAGTCATGGAGGTTCGCATGTCGCGATTGTCCAGAAACAAGATAGGTGACGATCTCAATCCCGAAGACTGGCGCATCCACCGCCGGTGGGTTCTCGGAATGTGTGGATTCTACGTATTTGTGCTGCTGGTCGCCGTGACGTTCACCATCGTCAATCAACAGACGCAGGACAGCGCAGCCGCGATTGCGACCAGAGTGCCGACGCAGAAGCTGAGCCCCGGCGGCTACGCGACTGTTGGCTCGACGCGACAAAGTGCGATGAATTCCGCGCTCGATCGCGCTGAGCGGGAGACGTTCAAGAAATAGAAGCGGTGCGAGCTTTACACGACGCGGAATCGTCAGGTGGCGAGCGGCAGCGACAGTCGCGCTTCCAGGCCGCCGCCGTCGCGGTTTGCAAGCGTGAGCGTCCCGGACAGGGAAGCCGCGAGTTGCTGGGCGATGGCGAGGCCGAGGCCCGCGCCGCCGGTCTCGCGATTGCGCGACCCTTCGAGCCGATAGAAGGGCTGCAACACGCTCGTGAGTTCGTCTGCCGGGATGCCGGGCCCGCGGTCTCGCACGGCGATGACGACGCGATCCGGCGCCTCGGCTTCGGCGGCGATTTCCACCGCGCCAGCGAAGTTGAGTGCATTGTCGGTGAGATTGGTGACGATCCGGCGCAGCGCCATCGGCCGCGTCTTGATGGGCCGGGCAAAGTGCCCGGCCAGTCGCACCGGGCGTCCGGCGTCGGCGTAGTCGCAGACAAGGCTGTCGAGCAGGGCGTGCAGGTCAGTTGATTGCGCAGGTTCGGTAGTCTCCTGCGCCGTTCGCGCGTAGGCGAGGCCCTCCTTCACCAGCGTTTGCATCATGTCGAGGTCGTCGCGCAGCTTCGCGGTGAGTTGGTTATTGTCGAGCAGATCGATCCGCAGCTGCATGCGCGTCAGCGGCGTTTGCAGGTCGTGCGAGATCGCGGCAAGAATCTGGATGCGCTCGGCCAGATGATCGGCGATGCGCTGGCGCATCGCGTTGAAGGCGGTCGACGCGCGCGCGACCTCTGTCGGGCCATCCTCCGGCAGAGGCTCGGCGCGTAAATCAGGCCCGAGCGAATCCGCGGCGTGCGCCAGCTGCGATAACGGGCGTGTCGCGACACGTACCGCGAGCCAGGTGAACGCTGCAAGCACGCCGAGCTGCGCGATCAGAATCGCCGGCACCCAGAGCGAGATCGCCATCGCGGGCGGCAGGAGATCGACCGCGAGCGGCATGCCGTCCGAGAGCTTCAGTCCGACCCGCAGCTGAAGCGGGTCCCTCGCTCCGGTCTGCGGGACGACGATCGGCGAATAGCGCGCACCGAGCGCGCTGCTCAGCGCGGTGGCGAGGCTCTGCGCGAATGCATTGTCGGCAGGAGCCGCCGCCGTCATACCCGTGAGCGTGTAACGATAGTTCGGCCGGTTGAGCCGATCGATCCAACCGGCGCGTTCCGCCATCGGCATCCGCTCCAGCATCGCCACCGAGGTCGCGACGTCCTGCGCGACATAAGCGATCATCATCGCGCGCGATGTTTGCATTCTTTCGTAGATCACGAGGCCGAAGGAGAGCAGATGCGCGACCGCCAGTCCGAAAAACAGGATCAGCGCTACCCGCCCGAACAGCGAGCGGGGCAGCAACGTATCGCGCCAGCGCATACTCATTTCAGGTCGTGCCGGAATTCGACTGCGGCGGCGAAGACGTAGCCTTCGTTACGCACCGTCTTGATGTATTGCGGCTCGCGCGCCTCGTCGCGTAGGCGTTGCCGCAGCCGGCTCACCAGAAGATCGATCGAGCGATCGAACGAATCCGCATCGCGTCCTTGCGTGAGGTTCATCAGCTGATCGCGGTTGAGCACCCGTTGCGGATATTCGAGGAAAACGCTGAGCAGGCGATATTCGGCGCCGCTCAGCGACACCATGGTGCCGGCCGCATCGATCAAGTGACGTGCCGTGGTGTCGAGAACCCATTCGCCAAAGGCAAGCGCGCGCGGCCGCTCGGTCATCCGCAGGTTCGGCGGCAGCATGCGTGTCCGTCGCAGCACCGCGCGAATGCGCGCCAGCAATTCGCGCGGCACGAACGGCTTGGTCATGTAGTCGTCGGCGCCCATCTCGAGCCCGACGATGCGATCGGTCTCGTCGTCGCGCGCAGTGAGCACGAGGATCGGCGTCGGATTGGCTTGCGTCGCGCGCAGGTCGCGGCACAACGTCAGGCCGTCTTCGCCGGGCATCATCAGGTCGAGCACGATCAGGTCGACAGGGCCGGCGGCCAGCGCGGTCTTCATCTGGCGGCCATCGGCAGCCGCCGTCACCCGGAAGCCGTTCTTGCGCAGATAGCCGGTGAGCAGTTCGCGAATGTCGCGGTCGTCATCGACGACCAGGATGCTGTCGGTTTGCTCCATGCACCACCTTGATAACCGATTTGGGCGGCTGCGGCCCGACAAGTTTGTATCGCAATGTAGCTTTCGGCACCCCGGATACCGGACGCTGCAAAAGGTCCGGTTTCCAGACACATCCGGGATACATGATGATGGGAGTTGGGCCTTCGTCCCTCAAGCCGGATGGAGACCATCATGCCCGTTATCGTTAACTCGTTTCGGTACAGCGCCATCGTGTTTGCGCTCGCTGCGTCGACCGCGAGCCACGCCCAACCGCAGCTTCCGCCGCCGGCCGATCCGCTCGCGCTCGGCATCATGCAGGGCTTCCCGCCCGCGGCGGACAAGACGGTGACGCTGGCCAATGTGCTGCGCTATCCGAGCGGTAGCTGGGCCTTTCACAACATGCGCCAGCTGGTTCCGAACGTCTCGGTCTGGCGCGGCGACAAGGGGCCGTCGGCGCTCGCGAGCGAAGCACGCAATCTGGATACCCTCGTGGTCCGCAGCGTTGATACTGCGATCACGCTCGCCGAATGGCAGAAGAGCACCTACACCGATGCAGTGTTGGTGCTTCACAACGGCAAGGTCGTCTACGAGCGCTATTACAACGGCATGAATGCGCAGACGCCGCACTCGATGTGGTCGCTCACAAAGTCCATGGTCGGTCTGCTGGCTACCGTGCTGATCAAGGAAGGCAAGCTCGATCCGAACGCGAAAATTCCACAGTATCTGCCGGAGCTGGCGTCGAGTGGTTGGGCCGATGCGACGCTTCAGCAGACACTCGATATGACGACCGGCCTGCAGTATCGCGAGGTTTTCACCGATCCGAAAGCCGAGATCTTCCAGTACATCATCGCAGCCGGTCTTCTCCCGGCACCGCCAAACTATCCCGGCCCGAAGTCGATGCTCGAGTATCTCAAGACCGTGAAAAAGGATGGCGAGCACGGCGAAGGCTTCCGTTACAAAAGTGTCGACGTCGAAGTGCTCGGCTGGGTGATCCAGCGCGTCACCGGCAAAAGCTTCAGCGATCTCGTTTCCGAGCGGCTGTGGAGCAAGCTTGCGGCGCAGGAGGACGGCTACGTGCTGGCCGATCCGGTCGGTTCGCAGATCACCAGCATCGGCATGAACGCCACGCTGCGCGATCTCGGCCGCCTCGGTGAGATGCTGCGGCAGGATGGCCGCTTCAACGGCCAGCAGGTCGTCGCCAAGGAAGTCGTCGATGAGATTCGCAAGGGCGCCGACCGCGAGAAATTCAAGGCCAGCGGCCAGGCACTGCGCGCGGGTTATTCGTATCACAACAACTTCTGGATCACGCACAACGCAGCAGGTGCTTACGAGATGAAGGGATTGAACGGACAGCACGTCCACATCAATCCGTCGGCCGGCGTCGTTATCGTCAAGCTGTCGTCGCACCCCGCCGGCGAGACGATCTTCACCCACGTCGTCGATCAGCGTGCGTTCGAGGCGATCGCGAAGGCGGTCGGCAGGTCGGCGCGCGCCAACTGAGCTCCCAGCGAGGAAAACTCAAAAGCCCGGCGGTGACGCCGGGCTCTTTTTTGGGCCGGTTGTTGGAGCCTTTGATCTAGAGCTTCAACGCGCGCTTGAGGCTTTCGAGTTGCGCGGCGATCTCGCCGGGCTTGGTCACCGGATACGAGCAGAAGTTCTTGGTGCAGGCGAACGCCGCCGGGCCATCCGGAAAATCCGGATAGTCCACGTCGGGGCTCGCCAGCGCGCCCTCGCGCTTGTCCCACCATTCGGCGCGCTTGTGCGGCATCGGATAGGACAGCGCCGCGCGGTAGAGGTCAGCGGAGCGCGGATCGTCCTTGGCGCCGACGATGGTCACGTGCACCGGCTCGTTGCGCAGCTCATCCTCGGCGATCAGCACGTCCGGAAGATATGCAACCGCATCCAGCACCGCGGGCGAGGTGAGATAACCCATCCCGGCCTCGGCGATCTCGCGATAGCGCTCGTTGCCGGTATAGGCCGCGAGCAGGTTGAACGTGCGCACCGCGGTCACGTTGTCCTCGCGCTGCTTGATCGGCTTGACCAGATGCTTGGCATCCGGTGACGCGGAGACGACAAAGCCGCCGCTCGATTGTTCGATGAAATTCGCAGCAATGAAGTCGGCGGTCTTGCGCGCCAGTTCCAGCCACTCGCGGCCTCCGGTCGAGCGATGCAGCGCCAGCAATGCCTTGGTCATCTCGATGTTGTCGGCGAGATAGGGGCCGCCCTTGTCCTGTTCGGCATGGCGGAAGCCGCCACCCGGCATCGCACGATTGGCCAAGGCCCAGCGCGCGGCCTTGATCGCAATGTCGCGCGCTTCCGTGACGCCAGTCGCGTCGTAGTAGGCGAGCAGTGCCGCAATCGCCTGCGCGGTCTCGCGGGCGTAGACGCGCTTGTCGACGCCGGGCGAGCCTTCGTCGAGCCCCATCGAGACGTAGAAGCTGCCATCGGGCGCAGCCAGATAGGACTTCAGGAATCCATAAATGCGATCGGCGGCTTGCCGGTAAGCAGGATCCTTGAACAGCACCCATCCGCGCGAGTACGCGGCAATGCCCGACTCCTGCGCGAACATCGGAAACTCGCGCACCGGCTTCGACCAGTCGACGCTCAGGTTGACTTGGCCGATGCCGCCGGTCTCCTTGTCGATCATCGACAGCATGCCGTTCAGCGTCCGCTTCAAGCGCTCGGCGTTCTCCTTGTCGCCCTGGCGTGCGCGTTCCAGCGCCCAGGTGAACGTTGCGCCGTCGACGAACTTCGATCGGCTCCAGCCGCCGTGCTGCCGGTCCCAGGCTTTGTCGATGAAGGCGAGGATGTCGTCGCGTTGAGCCTGGCTGAGCCCCGTCGCGAGCGAGCGGGCACGATCGGCCGGAGGCTCGGCGTAGACGACCGGCGTCGGGTCCTTCACGGTCTCGTTGAGGATCGGAACGAGGAATTGCGGCGAGTAGAAGCCGCGCAACTTGACGATCTCCTTGCCGTCCGGCCCGAAGATGATGGTCGCCGGCCAGCCGAACGCTTCGTAACGCTGGGAGATGTCGGGGCGGCTGTCCTGATCGACGTGCACCGGGATGAAGTTGTCCTTCAGTGCCGAGCGCACCTCCGGGTTCGCCCAGGTCTCGCGGTTCATGACGAAGCACCACTTGCACCACCAGGACTGCAGCGACATCACGACGAACTTCTTTTCGCGTGCGGCGCGCTCGAAGGTGGCGTCGCTCCATTCGCTCCAGAAGCCGTCCTTGTTGTCGAGCGGTGCAGCATGCAATCCGGTCGCGAACAACAACGAAATGATGACAGCGCAAATGCGGATCATGCCGATCCTCCCTCGATTCATTTGCGCCGGAAAATGCCAGATTATTCGCGAGGCCGACGTCACATGGCGGTGAGCGCCACGCAAAAGAAAACGCCGCCTCGCGTAACGAGGCGGCGCGGTATGCGTATGCGCGTCTCAGGATTGGGCGCGCGCTTCCCTGGCCGCGGCAACCATGTTCGACAGGGCCGAACGGACCTCCGGCCAGCCGCGGGTTTTCAATCCGCAATCCGGATTGATCCAGATCTGTTCCGGCGCGAGGTTTTGCCGAGCCTTTCGGATCAGGGCCGTCATCTCCGAGACGTCCGGCACGCGGGGCGAGTGAATGTCGTAAACGCCGGGCCCGATCTCATTCGGATACCGGTATGTCACGAACGCGTCGAGCAATTCCATGTTCGAGCGTGAGGTCTCGATCGAGATCACATCGGCATCCATCGCGCCGATCGCCTTGATGATGTCGTTGAACTCGGCGTAGCACATGTGCGTGTGGATTTGCGTCGCGTCCTTCACGCCGGCCGAGGTGATGCGGAAGCAATCAACCGCCCAGGTGAGATACGCATCCCAGTCGCCTTTGCGTAGCGGCAAGCCTTCGCGCAGTGCCGGTTCGTCGATCTGGATCACTCGGATACCGGCATTTTCCAGATCGACCACCTCATCACGCAGCGCGAACGCGATCTGGCGGCAGACTTGCTCGCGCGACAGGTCGTCGCGCACGAATGACCATTGCAGCATGGTCACCGGGCCGGTGAGCATGCCCTTCATCGGACGACGAGTGAGCGACTGCGCGTAAGCCGACCATTCGACGGTCATTGGGTTCGGCCGCGATACGTCGCCGAAGATGATGGGCGGGCGGACGTAGCGGGAGCCGTAGCTCTGCACCCAGCCGTGCTTGGTGAAGGTATAGCCCGATAGCTGCTCGCCAAAATACTGCACCATGTCATTGCGCTCGAACTCGCCGTGTACCAGTACGTCGATGCCAAGCTCTTCCTGCCAGCGCACGGCCGCTTCCGTCTCCTTGCGCAGGAAGTCGTTGTAGGCGGAATCGCTCAGCATGCCCTTGGCATGGGCCGCGCGTGCCTTGCGCACATCGGCGGTTTGCGGGAATGAGCCGATGGTCGTCGTCGGGTAAGCGGGAAGGCCGAGTTCGGCATGCTGAAGCTTGCTGCGGACGTCGAAGCTGTTCGTGCGACGGGAGATCTGCGGCGTAGCCTGCGCAAGGCGTGCGGTTGCCGCTGGATTGTGAATCTTCGGCGATGCGCGCCGCAGGGCAGCAGCCCGGTCGGATGCGTCGAGTGCATCTTGCACCGACGCGCGTCCTGAGGTCAGCGCGCGTGCTAGCATTGCGAGTTCGCCGATCTTCTGAACCGAAAACGCCAACCAGTTCACGAGGTCGGGGTCGAGGCTGTCCTCCTGAGTGAGGTCGATCGGCGCATGCAGCATCGAGCATGACGGGGCGAGTTCGATGCGATCGGCGCCACGCGCGGCAACGATCGGCTCCAGCGCCTCCAGAATGCGTGAAAGGTCGGCGCGCCAGATGTTGCGGCCATCGATGATGCCGAGCGAGAGCACGCGCTCTTTCGGCAGCTCGGCCAGGACAGCGTTGAGCTGATCGGGAGCGCGAACCAGATCGAGATGCAGTCCCGCGACCGGCAGGCTTGCTGTCAGCGTAGCGTTATCGCCCAGCGCGCCGAAGTAGGTCGCGAGCATGATTTTGAGGCCTGGCACGTTGCGCGCGATTGTTGAATAGGCCTCGCGAAGGGCGTTGCGTTCGGTCTCGGAGAGATCGAGCACGAGGCATGGTTCGTCGATCTGCACCCAGTTTGCGCCTTCGGCCGTGAGCTCGTTCAGCACCTCAATATAAACCGGCAGCAAGCGTGCAAGCAGCGTCATCCGGTCGAACGACGTTCCGGCGCATTTGCTGAGCTTGAGGAAAGTAGCGGGCCCGACCAGCACCGGCCGCGTGCGATAGCCGAGTGCCTTGGCTTCCTTGTACTCGTCGATGACTTTCGTTGACGCGAGCGAGAACACCTGATCGGACGCGAGTTCGGGAACCATGTAGTGGTAGTTGGTGTCGAACCACTTCGTCATTTCCAGTGCCGCGACGCCGTGCGAGCCGCAGCCGCATTCGGCGATGTGGGCACTGCCGTCGCGGCCGCGCGCCATGGCGAAATAGGTTTGCAGCGACACCGGTCCGCCGGTCCACCCATACGCCGGCGGAATCGCGCCGGCCATCACCGCCGTATCCAGCATGTGGTCGTAGAGCGAGAAGTCGTTCGAGGGAATGGTGGTCGCGCCAAGCGCGTGCTGACGCGCCCAATTGGCGATGCGCAAGCCTGCGGCCGCTTCCCGCAACGCTGTTTCGTCGATCTTGCCGGACCAGAATTGCTCGAGGGCGATTTTCAGCTCGCGCCGCGGTCCAATGCGCGGGAAGCCAAGTGTGGAAACAGGAATGGTTGAAGTCGAAGAAAATGTCGGCATCGGTAACCCCGTGATGTGAGGGCGAGCCGACGCGCGCTCACATCCCGAACGGCGACGCCGTTCGCGGCAAGCGGCACACCGGACACCCCGCCCGTGGACGTTATGATGTCGAGGCAGGTCTCCTGGCTCGCGGGTCGGTGCCTGCGTCCAGTCTTCCCAAGGCCTCCGCCTTAACGGCGTTTACCTCAGTGACGTTCACGCGTGATGAGATCATGCGCGATGGACGACGCTCGCCGCTTACAGTTGCGGGGGCAGCTTCGGCATTGCCGAACAAGTCAGCGCACCGAATTCCCTCTTAGCTTCATGCAAGATCGCATGAAGACCACGACGTTCGCGACTATCCGCGCGCCAGACGCGAAGTCAATTCGCGGCGAGGTGGGTTTGTGCCCACTGGCGTGGGTGAGGTCAAGGAGCGCGGTTAGCCGGTGGCTTCCTTCCGCCGTGCCGCGCGCACGTCGGTCGCTTCCCACACCATGCGCTTGCCGCGCTCGCGGCCGAGCAGTTCGATGGGATCCGTATTGTCGATGTGGCCGAACTGGCCCTTGTAGACGCTGTAACCGCAGAGTTCCTGCAGGCGGCGCGGAAAACGCTCCGCGGTCTCGCGCGGAATCCCGAGCTGCAGATTTTCCTGTTGCCGCATCCAGCCCCAGCAGTATGCGCATGAAAACGCGAAACGGCGCGCGTCGCTTGTGTTCGGCCCACCGCCATGCCACAGCGCGCTGTCGAACAGCAGGACGCTGCCGGCCGGCATGGTCGCGGTCAGCGCGGGATAGTCCTTTCCGTACTCCGGCGAGTGATCGAGCTTGTGGCTGCCCGGAATGAAACGCGTGGCGCCGTTGTCCTCGCGAAAATCGGAGAGCGCCCAGATTGCGTTGATGGTGATCGGAATGTGCGGGCGCGGCAACGGAATGAGCTGCGTGTCCTCGTGAATCGGCTGCGCTTCCTGACCCGGCCCAAGCACCAGCGAACAGAACGACGAGAGCAGGCATTCCTTGTCGAGCACCTTCTCGACGATCGGCAGCACGTTCTCGTGCAGCGGCACCTCCCAGAAGACGTCGTCGTAGGTGAGGAGGTTGTTGATGCGCAGCGTTTTGAAGCCCTCGAACGATGTCTTGGCGGTTTGCAGGTCATGCTCGCGCTCGATGCGCAGGACCGCGGCCTTCAGGCTCTCGACCAACTCGCTGCTCACGGCCCGCTCGATCACCGTGTAGCCATCGTCGCGAATTCGCGCCGCATGGACTTCGATATCGGCTTCACTGAGCATGTATCTCTCCCTGTTGTTTGCTTTTGGCGTGCCGGTGACCGGCCGCAGCGTCAGGATAGGGAAGCGTCGCGATGCTGTCATCCGTTGAAAGCGCTGCATCGCAGCGCCGGATAAGGCCAACGCCGCGATTGCCTCGGCTCGATTTGTGATGTTCCGTTGGCCGGAATTCATGCAACGGGAATCGGTCAACGCCCGTATAACGCGTGTGTCGGCATCGCACCGGAGGGCAGTCGTCTCATATGAACAGCAGCGCGCTCGACAGATTCTATGGCGCCATTCCGGTATTTCGCGGCTTCACCACGCTGATGGACCCGGCGCACTACGTGCCGTTGCCGGATGACTGGCTGATCGGCGTTGCCGACATCGTCGACTCAACCAAAGCGATCGCCGATCGCCGCTACAAGGCGGTGAACATGGCAGGTGCCGCGATCATCGCGTCGGTCACCAACAATCTCGCGGGCCGTGAATTTCCATTCGTTTTCGGCGGCGACGGCGCGAGCTTTGCCATCTCGCCGGACGAAGAGGCAACCGCGCGCGACGCACTCGCCGCGACGGCAGCGTGGGTCGGCGAAGATCTCGATCTCAAGATGCGCGTCGCGCTGGTGCCGGTTGCGGCCATTCGCGCGCAGGGTCTGGATGTCCGTGTCGCGCGCTACGCGCCGTCGGACAATCTGTCCTATGCGATGTTCTCCGGCGGCGGCCTCGGTTGGGCCGAAGCAGCGATGAAGCGCGGTGATTTTGCGGTCAGGCCGGCGCCGGCCGGAACACACCCTGATCTCACAGGTCTGTCGTGCCGCTTCGAGGAAATGCCGGCGGCGCTGGGTCTCATTCTGTCGCTGCTGATCCTGCCAACGCCCGGTGCGGACCCGGCTGCGTTCCGGAAGCTGATCGAGGATGTGGTGGCGCTGGTCGACAAGAGCCCCAATGCGGGACGGCCTGTGCCGGAAGCTGGACCGGAATTCCGCTGGCCGCCGCAGGGTATGGATTACGAAGTACGCGCCGCGCGCGGTGGATCATTGTGGGCGCGCCGGATGCGTGTGTTCGTTGACACCACGATCGCATTCGTATTTCTGAAGTTCGGGTTGAAGACCGGCAACTTCGTGCCGAGCGTCTACTTGCGTCAGGTCGTCGAAAACTCCGACTTCAGGAAATACGACGACGGCCTGCGCATGATCATCGATTGCACGCCGCAACTGGCCGAGACGCTGGAGAAGCGGCTTGCTGCCGCAGCCGCCGAGGGCGTCGTGCGGTTCGGCATGCACCGGCAGGATGCGGCGATGATGACGTGCTTCACGCCATCGATCCAGCGCAGCGATCATGTGCACTTCATCGATGGCGCGCGGGGCGGCTATGCCTCTGCAGCGACCGCGATGAAAGCGATGCTGCCGAGAGCGGCGTGATTTAGCGCGTCGTCCGCGTCCAGGTCTCGCCGCCGCAGAACGCACCAACGCAGCCTTCGACGCGCAGCGCGTCAGGTGCGGTTACCGAAACGTGGCTGTCGTACGACTTGCCGTCGTCGGCATTGTAGATGCGGCCCGACCATTTGTTCGCGCCGGACGGGCGCATGCCGCTGAACAGGCTGAGGCCGATGATCGGCCGTTTTGCCAGTCTAGGATCTTCATTCTTGTCGTCGACCTGCGGCTTGCCGGTCGCCGGATCGATCGGATCGCGCAGCCAGATCACCACGCCGCAAACGCCGGAACCGCAGCGCGTGACCCGCACCTTGGCGTCCCCCTTTTCGGTGAGCCAGATTCCCGCGGGATCGAGCGCTTGCGCGTGAGCTTGAGGGAGTGCGGTAAAAACAAACAGAAAAGCGAGGGCAAGAAAAATTCGAGACATTCAACGGCGTCCTGTGCTGCCGGGCAGTTCTAGCAAGAAATTACCGTCAGGCAATGTGCACTGACGACAATGTCTCTCCGGTTCCCGGAAGCTACGTGACGATTTTGGCCGCGTTTAAGACCAGCGCGAGAAAAATATTTCGCAAGCATGACGCAACGTCAGGACTTGCGCGATCCGCGAGGAACCGGTTAGCGGCGCGCGGTTTCACCCCACGACGTGCCGCGAACGATCGCAACCGTCAGCACGCCGTAAGCCGTCATCGATGCGGCAACGAGCGCGAACAGCGTCCACAGTTCCGCGCCGTGCGATGCGAGCCATACGCCGCCGCCCAGCACCATCACGAGCCGTACCGTGCCGGCGATCACCGGGCCGACGACCTTGGCTGCACCTTGCGACGAAAAGTAGAGGCAGACGCCAACACCGAACCAGCAGTAGGCGAGACCCGCCCACGCGAAGTAGGAACGCGCCGCGACACGCACCGCTTCGTTCTGGGTGAACAATCCGATCCACAGGTCGGGCGCGATCCACACCGTCAGGCCGATCAGTCCGACCAGCAGCCCGGCCAGACCGCCGGCGGTCCATGCCACCTGCCGTGCACGTGCGATCATCTTCGCGCCGACCGCCATGCCGATCATCGGGATCGACGCGACGCCCAGCGCAAATGAAATGGGAACCAGCAGGAACTCGAGCCGCGCGCCGATGCCGTAACCGGCCAATGCCTCAGGGCCGAAGCTCGCGACGATTTTGGTGAAGATCAGAATCGCCAGCACCGTCTGTAGCGGCGACAGGCATGAGACGGCGCCGACCTTGAGAATGTCGAAGAACATGGCGCGCTGGAACGAGAATGCCGAAAAGTTCAGCGTGATGCGGCTGCGGCCGCTGGCGATGAACCAGGCGAGGAACAGCGCACCGAGGGTGAAGGCGATCACTTGCCCAGCGGCGACGCCCGCCATGCCGAGACGCGGGATCGGCCCAAGGCCAAGCCCGAGCACGCCGCCGAAGACCGCTTGCACAAATGCAACCGCAAGCACCACGCCCGATGAGCGCATCATGTCGCCGGTGCCGCGCAGGACCGAGGCAAGCGTGTTGACCATCCAGATCGACGCCGCACCTGCAAACAGGACGTGCGAATACTTCAGTGCTTCGTCGAGCACAGGTCCCGAACCGCCGAGCAGTACGAACAGCGCACGGCCAAACACCAGCATCACAACAGTGAACAGCAGCCCGCCGCCGAAACCGATGATCGCCGCGTGCACGGCCAAGGTCGCGGCGCGGGCATGATCGCCGGCCCCGAGGGCCCGGCTGATCGCCGACGACACGCCGCCGCCCATGGCGCCCGCCGACATCATCTGCGTCAGCATCACGAAAGGAAACACCAGCGCGATGGCTGCGAGCGGTTCGGTGCCGAGGCGGCCGATGTAGGAGGTCTCGGCGATCGCAACCAGCGTCGCGCCGATCGAAGCAACCGCATTCGGAATCGCGAGCCGGACCAGCGTCGGCAGAATGCGCGCCGTGAGGAGCGGATTGGTGGGAGGGGCCGGCTGAACCGCAGCGGGGCGCGTCTGGATGTTCATACTGGCCATCGGTCCCGTTCAATAAATGATGACCACCATATTATGACGAATCGAGCGGATGCGCCATCGGGCGTTCCTGCATGGTCACCACGGCAATCCGCATAGGTCGATCGTGCCCTCGCGCGGGCGCAACGCCAGGTCGAACACCATGGGTTTCATCACATCGAACTCGACGCGCTCGCCCTGTTGCTCGACGATCAGCTTGCCGTTGAACAGGTGCCAGCCGCGGTTCGCGTAGAATGGAATGTTGTGATCCTCGCAGACCAGGAGAATAAAATCGGTGGCTTCGTGGTGGCGGAAGGTCTGAATTGCTGCGCCGAGTGCAATTCCGGCATAACCCTTCTTGCGATAGTTGGGGTGGGTGCTGACGCCGCCGATGCCGCCGAGGCGCACCTTGCGCCCGTTCCAGAGGCCGTCGCGGAAATAGATGCCGACATGGCAGGCGGTCGTGCCGTCGGCATCGTCGAGGATAACGCGAAGGTCGGCGTTGGCCCATCTCACGTTGCCAATGCGGGCCAGCTCCTCGGGCGTCCAGACCAGGCCGAACAGAGGCTTTACCTTGGACCACGAAGCGTCGCCGTTCAGAATGTCGATTTCAATGCTCATCAGTGCAGTCCTGCTGTCAGCGGCACGTTCTCAACCGATACGGGCAGTCTCGTCAATTCGGGTGACCAGGACGGAGGCAGCCTGCAACTAGTTCGCAAGACGTTTTTCTCACCTGGCGGCAGATTTCGCAGTCCCCATTTTGGCTGTCGCGGAAACCTTCTATAAGGGTCCGTCGTTGACGACCTGTCTCCCATCACGAGTGGAATAAGCCCATGACCTTCACACTTCCCGCCTTGCCGTATGCCTACGATGCCCTTGCTCCCCATATGTCCAAGGAAACGCTGGAATTTCACCACGACAAGCATCACCAGGCCTACGTGACCAACGGCAACAATCTGCTGAAAGGCACCGAATTCGAGGGCAAGTCGCTCGAAGACATCGTGAAGGGCTCGTTCGGCAAGAACGCTCCGCTCTTCAACAATGCCGGCCAGCACTACAACCACCTGCACTTCTGGAATTGGATGAAGCCGAACGGCGGTGGCGACAAGCTGCCGGGCAAGCTCGCCAAGCAGATCGACAGCGATCTCGGCGGCCTCGAGAAGTTCAAGGCTGACTTCGCCGCTGCCGGCGTCGGCCAGTTCGGTTCGGGCTGGGCGTGGCTCTCGGTCAAGAACGGCAAGCTCGAAATCTCGAAGACCGCGAACGGCGAAAGCCCGCTGGTGCACGGCGCGACCCCGATCCTCGGCGTCGACGTGTGGGAGCACTCCTACTACATCGACTACCGTAACCGCCGTCCCGACTATCTCAAGGCGTTCGTCGATCACCTCGTGAACTGGGAATACGTCGAGTCGCTCTACGCCAAGGTGGCGTAAGCCGCAGCACTCGCTTCACTCGCGACGTCATGGCCGGGCTTGTCCCGGCCATCTACGTTTTGGGCAACCCTTGGCCTTACTGAAGCGACGCGCTAGGCTGACGCGATGACCTACCTTCTCGTATTTCTCGGCGGCGGTATCGGCTCGACGCTACGCCATATCGTCAATCTGCTCTGCGCGCGCACGCTCGGGACGGCGTTTCCGTATTCGACGTTTCTGATCAACATCTCCGGCTCGCTGGTGATGGGGCTGATCGCCGGCTACCTCGCGTTCAAGGGCGATGCGTCGCAGAACTGGCGCCTGTTTCTGATGACCGGCATCCTCGGCGGCTACACGACGTTCTCGGCGTTCTCGCTCGATACGGCCGTCCTCTACGAGCGGGGCGAGCTCGGTCTCGCAGCGCTGTACGTGCTGGGCTCGGTGGTGTTGTCGATCGCCGGTGTATTTGCCGGCCTTGCTATCGTCCGGCACATGTCCTGACGCGGGTAACAGCATTCGCGCATAGGCATAGCCGCCGATTGCAGCCTCTACCCGTATCCCTCGGCGCTGAAACCCTCTAAGCAGAGGCACATTTCGCTCCTTCTTAGATTCGTCCGTGACCGATTCCGATCCAAAACACACGCCACCTGCCGACGACGAGGCGCAAGCCGCGGCGCGTCCGAAAAAGCGCAAGCCCGTCCAGTGGTCGATGATCTTCATCGTCGTGTTGGTCGCGGTCAGCATGGCGCTTGTCTGGCGGCGTGACGGCACGCAGGGCGTCATCACCATCTTCCTCAGCGACCTGTGGCTGTTCGGCGAGATTCTGCCGCGCGTGCTCGCGGGCTGTCTGCTCGGCGGCTTCATCGCTGCGGTGCTGCCGCACGACAAGGTGTCGAAATCACTCGGGCCGCACTCAGGCCTGAAGGGCCTGCTGATCGGCGCGGCGTTCGGCGCGATCCTGCCCGGCGGTCCGTTCACCGCGTATCCGGTGGCGAGTGCGCTGCTCGCGGTCGGCGCCGACTTCGGTTCGACCATCGCGATGGTCGTGAGCTGGACGCTGATCGGCTATGGCCGCGCGATCACGTGGGAGCTGCCGATCATGGGCACCGAGTTCACGCTCTGGCGCATCATTCTGTCGCTGCCGATGCCGATCCTCGCCGGTGCGCTCGGGCGCTTCGTCTACGTTCGCGTCAAGGAGCGCCTCGATCCATGAGCGCGCTTCTCGTCGACATCGTGTTGTGGGCGACGGTGCTCGGCGTCGGACTGCTGACGTTCAAACGCGGCAAGCCGGTGTTTCAGGGCGCGCTCAAGCGCGGCATGAGCGACTTCATCGACGTGGCGCCGCGCGTCGGCATCGGTGTCGTCGGCGCGGGCTACATCGCGGCGATCATTCCGCCCGAATTCATCACCGGATCGCTCGGTCCGGACACCGGATGGTTCGGCGTGCTGACGGCGACGATCGCCGGTGCCGCGACCCCCGGCGGCCCGGTGATCGGCTTCTCGCTCGGCGCGGTGGCGCTGAAGAGCGGGGCAGGGGCGCCGCAGGTGATCGCTTACGTCGTGGCGTGGGCGCTGTTCGCCTTCCAGCGCATGATCCTCTGGGAAATTCCCTTTATGCCGGCGCGGTTTGTGTGGTTTCGGGCGGCGGTCTCGCTGCCGTTTCCGTTCCTGGCGGCGGCTTTAGCCATGCTGCTGGGAAAGCCCTGACCCGAACTGGACTTTCCGATATGTAACATTATAACATATCGGAAATGGCCCACGATCACGCTCATGACCACGCCCACGATCACCATCACGGGCACGGTCATCACCACCATCACCATGCGCCCGGCCAGCCGCACCCGGCACAGGCGGTCGCGTGGTCAATCCTGCGCATGCCGCTGACGGGACGA
Organism: Proteobacteria bacterium SG_bin9; assembly: GCA_002083525.1. GTDB lineage: Bacteria > Pseudomonadota > Alphaproteobacteria > Rhizobiales > Xanthobacteraceae > SG-bin9. The sequence continues at coordinate 41,520 of LWDM01000070.1, read as the reverse complement.
TTGGCTGTCGCTGCAGGGCTGAGTGCAGTGCTGTGGGCCATCGTGCTGGTCGCGATGAGGTGAGCATGACGGCGCAACTGAAATTCCGCGATCTCACGCTTGGATACGATCGTCACCCGGCGGTGCATCATCTCAATGGCGAAGTCGCCGAGGGATCGCTGCTCGCGGTATGCGGGCCGAACGGCGCCGGCAAGTCGACGCTGTTTCGCGGCATCGTCGGCATCCTTAAGCCGCTCGCGGGTGACATCGGTCTCGGCAAGATTGCCGCGCGCGAGATCGCGTACCTGCCGCAGTCGGCGGAGATCGATCGCAGCTTCCCGATTTCCGTGTTCGATTTCGTCGGCGCAGGGTTGTGGCAATCCCGTGGCCTGTTCGGCGGCTTCGGCAAAGGCGAAAACACGCGTATCGAACAGGCGCTCTCGGCCGTAGGTCTGACCGGATTCGAGAACCGCGCCATCGGCACGCTCTCCGGCGGGCAGATGCAGCGCATGCTGTTCGCGAGACTTCTGCTTCAAGACGCGCGCGTGATCGTGCTCGACGAGCCGTTCAACGCCATCGACGCAAAGACGGCCTCCGATCTGATGGCGCTGGTGCTGCGCTGGCATGGCGAGAAGCGCACTGTGCTGGCGGCGCTGCACGATCTTGAGATGGTGCGTCAGCATTTCCCCGAAACGCTGCTGCTCGCACGACAGGCGGTGGCGTGGGGCGCGACCGCGCAAACACTGACGCCCGAGCGCCTGCTTGAGGCGCGGCGCATGTGCGAAGCCTTCGACGATGACGCGGCGGCCTGCGCCGTCGATGCTCCGCCGCAACGCGCCGCCTGATCATGATCATCGATGCGCTGATCGCGCCGTTCACCGAATTCGAGTTCATGCGCCGCGCGCTCGCGGGCGTCATCGCGCTGTCGCTCGGCGGCGCGCCAATCGGCGTGTTCCTGATGTTGCGGCGGATGAGTCTTGTCGGCGACGCGATGGCGCACGCAATTCTCCCCGGCGCGGCGATCGGATTTCTGCTTTCGGGGCTCAACCTGTTTGCGATGACCTTCGGCGGATTGATCGCAGGCTTTGCGGTCGCGATCCTCGCCGGTCTCGTCGCCCGCGTCACCGAGCTGAAGGAAGACGCGTCGCTGGCGGCGTTCTATCTGGTGTCGCTTGCACTCGGCGTTGCCATCGTTTCCATCAAGGGCACCAATATCGATCTGCTGCACGTGCTGTTCGGTAACGTGCTGGCACTCGACGACCAGACGCTGATGGTGATCGCGTTCAACGCGACCATCACGCTGTTCACGCTCGCGATCATCTGGCGGCCGCTGGTGATCGAGTGCGTCGATCCGCTGTTTCTACGCTCGGTCAGCCGCGCCGGTGCGCCGGCGCATCTCGCGTTCATGGCGCTGGTCGTGATCAATCTCGTCAACGGCTTCCACGCACTCGGCACGCTGCTGGCGGTCGGCCTGATGATCCTGCCTGCGGGCATCGCGCGGTTCTGGGCGCGCGACATCAGCCTGATGATGCTGATCGCGGTCGCGAGCGCGATGGTGTCCGGCTATGTCGGCCTCGTGCTGTCGTATCTGACCAAAATTCCGTCGGGGCCGGCCATCATTCTGGTCGCGGCGCTGATCTATCTTGTATCGCTGCTGTTCGGCCCGGTCGGCGGGCTCGTGCGCAAGGCGTTCCCCGGCCGTCATCTGGAGGCGTAACGATGTTGACCCGTCGCTCATTGTTCGTTGCCGCCGCGCTGCTCGTAAGCGCCTCGCCGGCCTTTGCGCAAGACAAACTGCAAGACAAATTTCAAAGCAAACTTATTGTCGTCGCGAGCTTCTCGATCCTCGGCGATCTCGTGAAGAATGTCGGTGGCGACCGGGTCAACGTATCGACCTTGGTGCCGCCCGGCGGCGACGCCCATGTCTATACGCCGACGCCGGCGGATGCGAAGCGTCTCGTGGAGGCGCAACTCGTCATCGTCAACGGGCTCGGATTCGAGGGTTGGCTGTCGCGGCTGGTGAAAGCCAGCGGCGGCAGGATGCCCGTCATCACGGCGACGACCGGCATCAAACCGCGCAAACTGCCGGGCGATCACGGGCATGGTCATGGCCATAGCCACGGCGAGGCCGATCCGCATGCGTGGCAGTCGGTTGCCAACGTCCGCACCTACGTGACCAACATTCGCGAAGCGCTCATCGCAGCTGACAGTGCGGGCGCCGCGATCTATCGCGCCAATGCCGATGCCTATTTCGGCGAGCTCGACAAGCTCGATCGCGAGGTGAAGGAGGCGGTGGCGAAACTCCCCGCCGAGCGGCGCAAGGTGATCTCGACCCACGATGCGTTCGGCTATTTTGCTGACGCCTACGGCATCACATTCATCGCGCCGCAGGGCGTTTCGACGGAATCCGAGGCCAGCGCCAAGGACATTGCGGCCATCATCCGCCAGATCAAGGCGCAGAAAATCCCGGCGGTTTTTCTGGAAAATGTCACCGATCCGCGGCTGATGCGGCGGATCGCCTCTGAAACGGGCGCCGCGGTCGGCGGAACGCTGTATTCGGACAGTTTGACCGACGAAAAGGGCGATGCCCCCACTTACATTGGCATGGTCAGGCACAATATAAAGGCGCTCACCAGCGCGCTGACGAACTAGGCATGATCCCGAAAAGTGGATACCGGTTTTCGGACCGGATCATGCCCTGAAAGCGGAGCCCTTCCGCGTCCGGGCGCGCCGGCCGTTACCCGGAGTGCCCATGTCTGACGTTGCCGCCTCGAAAATTCCCGTGACCGTGCTGACCGGCTATCTCGGCGCCGGCAAGACCACGCTGCTCAACCGCATCCTCTCGGAGAACCACGGCAAGAAGTACGCTGTGATCGTCAACGAATTCGGCGAGATCGGCATCGACAACGATCTCGTCATCGGTGCGGACGAGGAAGTGTTCGAGATGAACAACGGCTGCGTCTGCTGCACCGTGCGCGGCGACCTCGTGCGCATCCTCGAAGGGCTGATGAAACGCAAGGGCAAGTTCGACGCGATCATTCTGGAAACGACCGGGCTCGCCGATCCGGCGCCGGTGGCGCAGACGTTCTTCGTCGACGAGGACGTCAAGGAAAAGACTGCGCTCGACGCGGTGGTGACGGTGGCCGACGCCAAGTGGCTGAGCGATCGCCTGAAGGATGCGCCGGAAGCCAAGAACCAGATCGCGTTCGCCGACGTGATCGTGCTCAACAAGACCGATCTCGTCTCGAAGACTGAGTTGTCGGAAGTCGAGGCGCGCATTCGCGGCATCAATCCGTACGCGAAGCTGCATCGCACCGAGCGCTGCCAGGTGGCGCTGAGCGATGTGCTCGACCGCAACGCGTTCGACCTCGACCGTATTCTGGAGATCGAGCCCGAGTTCCTGCACGACGGTGGCGATCACGACCACCATCATCACCACGATCATGACCATGATCACCACCATCATCACGATCACAGCCACGGTCACGGCGGTTTGAAGCACTATCACGACGAGGACATGCAATCGCTGTCGATCAAGACCGACAAGCCGCTCGATCCGGCCAAGTTTATGCCGTGGCTACAGTCTTTGGTTGCGACCGATGGCCAGAATATCCTGCGCTCGAAGGGCATCCTTGCGTTCAAGGATGATGACGACCGCTACGTGTTCCAGGGCGTGCACATGATGCTTGAGGGCGATCATCAGCGGAAGTGGAAGGACGACGAGGCGCGCGTCAGCCGCGTGGTCTTCATCGGGCGCGAATTGCCGGAGCAGAAGATCCGCGACGGCTTCGAGAAATGTATTGCGTGATTTTCGTTTTGTCATTGCGAGGAGCGATAGCGACGAAGCAATCCAGTTCTTGCTCGTAGCTGGATTGCTTCGCTTCGCTCGCAATGACGATAAGAGTAGCTCATGACCTCCTTCAATTCCGACAATCCGTCGCACGTCGCCTCTGTCACCGACCGCGTGCGCAAGGTGGCGTTGCCGCAGCCGGCGATTGCCGTGCATTTCCTGGGTGACACCGCTGCCTTCGTCAGCGGCGAGGAGAGCATCAGCTTTGCGTCCGATCCGGAAACCGTCTCGACGGTGGCTGTGCACGGTGGCGGCATTCTCTGCGCGACGAGTGATGGCAAACGCATCGTTACCGGCGGCGATGACGGCAAGGTCGTTGCGGTGGACGCGGCAGGCGCGACCGAAACGCTGACGACTGATGCCAAGCGCCGGTGGATCGATAATGTCGCGCTGCATCCGGATGGCGCGATTGCATGGTCGGCAGGCAAGACTGCGTTCGTGAAGCCGCCGAAGGGCGACGAGAAATCGCTCGACGTGGTGTCGACGGTCGGCGGGCTCGCGTTCGCGCCGAAGGGACTGCGCCTCGCGGTCGCGCATTATAACGGCGTGACGCTTTGGTTTCCGAACATGGCGGCGAAGCCGGAATTCCTCGAATGGAAGGGCTCGCATCTCGGCGTGACTTTCAGCGAGGACAACAAGTTTCTCATCACCATGATGCACGAGTCGGCGCTGCACGGCTGGCGGCTCGCCGACAATCGCCACATGCGGATGACCGGTTATCCCTCGCGCGTGCGCTCGATGTCGTGGACTGCGGGCGGCAAGCACCTCGCGACGTCCGGCGCCGATACCGTGATCGTCTGGCCGTTCACCAGCAAGGACGGCCCGATGGGCAAGGAGCCGGCGATGCTGGCGCCGCTGCAGGCGAAGGTGACTGCGGTCGCGTGTCATCCGGAGAGCGATATTCTCGCCGCCGGTTACAGCAACGGCGTGGTGCTGATGGTGCGCATGTCGGACGGCGCGGAAATTCTCGTGCGCCGTAACGACGAAGAGCCGATCTCCGCGCTTGCCTGGAACGCGGACGGTACGCTGCTCGGCTTTGCCAGCGAGAACGGTGACGCGGGATTGCTGCCGCTCTAGTTTTTATTTGCGCACGATCTTGCGGAAAACCGCTTCACACTTTTCCGGATCGTGCGCCGTCAGCGCATCGCCAGCACGATGTTGTAGGTCGCCTCGATCTGCTCGCCGGCATTGCGCGTCTGCATCAGCAGCGCCGGATTGAACAGTCCATCGCGACGGTTCAGCGGTTCGCCGGGAAAATAAAGCTGCGTTGTGAGGATGCGCCGGTTTGCTGCCTGCGCGCGCAGGTGCAGATGACGGGTGCGGCCGTCGTAGCTCCCCGGCACGATGGTCTCGAAACGGAAGCGTCCGTCAGCGTCGGTGAACTGGTGGCCGCGCAGCCGGTAACCGGCGTTGTCGTAAATGCCTCTCGCATTCGCTTGCCAGAGATCGATCAGCACGCGCGGCACCGGCCGGCAGGATCGGGTCGTGACGGTACCACTCAGCACGAGGCGTGTGCCGGCCATGCCGGGCTCGATCAATGATGTGCGCTGCGGCGAGCGCGGCTTGAAGAACGGGCCTGCCGTCTGCGGTGGCGTCGGATCGTCGCCATCGTCGCAACTCGGTGTCGGCTTCAGCCGTCGTTGTGCGAATGCCTGGGCTGGCAAGCCGAGCGCAGCAGCAGCAGCGCCGAGGATCACGCGGCGCGATACGGTATTGACGCGGTGTGACATGGCTGCTCCAGCCGGTCGATGTGCGATCGAGGCAGCCGGCGCGTGAATTCAGGCTTTCGCTGGGCCGGGAGATGAACGGCGGGTCAGTTTAGGTACCCGGTTCGGCGTTCACGCCAAGTTGAGTGCTGCGCATTGCGTCGCACACGAGGAACCAATCCGGGCGCTCCTCAGTTGCCGGTTCATGGACAGACTTGCGCAGAATTCGAAAAACACAGCGACAGGGGACATCGCGTTCGGTCTCACGGTCGCGGCTGCGGGGCTCATGATCGTTGCGATCTCGTTCGCGCATCTCGGCAGCAAGCCGCATGTGCTGGCGCAGGCGACGCAAACGGATGCGCCGAAAGCCGCACCGGCCGAGCCCGGTGGCACGCGCCCGACCACACCCGCGCCTGAGCCCGCGCGGCCGGATGCCGATGCGCAGAAGGCGGGTGCGAAGCCGGCACTGCCGCCCGCGCCCGCCGAGAAGATGGGCGAGCCGGTCCCGGAACGGAAGTAGCGGAGCGGCGGACGTCGGGTTACTGTCGGAGCCCGTACTGCGCCACGAGCGCATACCACAGGGCTACGACCTCAGGCGATTTCGGGTCTCCCACCGGCGTTGTGCGCACTGCCGTGTGCACCATGATCAGCTTGGATTCGGGATCGACGAAGAGGTTCTGCCCGCTTATGCCCAACAGGAGAAACATTCGTCGCTGTCCCGGCAGAATCCAGACCTGATAGCCGTAGCCCCAGGACGGTGCGATCGTACTGCGCAGGTAACTGTCCTCACGCACTGCCGTTGCATCCAGAATCCATTGCCGAGGGACGATCTGTTGTCCGTTCCACATGCCGTCATTCGCCAGCATCAATCCGAGGCGCGCCCAATCGCGCAATGTGGCGATGAAGCAGCAGTAGGCCAGTTCCTGTCCGGTGGTATCGACGGCCCATGCAGCGTCCGACTCGGCTCCCAGCTTTTGCCAGATGCGCGTGGCAAGATAGTCGGCAAGCTGCATTTTGACCGCGCGGCTAACAACAAGGCCGAGCACTTCCGTCTCTGAGCTGGCGTAGGTGAAGCGCATCCCCGGCGCAGCATGGCGCGTGTTGAACTGACGGAGCGCGGCGACCGGACCGATCGCCTCTTTGCCCAGCAGCGCGCGATGCAACTTCACGACATCCTCATCTGCTTGATAGCTGATTTCGCGGAAGGCGACTCCCGACGACATCTGAAGCAGGGCGCGCAGCGCCGTGGCACCGTACTCCGTGCCTGCTAGTTCCGGCACATAGGTTGCCGCTGTATCGTCGATCGAGCGGATCGCTCCTTCCGCGATGGCGATCCCGACCAGCAGTGCGGTGATGGTTTTGGCCATCGAATATGACAGAAGCCTATCCTGATCGCTGCGTGCATACTGATAACGCTCGAACAGGATCGTGTCGCCGCGAGCAATCAACAGACCCGTAACAGGATGCCTGTCGAGATAGTCGCCGATCGCCTTCTGCCGTCCGTCGTAGTGATAGACCGGGGAGATTTGCCCGGCCGCACGCTTCAGAATCGAAGGCGAAGGCGGTTTTGGGACGGTGCGCACGGGCGTCACCTGATCGTAGCGACTTTGCAATCCGACCATGAAGTCCTGCCGGGTCCCCGGCGGGTACTCGAACGGAGGCACTGGATAGCCCATGGAAGCGCCATAAGCTTCCGCGTCCGGTCCGGTGGAGGAGAACACCGGGCCTGAGTCTGCGAAAGCAGCACCTTCGAACGCAAACATGAAAAGGAATGCGATCGGCAAAAATCGGATCATGGACCCCCCAAAGCGCAAGGGGTGTTCGGGCCTATTCCAGCACCGATCCTACCACCGATCAGCGCCGGTGTCTGGGCCCCCGCGTTGCAGCCGAGGTCATGTCACGCAGCAGTTAGCTCGCAGCGCGTCTTGAGGCGCGCCGGAACGCTGGGCGCGCTCAGCGGACCAGGATGTTCCTGAACTGCCACGGGTCGGACGTATCGATGTCTTCCGGGAACAGGCCCGGGCGGCCCTTCAGCGGCGTCCAGTCGGTATAGAAGCCCTTCACCGGGCCGAGATACGGCAGCTGGATTTCCAAGAGGCGCTCGAAGTCCATCTCGTCGGCTTCGACGATGCCCTCGTTCGGATGCTCCAGTGCCCAGACGATGCCGCCGAGCACGCAAGAGGTCACCTGCAGGCCGGTTGCGTTCTGGTACGGCGCCAGCGCGCGCGTCTCTTCGATCGAGAGCTGCGAGCCATACCAGTAGGCGTTGTTGTCGTGCCCGAACAGCAGCACGCCGAGTTCGTCGATGCCGTCGACGATCTCGTTCTCGTCGAGGATGTGGTGCTTCTCCTGCATCTTGCCGGAGCCGAACAGCTCGTGCAGCGAGACGACCGCGTCGTCCGCCGGGTGATAGGCGTAGTGGCAGGTCGGCCGGTACACGGCCTTGCCCGAACCGTCGCGCACGGTGAAGTAGTCGGAGATCGAGATCGACTCGTTGTGGGTGACGAGGAAGCCGTACTGCGCGCCGCGCGTCGGGCACCAGGTGCGCACGCGCGTGTTGGCGCCCGGCTGCATCAGGTAGATCGCAGCGCCGCAACCGGCTTCATGCGTATGCGCGTTCTCCGGCATCCACGTCTCGTGGGTGCCCCAGCCGAGTTCGGAGGGTTGCATGCCCTCGGAGAGGAAGCCTTCCACCGACCAGGTGTTGACGAACACCTCCGGCTCCTTCGGCGTCTTCGCGCGCTGGGTGTCGCGTTCGGCAATGTGGATGCCCTTGATGCCGGCCTGCCGCATCAGGTCCGCCCATTCGGCCTTGGTCTTCGGCTTCGGCGCATTGAGCTTCAAATCGGCGGCGACATTCAGCAGCGCCTGCTTGACGAAGAACGAGACCATGCCGGGATTGGCGCCGCAGCAGGAGATGGCCGTGTGCGAACCCGGCTTGCGCGCCTTCTTGGCGGCGAGCGTGACCTCGCGCAGCGCGTAGTTCGAGCGCGCTGCGGCACCTTTCGACGCGTCGAAGTAGAAGCCGAGCCAGGGCTCGTTGACGGTGTCGATGTAGAGCACGCCGAGCTCATTGCAGAGCTCCATGATATCGACCGAGCCGGTGTCGACCGAGAGGTTGATGCAGAAGCCCTGGCCGCTGCCCTCAGTCAGGAGCGGCGTCAGCAGTTCGCGATAGTTGTCGCGGGTCAGGCCCTTCTGGATGAAGCGCAGGCCGTGCTTGTCGCACAGCGCCTTGCGGCCCTCGTCTTTCGGATCAAGCACGGTGATGCGCGACTTGTCGTAATCGAGATGGCGCTCGATCATCGGCACCATGCCTTTGCCGATGGAGCCGAAGCCGACAATCACGATGGGGCCTGTGATCTTCGCAAGGATCTGCGAGGCGGGCGACATCATCAGCAATCTCCGGAAAAAGTTAGACGGTTGGCGTATCAGCTGCGGCGCTTGGCCGTGACTTCGATTTCGATCTTCATCTCGGGCTTGTAGAGACCCGCGACCACGAGCAGCGTCGCGGCCGGGCGGATCTCGCCGAGGTATTCGCCGAACAGCGGGAACACGATGTCCGCGTCGTTGGCGTCGGTGATGTAGTAGGTCGCGCGGACGATGTCGGCCATCGCGAAGCCCGCCTCCTTCAGCGCGCCTTCGATGGTCTTGAAACAGTTCCGTGTCTGGGATGTGACATCCGCCGGCAGCGTCATGGTCGTATAGTCGTAGCCGGTGGTTCCGGCGACGAAGCAGAAGTCGCCATCGACCACCGCGCGGCTGTAGCCGGCGATTTTCTCAAACGGCGATCCGGACGAAATCAGGCGGCGCGGCATTGAAAAGCTCCTCGGGCGGGTGGCCCGGCTTGCCGTTTTGGGGCGGGTAAATCAAGGGTTCAGGTGCCGCAATAAGCGGCGGGCTCAGCGTGCGCGCCAGCGGCGGCGGACCACGTCGACGGTGATCTTGAGGCCGAGCAGGATCATGACCGTCGTGATCGCGGCCTGCTTGAGCAGGCCGCGCGACTGCAGGTCGTCATCCGTTTCGGGTTCGAGGTCGGCCATGATGACGCTTACGCCGCGCGCGGCGCCAGCGCGCCGAGGCGGGCTGCACGGCGTGCTTTCGAGGTCTGGCCGGTCGGCACGATCATGCCCCACGCGCCGTCGAGTGCGCCGTCGCGCAGCTCGATCGCGAGCAGGCGATCGCGCTCGAACGGGCCGGGCAGGGCCAGTTCGGCGGTTTTCGCCAGCGTGAAGCCGAAGCGCGCGTAGTAGGGCGCATCGCCGAGCAGGATCACGGCGCCGTGGCCGCGGCGTTTGGCGACGTCGAGCGCGTGGCGCATCAGCGCAGCGCCGACGCCGAGCGAACGGCACGCCGGGTCCACCGCCAGCGGGCCGAGCACGAGCGCCGGCTTGCCGCCGGCGCTGACGTGCCACAACCGCACGGTTCCGACGAGACGGCCCTCACGCACGGCCGAGAAGGCAAGGCCTTCGGCGGGCAAGCGTCCATCGCGGATGCGCTGGCAGGTGCGGCCATGGCGGTTCGTGCCAAAGCACACGTCCAGCAGCGCTTCGCGCGCGACGACGTCGGAGGCACGTTCCGCACGGATCGCGAACGGAGCGGCACTCACTTTCAGGGCAAAGGTCTTCTTGGTCGAAACAGCAGTCATGGCACGTCAGTCCCCACGCCGTCGGCGCGCAGCGCCTGGCATGTTGTCAGTCCGAAAATTGACGGGATGGGAGCCGGCCAGCCGGCTCCCCGCGAGTTCAGAGCGTCAAAGCGCTCAGGTCAGATGTGGCCCGATCGCGGTGGCGATCAGATGTGATACGTCTTCAGCGGCGGGATGCCGTTGAAAGCCACCGACGAGTAGGTCGACGTATAGGCGCCGGTGCCTTCGATCAGCAGCTTGTCGCCGATCTCGAGGGTCACGGGCAGCGGATACGGGACCTTTTCGTACAGCACGTCGGCCGAATCGCAGGTCGGGCCGGCGAGAATGCACGGAGCCATTTCGGCGCCGTCGTGCGGCGTACGGATCGCGTAGCGGATCGACTCGTCCATCGTCTCGGCGAGACCGCCGAACTTGCCGATGTCCAGGTAGACCCAGCGGTTGTCATCGTCGTCGCTCTTCTTCGAGATCAGAACGACTTCGGTTTCGATGATGCCTGCATTGCCGACCATGCCGCGGCCCGGCTCGATGATCGTTTCCGGGATCTGGTTGCCGAAGTGCTTGCGAAGCGCACGGAAGATCGACCGGCCGTACTGGAGAACCGGAGGAACGTCCTTGAGATACTTCGTCGGGAAGCCGCCGCCCATGTTGACCATGGACAGGTTGATCCCGCGCTCGGCGCAGTCACGGAACACGGTCGCGGCCATCGCCAGCGCACGATCCCACGCCTTCACCTTGCGCTGCTGCGAGCCGACATGGAACGAGATGCCGACCGGCTCCAAGCCAACACGCTTGGCGTGGTCGAGCACATCGACGGCCATTTCCGGGTCGCAGCCGAACTTCCGCGACAGCGGCCACTCGGCGCCGGCGCAGTCGTACAGGATGCGGCAGAACACCTTCGCGCCGGGAGCGGCACGAGCGATCTTCTCGACTTCGGGGACGCAGTCCACGGCAAAGAGACGGATGCCGAGCGCGTAGGCGCGCGCGATATCGCGTTCCTTCTTGATGGTGTTGCCATAGGAAATGCGGTCCGGCGTCGCACCAGCGGCCAGCGCCATCTCGACTTCCGCGACGGTCGCGGTGTCGAAGCACGAGCCCATGGACGCGAGCAGCGTCAGCACTTCCGGCGCCGGATTCGCCTTGACCGCATAGAACACGCGGCTGTCGGGCAGCGCCTTGGCAAAGGTCTGGAAGTTGTCGCGCACGACTTCGAGGTCGACGACCAAGCAGGGCTCGGTGTCACGGCCTTCGTTACGGCGCGCGCGCAGGAATTCGCGGATGCGGTCAGTCATGGGAGTATCCCCCATACAGCTTCGGGGACGGCGAACCGTCCGATGATGCTGATCATCCGGTCTTGGCAACCCGCGCTTTGGAGGCGCGAAAATGCCTAAACCTCAGACCAACTGTGCTGCCGTGGATTGGTGGGATAAGTCCCGCCGCACGCCTGGCAATGATGGACAAGCCTCTTCGGTATTCGCGCCAGCTGGTGGAAAGCTGGCAGAGACCAAAAAAGCCCGCTCCGTCGTTGCTTTAAGTCGCGTCCCCCGTTGAGAGCGGGGTGCGCCGGTTCGCCTCCGGCTGCCAGTCACGGTTGCAAGGAGTAAAGTCACCTTCAACGGCATCTCTGGAGAGAGATGCTGGCCTCTCGAATTTGCGCTGGTGAACCAGCTCTCGAGCGACCCTCGGCTTCTTCATCCCTTGGCGGCTGTCCGGCCTCTTGTCCGGATACCTACCGACTGACACACGACCACAGGCACGTGCGAAATTGGGCAAGCGAGGAAATATGCCCTTTGCTCCCGTGGTGCAAGAAATTTTTTGGACTCTCGTAAATTTTCTCACACCATCGCCGCCGAGCGTTGCGCTGAGCCCACACTTCGGCGGCAAACATGAACGTGTGTTTATGTTCTTTAACGAATTGTTGCGGAAGTGCGGCGCGCGTGAGGTGAGAGAAACACCTGAGCCACGCTGGTTTCCAGCGTGCGTGTTCCGCGTCAGCGCGTAAACGGCTCGACGCGCTGCGCGCCGCGGATGAAGCCGACCATGACGATGACACCGATGACGAACAGGATGCCCTGGATAATGTGAGCGCCGCGCTCCTCGAGCCCGAACAGGATCGCCAGCGCCCAGCCGCCCGCGAAGGCCGCGCCGAACACCTCAGCACCGATCAGGATCGCCGCCGAGATGACGGTGATGACGCTCGGCCAGGCGATCTGGCGGGGCGAGGAGGAGCTAGACGGTGTCGACATGGTTCGGTTTCCGGTTGCGGCGGCAATCTCGTTCAAAAACCCCCGCCAATCAAGCGTTAAAGCGCCTCAGGGGACCGCTCGCACAGCGCTGAAAAAGCCGCATTAGGTGCTATATGAGGAGCCAAATCGCGCCCCACAGGACACCTGATGACCAATCCTCTCCTGATCGCCTGGCAGACCCCGCTCGAGACGCCGCCCTTCGCCGAGATCAAGCCAGAGCACTTCCTTCCCGCCTTCGAGCAGGCGTTCGCCGACCACACGGCAGAGGTTAACGCGATCACCCACGATCCGTCAGCGCCGGACTTCGACAACACGGTCACAGCGCTGGAGCGCTCCGGCAAGCTGCTGAACAAGGTCGCGTCCGTGTTCTACGCGCTGGTCTCGGCGCACTCCAATCCGGAGCTCTTGGCGATCGAGAGCGAGGTGTCGCTGCGGCAGGCGCGGCACTGGAATCCGATCATGATGAATGCGGTGCTGTTCGGCCGCGTCGCCAAGCTCTACGAGGACCGCGCCGCGCTGAAGCTGACGCCGGAGCAGCTGCGCCTCTTGGAGCGGACCTACACCCGCTTCCAGCGCTCGGGCGCCGGCCTCACCGACGAGAAGAAGGCGCGGCTCGCCGCCATCAACGAGCGGCTGGCCCAGCTCGGCACCGAGTTCAGCCACCACCTGCTCGGCGACGAGCAGGCCTGGAGCATGGAGCTCGGCGAGGACGATCGCGGCGGCCTCTCCGATGCGTTCGTGGCGGGCGCCAAGGCGGCAGCCACAGAGCGCGGCAAGGAGGGCAAGGCGCTGATCACGCTGTCGCGCTCCTATGTCGAGCCGTTCCTGCAAAGCTCGACCCGGCGCGACCTGCGCGAGAAGGTCTACAAGGCCTTCGTCGCCCGCGGCGACAATGGCAACGAGAACGACAATACGGCGACCATCGGCGAGGTGCTGAAGCTGCGCGAGGAGACCGCCAACATCCTCGGCTTCCCGACCTACGCCGCCTACAAGCTCGAAGATTCCATGGCCAAGACGCCCGACGCGGTGCGCGGCCTCTTGGAGCGGGTCTGGAAGCCGGCGCGGGCCCGCGCCATGGCCGACCGCGACGCGCTGCAAGCGCTGGTGACGGAAGAGGGCGGCAACTTCGAGCTCGCGCCATGGGACTGGCGCCACTACGCCGAGAAGCTGCGCCAGCGCCGCGCTAACTTCGACAACGAGGCGATCAAGCCGTATCTGACCTTGGAGGGCATGATCGCAGCCGCCTTCGATGTGGCCTCGCGCCTGTTCGGGCTGACCTTCACCGAGCGCACCGACATTCCGGTCTGGCATCCGGACGTCCGCGTCTGGGAGGTGAAGGATGCGCAGGGCAAGCACAAGGCGCTGTTCTACGGCGACTACTTCGCCCGCGCCTCGAAGCGCTCCGGCGCCTGGATGACCTCGCTGCGCGATCAGCAGAAGCTCGACGGCGACATCGCGCCGCTGATCCTCAACGTCATGAACTTCTCCAAGGGCGCCGACGGCCATCCCTCGCTGCTGTCGCCGGACGATGCCCGCACGCTGTTCCACGAGTTCGGCCACGGCCTGCACGGCATGCTGTCGAACGTGGTCTATCCGTCGCTGTCCGGCACGTCGGTGTTCACGGACTTCGTCGAACTGCCGTCGCAGCTCTACGAGCACTGGCAGGAGCGGCCGGAGGTGCTGCAAAAGTTCGCGCGGCATTACCAGACCGGCGAGCCGCTGCCGGACGATCTGCTCAAGCGCTTCATCGCCGCGCGCAAGTTCAATCAGGGCTTCGCGACCGTCGAGTTCGTGTCCTCGGCGCTGGTCGATCTCGAGTTCCACACCCAGCCGTCGGCGGCGGGGCAGGACGTGCGTGCATTCGAGCGCAAGGAACTGGAGAAGATTGGCATGCCGGCGGAGATCTCGCTGCGGCACCGGCCGACCCAGTTTGCCCACGTCTTCTCCGGCAGCCACTACGCCGCCGGCTACTACAGCTATATGTGGTCGGAAGTGATGGACGCGGATGCGTTCGGCGCGTTCGAGGAGGCGGGCGATATCTATGCGCCCGCGGTCGCCAAGCGCCTGCACGACGATATTTACTCGTCGGGAGGATCACGCGATCCTGAAGAAGCGTATATTGCCTTCCGCGGGCGCAAGCCCGAGCCTGACGCGCTGCTTCGCCGCCGCGGGCTGCTGACCGAACCCGCCGCTGCCTGAGGTGAAATCGATGCTGCGTTACCTCCGCCTCGCCGGCCTTCTGGGTGTGCTGATCCTGATCGGTGCGCCGGTCGCGCAGGCGCATCCGCACGTCTGGGTGACGTCGACGAGCGAACTGATCTACGCGTCCGACGGGTCGGTCACCGGTATCCGCCATGCGTGGACATTCGACGACATGTTCTCGACCTACGCGCTGCAGGGGATCGAGACCAAGACCAAGGGCGTCTACACGCGCGAGGATCTGGCGCCGCTGGCGCAGGTCAACGTCGATTCGCTGAAGGAGTTCGCCTACTTCACCTACGCCAAGGTCGGTCCGAAGAAAGAGAAGCTCGGCGAGCCGGCTGACTATTTCCTTGAGTACAAGGACAGCAAGCTGGTGTTGAACTTCACCCTGCCGCTCAGTGTCCCGGCCAAGACTCCGGAATTGGTACTGGAAATTTACGACCCGTCGTATTTCGTGAATTTCGTGCTCGACAAGGAGCCTCTGAAGCTCGTCGGCGCACCTGCCAACTGCAAACTCGCAGCACAGAAGTCCGCCGAAGCTCCAGCCCAGACCATGAGCGAACAGAATTTTCTCAACGGCTCGAATGCCAATTACGGTGCGAACTTTGCGAACCGGCTGACGGTGGCCTGTCAGTGACGCTTTCCCGCATTCCGTCCCGCTTTTGGGTTGCCGCCGCAGCAGTCGTGACGATCGCGCTCGCGGATGCGACGCTTCACATGGTGCTGGCGCAGACGCCGTTCGGCGCGCCGCGTCCACCCGCCGGTGCGCAGCAGCACAGCGGCATCTTCGGCTGGATCCTGGCGATGCAGTCGGATTTCTACCGGCAGATGTCGGGCGCGATCCGCGCGGCGAAGACCGACGGCAGCGCGGTGACCACCTTGCTCGGTATCTCGTTTCTCTACGGCATCTTCCATGCCGCCGGGCCCGGCCACGGTAAGGCAGTGATCTCGTCGTATCTCGTCGCCAATGAAGAGACCGCGCGGCGCGGCATCGTGCTGTCGTTCGCGTCGGCGTTCCTGCAGGCGCTGGTGGCGGTTTTGATTGTCGGCATCGGCGCGTTTCTGCTGAACGCGACGGCCAAGTCCATGTGCAGCACCGAGCGCGTGATCGAGATCGCGAGCTACGTGCTGATCGCCGCCTTCGGCGCGCGGCTGGTCTGGACCAAGGGCCGCGGCTTCATCGGCGCGCTTCAGCGTGACCGTGGTGTCGTCGCTGCACCGGCGCTGGCTCCGGCGTTGCCGCACGCGCATCAGCACGCGGGGCACGGCCACGATCACGCGCACGCTCATCATGATCATGCGCATCATGGTCATCACCACGACCATCATCACGATCATGGCCATCACCATCATCATGGTGATCACGACCATGCTCATCATGCCCATGGTCATAATCCGGAGCATGGTGCTCCCGGTCACGTCCATGACGAGCACTGCGGCCACAACCATGGCCCGACGCCGGATCAGTTGGCCGGGCCGGGCGGCTGGTCGCGCGGGCTGGCCGCGATCTTTGCCGTGGGCTTGAGGCCGTGCTCGGGTGCGATCCTCGTTCTGGTGTTCGCGCTGGCGCAGGGCCTGTTCTGGGCCGGCGTCGCCGCGACCTTCATCATGGGCCTCGGAACAGCGATCACGGTGGCGGCGATCGCGGTGATTGCGGTGTCGGGCAAGGGCCTCGCGCGGCGTCTCGCCGCAAGCCGCGACGGCGGCGGCGTGCTGATCCTGCGCGGCATCGAGTTCGGCGCGGCCGGCCTTGTGCTGCTGCTCGGCGCCGGGCTTCTGATGGGTTATCTGTCGGCCGAGCGGGTTACCTGTTTCTGATCGCTGCGTTAGCTTGACATCGTTCGCCCAAGGCGCGATTTCAAATCATGGCTGTTGTCGTTCCCTTCGATAAAAATCGCGGTGCCGCCGAGCCGATGCCGAACCGCGTCGGCGTGATGCTGGTCAATCTCGGCACGCCGGATACGGCCGACGCCAAGGGCATTCGCGTCTATCTGCGCGAGTTCCTCTCAGATCCGCGCGTGATCGAAAATCAGGGACTGATCTGGAAGGTCATTCTCGAAGGCATCGTTCTGCGTATCCGGCCCGGCCGCAAGGCGGTCGACTATCAGAAGATCTGGAACACCGAGAAAAACGAGTCGCCGCTCAAGACGATCACGCGCGCCCAGGCCGAGAAACTTGCATCGTCGATCGCCGATCACAAGCATATCGTCGTCGAATGGGGCATGCGCTACGGCAATCCGTCGCTGAAGTCGGCCATCGACAAGCTGACCGCGCAGGGTTGCGACCGCATCCTCGTGGTGCCGCTCTATCCGCAGTACTCCGCCTCGACGTCGGCGACCGTCGTCGACAAGGTCGCGGCCGCGCTCGCCACGATGCGCAATCAGCCCACGCTGCGCGTCGCGCCGCCGTATTACGACGAGCCGGTGTACATCGACGCGCTCGCGGCCTCGATCAAGGCGCATCTGGCGACATGCAGCTTCGAGCCCGAGCTGATCATGGCGTCGTTCCACGGCATGCCGCAGTCCTATGTCGACCGCGGCGATCCGTATGAGAAGCATTGCATCGCCACGACCGACGCGCTGCGCGCCAAGCTCGGCCTCGACGAGAAGCGGCTGATGCTGACGTTCCAGTCGCGCTTCGGCTATGAGAAGTGGCTGCAGCCCTACACCGACAAGACGATCGAGGAGCTGGCGAAGAAAGGCTTGAAGCGGCTTGCGATCGTCACGCCGGGATTCTCCGCCGACTGCCTCGAAACGCTGGAAGAGATCGCCGGCGAGAATGCCGAGATCTTTCATCACAACGGCGGCGAGCAGTTCACCTACATCCCCTGCCTTAACGACAGCGACGAAGGCATGGACGTGATCCGCCAGCTCGTGCTGCGCGAGTTGCAAGGCTGGATTTAAGGGCGGGCTTCATCTCGCTGTCGCAACATTCGGCCGCTGGTTGAACGCCGGGTGAATACAAGAGCCGTCTTGCAGATATAAATTCCATGCTTACGGCGTTTCCGCCTCTGGTTCCGTCATCCAGTCACCCTATTCTCGAACCGAACAAGGAGTTGAGGCGACAAAGACATGAGGACGACTGTCTGGCGGTCTTGACCGGCCGATAGGCGCCGCACCACGTTTCTTTTTTTGCCGCAGGGGAATCCGATGTCGGGTTTTGACATTTTCGCAATTGGTTTTGTGTTGCTCGTCATCTTTACGCTGTTTGCCGGCGTGAAGACGGTGTCGCAAGGTTACGACTGGACCATCGAGCGGTTCGGCAAATATACCCGCACGCTCTCGCCCGGCCTCAACATCATTGTGCCGTTCCTCGATCGCGTCGGCCGCAAGATGAATATGATGGAGCAGGTGATCAACATTCCCGAGCAGGAAGTGATCACCAAGGACAACGCGACCGTTACGGTCGACGGCGTTGCCTTCTTCCAGGTGTTCGACGCGGCAAAGGCCAGCTACGAAGTCGCCAACCTCGAGCAGGCGATCGTCACGCTGACGATGACCAATATCCGCTCGGTGATGGGTTCGATGGATCTCGATCAGGTGCTCTCGCATCGTGACGAGATCAACGAACGCCTGCTGCGCGTCGTCGACGCGGCCGTGTCGCCGTGGGGCCTCAAGGTCAACCGCATCGAGATCAAGGACATCGTGCCGCCGGCCGACCTCGTCGAGGCGATGGGCCGTCAGATGAAAGCCGAGCGCGTCAAGCGTGCCGACATTCTGCAGGCGGAAGGCCAGCGTCAGTCAGAAATCCTGCGTGCCGAGGGTGCGAAGCAGGCGCAGATTCTGCAGGCGGAAGGCCGCCGCGAAGCCGCATTCCGCGACGCCGAGGCGCGCGAGCGTTCGGCGGAGGCGGAAGCCAAGGCGACGCAGATGGTGAGCGAAGCGATTTCCAAGGGCGACGTTGCGGCGCTGAACTACTTCATCGCCGACAAGTACATCAAGGCGTTCGGCCAGCTTGCCGACTCGCCGAACCAGAAAATCCTGATGCTGCCGATCGAGGCGACCACCGTGCTCAGCTCGCTCGCCGGCATCGGCGAAATCGCCAAGGCGACATTTGGCGACAGCGCTGCGGCCGCCGCCGCAGGCCGGCGTCCGACCGTGCCGAATGCAGGCACGCCGCCGAAGACATAACTGCAAGACCTGAACTGATGGACAACCGCCATGATTGAATGGCTCGCAAAATTCGGAACCTGGAACTGGCTCGTCATCGGTCTCGTGCTGATGGGGCTGGAGCTGATCGCGCCGGGCGTGTTCCTGTTGTGGCTCGGGCTCGCGGCGCTGGTCGTCGGCGTGCTGTCGTTCGGCATCGACTGGAGCTGGCAGACGCAGATCATCGTGTTCGCGATTCTGTCGATCGCGGCCGTGCCGCTGTGGCGATCGGTGGCGCGGCGCAACGCGGCGGTCACCGACAATCCGCACCTCAACCGCCGCTCCGACGCGCTGGTCGGGCGCACCTTTACGCTCGACAAGCCGATCGTCGACGGAACGGGCACCGTGCGCATCGACGACACGGTGTGGCGCGTGTCCGGCCCGGATGCACCGGCCGGCAGCCGCGTGCAGGTCGTGAAGTCGGACGGCGCCAGCCTCGTCGTCGGCCTCGCGTAACTAGCGCGCCGCCTTGAACGGCCAACGGTCGGCGAACGTCTGGAGCGGCAGGACAAGCGCCATCAGCTCGCGGCCGCTGGCGGTGAGCCGATAACCGCCGGCGTCGAGTTTTTCGACGAGACCCGCCTCACGCAATTCCGCCAACCGCTCGTTGATCACGGTCGGCGAGGCATCGTCGCAGGCCTCGCGCAGCGCGCGCGACGTCAGTGGCATATCGCGCAACTCCCAGACCACCCGCAACGTCCAGCGCCGCCCGAGCAGATCGAGCAGCGCCATGATCGGGCGTCCCGTGCGCGAGCCGCGCACCGGACGGCCGGGCAGGGGTGTGGTGCGTTTCGGCATGAATCCCTCACGCGTATCCTTGCGCTACGGAAAATGTAGCATTATGCTACTAATAATGTAGCACAGGAGTCCGTCATGTCATCCGCTGCGCCGCGTATTGCTCCTCTTGAGCCGCCATATCCCCCGGAAATTCAGGAGCAGTTCGACAAGGTGATGCCGCCCGGCGTGCCGCCGCTGGTGCTGTTCCGCACCGTCGCCACCAGCGCGCGCGCCTACGGCAAGCTGCGTGGCGGCAGCATGCTCGATCGCGGTCCGCTCTCACTGAAAGAGCGGGAGATCGTCATCGATCGCACCTGCGCGTTGAACCGCTGCGAGTACGAGTGGGGCGTTCACATCACGATCTTCCAGGCGCCGGCCAAGCTGACCGACGAGCAGGTCCGTGCGACCGTGCTGGCAGGCGCCGATGCGCCGTGCTGGTCGGAGGCCGAGACGGCGCTGATTGCCGCCGTCGATGCGCTGCATCACCGCGCGACGTGGACCGATGCGGAATTCGCCGCGCTGAAGGCGCACTACGACAACGACAAGATTCTGGAGATCATCCAGCTCTGCGGCGCCTACCGGACAATTTCGTACTTCTGCAACGCCTTGAAGCTGCCGCTCGAACCCACGGGCGCACGCTTCCCGAAGGCTTGAGGCTTAGGCGACGCCCGCTTGCAGGATATCGTGCAGGCGGACGATGCCGACCGGCTTCTTGCCCTTGGTCACGATCAGCGTCGTGATCTTCGACGAGTTGAGAAGCTCCAGCGCCTCGCTGGCCAGCATCTCGGGATGAACCGTCTTCGGATTCTTTGACATCACGTCGTCGACGCGGGCCGTCATCAGGTCGGGCCGCATGTGACGGCGCAGGTCGCCGTCCGTCACCATGCCGACGATGTCGCCGCGAGCATCCACGATCGCGACACAGCCGAAGTTGTTCGAGGTCATCTCGACCAAGGCGTCCGACATCTTGGTGCCGAGTGGCTTCACCGGCACGGCGTCGCCGGTGTGCATCAGATCGCGGACGAACTTCAGCATCGCGCCGAGCTTGCCCGAGGGATGCAGCACGCTGAAATCCACCGGCGTGAAGCCGCGGCTTTCCAAGAGCGCCACCGCCAGCGCGTCGCCGAGCGCAAGCTGCATCAGCGAGGAGGTGGTCGGGGCGAGATTGTGCGGGCACGCCTCGCGCGCCTTCGGCAGCGTCAGGCACACGTCAGCGGCCTTGCCGAGCGTGGAATCCGGTTCGGCGGTCACCGCGATCAGGCCGATGCGGAAGCGCCGCGAGTAATTGATCAGGTTCTTCAGTTCAGCCGTTTCGCCCGACCAGGACAGCGCCATGATGACGTCGTCCGGCGTGATCATGCCGAGGTCGCCGTGCGAGGCTTCGGCAGCGTGCACGAAGAAGGCGGGGGTGCCGGTGGAGGCGAAGGTCGCCGCCATCTTGCGGCCGATGTGTCCGGACTTGCCGAGGCCGGAGACGATGACGCGGCCGCGTGCGGTGCGCATCAGCTCGACGGCGGCGGCGAAAGCAGGGCCGAGGTCGGAATTCAGCGCCGCGGCGAGGGCGGTGATGCCCCCGGCTTCGGCTTCGAGTGTACGGAGCGCGGACGCGACCGAAGGGGACGCCTCAGTAGTCGCGGAAGGGGTGGGCGTCCGCGGTTTCGAACGGGTCATCAGAAAATCCAACTGAACTGGCCGACGCCCGTAGCGTTTCGGCGGCCGGGCTTCTTACCACAGCCGGGCCAGCGAGGCGACGCGAGAGGGCGCGGGCAACGGCTCGTTAACCATAATTGTTTTAACTCCATTAACGAGATCGGCCTGCGCGCCGCGCCGGACGATTTCGGCAAAATATTGATTTTGCTGGAGTTTATAGTGTGAAGGTCAGTCGGCGGGGTTGGGGTCCGGTTCCGGACCGCCGCGAGCGCGGCCATTGGCCATGCGCTCTCCAGCCATGCCTGCTGCTCACCGGCCTGATCCTGATCTCTGCGGTGCCTGTCCGGGCCCAAACCGTCACCCCCGACATGCTGCGTCCCGTACAGGGGACGACCATCGCGCCGACCGACTCGGCGCTGCGCAAGACACCGCTCGTCTCCGGCGTCCTGCCGAACCCCGGCGGGCCCGATCCGCGGCCGGTGTCGCAGCGCCCGCCGCCGCCGCCCGAGCCGGAGCGGCCGGCACCCTCGCGCATCAATCGCTTGCAGACGTTCGATGTGCCCGCCGCATCCGGCTCCGGCACCACCGGCTTCGACTCGCTCAATCGCAAGCGCGCGAAAGCCAAGGCACGGCCCGGCGCGCCGAAGCCGAAGACCTTGCCCGGCGCGTCGCCAAAGGGGCCGAGCATCTTCGTGCAGCCGCCTCCGCCCGCGCCGACCTTCTCGGCGAACGTTCCGACCGTGACAAGCACGGCTGCGCCGTCGCAGCTCAGTGCGCCGCCCGCGGCGAGCGCCAACCGCGCGCCGGTGTCGCAATCGTTCGCCGGCACCTATCCCGGCGCGCCGCAGCGCCGCCGCCTGAAGCCTGACGATGATCCGTTCGGCGCGGTCGGCGTCACCGCAGGCTCGTTCCTAATGAAGCCCGCGGTCGAAATCTCCGGCGGCTACGACAGCAATCCGGCGCGGCTTGCCAATCCGAAAGGCTCGGCGTTCTACGCCATCTCGCCGGAAGTGACAGCTGCATCGAACTGGTCGCGGCATGCGCTGTCGGCGGACTTGCGCGGCACGTTCACCGGCTACGACATCTCGTCGAACACGAGCGTCAGCGGTGCCGGAGCCGTGTCGCCCGCGCCGGCGAACATCGATCGCCCGGATTTCAACGGCCGCATCAACGGCCGCTACGACATCGTGCGCGACACACGCGTCAATGGCGAAGGCCGCGCGCGCGTGTCGACCGACAACCCCGGCAGTCCGAACATCCAGGTCGGTCTCTCGAAGTACCCGCTGTTCCTGACCACCGGTGCGACGCTCGGCATCGAACAGGACTTCAACCGCTTCACGGTCGCGGTCAACGGCCTCGTCGACCGCACGCAGTTCCAGAACTCGCGGCTGACCGACGGCTCGTCGGCGTCGAACGCGGATCGCAACTTCGATCAGTACGGGGGACAGTTGCGGCTGAGCTACGACCTGATGCCGGGTGTGAAGCCGTTCGCGGAAGGCACGATCGACAAGCGCGTGCGCGACACGCGCGTCGACCGCTCCGGCTTCATTCGCAACTCCGAAGGCACCACGGTGCGCGCGGGCTCAACGTTCGAGCTGTCGCGGCTGCTGATCGGCGAAGCGTCAATCGGCTACGTTACGCGCAAATACGAAGATCCGCGGCTCAACGATCTCACCGGACTTCTGACGCGCGCCTCGCTGACCTGGCTGGTGACGCCGCTGACCACCGTCAAGCTGCTGGCGGATTCGACCGTCGAGGAATCGCCGCTGTTCGGCGTCTCCGGCGTGCTGACCCGCACCTACACGTTCGAAGTCGATCACGACTTCCGGCGCTGGCTGACCGGCATCGGCAAATTCTTGACCGGCACCATCGATTATCAGGGCGGCACGCGCTCGGACAAATTCTACTCGGTGTCGGGCAACCTGATCTACAAGCTCAACCGCGAGCTCTGGATCAAGGGCGAGGTCCGCCACGACTGGCTCGACAGCAACCTGCCGGGTCTCTCGACCAAAGCCACCGTTGTGATGGTCGGCGTGCGCCTGCAGCGCTGACGTCTCGAAACGCTGTCAAAAGCATTGAGGACCGGACATGGGGCGCCATGTCCGGCCTCGACGTCTATCAACAACGCTTACAACTCAGTAGTAATACGAGCGGAAGCGCGGATAGAAACCGTAGTGGCGGTGATGCCACGGGCGATGCCCCCAGTGATGGTGGCGATGCCGATGGAAGCGGCGGCCGTAGCCGTATCCGCCGCCGCCCCAGTAATGAGCCTGGGTGACGTTGGCATCATCCTGCGCCGCGAGCGGCGTCGGGTTGATCGGGGCGGCCGACGCGCCAACCGGCGCGAGTGCGACGAAGCCGGCAGCCGCAGCTGCGAGCGCGAGACCTTTGAGTGCGGTGAGAGCAGTCATGGTTAAATCTCCGTCGTTCAGGATCGAGATGCAGGTGGGGGATGGCCTGCGCTCTCTGAACGTGCGCCCATGATGCCGTTTTCATTCTGCACGCGCGCTGAACGGCGCGTTCAGCAAAGCTGTCGTTGCGTTCAGAAAAACGTGGCGTTTCGCCGCGCTCGCTGCTCGCGCGTTACATCGCCGTAATGTTTGCGCTTCTGCGGCTTGGATTGCATCGCTGCGTTGTAGCGCTCGTCGGCTTCGCGCGCCTGGGTCTGCGCATCGGGCGGCGGCTTCGGTGTGACGACGCGAACCGGCTCACCAGTGTCCGGTACGCCTTGCAGACAGGCCGACGTCACATAGGGCCACGCATGTTTATCGCAATCCGCATTGGCGGTGGACGCAAGCTGCGTCGGTCGCGGCGGCGCGTTTGTTGCCGGCGACATCGCTGCCGCGCGAACGATGACGATCGCGACAACGATCGCGACGATGGCGGCGGAGATCAGTGCCTTGCCGCCGAGTGCGGGCAAGCCGCTCCTCGGCAAGTTCATCGTCTGTGCGCGGACATCCTGGATCATGGGCCGACAATTCGGCAGCGCTGGTGTGGGTTCCCGTCATTGCATTGCCGCGAAGCCGGATTGCGCCGGAACCTTTCGGGGCGCCGCTGCTTGGTTCTGCCGATGCAAGTCGTGAGAGGAGGGATTTATGTCGGACTCAAGTGGTAGCGGCGGGATTGGAATTCTCGGCGTGATCGTCGGCGCGGCGATCGTCGCCACGCTTGGCTTCTTTCTGATCAAGGGCGTTCCGGGCGGCGGCGACACGAAGACCGTCGACATCAACATCAAGCCGCCGGTGACGTCGACCAGGTAACGGATAGCACCAAGAGTGGTTCATCTTTCATCCGGGTGCCTGTGGCTCCCGGATGTTTTTTGAAACGCGCACGTCCCGAAGCAGGTCATCATGTCCACCGGTCTCGTTCAGACCTTTCGCGCTTTTGCCTATAACAACGCGTGGTCGAACCATCGCTTGCTGACCGCGTGTGCCGGTTTGAGCCAGGCCGAGTTCGAAGCCGGGCGCACCGGCTTCTTTCCGAGCATTCAAAAAACGCTGAACCACGTCTACGTCATCGATCTGTTCTACGTCGATGCGCTCGAAGGCGGTTGGCTCGGCCCGACAGCCTGGGACAACGACGTGCCGTTTCCGCGGGCCGCCGATCTCGCGCAGGCGCAGGCGGCGGTCGACCGGCGCTTCATCGCTGTCTGCGACGCGCTCACGCCGGACGCGCTGAACAGCGAGGTGCGGATCAATCGCGACACCAGTGTGCAGATCGAACGCTGCGACCGGCTGCTGATGCACCTCATCCAGCATCAGATCCATCATCGCGGGCAGGCACACGCCATGCTCTCCGGTACGTGCGTCGCGCCGCCGCAGCTCGATGAGTTTTTCGCCGCCGGCGAAGCGCCGCTGCGGGCGTCCGAATTCTCTCAACTCGGCTGGACGGAAGACAGGGTCTGGCGCGGTTCGCGGCCCAAGCAGACCAGCTGAGAGCGGCTCCGTGTGCTCAAATCACCCGCGTTGCGCCGGGAATGCGCCGCAGCAACCCCGCGAGATAGAAGCAGGCGAGGCAGCACAGCGTGCCGGTGGCGACGAACTTGATCAGCGCGGGCGCCTGCACGCCGCGCAGCTGCAGCGCGATCGCGACCAGCACCGGCGGATGGATGATGTAGATCGCATAAGCGCGCTCGGTGAGCATGCGCCAGTTGCGGTTCAACTGCACGAAATGCTGCTGGAAGACGACAAGCAGCGTCAGGATCAGGCCCCATGCCACCAGCGGCTCCCAGAACGCATATGCGATCGCGGGAATGGTCCATCCGCCTTCGGGCCCGCCGCGCATCAGCTCGACATGATCGCCGAGCAGCGCGAACACCGGCAGCACCGGCAGCGCGCACCACATGATCGTGCGCCAGCGCGCCATGGCCGCTTCGGGCACGTGTTCGAGCCAGCGCGGGGCGGCGGCCATGCACCCGAACACGAACAGTACGATGTAGCTCGCGAAGTAACCGAACTGCAGGCCGAGGATATTGCTGCCGGTCGGCCACCACAGGCGGATGACGAATGCAGCGGCGCCGGTCGCGAGCGCGGCAATCGCCAGCGCCGTATTGGACGGGAAGGGCTGCTCGCGCCGGTCGCTTCGGCCGGCGAGCGCGACAACGATCACTGCCGCGAGCGCGAAAATCAACAGCGCCTCGACGAACCACATCGGCCCCGGCTCAAACACGCCGCGCTGCCAGAGCGAGGCAAACGTTTCCATGAACGGTTTGCCGTCGCTGGTGCGCGCGAGTGCGATGGTCGCCGGGCCGATGACGAAGCCGTAGATCAGCAGCGGCAGGCCGAGGCGCAGCAGCCGCTCGCCGAGGAAGCGCAACGGTCCCTTGCGTTCGAGCGAGGGCGGCGTGAAGTATCCCGCGAGCAGGAAGAACACGCCCATGAAGTACGCCTGGTTGATGGCGCAGAAGAACAGCAGTGCCGTCGATGTCGCCGAGCCGTCCGGCTTGATCTCGCGATAGTACCAGGAGCCCGCGCCGCCATAGGTGATAGCGGTGTGATGAAACAGCACCAGCAGCGTCATCACCGCGCGAAAGGCGTCGAGCGCGCCGTTGCGAGTTTCCGCATTGCGGGTCTCGGCGCTGGCTTCGGCCGAGACTCGCTGATCGGCTGTCGTCATCATGAGGATCGCCGGGCGGCGATCACTTCTTCTTCTGATTGACCACCGGCGCGTTCTGCTGCTGCATCAGATGCGGCGGCGTGCCTTTGCCCTTGCCCTTGTTCTTCTCGGCCTTCGGCTTCTTCGCCTCGCGATTGCTCTTCTGTTCGCCCTTGGCCATGTGATTCTCTCCCGGCGGCCCCATGCCGCGTGGCGCTACTCTCGGCGGAATGGATGTTCCGGGCAAGTCTGGTTGTGAATTCGGCACGCGTCAAAACGCTTCACCGCCACTTCTTCCGTAGTCCCTGACGCCGAAACTTAATGCCACTGCCGTCGGGCAGGCGCGTGGCCTCATAGCCGCCGTCGATGATGGCGACGCGTTGCGGCATCTTCTCTTCCGGTGCGCGGGTGACGTCCCACCATGAGGCGCGATGCGACGCGCGCGGCAGCGCGAGGTCGAGCAGCGTCTCGATCTCCTCGATCGTCATCGTGAATTCGTCGCGCGTCTGCTTCTTCAGGTGATCGCGCAGCGGGTCGTAGTCGGCCATGTCAGTTATCTGTTACCTCGTCATTCCGGGGCGCGAGCATATCATGCGCAGCCCCACGTGCACTCGGCTGCGTGCGAGCGAGCCCGGAATCCATATCCCCTGTGTAAGTTGGATTCGCTGAGTCATTTCTACCATCCGCCTCGCCTCGGCTGAGGAGTATGGATTCCGGGCTCGCGTCAAGTGACGCGCCCCGGAATGACGGAGGGGGAGCGGTCCGGAATGACGAAGTGGGTGGCGCTAGGAATGACCTGTGGATTTTGTTCCGTCGTGGTCGCGGGTTTCTTGCCGGAACATGGCGTTCCTGTGAAGCGTTTGTCACGCAACAGGACGAGTTGTTCCTACGGAGTTTCTGCCATGATGTTCTTTTACCTGCCGTGGATTATCGCATCCGGCTGGATGTCGAGCCAGACGAAGCTGGCGGCCGCAACGGCGCGCCCGCCGGTGACGTCGAAGACGGATGATCTGGTGTAGCCGTCATTCCGGGGCGTGCGGAGCACGAGCCCGGAATCCATATCCCCTGTGAGTGTTGGGAGTTGCTGAGCGAGTTACCGTCTTTTCTGCCATCCGTCTCGCCTCTGCTGAGGCGTATGGATTCCGGGCTCGCACCAAGTGGTGCGCCCCGGAATGACGGGTAGGTGGAGCTGCGCTGGGCGTGGCGCCTCAAACATACTTCTTCATTTCCGCGAGCAGTTCGCCGCGCAGGTCCTCGCGATCCATCGCGTACGCGATGTTGGCGGCGAGGAAGCCCGACTTCGAGCCGCAGTCGTAGCTCTTGCCCTTGAACTTGAAGCCGTAGAACGGCTGCTTGCCGGCCAGCGCACGCATGCCGTCGGTGAGCTGGATTTCGCCGCCGGCGCCGCGCTCCTGCGTTTCGAGAATCTTGAAAATATCAGGCTGCAGGATGTAGCGGCCGGTGATCGAGAGATTCGACGGCGCGGCCTCGCGCTTCGGCTTCTCGACCATGGCATCGATCTCGAACATCTCGCCCTTCGGTTTGCCGACGCCGACGACGCCGTACATGTGCACGACTTCCATCGGCACTTCTTCCACCGCGATGAGATTGGCCTTGGTGACGCCGGCGGCGTTCGCCGCGTCGATCATCTGCTTCAGGCCGCTCGGCTTGTGCTTCACCAGCACGTCCGGCAGCAGCACTGCGAACGGCTCGTCGCCGATAATGTCGCGCGCGCACCACACCGCATGGCCGAGACCGAGCGGCGCCTGCTGGCGCGTGAACGAGGTCGCGCCCGCCTGCGGCTGGTCGCGCTCGAGGATGTCCATTTCCTTGATCTTGTTGCGCTCCTTCAGCGTGTCTTCCAGCTCATAAGGGCGGTCGAAGTGATCCTCGATCACGCCCTTGTTGCGGCCGGTGACAAACACGAGATGCTCGATGCCGGCTTCCAGCGCCTCGTCGACCACGTGCTGGATCAGCGGGCGATCGACCACGGTGAGCATTTCCTTCGGCATCGCCTTGGTGGCGGGCAGGAAACGGGTGCCGAGACCGGCGACGGGAAACACGGCTTTGCGGATTTTCATGATGTCTCGTGAGGCTGGAAGGAGGGACGTTTCTTCTGATTGGCCACGCGCAAGAGGCAAAACGGTGGCTGGGTAGCAGGTTTTACATGTCTGCTCTAGCGAGCAGCGGATGAACGGAACCTGAGCAGGATACCGGCTCGCCTGCGGCAAAGCTGCACATTTCCGAGGGGAATTCGCTGATCGTTAAGCCCGTGGAAACCACAGGCGGGCCTGATACATTATCACCATCCGGACTGGGCGGATTTCATGATGCGGGTTTCGACGGCAGCGCGCGTTTGGCGCAATGGATTGGTTGTTGCGGCGGCGGGCCTCGGTGTCTGCTTGGCGCCCGCGACCGGCCATGCGCAGAACAACCCGTTCTCCGCGATCCAGGATCTCTTCACCGGCTCGGTCAACCGGACACAGACGGCACAGCCGCAGCAGTTCGCGCCGTCGCAGCCTGCTCAAGTGGCGCCCGCGCCATCCGGCGGCAGCGCGCCGAAGGAGTGGAGCGGTGAGGACGGCCAGTCCGGTCATCCGCTGATGACCGCGAGCGCGATCCGTCAGTCGGCCGCGAACTTCTCGACCTGCGTTGCCGGCTTCGAAGGCGACGCCGCGCGCCGCGGCATTCCGTCTGAAAACTTCCGCCGCTTCACCGCCGGCCTGACGCCGGACCTGCGCATCATGGACCTCGTCGACGCGCAGCCGGAATTCACCAAGGCGGTGTGGGATTATCTCGACATTCTCGTCACCGATGCGCGGCTCGCGCGCGGCCGCGAGATGCTGACCAAGCATGCGGCGATCTTCGAACAGGCGGAAAAGGCCTACGGCGTCGATCGCTACATCATCGCGGCGATCTGGGGCATCGAATCGAACTATTCGACGCAGGCCGGCGATCGTCCGGTGGTGCGCTCGACCGCGACGCTCGCCTGCATCGGGCGGCGGCAGAAGTACTTCAAGGACGAATTCCTTGCGACGCTGGAAATTCTCAATCGCGGCGACGTGAAGCCCGAACTGCTGAAAGGCTCGTGGGCCGGTGCATTCGGCGCGACGCAGTTCATGCCCACCGCGTTCAAGCGCGACGCGGTCGATTTCGACGGCGACGGCCGCCGCAACATCGTCGAGTCGGTGCCGGACATCATCGCGTCGACCTCGAACAAGTTCAAAAAGTCGAGCTGGCAAACCGGTCAGACCTGGGGCTATGAGGTCGTGATCCCGCCGAAGTTCAACTACCTTTATGCGGATCGCCGCATGATGACGGTGGCGCAGTGGCAGTCGCTCGGCATCAAGCGTGCGGGCGGCAAAGATTTTCCGCGCACGGTCGATCAGGCCTACCTGATCGCGCCGGGCGGCGCGGGCGGCCCGGGCTTCCTGATGCTGCTGAATTTCAGGGCGATCATGCGCTACAACCCGTCGGAAGCATATGCGCTGGCGATCGGACATTTCGCCGACCGGCTGCGCGGTGGCCAGCCGTTCGTGCAGGCCTGGCCGCGTGACGAGAAGGTGCTGACCCGCGCCGAGCGGCTTGAGCTGCAGCAGCTGCTGGCGACCCGCGGCTTCTATCGCGGCGAGCCGGATGGCTCGCTCAGCGGGGAAACCCAGAAGGCGCTGCGCAGCTTCCAGGCGTCGGTCGGCGCGCCCGCCGACGGCTTTGCCTCGTCGAGCGTGCTGGCGCGGCTGCGCAGCGGCCGGTAACCCTTTCAGGTCACTTTCCTTTTCCCGCTCTTGACGGCGCGCGTCCGTACGCGTTTATGGGCGCGAATTGCCGCGAATCCGCTCGAATTTCTGCTATGGTCAGCGCGGCCCCATTTTGACCTGACATCGCATGCTGAACCGCAAGGACAAGCTCCCGCGCAAGGCGCCGCCCTCTCCCGTGAAGGGGATGAGCCGGACGACGCTGCTCGTGCTCGCGATGGGCATGGTGTTCGGCATTCTCGCGCCGGCATCGGCGCAGTTCTTCGGGTTCGGCTTCCCGAACCAGCCGCCGCGCCCGCAGCGTCAGGTCCCGCAGCAGCAACAGCCGGGCGGCTTCGGCGGCTTCTTCGCGCCGTTCGAGTCGCAGCAGCCGAAGGCGGCGCCGCGTCCGGTCGACTATTCGCGTGCACCCGCGCCGGCGAAACAGGAATTTCCGCCGGAGCGCACCGTGCTCGTGCTCGGCGATGCGATGGCTGACTGGCTGGCTTACGGTCTCGAAGACGCGTTCTCGGAAAACAACGATCTCGGCGTGATCCGCCGGCACAAGACGGTGTCGGGCCTGATCCGTTATCAGCCGAAGGGCGATCCGGTCGACTGGGCCGCCGCGGCCAAGGGCATTCTCGCCAAGGAAAAGCCGGACGCGATCGTCGTGATGCTGGGTCTGCACGACCGCGCCGCGATCCGCGAGACGATCGTCGAGAAGAAGAAGGACGATCCGGCGAAGAAAGATGCAAAGGCCAAGCCCGGCGATGCCAAGCCTGCCGACGCCAAGCCGGGCGAGCCGAAGGCCGCCGACGCGAAGCCTGAAACCAAGCCGGACGGCGCACCCGGCGAAACCGCGATTGCGGCGAAGCCCGACGACAAGCCGGATGCGGAAGCCGATGCCGACGACGAGCAGCCGCAGATCGCGGCGCCCGAGCGCGGCCGCGCCGGTGCGCTGCACGAGTTTCGCGAGGATCGCTGGGTCGAGCTTTATTCGAAGAAGATCGATGAGATGATCGCGGCGGTGAAGTCGAAGGGCGTGCCGGTGCTGTGGGTCGGATTGCCGGCGCTGCGCGGCCCGAAGGGCACGTCCGACATGCTGTTTCTGACCTCGCTCTATCGCGATGCCGCCGGCCGCGCCGGCATCACCTATGTCGACGTGTGGGATGGCTTCGTCGATGAGTCCGGCCGCTTCATGCAGCAAGGCCCGGACTTCGAAGGTCAGATCCGCCGCCTGCGTACGCCCGACGGCGTGTTCTTCACCAAGCCCGGCGCGCGCAAGCTCGCGCACTACACCGACCGCGAAATCCGCCGCGTGCTGGCATCGCGCACGCCGATTGCGCTGCCGGTCGATCCGGGAACGCCCGATCCGAACGCGCGTCCCGATGTGCCGGCTGGTCCGACGCCGCGCCCGCTCGCCGGACCCGTGTTGCCGCTGGTCGCGTCTTCCATTCGCAGCGACGAGTTGCTGGGCGGAACGGGCACGCGTCCCGCCGCGATTGACGCGCTGGCTGCACGCACGCTGGTGAAGGGCGAGGCGATTGCCTCGATTGCCGGCCGCGCCGACGATGCCTCGTGGCCGCGCCGCGAGATCGGCCGTCTCGAGCCGGGTGCAACGCCGCCGACGCCGGTCGCCGTGAAGCCTGCGGCACCGCCTTTGTCCGGAGCAGCAGTCGCATCGACGGATCCGAATGCTCCCGGCGCAACGCCGCCGAAGCCGCGCCGTCCGCGCATTCAGCAGACGCAACCGCAACCGACCGGCGGCTTCTTCGGGTTCACGCAGCCTGCGCCGCAGCCGCAGGTGCAACCGCAGCGTCCGCGTTTCTTCAATCCGAACGCGCCACGCCCGCCGGGCCCGGTCGGTCCGTCGGCATCGGCACCGGGCGGCTTCTTCCGCTAATTCCGTCAGACGATACGAATGCGTTTCTTGCTAAGGCGGCGCGCGTGCGCTGCGCGCTGACTTGGCGTTGCCGCGTGGCAGACTTTTCTCCAATCACGATGCGCTGAAAGCGCACGAAAGGGAGAAACGCCATGGCTATCGCGATCCGTCCGCTGCATCCCGTCATTGCCGGCGAAGTCTCCGGCGTCGATCTCACCAAGCCGCTCGCGCGCGAGGATGTCGCGGCGATCGAAGCAGGGATGGATCGTTACGCGGTGCTGGTTTTCCACGATCAGCCGTTCAACGACGAACAGCAGATGGATTTCGCGAAGAACTTCGGAACGCCCGAGGTGCCGAAAGGCGCGAGCGTGACGAAGCCGGAAGACTATCGGCTCAAGACCGGCCTCGCGGATGTTTCCAACCTCGACAAGGACGGCGCGCCGCGCGCGCTGGACGATCGGCAGCGCCTGTTCGGCCTCGGCAATTGCCTCTGGCATTCCGACAGTTCGTTCCGACCCATCCCCGCGAAATATTCGATGCTGTCGGCGCGGACGCTGAACACCAAGGGCGGCAATACCGAATTCGCCGACATGCGCGCGGCGTACGACGATCTCGACGATGAGTTGAAGGACGAGATCAGGGACATGGTCTGCGAGCACTCGCTGATGTATTCGCGCGGCGCGCTCGGCTTCCTCGATTACTCCGAGGAAGAAAAGGCGATGTTCAAGCCGGTGCTGCAGAGCCTCGTGCGCCGGCATCCGGTGACGAACCGCACGTCGTTGTATCTGTCGTCGCATGCGGGCGGCATCGTCGGCATGACGGTTCCCGATGCCCGCGTGCTGCTGCGCGATCTCAACGAACATGCGACGCAGGCGAAGTACGTCTACGTGCACAAGTGGAAACTGCATGATCTCGTGATGTGGGACAATCGTCAGACCATGCATCGCGTACGCCGCTACGATGAGAGCCAGCCGCGCGACATGCGCCGTGCAACGATCGCCGGCGATGCGCCGACCGTTGCGCAGCAGGCGGCGGAGTAACGTTCACAACTGAACGCAACTTGAGTCAGTAGTTGCGACCTATCCATCAATGTTTGCGACGACACTGTGAAAGTGATGACGCGAGCGTGTCATCGAATCTTTATTCGAACATTCTCTTCGAGTTCCACGGAACACCAGTCGCTGTTCCCGTGTTGGTCCCACATCGAATTCATTGATGGAGGATCACCCATGACCAAGACGTTCCTTGCTTCAACGGCACTCGTGCTCGCGCTCGTCGTCACGCCCGCACTTGCTCAGGATAAGGCCTCGCCGTCAGCGAGCCCGGCGCCTGCCGCATCGGGCGCTTCGATCACGGCGCCGCAGCCCGGCCAGTGGCGGACGTCGAAGATGATCGGCGTCGACGTGTACAACAACAATGACGAGAAGATCGGCGACATCAGCGAGCTGATTTTCGACTCGAACGGCAAGATCGACACCGTTGTGATCGGCGTCGGCGGCTTTCTGGGCCTCGGCCAGTCTGAGGTCGCGGTGAAGTTCGATCAGCTGAAATTCGTGAACGAGCCGATCGTACGGAAGTCGGCAGCGGCGGATACGCCGGCAAGCCCGTCGGGTAACGCCATGAATCCGCGTCCGAACGCCGGCACCTCGACGGTCGGCGCGTCGACCACGCCGGCAACGGCTGAGCCGCGCATGTATCCGGACCACGCGGTGTTTAACGCGACGAAGGAACAGCTGAAGGCGATGCCGCAGTTCAAGTATTCGCAGTCGACGGCAGGCGCGACGCCTTCGACGAAGTAAGTGTCAGCGTAAGTCAAGTGAGAGAGCCACCGGTCGGCCAGCCGTCTCCCCCGGTCGCGCAAGCGACTGTCGGCTGAGCGGACCGCACAGCGGCCCGGAGCGTTAAGCTTCGGGTCGCTTCTCTTTGTGTGGGGAGGCGTCAGCCCGGCAGGGTGCTCGAACCCATCAGGTACTGGTCGATGGCGCGGGCGCAAACGCGGCCCTCGCGGATCGCCCAGACGACGAGCGACTGGCCGCGGCGCATGTCTCCGGCCGAGAACACCTTCGGCACCGACGTCTGATAGTCGGTGAGGTTGGCGCGGACGTTGCCGCGCTGGTCGAGGTCGACGCCGAGCGACTTCAACAGACCCTCGTGCACCGGATGCACGAAGCCCATGGCGAGCAACACGAGATCGGCTTCGAGTTCGAACTCGGTGCCGGGCACCGGCTGGAACTTCGCATCGACCTGAATGCCGTGCAGCTTTTTCACCTTGCCGTCGGCGCCTGAGAACTTCTGCGTCAGCACGGCGAACTCGCGCTTGGCGCCTTCCTGATGCGACGACGAGGTGCGCATCTTCAGCGGCCAGTTCGGCCAGGTCAGCGCCTTGTTTTCCTTCTCCGGCGGGGCCGGCATGATCTCGAGCTGCGTCACCGACTTGGCGCCATGGCGCACCGAGGTGCCGATGCAGTCCGAACCGGTGTCGCCGCCGCCGATGACGACGACGTTCTTGCCGGTCGCCAGAATCTCCGTCACGCCGCCGAGCGGCTCGTTGGAGACGCGCCGGTTCTGCTGCGGCAGGAAATCCATCGCGTAGTGGATGCCGTCGAGTTCGCGGCCGGGGATCGGCAGGTCGCGCGGCGCTTCCGCGCCGCCAGTCAGCGCGACCGCATCGTACTGCTTCAGCAAAGCTTGCGGATCGACCGAGCCCTTTGCGCCGACGTGGGCGTTGTAGTGGAACGTCACGCCTTCGGCTTCCATCTGCGCCACGCGGCGGTCGATGATGCCCTTTTCCATCTTGAAGTCGGGGATGCCGTAACGAAGCAGGCCGCCGGCCTTGGCGAACTTCTCGTAGACATGAACCTCGTGGCCGGCGCGGGCGAGCTGCTGCGCGCACGCCATGCCTGCCGGGCCCGAGCCGATGACGGCGACCTTCTTGCCGGTCTTGGCGGCGGCGACTTCCGGCTTCAGCCAGCCGGAATCCCAAGCCTTGTCGACGATGGCGCATTCGATCGTCTTGATGGTGACCGGGTTGTCGTCGATGTTCAGCGTGCACGATGCTTCGCACGGGGCCGGGCAGATGCGGCCGGTGAATTCGGGGAAGTTGTTGGTCGAGTGCAGGTTGCGCGCGGCCTCTTCCCAATTGCCGGTGTAGACGAGGTCGTTCCAGTCCGGGATCTGGTTGTTGACCGGGCAGCCGGGCGTGCCGGGCTGCAGCGAGCCGGTGCCGTGGCAATACGGGATGCCGCAGTTCATGCAGCGCGCGGCCTGATCGCGCAGGTCTTTCTCGCTCAGCGGAACCACAAATTCCTTGTAGTCCTTGATGCGATCGGCCACCGGCGCATACACGCGGTCGCTACGGTCGAT
Source organism: Proteobacteria bacterium SG_bin9 (assembly GCA_002083525.1). GTDB lineage: Bacteria > Pseudomonadota > Alphaproteobacteria > Rhizobiales > Xanthobacteraceae > SG-bin9. The sequence continues at coordinate 6,244 of LWDM01000070.1, read as the reverse complement.
CTCGAGAAAGCCTGTTACCTTACCCATAGCCCCGTCTCTTCAACGCTTAATCCGCCCCGCCACGCGCGGTTTGGAATGGTTCTCATATCATGCCTGCGTGGACGGTCTCCGGCAAAAATCCGTCCGCACGGCTCGTTTGTTTCCCGGGTGCTGCACCGCTGCCGCACCCGGCGATGAACTCCTCCGTCTCGCGCGCCGCTGCATCGAGACCAAGCGTCAGGCCGCGCCCGATGGCCGTGACCTGAACCTCCGCCGCCTTGGCCACGCCGCGGCCGACCTGGGTCAGCTGGGCGGCGGTGAGCACCGGCGTCGCCACCGTCTCGACGAAGCCATTGGCGACCACCGTCCCCTGCGCCTCGACGCTCGCAATCGTCTCGCCGCCGGCGCGGAACGCTACTGTCTCCGGCGCCGTCTCGCCGATCTTGAGGAAGCCCTTTTCGGGAATCTTCGCCTTCAAGACCAGTTTCGCTTCGCCCTTCGCCGAGCAGACCAGCGACAGCGATCGCCGCTCGCGCATGAACCCGGCGCTGGCAAGGGCCAGCACGCGGTCCGATGCCTCGGTGCGGGCTGAACTCGTGGCGACCTGCGAACGGAAGAAGAAGTCGCTGCCGAGCAGGTAGGCCGGGATGACGGCGACGATCGCCGTCACCAGTATCTGACCTGTCCTCACGCGCCGATCGCGATCGCAGGCTCGTCCGACGCGCGCGCCGCCATTTCCTTCAGCGCACGGCGATACTCAACCGGCATGACTTTCTTGAACTTGCCGACGTAGGTCTTCCAGTCGGCGAGGATCGCCTTGGCGCGGGCCGAGTCGGTGTATTTGGCGTGGCGCGTGATCAGCACGTGCAGACGCTCGACGTCGGCTTCCAGCAGGTTGGCCATCACGTCGACACGGCCATGCGCGTCGAGGTCGCCGGACTGATGGAAAGCATTCTCGTTGATCAGCTCTTCCGACAGCAGCGGCTCGAGTTCGACCATCGCCATGTTGCAGAGCTTGGCGAACTGGTTGTCCTCGTCCAGCACGTAGGCGATGCCGCCCGACATGCCGGCGGCGAAGTTGCGGCCGGTCTTGCCGAGCACGACGACGATGCCGCCGGTCATGTATTCGCAGCAGTGGTCGCCCGCGCCCTCGACCACGGCGACTGCACCGGAGTTGCGCACGGCGAAGCGCTCGCCGGCGACGCCGCGGAAGTAGCATTCGCCCTGGATCGCGCCGTACATCACGGTGTTGCCGACGATGATCGACTGCTCCGGCACGATGCCCGAAATCTTCGGCGGCTTGACGACGATACGGCCGCCGGAGAGGCCTTTGCCGACGTAGTCGTTGCCTTCGCCTTCGAGCTCGAAGGTGACGCCCTTGGCCAGCCACGCGCCGAAGGCCTGACCCGCGGTGCCCTTCAGCTTCACCTGGATCGTGTCGTCGGGGAGACCCGCATGGCCGTAGATCTTGGCGACGGCGCCGGAGAGCATCGCACCGGCCGAGCGGTCGGTGTTGTTGATCTCGGCGTCGATCTTCACCGGCGCCCCGCGATCGAGCGTGGCCTGCGCGCCCGCGATCAGCTTGCGGTCGAGCACGGCGTCGAGGTGATGGTTCTGCGCTTCCGAGTGGAAGATGCCGACGCCGGGACCCGCCTTCTGCTTGTGGAACAGCTTGGAGAAGTCGAGACCCTTCGCCTTCCAGTGGGCGACGAGCGCCTGCTGGTCGAGCATCTGGGTCTGGCCGATCATCTCGTTGAAGCTGCGGTAGCCGAGCGAGGCCATGATCTCGCGGACTTCTTCGGCGACGAAGAAGAAGTAGTTGATCACGTGCTCGGGCTGGCCGGTGAAGCGCTTGCGCAGCACCGGGTCCTGCGTCGCGACGCCGACCGGGCAGGTGTTGAGGTGGCACTTGCGCATCATGATGCAGCCCGCCGCGATCAGCGGCGCGGTCGAGAAGCCGTACTGGTCGGCGCCGAGGAGCGCCGCGATCAGCACGTCCCGGCCGGTGCGGATGCCGCCGTCGGCCTGCAGCGCGACGCGGCCGCGCAGGTGGTTGAGCACCAGCGTCTGCTGCGTCTCGGCCAGACCCGTCTCCCAGGGGCCGCCCGCGTGCTTGATCGAGGTGAGCGGGGCCGCGCCCGTGCCGCCGTCGAAGCCGGAGATCGTGATGTGATCGGCGCGCGCCTTGGCGACGCCCGCCGCGACCGTGCCGACGCCGACCTCGGAGACGAGCTTCACGGACACGTCAGCCGCCGGGTTCACGTTCTTCAGGTCGAAGATCAGCTGGGCCAGATCTTCGATCGAGTAGATGTCGTGGTGGGGCGGCGGCGAGATCAGGCCGACGCCCGGGGTGGCGTAGCGGACCTTGGCGATCTTGGCGTCGACCTTGTGGCCGGGCAGCTGGCCGCCCTCACCGGGCTTGGCGCCCTGCGCGACCTTGATCTGCATCATGTCGGCGTTGACGAGGTACTCGGTCGTGACGCCGAAGCGGCCCGAGGCCACCTGCTTGATCGCCGAGCGGCGCGAGCGCCCGTCCGGCAGGGGCTTGAAGCGCTCGACCTCCTCGCCGCCCTCGCCCGAGTTCGAACGGCCGCCGAAGGAGTTCAGCGCGATGGCGAGCGTCTCGTGCGCCTCCTTCGAGATCGAGCCGTAGGACATCGCGCCCGTGGCGAAGCGCTTGACGATCTCGGCCGCGGGCTCCACCGCGTCGATCGAGACCGGATCGCGGCCGAGCTCGGCCGCCGACTTGATCTTGAACAGGCCGCGGAGCGTCTTGAGGTGCGTTTCCTCCTCGTTCACGAGGCGGGCGAACTCGCGGTAGCGCTCGGGCAGGCCGAGGCGGACGGCGTGCTGGAGCGTCGCGACGGTGTCTGGCGTCCAGGTGTGGGTCTCGCCGCGGAGCCGATAGGCATACTCGCCGCCCACATCGAGGGCGTGCCGGTAGATCGGCGCGTCCCCGAAGGCGTCGCGGTGACGGCGTGCCGTCTCCTCCGCGACCTCGGCCATGCCGACGCCCTCGATCATCGTCGCGGTGCCGAAGAAGTCCCGCTCGACGAAGGACGAGTTCAAGCCGATTGCGTCGAAGATCTGCGCGCCGCAATAGGACTGATAGGTGGAGATGCCCATCTTGGACATCACCTTCAGCAGGCCCTTATCGATCGACTTGATGTAGCGGTAGATGATCTCGTCATCGACGAGGTCCGGCGGGTACTCGTCCTTCATCGCCAGCAGCGTCTCGAAGGCGAGGTAGGGGTTGATCGCCTCGGCGCCGTAGCCGGCCAGACACGCGAAGTGGTGCACCTCGCGCGGCTCGCCCGACTCGACCACGAGGCCGACCGAGGTGCGAAGCCCCTTCCGGATCAGGTAGTTGTGCACCGCCGCGGTAGCCAGCAGCGCCGGGATCGGGATCCGGTCCGGCCCGACCGCGTGGTCGGACAGGATGATGATGTTGTAGCCGCCGCGCACCGCGACCTCGGCCCGGTCGCAGAGCCGGTCGAGCGCGCCCTCCATCGCGGCCGCACCCGTCTCGGCCGGGTAGGTGATGTCGAGGGTCTTGGTGTCGAAGCGGTCCTCGAAATGCGAGATCGAGCGGATCTTCTCGAGGTCGCCGTTCGTCAGGATCGGCTGGCGCACCTCGAGCCGCTTGCGGCGCGAGGCGCCCTCCATGTCGAGGATGTTCGGGCGCGGACCGATGAACGAGACGAGGCTCATCACGGCCTCCTCGCGGATCGGGTCGATCGGCGGGTTGGTGACCTGTGCGAAATTTTGCTTGAAGTAGCTGTAGAGCGGCTTCGGCTTGTCGGAGAGGGCGGGCAGCGGCGTGTCCGAGCCCATAGAGCCCACCGCCTCCTGGCCGGTCACGGCCATGGGCTGCATCAGGAGCTTCAGGTCCTCCTGGGTGTAGCCGAAGGCCTGCTGGCGATCGAGCAGGCTGACGTCCGAGCGCGACTCGCGGGGCTGCACCGGGCGCAACTCCTCCAGCACGATCTGGGTGTTCTTCACCCAGTCACCGTAGGGGTGGGCTGCGGCGAGTTCGCCCTTGATCTCCTCGTCGGAGACGATGCGGCCCTTCTGGAGGTCGATCAGCAGCATCCGGCCCGGCTGCAGGCGCCAGGACTCGACGATCTTCTCGTCCGGGATCGGCAGGGTGCCCATCTCGGAGGCGAGCACCACCAGCCCGTCATCCGTGACGATGTAGCGGGCAGGGCGCAGGCCGTTGCGGTCGAGCGTCGCGCCGATCTGGCGGCCGTCCGTGAAGCAGACGGCGGCCGGCCCGTCCCACGGCTCCATCAGGGCGGCGTGGTACTCGTAGAAGGCACGCCGCTCCTCGCTCATCAGCGGGTTGCCGGCCCAGGCCTCCGGGATCAGCATCATCATGGCGTGGGCGAGCGGGTAGCCGCCCTGCACCAGGAACTCGAGCGCGTTGTCGAAGCAGGCGGTGTCGGACTGGCCCTCGTAGGAGATCGGCCAAAGCTTCGAGATGTCGTTGCCGAACAGCTCCGAATCGACGCTGGCCTGGCGCGCCGCCATCCAGTTCACGTTGCCGCGCAGCGTGTTGATCTCGCCGTTATGCGCGACCATCCGGTAGGGGTGCGACAGGCGCCAGGTCGGGAAAGTGTTGGTGGCGAAGCGCTGGTGCACCAGGGCCAGCGCCGAGACGTAGCGCTCGTCCTTCAGGTCGAGGAAGTAGCCGCCGAGCTGCGTCACCAGCACCATGCCCTTGTAGACGATGGTGCGGCTCGACACCGACACGGGATAGAACGCCATCAGGCGCGGGTCGCCGGCCTTATAGACCTTGTTAGAGATCACCTTGCGGGCAACGTAGACGCGGCGCTCGAAGGCATCCTCGTCGGCGACCGTCGCCGGGCGGCCGATGAAAACCTGCCGGTGCGCCGGCTCGGTCTCCAGCACGGCCTTGCCGAGATCGGACGGATCGACAGGCACGTCGCGCCAGCCGAGCAGCGGCAGGCCCTCGTCGGCGAGCGCCTGCGTGACCAGCTCCTCGACGATGCGGCGGGCCTCTTCCTCCTTCGGCAGGAAGAGCTGGCCGACGGCGTACTGCCCGGCTGGGGGCAGCTCGAAGCCGAGGCGCGAGCACTCCTCCGCGAAGAAGGCGTGCGGGATCTGGGTGAGGATGCCGCAGCCGTCGCCCATCTTCGGGTCGGCGCCGACCGCCCCGCGGTGGTCGAGGTTCTCCAGGATGTTAAGACCCTGCTCGACGATGGAATGCGTGCGGCGGTCCCGCATGTCGGCGACGAAGCCGACGCCGCAGGCGTCGCGCTCGTGCGCGGGGTCGTAGGCGCCCTGGGCTTTCGGCAGGGCCGGATCGCGCACGATGAGCGGAGCCGGACCGCCGCGCGGCGCCGGAGCCGTGTTCGTCTCGCCGAAAGCTGCCATGCCCTGATCTTCCATCCCGTTCGATCCGACTGTCCAGGCGATCCGCCCGGAGGCCAGCATGTTTCATGCCCGAACATCAATCGATGCCGGGCCTGTCAATCCGTCTCGTCGGGTTAGACCGGTTCTTCCCTGGGGAAGCGCCCGCCGACCCGCGGGCTCGCCACCAGCCCGTCTTCAGCCGGCGTGGGCCCGAATCGCCGGAGCGGCGATCGGCTTGCGGATGTGTTTCGACGTCGCGACGCGCACGTGACCGACACCTCTGCCCAAGACATGGGCACCGGGGGCGCCCGCCGACAAATGGGACAGCCGTACTGTCCTAAAACCGCAAACTGACAGATTCCAATCGTTCCAGCAAGAGGGGTGCGCTTTGTCACGCACGCCCCCTTGCCGCAGGCGCGGGCCTGCCCAACTGCGCGCCGGATCGCAGCGGCCCGGCAGAGGCTGGCGCGTGGCCGGATCGCGCGCCCCGCATTCTCGCCCGAATCTGCTGGTTAACGAAACCTTGCCGAGCACAAGCGGCATGCGGGGCAACGACCCTGCGCGTACGGGCCCCGGACCCGATCCAACGGTCCGGGGCCGTGCCGGTCGAAGCGACCCGCCGGCCCGGCAGAGCGTGAGACAGATCGAGACGCGCATGCAGACGAGTCCGCGAAGCGGTACAGGCCGTCGTTCCACCCGTCGCCGGCTCGGAGCAGGCCTGCGCGCGGCCGCGGCCGCGTGCGCCCTGCTGGCCGGATCGGCTCTCTCGGCTCAGGCCCAGTACGTCTTCGAGGACGAGATCCTGCCCCCGCGCGCGGTCGCCTGGCGCCTGAGCGACCGCGGCTTCACCGGCATCGGCCGCCCGCGCTTCGACGGCCGCGCCTACGTC
>LWDM01000069.1 GCA_002083525.1 Proteobacteria bacterium SG_bin9 | reverse complement strand
CCGGCGAGTTCGGCACGCTGATGGGCTGGGCCGATCAGGTGCGCAAGCTCGGTGTCCGTGCGAACGCGGATACGCCGGAAGATGCACGCACCGCCATCAAGTTCGGCACCGAAGGCGTCGGGCTGTGCCGCACCGAACACATGTTCTTCGAGGAGACGCGCATCCGCACGGTGCGCGAGATGATCCTGTCAGAAGACGAGCAGTCGCGCCGCGCGGCGCTGGCGAAGTTGCTGCCGATGCAGCGCGCCGACTTCGTCGATCTGTTCGAGATCATGAAGGGCCTGCCGGTCACGATCCGTCTGCTCGATCCGCCGCTGCACGAATTCCTGCCGCACACGCAGTCGGAGATCGAGGAAGTGGCGCGTGCCATGAACACCGATCCGCGTCGCATTGCGGACCGCGTGCGTGAACTCGCCGAGTTCAACCCGATGCTCGGCTTCCGCGGCTGCCGTCTGGCGATCGCCTATCCGGAGATCGCCGAGATGCAGGCGCGGGCGATGTTCGAAGCCGCGGTTGTCGCGCAGAAGCGCACCGGCAAGGCGCCGGGGCTCGAGGTGATGGTGCCGCTGATCGCGACCCGCGCCGAGTTCGATCTGATCCGTGCACGCATCGACGCGACCGCAATCTCGGTCGCCAAGGACAACGGCGGCAACAAGGTTACCTATCAGGTCGGCACCATGATCGAATTGCCGCGTGCGTGCCTGCTCGCCGGCGAGATCGCCGAAAGCGCCGAGTTCTTCTCGTTCGGCACCAACGACCTGACGCAGACCACTTACGGCATCAGCCGCGACGACGCCGCGAGCTTCCTCGGCACTTACGTCACGCGCGGCATTCTTGAGGTCGATCCGTTCATCTCGATCGATCGCGAGGGTGTCGGTGAACTGGTGAAGACCGGTGTGACACGCGGCCGCAAGGTGCGCCGTGACATCAAGGTCGGCATCTGCGGCGAACACGGCGGTGATCCCGCATCGGTGACGTTCTGCCATGAGATCGGCCTCGATTACGTGTCGTGCTCGCCGTATCGCGTGCCGATCGCGCGTCTTGCTGCGGCACAGGCCGCACTCGGCAAGGTCGCCGCAAGCCAGGCGTGATGCGCCGGGCGTAAATAAATGCCCGACCTCGGTCGCTGAGAAGCAACAGTCGCCGCCGTTGGTCACGGCGGCGATTTATTTTTGCCGTTTCGCGAAAGTCACACGCGATGGAACCATCTGTTTCATCGCGAGACAATTGCCGCGAATGAGAGGTATCTCGTCAACACTGTGGTGCGTCGCACGACCGCGCCGTTGACCGGATATTTACCACTTCGATGCACGCGCGGTTCACCAATACTCGCGAAGTACCAGCGGAAACACGCGCGATTGCTTGCGTGTGTTGTGCGTGCATCGCCGATTAACTCCCGCGCAACTTTAATTCGATATCACCAAAAACGGTCGTTTTGTAACAGTCGTACTTAACGGCCCCTGGAAGATGAGTGCGTGCGTGAGTGAGTGACTAGCGTAAGCGTTGCGTGAGTGCGTGAGTTATCGATGTCTGTGTTGCGTAACCGGCCGAAGGGTACGCGTCTTGTGCCCTTCGGCTTTGGTCTCTGCATCTTCGCAGTGATCCCCAACGAAGTTGGTCATCAGGATATCGGTGCGCTGCTTGCGCGCCAGCCCGGCGTTGCCGAGCGTTTGCAGAAGCACGTCGCGTCCTCCGCCTCCAAGATTCAAGTCGCAACCTTCAGCTTCCCGCGTCCGATCGGTTCGGCTCTGCCGCAGACCGTGACCTACCGCATGGCGAGCCTCGATACCTCGAGTTCCGATATCACCGGATCGGTGTCGCGCCATCCGCTCGGCCAGACGCGCCGCCTGCAGCCCTCGGATTTTCCCGTCGTTGACCGCTCGCTGAAGGGCGACCGCCTGCCGCTGTTCTCGCAGGACGCTCCCGAAGCGCCGGCAGGGAACCAGGCCACCAAACCGGCCGAAGATCCCGCCACCTCGAACGCGAACGTTCGCGGAGCCAAGACCGCTGAAGCCGAGACCGCCGCGCCGCTGCATGCGGAGCTCGTCGAGGCGCTGAAGGCGCCGCCGCTGCCGCAGTACGACGTGTCGATGTCGCTGGAAGACCAGCCGGGCGCGGAGCAGGCGCCGGCACAGCCGAAGCGTTTGCGCGACAGTTTCACGGTGCAGACCGCGCATCTCTATTTCGGCCACAGCTCGCTCGGCGTCGCCGGCGAAGCCATGGAGCGTTGGCAGCCGGGTGAAGAGCCGATCGTGGTTCTGCCGGGCGCGCGCGATCCCGACATGAAGGTCACGGCGTTGCCGGTGAAGCCGGATGTGAAGGTCGAGAAGGAAGGCGTCAGCGTCGCCGCCAAGGGTGAGGTTACAGGTCTTGGCCAGACGCCGGCCGAGCGGCTCGGCTTGAAAGACCCGAAGGTCCGCGCCAAGCAGGAGAAGTGCCTCGCCAACGCCATCTACTTCGAGGCGCGCGGCGAGCCGGTGCGCGGCCAGATCGCGGTCGCCCAGGTGGTCGTGAACCGTGCGTTCTCCGGCTACTATCCGGAGACGGTGTGCGGCGTGGTTTATCAGAACGCCCACCGCCATCTCGCCTGCCAGTTCACCTTCGCCTGCGACGGCATCCGCGATGTGGTGACCGAGCCGGAGCAGTGGGAACGCGCCGTGCGCATTGCCAGGGAAACCCTCGACGGCCGCATCTGGCTGCCCGAGGTTGGCAAGTCGACCCATTATCACGCCTACTATGTGCGGCCGTACTGGGCGCGCACCATGAAGAAGCTGAACCGCACTGGCGCGCACCTGTTCTATCGTCCGCGGCAGTGGGGCGACGGCAGCGACGCGCCGATCTGGGGCACGGCGGCCCAGACTGCGGAAGTGACCAAGCAGCTCGCAACCGACAAGGAATAAGCTATCCCGAATCTTCGGTAGTGCATCGCTGCGAAGCCGGTGTCATGACGAGCTTCAGCATCTGAGTGCAGGGTAGCGGGTGACTTCGGTGATGGTTCGCGTGTGGTCGATCGTGAAGGCGTTGTTTGCCTCTTGTCTCGCGGCTTCGCTGTGTTTGCTCGCCGTTATGGCTGTAAACGTCATGACGGCGCCCGCGCTTTCTGCAGATATGGCGATCCCTGTCTCCGCCGCCGCGATGGCCGCCCTGGGTTATTTTGGATTGTATATCCTGGTCGGAGTGTTGCTGCTGGGCGCGGTTCCCGCGATCCCGTTCATCGTGATGGCCGAGTGCTTTCGCTTGCGGTCGATTCTGATTTATCTTGCCGCTGCCTCTCTCATTTCGATCATTGCATTTGCTGTTTTCAGATGGGCAGTTCATTTCCAGCCCTCCACCCGGGTGTTCTCGATCTTTCCTATTCCCTGGACGTACGTCGTATGTGGATGGGTTGCGGGTGCGGTCTACTGGCGCCTTGCCGGTCGGCACGCGGGCGAACGGCGAGAGCCCTTAAAATAGTTTCCGGACTCCGGGTTGCCTAAGGCACAGTGCTGTAACCAGCGCTTCTTGCATCGCTGCAATGCTCATCGCTTCGTGAGCGTCTTCGTGCTTGGGGAATTCATGCGAACGCATTAACTTCCGGCAACACATCGCGGCCGTGAGCCGCCTGCCGGATTTTGCTTGCATGTCTGTTGCGCCTTCGACGACCTCCGCTTCGGTGAGCTGGCGCTCGCCGCTGATCATCATCATCTGCGGCAGCCTGATCGGCATGCTGACCTTCGGGCCGCGTTCCTCGTTCGGCTTCTTCATGCAGCCGATGAGCAAGGAGTTCCTGTGGGGCCGCGACGTGTTCGCGCTCGCCGTCGCGATCCAGAATCTCTTGTGGGGCCTCGGTCAGCCGTTCGCCGGCGCGGTCGCCGACAAGTTCGGCAGCGTGCGCGTGTTGTGCGTCGGCGCAATCCTCTACGCCGCCGGCCTGGTGCTGATGTGTTACGCCTCGTCGCCGCTGGTGCTCGATCTCTCCGCCGGCGTGCTGATCGGCTTCGGTCTCTCCGGCTGTTCGTTCAATCTCGTGCTCGCGGCCTTCACCAAGCTCGTGCCTGAAGAATGGCGCGGCATCGCACTCGGCGCGGGCACCGGCGCCGGTTCGTTCGGCCAGTTCCTGTTCGCGCCGTTCGGCGTGGCGCTGATCGACAATTTCGGCTGGCAGACGGCGCTGACCGTCTTCGCAATCCTGACGCTGCTGGTGGTGCCGTTGGCGTTTGCGCTGCGCACGCCGCCGGCCGACGCTGCGCAGAGCGCGGCCATGCCGGCGCAGTCGTTACGGCAGGCGCTGGCGGAGGCGTTCGGCCATCGCTCGTATGTGCTGCTGGTGCTCGGGTTCTTCACCTGCGGCTTCCAGCTTGCCTTCATCACCGTGCATCTGCCCGCGTATTTGGTCGATCGCGGCATGTCGACCCAATCGGGTGGCTGGGTGCTCGCGACCATCGGTCTGTTCAACATCGTCGGCTCGCTCGGCGCGGGCTATCTGCAGAGCCGCATGCCCAAGCGCTATCTGTTGTCGGCGATCTACTTCACGCGTGCGGTGTCGACCGTCGGCTTGTTGCTGCTGCCGATGAATCTCACCAACGCGCTCATCTTCGCCGTCGTCACTGGCCTGACCTGGCTGTCGACTGTGCCGCCGACGTCGGCGCTGGTGTCGCTGATGTTCGGCGCGCGCTGGATGGCGATGCTCTACGGCTTCGCCTTCTTCAGCCATCAGGTCGGCGGCTTCCTCGGTGTGCTGCTCGGCGGCCTCGTGTTCGAGTACGCGGGCTCGTATACGCCGGTCTGGATCCTGTCGATCTTCTTCGGCGTGATGTCGGCGCTGATCAACCTGCCGATCGTCGAGAAGCCGGTCGAACGGGCGGTCCCGCAACCGGCTTGATCATTCACCCAATCTGGGAAACAACCTCCGGCTAGAACAAGAGCCGGAGGATTTGCCGTGGGAACGTTCAAGGCCATTCGCATTGAGAAAGCGGAGAAGGGGACCACCGTCGCCCTGACGCAGTTCGACGAGAGCGAACTGATGGACGGCGACGTCACCGTCCGCGTCGAGTGGTCGACCCTCAACTACAAGGATGGTCTTGCGGTCACCGGCAAGGCGCCGGTGGTGCGCCGTTTCCCGATGATCGCCGGCATCGATTTCGCAGGCACCGTCGAGCAGTCGTCGCATCCGGCCTGGAAGGCGGGCGACAAGGTCATCGCCAACGGCTGGGGCATGGGCGAGACCCATCTCGGCGCGTACGCGGAGAAGGCGCGCGTCAAGGGCGACTGGCTGGTGAAGCTGCCGGACGGCATGGCCGCGCGCGACGCCATGGCCATCGGCACCGCGGGTTACACCGCGATGCTGTCGGTGATCGCCCTGCAGAACCATGGCCTGACGCCGAAGAGCGGTCCCGTTATCGTCACCGGCGCCGCAGGCGGCGTCGGCTCGGTGGCGGTGGCGCTGCTGTCGCGGCTCGGCTTCCACGTCATTGCCTCGACCGGCCGTGCGGCGGAAGCGGATTATCTGAAGAAGCTAGGGGCGTCTGAGATCATCGACCGCAACGAACTGTCCGCGCCTGCCAAGCCGCTGGCGAAGGAGCGCTGGGCCGGTGGCGTCGACAGCGTCGGTTCCACGACGCTCGCCAATCTGCTCTCCATGACCCAGTACGGCGGCGCTATTGCCGCCTGCGGCCTCGCCGCAGGTATGGACCTGCCGTCATCGGTGGCGCCGTTTATTTTGCGCGGGGTGTGCCTTTTGGGCATCGACTCGGTGATGTGCCCGATCGAGCGGCGAAAAGAAGCATGGGCGCGGCTCGCCAAGGAGCTCGACGCATCGAAACTCTCTGAAATTACTCAAGAAATTGCCCTAGCCGATGTCATCGCGACGGGCCCGAAAATTCTCGCCGGACAGGTGCGCGGCCGCATCGTGGTGAAAATTCCCTAACCACGTTCAGACTTTACCAACCATCGTGCTCCAATGTTGCCTTGGTTGGTATGGTAAGCACCGGGTTAAGGCGCAGTTTTCTTGCGCGAGTCCACCGGCGCAGTGCAGTTGGAGTTCAGCATGACGATGCGAAGCGTGATCGGAGCGGTCGCCGCATTGGCTTTCACGGTTCCGGCAGCCGCCGAGACGCTCAATCCGGAGCAGGCGCGCCAATTCATCGCCGGTAAGATGTTCGCCTTCACCTGCTTCGACGGCAGCAAGGGTGCCGGCCGCATTCATCACGACGGATCGGTCGCCGGATCGATCCAGTTCTCGGGTCAGGGTCCGGTGCGTTACGCCCGCCTGCCGGTGAACACCATTCAGGTCAAGCCGAACGCGGTGTGCGCCTCGATCAAGGGCATTCCGTTCGAGCCCTGCTTCAATGTCGACAAGACCGATCAGGTGTCGTTCCGCGGCTCGGTGTCGGGCATGGGCTTCGCGTATTGCGACTTCCGCAAGCACGGCAACCAGATTCTCGCCACGCGCTCCGAGAAGCCGCGCTCGCTGCGTGCGCGCCTCGCGCGCGCCGAAGCGCCGCGTTCGGATGCGCCGAAGACCGAAGGCGTCTCGCGCGTCGAGGCGGCGCCGACCGGATCGGTTCGCGCCGAGCCGCTGCCCGAGTTGCGCAAGTCGACCGACTAATTCTCGATAGTCATTGCGAGCGGAGCGAAGCAATCCAGCGACATGGATTGCTTCGTCGCTTTGCTCCTCGCAATGACGAGCACTCCCACATCGCTGACTAACCTGCCGACGGCGTCGGCGTGCTCGCCGCGCGCTGCTTGAACAGGATACGCTGGTAGAACCAGCCGATGGCGATCAGCACGATGCCGAGCCCCATGAACGACAGGGCGCGGTAGATGCCTGTCAGGTTCGACATGTCGATCACGAACACCTTCAAGACCGTCAGCGCGATGATGATCGCCGAGGCAAGCCGCGCGCGCTGCGAATTGAAGAACAGGCCGACGATGAGTAACGCCACGCCGAACGCGAGCCACGCAATTGAGTAAGCGTACTGCTCGGCATCGCTGGTGCCGCCGGTGGTGAGGTTGGAGCCGTGGAAGAAGCGGCGCACCTCGAACGACACGAAGGCGAGCGCGAACATCAGCGCGAAGCTCGCGATCGTGTTGGCGTAGGTCGGGCTGCGCTGTCCCATGACGGCGTAGGACAACAGCAGCGCCAGCACCGCCGGGATCGCGTAGGCCAGCATCAGCTCGTTGAAGATCAGGCGGCTGATCTCGACGTACCAAAGCACGGGATTCTCGAGAATGAAGAGTCCGACCACGGCCCAGACCAGCGAGAGCACGGTCAGGATCACCGCGGCGATGTTGTGCACGATGCTCTGACTGCGCACGCGCAAGCGTTCGAGACCGATCGCCATGGCAAGCCCGACGCAGACTTGCAGCGCGGCTTCCACCAGCGTCAGGTTGACGCGATAGATGTTGCCGCCGTTGGCGTAGTGGCGGATTTCGGTGAAGGCGAGCAGCGCCGTGAACAGGATCGCGGCGGCTTCGACCATGCGCAGCGGCGCATCGTCGCCGCGCTTCTTCAGGAACCAGGCGCCGGCCCAGAACGACAGCGCCGGCACGCCGTAGCCCCACAGGAGCCAGTTGAAGATCGGCGTGGTGCCGACGTTGCTGCCGGCGATGCGCGGATCGTAACCGATGCGCAGCGTGACGATGGCGGCAAGGATCGCGGCGAGCCAGCGCAGGAAAGGAATTGGCCGCTGCATCGAAATCCACGCGGTCGCGAGCGACATCAATGCGAGCGCGATGGTGAGCCAGCCTTTTTCCAGCGCAAACGTCAGTCCGAGCGCCAGCGCCGACAGCGAGCCGGTGGCGAAGAGTGCAGTCGCAATCGCTTGACCGGGGCGCGGCTCGCGCTTGGTCAGCCACTCGGTCGCGAGCGCGAATGCGCCGGCAACCGCGATCGCGATCAGTGCGAACGGGATCGAGCGATCGAGATGCGCGATGCGGGCGTAGAGCGCGACCAGCAGCGCCAGCGGGACGAACACGGCCGTTGCGGCCCACACAACCGGGATTTTCGCGCTGGCTGAGCGGCCCTGCGCGAGGAAGCCCGCCACACCGAAGGCGAGGCCGAAGCCGGCTGCGGTGACGAGATGCAGCATCACCGAGCCGTCGGTCGCGCCCGGCGCGACACCGGGCAGCGAACCCGCGGGCACCACGAGATACTGCGGATTGGCGCGCACCGCCCACTCGATGAAAACGACGGCGGTGAAGATGGCGGCGGTTGCGACCGCGCCGGTTGCGGCTTCTGCGCGCCAGGCGACGAACAGCGTCGCACCGATGAGGAGCGCGAAGGCGATCATCGCCGCATCCGCGTGCACGCTTGCGAGCACTATCAGCAGTGCGCCGAACAGGTACGCGCCCAGCGACGTCGAGGAGACGGGTTCGACCTTGCCGTCATCTGCGGGCGGCCCGAACATGAAGCCGCACACCACCAGCAGCGCCGCGAGGATGAATCCGGCGATCACATGGAAGAGATGCGGTGCGACCATCGACGGGCCGCATTCCAGACAGGGCAGCGTCCACAGCAGCGCGAACACCACGGTGGTGATCGCGAGCCATGGCCACAGCCGCGCACGCGCCAGCGCGAACGCGGCGGCGGTGACGATGGCGAGATAGATGTAGAGCGCCCAGAAATCGGGTTTCTGGGACGAGACCAGAACCGGCGTCACGAACGCAGCCGCAATGCCGAGGCCGGCGAGCGCGGGCCCGTGCAGCAGCGCCGCGGCCAGCGTGCACATCGCAACGATGCCGAGCAGGATGAAGGCCGAGGCAGGCGCGAGGAAATCGTAGAGCGCGTAGCTCGCGTAGACGGTGCCGAAAGCGACGACCGTGCCGGCCGCCGTGAGGATCGCCGGAATGTTGGCGATCGGCAGCGGGCCGGTGGCGGTCGCTGTCTCCTTGCGGCGCGTCCATTCGCCGGCGATGAGCAGGCCGGCAGCGAACAGCGATGCGAGCAGCACGCGCACGCCGGGCCCGATCAGACCTTGTTCGATGGAGTAGCGGACAAGGAACAATCCGCCGAGCGCGAGTGTCAGTCCGCCGACCCAGACCACCCAGCGTGTGCCGAGCCGCTCTTCGAGGCCTGGCTTCGGAGGTTCCGGAGCAGCCGCCTGTGCTGGCGCGGCCGCCGCGGCGGCTGCGTTTCGCGATGCGGAAGCAGCGGCTTCCTTGATCGCGTCATCGACGTTGAATGGCTCTGATGCACGCGGGCTATCGGCCGTCGGAGCAATCGGTGGTGCGACCGGGATTTCGGGCGAGGGCTCGCGCGGTGCGGGCTGAGCCGGCCGAGTGACCGCTGCGCCGGCTAACGAGGCTTCAAGTGCTGCGAGTTTCGCGGCGACCTCGTTCGCCTTGAAGGAGGCCTTGCGGGCCCAGAAGATGGCGATGAGGGCGATCAGCAGCGCCAGAAATTCCATGAAATATACCCCGCCATTGTCCGGACCTGGCGGCCCGGGGCATCGCACGCAAGCGCGAACGACCGCTGACGCGGCCTCCGCACGCCCGTCAGTGTCCGCGAGGCCCAGAAAAGTTCAAGAGAACGGAGGTGAAATTCTGCAGGCGGCGCTTTGTCGCCAGGCCCGATCCAGCGCCTTATTCCAGGTCAACGCGGAAGGGGCGGCCTTCGATCGAAAGGTCGCCGGGGCCGATGGCATCGAGCGCATGCAGCATCCGGCCCTTGCGGCCGAGCGCCTTGTCGGCGTGCGCGACGATCAGCCGGTTCGGATACGCACTTGGCGAGGCCTGCCGGATCTGGCGCGCGATCGACATCTCGTCGCGGTGCGGGTTGAGCGCGCAGGCGGCCGCGAATGCGCTGGCGGTCGAGCGGCTGATGCCGGCGTAGCAGTGCACGACCATGGGCGCCGCGCGATCCCAGCGGCGCACGAAATCGAGCACGCGCTCGACATGCTCGCCCGACGGCGCAACGAAGCCATCCGCCGGTTCGGTGATGTCGTCCATCGAAATCATCAGATGATTGGCTTCGAGGATCGACGGCGGCCGCATCACCTTGGAGATGTTGCCCATCACCGTCAGCACATGGCGTGCGCCGGTGGCGTGAACGGTATCGTGCAGGGCGGCGAGCGAGCAGACGTGGATCATGGGTTCCTTATACGGCGCGGAGCATTGCCACGGAAGCCCGCCGATGCCGGCGGCTGATGCAACTTATCCCTGGTACAGCAGGCGAAATCGTGTCAGCAGCCGCTTTTCGGCCTTGCCGGCCGACCACGGCGTCAAATAATCCCGCTCGATCGCAGGCGGTAGTTTTGGATCGCCGCCGAACAGGCGGCGCGCCTCGGCTTCGCTGAAGCCCGCGAGCCGCGTCGCTTCGAGATAGGCTGCGCCCATGTCGGCGGCCTTGATCTGCTTCTCGATCTCGGCGGGCGTGATTGCGGGCAATCCGAAGCGGACATGGATCGCGCCGAGCAGCCGCTTCTCGACTTGCTTGTATGAGCCGCCGATCACCGCCTTGAACGGCGAGATCATGTCGCCGACCACGTACTCCGGGGCATCGTGCAGCAGCGCGGCAAGGCGCGTGCGCGTGTCGATGCGGGGGTTGGCTTCGCGCATCACCGCTTCGACAAGCAGCGTGTGCTGCGCCACCGAAAAGATGTGCGATCCGTGCGTCTGGCCGTTCCAGCGCGCGACGCGGGCGAGGCCATGCGCGATGTCCTCGATCTCGATGTCGAGCGGGGAGGGATCGAGCAGATCGAGCCGACGCCCCGATAGCATGCGCTGCCAGGCGCGCGATGCAGTGGCCGGTTTCTTCGCGCTCATTTCAGTTTGGCATAGCGCGGCGGCTTCCGCTTGCCGCAGGTGGCGTGGCAATGGCAGTCGGCGAGGTGGTCGTTGATCATGCCGGTCGCCTGCATGAAGGCGTAGACGATGGTCGGGCCGACGAACTTGAAACCGCGCGCGGAGAGATCCTTCGAAATCGCGACCGAAATCGGCGTCGAGGTCGGCACGCTCTTCGTCGTCTTCCACGCATTCACTTTCGGCTTGCCGCCGACGTGACTCCACAAGAGTTTCGAGAAGCCCGGGCCTTCCTCCATGATCTCGAGATACGCCTTCGCGCTCGCGATCGTGCCCTCGATCTTGGCGCGGTTGCGAACGATGCCGGCATCGTTCATCAGCGCTTCGACCTTCTTCGCGTTGTATTTCGCGATGATCGCCGGTTCGAAGTTGTCGAAGGCTTTGCGGAAGTTGTCGCGCTTGCGCAGAATCGTGATCCACGAGAGCCCGGCCTGAAAGCCGTCGAGGATCAGCTTCTCGAACAGCGCGCGGTCGTCGTATTCCGGCACGCCCCATTCGTCGTCGTGATAGGCGATGTAAAACGGATCTTCGCCCGGCCAGGTGCAGCGGAGTTTTCCATCGGCGTGTTTGATCGGTTTGGACATCTCAAAACAATTAGGCCGAGACGTGCTTGTCGGCAATCTTGATGTCGTCCGGCGAGGCGATACGCACAGCAATGCCGCCGGCTGTGAGCGAACCGCCGGCATCGAGTGCCTCGGCGACGCGGTCGATGCGGACCAGCGCCAGCCCCATGCCGTTCGCCGACGATCCCATCGTGCCGACGGACTTGCCTCCGGCCTCGACGCCGATGCCCTGTTCGGGCCGCGGGCCGTCGAGGATCAGTCGCACCGTACGCGTGCGTGCCGTGCCGCGGTGCTGCATGCGCGACACCACTTCCTGGCCGACGTAGCAGCCCTTGTCGAAATCGATGCCGTTCAGGCGGTCCATGTTGGTCTCGTGCGGAAACGCGTCGCTGTACATGAAGTCGAGGCCGCCGCGCGGCACCCCGCAGGCGATACGATGCGCCTCGTACGCGTCAGAATCCGTCAGCACTGCGCCGGCGAGCTTGGCGGTGGTCTCCGCCACGTCCTGCGGGATCAGCACGCGCCAGCCGATTTTGTCCGCGCGCGGGTCGGCGAATGCGAGATCGGGCGTGGCCTCCGGTGTGCCGTCCCACAGCGCCAGTACGCCGAGCGTATCGCTGAGGTCCTCGATTGTGACCTTGGCGCGCAGCTTGTAGAAGCCGAGCTTGGTCGCAAGCGTCGGCGCCAGGGCCTTCGGGCAATCGAGCAGCAGGCCGCCGCCGAGGCCTTCGGGCACCGCGGTGATGAGGAAGTCGACGATGATCTTGCCCTGCGGCGTCAGCAGCGCCGCGAAGCGTGCGGTTCCCGGCTGAATCTCGGAAACGTCGCTGGTCACCAGCCCGTTGAGCAGGTGGCGCGCATCCTCGCCGCTGACCTTGATCACCCCGCGAGTGGAAAGAAACGCTGCTTTCATGATTGTTTCTCGTTGCGGTTGCCCGGGAGATTTTCTTGCTGCGGAAACCGCTCGAAATGCCTTGAATTGTCGCGGCGTGCTTGCAACATGCGGCCCATCGAACGTAGGGCGCTTGCCGCGCCGCCACAAGTCCCGCTGCATCAGAGTTGTTCAAAGATGCGCGACGTTTGTTGAAGCCCGTTTGTTGAGGACATATGAGCCAGACCTATGATGTGATTCTCCGCGGCGGCACCGTCGTCAATCAGGACGGCGAGGGCCAGCGCGATGTCGCTATTTCCAGCGGCCGCATCGTTGCGATCGGCAGCCTCGGTTCGGCGAGCGCGGGCGAGACCATCGACTGCAAGGGGCTGCACATCCTGCCCGGCGTCATGGACACGCAGGTGCACTTCCGCGAGCCGGGACTGACGCACAAGGAAGACCTCGAAACCGGATCGCGCGGTGCGGTGCTCGGGGGCGTCACCGCCGTGTTCGAGATGCCGAACACCGATCCGCTGACCATCACCGCGGAAACCTTCACCGACAAGGTGAAGCGCGCCCATCATCGCATGCACTGCGACTTCGCGTTCTTCATCGGCGGCACGCGCGAGAACTACCGCGATCTGCCGGAGCTCGAGCGCGCGCCCGGCTGTTCCGGCGTCAAGGTGTTCATGGGCTCCTCGACCGGCAGCCTGCTGGTGGAGGACGACGGCGGCCTGCGCGACATTCTCAAAGTGATCCGCCGCCGCGCCGCGTTCCACGCCGAGGATGAGTACCGCCTCAACGAGCGCAAGCCGCTGCGCATCGAGGGCGATCCGCGCTCGCACCCGGTGTGGCGCGATCCCGTCGCGGCGCTGAAAGCGACCGAGCGGCTGGTGACGATCGCGCGCGAGACCGGCGCGCGCATTCACGTGCTGCACATTTCGACCAAGGAAGAGATTGCGTACCTGCGCGATCACAAGGACGTCGCGTCCGCCGAGGCGACGCCGCATCACCTCACGCTCGCTGCGCCCGAATGCTACGAGCGGCTCGGCACGCGCGCGCAGATGAACCCGCCGGTGCGCGATGCGAGCCACCGCGACATGATCTGGTACGGCATCCATCAGGGCATCATCGACGTGCTCGGCTCGGATCACGCGCCGCACACGGCTGAAGAGAAGGCGAAGGTCTATCCGGCGTCGCCGTCGGGCATGACCGGCGTGCAGACGCTGGTGCCGATCATGCTCGATCACGTCAATGCAGGGCGCCTGTCGCTCGCGCGCTTTGTCGATCTCACCAGCGCGGGTCCGGCGCGGCTGTTCAACATGGCCATGAAGGGCCGCATCGCCGCCGGCTACGACGCGGATTTCACCATCGTCGATCTCAAGCGCGAGGAAACGATCACCAACAAGTGGATCGCCTCGCGTGCAGGCTGGACGCCCTATGACGGCGTGAAGGTGAAGGGCTGGCCGGTCGGCACGTTCGTGCGCGGCCAGCGCGTGATGTGGCAGGGCGAGATTACGACGCCGTCCACCGGCGAGCCGGTGCGCTTTCTCGAAACGCTGAAGGCGTAGGGAAGCGAAGCGTTACTGCTTCGCGAGCATCACTGAAAATTCGCCGTTGCGAATGCGCGCCGGCAATCCCTCGGTTAGCTTGGCGACAGCTTCCTCGCCATAGGTGCCGACGAGTTCAGCGAACGCCGTGAACATGCTGGCCTGCGCAAGGCAGTCGCCATCGACGCCATCGTGAAGCGCCTCGGCCCAGGCTTCGTGCAGATAGTTCAGCGCGGCCTGCTTCTGTTCCTGATCGGCCAGAAGGTTGCGGGCGAAGTGCGACGGATGGCTCATGAAATTCCCGGCAGTCTCACCGGCGCAACCAACGTGGCGCGCCGTCCTCCAATGACCAAGCCTTAGCACGCCCATCGGGCGCGGCGAGGCAGTTCTTTAGGAAAGGTTAATCGCCTCGTTCCGGGATTTCCGAAAATCCATGGTAACCGCGAAAGGCCTGTGGAGGGCCTCAGTTAGCGTAGCGCGCGGTGAGGTCGCGGGAGATGCGCGAACCCTCGTCGAGGAAGCGCTTGATCGCCACCGTCGCGGCCGGCGTGCAGGTCCGGTAGGTCTGCTGGAAGCCGTTATAACCGCGGTTGAAGCCGGCGATCATGCGCGAGCGGCGCTCGCCCGCGGGCGTCTCCGCGTCGACAAGCGCCTGCATTTCGTTCCGCCACTTCTGGCCTTCATTGGCGCCGCAGATGCCGCGCAGGTAGTGCAGGGTGCCGAGGATTTCCGCGAGCCGCTGCAGATCCGCGTCGAACGGCGCAGCCCCTTCCTGCGCGCGCGCGGGCACGGCAAGGCTGAGGACGACAAGGGCTGTGGCGAGGGCTTTGCGCATGGAGGTTCCGGATGCCGGTCATATGCCTGCCGCCTGTGGAGGAAGCAAGGCGCGGAGGTCTCAGACGCCCGCGAGCCGGGCGGCGTTATCGACCACCTCGGCCAACCCCTCGGTGGTCTTGAAGCCGCCGAGCTCGCCGGGCGTGATCCAGCGGAAGTCGCCGAGCTCCTCGTTCAGGTTAACCGCGCCGGAGGTCCAGCGGGCCGCGAACGGCAGGATGACGAAGTGGCCCGGCTGATGGCGCGTGGGGTTCGGCAGGGCCTCCCGGAAGCCGGCGAGGCCGATGATCGCGATGGAAAGGCCGGTCTCTTCCTGCACCTCCCGGGTCAGGGCCTGGTGCAGGCCTTCCCCGAATTCGACCCGGCCGCCGGGGAGGGTCCAGATGCCGAGAGCGGGCGCGCGGGCGCGCTGGACCAGCAAAAACCGGTTGTCCTTGAAGATGGCGGCGCTGACCGCCAGCCGGGGCCAGACAGGCGCTACAGGGTCGGTCACGGCGTCAGGCGCTCATGATCTGGTCGACGTCGGCGCCATTGACGCCGTTGATGACGCCGCCGGCCATCGCGACCAGCGGCTTCACCCAGACGGTCGCCTGGTCGGCCAGCTGGGCCCGGGTCTCGTCATGGCGGGCGTTCCGCATGGCGTCGCCGACCGCGGTCAGGATCGAGGTCATGTTGGCTGCGATCACGTCGAATTCGCCGCGAATCGCCGGATGGGCCTCGTTGTAGGCCGCGATGGCAAGGTCCCGGGCCTTGAAGTTCGAGGCGATGAAGTGCTCGGCGTAGGATAGGGGCTTCCAGCTCAGAAAATCCTCTGCACATTCCGGCATGTCCGGAATCATCTCGAGCAGCATGATAGCTTCGTTGAAATGATTCAGATAATCGGTGGCGAGGCCGGTGCGGGGATTGATGTTGGCGGCCGCGAGCTCAGCCGCCCGCTCGGGGGTGATGCCCCCGCCGGGTCTGGTCATGGAATTGCTGGCTGTGGCCGAAGGTGAGCTCATTCGTCGCAGTGTTAGCGGTCACGGTTAATACGGACTCAACAACCCTCTGTTTGAGCAGATGAATGTGCGGACGTTTCGTCATCACATCCTCCCCTGAGGCGCTCCGGCAACTGTTCCGGTATGCCGAACGGCCGAATTTCCCGAAGCAGCATAACGTCGCCCCGACCCAGCCGGTGCCGGTGGTCATCCGCGACAACGGCGAACGGCACTTCCGGCTGATGCGTTGGGGTCTGTTGCCCTCGTGGGTGAAGGACCCGCGCAAGTTCACGCTGCTGATCAATGCGCGCTCGGACTCGCTGCTCGAGAAGCCAGCTTTCAAGAACGCCGTGCGCCGCCGCCGTTGCCTCATTCCCGCGGACGGCTGGTACGAATGGCAGGATCAGGGCACGCGCAAGCAACCGTTCTTCATCTACCCAAGCGACGGCCGGCCGATCGCCTTCGCCGCGCTGGCCGAGACCTGGGCTGGGCCGAACGGGGAGGAGCTGGATACCGTTGCCATTATCACCACCGCAGCCAGCCACGACCTCGCGCCGCTGCATCTGCGCGCGCCGGTGACGATTGCCGACGACTACTTCGAACAGTGGCTCGACTGCCGCAGCGAGCACCCCGACAATCTCGCCGACGCGCTCGCGTTGCTGTTGCCGCCATCGGAAGGGCAGTTCGGCTGGCACGCGATCTCGACCGACGTGAACCGCGTCGCCAACGATCATCCGGGCCTGATGGCGCCACTGACGGCGGAGCAGGCGGCCGCGCCGCCGGCGCCCGAGGTGAAAGCGCCACGCCCGCGCGCCAAACCTGCGCGGCCCGACGATGGGCAAGGATCGTTGTTCTGATCGTTTGCCCATCTGATGTCAGGCGAATGGTGCGATGCCGTTCCCGAACGACCAGTTTTCGCGCTTCGTCTCGACGAGATTGATGATCACATCCTCTCTGCGAACACCTGAGGCTGCAAGGTTGTCGGCGACCTTGGCATAGAGCGCCTTTTTCTGTTCGGTCATGCGGCCCTCGGCGCAGGTGATCTGTACCATCACGAGCTCAGGCGAATGGTCGATGCCGAGAAACGATTTCGGACCAACCAAGCCTTGGTTTGCAGCATGTTCGGTAACGATCTGAAAATAATCGTCCGGCGGCACGTTAAAGGTCTCCATCATGGCGCTGTGAACGCCATGAGAAAGATCGGAACCGAAGCCGGGCGGTTTTCCCGCGACGTGTGAGATGCGAACCAACGGCATCTCAGGCTGCTTTCGCGCTGATGGCCGCGCCGAGCGCTCCATTGTCGTACGCGGTGCCGCCGATGCCCCAGGTCCCGTCGATCGCGTGAACCACATTCGCAAAGATATGCTCGCGGCGGATACGGCCCTGCGCCGCCTGCTCGATGATGGTGGTCACCTCGCTAACCCACGCGTTCTTGAGTTCCTGCGTTGGCAGCACAAAGGACGGCACTTTGAGTTCGACGACAGCGATGTCGGCGCGGCGTCCGCCGGAGAAGGTGCGTCCCTTGGGAACGACGGCGACATCGCCGATGATGTTCGGCGTCATGAACGCATTGCCGGTGAGACCGTGCAGCCGCAGCAGCAGATCCGTGAGCTTACCGAACACTTCAGCTTCGGCGTCGGTGGTGAGGATGCCTTCCGGCACGATGACTTGAATAGGCATGGAATGGTCTCTCTCCGGTGGCGACGCCGTCTCCGCCATGGCGACTGGCGTCTCTGATAACGATCGTTATATAAAACATAACGATCGTTATTACGTCAAGAATGAAATAACGATCGTTATAACGAATCGGTGATGAGCCATGGCGCGATCGAAAAAGAGCGAAAGCGGCGATGCCCGCGAGCGGCTGTTGCAGGCCGCCGGCCGGGGCTTTCGAACCGGGGGATTTGGCGGCATCGGCGTCGATGGGTTGGCGCGCGAAGCGGGCCTGACCTCCGGCGCCTTCTACGCGCATTTCGGCTCCAAGGCCGACGCATTCAGGCTGGCCGTCGTCGATGGAATAAAGTTCCTGAGGGGCGGTGTCGCGGCGTTTCGCGAAAGTCACGGCCGCGGCTGGCGCGATCCATTTGTCGACTACTATTTCGGCGAGCGAATGCTGGTCAGTCTTGCCGAAGCGTGCGCGCTGCCGAGCTTCACTCCGGATGTGGCGCGCGCCGACGATGCCACACGAGTGGCTTATCAGGATGAGCTGCGGCTCCTGCTCGACGAAGTTGCCGGCGGATTCGGCGGGAGCCGTGCCAGCGAGCGGGCGTGGGCCCTGCTGTCGATCCTTTCGGGCGCCGCTGGAATGGCGCGGGCGGTGAAGGATGAAAAGACGCGTCGCGACATTCTGGCTTCCGCACGCGCGGCGGCCAAAGCCGTTTAGCTTTTCTGGCGCTTGAACAGATGCAGCGCCGCGTATTGCAACAGAATGATCGTCTTCGCGTCGATGATACGGCCGTCGGCGATCATGGCGAGCGCCTCGGTGATCGGCACTTCCATCACCTCGATGTCCTCGCCTTCGTCCGCGAGCCCGCCGCCGTCGCTGACGCGCATGTGCGGCTCGTATTCGGCGACGAAGTAGTGCAGCCGCTCGGTCACCGATCCGGGGCTTGAGAATGCCTCGAAAATCTTCTGCACGTGCGTGAGGCGATAGCCGGTCTCTTCCTCGACCTCGGCGCGGATGCGTGCCTCCGGGCTTTCATCGTCGAGCAATCCGGCGGCCGCCTCGATCAGCATGTCGTCGTGCTCGTTGACGAAGGCCGGGTAGCGGAACTGCTTAGTCAGGATGACGGTGCCCTGCTTGAGATTGTAGGGCAGCAGCGTCGCGCCGTTGCCGCGGTCGTAAGTCTCGCGGTGTTGCGTCTGCCACGTGCCGTTCGAGTGCTGCCATTCGAACTCGGTGGTCTTCAGCGTGTACCAGTTGTCCGACAGCAGCCGGACGTTTTTCACGCGAAGACGATCCTTGATGCTCATGTCAAACCTTATGGAGTCGGGCCTTACGGTGTCGGGTCGCGGCCGTCGAGCCAGCGTGCATAGGTGATGCGTTCCGCGGTCGTGTAGCCGAGTGCATCGTAGAAGGCGCAGGCCTTCGTGTTCTCCGCGCGCACCATCAGCTGCACCTTCGGAATGCCGCGGTCGCGCAACCAGTCCTCGGCGGCGGCAACCATCGTTCGGCCGTGACTGCTTTTCTGATGCGCAGGAGAAACCGCGAGGTAATAGAGCCAGCCGCGATGGCCGTCGTGGCCGACCTGAACCGAGGCGACGATGTCGCCCTCGATCCTGCCGACGAGAATCTCCGAGTTCATGTACTGCCGCGCCAGCTCGATATCCGACGAGGGATCGTTCCACGGCCGCACCAGATCGCAGGCTGTCCAGAGCGCGATCAGCGCGGCGATATCGCCGTCGGCGACCGGCGCGATCGCAAGCGCCGCCACTCAGATCACCTTGCCGGGATTGAGGATGTTGTGCGGATCGAGCGTTGCCTTCAGCGATTTCATCACGGCAATGGCGGTTGCGTCCTTGAAGTGCGGCAGCTCCTCGCGCTTCATCACGCCGATGCCGTGTTCGGCCGAGATCGAGCCGCCGAGCTTGGCGACGATCGCGTGCACGACTTCATGCACGTCGTGCCAGCGGTCGAGGAACGCCTTCTTGTCGCCGCCGACGGGCTGGCTGACGTTGTAGTGGATGTTGCCGTCGCCGAGATGGCCGAACGGGAAGGGGCGCGCGCCGTCGATCAGCTTGACCACCGCCGCGTTCGCCTCCGCGATGAACTGCGGGACGTTGGCGATCGGCACCGAGACGTCGTGCTTGATCGAACCGCCTTCTTCCTTCTGCACCGGCGAGATCACCTCGCGCAGTTTCCAGAAGGCTTTCCGCTGATCGAGATTGGCGGCGATCACCGCATCGCGGATCACCGCGTCCTCGAACGCCTTTTCCAGAATGGCCTCGATGGTCTCGCGCGCATCCTGACGCGGCGAGGAAATCTCCATCAGCACGTACCAGGGATGCTTGCCGGGCATCGGATCGCGGATGCTCGGCCCGTGCCGCACGCAGAAGTCGATGCAGATGTCGGCGATCAGCTCGAAGCTCGTCAGATTGCTCGACGCCATGCCCTGCGAGATCGTCAGCAGTTTCAGCGCGTCTGCGGGCGACGAGATGCCGACGAACGCGGTTTCGACCGTGCGCGGCTTCGGAAACAGCTTCAGCACCGCGGCGGTGATGATGCCGAGCGTGCCTTCCGCGCCGATGAAGATGTTGCGCAGGTCGTAGCCGGTGTTGTCCTTCTTCAGCTTCGACAGATTGTTGATGATGCGCCCGTCGGCGAGCACGACCTCGAGCCCGAGTGCCATCTCGCGCGCGACGCCGTAGGCGAGCGCGCTGTTGCCGCCGGCATTGGTCGAGAGGTTGCCGCCGATGGTGCAGCTTCCTTCCGCGCCGAGCGACAGTGGAAACAGCCGATCCACATTGTCCGCCGCCTGCTGCGCGCTCGCGAGCACGACGCCGGCCTCGCAGGTCATGGTGTTTGACGCGGTGTCGATCTCACGGATTTTGTCGAGCCGGCGCAGCGAGACGACGACCTCGCCGTGATGCGGCGTCTGTCCGCCGACGAGGCCGGTATTTCCGCCCTGCGGCACGATGGCGATGCGCAGGTCGCTCGCGAGCTTGCAGATCGCAGCAACCTCCGCCGGCGAAGCCGGACGCAGCACCAGCGGCGAGTGGCCCTGATAGAGGTTGCGCTCTTCGGTCAGATACGGCGCGATGTCGTCGCGTGCCGTCACCGCATACTTGTCGCCGACGATCGCCGCGAAACGCGCGAGAGCGTCGGGCGCGAGCGAGACGGGTTTCGGCGGCGGGGAGGCGATGGTCATGCGTCGCTCGTTGTTTTTGTGTCGCCCCTATGTGGCCGGGACGGCGGCGCGACGCAAGCGGTCGTTGATGGCTTCGCCAAGTCCGTCTGACGGCACCGGCATGGCAGCGATGCCGTTGGCGCCCATCGCATCGAGCGCACGCAGATGGCCGAACAGGTTCGCTGCCGCCTCGATCAGGTCGCCGCGCGCGGACAGGTTGAGGACCGCATGCGCGCGATCCGCACCCGCCGGCAGTTTGTTGCCGAACGCAAGCAGCGCTTCGCCGGGCGCGATGCTGTCCGCGTTCAGCCGCAGCCGCGTGCGCGGCGCGTAGTGCGAGGCCAGCATGCCCGGCGCGAGCGGGCTTTCCGACGATGCGTCGAACTCCTCCGCGCCGATGCGCAAGCTTTCGCCGAGCGCGGCCTCGATCTCGGTGCGCGGCAACCCGCCGGGCCGCAGCAGCATCGGCTCGCCGAGGCAGGAGACGATGGTCGACTCGACACCGACATCGACGGGGCCGCCGTCGACGATCAGATCGATGCGGCCGTTGAGGTCGCTGTCCACATGCTGCGCCGTCGTCGGCGAGACATGGCCGGAGATGTTCGCGGACGGCGCGACCACGGGCTTGCCGAACGCGCGCAGCAGATCCCGCGCCACCGGATGCACCGGCACGCGCACGGCAATCGTGTCGAGACCCGCAGTCGCGAGATCGGAAACTTTGCACGCCGCGCTCTTGCGCAGCACCAAGGTCAGCGGCCCCGGCCAGAACGCCGTCGCGAGCTTCAGACTCTTCTCGTCGAACACCGCGATCGCGCGCGCGGCCTCGACGCTGTCGACATGCGCGATCAGCGGATTGAACGAGGGGCGTCCCTTCGCGGCATAGAGCCGTGCCACCGCGTCCGCATTGGTCGCATCGGCGCCGAGGCCGTAGACGGTTTCCGTCGGAAACGCGACGAGGCCGCCGTCGGCAAGGCAACGTGCCGCGGTTGTCGCGGCGGCCGTGTCGGCACGAAGCATGGTGGTGACGAGCGTGCTCATCTCAGTCCGCGTCTTCGCCGGCGATGTGCTTGTGGCGGATGCGCCGGACCATCGCCCAGATCGCGAATGCGGCGACCGGCACGAAGGCGGCGGTGACGATGCTCGGTTCGACGTGCATCTTGCCGGAGTCGTGCAGGGCCTTCACCACGTAGCTGAACAGGCCGACGACGTAGTAGGTGATCGCCGCGACCGACAGCCCTTCGACCGTCGTCTGCAAACGCAGCTGCAGCCGCGTGCGCTTGTTCATCGATTGCAGCAGTTGCTGGTTCTGGTTTTCGAGTTCGACGTCGACGCGTGTGCGCAGCAGGTTCGCGGCGCGCGCGAGCTTCTGCGACAGGTTCGCCTGCCGCGCCTCGGTCGCGGCACACGTCTGCATCGCCGGTTTCATGCGCCGCGCCAGGAACGACGACCACGTCGGCAGCCCGCCGGCCTTGTTCTCGCCGATGGTCTGCAGGCGCTGCTGCACGATGTCGTCATAGGCGCGCGTTGCGCCGAAACGGAAACCGGTGGTCGCAGCTCCCGCCTCGACTTCAGCCGCAAGCGCGGTCAGCTCGTCGAGCAAGGTGCGGTTGGCGGCGAGGTCGCCGCCGCCGCGCGTCGCTTCGGTCACTTCCGCAAGCCGCCGCTCGATCCGTCCGATCGACGGCGCGATCCGCTGCGCCTCCGGCAGGCCGAGCAGCGCCAGCGTGCGATAGGTCTCGATCTCGATCAGCCGCTGCACCAGCGCGCCGGCGCGCTCGGCGCCGAGGCCGCGGTCGGCGACGAGGATGCGCACGAAGCCGGCCGGGTCCGGCTGGAAGTCGGTGGCATAGAGCGCGAGGCCGTCGGAGTTCTGCGCGGCGGCGAGGCTCGGGCGATTGAACAGCCGTTCGAGCACGAGGCTCTCGCGGTCATCCGCGAGCAAGTTGAGATCGATCGCGACCAGCAGCGGCCCCGGCTGCGGCACCAGCCGCATCACCGAGGCGAGCGAGGTTGCATCCGGATGAAACGGCGTGCGCGGATCGGCCGCCGGCATTTCCCAGGTGTAGGTCGTGAATTCGGAATGCTGCTCCCAGCGCAGGATGGTGCTGCCGAAGGCGATGCGGTGATGCTTCTCGCTCGCAAGCGGGGCGGCAAGGCCGCGGCTCTCGCAGAGCGCGGCGAGGTTCGCGCGGTCCGCCTGCGCCCGGCCGCCGCCGGTATCGAAAGCGAAATGCAAAATCCGGCTCGGCGTCGCGATCGCCGTGAACGGGCGGGCGTGCAGTTCGCCGAGAATCGTCGCGCGCAGCGGGTGCGGGGCGAGCGCCAGCGGTCCGGCGTCCGGTTCGGACGCGCCGGGGAGGCTGCTGGCGGTGGTTCCTCGCTCGCTCATGGGCGGTCGGCTCGATGGGGCTGCAGATGGGCCGTTGGCTAGTGGAGTGGATTTGACATTCGCTTTTCACCCGGCCGCGGCTTCAGGGAGCGAATGTCAAATCCAAGCTCCACTAGCAATTTAAGCAGGCTAGTGGTCCTTCGATTCTAACATTCGCTAAGGAGCCAGCCTGAACCGGTTTGCGAATGTTAGAATCGGACCACTAGCACAAAGGCCGCCGCCGGGCGAAAGGGGCCGAAAACCTTTCCCGGGCTGTGAAATAGATGATTTATCGGCTGAATCCGCGCCTTGCGGTGCCGGAAAGCCGAGGTTATAAGCCGCGTCACGTCGGAGTGTGGCTCAGTCCGGTAGAGCACTGCGTTCGGGACGCAGGGGTCGCAGGTTCAAATCCTGCCACTCCGACCAGTTTTCCCAATCATTTGGCGATCTTCCCGGTGGCCCGTTGCTGTTTCAGCAATTGGCCTGACGAATCCGTTGTGAGGAGAGGCCTGCATGCGTATCGCGGTGATGGGAGCGGGAGCGATCGGCTGCTACTTCGGTGGCTTGCTTGCTAAAGCCGGCCACGATGTGACGCTGATCGGCCGTGCGCAGCATGTCGATGCGGTGCGCGCAAACGGCCTCCTGTTCGAGAGCAAAGCGTTCCACGGACACATTCCCCTCAGTGCGACCACCGAGCCGTCCGGCGTCGCCGGCGCGGACTTGATCCTCTTCAGCGTCAAGTCGGCCGACACCGAGAAGGCGGGTGCCGAAATCCTCCCGCATCTCACGCCCGATGCCGCGATCCTCTGCCTGCAGAACGGCGTCGACAACGCCGAGCGGTTGCGCACCGTCGTGCCGCAGACGGTGATCGCCTCCGCCGTTTACGTCGCAACCGAAATGGCCGGGCCCGGACACGTCAAGCACAACGGGCGCGGCGAGCTTGCCATCGAGAACTCGCCCGTGACGCCGAAGATCGTCGAATTGCTCAAGGCGAGCGCCATCCCGACCACGGTGTCGGATCGTGTGCGCGACGTGCTGTGGACGAAGCTGATCACGAACTGCGTGGTCAATCCGCTCTCGGCGCTGTCGGACCTGTCGTATCGCCCGCTGATGCAGGTCGAGGGAATGGACGTTGTCGTCAAGGGCGTGATCGCCGAATGTTGCATGGTGGCGAGGGCGCTCGGCGTCAGCGTTCCCGCCAACATCGAGGAGATCGTGCTGTCGATCCCGAAAACGATGCCGCATCAGAAGTCGTCGACGGCGCAGGATCTCGCGCGCGGGAAGCCGACCGAGATCGACTACCTCAACGGCTATGTCGTGCGGGAAGGCTCCAAGCTCTGCATCCCGACGCCCATGAACCTGACCTTGCACGCGCTGGTAAAAGCGCGCGAAGCACAGACCGCGAATGGTTCCACCGCGCCCTGACAAAATCTGCGCGGGCCCGGAACGGTTAACGCCTGTTCGCGTTGGCGTGGCAGCAATGCGAGGGTGCCATGTTCAAAGCCAGGTTCGTCGACCGCCGTCTCATCAACATGAAGGATGAGTTCCACGTGAAGGCATGGACCAAACACCTCGCCGTCGACCGCAAGATGCTCGAACAGCTCATCGCCAAGGTCGGCAATTCAGCCACCGCCGTGAAGAAAGAGCTCGGCCGGGCCTGATCCGCCTTCGAACGGCGACCTGCTCGTTTCGCTCTGCGGTTTTTGGTCCGTTTTTCAGGGCGCTACACAGCATGTGCAGTCATACTGAGGGATGACCCATGTTGTAACGTTGTTGCACGCACCCACATACTCCGCCATACGAGTTCCACTGGAATTCGAGCGAGTATGTCATGCCTCATCCTATCCCCGAGATCCTGAAGGCCTTTGCCGCCGGCGAGATGGTCGTCGTCACCGACGATGACGATCGCGAAGGCGAGGGCGATCTCATCGTCGCGGCGTCGTTCTGCACGCCGGAGAAGATGGCCTTCATCATCCGCCACACCTCCGGCATCGTCTGCGCGCCGATCACGGCGGAGGATGCGCGGCGGCTGCGGCTCGATCCAATGGTCTCGCACAACGATTCCGCGCACACGACCGCGTTCACCGTCTCGATTGACTACAAGCCCGACGGCGGCACCGGCATCTCGGCGGAAGAGCGCGCCTCCTGCTGCCGCGCACTCGCCAATCCGAACGTCGGCGCGGCCGACTTCACCCGCCCGGGCCATATCTTCCCGCTGATCGCGCGCGACGGCGGCGTGCTTCTGCGCTCCGGCCACACCGAAGCCGCGGTCGATCTCTGCAAGCTCTCCGGCCTCGCGCCGGTCGGTGTCATCAGCGAGCTGATGAACGACGACGGCACCGTGATGAAGGGCGAGCAGGTGGTAAAGTTCGCGGAGAAGCACAAGCTCAAGCACGTCACCATCGCCGACATGATCGCTTACCGGCAGGCGCGCGAAAAGCTGATCGAGCGCGTCTCCACCTTCACCGTCGATAGCCCCATCGGTCCGCTGCAAGGCTACGCCTACCGTTCGCCGTTCGATCCGATCTCGCACCTTGCGCTGGTCTACGGCAGCATTGGCGACGGCAAGAACGTGCTGGCGCGCTTTCACAAGCCGAACATCGTCACCGATCTGTTCAACGGACCGAAGAAGGTGCTGGCCGCGCTCGAACGCTTCAAGAAGGAAGGCGGCGGCGTGCTGGTATACCTCCGCGACGGTGCGGCCGGCGTGCCTGCGGCGCCGCTCGGCGAGCAGCATACGGCGGAGGCGGACCGCAACAAGCAGTGGCGCGAAGTCGGCGTCGGTGCGCAGATTTTGCGCGACCTTGGCGTGTGCTCGATCCGTCATCTCACGTCATCGACGCACGATTACAAAGGCCTCTCCGGCTTCGGTATCGAAATCGTCTCGAACCAGACGTTCGAAGGCTGATTGATTGTTCTTTCGCCGTCGCCCTTCGAGGCCTTCGCTTCGCTCCGGCACCTCAGGGTGACGGCGTAGCCTAAAATGTCTCCGTCATCCTGAGGTGCGAGCCGCACTTGCGGCGAGCCTCGAAGGATGGCCTACCCACCTAGGCAACGAGGCTTCATCGCCGTACAATGCTGACAGTATAGAAGCAAAGAGGAATTACCCATGAGCGCGCGCGCCCAGACCAAGGATAAACCGGCACAGGCCGCATTCCAGTGGGACGATGCTTTCCTGCTCGAGGACCAGCTCACCGAAGACGAGCGCATGATCCGCGACACCGCGCGCGCTTACGCGCAGGAGAAGCTCGCGCCGCGCGTCACCCAAGCCTACCTCGAAGAGAGGACCGATCGCGAAATCTTCCGCGAGATGGGCGAGCTCGGCCTGATCGGCGTGACGTTCCCTGAGGAATACGGCTGCGCCAATGCCGGCTACGTGTCCTACGGTCTCGTTGCGCGCGAGATCGAGCGCGTCGATAGCGGCTACCGCTCGATGAACAGCGTGCAGTCCTCGCTCGTGATGTATCCGATCTACGCTTACGGCGACGAAAGCCAGCGCAAGAAATTCCTGCCGAAGCTCGCCACCGGCGAGTGGGTCGGCTGCTTCGGCCTCACCGAGCCGGATGCCGGCTCCGATCCGGGCGGCATGAAGACCAAGGCGGACAAGGTGTCGGACGGCTACCGCATCAACGGCTCGAAGATGTGGATTTCGAACGCGCCGATCGCCGACGTGTTTGTGGTATGGGCGAAGTCGTCCGCGCACGACAACCAGATTCGCGGCTTCGTGCTCGAGAAGGGCATGAAGGGCCTCTCGGCGCCGAAGATCCAGGGCAAGCTGTCGTTGCGTGCGTCGATCACCGGCGAAATCGTCATGGAAGACGTGATCGTGCCGGAGAGCGCGTTGCTGCCGAATGTCTCGGGCCTGAAGGGTCCATTTGGCTGCCTCAACCGCGCCCGCTACGGCATCTCGTGGGGTGCGATGGGCGCTGCGGAAGACTGCTTCCACCGCGCGCGCCAGTATACGCTCGATCGCAAGCAGTTCGGACGTCCGCTCGCCGCGACCCAGCTCGTGCAAAAGAAGCTCGCCGACATGCAGACCGAAATCGCGCTCGGCCTGCAGGGCTCGCTGCAGGTCGGCCGTCTGATGGATGCCGGCAAGATGGCGCCGGAGATGATCTCGATCGTCAAGCGCAACAACTGCGGCAAGGCGCTCGACATCGCCCGCGTCGCTCGCGACATGCACGGCGGCAACGGCATCTCCAGCGAATTTCAGGTCATGCGTCACGCGCAGAATCTGGAGACGGTGAACACCTACGAGGGCACGCACGATGTGCATGCGCTGATCCTCGGCCGCGCCATCACCGGCATTCAGGCGTTTTCGTAAGCGCTTCGTCGTCCTGAGGTGCCCGCGCGACGCGCGGGCCTCGAAGGACGAACCAAATACGGCCTCCGCCATCCTTCGAGGCTCGCAAGAGCTCGCACCTCAGGATGACGGAGGACCCAAAAAACAAGATTGTCGAAACGAGCGTCTCCATGTCCGACAACGACGACATTCCCTTTAACCGCGATTTCCCGCTGAAGCCCGGCGTCGTCGACGAGCCCGCCTCCGGCGTGCGGCGCGTTCTCTGCAACAACCCGTCGCCATTCACCTTCACCGGCACGGTCAGCTACATCGTCGGCAAAGGGAACGTCGCGATCATCGATCCCGGTCCGGATGACGAGGCGCACGCAAAGGCGCTGCTCGACGCGGTGAAGGGCGAGACGGTGACGCACATCATCGTCACCCACACCCACAAGGATCACTCGCCGAACACGGCACGCATCAAGGCCGCGACCGGCGCCACCGTGTATGCGGAAGGTCCGCATCGCTCCTCGCGCCCGCGCTACGAGAGCGAGAAGATTTCGACCGAGTCCGGCGCCGACCGCGACTTCGCACCGGACGTGAAGGTGAAGGCTGGCGAGATCATCAAGGGCGACGGCTGGGCGCTGGAAGCAATCCCGACACCGGGCCACACCGCCAACCACATGGCATTCGCGTGGAGCGACAAGTCGATCACCTTCGTCGGCGATCATGTGATGGGCTGGTCGACGTCGATCGTGTCGCCGCCGGACGGCTCGATGGTCGACTATATGGCCTCGCTCGATCGACTCGCCGCGCGGCCGGAGCAGCTCTATTTCTCCGGTCACGGCCCGGAAATTCCGGAAGGCCCGCGCTACGTTCGCTTTCTCACCCGCCACCGCAAGGCGCGCGAGGCGTCCGTGCTGCATCGTCTGGCAAAGGGCGAGGCGGATATCCCGACCATGGTGCGCGCGATCTATATCGGCATCGATCCGCGGCTGATGACGGCGGCGGGTTATTCCGTGCTGGCGCATCTGGAAGATCTGGTGGCGCGCGGCGTGGTCGCGACCGATGGCGATCCGGTGATCGGCGGCACCTACCGGATGGCGTGAGCCGTTACTTCTTCACCGTCTTCGGCAAGGCCTTCGGCTGCGCCGGCTGTTTCTTCGCCGGCTTGATGTTGTCGGCCTGCTCGTTGATCTCTTCGATCAGCTTGGTGATGCGCGAGGCGTTGGCGCCGAGGTCGTGATCGAAGTAGCGCGACGACGAGCGCAGGTCGACGCGCGAGCCTTCCCCGTCCGGCAGCACGCGGATCGCGATGTCCTCGCGGAAGCCCATGATCGGCGTGCGCGCGATCGCCTCGATCTTGCCTTCGCGGCGCGGCGGCTGCGGCGCGCGGTCGACGAGGATCAGCCACTTGCGCTTCTTCACGACATTGAGCGCGGCGTCGTAGGCCTGCGCGGCGGGCACGTCGAGCGAGATCGGCTCCACATCCGGATAGGCGATGCGCTGCCGCTCCGCCGAGTAGAGGCCGGCATAGGCGGCGGGGTTCGCGCCTTCGGTGCCGCGCAGCCGCGCGATCGCCTCGTAGCGCGGCGGATCGATGGCATCGGTGGTGATGTCGTAGATCGCCGGCAGCTTTCGGTACTGGTAGTACAGGTAGGCCGGGTAGGCGAGAATGATCGCATCCAGCATCAGCGCGAACAGGATGCGGCTCATGCCGCGCGAGCCGTTCTGCCAGATCGCCGCGAAGCCCGCGAAGGCGACGAGGATCGACAGTCCCGCCACTGCCAGCGCGCCGAAGAAGGTGTAGAGCGCCGGCTTCACTTCGAGGAAGCCGAACCGCACGATCGCGATCGAGGCGACCGCCGCGATTGCGGAAAACACCGCAAGCCGCCGCGCCCACGAGGCGAGGCCGGAGATCGGTTCCGATTTGTAGGCGGCTGAGAAGCTGCGGGCCATTGTGCTGCGCGGGTCTGGAATTGGCGATGCTCTAGCGCATTTCCGCGCCGTGAGGGAAGCGGCGGAGCGCCGCTTTCCGGTTCAAATGCCGGTCAATTGTTACCCTTGGTGTCCGGCGCCTTCGGCTGGTCGCCGAAATGCTCCACCAGGAAGTCGATGAACGCTTTGACGCGCGGGGCGCGATGGCGTCCGGCGACGGTGAGCGCATGGATCGGGAACGGCTCGTCGAGATGCGCGTCGGTGAGGAGCGGCACCAGCGTTCCGTCGCGAATGGCGTCGTTCATCATGAAATCCGCCAGCCGCGCGATGCCGAGCCCGGCAATCGCCATGTCGAGCAGCAGGTCGGCGTTGTCGGTCATGAACGGGCCGGCGATCGTGAGCCGGTTGATGCCCTCATTTGTCCGGAACGGCCATTGCGCCAGCGATGCGAAGCCGGTGATGACGAGGCACGTGTGCTTGCGCAGATCGGCCGGCGTCTTCGGCGCGCCGTATTTCTTCAGGTAAGCGGGGCTCGCGCAGATCACGCGCTTGGCTTCCAGAATCTTGCGCGCCACCAGCGACGAATCCGCCAGCGCACCGGAGCGGATCGCGACGTCGACCTGCTCGGCGACGAGATCGACCTGGCGGTCGGAAAGGTCGACCTGCAGCGTGATCTCGGGATAGCGCGCGACGAACTGCGGCAGTACCGGCGCGAGCTTGCGTTTGGCAAATGCCGTTCCGACGCTGATGTGCAGGTGGCCGCGCGGCATCGTGCGCGAGGCGGTGACCTCGGCTTCCGCGGAATCGATGGAGGCGAGGATGTCGCGGCTGCGCTGCGCGAAAAGATCGCCCTCGGCGGTCAGGGTCAGCTTGCGCGTCGAGCGCGTCAAAAGCCGCACGCCCAGCCGCTCCTCGATCCGCGTCACCAGCTTGGAGAGCGCGGAGGGGGTGACGCCAAGGTCGGCGGCGGCGGCGGCGAAACTGCCGCGCTCGACCACCCGGACGAAGGCAGCCATGTCCCCTGAGGCAGAGCTTCGTGAACTGAATTCATGAATTATTGTCATAGAGGCAGTATTATCATCTTTCGGATATATAATAAAGTCTGGTCATCAGGAGACCAAGCTATGACCAGCAACCGATTGGAAGGCTTACGGTTTGAGAACGGCGTGCTCCGCCACGCCGACGGCAGCATCGATATTGCCGCCTATGGACGGCGTGCCCGCGGCCAGCGCCTCGCTGCACTTCATGGTGCATTCCGAGATCTCTACACTGCGGTGCGTGGCGTTGCGACGACACCCGCGCGCGAACCGGCGCGCAAGCCGACGTTGTCCAGCAAACCGTGCTGAGCGACGAACGTTAACTGCTGAATCGCAATCAGGTGAAAAAGCGCGTCCGCGAGGGCGCGCTTTTTCGTTGCGCGCGATAGCGCGGCGCGTGTGTTCGTGGCTCACTTACGTCCGGCGTAATTGATCCGCTGATCGCGGGATGTCATTTCATGAAGATGCGAACGCAACAGATCGCTCCCGAAACTGCCGGCCAGTTCAGCCGCCTGCTCAAGCACTGGCGCGGCGTGCGCCGCTTGAGTCAGCTTGAGCTCGCGGGTGAGGCGGATATTTCGGCACGGCATCTGTGCTTTCTCGAAACCGGCCGCGCGCAGCCGAGCCGTGAGATGGTGCAGACGCTCAGCACCGCGCTCGATCTGCCACTCGACGAGCAGAACACGCTGCATATCGCCGCCGGCTTCGTGCCGCCGTTCGGCGACCGCGATCTTGCGGCCGACGATCTGCAGCACGTGCGTCAGGCGTTCGATTTCATTCTCAAGCAGCAGGAACCGTATCCCGGCATCGTCATCGACGGTCGCTGGGACGTGCGCATCCGCAACGACGCCTCGCGCCGCATCATGGGCATCTTTCGTCAGGGCTACGACATGCCGGCGAAGCTCGCCGACAATGCGATGCATGTGGTGTTTCATCCGAAGGGCCTGCGCCAGTTCATCGTCAACTGGAGCGAGTTCGCGAGCCAGATGATCCAGATTCTGCATCGCGAGGTCGCGCAGAACGGCCGCGTCGCGGTCGAGCTGCTCAACGAGATCGTCGCTTATCCGGATCTGCCGGATGACTGGAAGCGGCCGAACCGCGTGGCGTCGCCGGTGATGCCGATGCATCTGCGCAAGGGCGATCTGCACCTGTCGTTCTTCACCACCTTCACGTCGCTGGCGATGCCGACCGACGCGACGCTGCAGAAGATGAAGATCGAATGCTTCTATCCGGCCGACAGCGCGACTGAGGCGAAAGTGCACAAGCTGGTTTTCGATTGATCAGGAGAGTGACATGACCGATGCCGCCACCATGAACGAACTGCGCGCGCTCAACGCCCGCTTCATCCATAACTTCATCACCCGCGACGTCGCTTCGCACGACGCGATCCTGCACAAGGACTTCATCTGCATCACGCCGCGGGGCTTGCGTCAGAGCCGCGCCGACTACCTGGCATACTGGGCGACGGCGTTCGATCCCGATGTGATCCCGGTTTGGGAAACCCGCGACGAGCACATCACCGTCACCGGCGATGTGGCGCTGGTGCGCGCCACCAACAGGTTCATTCGCCGGGTCGACGGCAAGGATACCGACGTCATGACGATGTACACTGACACGTATCTCCACGAGAACGGGTCGTGGAAATGCATTCAGGCGCAGACGACCGTGATCGCGCCCGAGTTCTATCCGGCGGGAGACAAGATCGTCAGCGTCTATATCAAGGGCGAGCGTCAGAAGGCGGCGGCGTGAGCACGCCGCTGCTGGCTTCCGCGCATCTGATGACGCTTGCCGCGCAGTTCGACGAGCCGCAGGTGATCGAAGGCGGCCCTCAAGGCACGCGCCGGATACTCTATATGATGGGCGGCACCGTTGCGGGCGCCAAACTGAACGGCGCGATCCTGCCGCGCGGCGCGGACTGGGTAACCACCCGCGCCGACGGCGCGTTTCAGCTCGACATCCGGCTGACCGTGCGCACCGACGACGATGCCCTGATCTATGTGAACTCGTCGGGGCTCTTCGATGTGCGCCCCGAACTGCGTGAGCGCATCCGCAAGGGCGAGATCGTCTCCTCGTCGGAGTATTACTTCCGGACGACGCTGTCTTTCGAAACCGGTGCTGCACGTTACAGCTGGCTCAACAAGACGCTGGCCGTCGGTGTCGGTACCCGCACGCCGAACGGTATGTCGACCGAGGTTTTCGCACTGACCTGAAAAACGAAGCGATCAAACATGGACAAGGCTGGCATCACGAAAACCGTCACGCAGTATCTCGACGCGTGGAACGAGCCTGACGCGCGCAAGCGCGAGGCGATGCTGGCGCAATGCTGGGGCGACGGCGCGGTCTACGTCGATCCGACAGTCGAGCTATCCGGCGCGGCTGCGCTCAATGCGCACATCGCCAAGGTACACGCGGCGCGGCCCGGCGCCTCTCTCGAGTTCATGAGCGGCATCGATGTCCATCACAACGTGGTGCGGTTCCTTTGGCGGCTCGTGCGCGCCGACGGCACCCATGGCGACACCTCGATCGACTTTGGCGAGGTCGGGCCGGACGGGCGGCTCGTGAAGATTGTCGGGTTCTTCGGCGCGGCGCCGGCGCTGTAAAGCAAAAACGGCCGGACGTGAGCCCGGCCGTTTGTTTAGAGCATCCGTCATTGCGAGCGAAGCGAAGCAATCCAGTTCTTTCTCGAGGCTGGATTGCTTCGTCGCTTTGCTCCTCGCAATGACGTCGAACGGCAACTACGCCGCGACCGACGGGAATTTGTAATCCTTGAACTGCTCGCGCAGCGCGGTCT
This sequence comes from Proteobacteria bacterium SG_bin9, assembly GCA_002083525.1. Taxonomy (GTDB): domain Bacteria; phylum Pseudomonadota; class Alphaproteobacteria; order Rhizobiales; family Xanthobacteraceae; genus SG-bin9. The sequence continues at coordinate 19,638 of LWDM01000069.1, read as the reverse complement.
TCAGGATCTTGCCGGTCGCCGTGTGCGGGATGCTGGTGACGAACTGCACGTCGTCGGGCATCCACCACTTGGCGATCTTGCCATCCATGAACTTGAGGATGTCGTCGCGCGTCGCGCTCTGACCTTCCTTCAGGTGAATGATGAGCAGCGGCCGCTCGTCCCACTTCGGGTGATGCACGCCGATCACCGCCGCCTCCATCACAGCCGGATGGCCAACGGCGAGATTTTCCAGATCGATCGACGAAATCCACTCGCCGCCCGATTTGATCACGTCCTTCGAGCGGTCGGTGATGCGCAGGTAGCCGTGCTGGTCGAGCGTCGCCACGTCGCCGGTGTCGAAGTAGCCTTCCTCGTCAAGGATGCCGTCATTGAGGCGGAAGTAGGCGCCGGCGATCGCCGGGCCCTTCACCTTGAGGCGGCCGAAGGTCTTTGCGTCCCACGGCATCTGCTTGCCGTTGTCGTCGGTGATCTTCATCTCGACGCCGAACGGCGGATAGCCCTGCGTCTGCAGCACGTCGAGGCGTTCGTCGCCGGTCAGGTGCGCGTACTGGCCCTGCAGGCCGCCGACGGTGCCGAGCGGCGACATTTCGGTCATGCCCCAGGCATGGCGCACATCGACGCCCATGTCGACGAAGGCCTTGATCATCGAGCGCGGCATCGCCGAGCCGCCGCAGATGAGAACCTTGAGGTCCGGCAGTGTCTTTTTCTCGGCGGCGAGGTGCTGCAGCAGCATCAGCCACACGGTCGGAACGCCGGCCGTGTAGGTGACCTTCTCCGTCGTCAGCAGTTCGCACACCGACGGACCGTCGAGCTTGGCGCCCGGCATCACGAGCTTGGTGCCCATCGACGGCGCGGAGAAGGCAATGCCCCACGAGTTGGCGTGGAACAGCGGCACCACCGGCAGCATGGTGTCTTTGGACGTGGTGCCGAGCGCGTCGCCGTTGTTGGCGATCAGCGCGTGCAGCACGTTGGAGCGGTGCGAGTAGAGCACGCCCTTCGGATTGCCGGTCGTGCCCGAGGTGTAGCACATGGCGGCGGCAGTGTTCTCGTCGAACTCCTTCCACTGGAAATTGCCGTCGGCGTCCGCGATCCAGTCTTCATAAGCGACCGCGTTCTTCAGTGTCGTCTGCGGCATGTGCGCCTTGTCGGTCAGCACGATGAAGCGCTCGACGCTCGGCAGGTTCGCCGCGAGCTTTTCCAGAATCGGAACAAACGTCAGGTCGGTGATGACGATCCGGTCCTGGGCATGGTTGATGATCCAGGCGATCTGGTCCGGGAACAGGCGCGGATTGACGGTGTGGCAGATGGCGCCGATGCCCATGATGCCGTACCAGCATTCCAGATGCCGCCACGTGTTCCACGCAATCGTCGCAACCCGGTCGCCGAGCTTGATGCCCTCGCGGTCGAGCTTCTGCGCCACCTTCAGCGAGCGCGCCCGAATGTTGCGATAGTTGGTGCGGACAATCGGCCCTTCCACCGAGCGCGTAACCACCTCGCGATCGCCATGGATCGAAGCTGCGTGATCGATGATACGATGACACAGCAACGGCCAATTTTGCATCAAACCTTGCATCGAATGGTTCCTCCCCGTCGTCTCAGCTTTGTTGTTCGAACCCCTTTGGGGCTTGAGGGCTGTTTTAGCGCGCCGCGCGGATGGCGCAAATGGTCCGTTTGTACCGCTTTGTATGCCACGGCCGCTCTCGCTGCCCTTTCCGTGGGCGTCGCAACACCGGTGCCTGTCCTCGCGCGGCCGCTTGCGGTGGTGCCGCTGCCGAAGGAGCGGCCGCTGGAAGCGCCGCCGCGCGAGGCTCCCGCGGATGAGAAACCGGATGCCAAATCCGATGCGAAGTCGGCCGATGCGCCGCCGGTTGCGGCCGCGCCTGCGCCGCCACCTCCGTCGGCCTGCCGTCTCGCTTTGACGGATGCGATTGCGATCGCGCCGTCGATCCCGCCGATCGTCGGGCCCGGCGCCTGCGGCGGCGACGATCTGGTGCGGCTCGAAGCGGTGGTGCTGAAGGATGGCAAGCGCGTGCCGCTGAAGCCGGCGGCGACGCTCCGCTGCAAGATGGCGGCGGCGGTCGCCGACTGGGTGAGGGAGGATCTCGCGCCGCTTGCGGAGGGGCTGAGTTCAACCGTCGCCGAGCTCGACAATTTCGACTCGTTCGATTGCCGCGGCCGCAATCGCATCGCCGGCGCGCGTCTCTCCGAGCACGGCAAGGCCAACGCGCTCGACGTGCGCGGCTTCCGTCTCTCGGGCGGCCAGATGATCTCGCTCACCGAGCGCAACGTTGATCGCGGTCTGCGCGAGAAGGTGCTGGCGTCGGTGTGTGCGCGTTTCTCGACCGTGCTCGGGCCGGGCTCGGACTGGTACCACGAGGACCACATCCACCTCGATCTCGCCGAACGGCGCGCCGGCTATCGCATGTGCCAGTGGAGCGTCTACGACCCGCTGCCGCAGATCGCGCCGCTGATGCCGGCCGAGCGTCCGGCCGAGGCGCCGCCGCGCGAGGAGGAGGTCGCGAAGGACGGGAAGAAGGAATAGCGAGGGCATCTGTAGCCCGGGTGGAGCGAAGAGCAACCCGGGTGCAGAGTTCCCGGATTACGCTGCGCTTCATCCGGGCTACGCCATGGGAGTATCCGGGCCCGCGCCACAGCGCAGTCGAAGACACGCGTAAACGCGCTTGTGGGCGTCCCGGAATGACGAGAGCAACAAAAAAGCGCCGGTCGCCCGGCGCTTTTTCAAATCGGAATGTCGGAAGCTCAGTTCGGGAACGAACCGCCGCCCTGCAGCGCAAGCTTCGGATTGACCGGCGAGTCGCCTGCCTTCGGCTCAAGCACGACCACGATCGAACCGACCTTGGCGCGGCTGTAGAGATCGATGACGTCCTCATTGGTCATGCGGATGCAGCCCGAGGAGATCGACGCGCCGATATATTCCGGCTGGTTGGTGCCGTGAATGCGGAACAGCGTGTCCTTGTTGCCCTGGAACAGGTAGAGCGCGCGCGCGCCGAGCGGATTGTCCGGACCACCCGGCACCTGCGCCGGCAGACCGGCGATGCGGCTGTGGATGTCCTTGGTGGGCGTCCACTTCGGCCATTCCTGCATGTTGCCGACCTTGGCGATGCCGGAGAACGCCAGCGCTTCTTCGCCGACGGTGACGCCGTAGCGGATCGCCTTGCCGTTCTCGAGCACGTAATAGAGGTAGTGGTTGTCGGAATCGACGACGATCGAGCCCGGCGCTTCCTTGCGGTGATAGGTCACGATCGCGCGGCGATACGGCTCGGCGACCGGCACCTTCTCATAACGCGCTTGCGCGAGAAGTTCCTTGTCGCGCGGCTTCAGCGAAGCCTCGGGAGCCTTTTCGAACGTCGTGGTCTGCATGCATCCGGCCAGCATCAAGCTGGCCGCGAGAAGACCGAGTTTGGTACCAAGAGAAGACATTGTTCTTTGTTCCAAAAGTCGCTGTTCAACTACTGCCGATCCAAAAACCCGAGTCCGAAAACCCAAGTTCGAGAACCGGCTTCTCAACGATCTCTGGCGATCCCCGCTGCCACTTGCGTGGCTGCCACCGTCGATTCAGGTCTTCAAGTATCCTCGAAAACGGCAATATTTCCAGTTCTTTGATGGGTGCGTTGCTTCGCAGCATGTGGGCTGTGGCTTTTCTGCCGCAGAATCCACAATCCACTTGATGCGCGGCACATTTTTCTCGCGGCACGGGCGGCGTCCTGTGGCAGGTTGCCACACGTCTGACACCCGTTCGCCATAATGGTGCACCGGCGTTAACCACACCACCCTCAGCTCCGGCACCGCCGCCGGATCGTTGCCACCGGCATCCATCCCGCGCGGCTTGCAGGAATCATCCCGATCGGGCCTCTCGCAAGGCCTGTCTGACACGTCCCGGAGGTCTCATGCTCAGCGTTTACGTTCCCACCGGGACATCCCTGAAACGATCCGACACCGACGATCTCGCAGCGTTGCCGCACGAGGCGGTGTGGCTCGATCTCAAGAGCCCGACGGCGGAAGAGGACAAAGCGGTCCAGAGTCTTGTCGGCATCGAAATCCCGACCCGCGAGGACATGCAGGAAATCGAGATTTCGAGCCGCCTCTACGTCGAGAACGGTGCCCGCTACATGACCGCGACGTTGATGTGCGCCACCGACACCGGCAATCCGCGCACGACGCCCGTCTCCTTCATTCTCGCCGATCATCGCCTCGTCACCGTGCGCTACGACGAGCCGAAGCCGTTCAACCTCGTCGCGGCAAAGTTGTCGCGCGGCTGTCCGCAGAACATCAACGGCGAAAACCTGCTGCTCGACCTGCTCGACGCCATCGTCGACCGCTGCGCCGACATTCTCGAGCGCATCGGCGCCGACGTCGACGAAGTCTCGCTCGAGATCTTCCAGCCGTCGGCGACGCGCGGGCACGCGGCCAACTATTCCAAGATCCTGCTCACCATCGGCAAGAAGGGCGACCTCACCTCGAAGGTGCGCGAGAGTCTGGTCTCGATCGGCCGCCTGATCTCGTTCGTCGCGATCGAAACCGACACCGGCCGCTGGACCAAGGAGCAGAAGGCGACCTTCAAGACGCTGTCGCGCGACGTGCAGTCGCTGACCGATCACGCCTCATACTTGGCCAACAAGATCACCTTCACGCTCGACGCCATGCTCGGCGTGGTCAACCTCGAGCAGAACAACATCATCAAGCTGTTCTCGGTGATGGCGGTGGTCTTGATGCCGCCGACGCTGATCGCCTCGATCTACGGCATGAACTTCAAGGCGATGCCGGAGCTCTCCTGGGAGCTCGGCTACCCGATGGCGGTGCTGCTGATGATCATGGCCGGAATCGGCCCGTACTTCTTCTTCAAGTGGAAGAAGTGGCTGTAGCGCGTGATCTCCGAAAAGCGTGTCCCGGACTTGATCCGGGATGGGAACCGGTTTTCGGATGAGGATCACGCGCAAATAACAATGCGCGAACTAAACGCGCACGCCTCAGCGCGGCGGCTGCAAGCCTTTGCTGTCCGCCCACGCCTTCACTTCATCGGGCGTCGAGTAATGCTTGCTCGACTTCGGCCCGATGGTTTCCATTGCCTTCGTCACAACCTGTTCGACCGGCTGCGGCGTGGCGGATGGCTGGCCGTTTTTGTTCCGGATCATGGTGGCGTCCTTGGTGATGGCGCACCTCAACTCAGGTTCGCTCAGCGAACTGACGAGCCCATAAGATCACACCTCGATCCAAATAACTAGATGAAATTATTGCTATTTTTAACTCATATTGAGACGTGTGAGTTTTTCAGGGAACTAACATTGACTGTTCCGAGTTGTAATTTTACTCATTTTACTCAGTGAGATTCACGGGTCGGCGATGTCGAAGGAACTGCGCGGCGAACGACTGCAAATTATGCTGTCGCCGGAAGAGCTTGAGGCGCTGGATGACTTCCGCTTCAAGCACCGGATGCCGACGCGCGCCGCCGCCGTGCGCGAGATTTTGAAGCTCGGGCTTGCGTCCACGGACGCGCTGAAGAGCGACGGCAGCAAATCCAGCGACTACGGCGTGTTCAGCCGCGGGCCCAAGGGCCATCACGACGACGAGACATAATCCTCGCTCGGCGGCGTCAGCTCTGGGGTTGCTGCTCCGGCGCACGATCGCGCCACCGGTTCAAGAGCTGCAGCGCCCACCACACGCCCATGAGCGTTGCGGCCATCGACAGGGCGAGCCCGATCGACATCACCGCGCCACCGGTTTTCGCCAGCGACGACTCCGTCATGAACGGTGAGAGCAGCATGATGACGACGATACCGGCGATCTGGGCGGTCAGGAACACCGCGACAAACGCGACGACGATGTTGACGATCCAGCCGAGCACGCCGCGCCGCTGCACCACGGCCTCGTAGATCGCGACGACGAATGCGCCGAGGAAGAACGCCATCGCGATCACCAGCGATCCGCCGACGCTTCCTTGCGGAATCGAGCCGGTGCCTTGCAGAACAAGGATGGCAGCCACGGCGATGATGATGATAGCGGTCATGCGTTGTCCTTACGGCGCTTATGCGGGCGCCAGCCAGCGGGCCGCGTAGTAGAAGGCGATGAACGCGACCAATGCGATTGCGAACGCGATCGGCAGCCGCTTGGCTTCGTCGTAATACGGATCAGGGCGATACTCCTGCAGGAAGGCCCCGATCGCCAAGTACGTCCACCACAGCAAGACGACGAACACACCCGTGCCGATCCAGCCGAACAGGATCGGCGGCCCGGCGTAGAACAGCAGGCTGAGGTCCGGCTTCAGGCCGGCAATCACGGTTGTTTTGCGGGTCATGCCTGTTAGTCGCGCCAGCCGGTAATAGGTTCGCCGGGCCCGAAACTGCCTCACGGGATCATTTCAATAATCATTGAAATATCCCTTGCGCGCATTTCGATATTTCGATAATCGTTGAAATATGAAAAAGCCCCAGGCCATCGCCGCGCTGGCCGCGCTCGCGCAGGACAACCGCCTCGATACGTATCGTCTGCTGGTGCAGGCGGGCCCCGATGGCATGCCGGCGGGCGAGGTCGCGGCCGCGCTCGGCCTGCCGCCGAACACACTCACATTTCACTTCGACCGCTTGCGCGAAGCTGGCCTCGTCACCGTGCGGCGCGAGGGGCGCTCGATGATCTATGCGGCGCAGTTCGACACCATGAATGCGCTGCTCGGCTATCTCACCGAGAACTGCTGCGGCGGCGATCAGAGTTGCGCTCCCGCCGTCTGCGAACCCGCGCGCGGCAAGCGCGTGAAGACAAAAGTTTCCGCTTGAGAATGCTGACAGGAGTGATCCCATGAAGCGTCTGCATATCCATGTCGCCGTCGATGATCTCGACCGCTCGATCGGCTTCTATTCGGCGCTGTTCGCGGCACAGCCGTCGATCACGAAGCCCGACTACGCGAAGTGGATGCTGGACGATCCGCGCGTGAACTTCGCGATCTCGACGCGTGGCCGCGAGCCGGGGCTCGATCATCTCGGCATTCAGGTCGAGGACGCGGGCGAGCTGCAGGAAATTTACGCGCGCCTGCACAAGGCGGGAGGCGCAGTGGTGGAGCAGGGCGAGACCGCCTGCTGCTACGCCAAGTCCGAGAAGTCGTGGATCGACGATCCCGCCGGCATCTCGTGGGAGACGTTCCTCACCTCCGGCGAGAGCACGACCTACGGCGACGGCACCGGCGGCAATCCGCGCATCGCGCACGAGAAGGCGTCGTCCTGCTGCGCGCCGGACATGAAAGCCGCACCCACACCCGCGCCCGCATCCGCCTGCTGCCCGGAGTAACCCGATGACCCACGCACCCTTCAACGTCCTGTTTCTCTGCACCGGCAATTCGGCGCGCTCGGTGATCGCCGAAGCCATTCTCAACAAGATCGGCGCCGGGCAATTCCGTGCGTATAGCGCCGGCAGCCAGCCGAAAGGCCGTGTGCATCCCGAGACAATCCGGTTGCTTGACGGCCTCGGCTACGACACCTCAGCATTCCGATCGAAGTCGTGGAGCGAATTCGCGCAAGCTGGCGCGCCGCAGTTCGATTTCGTGTTCACGGTTTGCGACAGCGCGGCGGCGGAGTCGTGTCCGGTGTGGCCGGGTCAGCCGATGACGGCGCACTGGGGCATTCCCGATCCTGCCGAGGCAACGGGCACGCCCGCCGAGATCGCGCTCGCGTTCAAGGAAGCCTACCGGCTGATGAACCAGCGCATCAGCATCTTCACGTCGCTGCCGCTACGTTCGCTCGATCGCTTGGCGCTGACCAACAAGCTGAAGGACATCGGCCGGATGGAAGGGGCGACGGGAAAAACGCCTGAGCCGATCTGATGCCATCATTGGGAAGACGTCTGGCTGCCGAGTGGCTCGGCTCGGCGTTGCTGCTCGCCGCCGTCGTCGGCTCCGGCATCATGGCGCAGAAGCTCGCGGGCGGGAACATCGCGATCGCGCTTCTCGCCAACACGATTGCGACCGGCGCCATTCTGGTCGTGCTGATCCTGATGTTCGGGCCGGTGTCCGGCGCGCATTTTAATCCGGTCGTGTCGCTGGCGTTTGCGCTGCGCGGCGAACTGCCGTGGGCCACAGCCGGTTTCTACTCCGTTGCGCAGATCGCTGGCGCGATTGCAGGCGCGTGGGCAGCGCACCTGATGTTCGAATTGCCGATGCTGCAGCTCTCGGCCACCATTCGCAGCGGAACGGGGCAGTGGCTCGCTGAAGCGGTTGCCGCCCTCGGTCTGCTGCTGACGATCATCGGCTGCCGCGCCAACGCACCCGCCAGCGTTCCCTATGCGGTCGGCCTCTACATCACATCCGCCTACTGGTTCACCGCCTCGACGTCGTTCGCCAATCCTGCCGTCACGGTAGCGCGTGCGCTGTCTGATACGTTCTCCGGCATCGCGCCGTCAGGCGTGCCTGCCTTCATCGTTGCGCAGATCGCGGGTGCGATGATCGGCGTTCTGTTCGCGAGCTGGATGTGGCAGCGTGCTGGTGCACAGCCGCGGAGTACGACCAGCTGATGGGGGGCTCGGAATTACGGATCGTCCTGGCACTCGGGACGGCGCAAACGCTCGCATGGGCGTCGAGCTATTATCTTCCGGCCATCCTCGCCGATCCGATCGCCCGCGATCTCGGCGTGTCGAGCAACTGGATCTTCGCTGCATTCTCCGGCGCGTTGGTCATCTCCGCATTGCTCGGCCCGCGCGTCGGCCGCCGCATCGACGCGGTCGGCGGCCGTCAGGTGCTGAGCATTTCGAACGTGGTGATGGCGGCCGGTCTCGCGATGCTGGGGTGGGCGACCAATCTCACATGGCTGATCGCCGCCTGGCTGCTTCTCGGCATCGGCATGGGCATGGGGCTCTACGATGCCGCCTTCGCAACCCTCGGCCGGATTTATGGAAGTTCCGCGCGCCGCGCGATCACCGGCATCACGCTGCTGGCGGGATTTGCGAGCACAGTCGGCTGGCCGCTGAGCGCATGGGGGCTGGAGACAATCGGCTGGCGCAACACGTGCTTTGCCTGGGCGGCTGCGCATCTCGTGATCGGACTGCCGCTCAACCTGTTCTTCCTGCCGTCGGTGCCGAAGCAAACGCCGCAGACTGAAGAAGCCGCCGCTCCGGTGCACGTATCGATCGATCGCAGCATGGTCTTGCTGGCGATTGCCTTTGCTAGTGCATGGGCCGTGACCAGCGCGATTGCCGCGCATCTGCCGCGCATGCTGGAGGCCGCGGGTGCGACCACCGTGCAGGCCATTGCCGCCGGTGCGCTGATCGGTCCGGCGCAAGTCGCCGCTCGCGTGTTCGAGGCGAGCCTGATGACCCGCTTTCATCCGCTGGTGTCGGCGCGGCTCGCCTGTATCACCCATCCGATCGGCGCGGCGGTGCTGTTGACGGCCGGCGGAGGTGTCGCCGCGAGCGCCTTCGCGGTGCTGCACGGGGCAGGGAACGGCATTCTGACCATCGCGCGCGGCACGCTGCCGCTCGCGATCTTCGGTCCGGTGAACTACGGCTATCGTCTCGGCCTGCTGGGCGCGCCGTCGCGCATGACGCAGGCGCTGGCTCCGCTGGCCTTCGGATTTCTGCTCGACTCGTTCGGACAGAACATCTTTCTCATCTCGTCCGCGCTGAGCCTCATCGCACTCGCTGCGCTGTTTGCTCTTCGAAGAATTACCCCAGACGTCGAAATCTGATATTCTGCTGGTTGTCGTCGGCATGATGGAGGCTTCCATGCGCACAGTTTTGGCTTCGGCTTTTGTCGCCTTGATGGTGGGTCTGACGCCCGCAGCAGCGATGTGCGGAGGCGGTCAAGCTTCCGGCCAGGGCGGCATGTGCGGCCGCACGACAGCCGTCGACGATCCGTTCAACGATAAGCCTGCGATGTCGAAGAAGCCGACAGCCGGCATGAGCATGATGTGTCCCTGCTGCAAGAACATGGCCTCGATGGGAGGCATGGGCGGCATGAAAGAGGACGATCCCCACAAGGGGATGGATATGCCCAAGCAGTAATGCGAAGGCGTTGCTCTTGGTGAGCAACAGCAGTTAGCTGCAACAAGTGCTCTTGCCGTTCTCCTGAACCGGCGGACACGGCACGCTGCCGTAGGAGCAGAAGACACAGCAATCGCCCGGCTTCGGCTTCAGCCGAGTGCCGCACTTCCCACAGTCGTAGAAAAACTGGCAAGCGTCGGTCGGCATCATTTCCTGTGATTGATGGCCGCAGGCGGGGCAGGTGAGGGTCGATTCAAGCTGCATGTGCTGTCGCTATCTCAAAATCGGTCTTAATCAAAATCACGAAGACCGTGAACGGTGAGATCTTGACATTCTCAACAATAGGAATATATTCATTATTGTCCTGTCTCTCGAAGAGGGGCGTTCGCGATCGTCACGATGCGCGGGGCGGGATGCGGTGGACGTGCGTGCGATGTCAGACGTGCATCGTGCGCGCGGACTGGCTGAAGTCGCGTTACCCCGGAGCCGTCGCCCGGCTTCACAGCGGTGGATTACTCAGGTTCGCCTGCCGGGGGTTTTTCGCGAAATAGGCCGTTAACACCATCGCGTGCGGAACGCCGGACGATTGTTCGGCGGCCGTAGTGACTTTGCTCGTGTGCTTCTAACTCAACAGCGCACGAGGCTGCGGACGCACGATGCGTCCGGCGTTCCGCGCGCCCTCATGCGCGCGCTTGGGGCTTGCCCCATTCGCGCAGAGAAGAGGGTGGAGACGCGTGATGAAGCACTCCGGCGTCCCCGCGCCGCAAACAACAGGGGTGATGATGCACATCCCCACCTCGTCATTCCGGGGCGCGAGTGTAACGAGCGAGCCCGGAATCCATCTTTCAGCAGATTCTGAGCATGCGGCTGAATGGATTCCGGGTCCGCCCTTCGGGCGTCCCGGAATGACGGAGTTGAACCGTTCGCCGCGCCCTCTATGCTGATCCCCAACAACAAACATAAGGAAACGTTCATGAGCAGTTCTGCGTCCGCCGCAGCCACCTTCGACTACGGCCCGATCTTCGCGCGCGATCTGCCCGCACCCGCCGCGCGCTGGGGTGGTTTCTCGAAATTTCATTTTGTCGGCGGCAACAACGATTCCGAGCTCGTGCCGCTCGACGAGCTGGTCGCGGCGACGAACACGGTGATGAAGCGGGAGGGGCGCAATCTCGCGACGTACAATCTGCTTACCGGCCCGCACGGCTACCGGCCGCTGCGCGATTTCCTCGTCGGCAAGCTCAAGCGCGATGCAGGCATGGAGTGCTGCGCCGACGACATCCTCATCACTTCCGGCTCGCTGCAGGGGCTCGATCTCGTCAACGCGGTGCTGACGGAGAAGGGCGACACCGTGCTGATCGAGGAGGATTGCTACGAAGGTTCGATCAAGCGGCTGGTACGCCGCGGCGTGACGCCGATCGGCATTCCGCTCGACCATGATGGATTGCGCACCGACGTGCTGGCGAAGACGCTTGCGGACCTGAAGGCACGCGGCGTGCGGCCGAAATACATCTACGTCATTCCGACCGTCCAGAACCCGACCGCGACGATCATGAGCGAGGCGCGGCGGCGCGAGCTCTTGAAGCTGTCGGACGAATACGGCGTGCCGATCTTCGAGGACGATTGCTACGCGGACCTGATCTGGGACGGCCAGCGGCCGCCCGCGCTCTACGCCATGAGCAAGACCAGCAACGTCGTCTACATCGGTTCGTTCTCGAAGTCGGTCGCACCGGCGCTGCGCGTCGGCTACATCGTCGCGCCGTGGGAGGTGATGTCGCGCATCCTCGCCATGAAGACCGACGCCGGCTCAGGCTCGCTCGAGCAGATGGTGCTTGCCGAGTTCTGCCCGAAGCATTTTTACGACCACGTGCCGAAGTTGAACCGGGGCCTGCGCAAGAAGTGCGAGGCGCTGATGGAAGCGCTCGCCGAGCAGTTCGGCACCGCGGCCGAGTTCGAGGACCCCAAAGGAGGAATCTTCCTGTGGGTGAAGCTGCCGGACAACGTCGATACGCTGAAGCTCTATCAGGCGGCGGTGAAGGCCGGCGTCGCGATCAATCCCGGCGTCGAATGGTCGGTGAACGGCCCGCACGCCAAGAGCCGGCTGCGCATCTGTTTCGCGAGCCCGAGCGTTGCGCAGATCAAGGACGGCGTCGCCGTCCTTGCGGACGTCTGCCACAAGGAGTTCGGCGTGCCGGAGCGCAGCGCCAACATCGCGAAGCGGTGAGTTAGGTAAGGACGCGGATCGGCTTGCCGTCGAGCCAGGCCACCACGTCCTCGACGCTTTCGCCGTAGAAGCGGAGATAAGTCTCCTCGGTGACATAGCCGATGTGCGGCGTGATGACGACGTTGTCGAGGGTGCGGAACGGGTGGTCGAGCGCCAGCGGCTCGATCGGGAACACGTCGAGGCCGGCGCCGGCGATCTTTTTTTCGCGCAGCACCTCGATCAGCGCATCCTCGTCGATGATCGGCGCGCGTGCGGTGTTGATGATGTAGCTCGTCGGCTTCATCCGGCGCAGGTCCTCACGCCCGACCAGTCCGCGCGAGCGTGCGCTCAAGACCACGTGGACGCTGATGACGTCGGACTGCGCGAACAGCTGTTCCTTTGTCGCGTACTCGACACCGGCGGCGGCGCACGCGTCCGGCGTCAGGTTGGTGCTCCAGGCAAGCACCTTCATGCCGAGCGCCTTGGCGATTTCGGCGACCTTCGATCCGAGTTTGCCGAGACCGACCACGCCGAAGACTTTGCCTTCCGGGTCCATGCCGACGGTCGTCTGCCACGGCTCGCCGGCCTTCATCCGGGCGTTCTCGTAGCCGATGTGGCGGGTGAGTTCGAGCATCAGGCCGATCGCAAGCCCGGCAGTCGGATTGCCGACGCCGCCGGTTCCCGACACCACGATCCCGCGCTCCTTGGCGGCGGGCAGATCGATCGCCGCGTTGCGCATGCCGGAGGTGACGAGCAGCTTCAGCTTCGGCAGCGCGCCGAGTACGTCCTTCGTGAACGGCGTGCGCTCGCGCATGGCGCAGATGATCTCGAAGTCCTGCAGTTCTGCGATGGCCTCGGCAGCCGATGCGAACGGCTTGTTGAAGACGGTGATGTCGGTCTTCTCCTTCACGCTCGACCAGTCGGCGAGCTTGAGGGCCACGTTTTGATAGTCGTCGAGGATCGCACAGCGCAGGCGCATGGTCTTATGTCCGGTCTGGAATCAGGAATGGCGGCCCGGGCGAGCCGCGGAAGGATCGCCATGGTCGCGCGCGCCGCGGGGCGACGCAAGCCGGAATGGAACAGGACCGGGATGTTTAGCGGGTCGGCTGGCCGTGTTTCGCGCGCCAGGCCGGGCCGGGGCCGCGCATGTAGTGCAGTTCCGGACGGTACGGATTGAAGGCCGCAACGATGAACTGGCGGAAGAAGGCGACCATCTCAGCGAAAATACCGCTCTCGCGGTTGTCGATATGGAGAGTGCCGGTCGTCATCCGCTCGTTGATCGCAGCCATTGCAATGGTCCTGGCAAAATTCCTTGGGAACAATCCGCCGTTTGGGAGCGACTCACTGAGTTGTCGCACCTCGTGCCCTGCTGCGTTCAGGTTGCGGCGGAACTGATTAAAATGTGGTTTGAATATCCAGATAAAATCCAGGTGTGGCCGTTAAGCTTGCTGCCCGCTTAACAAGCGGTGTTAGGGTGGTTGCCCTTTCGGAACCGCACGGCTACATCAGCCGAAATTCCAGCTGAATCCCGCAAATCGGACCCCCAGAAAGAGTGTCAGGACCGCGATGGCGCGCCAGTTCGTTTATTTCATGCAGGGCCTGACCAAGGCCTATCCGACCCGCAAGGTACTCGACAACATCCACCTGTCCTTTTACCCGGACGCCAAGATCGGCGTGCTCGGTGTCAACGGCTCCGGTAAGTCGACCCTGCTCAAGATCATGGCCGGCCTCGACAAGGAATACGCCGGCGAGGCGTGGGTCGCGGAAGGCGCCCGCGTCGGCTACCTCGAACAGGAGCCGCAGCTCGACGCATCGAAGACGGTGCGCGAGAATGTGATGGAGGGCGTCGCCAAGCAGAAGGCGATTCTCGATCGCTACAACGACCTCGCCACGAATTACTCGGACGAAACCGCCGACGAGATGACCAAGCTGCAGGACGAGATCGAGGCGCAGGGCCTCTGGGATCTCGACAGCAAGGTCGATCAGGCGATGGACGCACTGCGCTGCCCGCCGGACGATGCAGATGTCACGAAGCTCTCAGGCGGCGAGCGCCGTCGCGTGGCGCTGTGCCGTCTCTTGCTCGATCAGCCGGAGCTCTTGCTGCTTGACGAGCCGACCAACCACCTCGACGCGGAATCCGTGTCGTGGCTCGAAGGCCATCTGCGCAACTATCCGGGTGCGATCCTGATCGTGACCCACGATCGCTACTTCCTCGATAACGTCACAAGCTGGATTCTGGAACTCGACCGCGGCAAAGGCATTCCTTACGAGGGCAACTATTCGTCGTGGCTGGTGCAGAAGCAGAAGCGTCTCGAGCAGGAAGGCCGCGAGGATGCGGCTCACCAAAAGACTCTCGCTCGCGAACAGGAGTGGATCGCCGCGTCGCCGAAAGCACGTCAGGCCAAATCCAAGGCGCGCTACCAGCGCTACGAGGAACTGCTCAAGCAGGCGAGCGAGAAGCAGACGCAGACTGCGCAGATCATCATCCCTGTTGCTGAGCGGCTTGGCGCGAATGTGGTCGACTTCGAAGGCCTGTCGAAGGGCTATGGCGATCGCCTCCTGATTGACGATCTCACCTTCAAGCTGCCGCCTGGCGGCATCGTCGGCGTGATCGGCGCCAACGGCGCCGGCAAAACGACACTCTTCCGTATGATCACCAAGCAGGAGACGCCGGACAAGGGCGGCATCACGGTCGGCGAGACCGTGCACCTCGGTTACGTCGATCAGTCGCGCGACGCGCTCGACGGCAAGAAGACCGTGTGGGAGGAAATCTCCGGCGGCAACGATCAGATTCTGCTCGGCAAGAAGGAAGTGAACTCGCGCGGCTACTGCTCGGCATTTAATTTCAAGGGCGCGGACCAGCAGAAGAAGGTTGGGGCGCTGTCCGGCGGTGAACGCAATCGCGTGCACCTCGCCAAGATGCTGAAGTCCGGCGCCAATGTACTGCTGCTCGACGAACCGACCAACGATCTCGACGTCGATACGCTGCGTGCGCTCGAAGAGGCGCTGGAGGATTTCGCCGGCTGCGCCGTCATCATCAGCCACGATCGCTGGTTCCTCGACCGCATCGCGACGCATATCCTTGCTTTTGAAGGCGATAGCCACGTCGAGTGGTTCGAGGGCAACTTTCAGGACTACGAGAAGGACAAGATGCGCCGGCTCGGTCAGGACTCGATCATCCCGCACCGGGTGAAGTATAAGAAGCTGACCCGGTGATGCGCCATGGCCGACTGGAACGCGCAACAGTATCTGAAGTTCGAGGATGAGCGCACCCGCGCGGCGCGTGCGCTGCTTGCGCAGGTGCCGCTCCAGGATGCGCGCAAGGTCGTCGATATCGGCTGCGGCCCAGGTAACTCCACCGAGCTTCTTGTGAAGCGCTGGCCGCAGGCGACGGTGACGGGCATCGATACGTCGGCGGACATGCTGCGGCAGGCCCGCGAGCGCCTGCCCAACGTCAACTTCATCGAGGCCAACGTCTCGCACTGGATGCCGAAAACGCAAACTGATGTGCTGTTTGCGAACGCGGTGTTTCAGTGGGTGCCGGACCATTTGCGGCAATTGAAACGTCTGCTTGGAACGTTGCCGCCGGGCGGCGTGCTTGCGGTGCAGATGCCGGACAATCTCGACGAGCCGTCGCATGAGTTGATGCGCGAGGTCGCGCGTCTCGAGCCGTTCCAGGAGCGGCTTGCGAAAGCAGCCGAGGCCCGCGACCTCCTGCCGGATCCACAGGTCTACTACGACGCGTTGAGGCCGCTCTGCACCCGGTTTGAAATCTGGCACGCAACCTACAACCACGTGCTTGAGGATGCGGCCGCGATCGTCGAATGGGTGAGGGGGACGGGACTGCGTCCGTTCCTCGATCCGCTCGAAATGGAAGAGCGACGCGCTTTCGTCGAAGCCTACACGGCGCGGATTGCGAAGGCTTATCTGCCGCTCTACGACGGTAAGGTGATGCTGCGTTTCCCGCGCCTGTTCATAGTGGCGGTCCGGTAGCTCCTGCGTCATGCCGAGGCCTTGATTGTCGTCCATAAACGAAATCAGGTTGGAGGTGGGGCAATGCGGCGGTGGTGGCGTTATCTTCGAACTGTGATTGCGGTGACTGCGACCGCCGCCATCGCAATAACCGCTCTTGCCGTTGCACTGCTAGCCTACCCGCAGCCGTTGTTCGCGCATTCGATGACGCACGGTCAGCTCGAATTGTGGTCCGACGTGCCGTTTGACGAAGGGCACGCCAAGCGGGTGCTCGATGACGCAGTCGAGCGCATCAATACGTCGCCGTTGCCGCTGGATGGGGCGACCCACCGTGTGTTCATCACCAACACGGAATGGCGCCGGCGTTTGTTCTTCCTGCCGAACTGGCAGGCCGGTGGGATCAACCACTATCTCGCGCGCAACGTCTTCATCGGCCGGGCCGATATCCCGAACAACCGGCTCTCGGGCGATCATGGATTGGTGCTACCGCCGCGCACGCTCGCGTACTTTATTGCGCACGAGATCGGTCACAGCCTGGTTGGCGGGCGCATCGGTCTGGTCGGAAACAAGTTGTTGCCGACATGGATCGGCGAAGGAGTTCCCGACTACATCGGTTTTGGCGGTGACGTCGATATCGACGAACTGACGCGCGCACTCGTCGACGACAAACCCGAGATGAATCCGGCGAAGTCCGGCCTCTATGCGCGCTACCGGTTGTTGGTTGCCTTCATGCTGAAGCAAGAGGGCTGGAGCATCGACCGGCTGCTGACGTCGGGCTTGCCGCTGGGAGAAGCGGAAGCGATACTGAGGAAACAGATGGGCGCCAGACCCGCAACGTAAGCGAGCCAAAATGAATCCCGAACTCTTTACAGCCTTCCTCCTCATCACCTTCATTCTCGTCATTACCCCGGGTCCGATCGTGACACTCGTGATCGCGACCGGTGCGACCCAGGGCATTCGTGCGGCGCTGACGACGGTGGCAGGGACGGTTGCTGGCAACGCCATTCTGATCGCAGCGATCGCCTTCGGCCTGACCTGGGTGCTGAAGAGTTCGGTGCTGCTGTTCGAGGTGATCCGGTGGGCCGGTGCTGCCTATCTGATCTGGCTCGGCATTCAGGTCTGGCGTAGCGCCGGCAAGGCGGAGGCCGCGCCGGTGCCAGGGCAGGTGCATTTCTGGCGCGGATTTCTGGTGGCGCTGTCGAACCCGAAGACGGCGGCGTTCTTCACGGCGTTTCTGCCGCAGTTCATCGACAAGACCTTGCCACCGGATTTCCAGTTGATCGTAATGTGTGCCGTTTCCGTGCTGATGGCGGCGGTGACCGATACCGGCTGGGCGATCGCCTCCGGCCTCGGCCGGGCATGGTTCATGAAGCCCGCGCGGGCAAAGCTGCTGGGGCGGCTATCCGGCAGCATGCTGATCGGCGGCGGCATCTGGCTGTCGCTGACGCGCCGGCCCGCCTGACACTTTGCCGCAGTTCGGACTGCTTCGCCGTCTCGATTGAGTCACACAGGAATCGGATAGAAGGCCGGTTCCTTCCTCGATCCGAGACCCTTCCTGATGTCATTGACTCCCGATACGCCGAGGCCGCCGCGCGGCGCCGACCTGCGTCCCCTGCCGATGCTGATCTTCGGATCGCGCTGGCTGCAATTACCGCTCTATCTCGGCCTGATTGTTGCGCAGGGCGTCTATGTCGTGCTGTTCCTGAAGGAGCTGTGGCATCTGATCACCCACGCCACGTCCTTTACCGAGCAGCAGATCATGCTGGTGGTGCTGGGTCTGATCGACGTGGTCATGATCTCGAACCTCCTGGTGATGGTGATCGTCGGCGGCTACGAGACGTTCGTGTCGCGACTCCAGCTTGAAGGACATCCGGACGAACCGGAGTGGCTCAGCCATGTCAATGCCAGCGTCTTGAAGATCAAGCTCGCCATGGCGATCATCGGCATCTCGTCGATTCACCTGCTGCGGACGTTCATCGAAGCCGGTAACCTTGGCAGCACGACCCGCACCACCGGATATACCGAAGCGGGTGTCATGTGGCAGACCATTATCCATGGCATGTTCATCGTCTCGGCCATCGGCATCGCGTATGTGGATCGTCTTTCAAACGGACCGGTTACGCCCGGCCATGCTGCGAACAAGCATCACTAGCCGGCGCCGTTCGATCGCGCCGGCGCTGATTGCGTTGGCGCTGCTGCTGTGGCCGTTGCAGACACTGGCCGCACCCGATCCGGCGTTCACGCAATTCATCGCCTCGCTCTGGCCCGAGGCGCAGAAGGCCGGCGTCTCGCGCAAGACCTTCGATGCGGTGACACGCAGGCTCGAACCCGATTATTCGCTGCCCGACCTGATCCTGCCGGGACGGCCGGAGACCGGGGCGCCGGCGCAAGCCGAGTTCGTGCAAGTGCCGTCGCAGTACGTAAACGAAGGCACGATCAGCCGTCTTGCGTCCCACGCGCAGACCCTGATGCAGCAGCATCGCTCGACGTTGATCGGCATCGAACGTGACTATGGTGTGCCCGCGCCAGTCGTGCTCGCAATCTACGGCCGCGAAACCGATTTCGGCCGGGCGGCGTTGCCGCACAACGCGATCCGCGTGCTGGCAACCCAGGCTTATGTCGGCCGCCGCAAGGCGCAGTTCCGCGAGGAGTTCGTTCTCGGCCTCAAAATTCTCGATGAAGGGCACATCAAGCTCAAGGACATGAAGTCGTCCTGGGCCGGAGCGATGGGGCTGACGCAGTTTCTGCCGTCGGAGTTCTTTAAGAATGCCGTCGACTACGATCGCGACGGCCATCGCGACATCTGGACCTCGGTGCCGGATGCGCTGGCCTCAGCCGCGCTTCAGTTGAAGAACAAGGGATGGCAGCCCGGTGTGCGCTGGGCTTACGAAGTCCGTGCGCCGGCCAATGCCGATTGCACGCAGGGCGTACCGGAGGTGACGCGTTCCATCGGCGAATGGCTGAAAGCCGGTTTCTCGCCGTCGCGCGGCCGGCAGTTGAGCGCCGCCGAGCAGGCGCAGACCGCATCCTTCCTGCAGCCAGAGGGCGTCTACGGTCCGACGTTCCTGACGACGAAGAATTACTTCGTCATCAAGGACTACAATTTCTCCGATCTCTATGTGCTGTTCGTCGGCCATCTGAGCGATCGCATCTCGAGTCCAGAGCGTTTCGAGACGCAGTGGTCGGCGTCGACGCAACTGCGCACGAGCGATGTCGAAGCGATGCAGCAGAAGCTGACGCAGCTTGGGCTCTACACCGACAAGATCGACGGCAAGGCGGGCATGAAGACGCGCTCGGCGCTTGGGGCGTATCAGAAATCCGCGAAGCTCAAGGTCGATTGCTGGCCAAGCACTGCTGTGTTGAAGGCGATGAACGCGCCGCCGGCGGATCCAAAGCCGCAACCGAAAGCGGCATCGCAACCAAAGCGCTAGCCGCAAACAAAAACCCGGCCGTGAGGCCGGGTTTTGTATTCAGGTCGTTGCGAAGGT
>LWDM01000068.1:12803-47771 GCA_002083525.1 Proteobacteria bacterium SG_bin9 | reverse complement strand
GGCTTCGGGGTAACGCGACTTCAGCCAGTCCGCGCGCACCTTGCACGTCTGACAACGTGCGCACGTCCACCGCATCCCGTCCCGCGTCTCGTGACGATCGCGAACGCCCCTCTTCGAGGGACGGGACACGATCATGATAAGCGAGGATTCCGGAGCGGGGATAACTCGGCGCACGATTTAATGTTGATGAATGGACTCGTCATTCCGGGGCGCGCCGCTTGGCGCGAACCCGGAATCCATATCCCCTGTGATTGTTAGGATTTGCTGCGTGTGACGCAGAGTAACTTCTGCTCGTCGCCACGCGTTTGCTGCGGCGTATGGATTCCGGGTTCGCTTGCTGCGCTCGCGCCCCGGAATGACAGTAAGAGAGGCTGAATATTTACAGCAGCTTCGCCAGCAGCGCGGCGAGCGTCTCGCGCTCCTTCGCGCTCAGCGGCGCGAGCGTCTCGTCAGTGATATCGACCGCCAGCGGCAACGTTTTCTCCACCGCCGCCTGCCCCGCACGCGTCAACGTGACGAGTAGCCGGCGCCCATCGGCTGGATCGGCGCTGGTCTCGGTGAGGCCGCGCGCGGTGAGGCGATCGATCACGCCCTTGATGGTTGCGACATCCATCGCGGTCAGACGGCCGAGCTGGTTCTGCGAACATGGACCGGATTCGGAGAGCTTCACCAGTGCCGCCCACTGCGTCGGCGTCAGGTTGCTGCCGATGCGCTCGGCGAAGATCACGCCATGGCGCTGCGACACCTGGCGCAAGAGAAAACCAACCTGCTCGTCGAGCACATAGGGCTTCGCGGCAGGTTTGCGGCGAGCTTTCAGCGGCACGGCTTTATTCATCTGTACCTCTTAAACTGCGAGATACTGATCGCGCACGTCGGGACGCGCTTCGAGTTCTGCGATGGTACCGGAGAAGCGGATGCGGCCGCGCTCCATGATGTAGGCGCGATCGGAGATCAGGCGCGCGAAGTGCAGGTTCTGCTCCGAGAGCAGGATGCTCACGCCTTCTTTCTTCATGGTCAGGATCGCGTTCGCCATCTGCTCGACGATCTTGGGCGACAGCCCCTCCGAGGGTTCGTCCAGCAGCACCAGCGACGGATTGCCCATCAAGGTGCGCGCGATGGTGAGCATCTGCTGCTCGCCGCCGCTCATGCGCCCGCCGGGACGCTTGCGCATCTCGCCGAGGTTCGGAAACAGCGTGAACAGCTTCTCCGGCGTCCAATGCGCAGCGTTGCTTCGCTGCGGCTGGCGGCCGACTTCGAGATTTTCCTCGACGGTGAGGTCCGTGAAGATGCGGCGCTCTTCCGGCACGTATCCGAGACCCTTGCGGACGATGGCGTAGGTCGGCTCGCGCGCGATCTCGTGGCCCTCGAAGCGGATTTGGCCTTCACGCTGCGCGACCAGACCGACGATGGAGCGGAAGGTGGTCGACTTGCCGGCGCCGTTGCGGCCGAGCAGCGCCACGACCTCTCCCGCGCCAACATTGAGATCGACGTCGAACAGGATATGCGCCTGCCCGTAGTGACTGTTCAGCGCTGCGACTTCGAGTTTGGTCATGCGTGCGCCTCCGCGTGATGGCCGAACACGAGGCCGTCGCCGAGATAGACGGCCTTCACCTGCGGATCGTTGCGAACCTCGTCCGGCGAGCCTTCGCTGATCATCATGCCGCGATTGAGCACGATGATGCGGTCCGCGTGTTCGAAGACGACGTCCATGTCGTGCTCGGTGAACAGCACGCCGATTTCCTTCTCGCGAGCGATCTGCGCAGTCAACCGCATCAGCTCGACGCGTTCCCGCGGCGCCATGCCGGCAGTCGGCTCGTCCATCAAGAGAAGTTTGGGGTCGTTGGCGAGCGCAATCGCAAGCTCGAGCCGTTTGAGGTCGCCGTAGGCGAGTTCGCCGCACGGCCGCGCCGCGTAACCTTCCATGCCGACAAGATCGAGCAAACGGTCGGCCTCATCGCGGGCGAAGCGCGCGGTCGAACTGAGCATGTCGAACAGTTTCGCGCGATGCGAGATCAGCGCCACCTGCACGTTCTCGCGCACGGTCATGCTGGGATAGGTCGCGGTGATCTGGAAGGTGCGGCCGACGCCGAGCCGCCAGACCTCGCGCGGCGACTTGCCGGTGATGTCCTGCCCGCGCAGCACCACACGGCCGCTATCGCTCGGCGTCTGCCCGTTGAGCATGTTGAAGCACGTGGTCTTGCCTGCGCCGTTCGGCCCGATCAGCGCAAGGATTTCGCCGGGCGCGAGCGAGAACGACACGTTGCGCACCGCATGCACGCCGCCATACGACTTGGTGAGGCCTTCGACAAACAGGAGTTTGGGCGCTTCGCTCATTCCGCGCCCTCCGTCTGCGAGGCGCCGACACGGGCGGCATTCGATGACGACGAACGGTCGCGCCAGGATTCGATCATACCGACGATCCCTTTCGGGAAAGCGACAACGATCAGAACGATGATCGCGCCAAGCACGAGCTTCGACCAGTCGGTATAGCTGACGAGCCAGATGCTCAGCGCCTTGAAGATGATGGCACCGATGACCGCACCGGATACCGTTTCGACGCCGCCGAGCAGCACCATCACCAGCGCATCGACCGACAACCCGATGCCGATGTTGTCGGGGAACACGCTGCCCTTGAGATAAGCGAACAGCGCGCCGCCGATGCCGGCCGCAGTGCCGGCGATGACGAACGCCGTCCACTGGATGCGCTTGGCCTCGATGCCGATCGATTCACTGCGCAAGACCGAGTCGCGGGTGCCGCGCAGCGCATAGCCGAACGGCGAGAACACGATGATGCGCAGCACGGCGACGACGACGGTCGCGACCGCGAGACTGAGCCAATAGAAGCGCGCGGGGCCTGCGACCCATGCCTCCGGCCAGATGCCGAGAATGCCGTTGTCGCCGCCAGTGACCGGCACCCACTGGAAGGCGATCGACCAGACGATCTGCGCGAACGCGAGCGTCAGCATGGCGAAGTAGACGCCGGAGAGCTGCACAGCGAAGAAGCCGAAGATCGCCGCGCCCGCGAGCCCGAGCAACGGCCCGAGCGCGAGACACAGGATCATCGGCAGGCCTGCGAGCTTGGCGAGGAACGCCACGCCATACGCGCCGAGGCCGAAGTACGCTGCATGGCCGAACGATGCGAGGCCGCCGACCGACATCAGGAAGTGGAGGCTCGCGGCGAATATGACGAAGATCGCGATCTCGGCACCGACGGTGAGCGCGTAGTTGCCCGCGACGAGCGGCAGCAATGCCGCCAGCGCCACACCGACGAGGCAGGCGATGCGTTCGTTCTGGGTGAACGGCGCCCACGGCCGCACGGAGAGACCGGGCGTCTTGCGCGCGGCGGCTTCCGGCTTTCCGAACAGGCCCCACGGCCGCACGATCAGCACCACGGCCATCACCAGGAAGACGAGGACGATCGACACCTTCGGGAAGATGAGGATGCCGAACGCGTTCAGCTCGGCGACCAGCACGGCGGCGACGAACGCGCCGGTGATGCTGCCGAGACCGCCGATGACGACGACGACGAAGACTTCGACAACGATGCGCAGATCGAGCGCGTGATGCACGGCGTCGCGCGGGATCTGCAGCGCGCCGCCGAGCGCCGCGAGAAACACGCCCGCGCCGAAGACGCTCGTGAACAGCCATTTCTGGTTGACGCCGAGTGCCGCGACCATGTCGCGGTCCTGCGTCGCCGCGCGCACCAGCACGCCCCAGCGGGTACGGTGAAACAACAGCCACAGGATGCCGAGCACGACAGGCCCCAGCACAATCATGAAGAGATCATAGGACGGCACGTTCTGGCCGAGAATTTCGACGGCGCCACGGAAGCCCGGCGCGCGGCGGCCGAGCAGATCGTCCGGGCCCCAGATCATCACCACGAGGTCTTCGACCATCAGGGTTAGACCGAAGGTGGCGAGGAGCTGGAACAGTTCGGGGGAAGAATAGATGCGGCGGAGCAGCAGCATCTCGACCAGCACACCGATGACGGCGACGGCGAGTGCAGCAAGCACGATGCCGCCCCAGAAGCCGAAGGCGCCGGCGAAGCGCTCGGTGAGCGTGAAGGCGATGTATGCGCCGAGCATGTAGAACGCGCCGTGCGCGAAATTCACGATGCGCGTGACGCCGAAGATGATCGACAGGCCCGACGCCACGAGGAACAACGACGCCGCGCTGGCAAGTCCGGTCAGGAACTGGACGAGATAGAAACCCATCGACACTCAAGCTTTCGCTGATTGGTTCGCAGCGCTCGCGATTGCGCCCTCTCCCCTCGTGGGAGAGGGCAT
Source organism: Proteobacteria bacterium SG_bin9 (assembly GCA_002083525.1). Classification (GTDB taxonomy): domain Bacteria; phylum Pseudomonadota; class Alphaproteobacteria; order Rhizobiales; family Xanthobacteraceae; genus SG-bin9. The sequence continues at coordinate 43,485 of LWDM01000068.1, read as the reverse complement.
CGCAGTCGTCTACTCTTGCTCGGTTGGGTGAGGGGGAAGCGCACACCCCTCACCCGGCTCAAATTCGCATTCGCTCATTCTCGCCACCCTCTCCCGCAAGGGGAGAGGGTTTAAAAGCGCTCAGTCCTTCGGACGGAGCTTCGAGACTTCGTCGTCGCTCGGCAGGAAGTCCTTGCCGTTGCGATAGACGTTGCCGACCATCACGCCCTTGCCGTCCTTCTGCGTGGTCTTGCCGACGAAGGCGCCGAGGGTCGACTGATGGTCGATCTTGCGGAAGGTGATCTCGCCGAACGGCGACGGCATGGTGATGCCTTCCGCCGCGGTGATCATCTTCTCGGTGTCTTCCGAGCCGGCCTTGGCAAGGATCGCCGCCGCAGCCTTGATCGTCTGATAGCCGACGATCGAGCCGAGACGCGGATAGTCGTTGAACTTCGCCTGATAGGCCTTCAGGAACTTGTCGTGCTCCGGAATCTTGATGTCGTTCCAGGGATAGCCGGTGACGATCCAGCCTTCCGGCGTTTCGTCCTTCAGCGGATCGAGATATTCCGGCTCGCCGGTGAGGAAGCTCACCACCGCGCGGTCCTTGAAGGTGCCGCGGGTGTTGCCTTCACGCACGAGCTTCACCAAGTCTGCGCCGAACATGACGTTGAGGATCGCGTCGGGCTTCGCCGCGGCTGTCGCCTGCACCACCGGACCGGCGTCGATCTTGCCGAGCGGCGGCCACTGCTCGTCCACCCACTCGATGTCCGGGCGCTTGGCCGACAGCAGCTTCTTGAACACCGCGACCGCCGACTGGCCGTACTCGTAGTTCGGCGCGATCGTGGCCCAGCGCTTGGCCGGAAGCTTCGCGGCTTCATCCACCAGCATCGCCGCCTGCATGTAATTCGACGGACGCAGGCGGAAGGTGTAACGGTTGCCCTTTGACCAGGTGATCGCGTCGGTCAGAGGTTCGGCGGCGAGGAAGAACATCTTCTTCTGGTTGGCGTAGTCCGAAACGGCGAGGCCGATGTTCGACAGGAACGTGCCCGCGAGCATCGCGACCTTTTCCTTCTCGACCAGTTCGTTGGCTGCGGTCAGCGCATCCGCCGGCTTGCCGCCGTCGTCCTTGGAGATGACGACGATCTTCTTGCCGTTGACGCCGCCGGCTGCGTTGATTTCCTCGACCGCGAGCTGCCAGCCCTTGCGATAGGGCTCGGTGAACGCCGGCAGGGCCGAGTAGCTGTTGATCTCGCCGATCTTGATTTCGGCCTGCGCCAGCGCAGCCGTCGCGCTGCCCGCGAAGGCAACCGCGAAACTTGCGCCGATAAGAAGGTCTCTGCGTTTCATTCAACACCTCCAATTGGGGAGCTTCGCTCCCATTGTTCGCAACCTGTATTCACTCAACCTGTGTTCGCTCTTCTTCCCGCTCCCGGCGCGGGCCTTTCTTGAAACCTGGGGGAGCCGATCTTATGCGACTCCTGAGGAAACCGCGTTTCACTTGGCAGTGCAAAAGCAGCTAGCGCAGCCCGTCTTCCCCCTTGATCTCGTCGTGTTTCAACCCGCCGACGCGCGGCAGCGGACGTCCGCTGTCGGTGACGGCCACCGCGACCATGATCTCGTTGGCACGCGGCGCGTCGTTGATGCGCACCTCCATGCCGTCGAAATGGCTGCGGACGAACGCCGCGTCCTTGTGCCCGAGCGGAATGTCGAGCGGAACACCCGGCCCGCCCCTTTTCTTGCTGGATGGGATCAGCGCCGCGCCCTTGCCGAGCACTTTCCGTACCGGCGCACCCATTTTCGGATGCAGCAGCGCGGCGGCATGCTCAAGCTCGCCATTTTCGCCGACGGCGGCAGCCTTGCCATAGCTCTGCGCCGTTGGACCTTCGATGCCGAGCGCGGCAACGGCCTTCGCCGACAGCATCGCGCCGAGCTCCTCGCCGATGTCGATCAACGGTGTCAGGTCCTCGACATATTTTCCGGCGAACGGATTTTCGATGACGGCGATCGCGGCCGCGCGGCGCGTCGGCGGCGACACCTTCTGCCCCTGCTCGCTCAGCGTTTCCTCGACCACGGTGACGATCTTGCGAATGACGGCGGGCATCTCGTTGTCCTTCAGGCGGCCGGTGCGAACAGCGATGCTGTCTCGCTTGGAATGACGGGCCGCACAATTTCGGTTTCACCCTGCAACGTCAATGCCGCGCCCTCGATCAGGCCCCGTTGCACAAGCTCGCGTGCGCAATCGGCACCCGCCGCCAATGCTTGCTCAATCTCGGCCGAGGACAGGACACCGACGCTGCGCGTCACCAGCCTGTCACCGAGATCACTATCCGGCTGAATGTCGCGCGCCGGAACGCGGGCGATTGCCGCATGCCCCGGTAAATCGACCGCATTGCCGATGATGGTGGCGGCGGCGTCGGCCTGCGCGGCGGTTTTCGCCAGCACGGTGACCGCGTCGGCGATGCCGAGCGAAAAGCTGCGGCCATGGCGACCACTGGTGGCGATGCCACGCGAGATGTCATTGGAGTGCACCACCGTCTTGCCGATCAGCGACGGGCGGTCCGGCCGGTCGATCAGGCCGACGGAGAACGATTGACCCGGCGCGAGATGCAACGCGATGTCGCCGCCGTTGTTGACGTAGGCCCGGTCGAGCGTGGCCGCGAGCGTCATCGCTTCGAGGATTTCCTCGGCCACCGCACCGGCGACCGCCGCCATCGGCGTGATGAAGTGCGCAGCCGCGAACGGCGTGACGGCGTCATACATGCGCTGCGCGATCACGCCCTCAAGCTTGGTGCCGGACGCATCGGCCTGGGTGCGCAGCAAAGCCAGCTCGGCGCAGAGTTCATCCAGCAAGCCGTCGAAGCGAGCAGCTGCGTTGGCGTAGGCGGTCCGCACGTTGTCCGGCGTGCCATGAGCTTCGACGATGAGATCGATCGGCCCGTCCTGCAGATGCAGGCGCTTGCCGTCGGCGAGCCATGTGATCTGCGGCGCGCGCGTCATCGCTGCGCCCCTGCGGCGGCAGGCGCTTCGTCGTCCGACTGGCGCAGCACCTGCGTGGCCTTGCCGAGGCTTTCGAGCGGACGCACATAATCCATGTGCCCGCCAAGCGCGGCGTAATCCTCGAGCTTCATCGTGAATTCGATCGGCGCGACCAGCGCCGGCGTCGGGACATAGCCGAACGCATTCGGCGGCACCTGTGTGACATCGACCATCACGGTGATGCCGCCGCCGGGCCAGCGATAGGTCGGCGCGCCGCCGCTTGTCACCGAGGTGAGCGCGTCCTTCACCGAGTGCGTCAGCCGCACCGGATTGTCGGTGACGCCGGCACGCAGCGAACCGCCCGCCCCCATCATGAACAGCACCGTGCACAGCGCCGGTTCGCAGTTTTCCTGAATGCGCTCGACCGACGCCTTCAACACAGGCGGCAGCGGCTTCTCGACCGGCTGCAGCGCGTCATCGAGTTCGTAATAGGCCGCGTGTTCGCCGGTGGTCGAGACCATCAGCATGCGCGTTCCGGACTTTGCTTCCTTCTTGTCGAAGGGGCCGAGAATCGAGAGCGGGTCGGAAATGTTGGTGCCGCCCCAGCCGGTGCCCGGTTCGGCGACCTGGAAGTAACGGCCCGGCGTTGAGCGCCGTCCCTTCATCTTGATTCCGGTATCGGGAATATCGAGCAGCTTTCCGGCCTGATGCTCGGAGAGAACGCCGGTGATGTGATCGTCGACGACAACGACTTCATCGACATTGCCATGCCACTGCTTGGCAAACATACCAATGGTCGCAGAGCCGCAACCGACCCGCATGCGTTCTTCCGGCACGTCGTTGACGATCGGCGCCTTGCCCGCCTGCACGACCACTTTCGAACCGCCATCGACGGTCAGCTCGACAGCCTTGCCGTTGCAGAGGTCCATCAGCGTATCGCAGGTGACGCGGCCTTCCTTCTTCGAACCGCCGGTCAAATGATGCACGCCGCCGAGCGACAGCATCTGCGAGCCGTATTCGCCGGTGGTGACGTGACCGACCGCTTCGCCCTGCGCGCGCACCGTGGCGGTTTCCGGACCGAGATAGCGGTCGGTGTCGATCTTCACCTTGACGCCGCAGTAACTGAAGATGCCTTCGGTCACGACCGTGACCATGTCGACGCCGTCGACCTTCGACGAGACGATAAAGGGCGCGGGCTTGTAATCGGGATATGTCGTTCCGGCGCCGATGGCGGTGACGACCACCTTACCGTCGCGAACAAGGCTGCCGTCCCACTCCGTTCCCATCTGGAACGGCACGACCTTGCCGCCGTGCGAGACGGTACGCTCCAGCACTACATGCGGATCGACACGCACCAGCACGCCGTTGTCGTTGGCGTAACGATCGCAAGCCCCCGCCGCGCCGGGCTTGATGTAACACATCACCGGACACGCATCGCAGCGGATCTTGTCCGATGCGGCGGGCTGAACTTCCGATGGCGTTTCGTTCGACATCACGCGTGGCCCGATCCGCCGGAGGGGCATCCGGCGAGTTCATTCGTATACGAACGATCTTGCGCGCGGCCCTTTTCGCTGTCAAGCGCGACAAAGCGCGCTTTCGCCGCGCTGCCGCATATTCCCGCATTTGCTTAGCTTCCTCGCCCAGTTTCTGTGCGGCAAAGGCCGATGGGTGAGGTTTACTGACGCAACGTGGTGGACGAAACGCCCGCAACCTTGCACGTTTGTATACAAACGATATGGTTTTCGGCATGGCTGACGCACATTCAACCGCTGGCGCGCGATCATGACCGCACCATTGCGTCTCGTGGTCAACGGCAAGACCCATGACATCGGCGCCGCGCCGGACACGCCTCTTCTGTATGTGCTGCGCAACGACCTCGAACTGAACGGACCGAAGTACGGCTGCGGCCTCGGCGAATGCGGCGCATGCACCGTGCTGATCGACAACGTCGCCGCGCGCTCCTGCGTCATCCCAATCGAAGGCTGCACCGGCCGCGAGATCACGACACTCGAAGGCCTCGGCACGCACGAGCGGCCCGATCCGGTGCAGCGCGCGTTCATCGCCGAGCAAGGCGCGCAATGCGGCTATTGCCTGAACGGCATGATCATGAGCGCGAAGGCGCTGCTGTTGCGCAATCCCAATCCCTGCGAAGCGGAAATTCTCGAAGCGCTGCGCTACAACCTCTGCCGCTGCGGCGCGCATGTGGAGATCGTCCGCGCGGTGAAGCGCGCGGCTACGCCGGAGCGCGCGGCCACATGACGGGCTTGCTTCGGATCGTCCGCCCAACCGCCGCCGGCGACGAAACCTTCGTCGAAATCCGCGAGGACGGCGCGATCGTCGCCTACAACGGCCATGTCGATCTCGGCACCGGCATCGGCACGGCGTTGACGCAGATCGTCGCCGAAGAGCTCGATGTCGGCTTCGCGCGCGTACAAATGGTGCTGGGCCACACATCGCAGACGCCGAACCAGGGCGCGACCATCGCCAGCGAGACGATCCAGATCACCGCCGTTCCCTTACGCAAGGCTGCGGCGCAGGCGCGGCATTTTCTCGTCGCGCGCGCGGCGTCGCGACTCGAACTACCGGAGGCCGAGCTTTCGGTGACGGATGGACTCATTCGCGGTCATGACAACCGCAGCGTCTCGTTCGGCGAACTGATCGCTGGCGAGACCATCCGGCTCGAACTCGCCGACGATGTGAAAGTGAAGGCGGTCGAGTCCTATCGCCTTGTCGGCCAATCGCAGCCACGCATCGACCTGCCCGCGAAAGCGACCGGCGAACTCGTCTACGTGCACGACATGCGCGTGCCCGGCATGCTGCACGGCCGCGTGGTGCGCCCGCCCTACGCCGGCGTCGATGCGGGCGACTTCGTCGGCAAGAGCTTGATCGCGGTCGACGAGGCATCGATCGCGCATATCCCCGGCATCGTCGCCGTCGTCACGCACGGCGATTTCATCGGCGTCGTTGCCGAGCGTGAGGAAAACGCAATCAAGGCAGCCGAACAACTGAGGGTTCAGTGGAAGCCGACGCCGGCGGTGCGCGATCTCAACGACATCGCCACCGCATTGCGTGCCAACCCGAGCACGCCGCGCGTGCTCATCGACAAGGGCGACGTCGATGCCGCGATTGCCGGCGCGGCCAAGCCGATGCAGCGCACATATGTATGGCCGTATCACATGCACGGCTCGATCGGCCCATCCTGCGCGCTCGCGGACGTGCGGCCGGACAGCGTGCGCGTGTGGTCCGGCACGCAGAACCCGCACATGCTGCGCGTCGACCTCGCATTCCTGCTCGGCATGCCGGAAGAGGCGATCGACCTCATCCGCATGGAAGCGGCCGGCTGCTATGGCCGCAACTGCGCCGACGACGTCACCGCCGATGCCGTGCTGCTGTCGCGCGCGGTCGGGCGGCCGGTGCGCGTGCAGCTCACCCGCGAGCAGGAGCATGCGTGGGAGCCGAAGGGCACCGGTCAATTGATGGACGTCAACGGCGGCCTCGATGCGCAGGGCGGCGTTGCGGCCTACGACTTCCAGACGCGCTATCCGTCGAACGGTGCGCCGACCTTGGCGCTGATCCTCGCCGGCCTGATTCCGCCGGTGCCGCAGGTCCTCGAGATGGGCGACCGCACCGCGATCCCGCCCTACGACTACGATCACATGCGCGTCGTCGCGCACGACATGCCGCCGATCGTGCGCGCCGCGTGGCTGCGCGGCGTCTCGGCGCTGCCGAATACGTTCGCGCATGAATCCTACATCGACGAACTGGCGGCGGAAGCGAAGGTCGATCCGGTCGAGTATCGCCTGCGTTATCTGAAGGACCCGCGCGCCATCGATCTCGTGAAAGCCGTTGCCGAGCGCGGCAATTGGCAGCCGCGGCCCGAGTGGCAGCCGAAGCCGAGCGAGGGCGACATCGTCCGCGGGCGCGGCTTTGCCTACGCGCTCTACGTGCACAGCAAGTTTCCGGGCTACGGCGCGGCGTGGTCGGCATGGATCACCGACGTTGAAGTGAACAAGACCACCGGCGATGTGGCGGTGACGCGCGTGATCGCGGGCCAGGACTCCGGCCTGATGATCAACCCGGACGGCGTGAAGCACCAGATCCACGGCAACGTCATCCAGTCCATCAGCCGCACGCTGAAGGAAGAGGTGACCTTCGACGGCACCGGCGTGACCAGCCGCGAGTGGGGCACCTACCCGATCATCACGTTCCCCGAGCTGCCGTCGATCGACGTGCTGATGCTGCCGCGTCAGGATCAGCCCCCGCTCGGCGTCGGCGAATCCGCGTCGGTGCCGAGCGCGGCTGCCATTGCGAATGCGATCTTCGATGCGACCGGCGTGCGCTTCCGCGAACTGCCGTTTACACCGGAACGCATTCGCGCTGGCTTGCAGGAGGCCGGAGTCGCGACGGCCGCTCTTGCTGCGCCGGAGCCAGTGCGCATTACAACTCCTCGCAGTTCATCATGGATGCCGTCGCTGGCGACGCTCGGTGCGGCCGCCTGCGCGGCGGTTGCGATGGTTTGGCCGTGGCGGCCGGCGATTCCGCCGATCACATCATTCGATCCGTCCACCTACTCGGCGGCGACGATCGCGCGCGGCGCACAGCTTGCCGCCATCGGCGATTGCGCGGTGTGTCACACCGGGCCGTCCGGCATTGCGAACGCAGGCGGGCGCGCGCTGGAGACGCCGTTCGGCATCGTCTACGCCACCAACATCACACCGGATCGCGAAACGGGTATCGGTGCGTGGTCTTACAGCGCGTTCGAGCGGGCGATGCGCGACGGCATTCACCGCGACGGCCGTCATCTCTATCCGGCGTTTCCGTACAATCACTTCACGAAAATCTCCGACGCCGACATGCAGGCGCTCTACGCACATCTGATGACGCAGACGCCGGTGCATGCGCCGAACCCGGAGACGAAACTCGCCTTCCCGTTCAACATGCGCCCGCTGCTCGCCGCGTGGAACGCGATGTTCCACTCCTCCGGCGCGATGACGGGCGAGCCGTCGCAATCGGCGGAATGGAACCGCGGTGCGTATCTGGTCGAGAGCGTCGGCCACTGCGGCGCCTGCCACACGCCGCGCAACGCGCTCGGCGGCGAGCGCACCGGCACCGCGCGCCTCGCGGGCGGCAACGCCGAGGGCTGGGATGCGCCTGCGCTGACATCACTCTCGCGATCTCCGATCCCGTGGAGCGAGGACGAGCTCTACAACTACTTGCGAACCGGTCAGTCGCGTTATCACGGCGTCGCGGCGGGGCCGATGGCGCCGGTGGTGCAGCAGCTCGGAAACGTGCCGGACAGCGATATCCGCGCGATGGCGGTCTACCTCGCCTCGATGAACAGCGCGCCGAGCAAAGCGGAGGAACAGGCGCTCGCGGCGAAGCTCGAAACGCTGACGCTGGATCGCACACTGACACGCGGCATGGCCGGCGAGCGCATCTTCGACGGCGCCTGCGCGGTGTGTCACGCGGTCGGCGGGCCGGAACTGTTCGGCGCGCGACCCTCGCTCGCGCTCAACACCAACGTCCACGCGGCAACGCCGGACAATCTCATTCAAGTGATCTTGCACGGCATCGCCAAACCGGCGGTCACCGACCTCGGCTACATGCCGGGCTTCAAGGGGCACATGAACGACGCCCAGATCGCCGATCTGGTCGCGTATACGCGCCGCCAGTTCGCCCCGGACAAGCCCGCATGGGCCGATCTCGAGGCGACGGTCGCGCGGTTACGCAAGGTAGCCACCCATTAGTCGTCATGCCCGGACATAGCCGTTCTAAGAACGGCGTTCTACCGAACGCCTATGCCGGGCATCCATCTTTCTTTCAAAAAAGATGGATTGCCGGGTCGAGCCCGGCAATGACGAAGGGTATAAGCCCCGCATGAGCCTCAAGGTCGCCGCCCTCTATCAGTTCGTCGCGCTGCCGGATTTTCGCGAACTCCGCGAGCCGCTACTGGCGCGCGCTATCGCGCTCGGCATCAAGGGCACGCTGCTGCTGGCGGATGAAGGCATCAACGGAACCATCGCCGGAAGCGACGAGGCAATCGACGCGCTCATCGCCGAGCTGCGCAACGGGCCGCTGTTCGGTAGACGTCTCGACAATCTCGAACTGAAGTTCTCGCGCGCAGAGACGATGCCGTTCGGGCGCATGAAGGTGCGGCTGAAGAAGGAGATCGTCACGCTCGGCGAGCCGCGCATCGATCCGACGCGGCAGGTCGGCGCCTACGTCGATGCCGCCGACTGGAATGCGCTGATCGCCGATCCGGACGTGACGGTGATCGACACGCGCAACGCGTTCGAGGTAGCGATGGGCACGTTCGAGGGTGCGGTCGATCCGAAACTTGGGCGGTTCAGCGATTTCCGCTGCTTCACGTCGGACCAGCTCGACAAGACCAAGCACCGCAAGGTCGCGATGTTCTGCACCGGCGGCATTCGCTGCGAAAAGGCGAGCGCCTACCTGCTCGCGCAGGGGTTCGGCGAGGTCTATCACCTCAAGGGCGGCATCCTGAAATATCTGGAAACGGTGCCTGCGGGCGAAAGCCGCTGGAAGGGCGACTGTTTCGTGTTCGACGAACGCGTCGCGCTCGGACATGGGCTCGTGACAGCCGAACCCGCAAAGGACAACAACGATGACTGACACCGAGATCGTCCGCCGGATTGAGGCGCTGGAAGAACGAATTACCTATCAGGACGATGCGATCGAAACGCTGAACCAGACTATCACCAAGCAATGGGCCCAGATCGACGCCCTCACCCGCCAGATCGCGAACCTCACCGATCGTCTGCGCGAGGCGGAAGCGAAGAGCACCATGGGTGCGCCGCGCGACGAGCCGCCGCCGCATTATTGAGCGCCGCGACTCGCGACGGAAACGTTCGGTCAATCATGTTTGCGGCCGAATGCGGGCAGCGGAACCTATTTCTCGACTTGATGAAAATTGAAACGACTCGGTTAAGCTTGCTCCAAACCATGATCGCCATGGTCCGCGCCGCCGATTGAGGCGGAGGGAATGTCATGGAATTCACGCACGCCCAGCCGTGGATCGTGAAATCGATCAAGCAACGCACCTTGCTGAATGCTTGGCAGCGGCTGGCGACCGATGCCGGAAGAATTCCGGCGCTGAACGAGTTTCAGCCCGAAGAACTCACGGGCGAGTTGCCGGATACGATCTTCTATGACGTGGTGCATGACACCGATCCGCCGCGCTTCCTGATCACCAAGAGCGGCGAGCGGTTGCGGGAGTCGTTCGGATTTTCGGGAGTTGGAAGATTCATCGACGAGTCGATGGACCCGAAACTGTGGGCGATCACCCAGGTGATCTATCTGAAGTGCATCGAGACCCGGCGGCCGGTCTACTCGCAGTTCCGGATCGACGACGTGAAAGGCCGCGAGGTGAAATATGAGCGGCTGACCTTGCCGTTCGTCAGCGGCGACGACGTCAACGCCTTGATCGCATCGATCAAGGCCTTCCGCTGGGATGGCGCGTACGAATTGAAGGATCTGATGTTGCCGCGCGGCGCCGAACCGGTCTACGAGTTGCGCGCCGTGATCGATGCGCCGAATCCGGCCGATCCCGGCTTCAGCGACACGCTCGAAGTCTGAGGCGCGCGGCTTTTCAGCGGTTGCTGCCCTTCACCACCTTGAGCTTGCGATCGCCCGCACGCGCCTCCTGACGCTTCAGCCTCTCGCCGACCGAAACGATCGCCGAGATCGCGGGCACCAGCTCGCGGCCGAGGTCCGTCAGCGAATACTCCGCCGATGGCGGCGACGTGTCGATCAATTCGCGCCGGACGACGCCTTTCTGTTCGAGGCTCTTCAGCCGCGCGCTCAGCATCTTCGGCGATATCGGTGGAATATCGACGCGTAGTTCGCCAAATCGGCGCGGTCCGCCGCTCAAGTGCCAGACGATGTTCGATGTCCATGCGCCGCCGAGCAGCGACATGCATTCTCCGATCGGGCAGGCGCTCGGATGTGGCAACGATTTGTTCTTGCGGATTTTCAGCGGCATTTTTCAGTTTCCGTCCGGTAACCGGAAAATCTAATAGCACGACGTTACGTAGTATACAAAGGTTATCAGCCTCGCATAGGGTCCGCGCGCTTTACCCAGCCAGAGGTTCATCATGAAGCTGTATTATATTCCGGGCGCGTGCTCGCTCTCCCCGCACATCAGCCTGCGCGAAGCCGGCGTGTCGTTCGAACTCGACAAGGTCGACGCCGGCAAGACCGCGAGCGGCAAAGACTACAAGACCATCAACGCCAAGGGTTATGTCCCCGCCTTGCAACTCGACAACGGCGACGTGCTGACCGAAGGCGCAGCCGTGGTTCAGTTCATCGCCGACCAGCATCCGAAAGCCGGGCTCGCGCCGCCGAGCGGAACCATCGCTCGCGCGCGCTTGCAGGAGCATCTCAACTTCATTTCGTCGGAGCTGCACAAGGCTTTCGGGCCGCTGTTCAATCCGCAGGCGTCCGAGGAAAGCAAGAAAGCCGCACCCGATCAGGTGGCCAAACGCCTCGATTACATCGAAAGCCTGCTCGCCGATGGCCGGAGCTACTTGCTCGGCGAGACGTTTTCCGTCGCCGACGCCTATCTGTTTGTCGTTGCCAACTGGACAGGACCGACCCAAATCGGGCTTGATCGCTGGCCGAAACTGAAGGCCTTTGTCGCCCGCGTTGCCGAGCGGCCCGCCGTGCAAGCCGCAATGAAGGCCGAAGGCTTGATCGCCGCCTGACCGGGAGCCGCCGCATGTCTTCGCCGCACGATGAACTGACTGCCGCCATCGGCACCTACTTCGACGGCCTCTATTTCAGCGATACGGCGAAGCTGCGCGCGGTGTTCCATCCCTACGCGCTCTACGCCTGCGCGACGGAGGGCACCCTCACCTACCTGACGATGGACGAGTACTTCCCCATCGTCGATGCCCGCCCCTCGCCGGCGAGCCGCAACGAACCGCGCGCGGACAAGATCCTCTCCATCGAGTTCGCCGGGCCCGTCACCGCGCGCGCATGCCTCAACTGCGCGATCGGACCGAAGTTCTTCACCGACTATCTGACGTTCGTCAAACTCGACGGCCGCTGGCAGATCATCTCGAAGGTGTTTCACTTCGACCTTCAGAAATAGAGAACGATTGCGTCTCGGAACCGAAACGATGCGCGCGTTGCGGCGACCGCGTCGTTTCGCTAGGCTTGCAGCAACAACACACAGGACATCGATCCCGCTCCCATGCCGATCGTTACCCCTCTCACCGAACAGTTCGAGCTCGAGTTTCCGATCATTCTCGCCCCGATGGCGGGATTCAGCGGCGGAGCTCTCGCCGCAGCGGTCGGCCGCGCCGGCGGCCTCGGGCTGATCGGCGGCGGCTATGGCGACGGCGACTGGCTGAAGCGCGAGTTGCCGCTTGCCGGCAACGAAAAAATCGGCGTCGGCTTCATCACCTGGTCGCTGGCAAAGAAGCCCGAGTTGCTCGACCTCGCGCTCGACCACAAGCCGCGCGCCATGTTCCTGTCCTTCGGCGACCTCAAGCCCTTCGCAGGCAAGATCGCGGCCGCAGGCGTTCCGCTCATCGCGCAGGTGCAGACCGTCGCCGACGCGAAGATCGCGGCGAGCGAAGGCGCGCAGTTCATCGTCGCGCAGGGATCCGAAGCCGGCGGTCACGGCAGCGGACGCGGCACGTTGCCGCTGGTGCCTGCGGTGATCGATGCCGTCGGAAAAATTCCGGTGATTGCCGCCGGCGGTATCGCTGACGGACGCGGCCTTGCCGCGGCGCTGGCCCTGGGCGCGGCAGGCGTTGTGTGCGGCACGGCCTTCTACGCCAGCCGCGAGGCGCTCACGCACGAGCGCATCAAGGCAGCCGCTGTTGCCGCATCGGGCGACAACACCGTGCGGAGCTCGATTTTCGACATCGCGCGCCGGATCGACTGGCCGAAGCGCTGGACGATCCGCACATTGGAGAACGCCTTTCACCGGGAATGGGCCGGGAAACCCGAGGCGCTCGAAGCGGACGCAACGATTCAGGCGCAGCGCTACAGGGACGCAGCCGCGGCCGGTGACGCCGACGTTGCCGCCGTCATTGTCGGCGAGGCCATCGATCTGGTGCATGAGATCAGGCCGGCGGCCGAGATCGTTCGCAGCATCGGGCAAGATGCGGAGCGGCGGATCGCAGCGCTGAACGGCCTCGTGACCTGAACGGTGCGTTATGCCTCGACCGGCGCGGCCGCCGCGCGCGCTTTCAGATCGAACGCGATGTCGGCGGCCTCGGCAGGCGTCAGCGGCGTGCCCGCGCCGATCAGGCGGCGTGCGATCATGTGATCGGCCGGCTTGTTGACGGATTCGACGCCGGTGAGCTTGCCGTTACGGAAGCAGAACACCGAAAACGCACTGGCGGCGGGCTCGCCGCGCAACACCGCGTGATCGTGCGGCATCGACAGTCCGGCCATCTGCAGCTTGAGCGGACCCTGATCGCTCCAGAACCACGGCACCGCGCGATAGGGCTTCGCTTTTCCCATCAGCCGCGCCGCGACGCATCGCCCGTGATCGGCGGCATTCTGCACCGACTCGATTCGCATCATCTCGCCGTTGGCAAATATCTGAGGATATGACGCGCAGTCGCCGATCGCCGATATCGCCGGGTCCGCGGTGAGCAGCATCTCGTCGACGACAATGCCGTTGCTGATGGCGAGGCCGGCCTCGGCGGCCAATTCGGTGTTGGGAATGACGCCGATGCCGATCAGCAACACGTCCGCAGGAAACATCTTACCGTCGGCGGTCTCGACCGCGCGCACACGGCCCTCGTCGCCATCGATGCGCACGGCGGTGGTGCCGAATGCCAGATGGATACCCTGCTTCTCGTGCGCCGCGCGAAAGAACGCCGACATCGGCTCGGAGAGCGCGCGCGCCATCGGCCGGTGCGCGGCTTCGAGCACGGTGACGTTGGCACCGAGCGACGACGCCACGGCGGCGACTTCCAGCCCGATGAAGCCGGCGCCGATGATGACGATGTGTTTCAGAGTCGAAAGGCGCGGGCGCAGCAGATCGGCGTCGGCCGCGGTGCGCAACTGGCAGACGCCGTCGAGGGTGTGCCCCGGAATCGGCAGCGGCCGGTTGCGCGTGCCGGTGGCGATGACGAGATGATCGTAGGCGTACGAGACGCCTGCCTCTGTCAGAACCGCATGCGCTGTGCGATCGATGCGCGCGATGCGGCAATCGGGTACGAGATTGATGGCGAGCTTGTCTAAAATCTCCTTCGGCCGCAGATCGAGTGACGCATGGCCAATCTTGCCGGTCAGATACGCCTTGGAGAGCGGCGGGCGCTGGTACGGCAAGCCCGGCTCGTCGCCGATCAAATCGATGTGGCCCTTGAAGCCCTCGTCGCGCAGCGACAGCGCCGTCTGAAAACCGGCCTGCCCCGCGCCGGCGATGACGACACGGTCGAGGCCAGACTGGCCGGTCGCCTGCTGCATGAACGCTTCCCCAACTCAAACCATGTTGCTGCAGGCTATCCTAGCGCAAGTATGCGCGGCGACACTGTCATAAAATAACTGCAAGAGAAAGCTTTCAAAACTTATTATTCCACTCAAGCTGTCGCGATCTGCCGATAGCGCCGCGTCAGCAGATGGAAGCGCAAGGTCAGCAGGATCGCGTTCGCCGCCGTGCCGCAGGACAGTCCGATCCAGACGCCGATCGCGCCGAATCCGAGCGTGAACGCCAGAACGTAGGCGACGACGAAGCCGAGCGCCCAGTAGCTGAACGCGGCGATCAGCATCGGCACGCGCGTGTCGTTCAGCCCGCGCAGTGCGCCCGAGGCGACGGTCTGTACGCCGTCGGCGATGAAGAACGTCGCGCCGACCATCAGCAGCGTTGCCACGAGTTCGGCCGTTCGCATGGTCTCGTCGCCGCCACCGAGGAACGCGTGCGCGATCTGATAGCGGATGGCGATCACGATCAGCGTCATCACCGCCATGAACACGGCGCCGAGCGCGAGCGCGACGAAGCCGGCGCGGCGGATGGAGGCGTGATCGTCGCGGCCGATCGCCTGACCGACACGCACAGTCGCCGCCATGCCGATGCCGAACGGCACCATGAACAGGATGGCGGCAACTTGCAGCGCGATCTGGTGCGCCGCCAGCGCAGTCGTGCTGATCANNGAAATCTGGTGCGCGGTGATCGCGGTGGTGCTGATCCATCCCATCAAGAGCGCAGCCGCCGAGAACAGGCCGTACTCCAGCAGGAACGACATCGAGATCGGCACGCCGATCGCGAACAGCTGACGCATCAGCGACCAGTCGATCCGCCAGAAGCGGCCGAACACGTGATATTTCCGGAACGGACGGCGCGCGTGCGCGAACCACAGGCCGGCCGCGCACATGCCGAAGTTGACGACGGACGTCGCGAGACCGGCACCGAGCAGACCGAGCTTCGGCAAACCGAAATGGCCGTGGATCAGCGCATAGGCCAGCAGCCCGTTTGCCGGAATCGCAGCGAGTGTGATCCAGAGTCCGGGCTCGGGCCGGTTCACCGCGCCCATGAAGCTGCGGATGGCGATGAACCACAATGCGGGCACCATGCTCCAGCCGATGCCGAGCAGATAGACCTGCGCGAGGCTCGCGGACTCGCGCGTCTGGCCGAGCGCGATCAGCATCGCTTCTCCGTAGAACGGCAGCAGCGCCATCAGCGGCAATGAGACGATCAGCCCCGCCCACAAGCCGGTGCGCAGCGCGCGGCGAACGTTGCGGGGATCGCGCGCGCCGAAGGCCTGCGCGGCCAGCGGCGCGACCGCCGACATCAGGCCCATGCCGAGCGTGAAGCCGATGAAGAAGATGGTGTGCGCCAGCGCGGCAGCCGCGACCGCCTGCTCGCCGAGGCGGCCGATCAGCGCGAGGTCCGTCGTCATCATGGCGATCTGGCCGAGCTGCGTCAGCCCGATCGGAATCGCGAGCTTCAGCGTCTCGGTCAGTTCGCCGAGAAGCAGCCCGTTTTGTGCCGAAACGGCCTCGCCGCCCGCAACAGGCGGGCGCGTGATGGTGTCCGTTGACGTCATGATGGCGCCCCGTCTGGCAGGACTCTTGGCCGAAACCATGGCCAAGGTCCGCTCTTGTTCGCGTCGTTAGACGCGATGTAGGGCGTCGTCCTCGCGGGCGCCACCCGAGAAGTTGCGATAAATGAACTGTGTGGCGCCTGCGGCGGCCTCGCGTTCGGCTGTCTTGAAGATGGTCTCATGCAGCGGCGATAGCACGCAGGCCGGATCAGTATTGGCAGCATCCCCTGTCAGGGCGAACGCCTGGCAGCGGCAGCCGCCGTAGTCTTCCTCGCGATGGTCGCAGCTCCTGCACGGTTCCGGCATCCAGTCGGTGCCGCGATAGCGGTTAAGCGCCTCGGAATGCTCCCATATCCAGGCGATCGAGTGATCGCGCACGGAATCGAAGATAAGCCCGGTGATGGTCTCGGCCGCGTGACAGGGCAGCACCTTGCCCGACGGCGAGATGTTGAAGAACTGCCGGCCCCAGCCGCCCATGCACTTCTTCGGCCGCACCGCATAGTAATCCGGGACGACGTAGTCGATCGCGAGCGTGCCTTTCAGCCGCGCCTGCGCTTCGTCGACGATGCGCGTGCAGTCCTCGATCTGTTCGAGCGTCGGCATCAGCGCCGCGCGGTTCTTCAGCGCCCAGCCGTAGTACTGCACATTGGCGATCTCGAGCCGGTCGGCATCGAGATCGACCGCCATCTGGATCACGTCCTTCAGCTGATGCAGATTCTGCCGGTGCATCACCGCATTGACGGTCAGCGGCAGGCCGAGTTCACGCGCCCAGCGCGCCACCTGAATTTTCTTCTCGTGCGAATTGGCCAGCCCCGCGACGCGATCGGCGATCAGCGGCTCGCTGCCCTGGAAGCTGATCTGGATATGACACAGCCCCGCATCGGCCAATTCCTTCAGCCTGTCTTTCGTCAGCAGCACCGCCGAGGTGATCAGGTTGGTATAGAGGCCGACGTCGTTGGCATGGCGGACAATGTCGGCGAGGTCCTTGCGTGCAGTCGGCTCGCCCCCGGAGAAATGGATCTGCAGCACACCGGCGGCGGCGAGTTCGCCGAGCGTCTTGCGCCACTCGTCGGTTGTGAGTTCACTGCCGGCGCGATCGAGCTCAAGCGGGTTCGAGCAATACGGGCATTGCAACGGACAGCGATGGGTCAACTCGGCCAGCACGGCCAGCGGAATGACATGCGTCATCGCCGCGGGTGCGTTGAAGCCGTCAGCCTGCGTGACGTCAGCGCTCATCGCTCACACTCCGCTAGCATCGGCAAGGAAACCCTTGTCGGCGAGGTCCTGCAGCATGGCGATCACATCGGCGCCGATCAGCGCCCGCTCGGCCGCGTACTTCTGCGCGAGCATGTCGACGATATCGCCGACGCTGCGTCTGCCATCGCAGAGCTGCAGCACCTCGACCGCGATCTCGTCCGGCGCCAGCACGCGCTCCGGCGCGAGGATCACCCACGCCTGCCGCGCGTCATCGAAACGAAAGCGCACATGCCGCGGCAGCGTCGGAACGCTTGCCTCCGCCACCTGCATGTTGCGGGTCCGCGCGGTCATGACTCAAGAATCCTTAGGCACGAACGCGCCCGGCGGAATGTGGCCGTCGACATACGCATGATAGAGCGCGTCGAGCTGCACCCACAGCACGTTGGTCTTGAAAATCAGCGCATTGCAGACGGCGGCACGCTCTTCCGGATTGCGGGCATGCTCGCGCACGTATTTCAGCGCGAAGTTGGCATCGCGCGGCGCCTGCTCCATGCGGCGGCTGAAGTAGCTCAAGATGTTCGGATTGACGAAGTCGTAGTGCTTCAGCATGCCGGCGATGCGCTCTTCGTGCAGGTTCGGCGCGAACAGTTCGGTCAGCGACGAGGCAATGGCCTCCAGCGGCGTCTTCTCGCGGACGAAATGCACGTAGGCTTCGACCGCAAAGCGCGTCGCCGGCAGGATGCCCTCGGTCGATTCCACATACGCGCTGTCGAGACCGAGACCCTCGGTCAGCTTCAGCCAGCGCTCGATACCGCCCTCGCTGCCGAGGTCGCCGTCGTGATCTTCGATGCGATGCCGCCACTCGAGCCGCGTGGCGCGGTCGCGGAAGCGCGAGATCACGACCGCGTCCTTGATCGGGATCGTGCTCTGATAGAAGTAGCGGTTCAGCGCCCAGGCCTGCACCTGACCCTTGTTCAGCTTGCCGCCGTGCAGGAGTTTGTGGAACGGATGCAGGCTGTGATAGCGCGTCGCGCCGATCGCGCGCAGCCGCGCTTCAAGCTCGTCGGCGTTGTTGAGCGGCGCTTTCGACGTGGCGAGCGCGGCAAGGTCGGCGGGCGCGTTCACAGGCTGATCTCCAGACCGTCGTGCGGAATCCGCCAGCCGGCACGCTCAAGGCTCGCGCGTTCGCCGGAGCGATCGCGCAGCACCGGATTCGAATTGTTGATGTGCAGAAACACCTTCTGCCCGATGTTCAGCGCATCGAGCGCGGCCATCGCGCCGCTTGCGCCCGACATCGAGACGTGACCCATGCGCTGGCCCGTTTTCTGCGATAGTCCCGCCGCAATCAATTCGTCATCGCGCCAGAGCGTGCCGTCGAAGAACACCAGCGCCGCGCCGTCGAGCATCGCCTTGAGTTCGGGCGTCACGTCGGCACAGGCGGAGATGAAGAAGAAGGTCTTGTCTTCTTCCACATGACGGATTTTCAGTCCGAGCGTACCGCCATCGTCGCGTGCCGGAGCGGCAGACGATGCGTCGCGTTCGTTATAGAGCGCTTCCTTGCCCGGCACGCGGAATGGCGTGATCTCCAAACCGGAGTCTTTGCCATCCGGCAGCACCGGGTTGAACGGCTGACCGGCCGCAATTGCGTGCCGCTTCACGCGCTCGGGCGTCAGCACGTTGAAGACGCTGTTGGCTTTCAGCGTATCGAGCACGCTCTGATGCGCATGGATCGCGAAGGGCGAGCCCTCGCGCAAGGTCAGCAATCCGGCGATCGCATCGATCTCGCCATTGGTGAGGATGACTCCGGCAATCGGCGAGTCGCGCAGGCGTCCGGGCCGCGGATGCAGCTGCGGCGTCGCGGTAATCTGCTGACGGATGTCGGGGGAGGCGTTGATCAAATACCAGTGATCGCCGTCAGCGCTGACGGCTATGGAGCACTGGGTCATGTGAAGGTGCTGGTCGCGGCGGGCCTGGTTGCAGATGTCACATCCGCAGTTCCACTGCGGGACGCCGCCGCCGGCCGCGGTCCCAAGGACGATGATGCGTAGCATCTCAATGTCCCCGGACCTTCGGCAGGCGTAAAAGTGCGTGTCCTTACTTGCGCTTCGCGCAAGCATACATGTTGATTTCCATGCCGACGGGCACTTCGACGATCTTCGGAGCTTTCCAGGCCATGTTGTTTCCTCGCAGTTGCGAAATGGGCGCCACGCAATGCATGGCACGCACGGAGTGTCGGTAGAAAGCCCCCTGAAGTCAAGATTTCGGGGTCAGCCGGTCACCGCTCCCAGGTTACCGTGAACGCGCTGCAGCAGGCCGATCAGCACGTCCCGCTCCTCGCGGCTGAGACACGACAAAAGCTTGCGTTCGCGCTCAAGCGCGACCTGCAGCACCTTGTCGTGGACCTTGCGTCCCTTCGCGGTGAGGTTGATCGAGTGGCTGCGGCCGTCCGAGGGGTCGGCCTTGATGACGACCAGCCCGTGATTTTCCATCACCGTCAGGTTGCGGCTGACCGGGCCCTTGTCGAAACCGATGACCTGGCAAATGCGCGACGCCGGAATGCCGGGCTCCACCGCCAACAGCGCCAGAATCCGCCATTCGGTGACGTTGACGCCGAACCGCTTCTGATAAACGCCGGTCGCGCTTTTCGAGAGCTTGTTGGCGAGGAAGGTGATCAGCGCAGGAACGTAGCGATCATGATCAAGCGCCGGCCCGGTCTTGGCGGCGCTGGTCGGCCTGGTCTTAGGCATGGATTCGAAGGTTCGCCCATTGATGGAGACGCCCCCTGCGACTCCCCTCCTTTACCGTACATCATTTCCGGGCTTTGCAAGCCTTTTCCGGCTGCCGCGCCACAGAGCAGCGTGGCATCGGCGATGCCAACGCGTCTTTCCGGGCGTCGCACAGCAAAAAAGCTGCGGCCATTTGAACCAATTGGCCCCCTGAGCTTTCTAATCAGAAGAGATTCATTGTTTGACGCGTTTCTTCTCACAAACCTGTTTCCACTTCGCGTGATAACGCGACCGGAGATTTCCATGGCAGGCATCCAGGCATTCGTGGTCGGCGTCGCGCTGTTCGTCGCAACGGTCACAGCGTTCGCGGTCACCGCCACCGGCGCGATGCTCTACCTGCTCTCGTGATGCACGCGCGGCGCCAAGCCGCACACGCTTAGCCAGACTGTGCCGCCGTCAGCGCGAGCCAGACGAAAATCACCGACCCCACAAGCCAGCCGAGTGACCCGATCGCGTTGCCGGTGAACACGAGTACGTTCGCGAGCGGCCCGTGCGGCCGCAATCCGCGCCGGCTGACGATGGCGCCGAGCGTCAATCCGATCGCAAAGGCATAGCCCGACACAATCGTGACGCACATCATCGCCGTCACCAGCGACGACGGCCCCTTGAGATGCGGGATCGCCAAACCCATGACGATGATGGCGACACCGGTGGTGAGAATGCCGGTGTGCGCCACACGCCATCCCCTGATCACGGCCTCGTCCTTGCGGCTCGCAATCGCCCGGCCGAACGGAATGCCGCACAGCGTCCCGATCAACGCGACGATCGCGCCGTGAAGAATGAGCTGAAGCGTACCGACGTGTTGCATGGGTTGCCCTTTGCGCTCACGCGCAGCGCAATCCGTGATGGATCGCGCCGCGCAACGGTTGTTTCAGGATGGCAGGCTCAGGCGGCAAGCTTGGCGAGCTGCGCCTTGGCCTGCGCACCGTCGAGGAACGTGTCCTTGCGGATCACCTGGCCCTTGTCGTTGACGTCGATGATATCGACCATGTCGATGCGGATCGGCACCGGCTTGCCATCGCGGCCAGGAAACTCCGCCGTCAGCGCCCAATCGAGCACCCAGTGCTTGTCGCCGAACAGCACGCGATACACCTCGAACCCGAACTTCGGATNNTTCGGATAACGCTTGAAGGTCTCGGCGAAACGCGCCCGCACCGCCTCCCGGCCACTTACCTGCGGCTCTCCGTTATGCATCCAGAACGTCGAGTCATCAGAATGCTGCGCCATGATCGCGTCGACATCGCAGGCGGCCCACGCCGCGATGTAACGTTCGTAAATAGCCTCGATCGGCTCGGCTCCGGTCAGACTGTTAACCTTGGCAACGTTTCCCTGCGGCATCGCTCGCTCCTCATTTAAATACTATGAGTATGTTTTTACATACTGAAAGTTTGTAAGTCAAGAGGCCGCAAATCGGAATTCAGGTGGACGTTTGAAGTCCGCGCAGCAGCACCTGCACCCCTTCAACGAGGTCGCGCGCGGACGCGGCGGGATTTTTGGCCGACCCGCAGATCAGCGCCGCTTCGGTGAAAGCGCCAAGCAACAGGTGAACCAGCGCTTCGTCACGGCCGTCCAGTTCGCTCGAGCCGCGCAGCGCCTGGATCGACTGACGCACCATTCCACCGAAGTGCTGCAGATCGATCTCACGCCAGCGCTTCCAGCCGAGCACGGCCGGGCCGTCGATAAAAATGATCTGCCGGAAGTCGCGCTTGGCGCTATCCATCAGAAACTGGCGCATGCCGAGTTCGATCGCCGTCACCGGCGTTACCGCCTTCGATGCCGCTTCGGTCACGCGACCGCTGAGTTCGGATTGCACCATCTCCAGCACATCCTCGAAGATGCGCTCCTTCGAATCGAAGTGGTGATAGAATGCGCCTTTGGTGACGCCGGCATGCTCGGCGATCTCATCGATGCTGGTGTTCTCGAAACCGGAGGTGGCGAACAGCTTTCGCGCGCTCGCCCGAATGGCGGCGATGGTGGCGGCGCGGCGCTCGTCTTGTGTGGCCAAAGGCAATCGATCCGGTGTGTGCGACGCTTTGCAGTGAAGCCGGCAGATGTCAACAATCTGTCATCCGCAAGCGGCTCGAAGACCAACCGCTGATTGAATTTAACGATGCGTGTCAGGTCCGGGTAACCGCGGATTAGTAAAATCCACAGCTGCAATTTGCACACCAAGGCACCGTTTTCTATAAATATCCGCAACACGCATTGCAGCGCCGCCGCGGACAAAAAGAACAAAGAACATGAGCAAGATTGCCGAGGGATCGCTGGTTCTGGAAAAGAACGGCGGACCGACGATGACCGTCAAATATCATCGCAGCGAAAATCGCGTGTTCTGCGAATGGCGCGAGGGCGACAAGGTGCGCGGTGCGACGTTCCCGCTCAGCGCGCTGCAACTGGCGCCGGCCGATGCGGAAAAGACGGCCTGATCGATCGGCGCAAGACGCCCGTTCATCGAGTCGTTCTGATGGTTGATAAAGCCAATACGGCTGAGAAAATTTGGTAGCGAGAGAGGGACTTGAACCCCCGACCCCAGGATTATGNNTTATGATTCCCGTGCTCTAACCAGCTGAGCTACCTCGCCACAAAGCTCGCAGGACATCTTGAGCATGATCTTGTCCGAAACCGGAATCCGTTTTTCGGGATCATGCTGCCCACACGAACCGGCGGCATATAAAGAGCCGGTCAAATCGATGTCAAGGTAAAGCCGACCGGGCTTTGGCCCTTCTTTTTGCAGCGTTATTTCGGCTGCTGCGGGGCATCGCCGCCCGGCGGCGGAATCACCGGCGTCCGGCCGCCGCCCGGCGGCGGCGCATGCATCTCCGGATCGACGCCGGCCGGCGGACACAGCACGCCGCCGGTCTGCGCGAGCCGGTCCGTCAGTTGCACACCATTGCCCTGCCCGACCGTGCCTTTCGGCGCGATGGTTCCTTCCTGCGGTGCGATCTCGGTCGGCGCGCAGTTGCCCGGTCGCGCAATATTGCTCGGCGCGGTGCGTTGACCCGGCGTCGCGGGCGACGGCGGCGCCTGCGCGAACGCAGCCGTCGTGCAGACAAGACCGGCGATGAGAAACGAGACCATCCGCATGCATGGAAAACGGCCGAGCACGGCCGAAGTTCCCGCAAGAAGTCAGTGCTTGCGGTAACGGATCAGCGAGAAATGCCCCATCGGCGGCATCGGCCGCCGTTCGGCGAGTTCGACGCCCCCGTGCTTGGCGGCCCAGTTGACGAGCCGCTCCCACGGAAATTCCGGACGCCAGCCGAGCCGGCGCGCGATCGGCGCAAACGCCAGCTCGAAGATGCGGCGCGGGCCGCTTTCCGCGCCGATGTGGTTGACGAGAATGAGTTCGCCGCCGGGCTTCAGCACGCGGATGAAATCGTCGAGCGTCGCTTCGGGATCCGGCACCGCGGTGATGACGTACTGCGCGACGATCGCGTCGAACGAATTGTCGGCGAAGGCGAGATGTTTGGCATCCATCACCGACAGCGTTTCGACATTCTTGAGATTGTGGATGCGCACCCGCTCCTGCGCCTTGCGCAGCATCGGTTCGGAAATATCGACGCCGCAGATTTTCGTCGTCGGCGAATAGTCCGACAGCGACAGCCCTGTGCCGATGCCGACATCGAGCACGCGGCCGCCGATCTTGTCGGCGATGGCGATGGTGGATTTGCGGCCCTCGTCGAACACCGGACCGAAGACGCGGTCGTAGATCGGCGCCCAGCGCGCATACGCCTTGGCGACGCTCGCGCGATCGATGTCGTTACTCATGCCCCCGCCCGCACTCCAATGCGCTTCCGCCCGTCAGTGTCTTCTTATTGAGCATGATCCTTCGGGATCATGCTATGTCTTATTGACGCATGATCTTATCCGAAAACCGGTACCCACTTTTCGGGATCATGCTAGCCCCGTGCGGCAATCCGCTCGCTACGTGACGCAGCGTTCGGCGACAACATCGGCTGTGCGCTCGCGATAAAGCCGCCGCCGAGCACACGCGCCTGCCCCGATGGCGCATCGTAGAACACGCACGCCTGACCGGGCGAGACGCCCTCCTCGCCGTCGATCAGTTCCACCTCGTAGCCACTCGCCGACGCACGCAGCCACGCCGCCTGCGGCGCGCGGGTCGAGCGGACGCGGACGAAGATTTCGAGGCCGTCGCCGAGGGCCTTGTTGATCGAGCCGTCGCCGATCCAGTTCACTTCGCGCAACGCGATGCGATGCATGCGCAGCGCCTCGCGCGGCCCGACAGTCACTTGCCGCGTCGCGGCGTCGATCTTCACCACGTACAGCGGCATGCTCGACGCAATGCCGAGACCACGGCGCTGGCCAACGGTGAAATTGACAATGCCCTGATGGCGGCCGAGCACGCGGCCGTTGAGGTCGACGATGTCGCCGGCGGTCGCGGCGGTGGGCTTCAGCCGCTCGATGATGTCGGTGTAGCGGCCTTGCGGCACGAAGCAGATGTCCTGGCTGTCGTGCTTTTCGGCGACCGCGAGATCGAAGCGGCGCGCGAGTTCGCGCACCTGCGGCTTGGTCAGATCGCCGAGCGGAAAGCGCACGTCGGTGAGCTGATCCGGCGTGGTCGCGAACAGGAAGTAGCTCTGGTCGCGATCGGAGTCGGCCGCGCAGAACATGCCGCGCGAGCCGTCGGCCATCCGGCGCGACGACACGTAGTGACCGGTCGCCAGCGCATGCGCGCCGAGCTCGCGCGCGGTCGCGAGCAGATCGCGAAACTTGATCGAGCGGTTGCACTCGATGCACGGCACCGGCGTCTCGCCTGAGGCGTAGCTCTCGGCAAAACGGTCGATCACCGACTCGCGGAAGCGGCTTTCGTAATCGAGCACGTAATGCGGGATGCCGAGACGCGCCGCGACATCGCGTGCATCGTGAATGTCCTGACCCGCGCAGCAGGCGCCCTTGCGATGGGTCGCGGCGCCATGGTCGTACAGTTGAAGCGTGATGCCGACGACGTCATAGCCTTCGGACTTCAGCAGCGCCGCGGTCACCGACGAATCGACACCGCCCGACATCGCCACCACGACCCGCGTGTCCTGCGGGCGGCCGTCGAGGTCGAGGCTGTTGAGCATGTCCGTGGCCAATCGTGCTGGGCGACTGCGGCATCGCGCCGGGTCACGCTTCTATTATAGAGACGATTGCGGCAATTCAAGCGAGGCGCACCGCCTCAGCCGAATAAATGTTGATAAATCAAACGATTAGACGAATTCCATGGCGCATTCCTGCCAGTACGGCCGACGTCTCTGGCTGTTGATCGATCCGGACGTCACGGCAAATCTTGCCCGCCCGGCAGAAAATCCGGCCCGAACATGCCGCTCAGATCGCGTCTCGATTCACCTAAGTCGCTGACAAGTATCACTATTTCAGACTGGTCCGGTCTTTGCTCAGGAAGAGGCAGCTCTAGTTTTGAGGTGTCTCGTGGCAAGTGTTTCCATCGACGTCGCGTCGCCGGTCGCCAATATCAGCGTCAAGGCCAAGGGGGCTCGCGCCGACAAGGCGCCGGGCAATGACGGGTTTGGCGCCCTGGTCGATAGCAACATTGCCGAGGCCGCACCCGCCGACACCCCGCCGCCGCAGGATCGCCCGCAGCAGGTGGTCCGCAGCGACGACACCACGCCTGCCCAGAGCGATCGCCGCGAACCGCGCGAAGCCAAGCAGGCCGCGACGAAACCCGCGAACGACAATCCGAACGCCACGGCCGCCGACGCCACCCAGATCGAGACCGACGTTGCCGCCGGCACGCCCGATGTGAAGGTCTCGGCCGGCACCGAGACCAAGGTCACCACCGGCGTCGCGACCACGGAAATTGCGCTCGCCGCCGAAATCACGACCGACACCGCAACCACCGACACCCCTGCAACGACCGAAGAGGCCGCCGTCCCGGCGAGCCTCCTCACTGTGATCGCACAGACCGGCATCGTGCCGGCGGCGATCAGCGTTGCGGCGAACACTGTCGTCAGCGACACGCCCGCCGTTGAAGCGGATGTAACCGCCATCACTGGCGTCACTGCCGCGACTGCAACGGCTGCCGCGAGTGCCGACGTCACGATCGCAGCTCCGGCCGCGACGGCCACCGCACCGGCGACGGACGGCGCCGAGGTGACTGCTGAAGCTGACGCGACTGTCGCCGTGCAGACCGCTAAGACCGACGCTGCAACTGCGGCAACCGGCGAGCCGGTCGCAACCGATGAGGCACTGCTCGCAGCCGCCGCGCAGGTGACCGCGGCAAAACCTGCGAAGGCAGCGGCAACCGGCGAAGCAACCGTCGAAGTGAAGCCGGAGGCCGCAGCGCAAGCCGCTGCGAAGACCGAAGCCACGGCAGCCAACAACACCGCTCAGCCCGCGCGCAAGACGGACGCTGAGCCGGTGAATGCGCCGAAGGCCGACGCGACCAAGACCGACACAGGCATCAAGCCGGCCGCGCAGGCGGGGACCGGCGAGGCCGCCGCACCGGCAAAGCCGGCTGAAGAACAGCGTCCGATTCGCGCAGCCGCCCGCGCTGACATTGCCGCGGACGCATCGGTGCAGAGCAACGCTCCGCAAAACAATGCCCCGCAGGTTCAGACCACGCTGACCAGCCAGCTTCAGCTGCAGACGCCGGGTGCGGCAAACGCCGCCGCGCCGCTCAACGCCAGCGTTCAGCTCGGAAACAATATCGCCGTCCCGCTGAGCGGCCTCGCCGTCAACATCGCGCTCAACGCCCAGGCCGGTCAGAGCCGCTTCGAGATTCGCCTCGATCCGGCCGAACTCGGCCGCATCGATGTGCGGCTCGATGTGGACAAGCACGGTCAGGTGACCTCGCATCTCACGGTCGAACGTCCGGCGACCCTCGACCTGCTCCGCCGCGACGCGCCGCAGCTGCAGCGCGCGCTGGAAGACGCCGGCTTGAAGACCGGCGACAGCGGACTTCAATTCAGCCTGCGCGATCAGTCGCAGCAACAGCAGCGCGCCGACGAGGACGCGCAGCGCAATTCATACCGCCTGGTGGTCGATGAGATCCCGGCGATCCCGGCCGAGACGGCCCGTACCTATGCACGCCTCGCCGCAGCCCGCGGCGGCGTCGACATCCGGATTTAAGGAGAGCGCCATGGCTGGCGAAGCAACCATCGCGACCCCGGTCGTTTCAGGAACGACCCCACTCCCGACCAACGCCGACAAGTCCAAGACGTCGGCTGCGACGCTTGCGAGCAACTTCCAGACCTTTCTGACGCTGCTGACGACACAACTGCAGAACCAAAACCCGCTCGATCCGCTGGACACCAACCAGTTCACCCAGCAGCTCGTGCAGTTCGCCCAGGTCGAACAGCAGCTGAAGCAAAACGATCAGCTCACCACGCTGGTCACCCTGCAGAAGACGGCGCAGGCGAGCCAGGCCCTGAACTTCGTCGGCTCGACGGCGCTCGTCGACGGCAAGACGACCACGCTCGGCACCAACGGCGCGGGATGGAGCCTCAACTCGCCGAAGCCGGCGTCGGCGCAGATCTTCATCAAGAGCGCGGCCGGCGTCACCGCGTTCTCTGGAAGCTACTCGCTCAAGTCCGGCGACCAGACCTTCACCTGGGACGGCAAGGGCAATGACGGCACCAAGTGGCCGGAGGGCAGCTACACGATCGAGGTCGTCGCCAAGGATGCGGCGGGACAGAACGTTGCGATCGGAACCCAGATCGCGGGCGTAGTCGACTCGGCGGACCTGAGCCAGACGCCGCCGCTGCTGTCCATCGGCGGACAAACGTTCACGACGGATCAGATCAAGAAGGTGATCGCGCGCGCGAGCGGGAGCTAAAACGGCTTCGCCGTTTACACACCGTTAGCAAATCAGCCTCCCGCGCCAACGGGAGGCTTCGGTGTTTCTGGCTATTTCAAGGCAATTCTCATTGAACGCTTAGGCTTAGCCAAATTTTAAGCCGGGAGGGGTAATTTCAGCGGAGTTCAGTTGTAAGAGTTTGTGAGTACGCCATGACAGAACCCCACCGCCCAAGGGTCAAATACGTCATCGGACCCGATGGCAGCCCGCTCACGATTGCGGACCTGCCGGCGCCAGGGACCAAGCGGTGGGTGATCCGCCGCAAAGCCGAGGTTGTTGCCGCCGTTCGCGGTGGCCTGCTGTCGCTCGAAGAAGCGTGCAGCCGCTACACCCTCACGGTCGACGAATTCCTGTCCTGGCAGTTCTCCATCGACCAGCATGGCCTCGCCGGACTGCGCACCACCCGCATCCAGCAGTATCGCCAGTAATCTCCTCTTCCTGAAATCAGCTCAATTCGCGGAAAAACGGCCCCTTCGCAGGGAGCCGTTCTTCGGCATGTCCGCATTTCGTCACGCCGGTTTACCTTTGTTAACCAAATGGAAACCATGCCATGGGCAAATTTTGCCCAGTCGGCGCATTTCGCCGAATCCTCGGGGCGCGTGGTTCGTTGCAGAATCTTCTGTCATTTTTGCGGGGTCTGGGTGCCGGGCGGCTGGCCGCCATGGTCATCGTCACCATCGCGCTGATGGGCTTCTTCGCCTTCATCATCATGCGCGTCACGGCGCCGCAGATGACGCCGCTCTACACCGACCTCTCGGTTGAGGACTCCAACGCCATCATCAAGGACCTGGACCGGCAGGCCATTCCTTACGAAATCCGCAACGAAGGCGCCGTCATCATGGTGCCGAAGGACCGGGTCACCCGGCTGCGGATGAAGCTGGCCGAGAGCAACCTGCCGAAGGGCGGCGGCGTCGGCTACGAAATCTTCGACAAGTCCGACGCGCTCGGCACCACAAGCTTCGTCCAGAACATCAACCACCTGCGCGCCCTGGAAGGCGAACTCGCCCGCACCATCAAGGCGATCGACCGCGTCCAGGCAGCCCGCGTCCACCTCGTGCTGCCGGAGCGCCCGCTGTTCGCCCGCGAGGCGCCGGAGCCCTCCGCATCGATCGTCTTGCGCGTCCGCGGTGGCCTCGAACCGCAGCAGGTGCGCGCCATCCGCCATATCGTCGCCTCCGCTGTGAACGGGCTGAAAGCCCAGCGCGTGTCGGTGGTCGATGAATCGGGCCAGCTGCTCGCCAACGGCGCCACCGGCGATACCTCGGTCGACGGCCTCTCCGGCGACGAGCGCCGCACCGCCTATGAGCGGCGGCTGCGCGATCAGGTCGAAGCGATCGTATCCTCGATCGTCGGCGTCGGCCGCACCCGCGTCCAGCTCGCCGCCGAGTTCGATTTCAACAAGACCACGCAGACGACCGACAAGTTCGATCCGGAAGGCCGCGTGCTGCGCTCGAGCCAGAGCCGCGAGGAATCCTCCGCGTCGACCGACAACAAGGACGGCCAGGTCACCGTCAACAACGAGCTGCCGGGCAACCAGCAGCAGCAGAACGGCGCGACGGCGCGCGATCAGAGCAAGAAGAGCGAGGAAATCAACAATTACGAGATTTCCCGCGTCACCAAGACCGAGGTGACCGAAGCCGGCCGCGTCAATCGCGTCTCGGTCGCGGTTCTCGTCGACGGCACCTACAGCAAGAACGAAAAGGGCGAGACCGTCTATCAGCCGCGCGCCAAGGAGGACCTCGACCGGATCGCAACGCTGGTGCGCTCGGCCATCGGCTTCGACCAGAAGCGCGGCGACCAGGTAGAAGTGGTCAACCTGCGCTTCGCCGAAGCACCGCAGACCCCGCCCGTCGCCGAGCCGACCGGCATCCTGTCGTTCCTGCAATTCACCAAGAGCGACGTGATGAGCGTGATCGAGCTCGGCGTCATGATGATTCTCGGCCTCGTGGTGCTGTTCATGGTGATCCGCCCGCTGGTCCGCCGCATCGTCTCGACGGAAACACCGCCGGCCCCGACCCAGGCGCAACTCGCCGAATCCGAAATCCTGCCGCAGCTCACCAGCAACATCGGCGCGGGCAACGCGATCGCCGACGCCGAGTCGCAGGGCGCGGCGCATGCCGCCGCGGTCGCTCGCGTCGGCGAACTCGCCGAGAAGAATCCGAACGAAACCGTCTCCATCATCCGTCAATGGCTTGCAGAACCGGCGTAACCTGAAATGGCACAGACTCCCGCAGCGATGAATGACCTGCACGGCGCCGTCGCCATGCTTGCAAGCAAGCAGGGTGGCCGCCCGGCCGCGGAAAAACTCAGCGGTCCGAAGCGCGCCGCCGTCCTGATGCTCGCGCTCGGCGAAAAGCACGGCGGCAAGATCTGGGGCATGCTGGACGACGACGAGTTGCGCGAACTTTCGCTCGGCATGTCGACACTCGGCACGGTCGAAACCGAAGTGGTCGAAGACCTGCTGCTGGAGTTCGTCTCGCGCATGTCGGCCTCCGGCGCGCTGATGGGCAATTTCGATGCGACCGAGCGGCTGCTCGCGCAATATCTGCCGAACGACCGCGTGTCGGGCATCATGGAAGAAATTCGCGGACCGGCGGGGCGCAACATGTGGGAGAAGCTCTCGAACGTTCAGGAAGAAGTTCTCGCGAACTACCTCAAGAACGAATACCCGCAGACCATCGCCGTCGTGCTGTCGAAGCTGAAGTCCGAGCATGCCGCGCGCGTGCTGGCGATCCTGCCGGAAGAACTTGCACTCGACGTCATCAACCGCATGCTGAAGATGGAAGCGGTGCAGAAGGAAGTCATCGAGCGCGTCGAGCAGACGTTGCGCATCGAGTTCATGTCGAACCTGTCGCAGACCCGCCGCCGCGATGCCCACGAGGTGATGGCGGAAATCTTCAACAATT
>LWDM01000068.1:0-12738 GCA_002083525.1 Proteobacteria bacterium SG_bin9 | reverse complement strand
AGCGCATCAAGGCGCTGATGTTCACCTTCGACGATCTGATCAAGCTCGATATGGCCTCGGCGCAGACGCTGATGCGCCACGTCGACAAGGACAAGCTCGGCATCGCGCTGAAGGGCGCGAACGACGAAGTCCGCGCGTTCTTCATGGGCAACATGTCGAGCCGCGCCGCCAAGATGCTGCAGGACGACATGGCCGCGGCCGGTCCCGTCCGTCTGCGCGACGTGGACGAGGCGCAGGCGCTGCTCGTCAACCTCGCCAAGGATCTCGCGGCCAAGGGCGAGATCATGCTGTCCAAGAACCGCGCTGACGACGAGCTGGTGTATTGATGGGCATCACCGCCAAATTCCTTTTCGATAACGACTTCTCGGTGCCCGACGCCGCCAAGGAGCGCGCGGCCGCATCCGTCGAGCTGGCGCAGAAGGTCGCCGAAGCGGAGGCGCGCGCCTATCGCTCCGGCTTCGACGCGGCCATGCAGGAAGCCCGCGCCGAGAGCGACCGCCGCCAGGCGATGGCACTCGAAGAGATCGCGATGTCGCTGAAGGTGGTTGCCGGCGGCTTCGCCGCGGTCGAAAACAAGATGGAGACCGAGGCCGTCGACGTCGCGGTTGCGGTTGCGCGCAAGCTCTGCAGCAGCCTGATTGCAGCCGAACCGCTGACCGAGATGATGGCGCTGGTCGAAGACTGCTTCCGGCACCTGGTGGCGACGCCGCATCTCGTGGTGCGCATCAACGAGACGCTTTACGACGGCGCGCGCGAGAGGATCGAGCGGCTGGCGAAGCAATCGGGCTTCGACGGACGGCTGGTGATCCTGGCACAGCCGGATATTCCGGCCGGCGATTGCCGGATCGAGTGGGCGGACGGCGGCGTGACGCTCGACCGCGCATCCATTGACGCAAAGATCGACGAACTCGTGGCGCGCTACATGGCGCCACGCAATCAGTCCGCATGATGACGGGCTGGAGGACAGACGATGAGCGACACTGACAACAACGTCCCGCTGCCCGACCTGAATGCAGCCAATTCCCCGCCGCTGGACGATATCGGCTACGCCAACGAGGAAGACCAGGGGTCCAAGACCGCGGCCGACCTCGAAGCGGTGTTCGACGTACCGGTGCAGGTGTCGGCCGTACTCGGCCGCTCGCGCATGGACGTCGGCCAGCTTCTCAAGCTCGGGCCCGGCAGCGTGCTCGAACTCGACCGCAAGGTCGGTGAATCGATCGACATCTACGTCAACGACCGGCTGGTGGCGCGCGGCGAAGTCGTCCTCGTCGAGGACAAGCTCGGCGTGACCATGACCGAAATCATCAAGGCAGAGCGCTCATAAGCGCTGACAAGAGAATAGACAGGAGAGAACCATGCGGCTTCTTATCGTTGGCACCCTGAAGGGCCAGCTCACCGCGGCAACCAAGATCGCGATGGACAACGGCGCGTCGGTGACGCACGCCGAAGACATCGAACAGGCGATGCGGGTGCTGCGCAACGGCAAGGGCTCCGACCTGCTCCTGGTCGATGTCAGCCTCGACATCCGCGACCTGGTGATGCGGCTGGAGGCCGAACACATTCACGTGCCGATCGTCGCCTGCGGCATCACCAACGACGCCCGCGCCGCCGTCGCCGCCATCCACGCCGGCGCCAAGGAATACATCCCGCTGCCGCCGGATCACGAGCTGATCGCCGCGGTGCTCGCCGCTGTCGCCAACGATTCCCGCGACCTCATCTATCGCGACGAGTCGATGGCCCGCGTCATCAAGATGGCGCAGCAGATCGCCGGCTCCGACGCCTCGGTGATGATCACCGGCGAGTCGGGCACCGGCAAGGAAGTGCTGGCCCGCTACGTCCACACCCGCTCGAACCGCGCCAAGCGGCCGTTCATCTCGGTCAACTGCGCCGCGATCCCGGAACATCTGCTCGAGTCCGAACTGTTCGGTCACGAGAAGGGCGCCTTCACCGGCGCCATCGCCCGCCGCATCGGCAAGTTCGAGGAAGCGACCGGCGGCACGCTGCTGCTCGACGAAATCTCGGAAATGGACGTGCGGCTGCAGACCAAGCTCCTGCGCGCGATCCAGGAGCGCGTGATCGACCGCGTCGGCGGCACCAAGCCGGTGCCGGTCGATATCCGCATCATCGCCACCTCGAACCGCAATCTCGTCGAAGCTGTGAAGGCCGGAACCTTCCGCGAGGATCTGCTGTTCCGCCTCAACGTCGTCAACCTGAAGCTGCCGCCGCTGCGCGAGCGCCCGGCCGACATTCTCGAACTAGCGCAGCACTTCGCCAAGAAGTATGCGGAAGCCAATGGCGTGCCGGTGCGGCCGATCTCGGCCGAAGCGCGGCAGATGCTCACCACCAACCGCTGGCAGGGCAATGTCCGCGAGCTCGAGAACACGATCCATCGCGCGGTGCTGATGGCCGATGGCGACGAGATCGGTCCGAACGCGATCCTCACCCCGGATGGCGATCGCCTCGATACGGCGAAGACGCCGGCTGCCGTCGCGCACGCAACGCTCGCCGCCGAGCAGGTGACGCGCGCGCTCGTCGGCCGCACGGTCGCCGACGTCGAACGCGACCTGATCCTCGAAACGCTAAAGCATTGCCTCGGCAACCGGACGCACGCCGCCAATATCCTCGGCATCTCGATCCGCACCCTGCGCAACAAGCTCAACGAATATGCCGACGTCGGCATTCCGATCACGCCGGCCGGCGCCGGCACGCCTGACTACCGCAACGCTGCCGCGGTCTAGGTTCGTAAATTCGGTTAAGCCTCCAACGGCCGGGCCAAAAAGCCCGGCCACTTTTTTTGGAGCAACCGCTCAGGAGTAACCCGGCCGGTTCTGCCGCTCGAAGATGATGCCCGGCGGCGCTGGCTCGGCCGCCCAGTTGCGATAGAAATTCCAGGCGAACAGCGCGAACACCGCAACGGTGAACGCGACCACAGCACCGATCAGCACGCGCTTCACGATCTGGAGCATCGCCGCGCCACCCGCCGTTGCCACGCCCAGATCGCGGGCGTCACCACCAACTCCATCGCCAGCCCGAACAGCATCGCCCGGTTCGGCACGCCTTGCGTAACCAGTGCAAGCATGCGCGCCAGCCCTCCGACAAAAACGATCGCCGTCAGCAGCGAAAAGCGCGCGCCATGCGTTTCGATCGCAGGCACCGCCGCCCAGAAGGCAATGCCGATGCCGAACAGCAAGCCCGACAGATAACGGATGTGACTGTCGGCGGACACGTTCGCCGGCAAATCGAGAAAATCCGTGCCGGCCCACATGCCCCATGTG
The DNA here is from genome assembly GCA_002083525.1 of Proteobacteria bacterium SG_bin9. Lineage (GTDB taxonomy): Bacteria > Pseudomonadota > Alphaproteobacteria > Rhizobiales > Xanthobacteraceae > SG-bin9. Next base: position 9,463 of record LWDM01000068.1, on the reverse strand, counting down.
CCGGCCGTGACCGGCACGCACGCGGCGAGCGCAGTGGCAATCTGGAGCGCACGCCGCTCCGCGGCCATTGACAGCAACGACATGGTCAGTCGATCACAGCACGCGCGCATTGATGCGCGATGCGCCGCTGCCAGAGCCAGACCAGCGGCGCGACGATCAATTCCATGGTCAGGCCAACCAGTACGCCCTGGGTCGGCACGCCGAAACCGATCACGCCGAATAGCCGGGCGATGCCGCCGATCACCAAAATGACAGTCAGCACCGTGAAGCGCGGCCCATGCCGCTCGATGTGCGGAACAGAGGCCAACAGCACGAGGCCGATCGCCAGAATGATACCGAAGAGAAAGCGGATGTAGCTGTCGACCGCTGGGCTGAACGAGAGATTCAGGAAGGTGGCGCCGAATGCCGCGCCGAAAAATCCGACGATCAGGGCAAACAGGCCAGCCAGCGCGACGACGATTTGAAGAAGCCGGCGTTCCACGCGCGCCTCCGCTTCGGATCGCCGAAACGGCCATCCCGCCGCCGATATAGCGCAGCCGCGCGCGTTAGACCACGCTTAACTCGCGGCCGCCGACGGTTTCGGCGCAACGTTGATCGCGGCCTTGCCGTAACGGTCGGTGAAGGCCGTGGTATCGATTTCCTCGAGCTGGATCTCGCCGCTCATCACCCCGGCCTTCCACGCGTCATGCTCAGGATCGTGTTTGAATTCGGGCATGACTTCCTTCGCGAATAGCTCCAGCGACTCGCAGATGTGCTCGTGCGTGTTTTTGCCGGCCTGATTGAGCAGGATTACCTGATCGATGTGCGAGGTCCGAAATCGTTTCAGCTTCTTGCGGATCGTGTCGGGCGAGCCGATCAGGCCGCTGCGCAGCGCCGCCTCCTGCGCCTCGGGATTCTCCCGCTTCCACTTGTTGTACTCGTCCCACATGTTGACGGTGCCGGGCGCCGGACGCTGCCGGTTCTGCGACGCGCCGTAATAGCGCAGCGCGAACTGGAAGAACGTCGCCCCGTCCGCCCTCGCCCGCGCCTCTTCGTCCGTCTTCGCGCACATGAAGAACGACACCAGCGCCATGTTCGGATTGATCTGGTAGTCGGCGAGCTTCTTCAGCCGCTTGGTGATGGCGTTGTAATAGGCGTGCACCCAAGCATGCGCCGCGTCGGCGCTGACGAACTGGAATCCGAGCGCGCCGAATCCGTTCTGCCCGGCGCGCTCGATGGTCGGAAGTTGCGAGCACGCCATCCACAGCGGCGGATGCGGCTTCTGCAGCGGCTTCGGCACGACGTTACGCAGCGGAATATCGAAGTACTTGCCGTGGTGCTCGCTGCCGCCATCCTTGAACATCGGGAAGATGGCCTGCACGGCTTCCTCGAACACGTCTTTCTTGGTTTCCATGTCGCGGCCGAACGGCGTCAGCTCGGTGATCGAAGCACTCTCGCCCATGCCGAATTCGCAGCGGCCGTTGCTGAGCAGATCGAGCACGGCGATCCGTTCGGCGACGCGCGCCGGATGATTGGTGGTGAGCTGGAAAATGCCGTGACCGAGGCGGATATTCTTGGTGCGCTGGCTAGCCGCGGCGAGAAACGATTCCGGCGACGGCGAATGCGAATACTCCTCGAGGAAGTGATGCTCGACGACCCATGCGTGATCGTAGCCGGCGCGATCGGCGGTTTCGAGCTGCGTCAATGCGTTCTGATAGAGCGCGAGCTCATCGCCATCCTGCCACGGGCGCGGCAGCTGCAGTTCGTAGAAGATGCCGAACTTCATCGAGAGCCTCCCGTCACTTTCTTGTTGCTGATCACTGTAGCCTGCCCGGGAGCGGTGTCCATCAGACGTGACATCGTGTTTCGTATGACGGAAGCTTGTATTGCGGGAGCGAATAGCTACGTTGCGGAAACGAGTCGCAGCCCCTGCGATTGTCTCGCCCACCGAAACCTTAAATGACCACGTTCACCCCGCACCAAGATCAGGCGCTGAAGGCTGTTGCCGATTGGCTGAAGGCCAAACCCGGCCGCAACGGTACGCCGCCCGTTTTCCGCCTGTTCGGCTACGCCGGAACCGGAAAGACCACGCTGGCGCGGCACATTGCCGACGGCGTCGACGGCGAGGTGAAGTACGCCGCCTTCACCGGCAAGGCGGCGCTGGTGATGCGCAACAAGGGCTGCGACGGCGCCTCCACCATCCATTCACTGATCTACCGCACGCGGGAATCCGGCGAGGAACAACCAAGCTTCGAGCTATGGGACGATGCGCCCGCTTCGAAAGCGAAGCTCATTGTCATCGACGAATGCTCCATGGTCGATGCAGAGCTCGGCCGCGACCTGATGTCGTTCGGCACGCCGCTGCTCGTGCTCGGCGATCCGGCGCAGCTGCCGCCGATCCAGGGCGGCGGCTTCTTCACCAATCAAGAACCGGACGCGATGCTGACCGAGGTGCATCGTCAGGCGCAGGACGATCCCATCGTGCGCATGTCGATGGCGATCCGCGAGGGCCGCACGCTCGAGACCGGGCAGTTCGGCGAGAGCGAGGTTGTCTCACGCAACGCGCTCGATCCGGAACGGGTGATGGCCGCCGATCAGGTGCTGGTCGGACGTAACAACACGCGACGCGCCTACAACCTGCGCATCCGACAGAAGCAGGGCATCGAGGAGCCGCTGCCGGTCGCCGGCGACAAGCTCGTCTGCCTGCGCAACAACCGCAAGAAGGCGCTGTTCAACGGCGGGCTGTGGCGGGTGAAGGCGCGCGCGCAGTCGAAGTCGAAGATCATCACCATGCGGATTTCACCGGACGAGGATTTTGGCGGCCGCGTCACCAAGGTGTCGGTGCGCGCCGATTGCTTCGGCGGCACGATCGAGGACATCCCGTGGGAACAGCGCAAGCCGTATGACGAGTTCGACTACGGCTACGTGCTGACCGTGCACAAGTCGCAGGGCTCGCAGTGGGACGACGTGGTGCTGTTCGACGAGAGCTTCGCGTTTCAGGATTCGCGCGCCCGCTAGCTCTATACCGGCATCACCCGCGCGGCGAAGCGTCTGAGCGTGGTGGTGTGAAAAGAGCCCGGAAACGGCCGGAATGCAGGGTTTTTCGCCTCCCCGTTCACAAACTCGTGTGGCATTTTACCGTAACGAAAGCCACGTTTCGTCGTATCTCATGACAGCCGGTGATCCGGACTTCACAGACCACGACCGGCCTTGCTTTCATTCCATGAGGACAATCATGCGTCGCACCGATTTGACCCGCCGCTTCCTGATCGCAGCCGGCGTGGGCGCGTTGGCGATTACGGCCTTCATCGTCCGTCCGCTGAGCGCGGCTGAGGAAGCCGTGATTATTCCCGCACCCGCGGTCGACATGCCGGCGTCCGGCGATGGACTGCAGACGGCTGTCGTTGCCGGTGGCTGCTTCTGGGGCATCCAGGGCGTCTATCAGCACACCAAGGGCGTGACCAATGCCGTCTCCGGTTACAGCGGCGGCCTCGCGCGCACGGCGAAGTACGAGATCGTCGGCCGCGGCACCACCGGCCACGCCGAGGCGGTCGAGATCAAGTACGATCCGAAGCAGATCAGCTACGGCAAGCTGCTCCAGATCCTGTTCTCGGTCGGTCACGATCCGACGCAGCTCAACCGTCAGGGTCCGGATGTCGGCACGCAGTATCGCTCGGCGATCTTCCCGGTGAATGCCGAACAGCGGAAGGTGGCTGAAGCCTACATCGCACAGCTGAACGCCGCGAAGGTCTATCGCCGCCCGATCGCAACCACGATCGAACCGCTCAACGGCTTCTATGCGGCCGAGGACTATCATCAGGACTACGCGACCAACAATCCGACGCAGCCGTACATCGTCTATAACGACCTGCCGAAGATCGAAAACCTGAAGAAGATTTTCACTGAGGTCTATCGCGAGAAGCCCGTGCTTGTGCGGGACGCGAAAGCGACTAATTAATAGCAGCCAGTAGATACCGGAGAGGCGCCGGTTCACGCCGGCGCCTCTTTCTTTTTTGGCGCAATGATTTTGAACACTCTTCCAGCGCATTGGAGCGACGCATGAGCGACACGAAATCCGGCAAGGTCACGAAGGCGGAGAGCGAGTGGCGCAAGGAATTGACGCCGATGCAGTATGCGGTGCTGCGCGAGAAGGCGACCGAGCGCCCGTTCACCGGCGAGTACGATCACAGCTTCAACGACGGCACCTACGTCTGCGCCGGTTGCGGACAGTCGCTGTTCGAGTCCGAGGCGAAGTTCGATTCCGGCTGCGGCTGGCCTGCGTTCAGCAAACCGGCAGCGGAGACCCATGTCGACGAAGAGCGCGATTTCAGCCACGGCATGATTCGCACCGAGGTCCTTTGCTCGAAATGCGACGGTCATCTAGGACACGTTTTTAACGATGGTCCCGGACCGACAGGCCTGCGGTATTGTATTAACTCTGCAGCGCTGAAACTTCAGTCAAAGTAATTCGTGTCTCTTGCGAACTCGGCGTTCAGTCTTACCTGAGCACTCCGCGGTAGTGGTGTGCTCTCGAGTTGCTGCGCCGATGGTTAATCAAGAGAACTTGAATGTCGAAGCTGTCCAAACAAGCACTGCTTGGCATCGGCCTTGCCGGGCTGTTGTTTGAGACCATCGCGCGTCCTGCCCTTTCCGTCGAGAAAGTATCGCTGTTCAAGGTGACGACGCCGCGCGGCGATATCGTGATCGGCCTCACTTACGAAGAACTCGAGAAACTCAAGGGGCACGACGCCGATGCGGTCGCAAAGGCGATCGCCAGCCAGGGCGCGCTCGACGTCTGGCAATATAGCGAGCGCAAGGACGGCAAGGGCGAGGTCACGCACGTGCCGACGAAATTCGTCGGTTTGCAGTGGCGCGACGCCATTCGCATCGAAAATTTTCAGACCCGGTCGAAAGTGATCCCGATCAGCGATTATTCGATGCGGCAGTAGGTCCGTCAGCGGCCTGCTAAATCTGCAATATTCGTCTGCAAAAAGTGATGGCTCGGAAACGCGCCGGTTTCGCCGATTTTCCGGCTTAACCCTGATATGTTGCTGAAATATCGGCCTTTATTTCAGCGTGCCGGCGTCAAATCGCCGTTCATCATTCAGTCGTTCAAGGGTCGCAATTCTCTGCTGCACCGCTTATATTGGGCAGACGTACAGACGACGACATTTGCTGGCCCCGCCAGCCCGCACGTCCCTTGGAATCGCGGTCGTCACTCTCAAACGAAACGCTAAATCTAAAAAGGCTGTCGATCATGCCCTCATTCAAGTACGGCACTGCCGCCGAATTGTTCCCTGCTCCGATCCGGAAGAAGAAGCGCGCGGGCTTTGCCTATCGCCGCTTCGACACGGCTGCGGCTGCAGTGAAATTCGCCGTGGAAGAGCTGCCAGCGGATTCGCTGAACGGCGCTTACCTGCAGGTCGAGAATGCGCGCTTCGATCAGGCCGGCATTCGCAGCCTCTACTTCAGCGCCGAGTTTCCGCTGCCGCGCAAGCCGCGCCCGGAGACCACCGAAGCGGACGCTGCATAAGCTAACATCGCTTGAAATGACCGAAGGCCGGGATCGTTTCCCGGCCTTTCTTTTTTGCAGCGATGGCAGATTTTTAGCGCGGCTGCTTGTCCATCCAGCGGCGCAGCATGCGCATGTTGCGCACATTGGCGCGCCACATCACGTCGAAGGCATCGCCTGCCACCGGCACCAGGCCGACCACGCCGTCGAGCGCGACGTTGCCGAGCATGCGCGCGATCAGATGCATCGGCGCGCCGAGCGCCCGCGCCTCGCGGATCATCCAGAGCGAAATCGCCGTGGTGACGAGATCGCCGACGACGGGAACGAGGCCGATCAGGCCGTCAATGCCGTAACGCACGTTGGTGCCGGGCACGACAAACGCGACGTCGAGCACTTTCGCAAGCGCCTCAAGCCGCGCGAGCCGCTGCTCCCGCGTCAGATTGCCGAACAGCGGCGTCTCGCCGGCGCCGGCGAACACACGGAAATCCGGTCCTCCCTCGCGCGGACGAGCCCCGACCTCGTTGCCATCCTGATCGATGACAGGCGGCCGCCGCCGCGCCGATTGCGGACGTGAGCGATCGAATGTGTCTTGTTGCGACATGCCGACAATCTGGGGGCTGACCGGGACGGCTGCAAGCCGAATCCGGTCGCGGCAGATTGGCGCTGGCGAGGATTATGCGCTGCGGCGCATCGGTTCCGGCGCCAGGTCCACGACGGACTCGTCGATGTCGACCTCGACTTCGACTTGACCGAAGGTCGCGTAGCAGTTCCGGCCTCGCCGCTTGGCGAGGTAGAGGGCCTGATCGGCATTGGCCATCAGCTGATCGCGGCTGATGTCGCGCGCCCATTGCGCCACGCCGACGCTGACGGTGATCGGAATGCCGACACCGTTCCAGTAGGCCGCGCGCTCGCGGCACGCCTCGACCACACGGCGGGCGACGGAGTCGGCCTCACGCACGGTCGTGAACGGAAGCACCACGCAGAACTCGTCGCCGCCGGAGCGTGCGAGAAGATCGCCCGGCCGCAGCTGTCCCTGCGCCGTTGCAACGAACGTGCGCAGGCACGCATCGCCGGCCGCATGCCCATGCTCGTCGTTGATGCCCTTGAAGCGATCGAGATCGATCACCATCACCGCGAACGGCTGCGCGGTGCGATAGGACATCGCACACTGCTCCGACAAGCGCTTCAGAAGATGGCGGCGATTGGCGACGCCGGTGAGATCGTCGACCAGCGCCAGTTCGGCGACTTCGGCGCGCAGCCGATCGATGGCCATCATCAGGAAGCTGAAATTCCAGGCCATCGAGATGAACACCATGGTGACGATAACGATCGTCTGCAGCAGGCTGATCTCGAGCAGCGTGATCCGTCCGCCATATCCGAGCGCCAGCACGAGCGCGCGCGTACCGTGAATGACGATCATCGCCAGAGAAATGTAACCGGTCAGGCGCGCGCCCGGCGAATTGGTATCGCCCTCGCGCGAGAAGAGGTCCCGTAGCACCCAGATCAGCGGCGCCATCTGCCCGATCGAGAAAACGATGACGCGCATGGTCACGTCGTCATAACTGGTCGAGACGAACGCCATGCCGAGCACGGTGGCCGAGACGAAGATCGTCACCGTCAGCCACGAGGCCGGCTTGTTGAAGAAGCGTTTGATGCCCATCGCACCAATGCTGGCGGCGAGCACCATCAGACCGCCACCGGCGAGAATTGGAATCAGCGGGTGCATCACGCCGCGAGTGAGCGATGTCGCGGCGCCCAGCATGGCGACCAGCGAGCCCAGCGCCCAGAACCGGGCCGCGACGAAATTCCGGTAGTTGTAGGCCACATAAGCCCACAGAATTCCGATCGCCAGAAAATTGACGATCAGCACGGTGAAGAGCGTCGGCAGGCTCAGTGTCACGGCATTCCCCAAGCGCCGCGTTTTATTGTTTTAATTTCGGCGGCGCGCGCACAACCTGCGCCTGTAGCACTTAAGGAACCGTCACTGCGGAACCCGCTGCGGCATCGTAGTTCGATACCTCCGGAGCAAAGAAGCGCCGAACGCGATGGATCAGCTGCGATCGGAAGCGAATTTACGATTGGTTAACCGCACCATCATGCTTGAGCGGTCGAAACGGAAAAACGCCGGACCTTGGGTCCGGCGTTTGCATGGTCGAACGATTGCCGCGAGGCGATCAGCCGCAACGACGAACGGTGCGGACGATGACACGGCCGCTCGGCGTCACGGTGCGATCCCTGACGATCGTACAGACCGGGCGCGGCCGCACGATCGGACGCACCACAACCGGAACGCCCGGCGTGCAGACGCGCGTGCTCTTGAAAATCACGCGGCCGCTCGGCGTCACGATCCGCTCACGCACGACCCGGCAGGCCACCTGTTCCGCCACCGACGGCGCCTGAATGGCCGGATTGATCGGCAACGCGCTCGCTACATTCGGTATCATCATCGCACCGCCGGTGAGCAGAGCCGCCGTCAACGCCATTGTCTTGAAGTTCATTCTCGTCTCCTTGGGAAAGCCTTTCAGGCAAGGTCTTTTGGGTCAGCCTGAAACGCACACTCAGCTTTTATGTTCCCCCGCGTGGCATCATCATGACCACCGATGACTGCAGACTGAATGCCGCATTCAGCCTCGCTCAGCGCTGACGAGCCTCGCGCTTTTCGGTATCGGAACACGCCGCCGCGACGTCCACGCTCACGTGAAGAACGTCGCGATCTCCGGCAACGCCTTCTTCTCGGTGGCGTGCTGGGGAATGTGCGCGTTCTCGGCCGGATAGCCGGTCACCAGCAGGATGTACGGCTTTTCGGCTTCCGGCCGTCCGCAGATCTCGTTGAGAAAGCTCATCGGCGCCGGCGTGTGCGTCAGCGTCGCAAGGCCGGCGTGATGGAGCGCTGCGATCAGAAAGCCGGTCGCGATCGAGACCGACTCCGGCACGTAGTAGTTTTTCCGCATCAGGCCATCGGCGCTCCGGCTCTTGCGCGCGCCGAATACGCAGATCAACCACGGCGCGATCTCCAGAAACGGCTTGTCCGGATCGGTGCCGAGCGGCTTCAGCGCCGCCAGCCACTCCGCCCCCGCCCGCCCCTCATAGAATGCGCGCTCCTCGTCCTCCGCGGCTGCGCGAATGCGCGCCTTCATCGCCGCATTCGCGATCACCGAGAAATGCCAGGGCTGATGATTGGCGCCGCTCGGCGCGGTGCCCGCCGCCGCGAGGCAAGTCTCGATCAGCTGGCGCGGGACCGGGCGGGACGAAAACTCGCGCACCGTGTGACGCCGGCGAATGTCCGCGTAGAACGCCTCCGCCCGCCGCTGCATCTCCTCCGGCGCGCGCTCGACGAAATCCGGCAACGGGATCGGCTTGAACTCCTTGGTCAACGCAGCACTCATGAGCCCTCCCGCACGCCTCGATCTCGGCGCGGCCGTCGCCTCCGGACGCCGCGACCAGTGTCGATGGAGACGCAAAGCTTGTCGAGATGCACGCCCGGACGACGCGAAGCGTGGAAAACGTGATGATTTCGCGACGAGTCATCGCTTTACTGTGGATAACGCGAGACGCCGCATCACGAATCTGTTGGGATGAGTGTCGAGGCTACTGCGAGGTATGCCCTCCGCTGAGTACGCCTCACTCTCACGTCAATTCAACCCACGAGGATTGTCATGGCGAAGAAAGCCAAGAAGGCAAAGAAGGCCAAGAAGACCACAAAGAAGAAGAAGAAGGCCAAGAAGTAGTAGTTTTTCCCTTTGAGCGGCCCGGGCGGGCGCTGCTCGCTCGGGTCGACGCTCATCAGCAGGTGAGCGAAAGTGAATTCAGTGAGATCGCAGCGGGCTTCGGCTCGCTTTTTTATTGCCTTGGCTTGTCGCGGACGTGCCGCGCGCGACATCAGCGCTGACGAACTTCCTCACTCGTCATTGCGAGGAGCAAAGCGACGAAGCAATCCAGAGCCGCGTTCTGAGCTGGATTGCTTCGTCGCTT
>LWDM01000067.1:690-29056 GCA_002083525.1 Proteobacteria bacterium SG_bin9 | reverse complement strand
ATGCGCTGGCAGAGCACCTGGCCGGCCAAGGACATCTTCCACGAATACGCGCTGGATTTCGCCAAGAAGGTCAATGACATGACCGGCGGCGATCTCAAGATCGAAGTGCTGCCGGCCGGCTCCGTCGTTCCGGCGTTCGGCCTGCTCGAAGCGGTGTCGAAGGGCACCCTCGACGGCGGTCACGGCGTGCTCGCCTATCACTACGGCAAGAGCAACGCGCTCGCGCTGTGGGGTTCAGGTCCGGCCTTCGGCATGGACGCCAACATGCTGCTGTCCTGGCACAAGTATGGCGGCGGCAAGGAGCTGCTCGAGGAAATCTACAAGTCGATCGGCGCCCAGGTGGTGTCGTTCCCCTACGGCCCGATGCCAACCCAGCCGCTCGGCTGGTACAAGAAGCCGATCACCAAGGCTGACGACTTCAAGGGTCTGAAGTTCCGTACCGTCGGCATCTCGATCGACGTGTTCCAGGGTCTCGGCGCTGCGGTCAACGCACTGCCGGGCGGCGAAATCGTCGGCGCGATGGACCGTGGTCTGCTCGACGCGGCCGAATTCAACAACGCCTCGTCGGATCGCGTCCTCGGCTTCCCGGACGTCTCGAAAGTCTGCATGCTGCAGAGCTATCACCAGAACGCCGAACAGTTCGAGATCATGTTCAACAAGGCGAAGTACGACGCGCTGCCCGAGAAGATCCGCGCGATCATCGCAGTCGCCACCGAAGCGGCCAGCCAGGACATGGCCTGGAAGGCGATCGACCGCTATTCGCAGGACTACGCGGACATGCAGTCGAAGGACAAGGTGAAGTTCTACAAGACGCCGGACTCGGTGCTGCAGAAGCAGCTCGAAGTCTACGATCAGGTGACGGCGAAGAAGGCCGCGGCCGACCCGCTGTTCAAGAAGGTGATGGACTCCCAGGAAGCATTCGCCAAGCGCGCGATGCAGTGGGAACAGGACACGGTGGTCAGCCGCCGCATGGCCTACGTCCACTACTTCGGACCGAACGCCAAGAAGAAGACCTGATCTCAGGAACCGATCAACACACCAGCCGGACAACCTCCGGCTGGTGTTTCCTTTTGGCGGATGCACATTTCGGCGGCTGAGCCGGTGTTGCGATACGCCCAAAAGCCTAAAATCGTGACACTTTTTGCGGCGGACCGGGTTTCCCGTGCCCCGGAAAGTGCTAGTGCTCTCCGCCAGTTTCCTCGTTCGGCAGCCAACCACCATGGGCGTAAATCGTTTTCTGCACATTATCGACGAGATCAGTACCTGGACCGGCAAGGCCGCGGCCTGGCTGATCATGGGCCTGATGGGCCTCGTCTGCGTTGAGGTCTTCAAGCGCTACCTTCTGAACGCGCCGACGGCCTGGATCTTCGATGCATCGAACATGCTCTACGGCACGCTGTTCATGCTGTGCGGCGCCTATGCGCTGGCGCAGAACGCGCACGTGCGTGGCGACTTCCTCTATTCCTCGATGAAGCCGCGCACGCAGGCGGCGCTCGACCTCGTGCTGTACTTTGTCTTCTTCCTGCCCGGCATCGTCGCCCTGGTTTATGCCGGCACCGACTATGCCCACGACTCCTGGCGGATCAACGAGCACTCGAACATCACCGCCGACGGCCCGCCAATCTATCACTTCAAGACCATGATCCCGATCGCCGGCGCGCTGGTGCTGCTGCAGGGTTTCGCGGAAATCGTCCGCTGCATCGTCTGTCTGAAGACCGGCGAGTGGCCGGCGCGGTTGAAGGACGTCAACGAAATCGACGTGGTCGAAGAACAGCTCGCAGCCAGCGAGCATGTCGACGCGGAAGCAAGGCAGCGCGCCATCGAGGCTGCACAGAGTATCGACGAAAGCGCGCGCCAGCGCGGCATGGGCGGGGAAACGGCACGATGAGCGATCCGGCACTTGGTTTGTTAATGCTCGGGCTCATCGTGGTCGTGATCATGATGGGCTTCCCCACCGCGTTCACGCTGATGGGTCTCGGCATCGTCTTCGGTTTCATCGCCTTCTACGACCCGGCGCAGGCGTTGATCGACAACCGCATCTTCGACCTGATGGTCCAGCGCACCTACGGCGCGATGACCAACGACGTCCTCATATCCATCCCGTTATTCGTCTTAATGGGATACGTGATGGAGCGCGGCGCGCTGGTCGACAAGATGTTCTATTCGATCCAGCTCGCGTTCCGTCGCGTCCCCGCCTCGCTCGCGGTCGCGACGCTGGTGGTCTGCACCTTCTGGGGCATCGCCTCGGGTCTCGTCGGCGCGGTGGTCGTGCTGATGGGCGTCATCGCCATGAACCCGATGCTGAAGGCCGGCTATGACGTGAAGCTCGCATCGGGCGTCATCACCGCCGGCGGCACGCTCGGCATTCTGATCCCGCCGTCGGTCATGATCATCGTCTACGCGGCGGTCGCCGGTCAGTCGGTGGTGAAGCTCTACGCCGCGGCAATGTTCCCCGGCTTCTTCCTGGCACTGCTGTATCTCATCTACATCGTCGGCTGGGCGCTCTTGAATCCGAAGATCGCGCCGGCGCTGCCGGAAAGCGAGACCAGAGTGCCGGTACGGCCCTGGATCGCGAGCCTGCAGGAGAAGTACGGCCGCAAGATGCTGCCCGCACTTCTCGCCGCCGTCGCTTCGCCTGCGAAAGCAATGGGGATCAACACCGGCGACGTGCGCATCACCTACAAGCTCCTGCTCGAAAACCTCGGCTACGCGCTTGTGCCGCTGACGCTGACCGCCGTCACGCTCTACGGTGCGTGGTGGTACGTCATCATTCACCAGCAGCCGGATGCACCGGCCCAGCCGCAGATCCAGCAACTCGATCGCTCGAAGGCGACCAGCGACGCGCCGCAGGAGCTCGGCACTGGACTGCAGGAGCCGCCGAAGGAAGAAGAAGCGCAGGAACTCGGCGCCGGCGCAAAAGCGACGGAAGACAAGAGCTCAGAACAGCTTCAAGAAATGGGCAGTGCCGAATTGCGCGAGGAAGCCGCGAGGTCAACCCGCCGCACCGGACCGCCGGAGCAGTTCTACCTGTGGTATTCGATCATCGCCGCTCTGATGGGAGTGATGCTGATCCGTTACTACTGGCGGATGGAGGCAGAAAAGTTCGAGGTGCTGCGCCTTCTGGTGTCGTCGGTGATGCCGCTCGGCATCCTCACCGCGATCGTGCTGCTGGTGATCCTGCTCGGTATCACCACCGCGACCGAGTCAGCAGCGGTCGGCGCGGCAGGCGCGTTCCTGCTCGCATTCCAGGCGCGCACGCTCGACTGGAAACGCACCAAGGAAGCCGTCTACCTGACCGCCAAAACGACCTCGATGGTGTGCTGGCTGTTCGTCGGCTCGGCGATCTTCTCGGCAGTGTTCGCCATCCTCGGTGGGCAGGCGCTGGTCGAACGCTTCGTGCTGTCGCTCGACCTGTCGCCGGTGCAGTTCATGATCCTGTCGCAGGCGATCATCTTCCTGCTCGGCTGGCCGCTGGAATGGACCGAGATCATCGTGATCTTCGTGCCGATCTTCCTGCCGCTCCTGAAGCACTTCCAGATCGATCCGATCCTGTGGGGCGTGCTGGTGTTCGTGAACCTGCAGGCGGCGTTCCTGTCGCCGCCGGTCGCGATGTCGGCCTTCTATCTGAAGGGCGTCTCGCCCAAGCATGTGACGATCAACCAGATCTTCGCAGGCATGATGCCGTACATGTTCATCGTCATCATCTGCATGGTGCTGATGTACATCTGGCCGGGACTGACGCTCTGGCTGCCGAACTTCCTCTACAGCAACTAAGCCACACAAATCGAACGACGCTCCGGGCGGCCAAAAGGCCGCCCGAGTTGTTTCCAGTCCATCTCTAGCTTCGCCGCGACCACGCGAGCGCCAGCGGGCCGGTGAGAATTCCTGCCGCGAGAACGCAAAAAGCCGCGAGCCAGCCCGACGGCGCCAGCGGTCCGCCGGCGGCATCCAGTGCAGCGCCGACGCCCCACGATCCGAGTGCCGAGATGCCGAAGCCGACTGTCGAGTGCAGCGCCATGGTGGCGCCGCGGTTGTCCGGGTTCGCCGCCATCGCCATGCCCGATGTCAATGCGCCGGAGTCGGCCGGAACGGTCACTGCGTAGAGCGCGATCAGCGGCAGCAGCACCCAGGGCGAGCGATCGGCGCTGAGTCCGATCAGGACGGCGACGATGGCGGACGCGATCATGATGATGGTGAGCGCGCGGTGCCGCCCGATGCGCAGCGCCAGCTCGTTGCCGAGGATGCTCGATGGCATGGCGAGAAATGTGAACAGCACACTGACGACGATCGGCGTCAGCACGGAATCGCCGGCGTTACGTACAGCCACGAAGGTCCAGAACGCGACGATCCAGGTGCGGATGCCGTACAGCTCGAAGCAGTGCGAACCGTAGCCGAGCACGTACCCCATCGCTTTGCGATTGCGAACCACCGGACGAAAATCCAGCAACCGCCCCTGCGCCGGTTTCGGCGTCACCGGCCGCAGCAGCATGGACACCACCGCCATGATCAACGGTCCGGCTGCGGTGATCCAGAATGCCGCGCGCCAGCCGATCGTTTCAGCCACAAGCTGCGAGATCAGGAACGAAAGCCCAACCCCGATCGAATAGCTCGACGTATAGAGCGTCACCGCGCGCGAAAGGTCGCCGGGCGCCAGCCGGTCGGTCAGCGCCTTCAGGCCTGGCATGTAGGCCCCGGCAAAGCCGATGCCGGCGAGCGACCACAACGCCATGCCCGAAATGAGGCCTTGCGCGAACAGGCCGAAGGCGACGGTCGCCGACGCGCTCAACAGCGATCCTGCAAAGAGAATCTTCCGCGCATCGATGCGGTCGGTCAGCGTGGCCAGTACCGGCACCGCCAGCATGTAACCGGCCATGAACGAGCCCGCGAGCAGGCCGGCCTGTGCGCCGGAGAGCTTCCATTCCGGGATCAGGAATTGCGCGAGAATCGACGGCACCACGACATGCGGAAGCAGACTTCCGAGTTGCGCCACGCACATACCAACAATGACTTTTCGTCCGTCCAGCATCTTCTTGTGAAACAGCTTCTGCGTTAGGGCCGTAAACGCCTCAGTGGTTTTCCGTACCATTAACGATCAATCGATTGATCGCATCAAGTCCTATGCAATCTGGTCTATGTCTACAGCCAGCAACACCCTTGCAGGACTTCGCACGTGCCGGCCATGACCCAGTCCCTCATTCACTATGATCGTTCGACCGGCAGCCTGACCGGCGCGAACCTGTGGGAAAGACTGGTCGCCGTCGCGCTGATTGCCGGCTCGAAGGTTTCGTCGCTGTTCTACCATCGCGGCTACAACGCCTGCGCCAACCTGCTGCGCAAGACGGTGCCGGACCGTGATATCGCGCTGAGGCTCAATCGCGATGCCGTTTTTACGTTTCCGTTCAGCGACGGTTACTGGAGCAAGTTTCTCAACCGCGCGTTCCTTTACGAAGCTGAACTCGACCTGCTGCTGAAAGACAACGCGCAGGCGGATTACACGCTGCTCGATTGCGGCGCCAACTACGGCTACTGGTCCGTTCTCGTTTCGAGCAAGACGTATGGCTCGCATCGCGCCATCGCGATCGAACCCTCGTCCGGCAATCTGCGCATCCTGAGCAACAACGCCACGGTCAACGGCGGCCGTTTTCAGGTGCTGCACGCCGCCATCGGCCGTGCACGCGGCAAGGCGCGTCTGTCAGGCACGAAGCACGAGGCTTTCAGCATCGCCGGTTCGCAGGACGAATCCGGCGAAGAGGTGACGGTGCTCGCACTCGACAACCTGATCGACGACGGTCTGATCGCCGCGACCGGCAAATATGTCGTGAAGCTCGATGTCGAGGGCGTCGAAACGGCGGCGCTCGCCGGCGGTACACATCTCGCTCAGACGGATGCGATCTTCTACTGCGAAGAGCATGGCAACGACCCGCATCACACAGTCTCGCGCTTCATTCTCAACGAGACGCCGCTCACCCTCGTCGTGTTCGATCCGGCCGCAAGGCAATTCAAGACGCTGCGCGATCTGAGCCCGCTCGACGCCATCAAGGCGGACACGCATGTCGGCTATAACGTATTCGCCACCGCCAGCCCGTTCTGGCTCGAGCGCATCGCGGTTCTGAATACGCGGCTCGCCGGTTCGAACTGAACCTTTCCCCGGCTGACGGCGACAAACCCGATCATTGCATCGGATTTGCCGTCATGAATTCGCCCGAGCAAGCGGTTCGCCCCGCATCGAACAGTTCCCTCCGCCGGATCGCGGTGGCGGTAACGTTGAGCATGCTCATCTTCGGTCTGCTGTGGATGCTGGTGTTCAGCCTCGTCACATCGGCGCTGATCAGTGCCGGCTGCTGCGCGGTCGTCGTCGCGGCCAGCTCGGTGTCGGACATTGTCGAGATGGTGCTCGACGCGATTGCATCGGTCATTTTCGGCGTGTTCGCCGTGATCGCCGCAATCTTCGGCGCGATTGTCAGCATCTTCGGGTGGTGAGCCCCACAATCCGCACTCAATCGGCGATCCGCGCGATATTCCAACCGGCGAACGGAACTTCGTTCACAAAGTTGTTGATGCCACCCGCGGATCGCCCTGCCTCCCTCGACTGACAGTCTGCCGCGGACGTGCTAAATCCTGGCCTATTGCGCCTGATATCTTCGATCAGCCAGGTACCTGCGGACTCTCTGGGAGAACCACATGACCAGCGTTTTGCTCAACCGCCGTGGGCTTCTCGCCGTTGGCGGCTCCCTTATCATCACCGGAGCGTCCCCGCTTCTGCTGCCGGCGAGCGCGCAAGGCCTCGCACCGACCGAAACGATGCCGGGCGGCGCCAACAACTACGCCGCGCACAAGGGGGCGCCGATCGTGGATAGGATCGGCAAGGGTGGCTTCGTGATGAGCGGCACCGTGCGCCGCGCCGGCGACGGCGCGCCGCTGTCCGGGCAGCGCATCCAGATCTGGGCGCACACGGTCGAGGGGCGTGAGGAAGACGCGCGCAGCCATGGCGCGACGCTCACCGACAAGGACGGCAAGTTCCGTTTGGAGATGCCGCAGATCGTCCCGATCTTCGGCCAGCCGCACGGTCACCTCGCCTATGACAGCGGTCAGTTCAAGACCGTCTTCCTGCGCCCCATCATGAAGAGCGCCAAAGACACCAGCCTCGAAGCGCATTTCGTCCTGCAGCCGGCCTGAGCCAAAGCGTTTTCGAGCGAAGTGGGTACCGGTTCGCGTGAAGAAAACGCGTCAAAATGAAAAACCGGATTACCGAGTTGGGAATCTGAGGATGCGATCGGCAAAGGTGACCCTGATCTGGGCCGCCCTTGCAGCCGCCATTGGCGTGCCGATCGCGTTCGCAGCGGTGAGCCCGCAACTGGCGTGGCGCGACGCAATCTACATCACCGCCGGGTTCGCAGGAATCATCGGGCTCGGCCTGCTGCTCGTTCAACCGTTGCTGATCGGCGGATACCTGCCGGGATTGTCGCCGCTTCGTCTGAGACGCGCGCATCGCTGGATCGGCAGTCTATTGGTCGCTGCGATCGTGATCCACGTCGCGGGCCTTTGGATCACCAGTCCGCCGGACATGGCTGACGCACTTCTGTTCCGGTCGCCGACGCCGTTCTCACCCTTTGGCGTCATCGCGATGTGGGCGATCTTCGCTACGGCGCTGATCGCCGTTCTCCGCAAACGGTTGCGGCTGCGCACGTGGCGCATCGCGCATCTCTCCCTCGCCGTCGTCATCGTCGTGACGAGCGTGATCCACGGTATTCTGATCGAAGGCACGATGGAGACGATGTCGAAGTTCGCGCTGTGTGCGCTGGTGCTTGCGGCGACGATCAAGGTCATCGCCGACGTCCGTGTAGGGAGAAAGCAAGCGAGCTTGCTGAGAGCAGACAATGACTGCTCTCCGCCCGGCCGAGTAACCTGAAAAGACGCCACGACTAGGTTCCAGTGAGTGACTTTTGTGTCGTCTTTACAGTCTCATAAGTTGAGACAAGCTGCGCAACCAGAGCTGCCAAAGCTTCCGCATTCGCGGCAAATTCCTCGACCGTATTGGCTTCAGCCATCTTCTTGTTCGCCTCCTTTATCTTCTTGAATGCGCCCTTCTCGACCTGAGGAATTCGATTGAGATAGCTGCGATACTTGGTGCGAAACTCCATGTAGCTCGCATCGAGATCAAGAATGGCAACCGGCTTCGTCGTGGATGCCATGTTATCGCGGATATACAGAAACTTTTCCCGTGTACACGCTCTCCATGCGTTGACGTAGAGCTGCGTTCTTTCGGACACGATCTGAAACTTATCCTCGAGACGATCCAGCATTTTTTCGATTTCAGGCTGCATCGCGTGAGCCTTTTCCATGATCTTGTAGGCCGTCTGATTCTGATCAATCAGCTTCACGAGCGCAGTAATGGCGTCGGATGTGGCTTTGACTGCTTTGGCTTCCTCGGCAATGAGAGGCATGTAGCCAGCAAGTTGCGTACCCACGGCGGCCACACGGTTGTAGTAATCGATTCTGGCCGCTCGTTCGGCCCGCTTGTTCTCGAGATCGGCCAAGCTGTTTGCGTATTCTTCCAGCTTGTACAACTCGATCAACCGAAGCTTGAGGTACCCCAATTCCTTCTTCTGAATTTGCTTATGCTTGGTGTAGGCCGGAGTAAGACCGTCGCCGTTGTCGAGGCAGGTCTCCCTCTTGTTCGATAGAAAATACAGAACCGCAGATTGCTTGACGAATTCGTCCGCCAGCTCTTGATCGAGCGCCGCGGCGTCGGAAACCGCCGTCGTAAGCGACGTGATCGGCGAGAGAACGCCCGCGATGTTTGGCGCAGCGCAGCCCGAAAGAAACCCACTGACGATAATTGCAGAAAGTATGCGCATGGTGTTGCCCCCTATAAAAATACCCCATGCGATGAACGCGGCCCGTAAAGTGACGGTCAATGGCAACAATTCGCACCGCGAGAACGGCGCGGCGAGCGTCACTGCGGCTCGACAAGCCGCAGCCTGTTGAGGACTCGCTAGCGCGATTGTCGAGAGCGGCAGCTCAGCTGCGTGGCATCATTGCGGTCGGATCGGCGATGCCGTGGAATGGTGCCCGGGGGCGGGATCGAACCACCGACACTGCGATTTTCNNATTTTCAGTCGCATGCTCTACCAACTGAGCTACCCGGGCATCCGGTCACCGGCAGTACCTTCAATTAAAGGATTGCCGGGACAAGGCGCCGGTTTATAGGGGGCGAAATCCCCCCTGTCCAGCCGCAAGAGCGGCTTCCCCACCCGACCCCAAGATATTGGGCGAACGGGCGAATCCCGCCCGCCCGGAGCGGTCAGTTGTCGATCTTGATCTTGGCCTCGGTGATCACCGGACCCCACTTGTCCATCTCGGCCTTGAGGTGAGCGGCGAGGCCCTCGGGCGTTGTCCCGGACGGCTCGGCGCCAAGGTCGGTCAGCCGCTGCTTCACCGAAGGATGGTCCAGCGCCGCGCGCGTGTCGGCGTTCACCTTGGCGATGATCTCCTTCGACACCTTCGCCTGATAGAAGAACGCGAACCACGAGACCACATCGAAGCCCGGCACGCCGGCTTCGGCGATGGTCGGCAGCTCCGGCGCGGCCGGGATGCGCGCCGACGGCGTCACTGCCAGTGCGCGGCAACTGCCCGACTTCACCTGCGGCAGGATCGACGGCGCGTTGTCGAAGATGACATCGACGCGGCCGGGCAGGAAGTCGTTCATCGCCGGCCCCGCGCCACGATACGGTACGTGAGTCATCTCGACCTTCGCCAGCCGTTTGAACAGCTCGCCGGAGAGATGCAGCGTCGTGCCGTTGCCGGACGACGCGTAGCTGACCTTGCCCTTGTTGGCGTTGCAGTAGTCGATGAACTCCTGCACCGACTTCGCCGTCGACGAGTTCGGCACGCACATGATGTTCGGCTGCTTGATCAGCAGCGACACCGGCGCGAAGTCCGCGACCGGATCGTAGCTGAGCGACGCGTAGAGAAACTTGTTGGTCGCCTGCCCCGGTCCGACGATGAACAACGTGGTGCCATCCGGATCGGCTTTCGCCGCCGCATCGGCCGCGATGTTGCCGCCGGCGCCGCCCTTGTTCTCGATCACCACCGTCTGGCCCCACACCTCCTGCAGGCGTGCGCCGACGATGCGCGCGGTCACGTCCGTCGCGCCGCCCGCGGGAAACGGAACGATGATCCGAACCGGCCTGTCCGGAAACGTCTGTGCGAAGGCGGACGACGAGACGATGGACGGCGCGGCGAGCGAAGCTGCGGTCAGGCTGACAAAGCGACGGCGATTGAGCATGGACGTTCCCTCAAACGATGATGTTTCGCCTGATTGATCAGGTCTTACTCGTTCTTAGGGTGGAGTGTGCAGGCCGTGCGCGGCGTGCGCAATGGCACAATTCGGTGAACGCCGAACTGTCGCAGTCCGTATCGGGATCAGGAGCGTTGGGACGAGCCGCCGTCCTCGTCCTCGTCGTCCCGCACCGGAATCGCGTACGAGCCGGACAGCCAGCGGTTGAGATCGATGTCGCGGCAGCGCTCGGAGCAGAACGGTTTCGAGGCGGCGGTTTGCGGCTTGCTGCAGATCGGGCAGGATTTTTCTTTATTGCGCATGATCTTGGTCCGAAAACCGGTGCCCACTTTTCGGAATCATGCGCGTGTCGTCAGCTGGCATTGAGCCAGCCGAAGCGGATCGGGAAACCTTCGCCGCCCAGCAGCGACATCGACTCATGCAGCGGCAGGCCGACGATGTTGGTGTAGGAGCCGACGATCTTCTGCACGAACGAACCGGCGATGCCTTGCACAGCGTAGCCGCCAGCCTTGCCGCGCCACTCGCCGGAGCCGATGTAGGACTGAATATCGTCCTCGTTCAGGCGGCGGAAGCGCACGCGCGTTTCGATCAGCCTCTGGCGGAACGATTCCTTCGGCGTCACGATGCAGATTGCGGTGTAGACGCGATGGTTGCGGCCGGACAGCAGCCGCAGGCACTGCGACGCTTCATCGACAAGCTCGGCCTTCGGGAGAATGCGGCGGCCAACCGCGACGACGGTGTCGGCGGCCAGAATGAACGCGCCGCGCAACTCGTCGTCGAGGCGGACGGACTTCAGCGCCGCATCGGCCTTGGCGCGCGCCAGGCGATTGGCGCAGGCGCGCGGCAGTTCGCCCTTCTTCGGCGTCTCGTCGACGTCGGCGGGACGCAGTGCATCGGGCTCGATGCCGGCCTGATTGAGCAGCGCGAGACGGCGCGGTGAACCGGATGCGAGAACGAGTCTGGGACGGCCAAGCATGCAGGCTTTTCGATCGTGCGAAGCGCAAATGCGCCGGGATTACCGCCACTTGCGGCGAGGGCGGAACCTATCCGAACACCCGGGCGGCGACAACCGCCTCAAGCGCGGTTTCAGCCGCTGTTCCTCAGGCCTGGCCGCCCTTCGGCGCGTTCCCGAACCGCTGGCGGATGCGCTTCATCAGGGCATTGAACACGGCGCGATAGGCGTCGAGCCGCTGCTCGCGGGTGTCGCCCATGTCGACGGGATCGGGCGTCGGCCAGTACTCCACATCAGCCGCATTGGTGCGCGTCAGTTCCAGCGCCTTGTGATGTGCCTCCGGCGACAGCGTGATGATGAGGTCGAAGTTGAGGCCTTCCCAATCCTCCAGCTCCTCGAAGGTGGTCGGCTTGTGCTTGGAGATGTCCTGGCCGATCTCGTCCTTCACCACACTGACGGAAAACGGATCGAGCTCGCCTTTACGCACGCCGGCCGAGCGCACATACATGTTCGGGATCATCTGCTGCAGCAGCGCTGCCGCCATCGGCGAGCGGACGCTGTTCATTCCGCATGCGAACAACACGGCTTGCGGATTGCGCGGTCGTGAAGCGCCTGGCGGCGGCGCCGCGGACATTTATTTTTCGCCCTTCCAGTGGAGGACCGAAATCAGTGTGAACAGGCGGCGCGCGGTTTCGAAATCGACCCGCACCTTGCCGTCGAGCCGCTCCATCAGCGTACGCGAGCCTTCGTCGTGAATGCCGCGGCGGCCCATGTCGATGGCCTCGATCTTGTCGGGCGTCGCGGTGCGGATCGCGTGATAGTAGCTGTCGCAGATCATGAAGTAGTCCTTCACGATCCGGCGGAACGGCGTCAGCGACAGCAGGTGCGCGACCACCGGCGCGCCGTCCTCACGACGGATATCGAACATCAGCCGGTTGCCGGTGATGCCGAGATGCAGCGTGTAGGGACCCGGATCGACGTTCACCGGCGCGAACAGGTTTTCTTCGATCAGGTCGTAGATCGCGATCGCCCGCTCGTGCTCGATGTCAGGACCGGAGCGGCCGATCGACTCCTCATCGAGCGTCACGGCCACGATGCGATTGTTCTTGTCGTCGCTGGGAGTTGCCGTGCTCATCTGAGATTCAGGCGCAATCCGACCGAGCGCGCGTGGGCTTCGAGACCCTCGGCGTCGCCGAGCGTCATCGCCGCCGGACCGAGCGCGCGCAACTGGTCCGGGCCGCATTTCAGGATCGACGTTCGCTTCATGAAGTCAAGTACGCCGAGGCCCGACGAGAAGCGCGCCGAGCGCGCCGTCGGCAGCACGTGGTTCGAGCCGCCCACATAGTCACCGATCGCCTCGGGCGTGTGCGGGCCGAGGAAAATCGCGCCCGCATTGCGGATACGCCCCGCCAGGCCTTCCGGATCGGCGGTCATGATTTCCAGATGCTCGGCGGCGATGGTGTCCGCCAGCGCAACAGCTTCATCCAGCTTCTGAACGAGGATCACCGCGCCAAAATCCCGCCACGACGCGCCGGCGATTGCGCCCCGCGGCAGCGTTGTGAGCTGACCCTCGACAGCACGCTCGACATCGCGCGCGAGATCCTCGCTATCGGTGATCAGGATCGACTGCGAGTCCTCACCGTGCTCCGCCTGCGCCAGCAGATCGGCTGCGATCCACTCGGCGTTGCCAGTCTTGTCGGCAATCACCAGCACTTCCGAGGGACCGGCAATCATATCGATCCCCACCTTACCGAACACCAGCCGCTTGGCTGCGGCCACATAGGCGTTGCCCGGCCCGACGATTTTCGCCACCGGCGCGATCGACGCTGTCCCGTAAGCAAGCGCGGCGACAGCCTGCGCACCGCCGACGCGGTAGATTTCCTTGACCCCGGAGAGATGCGCGGCAGCGAGTACCAGCGGATTGAGAATCTTCCCGTCCGGCGTCGGCACCACCATCACGACGCGCGGAACGCCGGCAACGATCGCCGGCACGACATTCATCAGCACCGATGACGGATACGCAGCCGTACCGCCTGGCACGTATAGACCGACTGCCTCGACCGCGCTCCAGCGCCAGCCAAGCTCGACGCCCTTGGCGTCGGTGAAGCGTTCGTCCTTGGGCATCTGGCGCTTGTGAAACACCTCGATGCGATCACGCGCGAACGACAGCGCGTCGAGCGTCTTCTGATCGCACGCCTTGACCGCGGACTCGATCTCCGCCGGCGTAAACTGCAATCCCGCGGCATCGACGGAGAAGCGGTCGAACTTCTTCGTCGCCTCGATGACCGCCGCATCGCCCCGGCTGCGCACGTCATCGATGATCGCACGCACCGCGTTTTCGACATCGACCGACGCCTCGCGTTTGGCGTCGAGAAACGCCTGGAATCGCGGCTTGAAGTCGGCGCTTCGGCTATCGAGGCGGATCGGCATATGGGGTCCTGGCGCGGCAGGCGGAAAGCACCTGCCGATCCTGCTCAATGGCGCGCGGCCAAACCGCCGTCAACCCTGCGGCTGACGGCATTTCCGGATAAATTGAAGGCAGTTAGCCGCTGATCCGCTCGATCCGGGCGCCGCAGGCCGACAACTTCTCTTCCAGCCGCTCGAAGCCACGGTCGAGGTGGTAGATGCGGTTGACCATGGTCTCACCTTCGGCCGCGAGCGCGGCGATGACCAGCGACACCGAGGCGCGCAGGTCGGTCGCCATCACCGGTGCGCCACGCAATTTCTCGATGCCGTCGATGGTCGCAGTCTCGCCGTCGAGCGCGATGCGAGCGCCGAACCGCGCCAGCTCCTGCACGTGCATGAAGCGGTTCTCGAAAATCGTCTCGGTGATCTCCGATGCACCCTTGGCGCGGGTCATCAGCGCCATCAGCTGCGCCTGCAGGTCGGTCGGGAAACCGGGGAACGGTGCGGTCGTGACCTTCACCGCCGACAGGCCGGCGCCGTTGCGCGAGACGCGGATGCCTTCGTTGTTCGGCGTTACCGTCGCGCCCGCTTCGATCAGCACGTCGAGCGCCGACTGCAAGAGTTCAGGCCGCGCGCCGGCGAGTTGCACGTCGCCGCCGGTCATCGCCACCGCCATGGCATAGGTGCCGGTCTCGATGCGGTCCGGCAGCACGCGATGCCGCGCGCCGTGCAGTTTCTTCACGCCCTCGACGACGATGATCGGCGTGCCGGCGCCCTTGACCTTGGCGCCCATCTTCACGAGGCAGTCGGCGACATCGGCGATTTCCGGCTCGCAGGCTGCGTTCTTGATGGTGGTCGTGCCCTTGGCGAGCGCAGCCGCCATCAAGGCCACGTGCGTGCCGCTCACAGTCACCTTCGGAAATTCGATGGTTGCGCCGGTGAGGCCGTTCGGAGCCTTTGCGACGACATAACCGGCATCGATCGTCATCTCCGCGCCGAGCTTTTCCAGCGCCATGATCAGAAGGTCGACCGGACGCGTGCCGATAGCGCAGCCGCCGGGCAGCGACACCTTCGCCTCGCCCATGCGCGCGATCAGCGGCGCAATCACCCAGAAGCTCGCGCGCATCTTGGAGACGAGTTCGTAGGGCGCGGTGGTGTCGATGATGTTGGCAGCGGAGATGTGCAGGGTCTGGCCCTGATATTCCTGATCGCCCGGTCGCTTGCCGGCCGCCATGATGTCCACGCCGTGGTTGCCGAGGATGCGCTGAAGCTGCGCGACGTCGGCAAGGCGCGGCACGTTTTCGAGGATCAACGTCTCGTCAGTGAGCAGGCCCGCGATCATCAGTGGCAGGGCGGCGTTTTTCGCGCCCGAGATCGGAATGGTGCCGTTGAGCTTGTTGCCGCCGACAATACGGATGCGGTCCATGGGGCCCCCGGAGGAAAAGGATCAATATCTGGGTAAGGCTTAAGCGCATGCGGAGCGCATTGCAAAGCCCTGCCAAGCGGCAACGGAAGATCAGGGGAAAGTCCCTGCGGAACCATGAAGGTTCCCGGCCAATACGGCAAAAGTCGGTCCAATCCAGACGGTTGGGCCGCAATCAGGGCTTCTTGCGGTCCCGCCCCTGCTTGTCGGCGATGTCCTGGCCGTCCGCTGGAGCCGGGTCGATATCAACCGCCCGCCCCCGCGCCTGCTGCTTGCGGCGCTTGAGATTGGCGCGCAACGCCGCGCCGAGGCGCTGCTGGCGCGCGTGGACGGCATTCGCCTTATTTTGCGGATGGTTAGGGTCGTCAGGCATGCGGGCGCAAGGTTAGCATAAGCCCTCGCGGACCGGACAAGCCGCGCTTGCGCCGCGGGGACCAATATGGCAAGCATCGCCGCGTTTGGCGGGCCATTTCCCGCTGATTCCTGCATCGCCGGTTCGCTGCCGTAGCTCAGTGGTAGAGCACTTCATTGGTAATGAAGAGGTCGACAGTTCAATCCTGTCTGGCAGCACCAGCGCCCTCCTCTCCGGCTCGACGTTTCATCATCGCCGAGCAGCCGCTCCGGTGAACGGCACGACGCGCGAACCGCTTTCGCGATCCGCGCGCCATAGGTGTTTGTTGATCGCTCGGCGAGGCGCCGTTACGCCGCCCGCCATTGCTGCGTGACGTCGTTCGCCGCCTTGTTGAGATGGACCTTCTGGTCGACGTGATCGACCCACGCCATCGGAATCAGATGATGCTTGCCGTCCGGCGCATCCTTCCTGGTGAGCTTGATGTCGCTCGCACCTTCCATGTGGTCGACCGCGCCGACTTTCTTTCCGTCGGACGAGATCACATCCATATGTTCCTTGATCTGTGACGACTGCACAGCTTGAGCCATGACGTTCCTCCAATCATGTGGTGATGCTTGGACAACGCCGCCTCGCTGCAATTGTTCACGGGGTCCGAGGCGAGTTCATGGTTCCGCTAAGCGGAACTCTCGGCCCGAATTCCAACTGTCATAATTGGCGAGTTTCGCTATGCGGAAAGCACTGCAGTATCGGCACTAATTAAACGTCCGATATCTGCACGTTCCCTCGCATTTTCCAAATTTTGTTAACCAGGTACATGAATACTCACCCCGCATCGATTGCATCGAATTTCACGCGCGCGGGGGACTGAATGGCTGTGCGATTCTCACTCGGCAAAATCCGGCTGCCGAGCCTTCCCAAAATCCAGCTCGGTCTGAAGGGAAGCCTTTTCGTCGCCTTCGCGATTATCGCCGGCATGGCCATCGCCATCAGCGCCGGCGCCGGCGGTCTTCTCAGTCAGCTCGGCCACACCATGGGCGGACTGAACGACAAGGACATCCCGCGCCTCACCGCGACGCTGCAGCTCTCGACCATCAGCGAGATGCTCGCGGCCAAGGGTCCGGTCCTCCTCTCCGCTCCTACCGAACAGGCCCGTGAAGAACAGACCAAGGCGCTGAAAGAGATCGAAGCGTCCGCCATCGCCAAGCTGAAGGACATCGAGAGCCTCGGCGCCGACCAGACCGTGGTCGGCCAGCTTCAGGAAACGCTGAAGGGCATCGACGACATGATCAAGAGCCTCGGCTCCGCGGCCAAGGAGCGCCTCGATGCCGCGAGCTTTCGTGAGAAGCAGCACGAAGGCCTCGTCAAAGCTCATGCCGCTTTCGCCGATGCGATCGATCCGGCCATCGACAGCGCACGCAATTCTGTGAACGTGGCCCTGGCGTCCGACCCGGTCGACCAGAACCGGCTGGATGCCGCCAACAAGCGGCTCGAACAGCTCGGCAACCTGGTCGCGGAAGTTAATCTGCTGGTCGTGTACATGGCGTCCGGCTTGTCGGCACCCAACGGCGCGGTGATCGACACGCAACAGCTCGCTTACAAGACCACGCTCGCCAGCGTCCAACGCGGCCTCGAGGTGTTTCAGAAGCAGAATTTCACGGCCGAGCTTGCGAGCAAGGTCGCGGCGGTGCTTGCGTTCGGCGACGGCAAGACCAGCGTGTTCAAGACACGTCAGAAGGAATTGGATGCGATCGACTACGGCGCGCTGATCCTCGACGAAACGCGCAAGCTCAACCGCGGCCTCGACGTCAGCGTGAAGCAGCTTGTCGAAGGCGTGCAGACAGCGACAGCGACCACCACCGCCGACGCACGCTCCACGATCTCGATCGCGACCATGGTGATGCTGGCGCTCGGCGGCCTCACCCTCATCGGCTCGGCGCTGTTCGTCTGGCTCTATGTCGGCCGCAACATCCTGCGCCGCATCGGCAACCTGCAGCACGCCATGCAGCGGCTCTCCAGCGGTGATCTCGATTCCGAAATCGCCCGCAGCCGCCAGAACGACGAAATCGCCGCCATGGCGAAGACGCTCGAGGTCTTCCGCGACAGCATGATCCAGACCCGCGCACTCAGCGCCGATCAGGATCGCGACCGCGTCGTCAAGGCGGAGCGTGCGGCCCGCATGGAGCAGCAGATCACAACGTTCGAGAGCACGGTGCGCACCGCGCTCGACGGCCTGATCACATCGGCGAATTCGATGCAGCTCACCGCCGAAGGCATGACCGCGAGCGCCGAACGCTCCAGCACACTCGCCAACGCGGTCGCCTCCGCCGCCGAGGAAACCTCAGTGAACGTGCAGACCGTGTCGGCCGGCACCGAAGAGCTGTCGTCGTCGATCTCCGAGATCGGCCGTCAGGTGACGAGCTCGGCCGAAGTCGCCAACAAGGCGGTCGCCGAAGCCGGCCAGACCGACACCACCATGCAGGGCCTCTCGGGCGACGCCGATCGCATCACCGTCGTCATCGACCTGATCCAGAGCATCGCCTCGCAGACCAACCTCCTCGCGCTGAACGCCACCATCGAGGCGGCGCGCGCGGGCGACGCCGGCCGCGGCTTCGCGGTCGTCGCCTCCGAGGTGAAGAGCCTCGCCGATCAGACGGCGAAAGCGACGGAAGAGATCCGCAACCAGATCGCCAACATGCAGCAGTCGACCCGCTCGGCCGTCGGCGCCATCCGCAACATCGGCCTCACGATCAGCCAGATGAACGAGGTCACCTCGGCGATTGCGGCGGCGGTCGAACAGCAAGGCGCGGCGACGCGCGAAATCGCTCGCAACATTCAGCAGGCCGCCGGCGGCACGACCGAAGTGTCGAGCAACATCGTCGGCGTCAGCGAGGCGTCGTCGGAAGCGGGCTCGGCCGCCAACGAGGTGCTCAACGCGTCGGGCAATCTGCGCCGTGAAGCCGATACGCTCCGCAGCGAGATCGACAACTTCCTGTCGGGTATCCGCGCCGCCTGATCATCCATCCGATCTTACCGTTCGGAACGCCCCGCCAACGCGGGGCGTTTCTTTTTGCACTCATAAGTGAATTGCATCGTCCGGAATTGGCTCTCGTTATTCGGCCGCCGCAAATCCGGAATCTTTTCCGTTTCGTGAATGGTGTCTTCCGGCGCCACTCTCTATGGTCCGCCGCGTTCGCGCCTGCCTAAGGAATCCTGCAATGAACGATGCACTCGCCTTCACGCAGACTGTTTCTGTCCGTCACGACTGGTCGCGCGGCGAGGCGCAACGGCTCTACGATCAGCCGTTCGCCGATCTGATTTTCCAGGCGCAGAGCATTCACCGGCAGAACTTCGATCCCAATCATGTGGAGACGGCGAGCCTGCTCAGCATCAAGACCGGCGGCTGCCCGGAGGATTGCGGCTACTGCTCGCAAAGCGCGAGCTACGACACCGGCGTCAAGGCGACACGATTGATGGATCAAAATACCGTCGTCGAGACCGCACGGCGCGCACGCGACGCGGGCGCGAGCCGCTTCTGCATGGCCGCCGCCTGGCGCAATCCGAAAGATCGCGATCTCGATCAGGTCTGCGAGATGGTCAGCGCGGTGAAAGCGCTCGGCATGGAGACCTGCGCCACGCTCGGCATGCTGACGCCCGATCAGGCTGCGCGACTACGCGAGGCCGGTCTCGATTTCTACAATCATAACGTCGACACCTCGCCCGAGTTCTACAGCCGCATCATCACCACGCGCACGATGCAGGATCGCATCGACACGCTGGCGCATGCACGCGACGCCGGGCTGAAGGTTTGCTGCGGCGGCATCATCGGCATGGGCGAACAGGTCGAGGACCGCATCGGGATGCTGGTGCTGCTGGCGAACCTGCCGAGCCATCCGGAAAGCGCGCCGATCAATCTCTGGAATGAAGTGAAGGGCGTCCCGGTCAACAACACCGCCGCGCAGCCGGACCCGATTGCGCTGGTTCGCATGATCGCGATCGCGCGCATCATGATGCCAAAAAGTGTGGTGCGTCTGTCCGCCGGACGTCAGTACATGACCGACGAATTGCAGGCGCTGTGTTTCGTCGCCGGCGCCAACTCGATCTTCGTCGGCGACGTGCTGCTGACCACAAAGAACCCGCAACGCGATCGCGATAAGGCCTTGCTATCCCGCCTTGGAATCCGCTCCCGGCTCGATGCGGTCAGTGCCGCCTGATCCGCGCACGATTTCACGCTGCGAAACGCCCCGCCTGCGCGGGGCGTTTTTCTTTCGCACGTCTGCATGGCAGGCGTGCTAGTTTTGGCTGGCGTTGCAACTGCCGGACAGTTAAGCCGGAGAGAACAGGCAGGCCGATGCATACAAAGACCGACCCATCCCAGCTCGCAGGCGAACTGCGCTATCCGTGGGAAACGCCGCCGGGTCCCGGCGAGGTGATCAAGATCACCGACGGTGTGCTTTGGGTGCGGCTGAAGCTGCCGTTCCGTCTCAACCATGTGAACATCTATCTGCTCGCCGACGGCGACGGCTGGACCGTCATCGACGCCGGCTTCGGCAACGACGAGTCGATCGCCGCGTGGGAAATGTTGTTCGCCGGCCCGCTCAAGGGTTTCCAGATCAGCCGCCTGATCGTCACGCACTCGCATCCCGATCACGTCGGCCTTGCGGGGTGGCTGGTCGAACGGTTCGGCTGCGCGTTCTACATGACGCAGGTCGAGTATCTGCAATCGGTCTATCACCAGAACCGCGGCACCGAGGAGCGGCGCGAGAACAGCCGGCGCTTCTTCCTGCGTCATGGCATGGGCGATGATCTCACCAAGGCGCTGATGGGCCGTGGCCAGGATTATCTGAAGCGCACCGCGGCGCTGCCGCCCGCCTACACGCGGCTCTCCGATCAGCAGACCATCAGGATCGGCGCACGCGACTTTATCGTGCTGACCGGCGGCGGCCACGCGCCGGAGCAGCTCATGCTCTATTGTGCAGCCGAGAAGCTGTTCCTTTCCGCCGATCAGGTGCTGAGCAAGATTTCACCGAACGTCAGCGTCTGGGCGCATGAGCCGGATGCCAACGCGCTCGGCATGTATCTCTCGTCGCTGAAGCGGCTGTCGGATTTTCTGCCGGACGATGCACTGGTGCTGCCGGGCCACGGCGTTCCGTTCTACGGCGTGAAGACCCGCATCCAGCAGCTCGCAGACCATCATGAAGAGCGGTGCCAGATGATTGCGGAGGCGTGCCGCGAGATGCCGAAGACCTCGGCTGAGCTCGTGCCGGTCGTGTTCCATAAGCACAAGCTCGATGCGCACCAGACCGGGTTCGCAGCCGGCGAGCTGATCGCGCATGTGAACCACATGCTGGCCGACAAGCGGCTGACGGTGACGCCGGCGACCGACGGTATTTTACGCTTTCGCACCGTCTAGCGCCGCGACTCATCCCTGCGTTTGCGGGCGTTAACCGAGCGCCGTCAATTCCGCAGAAGTAGCCAGTTCTGGCCATGAATAACGCATGGCTGGCGGGGATTCATCTCGACAGCAAACCTGGAAACGCTCTAAGTAGGACCCATCTTTCCGGGGTGGCCGCCGAGCGGCCGCCATCAGGGTTTTGCGATGGATTACAACAGGTTCTTCACCGACGCGATCGACCAGCTCCACAGCGAGCGGCGCTACCGGGTGTTTGCCGACCTTGAGCGGCTCGCGGGCCGTTTCCCCCATGCAATCTGGCACTCGCCGAACGGCGCCAAGCCCGTCGTGATGTGGTGCTCGAACGACTACCTCGGCATGGGCCAGCACCCCAAAGTGGTCGGCGCCATGGTCGAAACCGCGACCCGCGTCGGAACCGGTGCCGGTGGCACGCGCAACATTGCCGGCACCACCCATGCGCTCTGCAAGCTCGAAGACGAGCTCGCCGATCTGCACGGCAAGGAAGCGGCACTGGTGTTCACCTCGGGCTACGTCTCGAACCAGACCGGCATCTCGACCCTCGCCAAGCTGATGCCGAACTGCCTGATCCTGTCGGACGCGCTCAACCACAATTCGATGATCGAGGGCGTGCGCGAGTCGCGCTGCGAGCGCATCGTGTTCCGCCACAACGATATGGCGCATCTGGAAGAATTGCTGCGCACCGCCGATCCGTCGCGTCCGAAACTGATCGTCTGCGAGAGCCTTTATTCGATGGACGGCGACGTCGCACCGCTGGCGCGCATCTGCGATCTCGCCGAGCGCTACGGCGCGATGACGTATGTCGACGAAGTGCACGCGGTCGGCATGTACGGCCCGCGCGGCGGCGGCATCGCCGAGCGTGACGGCGTCATGCATCGCATCGACGTGCTCGAAGGCACGCTCGCGAAAGCGTTCGGCTGCCTCGGCGGCTACATCGCCGGCAAGGCCACGGTGATCGACGCGGTGCGCTCCTATGCGCCGGGCTTCATCTTTACGACAGCACTGCCGCCGGCGGTTTGCGCCGCTGCAACCGCCGCTATCCAGCATCTGAAAGCGTCGCAGTGGGAACGCGATCGCCATCAGGACCGCGCCGCGCGGGTGAAGGCGATCCTTGGCGCCGCCGGACTGCCGGTGATGTCGAGCGACACGCACATCGTGCCGGTGTTCGTCGGCGATGCCGAGCGCTGCAAGCAGGCCAGCGACCTGCTGCTGGAACAGCACGGCATCTACATTCAGCCGATCAACTATCCGACCGTGGCACGCGGCACGGAACGGCTACGCATCACGCCGTCGCCCCTGCATGACGATGCGCTGATCGACGCGCTCGCCGAAGCGCTGGTGGATGTGTGGGGCCGGCTTGGCCTGCCGCTCGGGCCGCGCTCGCTCGCCGCCGAGTAATTTTCGCGACCGAAATCAATCGCGCTCAGCAAAGGCGGTTCGCACCGCATCGCCGGATTCCGACAGCACGATCCGCATCATGTCGGCGGAATTGCGGGCGCCGAGTTTTTCCATGATGCGTGCGCGGTGCACCTCGATGGTGCGCGGGCTGATGCCGAGCCGCCGCCCGGCCTCCTTGTTCGAGGCGCCGTAAGCGAGCAGTCCGAGAACGTCACGCTCGCGGCCGGTGAGCCGATGACGGCCGCTGAAGCTCGCAAGCCCCTCAATTGCCGCGTCGCAGGCGTTACGATGAGCGGTCACCGCGTCGCGAATGCGCTCGATCATTGCGGATGCGACAAACGGCTTCTCGAGAAAATCGAGCGCGCCCTTTTTCATCGCCTCGACGGCCAGTGCGATGTCCGACTGCCCCGACATCATGATCACCGGCGCGGAGATCTTCAGCGCGGTCAGCGAGCGCAGAACATCCAGCCCCGACGTCCCGGGCAGGTTGAGGTCGAGCACGATGCAGGACGGTGCGAGGCGCCGAACCGTCTCAACGAACGTCTCCGCGTCGCCAAAGGTATGCGGGGTAAATCCCTCCATCCGCAGGAGAAGGGCCAGTGCGTCGCGCACGCTGACATCATCGTCGACGACAGCAACGGGAAATCCCAAATCCGGGTCGTCCAGCCTCTGCCCCATCGGTTGAGTCTCCGCGTATTGCTACTTATACGTGTATTCTGATTCGGCGGTTGTCGCAAGGCGCTCCGCTGTTAACGCCACCAGCGAGCGGTCGCGGCGCCGGGATGGCCAAAGGTCGCCTTTGGGATCATTGTCGGGCGGCCATTCACGAGGCAGCCTCGGCACTTTCGATCTGCGGCTGACCGCCGGGAGAATCTGAGATGCTGCACGACTGGGCCGTGATCGCAGCCGCCTTCGGCTACATCGGCCTTCTGTTCCTGATCGCGAGTTATGGCGACCGGCTGTCGGGCTCGGAGCGCGGCCGACTCTCGGGTCTGATCTACCCGCTCTCGCTCGCGATCTACTGCACATCGTGGACGTTCTTCGGTTCGGTTGGTTTTGCCACGCGCACCGGCCCCGAATTCCTCGCAATCTATGTCGGCCCGATCCTGATGATCGGTCTGTGCACGCCGGTGCTCCGCCGCGTCGTGCATCTGGCAAAATCGCCGAACATTACCTCGATCGCCGACTTCATCGCGTCGCGCTACGGCAAGAGCCAGGCGGTCGCCGCGACCGCGGCCGCCATCGCCATCATCGGCTCGGTGCCCTACATCGCGCTGCAGTTGAAGGCGATCGCCTCGTCGCTCGAAACCATCCTCGGTCAGGAGCCCGACCTCTCGCAGTTGCCGGTCGTCGGTGACATCGCGCTCGTGATCGCGCTGGCGCTTGCGGCGTTCGCCGTGCTGTTCGGCACGCGCCAGACCGACGCGACCGAGCATCAACACGGCCTGATCCTCGCGGTCGCGACCGAGTCGCTGGTCAAGCTGATCGCCTTCATCGCCGCCGGCGTGTTCGTCACGTTCATTCTGATCGGCCCGGTCAACCTGATGGAGCAGGTGGCGAAGTCGCCGGAAGCGACGCGGATGATCAACTACACGCCGTCCGTCGGCAACTTCCTGACCATGACGCTACTCTCGTTCTTCGCGATCATGCTGCTGCCGCGGCAGTTTCACGTCAGCGTCGTCGAGAACTCCAGCGACGCCGAAATCAGCCGCGCCCGCTGGCTGTTTCCGCTCTACCTGGTTGCAATCAACCTGTTCGTGGTGCCGATCGCGCTCGCCGGTCTCGTGACCTTCCCCTTCGGCAAGGCCGATGTCGACATGTACGTGCTGGCGCTGCCGATCTCGGGCGGCGCGCCGTTCCTCAGCGTGCTGGTGTTCATCGGCGGCCTCTCGGCCGCAACCGCGATGGTGATCGTCGAGTGCGTCGCGCTCGCCATCATGGTGTCGAACGACATCGTCATCCCCGCCGTCCTGCAACGGACGTCGGCGGCGCGGGCGCAGAAGGAGAACTTCGGCCGCTTCGTGCTGGTGGTGCGCCGGCTCGCGATCTTTGCGGTGATGGTGCTCGCCTATTTCTATTACCGTGCGCTCGGCGATGCGCAGCTCGCCGCCATCGGCCTCCTCTCCTTTGCCGCGATCGCGCAGCTCGCGCCCGCATTCTTCGGCGGCCTGATCTGGCGGCGCGCCACGGCACGCGGCGCCATGGGCGGCATGCTCGTCGGCTTCTCGGTCTGGGGTTACACCCTGTTCCTGCCGAGCTTCACCGACATCACGCCGCTGGTCTCGACCATGCTCGAACATGGCCCCTTCGGCATCGAGGCGCTGCGGCCCCGCGCCCTGCTCGGCACCGAGCTGCCGCCGCTGATGCATGGCGTGATCTGGAGCCTGTCACTCAACCTGCTCGCCTATGTGGTGCTGTCGCTGACGAGCCGTCCGGCTGCGATCGAGCGCCTGCAAGCGGACCTGTTCGCGCCAAGCACGCTCACCCCGATCGCCCCGACTTTCCGCCGCTGGCGCTCGACCATCACCGTGCAGGACATTCTCTCCACGGTCGCGCAGTTTCTCGGCCCCGAGCGGGCGCAGCGCTCGTTCGAAACGTTCGCCGCCGAGCATCGCATCGACCTTGACCGCGCGGCGCCCGCCGATTTCCGGCTGCTGCGTCACGCCGAGCATCTGATCGCCTCATCGATCGGCGCCGCCTCCTCGCGCCTCGTGCTGTCGCTGCTGCTGCGCAAGCGCACGGTGTCGGCAAAGGCTGCGCTGAAACTGCTCGACGACGCCAACGCGGCCCTGCATTTCAACCGCGAGATGATGCAGACCGCGCTCGACCACGTGCGCCAGGGCATCGCGGTGTTCAACACCGACCTGCAACTGATCTGCTCCAACCGGCAATTCGGAGAGTTGCTCGAACTGCCGTCGCACATCGTGCAGATCGGCGCGCCGCTGCAGGAAATTCTCGCCTACCTGAAGACCAAGGATGCGCCGTCCTACGAGGACGCCGACGTGCTGGCCGAACGCCGGCTCGCCGCCTACACCACTGTCGGCGAACCATATCTCGAGCGGCTGGTCGACCGGCAGATGGTGATCGAGGTGCGCGCCAATCGGATGCCCGGCGGCGAGCTCGTGATCACCTTCTCCGACATCACGCCGAGCTTCGAGGCGGCGGAAGCGCTGGAGCGCGCCAACGCCTCGCTGGAAAAGCGCGTGCGCGAACGCACCGAGGAATTGACCCGGCTGAACTCCGAACTGGCGCAGGCAAAGAGCGTCGCCGAAGAAGCCAACATCTCGAAGACGCGCTTCCTTGCGGCCGCGAGCCACGACATTCTGCAACCGCTGAACGCCGCGCGCCTCTATGCGACGAGCCTCGTCGAACGCAAGGCGGGCGGCGAGGATACCCGCCTTGTCGAGAACATCGACGACTCGCTGGAGGCGATCGAGGAAATCCTCGGCGCCTTGCTCGATATTTCCCGCCTCGACGCTGGCGCGGTGACGCCCTCGATCTCGAGCTTCAAGATCGGCGATCTGATGCGCTCGCTCGAAATCGAGTTCGCGCCGATGGCGCGCGCCAAGGGCCTCGATCTGCGCTTCGTGACTTGCGCGCTGCCGGTGCAGTCCGACCGCGTGATGCTGCGCCGCTTGCTGCAGAACCTGATCTCCAACGCGATCAAATACACCCCGGCCGGGCGCGTGCTGATCGGTTGCCGCCGCCGCGGCCAGTCGCTGCAGGTTTTCATCTACGACACCGGCGTCGGCATTCCACCCTCGAAGCGCGGCGAGATCTTCAAGGAATTCCACCGCCTCGATCAGGGCGCCCGCATCGCCCGCGGACTGGGGCTTGGCCTGTCGATCGTCGAGCGTCTGGCGCGCGTGCTCAATCACCACATCGCCATCGGCTCGAACGCGCATGGCGGCTCGCATTTCTCGGTGATGCTGCCGACCGCCAAGGCGGTCACGCTCACCGCCGCCGTCACCAGTGCGACGCCGCTGTCGCAGACGCCGCTCTCCGGCACGCAGATCGTCTGCATCGAGAACGATCCCGCCATTCTCGACGGCATGAGGACGCTGCTGAGCGGCTGGGACGCCAAGGTGATCGCGGCGCTCGAACCGGCGACCGCGATTGCCGAGATCGAACGCTGCCGGCAGCCGATCACGGGACTGCTGGTCGACTATCATCTCGATCGCGGCAATGGCATCGCCGCGATCCGGGATATCCGCCGTCAGTTCGGCCAGGCCATCCCGGCGATCCTGATCACCGCCGACCGCAGTCCACAGGTCCGCGCCGCCGCGCGCGAGGAAGGCATTGTGGTGCTGAACAAGCCGGTGAAGCCGTCGGCGCTGCGCGCGCTGCTCGGACAATGGCGCACGCAGCAGATGGTCGCTGCGGAGTAATCCAACCTACTGCGCTGACGTCTCGCCCTGCCGCCACTGGGCGCCGGCGATCTTGGCGGCCGCGATCACCGCCTGCGTGCGGCTTTCGACCCCGAGCTTCTGCAGGATCGCCGAAACGTGCGCCTTGATCGTCGCCTCCGAGACACCGAGCTCGTAGGCGATCTGCTTGTTGAGCAAACCCTGTGACAGCATCATCAGGACGCGCACCTGCTGCGGCGTCAGCGTCACGATGCGGTCGCGCAGGCGCATCAGCTCCGGATCGCCACCGACGGACAGGTCGATATCGGGCGGAACCCACACATCGCCGGCCATCACCTTGGCAATCGCGTCATGCAGCGTCTCGATGCCGAAGCGCTTCGGAATGAACCCCGACGCACCGAACTCCATCGAGCGGCGGATCGTCTCGAGATCGTCACTGGCTGACACGACCACGACCGGAACTGCTGGGTACTGCGCACGCAGGTAGATCAGCCCGGAAAAGCCGCTGATGCCCGGCATCGATAGATCGAGCAGGATCAGATCGACATCGGAGCTGGTTTCAAGCAGCGCTGTCAGTTCCTCGAACGAACCGGCCTCGTCGACCTGAGCGGCGGTCATGCCTGAGGCGACCGCTTGCCGGAGCGCTCCGCGAAACAGCGGATGGTCGTCGGCAATGACGAGATGGGTGCGGGCAGTCGATGTCATACGAGCACTTTCTTGCATGACCACGAGGCTTGCAAGGACAAGTCCGGCCTTTGGTCAACGAGCCGTTTGGTGCGCTGCAATATCGATGCACAAGCGTTTGGCATAACGCGCGGCGCCATCAACAACTGGGCCGAAAGTCCAATAGGGGCTGCGATCACAGCAATGTTAGTTTTGTGACGAGGGTTCGCAAAAGCTGGCGTGAAGCCAGGGCGGGCACACGCGATTTGATCGTCAATCAATTGGGGAGCGTCCAGAATGACAACAACCACCGTCAACCAAACCCGCGCGGGCGGCATGAGCAAGGACGAACGTTTCGTCATCCTTGCCTCGTCGCTCGGCACCGTCTTCGAATGGTATGACTTCTACCTGTTCGGCTCGCTGGCCGCAGTCATCGGTCAGCAGTTCTTCGGCGTTATCGATCCGGCGACCAACCAGCCGATGTTCAACCAGGCGACCCGCGACATCTTCGCGCTGCTCGCTTTCGCTGCCGGCTTCCTCGTTCGTCCGTTCGGCGCGATCGTGTTCGGCCGCGTCGGCGATATCGTCGGCCGCAAGTACACCTTCCTCGTCACCATTCTCATCATGGGCCTGTCGACCTTCATCGTCGGCCTGCTCCCGAACGCTGCCACCATCGGCATCGCCGCTCCGATCATCCTGATCGCGCTGCGCCTGCTGCAGGGTCTCGCGCTCGGCGGTGAGTACGGCGGTGCTGCGACCTACGTCGCCGAGCATGCGCCCATGGGCAAGCGCGGCTACTACACCTCGTTCATTCAAACGACGGCCACGCTCGGCCTGTTCCTGTCGCTGNNGTCGCTGCTGGTGATCCTGTTCACCCGAACCATCCTCGGCGAAAAGGACTTCGCGGCCTGGGGCTGGCGCATTCCGTTCCTGGTGTCGGTCGTTCTGCTCGGCATCTCGGTCTGGATTCGTCTGCGCCTCAATGAGTCGCCGGTGTTCCAGCGCATGAAGGAAGAGGGCAAGGCCTCGAAGGCTCCGCTGACGGAAGCATTCGGCAACTGGTCCAACGCCAAGCTC
>LWDM01000067.1:0-628 GCA_002083525.1 Proteobacteria bacterium SG_bin9 | reverse complement strand
AGTTCTACGCGCTGTTCTTCCTGCAATCGATCCTCAAGGTCGACGGCTACACCGCGAACCTCTTGATCGCCTGGTCGCTCATTCTCGGCACCGGCTTCTTCATCGTGTTCGGCGCCCTGTCCGACAAGATCGGCCGCAAGCCGATCATTCTGGCAGGCTGTCTGATCGCGGCTCTGACCTTCTTCCCGATCTTCCGCATGATCTCGACCAACGCCAACCCGGCGCTGGAAAAGGCCATCGAAACGGTGAAGGTGGAAGTGGTTGCCGATCCCGCCAAGTGCGGCGACCTGTTCAACCCGGTCGGTACGCGCGTGTTCACGGCACCGTGCGACACCGCCCGCGCCTACCTGTCGCAGCAGTCGGTCAAGTATGCGACCGTCAGCGCTCCGGCGAACGCGCCCGTCGTCATCCGCGTCAACGGTAAGGATACGCCGTACACGGATGCACGCACGTCGAACCCGCAGGTGCTCGCGGCCGTCCAGGCTGCCGGTTATCCGAAGGCGGGTGACGCAGGCATCGTGAAGATGGCGAATCCGTTCGACATCTTCCGCGCCCAGCCGGCGGCCATCATCGGCCTCCTGTTCATCCTCGTCCTCTACGTGACGATGGTGTACGGCCCGATCGCGGC
>LWDM01000066.1 GCA_002083525.1 Proteobacteria bacterium SG_bin9 | reverse complement strand
ACGGCGGCGCCATCTTGTTCTTCACCACCTTCACCCGGGTCGAATTGCCGACCACCTCGTCGCGCTCCTTGATCGCGCCGGTGCGGCGGATGTCGAGGCGGACGGAGGCGTAGAACTTCAGCGCGTTGCCGCCGGTGGTCGTTTCCGGCGAGCCGTACATCACACCGATCTTCATGCGGATCTGGTTGATGAAGATCACCATCGTGTTCGATTTGTTGATCGAGGCGGTCAGCTTGCGCAGCGCCTGGCTCATCAGGCGCGCCTGCAGGCCGGGCAATGCGTCGCCCATTTCGCCTTCGAGTTCAGCGCGCGGCACAAGCGCGGCGACTGAGTCGATGATCAGCACGTCCACCGCGCCGGAGCGCACCAGCGTGTCGGCGATTTCCAGCGCCTGCTCGCCGTGGTCGGGCTGCGAGATCAGGAGCTCGTCGACGTTGACGCCGAGCTTGCGGGCATAGACCGCATCGAGCGCGTGTTCGGCGTCGATGAAGGCGCAGATGCCGCCTTTTTTCTGGGCTTCGGCGACGCAGTGCAGCGCCAGCGTGGTCTTGCCGGACGATTCCGGCCCGTAGATTTCAACGATGCGCCCCTTCGGCAGGCCGCCGATGCCGAGCGCGATATCGAGGCCCAGCGAGCCCGACGAAATCGTCTCGATGTCCATCGACTTGTCGTTCTTGCCGAGCTTCATGACGGAGCCCTTGCCGAACTGGCGCTCGATCTGGGAGAGCGCGGCCGACAGGGCCTTGGTCTTGTCCATGGAGGTTCCTTCGACGATACGCAGGGCAGCTTGAGACATGGGGTCGCGCTCCTTATGACCGGGATTCGCCGAGGGGGAAAATCGAATTCTGGGCCTTGGCGGGCTTGCTCAGATGAAAGTGACTGTACCTCATTTGTTCTCTGTTCGCAATATGTTCTCTACCTTATCCCCGGTCGTGGCCTGTTTCCGACGTTAATGGCTTAAGTCGAATTGGGGATTGGCCTATTTTGGGTTCCGGGGCTGTCGGTAACCCTGTCGGTTAGCAACTTTTCTTTGATCGGATTCATTTCCGGGGTGAACGGCGAACGCGACTCGCGCGGCGTGATTGACAGTTTGACGCAGGCCGGTTCCCCTACCTGCATTGGGCGGGGAGGAATTGATGAAAAAAAGAGTTGGTCTGGTGATTTTGGTGGCGGGACTGGCGCTGGCCGCAGGTCAGGCTGCGCACGCCCGAAGCTGCACGGAGCAAGGCAAGGAGTGCGACTCCTGGGCCTCTGGCCCGAACACCCATTTCAAGCCGGCGTGCAAGAAAGAGATCGGCGCCTGCATCGCCCGCTGCAAGCAAGGCCAGAAGTACTTTCTCGGCGTCTCGGTCGGAAACCAGTATCCGATCGATACGTGCAAGTAGCACTTGTAACTAGGGCCGCCGCCCTGCTTCCGCTATGGTCGAAGGATGGCAGCGCAACGTCCGCGGCGGGCCGTCCGGTTGAAGAGGCAAAAGCCCGCAGCCCGAGTGATGTTTGGAGGAACGACATGCGTTTGATTTTCGCGGCAACGCTCGCCGCTGTGATGGTCGCGACGATGACAACGGCAGACGCGCAGCGGCGCGGTGGTGGCGCCCAGGCCACCCCGGAAGACGCCCAGAGGGCCGAAATCAACGCACGGAAGAAGCAGGCCGACGAGAAGGCCTATCAGGATGCGCTGAAGCGCATCCCGGCGTCGAACGAAAAGCCGGATCCGTGGAAAGGCGCGCGCTGACGTCCGCGTGCGGCAAAATGCGCCTCGCTCTGCCTGTCTCACCACGCCGCGCCATGGTGAATCGTCTCTGAACACCTCACCCCGCTTTGTCTGCAGTCGGGTTCAGCGCCGGGTAATGCGGGTATGAGAGGTTGCGCCTCAGGAGGCTGAAGCGTTTCAGCGAGGTGCGACCATGCAGCAGACCAATGTAGTAGAGCGGCGGCGGGCGCCGCGGCATCGCGTGTTCAAGGGCGGGCTCATTGCCTTCAAGGGACAGAGCGTGAGCTGCACCGTGCGCAATCTGTCGGATGGCGGCGCCAATCTCGATGTCGACAGCACCGCAGCGGTGCCCGTGACCTTCACGCTCGTGCTGGAGTCGGACAAGACCATCCGCCGCTGCGAGATCAAGTGGCGTGCCGACTGGCGTGTCGGCGTCGCGTTCGCCTGAAGCGCTTACGCGCTTTTGGCCGTCTTGCCCTTCGGCACGCTGCCCTTCGGCGCTTCCGGCTTCGCCCATTCCATGGTCGGTGCGTAGCGGCAGGTGGCATCGCCGAGCTTCAGCGGCGGTGCGCCGGGCTTGATCTCGACGCCCATCACCGCGCGCGACGAACCGAAGCTGACCACGACCACGTCGCGGGTGCGCTGACCGGGACGCGGCTGGCATTCCTCGACGATGAACAGACCGGGCTCGTTGAGCTTCACCTTGCCGGCCTTGTACCATTTCTTGGAGCGAGCTTCGCGAAAGTCTTCGACGGTCTCGCCGACGAATGCGATCTGCTGAATCAGGACGCGATAGCCGAGCCGGGCGAAGTGCGCCACGATGTCGCTGTCGGTCATGGTGATGCGCTGACGTGCATCCATCGTCGTAATCCTTGTTAAGCGTCCTGCTTCCGTACGCGCGAGATCGCCCGCGAACTGGGCAAAATCTACAGGATTATGACGTGGAACCGGGCCTGAAAGCCTTAACGGCTGGCGTTAGGGAATACTACGTATGCAGAAAGCTTGC
Source organism: Proteobacteria bacterium SG_bin9 (assembly GCA_002083525.1). Classification (GTDB taxonomy): domain Bacteria; phylum Pseudomonadota; class Alphaproteobacteria; order Rhizobiales; family Xanthobacteraceae; genus SG-bin9. Next base: position 29,287 of record LWDM01000066.1, on the reverse strand, counting down.
GCAATTTGAGACTCGTAATGAACAAGTCGTTAACGGTGAACGTAACGTTAATCGCGTGAAATGGATTTGAGTCGTCTCTCGCATGATATTTTTCGATCTCGCGTTTAGCGTCCGCGTGGGATCGACAAGGCGAACGCTGCGCAAACGTAACGCAGCAGCGGCAAGGCCATGCGAGGGACAGGGACGTGAGCGAGACGGCACATCCAAGCGGAGCCATGACGTCACCGGACGGCGTTGCGATGCGCGCAGCGCGCGCGAACGCGGCCGTTGCCGTTGCCGTTGCACCGCATGCGACGCTCGGCCCGATCGACGATGTATCGGACGACGCCTGGCTCTCACTCGCCGAGCGCGCTGCCGAACCCAACGGATATTATCTGCCTGAATGGCTGAGCGCGGTGAGCGCGTCGGCGCGCGACCGCGTCGGTGCAAACGCGCTCTGCGCCTGGGACACGTCAGCGAGCCGTCCGCGCTTGAGTGCGCTGATGCCGGCGATCTCGCTGTGGCGCGCCTACCATTTGCCGCTGCCGGCACTGGTCAGTGCCGATCCTTACGGCACGCTCAGCACGCCGCTGATCGATCGCGACGATCCTGTCGCCGCCGTCGACGCACTGCTTACGGAAGCACGCAACAACGGCATGCGCGCGCTGCTGCTGCGCGACATGACGGTCGAAGGCCCCGTTGCCGATGCAATCCGCGCAGCGCTCGCCGCTCGGGGACTTGCGCCGCAGATCATCCAGTCACATCGCCGCGCCTGCCTCGATGCGACACGCGATGCTGAAGAACTGCTGCGCGATGCGCTCGGACCGAAGAAGCTGAAGGAGCTGCGCCGCCAGCGCAATCGCCTCGCCGAAATGGGCGAAGTGATGTTCACCATCTCGCGCACGCCCGACGAGGTCGGCCGCATGCTCGACACCTTCCTGGTTCTGGAATCGAGCGGCTGGAAGGCCAAGCGCGGCACCGCGCTGATCCAGCACAGCGGCGACACCGCGTTCATCCGCCGCGCCGCCGTCGAACTGGCCACGCTTGGCCAGTGCGAGATCGTGACGTTGATGGCCGGCACGACGCCGGTCGCCGCCGCGGTGGTGCTGCGGCATCAGGATCGCGCCTTCTATTTCAAACTCGGCGTCGACGAGCGCTTCGCGAAATTCTCGCCGGGCGTACAACTCACACTCGACCTGACGCGTTACCTCTGCGCCGATCCCGACATCGCCACCGTGGATTCCACCGCGATCCCGGGCCATCCGATGATCGATCCGATCTGGCGCGGCCGCCTCGCCATCGGCGACATGCTGATCCCGCTCCGCCGCAACGATCCCGTATTCGCATTGATCCGCGCCGGCATCGCGTTGCGCCGCGCGGTTCGTGAGCCCGCACGCCACCTCATTCGCACACTGAGACATTTCAAGGAGAAGCGCCAATGAATGCCGCCTCGCATGTCGCTCCGGTGATTACCGCCGATAACCAGTCGCTGAAGCGCGATTTTCCGCTGAAGCCGTTCGCGATCCATCACAAGCTGTCCGGCCATCCGCTGTTGACGCTGCCGCGTATCGCCCAGCTCGCACAGGACTTGCCGCGCGACCTGATCGAGTACAACTCGGGCAAGGCCGCGATCAGCCAGGATCCGACCAAGGTTCAGACCGTCGACCTCGACCCGGTCGAAGTCGTCAAGCGTATCGAGACCGCCGGCGCCTGGATGGTGTTGAAGCGCATCGAGAACGCGCCGGAGTATCGCCAGCTGCTCGAGGACACGCTGCTGTCGGTGGCCAAGGCGCGCGGCTACAACAGCCTCGCCGACGCCGACTTCGAGCAGATCGAAGGTTTCCTGTTCGTGTCGTCGCCGAATTCGACGACGCCGTTCCATCTCGACAGTGAAGACAACTTCTTCGTCCAGATCCACGGCGAGAAGTTCTTTACGCTGTTCGACAACGCCGACCGCACGATCGCGGACGACGCCGAGATCGAGCGCTCGATGACCAAGCACCGCAACCTCACCTACGATGAAAAGTTCGCGCCGCGCGGCATCGAATTCCACATGTTCGGCGGCGACGGCTGCTACGTGCCGTATCAGTGGCCGCACTGGGTGCGCACCGCCGGCACCTACTCGATCTCGATGGCGATCACCTGGAAGACCCGCCCGGTTCGCCGCAACAACGATCTGCACTTCTTCAACTCGATGCTGCGCGGGATCGGAATGCCGCAGAAGGCGCCGGGCACGAGCCCGATGCTCGACACGATGAAGCTCGCGTTCTACCGCACCGTGCTCGCGGCCATCCGCCCGCTGCGCTCGTCGTTCGCGATCCGCAAGGTTCTGCGCCGCATCGCGCTCGGCAAGAAGGCCAACTACTACCTCAAGGACGCGTGAGCCTAGCTCACGCCATCCACCCGTAGCGATGATGGCGCCTGCCCCATCGCCTTGCGGAACGCCGCCGAAAACGCACTCGACGAGCGATAGCCGTTGCGCTCGGCGACGCGCGAGATCGGCTCTCCACCGACAATCGCCTCCATGGCATTGTGGAAGCGCACGCGCTGCCGCCAGGCGCTGAAGCTCATGCCGAGCTCCGCCTCGAACAGCCGCGCCAGCGTGCGCGACGACGCGCCCGCCGTATCGACCCAGTTGTCGAGCGTCAGCCGGCTCGCCGGATTTTCCAGCAGCGCGTTGCAGAGCCGCAGCAGCCGCGCATCCCGCGGCATCGGGATCACCAGCGACAGCCGCTGCGCCTTGGCGATCTCCGCCAGAATGAGAAACGCCACCGCGCCCGCGCGGCCGCGCTCGTCGTAGATCACCGGCTCGTCGATCAGCGCCAGGATCAGTTCGCGCAGAAGCGGCGAGACTTCGAGTACCGTCGGCGCCGGAGGCAGGTCGTCGTGCGCATCGCGCGAGATGTAGAGCGTGCGCATCTGCACCTCGCCGCGCATGCTGATCGCATGCACCGTCTGCCCGGGCAGATACACGGCGCGATCCGGCGGCACGATCCACGCCTCGGTCTTGGTGCGCACGCGCATGACGCCGGTGAGCGAATAGACGAGCTGATCGCGCGTATGTTTGTGCGGCTCGATCTCATGGCCGTCGGTAAAGCCCTTGGCCATGGCCGCGATCGGCCGCGGCAGAAATTGATAGTCCGCCGCGTCGGTGCTGCGGACGTCCTTGGCGCGCGACGGCGATTTAGTACGGGCAGCCATTAGAACCTCGATGGCAGATTCTCGATGAAATTTGGCATGACAGCGCCAATCCGCCAAGCCTATTCTAAGGCCGAATCCCGCAATATGGCGGGACGATGCGCGTTTGCGCGTAAACGATGCCGGGGCCCAACTCCAATGAATCGCGACAGCACCCACTACCTGTTCTTGAACGTCGGTCACTATCTGGACCACCTGTTCACGCTGATCTTCGCCACCGTCGCGGCGCTCGCGCTGTCGCGCGAATGGGGTCTGAGCTACGGCGAGCTTCTGAAATACGCGACGCCCGGCTTCTTCGCCTTCGGTCTGTTCTCGCTCCCGGCCGGCTGGCTCGCCGACAAGTGGAGCCGCGAGGGCATGATCTCGGTGTTCTTCATCGGCATCGGCATCGCGTCGATCGCGACTGCCTTCGCGCAGACGCCGCTGCAGATCGGCATCGGCCTCTTCATCATCGGCGTGTTCGCCGCGATCTATCACCCGGTCGGCCTCGCGATCGTGACGCAGAAGTGGAAGAACACCGGCATGCGGCTGGCCGTGAACGGCGTCTGGGGCAACCTCGGCGTCGCCAGCGCCGCGCTGATCACCGGCTATTTCATCGACAATGGCGGCTGGCGCACGGCCTTCGTCGTTCCGGGCATCGTCTCGATCGTCGTCGGCATCTTCTACACGATCCATCAATGGCCGGAGGTCTCGCACAAGAAGACGCCGGCGCAGGTGGCCGCCACCAACGGTCCGCTGATGAGCGCCGACTACAAGGCGATCATGTTGCGCGTCTCGATCATCGTGTTCTTCACCACGGCCGTGTCGAGCATCGTCTTCCAGTCGACGACCTTCGCCCTGCCGAAGATTTTCGACGAGCGCATGCAGAGCCTCGCCAAGGATCTGACCCAGTGGCTGAATGCCGGTGGCGTTGCCGCATCAGGTGACGTTGCAACTGTCGTCGGCGGCCTCGCCTTCACCGTCTTCGCGGTCGCATCGCTGGCCCAGCTCGTCGTCGGCAAAGCGCTCGACACGTACGGCCCGCGTAATGTGTTCCTCGTCACCGCGTCCATTCAGGTCATCTTCTTCGGGCTGATGCCGGGCATGAAGGACGCGTGGGCGCTCGCCATCGCATTCGGCTTCATGTTCGGTGCGTTCGGCCAGATTCCGATCAACGACTTCATGATCGGAAAGATGGCGAGCGGCGAAGCCCGCGCGCGCATCTACGGCGTGCGCTACGTCGTCAGCTTCACGGCGCTTGCCGCGACGTTGCCGCTGATCGGCTTCATCTATGAGATCTACGGCTTCGACATGCTGTTCCGCTTCATGGCGTGCTCGGCCGCCGTGATCCTGATCGCCGTCGCCTGCCTCCCCGCCAAGCTGCCGGTGCCGGCGACCGTAGACGGCGCAGCGCCGGCGCGGGCATAAAACCTCAGCGCATCCGGCGCGCGGCGGGGACCTTCGCCGCGCTCACCACACCGAACGCTGCCGTACGCATCAGACGGCGGAACGTCGGACACTCCATATGGCTCGGCGCCGGACATGCCGCCGCGTGCCGCAAGCCATCGCGCATCGCCGCCAGCTTGCGGATCGTCCGGTCAAGTTCGTCCGCTTTTGCAGAGAGCACCTTGCGATCGATGCGCGGCCGCCCATCCGGCGCGAACATCGTCGCGATCTCGTCGAGCGAGAACCCGGCGTTGCGCCCGAGCGCGATCAGCGCCAGCCGCTCCAGCACGTCCGGATCGAACAGGCGGCGCAGCCCGCGCCGGCCTGTGGAAACGATCAGCTTCTTCTCCTCATAGTACCGCAGCGCCGAGGCCGGCACACCGGAAAGCTGCGCCACTTCGACAATATCCAGGTCCGCGGCAATCCGTTTTCTCGCACTCATCGCTTGACCTCAAGTCGGCTTGAACTTGCATCATTGCGTCAATGCACCTCTGAAGCAAGGACTCAAGCGATGATTGTTACACGCGATGCCTATGACGAGCAGGCGAAACTCTGGAACGGTCCCGCCGGCCACGCCTGGGTCGGTACGCAGGAATTGATCGACCATATCTTCGCCCCGCTGCAGGCGCTGTTGATCGAGGCAATTCCGAACGAGTCGGGATTACGCATCCTCGATGTCGGCTGCGGCACTGGCGGCACGACCATGGCCGCCGCGCGAAAGGCCGGCGCGAACGGCCACTGCACTGGCGTCGACATTTCCGAGCCGATGCTGGCTGCGGCCTGCCAGCGTGCGGAACGCGAGCGAACACGCGCCACGTTCATCTATGCCGACGCGCAAACGCATGCCTTCGAGCCCGAGCGCTTCGACATGATCATCTCTCGCAACGGCGTGATGTTCTTCGACGAGCCGGTCTTGGCATTTGCCAACCTGCGGCGGGCAGCGAAACCCGGCGCGCCGCTCCGGTTCATCACCTGGCGCAGCGCTGCGGAAAATCCGTTCATGACCACGGCGGAGCGCGCGGCCGCGCCACTGTTGCCCAACCTGCCGGTGCGCAAACCCGGTATGCCGGGGCAATTCGCGCTGGCCGAGCAACAACGGATTCAGAGCATTTTGGATGAGAGCGGCTGGCGCGACATCGATGTTCAGCCGATCGACCTCACCTGCACGTTCCCGGAAGCGGCGCTGGAGCGATATTTCACGCTACTCGGCCCTGTCGGTCTCGCGCTCTCGGACGCCGATGAGCAAACGCGAACGCTGGTAATCGACGCGGTCCGCGCTGCGTTCGATCGGTTCATGCACGGAGACGAGATCCGCTTCACCGCCGCCTGCTGGCTCGTGACGGCGCGGGCGTGAGACGCTACGCGCTCACGCGGCCTGATTGATCTCGGCCGACACCTGACGGATCGCACGCGCAAGCGCCTGCGGGTCCTGCGCGCCCGACACCGCGTACTTCTGCGCGAACACGAACGTCGGTACGCCGGAGATGCCCTTCTCGGCCGCTTCCTGGGCGTTGCCCGAAATCAGTTCCACGTCCTCATCGGTGGCGAGACGCTTCTTCACATCGTCGCCGTCGAGACCGATATCGCGCGCGGCCTGCACCAGCACATTCGCGTCGGTGAGATCACCGCCGTCGCGGAAGTAGAGCTCCATCAGCCGCTGCTTCATCTCGGCGGATTTGCCGATCGCGCCCGCCCAATGAATCAGGCGGTGGCAATCGATCGTGTTGGGCTGGCGCTTTACGAGCTGCGCATTGTATTCGAGCCCCTCGGCCCGCGCCGCCTCGCCGACCCGGCCGGCGATGCTCTTGTACGCCTCGACCGAACCGAATTTCTGGGTGAGATATTCGTCGCGCGTAATGCCCTCGCGCGGCACCCATGGATTGAGGAAGAACGGCCGCCAGTTGAGCTGCACCGGCACATCCGGCACCAGCGCCAGCGCATCCTCGATCCGCTTCTTGCCGATGTAGCACCACGGGCAGACCACGTCGGAGACGACGTCGAGAACGAGCGGTTTCAGGGCTGACATGGCTGGGCTCCGGCTAATTTTGCTGGCCTGAAGCTAGGCACGAGTCAGGCTTGGGGCAAGGGACCAGTTACCGGATGGAAACGCGTTCTGGCGCGAACAAATCCGCATCGCACGCGTTGACTCAGGAACGGGAGCGACGCCAATGGCACAGAAACCGACGATCGCGCGCATCTGGCGCGGCCGCACCACCCTCGCCCGCGCCGACGAATATGCAGAGTACCTCTACGAGCACGGCATCAGGCCGCTCGAGGAGAAGGCGCTCGGCGTTCAGCAGTTCCGTGAGGATCGCGACACCGAGACCGAATTCATCACGGTCTCGTACTGGGAGAGCGTCGAGGCGATGACACGGTTCGCCGGAAACGATCCGCGCCGCATCCATCATCTGGAACGCGACGCGGAATTCTTGATCGAGCTGCCGAAGACGGTGCAAGTGCTGGAGATCACCGCATCGCACGGCCGCACGGGCTGGGGCTGATCACCCAAAGAGCTTCTTCGCCGTCTCGGCCACCAGCTTGCCCTGGAATTTCGCACCGGCGAGTTCGTTGGCGCTCGGCTGACGCGAGCCGTCGCCGCCGGTGATCGTGGTCGCGCCATACGGTGCGCCGCCGGTCACTTCATCGAGCTTCATCTGGCCCTGAAAGCTGTAAGGAAGTCCGACGATGGTCATGCCGAAATGCAGCAGGTTGGTGATCAGCGAGAACAACGTCGTCTCCTGCCCGCCGTGTTGCGTGGCGGTCGCGGTGAACGCCGCGCCGACCTTGCCGTTCAGCGCGCCCTTCGCCCACAGACCGCCGGCCTGATCGAGGAAGTTCGCCATCTGCGACGACATGCGGCCGAAGCGCGTGCCGGTGCCGACGATGATCGCGTCGTAGTTGGCCAGCTCCTCGACCTTCGCGACCGGAGCCGCCTGATCGAGCTTGAAGTGCGAGGCTTTCGCAACATCCGCAGGCACGAGTTCGGGCACGCGCTTGATGTCGACGGTTGCACCGGCTTCACGCGCGCCTTCGGCGACGGCATTCGCCATCGTTTCGATATGGCCGTAGGACGAATAATAGAGAACGAGAACTTTGGGCATTGCGGTGGTCCTTTGTTGAAGAAGGCAGTTCAGCAAATTCAGTCGTCATCACCGGGCTTGACCCGGTGATCCACGTCTTCATTGCCGGTGAGAAAGGCGTGGATGGCCGGGACAAGCCCGGCCATGACGATGGTGATTTGGCTTACGCCGCGTCGACGAGAACGATCTCGGAGTCCTCGATCGCGGTGACGCGCAGCACGTTTTCGTTGTGCGCGGCCGCGCCGTCGCGGGCGTTGATGACGACGCCGTTGACGTCGACCTTGCCCTTCGCGGGAACGAGGTAGCCGTGCCGCGCGAGGCCCAGCGGATACTCGACGCTCTCGCCCGCCTTTAGCGTTGCGCCGACCACACGCGCATCGGCGCGGATGGGAAGCGCATCGGTATCACCCTCGAGCCCGCTCGCCAGCGTGATGAACTTGCCGGCGCTCGCGCCCTTCGGAAACGGCTTGGCGCCCCACGACGGTGCATGACCGTGCCCGTTCGGCATGATCCAGATCTGGAAGATCTTGGTCGTCTCGTTTTCGAGGTTGTACTCGGCGTGACGAATGCCGGTGCCGGCGCTCATCACCTGCACGTCGCCCGCTTCGGTGCGGCCACGATTGCCGAGGGAGTCCTCGTGCGTGATCGCGCCCTCGCGGACATAGGTGATGATCTCCATATTGGCGTGCGGGTGCGGCGGGAAGCCGGACTGCGGCGCGATGGTGTCGTCGTTCCAGACGCGCAGCGCGCCCCAGTTGATCCGGTTCGCATCGCGGTAGTCCGCGAACGAGAAGTGGTGCTTGGCGTCGAGCCAGCCGTGGTTGGCACCGCCCAGCGTGTCGAATGGCCTGCGTTCGATCATTGTCGATCTCCTTGTCTTGGCATGCGGCGCTCTCGCCGCTCCGTTGGCATTGACAATGGGGGTTCCCGAGGCGCATTAAAATAGAAATGATCGAAACGGACTGTTTCCGATATGAGCACAATGCGCCTGCCCGACTTCGAAGCCTGGGCGATCTTCGCCAAGGTCGCCGAAACCTCCTCGTTTACCCGCGCCGCCAGCGAGCTCGGCCTCTCCAAGGCCACCGTTTCCAAGGCGATCACCCGGCTGGAAACGAAACTCCGCGCGCCGCTGTTTCACCGCACCTCGCGCCGCCTGTCGCTGACCGACTCCGGCCGCGCCTCGCTGGAGCGCGCTGGCCGCATCCTGTCTGAGGGTGAGGCGGCAGAACGCGAAGCGATGGCGCAATCGGTAACGCCGCGCGGTCTCGTGAAAATGTCTGCCCCGGTTTCGTTCGGCGTCCAGCATCTCGGCCCGGCATTGCCGGACTTCTTCAAGAAATACCCGGACGTCGCGATCGATCTTCACCTCTCCGACCAGCTTGTCGATCTGGTCAGCGAAGGGTTCGATGTGGCGTTGCGCATCTCGACGCTTGCAGATTCGAGCCTGTTGGCGCGGCGGCTCTGCACCTCTCGCATGATCCTGGCGGCGTCACGCGCTTATCTCGACAAGCGCGGACGGCCGAAGCACCCGCGCGACCTGGCTGCGCACGACATCTTCACCTACAGCTATGCGCGCAACCCCGACACGCTCCGTTTTCTGCACGCCCGCCACGGCGAGTATTCCGTCAACATCAAGGGCTCGCTGCGCACCAACAACGGCGACGTGGTACTGCCGATGCTGCGCGCCGGCATGGCGATGGCGACCTTGCCGGAATTCTTTGTCTGGAAGGATGTACGGGACGGAAAGTTGGAGACTGTGCTCGACGACTGGATGCCGCCGCCGAACGCCGTACATCTCGTCACCCCGCCCGGCGTCAATCGCCCGGTGCGCGTACAGGTGCTGATGGATTATCTGGCCAAGCACTTTGCCAAGGCGCCGTGGGCCGCCCAAAACTGACTCGCGAGGTAGCTCACGTCATAACCTGCCGGGTTATTGATCGGCCGCAGCGACAGCCTTAGCGATAGGTCATGTTCACCGAGGATATGACCATGCCCGCCATCTTCGTTCCCGACGGCAACCGTTTTTGCGCCACCGAACACGCCGGCGGGCCGTGGTCGCCGGACATGCTGCAAGGTAGCGCCACCACCGGGCTCATGACGCGCGAGGTCGAGAAACTGGCGAACGCGTCGGGCTTTGCGGTGCGCCGCCTCACCTTCGATCTCTGGCGTCCGGCGGGCGTGAAGACATTCAGTGTCGAGAGCGAGCTGTTACGCGACGGCCGCAAGGCCAAGACGATCCAGGTCAAGTTGTTCGACGATGCGAACGAAATCGGCCGCTGCACCGCGCTTCTCACCGCACAGGGCCCGGAATCGCCCGTCGATCCCTCGCCGCTTGCCGCGAGCAACGACAAGCCGCCGGAAGACGGCGTGCCGCCACCGGCGTTCGCGCAGAAGTGGAGCCGCTATTTTCAGAACGTCACGACGCGGCTGATCGAAGGCGCACTCGAGAAACCCGGCCCCGCGGCGGCGTGGATGCGGCTCGACGCGCCGATGGTCGACGGCGAAGCCAACACGCCGCTGATGCAGGCGGTGCAGGCGGCGGATTTCGCCAGCGGCGTCGGCCAGATCGTCGACATGCGTGAGTGGACGTTCATCAATCCGGAGATCAGCCTCTACTTCCTCCGTCCGCCGCAGGGCGACTGGATTCTCATCCGCTCGCGCACGCGCTCCGGCATGAATGGCGCCGGCCTTACCAGCGCGACATTGGCCGATCGCAACGGCCCGTTTGCGGAAGTGCTGCAGGCGATGTCGTTCGAGCGGCGCGAAGCGTAGGCTAACGCGAAGGCGTCATAGGGATCACGCGCGCCGGGCGGCGAGAATGATGTTGTCGTCGCCGAGCTCACGGTACTCGAGAATGTCGCCGGGCTGACAGTTCAACACCTCGCAGATTTTCTCCAGGGTGTCGAAGCGCACGCCCTTGACCTTGCCGGATTTCAGCAGCGAGACGTTCTGCTCGGTGATGCCGATGCGCTCGGCCAGTTCCTTCGAGCGCATCTTGCGGCGCGCCAGCATGACGTCGAGATTGACGATGATCGGCATCGCGTCTCCTCAAACGAAGCTGGCGTTTTCTTCGGCGACCCGCGCCGCCTCGCGCATGATGGTCGCGGTCGCGAGCAGCACGCCGCCGATGACCAGCGCGAAGTAGTCGTTGAGCGAAAGGCCGATCATGATCGCCTTGCGCCCCGACGGATCGCCGAATGTCAGCGCCGCCGACAGACCCGCCGACACCAGCGGGCTGAGCGGCGCCTGCAACAGCACGGTGGCGCCGAACGTCTGCAGATGGCCGGCCGCGCGCGCGGTGAGGATGTCGCCCCGCGCGAAATCGCTGAACATCCGCCGCACCGCGAACAGGCCGACAAGCATCACGCCGAGCGGAATCGCAACGACGATCGCGGCCAGCGCCTGCCCGATCGGCGTGATCTGAATGTTCATGCCGGCCTGTCCGAGCTTGGCCAGCGCCAGGTTGCGCGTCCAGTCCGCGTAGATGACGGCGGCGACCGCGAGGATCGTAATCAGCACGATGCCGATCGCCGTTACCCACTCCATGATCTTGGCAAGCCGAATGAAGCGGTCGAGCGATGGCGGCGGCGCAGGCATGACGGTCATGAAAGCCTCACTTGACTTGATGATTATTTATCGTATTACGATAATTTATCGCCGTCAACGATGATTGTATCGGTATCATGATTCTGCGTCCGCTCCACCCGTTCAACACACTGATCGTGCTCGGCTTTCTCCTCGCCGCCGGCGGCTGCAGCCACATGCCGGTGACGTCGATGGTGAAGCTCGCCCGCGTCGATTTCGAGACCACCGAAACGGCGCTGCTGCGTGCTGCAGTGAAGTTGCCGGCGAATGTGCGGCCGCGCGCGGTGACGTTGCGCATCGGCGTCAAGCTCACTGGCGGCAGCGAGGACACGCAGGATTTCAGGTTGACCGAAGTATCCGATCCCACCGAGCTGATATCGATGCGCGATGAGATCGAACCCGGCACGCACATCTTCGCCTACCGGCTCGAACCCGCGGAAGCCACGCGGCTGTCGCTCTTCCGCGAACAACTGAAAGCGAAGCAGAAGGCGGCCGGCAGCCGCGGCGGATCGCTGACGATTGCGATCAACGCGCAGGGCTGCCACATCGGCGAACTGCCGGCGAAGGTGTTGCTGACCACCTATTTGCGCACGGGCGAGACGAAAAATTACGTCGCCCTCACACGCGATGTGGATTTGCGTACGGTCGACAGCAAACGCGACCTCGCGGCCGGCATCCCGCCCTGCACGTAAGGTTGGTCAGGACGCGGCGAGCTTCGTCAGCAGCGCCTCGCTCGCTGCATCCGCCGGCATGAACATCTCGACGCGCAGCTCCTGCAACGTCACATCGAGCGGCGTGCCGAGCGTCAGCACCGTGCCGATCAGGCCAAGTGCGACCTCGCCCGCGCGCAGCCGCACCTCGCAGAGCGGCGCCGGCTCCTCGCCCTCTACCAGCTCCGGCATGGCGACGCCCGGCAGCCGCGTCAGTTCGCGCAAGGTCGATTGCAACGAGAGATCGAGCGGCGCCGCCATCGCCTCGTGCCGCGCGCGATTCATCAGCGCTGCCGCCAGCCGCGGCCAATTCTCGACGAACGGCCGCAGATCGTTGGGCGAGAGAAACAGCTTCATGTGATTGAGCGGCCGTGACAGCCGCTCGGCGCCGAGCAGCATCGCGATCAGCCGCTGCGCGGCGTTGTTCGCCTGCACGATGTTCCAGCGCCGGTCGGTGACGATCGCCGGAAACGGCTCGTGCCGCGTCAGCAAAAGATCGATCGCGTGCTTGGCGCCGGCCGCTTCCGGCGCGGAGAGATCGCGCTCGCCGTAGACGCGCGCGAATCCACCCGCTTCCAAGAGCGCGTTGCGATCGCGCAGCGACAGGCCGAGCACCGCCGCCAGCGTCATCAGCGCGTCGCGGCTCGCTTCCGCCTTGCCGGTCTCGACGTAGCTCAGATGCCGCGCCGACATGCCCGCTTCGTTGGCGAGATCGCCCTGACTCATGGCGCGGCGCTGGCGCCAGCCACGCAGCAGGTCGCCGACCGGATTGGGCTTCGCGCGGGTGGCGGATGACGACATGCTACGTCGCCGCCTTCACTTGCGCCGCAAGCGCATGCATCGCCGTGGTGGTCGCCTCGTCCGCCGGGAAGAACGTCTCCAGCGCGAGTTCGGAGAGCGTGATGTCGACCGGCGTGCCGAACACCATGGTGGTCGAGATGAAGCTCAGCACCTGCTCGCCGAACTTGATCTGGAACGGGATCGCGACCGACTCCATCGGGCGGCGATCGCGCGCGCCGCGTGCCGGGATCGGATAGCCCTTCAATTCCTCGTAGAGCTTGATCAGCTGCGCATCGGCGGTCGTATCGATCTGGTGCCGCAATCGTTCCAGGAGATGCCCGCACCATTCGGCGAGATTGACCGTCATCGGCGCCAGGCCTTCCGGATGGAACGCGAGCCGCATCACGTTGATCGGTTGCGTCAGCAGCTTCGGTGACACGCCGGTCAGCATCGGCGCGACCATGGCGTTCGACGCCATCAGATTCCAGTGCCGGTCGACGGCGAGCGCCGGATACGGCTCATGCCCCTTCAAGACGATCTGCACCGCATCGCGCGCCGACTTCAATGCCGGATCGTCGAGCGGACGCTGCGGAAACGCCGGCGCGAATCCGGCCGCGACCAGCAACACGTTTCGCTCGCGCAACGGCACGTCGAGCCGTTCCGCCAGCCGCATCACCATGTCGCGCGACGGCGCGGCGCGGCCCGTCTCGATGAAGGAGAGATGCCGCGTCGAAATCTCGGCGTCGTTGGCGAGATCCATCTGGCTGAGATGGCGGCGCTGCCGCCATTCGCGCAGATGATCGCCGATATTGACCGGGGCGCTCGCTGGCCGCGCCAAAGCTTGTGCTGTGCTCATGGTGGAAAACCTACCATGCAGAATCCGCACGTTCCATGACCTGCCAGGTAATGGAAATGGGTCCCTTCGCCGCGCATCTTCACGCCCATGGTCGTGGCGGTTTCCCGCCGGAAACGACAGGAGAGATGATGAAAACGCTTGTTCTGGCCCGCTCCACGCTCGCGATGGAAACGCAATGGCTGGTCCGTCTGGCGCTGCGCTCTGTGGCCCGCTCCCTCAATGTGCCCGAGTCCGTCGCAGCCCAGATCGCCGCATTCGCCGTCGCCTACGTCAGCGAAGTCGAACGCAAGTCCGCCCTCGTCTGCCCGCGCCGCGTCTGGCGCGAGCTGCGCACCCCATCAACCAAGTCCTGAAACCCGAACCTCAACCAAGGAGAACCGTCATGATCAATCCGTCTCTTTTGCTTCGCCGCGCACTCCAGCTCGATGCGGTTGCCAGCGGCGCCATGGCTGTGATGCTCATCTTCGGCGCGGGCACTCTCGCCTCGCTGCTGAACCTGCCGGAAACGCTCCTGCGCCCGACCGGTGTATTCCTGATCGCGTGGACCGCGCTTGTCGGCTTCCTCGCCACCCGCGAGACGCTATCGAAGGCCATCGTCTGGGCGGTGATCGTCGGCAACGCGGTCTGGACCATCGACAGCCTCGCACTGCTGGCGACGAGCTGGATCGCGCCGAACACCCTCGGCATCGCCTTCATCGTCATGCAGGCCATCGCCGTCGGTCTGTTCGCCGAACTGCAGTACATGGGCCTGCGCAAGAGCGACGGCGCGGTCGCGGCACGCTGAGCACTTGCCCCGGACGCAGCGCGACATGAAATGGCGCGCTGCTGATCCGGAGCCGTACCAACCATTGAATTTGGAATGGTCCCGGCTCTGCGACGCAGCGTTCCACGCTGCATCGCGTCCGGGACAATAGGAAGATATCCGCCTAGCGCTTCTTCGCCTTGCGCGGCTTCGCCGTGCCGTTCAGCACATGGCCATTCAACTTCGCGCCAGCCTTGGACTTCTGCGCCTTCTTCTCGGCACGTGCTTTCGCCCGCTTCTTCTTGGCGAGCTCCTCGGCCTTCAGCGCCTTGCGCTTCGCCACGCACTTCACGCACAGGCACCCTATCGGCTTCAGGAACTCTTTGAAGTAGTCGGTGCCGTAGTCGTAATTGATCTCTTGTCCCGGCTCGATGTTCCGGATGGCGCGGATGAACACCTTGCGCTCGCGCTCGCGGACGTCGGATTCCGCGTTCGGCCGGCAGGAATGGTTGATGTAGCGGGCGATGTTCTTGCGGACCGAGCCGTCGATGGTCCAGCGGCCGTTGATCTCGAACAGGTACTTGTTGTCGATCGCGTCGTGTTTCTCGTTGCGCGAGTCGAGCATCGGGCCGGTGTAGCGGATGATCCGCGTGCCCTTCTTGATCGGCTTGAGGGCGAAGAGGCCAAGTCCGGTGCGGGAACGGCCGACGCGGTAATGGCTACGGGGCAGCAAGGAGGGCATGGCGGAACGTGTACTTCAGCTTTGACGGCCAGTGAGGCCCGTCCTCTAGCGCGATTCCGATGCAAAAGTAATGCCTTTCGGCATCACGAATAGAACCATCCCCATTGTTGCAGCGACATATGACGCGGATGTCACGATTTCGCCGGACCATTGTCATGCCCCTCGCCTCGATTCTGCTGCGCACATTCGCCGCATCGGCCGCTTTCGTGGCGGCAACCGCTCAAATCGGCAGCAGTTCAGCGCAGCCAGTCGACGGCGCGACCAGCGCCTACACTCAGGCTCCCGATAAGGGGTGCAAGGTGATTGCCCGCACCAAGGTCGACGGTGACGACTATTCCTCGACCCGCGTGTGCAAAGGCTACAAGGACCTCCTCGTCACCAAGGGCGATACCGATCTGCGCAGCGCCGTCTCGGTCGGCCGCACCGCCAAGGCCGCGCAGAACGAACCGGCTGCGTTGCAGACCTTCGGAGCGTTCAACGCACCCGCCGATACGGTCGAATGGCGGCTCGACAAGTCCGGCAAGCCGTTCGCCATCATCCAGCGCTGGTCGATCGCCGACAATGAGGATGTCGGCAAGGACGACCGGCCGAAGAGCAAGTACTTCCTGATCGTGACGCGCATCGCGCCTGGCGCGACCTGCCATGTCGCGTACATCGACTCGCAGGCCAACGGTCAGGGGGCCAACTCAGTCGCACGCAAGGCCGCCGACGACCTCGCCGCCGGCTTCGACTGCAAGAAGGGCAAGATCACGATTGCCGGCAAGCCGGGCCGCGCCACCAAGCTCGCGCTCTCGGCGGACTAGCTCAATACCAGATCTGCATCGGCAGGCCGGTTTTATCCTTCGGAACATGGCCGCGAGGCAAAACGCGCTTGTCGCTGAAATCCCGCGCGGCAATCGCCATCGCACACGCGTCGAGAATGTCGTCGGGCTTGGCGCCTGTTCCGAGACGTTTCCAGGTCAGCCATTCGTCGAGGTCACGAAAGCCATCGTCCTCGAGCAGCTTCCGCCTCAGCTTGAGTCCCGCCGCATCCCGTTTGCGCGGCACCGGCTTCCCGCCATTCAAGTGCTGAAACACAAGCTCGGGATGGGCCTCGCGAACATCGCGTTCGCGATGCGCCCGGACGAAGGCGTCGACCTCTTTCAGTTTTTTCTTAAGGCAGAATAGTTCCGCGGAAACGCCGGGCTCCCCTGCGCTCTTCAGCTTGGCATTGAGCTCGTTCTGAGATTTGGCCGTTAGCACACACCGCCGTGCGCCAAGGAAAGCCCGCGACGCATTCCGTCCCAAAAGCTTCCGTGCTTCGCGATCGCAGTCACGATATCCGCGCACCGGCAGCCCGATCGGCATGTCGATGGCTGCACGTTTGAAGCGCATACCGTGGAGTGCATCGAGCGGGCTCCCCAACCCATTTTTCGGCTCCAACAGAAACAGAAGTTCCCGGACGGCTCCATCAATGCGAACAGCCACCCACCCGCGCCTGCATCCGTCGAGTCCGATAACCACCATAACGTGACATAGCCGACGCCAAGCAGCGCGTGTCAACAACCTGAAGCGCACTATTTGCCGGCGTGTGCGACTCGCTTGCGCCCCAACCGCTTTCGCACAGGAGCGGCCTTGCGTGTCTTCTTTTTCGACGCGACGCGCATGTTGTCGACCAGATTGGGATAGGCGCGCCCGGCGCGGCGCGCGCGTGCCTTCGCGGTCGCCTTCTCTTTCGGAGAGAGCTTCTTGGCGCGTTTGCGCGGATTGTCCCGCTTCCATGGGGCGCGTTTGGTTGGCATGGTCAGACAACGTCCCGCCGAAAGAAAGGTTGCGAAACTCAGCGCGAGGAAGGAGAGCCCGACGTCGGGATCGGCGTTTTCGACTTCAGCATGGCGCGCAGCAGCATCTGCACGTCGGTGCCCGCGGGCAACCGCTGCAGGATATGATTGAAGCGGCCGTGCTGCGCGAGAATCGCGAATCCATGCACCATCGACCACGTCCGCACCATGTCGGCGGCCTGCGGCAGCGACAGTGCCGCCGTATTGATGTTTTCGTGCCGCATGGTCGCGACGGCGCCGGCAAAATTGCGGAACGAGGCCATCACCGCTTCCTGCAGCGCGGGCCGCTGCATATCGAGCCGCTCGGCGCGGAACATCAATTGAAACAGTCCGGGATGCTTGAGCGCGAACATCACGTAGGCTTCGCCGGTCGCATCGAACGAGGCGTCCGGCGTTTCGGCTTCGGCGCGCGCCTTGCCGATATCCGCATTGAATTTGCGATAGCCGACCGCGGCGAGTTCGCTGAGCAGGCCCGTAAGATCGCCGAAGTGGTGCGTCGGCGCCGCGTGCGAGACCCCGGCCTCGCGCGCGGCCGCACGCAGGGTCAAGCCCTGCAGGCCCTCGCGCTCGAGAATCCGCTCGGCCGCCTCCAGCAGAGCCGTCGGCAGGTCGCCATGGTGGTAGGAGCCCTCGGACGGCTTGGTTTTCGGCTTTCCGGCCGCCTTTGCAGGCGCGGCGCGATTCCCGGCCTTCCGTCCGCGAACAGACAAGCCTTTGTTTAATTTTGTCTTTTCCGGAGTTTTCACAGCCATGACGATATCATGCACCTACATCTTTACATCGTCAAGATTTTGCTTGACGCCCTCTGCCGAAGCGCCTAGTTATATCTTGACGATGTAAAGATTGATCTGGATCACGCCCATGGCCATCTTCCTGTCGCTTGCCCCCTTCGGTGTCTTCAGCCTGCTGCTGTTGCTGACCACGGCCGCCACCAGCGCATCCGCCGCCGCTGCTGTCGCCGTCCTCGCCATCGTCTATGATATCGTCCGCGGCAACACGATCAAGATCTTCGCCGTCGGCACGGTCATCATGTTCGGCGCGATGGGCGGCTACTTCTCGCTGACCGGCAACGAGTGGAGCAATCTCGGTGTCCGCATTGCCGTTGACCTCGGCGTCATCATCATCGCGCTGTTCTCGCTCGCCGTGCGCGTCCCCTTCACGCTGCAGTACGCACGCGAAAGCGTCGATGCCGAAACCCGCGCGCTGCCCGCCTTCATCACCGCCAACTACGTGATGACGTGGGTGTGGACCGGCGCCGCCGCGCTGATGCTTGTCGCGAACGTGTTGATGATCTATCTGCCGAGCGCGCCGCTGTGGCTGGGTCTGGCGATCGTCTTCGGCTTGCGCAACGCCGCCCTGTGGTTCACCAACTGGTACCCGGACCACCTGCGCCACGAGCAGGACAAGCGGGCTGCGCAGACGCCCGCCCCTGCCCGCTAAGTCCCGATGCGTTAAGTCCCGATGTCCTGAGCCCCGATCACCCGGAGCGATCTGATGAAGAACGTATTCGCCCAGCTTGCCTTCGATTTCTTCTCGACGATCGTCTTCCTGGTGATTTTCCTTGCAACCGGCAACGTCGTCCTGGCGACGCTGATTGCGATCGCCGGCGCGGTTGCCCAGTTCATCTACGCGCGGGTCAAGGGCAAGACGCTCGACATCATGAGCTGGGCGAGCCTCGGCCTCGTCATCGTGCTCGGCCTGATGACCCTGATCACCCATGATTCGCGCTTCGTGTTGATGAAGCCGAGCATCGCGCATTTCGCCATCGGCGCGATCATGCTGCGCCCCGGCTGGATGCTGCGCTATATGCCGCCGATCGTGGCCGAGAATGCTCCCCGCCTCGTCTACAGCGCCGGATACGTATGGGCAGCGCTCATGTTCGTGCTCGGACTGGGCAACATTGCCGTCGCCTGGACCGGCGATCTCAAGCTCTGGGTATTTTATGTCTCGGTGATCGCATTGGGCGCAAAGATTGTTGCGTTTGCGATTCAATATGTAGTTTTTCGTACTGTGATCACCCGAAAAATCACGCAGGAGCGCAAGGCTGCGGCGTTAACCGAAACGCGATCACAAAATGGCGAGCAGGCTTTGGAAATGTGAGCCTCCCGAACCATATACCGCGATGCAGCGTCTAACTGAGCATCGCACTTTTGAAATTACCCCGGACTATCGACGTGACATCAACGACTTTCCAATGCCTTTTCGCGATCCGTAATGAACGGCGCGCCAACGATCTGACGATCGAAGCGCTGGTTCGCGAGGTCGCAACATCGGTTCAGACCGGCCTGCTGCAGGGCGTTCTGTTCTTCGTCAATGCCTACACGGCGCACAAGAAGCGCGAAGCCCGCCGCCGCCATCACTATCGCCGCGCTGCGTTCACTGAGCTACGACAAATCCGTGACACGCGTGGTTGCAGCCGTCGCGCCGCTCGCCAAGTTGGCCGAAATCGCCGATGCGCCACAGCTGGCTGACGCGCACGTCATTCATTTCGTCTCGTACAGGCGTCAGACCGGAAAGATCGCCCCGCAGGACGACGCCGGGAAGATCCCGGCCGCGCATGTGGTGGAATTTTCGAAGCACACGCATCGGGACGTCACGGCTTCGTAATACATTCTCACTGACTTCAACGAAACACGCGGCGGATTGCTCCGCCGCGCGCGTCCTTCCGTTCACACACCCGGCATCCAGTTGCCGTGGAAGCCCTGCGGCACCCGCTGCGGCAGCATGATGCGCGCCAGCGGCTTCGCCTCGATTGTCTGTGCATCGAGAACCACCAGATCGCTCGCGTCGCGGGTGCGATCGTAGACGAAGCCCATCAGCCAGCCGTCATCCTCGCCGGTGCTGCCGTCGGGCGCGATGTGCACGAACTCGCTGGGCAGTCCCGTCCCGAAGTCGTGCGCCGTGCTCTTGCCGGACTTCAGATCGTACTTGCGCACGCTGGTGTAGTGGCCGGACGACAGGTCCGTTCCGGTGTCGACCGAATAGACGATGGTGTGCGGCAGACCGGCCAGGTTGTCATTGACGCGGGGGAATTCGATCGCCCGATCGTCGAGCTGCTGCTCCTGCGCCCTGGTCGCTCCCGGCGGAATCCGCCAGCGCTTCAGGTTCGCCTTGTCGAACGTCGATGCCGACGGTCCGCCGCGCCACAGCTCATTGTACCAGGCCACGTCGACCACGATGGTGCCGTCGGCTTCCTCGAACGCGTTGGCGACGTGGAAGACGTAACCGGGATCGATCTCGACCCAGCGCAAGGCCTCGACGCCCTTGCCGCGCGGCAGAATGCCGAGGCGCGCGCCGTAGCTGTCGCTCCAGGCGAACGGCATCGTGCC
Organism: Proteobacteria bacterium SG_bin9; assembly: GCA_002083525.1. Classification (GTDB taxonomy): domain Bacteria; phylum Pseudomonadota; class Alphaproteobacteria; order Rhizobiales; family Xanthobacteraceae; genus SG-bin9. The sequence goes on along the minus strand of LWDM01000066.1, from coordinate 9,041 downwards.
CTTCATGCCGAGCGCCATGTCGAACACCACCGGCAGGTCCATGAACACGATGTGACCGGAGGTCATGGCAAAGTCGTGCACCATGGTCGATGCCTTCACCGGGATCGGCACGGTCTGCTTCAGCTCGCCAGTCTTGTCGACCATGTGATAGGTCAGGAACGGCGGCACGAAGCCGTAGCCGAAGAAGTGCATCTCACCCGTGACCGGGCAAATCTTCGGATGCGCGGTGAACGGCGTATTGAGCTTGCCGCCGTAGTCGTCGAACCCGACCGTATCGAGGTCGCGGGTCATCATCATCGGCAGCGCATTCTCGACCAGCGCCAGGATTTTTCCGGCGTGGGAGATGACGTTGGTGTTGGCCGTGCTGGCGCGGATATCGAGGGGCGAGGACCGCGGCGCCCCGTTGAAGCGCGGCGTACGGACCCAGCGGTTGCGATACCATTCCGCCTTGCCGTCCTTGAGCGAGACGCCGTGCAGCATGCCGTCGCCCATGAACCAGTGGCCGGAATGGCCCTCCTTCGGATTGGCGCCGTTGCGGGCATAGAGGCCGCATAACTCAGGTGGAATGGTGCCTTCGACCGGCAGATCGAACGACGTCACCTCTTCCATCACCGGCGCAAGGTTGCCCTTGAGCCAATAGGGTTTCTCTTCAATGGCTTGCGCGGTCTGGGACATGGCCAGAACTCCTCCCGATTTATGTAATCACCGCTTACTTTACAGCCCCTCCGTTCAAATGTAAACATTGATTACATGGCGCGCGCACAAACCCAGCCGAAAAAGGACAGCTATCACCACGGCGACCTGCGCAGCGCGCTGGTGGCCTTCGCGGTGGAGCATGTCCGGCGTCACGGCCCGGAAAGCTTCAGCATGCGCGAAGCCGCGCGCGACGCCGGCGTGACCTCGGGCGCGGCCTACAAGCATTTTGCCGACAAGGACGAATTGCTCGCGGCCGTCGCCGCCGAGGCGCTGACGCTGCTGGCGAAGCGATCGTTCAAGGCCGCAGCGGGACTGCAGGGACCCGAGAAGCTTCACGCGGCTGCGCGCGCGTACATCGATTTCGCCTCCGCCGAGCCCTTGCTGTTTCGCCTCGCCTTCAGCCGCTTCGGCGTGGCCGGCGATGAGTGCAAGGCACACGCCGGCGCCGATATTCCGAGCGCCTTCGAGCAGTTGCGCTCCGCGGTCGCGGGCGTCCAGACCGATCCCGGCAAACCGGTCGATCCGGATATCCTGTCCTTCGCCTGGGCCATCGCTCATGGCGCGGCCTCGCTGATCAGCGACGGCATGTGGAAGAAAAATGACCCGCGCGCGGAGGCCGCACTCCGGTTGTCGTTCTCGGTCCTGTCTGGCAAGAACAAGCCATGACGCCCTCGCCTTTTACGTCACTTCCGTGAATTCACCCACCAACTGCTGGAGCATTCGATGTCTGTCGATGGAAACTGGAATCTCACCATGAGCACGCCGATGGGCGAGCGTCAGGCGAAGCTGTCGCTGAAGAGCAGCGGCTCGTCCTTGACCGGCACGCAATCGGCCGAGGGCAACACCGGCGAGATTCAGGACGGCACCGTCAACGGCGACAACGTGTCGTGGAAAATCTCCATCACCAGCCCGATGCCGCTCACCCTCGAGTTCTCCGGCAAGGTCGACGGCGACGCCATCTCCGGCGAGATGGGCCTCGGCATGATGGGTTCGTTCCCGTTCAAGGGTACGCGCGCGTAAGCTGCTGCCGGCGGCCAATTCTGGCCAGTCGACACACCGCGATTTTCCTGATGCTGTAACCTGCAGCATCAGGACTCTTGCCTATGCGAACTCGATTCAAATTTGCGCCGATCAAATACGCGCTGATTGTTTATGCGCTGCTGATTTCCGGTCTCGGCGTGGCGGGACCATCGCCCGCGATTGCCCAGATGTGCGGGCCGGACACCTGGAAAGCCTGGACGGTCACGCAGAATTTCCGCGGTGACAGGGCGCGCGAGGAAATCAGCGGCGTGGCCTGCGATCTCGCCGCCAGCCGCTGCATCGCCGTCAACGATCACCGCCCCTTTGCACAGCTGTTCTCGATCTCGGGCCGCACTATTACGCCCGGCGACAGCGTCGATCTGATCCCCGGCGATGTCGAGCCGGATGCGGAAGCCGCCGCGTTTGCCGATGGCCGCTTCTATGTCGCCGGCTCCCATGGCAACAGCCGCAGGACCAACGAGGCCAACGAGCCGAGTTACGTCGTTGCCCGCATCAACGCGCAGACCGGCACCGTCGAGGCGCGCTCGGACAAATGGCGCAACGCGATTTCATCCTCGGCCGAACTCGGCCCCTATGCCGCCAAGAAACTCGATGGCGGCGGACCGGGCGGCGCCGGCGGCGCCAACATCGAAGGTCTCGCCGTCTGGAAGGGCCGCATGTATCTCGGCTTCCGTGGTCCGTCGATCGGCGGCAAGGCGTTCGTAATGAGCGCGGCACTCGACGACGTTTTCTCCGGCGGCACTGCATCGCTCACCGCCACGACCCACAGCTTGAGACTGGGAGATCGGACCGGCATCCGCGATCTCGCCGCGGTCGAAACCGGTCTGCTCGTACTTTCAGGCCCCGTGAATGACGAAGCGGTGACGCCGCTGATCTGGCACTGGAATCCGGAGAGCGGCGCGCTCGATCTGCTCGGACAGGTCAGCGACCTTCCGGAGGACGTCAAGGCCGAGACAATCCTGGCGCTGCCGAGCTCGGACGCCTCGCGCTATCGCCTGCTGCTGTTCTTCGAAGGCGAGAAGAACGGCAAACCCGCCGAGTGCAGCGTGCCGAAGCCGAACTAGAAGATGTACCGGCGCATGTCTTCTTCGTCACCAAAAGCGGAAACTAAATCTTCCGCCCGATGAGGCGGCAAGAAAAGAACAACCCTTGGAAGTAAGTCCAAAACCAAACGTATGATCAGTCGAAAGATTCGAACCTGGAGCTGATTGGATGCGAACAACAACAACTTCCGCATCCAGTGGATCGGTCACGAATACAATCGGTCTCCCGCTTCGCGCGCCGAAGTTCAGCGAGATCAGATAGCTCCGGACCAATCTCCGGTAATTTGTCTGCGACGGCGGCCTGAACTCGCTCATGAGGCCTGACCAGACAGGTTCGAGTGCTGGATCCAGGCTGGAGTAATATCCATCGATACGGCTCGCCGAAAGTTTGCGCGGCAGCCGCGCGTGCCATCGAACGTTTCTTCCGTCCTTCGTATTTGCAAATAACGCATCGATCTTGGTGTCTTGAAAACGTCCGTCACGCAACGTGTGAGCGTCGGCAAACTCCTCGGCAGTTTTTCCCAGAGGTTTCCAGTCAGCCCCGGGAGAGGGAGCAGGTTTGTTTCCCTTGATTCTCACCCATGGCCCATCGTTTCTTGAAACTGCGACGTCCGATCCTGAAGCCGACGAAGGTACGAACCGAATGACCTGCGCTGCAATGAAAGCATTCTGATATGTGGTGTTGGTCGCAGCCTGGCTGATGGCAAGGTAGAGCCGGCCGTTTCTCGATCGCGGAACGCCAACCAGATTGTAACAAATTCCGGTTTGGAGCAGTCGCAAATCGTCGGCCGTCTCCGCTTGCTCTTGGGAGTTGATGTTTGCTCCCGCGACAAGCGCGACCGCGCCGCTGTACCCCTCTGTCAAGAACTCTGATCGAGGCAGCCCATTGCTGGAAACTGCATTAACCGTCAGCGTTTGTGATAACGCTGCACCAGAAGACAAGACGAGCATCAGCCCAACGACAGCACCGCAATTTCTCATGAGCTCCCTCGCTACTCTATCCCGGCTTCCCGAGTATTTTTCTGAGACTCGCCGTGGCGAGCACGATCACGATCGCCACGATCAGGATCGGAAAGGGCCGGATAAGTTCTTCAAGCAGGTTCGGAACGAAAGAAAACGAAATCGTACCGGCGACGAGCAACGGCCGGAAAACATCCGCGTGCACCGCCAGAGCAAAAAGCAAAAACAGGCTTGCCGTTGCCAATGATGCAATCCAGCCGGCACTGGCCGTTGTCCGGTGCAAAAAGAAAGTAGCGATTGAAAGGATGATGACCGCAAGAAGCAGCCAAGAGACGGTGCTTCCACCAGTAGCGGTCAGATATCCACCAACAATAATGATGTAAGCGCCCGTAATCTCGTAAGGCAATACTTTGAGAGCAGCGATCCAGAACTGATCGACAGTCAAAATGGGTCGCCATGAAAAGTATTTCTCAAACCAATCCACAGCAGTCCTTGGCGATTACTTCCACCTACACGTCAATTTCTTTGAACTAGTCGCATCCTACCGCCTACGACAATAAGCGATGAGATATCGACTACCATTCCCAGTTCTGGGTATTCAGCGATCACGGTCTTCCCAAACAGTTTGAGGGTTGACCATGGCTGACGATGCACTTGGATAACGGGGCTAGGACAAAATGCAGCTCACCGGCTGCAACGCCGCTTGATCAACTCGTTGAAGTCACCGATCGAGTCCGACATTTGGCCGGCGTTCTCACGCTGCTCGTGTCCGCTCATGCAGCGCATGAACACGTTGTAGCCGTTGATCATGATCTTCACATGCGAGCGATACGCCGCGCACTTCTGCGCCTGCGTCCCCTTCGCCACGGACTCCAGCCGCTTGAGCGTTTCGGTGAAGCTCGTGTCGACCGCAGCGAGGTCGGCTTTGCAGTCGGCGAGTGCAGGCGTCGTCACCGACAGCGCGCCGGTGATTACAGCAATCAATACACACGGCAAGCGGTAGCCGGGCACGGCAAATCGGTGCTGCATGGGGATCACTTCGTGCAGCCGCCCAGCTTGATCAGTTTGTTGAAGTCGCCGATCAAGTCGGACATCTGCTCGGCATTCTCGCGCTGTTCATCGCCGCTCATGCATCGCATGACGATGCCGTGGGCGTTGGTCATGATCTGCGAGTACTTGAGATACCCGCTGCACTTCTGCGCTGCCGTCCTCTTCTCTTTGGACCCGAGCCACGTCATCGTTTCGAGGATGCTGCCCTCGATGGTATCAACATCAGCCTTGCAGTCTGCACGCGCGGGTGCGGTCATCGACAGCGCAGCGGCGGTCAGGGCAATCAGCAAGGGCGGCAGGCGATAGCGGGACACGGCGGCTCTCCAATCGGTCTGGCGATTGGTGTCGCGGGGTCCCGCTTTGGTTCAGCCCAGATTCAAGGACTTAAAGAAGTCGTTGCCCTTGTCGTCGACCACGATGAACGACGGGAAGTCGACCACCTCGATGCGCCAGATCGCTTCCATGCCCAACTCGGGATAGTCGACGACCTCGACCTTCTTGATGCAGTCCTGCGCCAGATTTGCTCCGACGCCGCCGATCGAGCCGAGATAGAAGCCGCCGTGCTTGTGGCACGCCTCGCGCACCACCGGCGCACGGTTGCCCTTCGCGACCATCACCATCGAGCCGCCTGCCGCCTGGAACTGATCGACGAACGAATCCATGCGGCCTGCCGTGGTCGGACCGAACGCGCCCGACGCATAGCCATCCGGCGTCTTGGCGGGACCGGCGTAATAGATCGGGTGGTTCTTGAAGTAATCCGGCAGCGGCTCGCCGCGATCGAGCTTTTCGCGCAGCTTGGAATGCGCCGCATCGCGCGCCACGATCATGGTGCCGGTCATCGAGAGACGCGTCTTCACCGGATACTTGGAGAGTTGCGCGAGGATGTCCTTCATCGGCTTGTTGAGGTCGACCTTCACCACCTCACCGCCGAGCGTCGCTTCCACTTCCGGCAGGTATTGCGCCGGATTGTGCTCGAGCTCTTCCAGATAAACGCCGTCCTTGGTGATCTTGCCGAGCACCTGACGGTCGGCTGCACAGGACACGCCAAGACCGATGGGGAGCGATGCGCCGTGACGCGGCAGGCGAATGACGCGCACGTCGTGACAGAAATACTTGCCGCCGAACTGCGCGCCAACGCCGAGCGACTGCGTCATCTTGAGGACTTCCTGCTCCATCTCGAGATCGCGGAAGGCGTTGCCCGCGTCCGAGCCCTGCGTCGGCAGTGCGTCGAGGTAGCGTGCGGAGGCAAGCTTCACCGTCTTCATGGTGAGTTCAGCCGAAGTGCCGCCGATGACGATGGCGAGGTGATACGGCGGACACGCGGCGGTGCCGAGCGTCAGCACCTTCTCCTTCAGGAACGCATGCATGCGGTCCTTGGTCAAAAGCGACGGCGTGCCCTGAAACAGGAACGCCTTGTTGGCGGAGCCGCCACCCTTCGCCATGAACATGAACTTGTACGCGTCGTCGCCTTCAGCGTAGATCTCGCACTGCGCCGGCATGTTGTTGGCGGTGTTCTTCTCCTCGAACATGGAGAGCGGCGCGACCTGCGAGTAGCGCAGATTGCGCTTGAGATACGCGTCGCGCGCGCCTTCCGACAATGCTGCCTCGTCCTCGCCGTCAGTGAGAACGTTGCTACCCTTCTTGCCCATGATGATCGCGGTGCCGGTGTCCTGGCACATCGGCAGCACGCCGCCGGCGGACGTGTTTGCGTTCTTCAGAAAGTCGAAGGCGACGAACTTGTCGTTGTCGCTCGCTTCCGGGTCGTCGAGAATTTTCTTGAGCTGCTTGAGGTGACCCGGACGGAGATAGTGGTTGATCTCGCCGAAGGCGGCTTCCGAGAGCGCGCGGAGCGCCTCGCGGCTCACCACCAGCATGTCCTTACCCATGATCTTCTCGACCCGGACGCCCTCGCTCGACACCTTCTTGTAGGGCGTGTCGTCCTTACCCAGAGGGAACAGCGGGGTGTGCTTGTAGGGCGGAAGTGGCGCAGGAACCTTGGTGGGAGCGTTCATTGTCAGGCTCTTTGAACTGGGCGCGGCAGGCCGCGGGCCGGGAAAGATTGAACCGTTCTAAGCTGTTTTCCGACAAAGGGAAGATGCCCAGCCGAGGGCCGCGGCATGCGTTTGTTGCAGGCGCTCTCGCCCTGAAACCACTGATATTTCGCCGAGAATTTCGAGAGACCCGAGCCATGACGCCCGCCGCCGCACTCGATCAACCGCCCGCCCCGGCCCCCGTCCAGCCGGCGGCCCCGTCCCGCTGGCTCCGCATCGGACTGTGTATCGTGCTGGTCCTGCTCGGCGCGATGGAAGCGCTCGACGGCGTGCTGACCTACCAGACCATGCTCGGCGGCGAAACGAAGATCATTCCCGGCACCGGCATCGTCCGCGCTTTGGTCGCGGCCCACATGGTGATCCAGCCGATCCTCGCTTTCGCGGTGATCGGCCTTGCGCTGACAGGCCGGGTTCGTTTCGCGATCATGGTGCTCGCGGTCATCGCATTGATGGCGTGCCTGCGGTTCGTACCGACACTTTTCGCTGACGGCTTCGGCCTGCCCTCCAGCGCCAACGAGAAGGGCGTGCGCGTCATCGCGCTCCCGCTGATGGCCGTTGGCGCCATGATCCTCGCCGTACGCAATCAAATGCTCTGGCTCGCAACTGCCCTCACCGGATTCTCGACGCTGTACACGCAAACCGTGGGCGTTCTGTTCTTTTTCGCTGTGCTGATCTTCGGATTCTAAGCTCCCACGCGGTTGCACCTGGGCGCACGACGCGCTTCAATGGCAACTCCGGGGGACCTTCATGACAATTCTACGATTCGGACTGGCGACCGCTTTTGCTTTGGCCATCCTTGCCGCCTCGCCTGCCCATGCCGACCGCTGCGATCAGCTTGCCAAGCAGGTCAAGGACCAGGTCGACGGTGTGAAGATCGGCAAGACGGTCGCCAATAATATCTATCTCGAGCATCCCGCGGTGAAAATCGCGACGCTCGGCTGCGCCAGCCGCAATGCCGCCAACACGATCTATGCCTCGACCGATGACCGCAAGCCGAAGCCTGAGTTCTTCGATTTCGTCGCCAAGGCCTCCGCCATCGTCTTCACGATCCCGATCAAGGACACCGATCGCGGCGTGAAGCGCTGCTACGGCCGCATCGGGGTCATTCGCGGCTACAACATCGTCACCCGTTACCGCCGCCTCGACATCAGCTGCACCGGCACCGGCATCGGCAAGAAGGGCGGCACCACCATCACCGTATCGCGGGACAAGAGCGAGTAAGAGCCATGACCGTTGCCTGCTTTGTCGACGCTAACGAAGCCATGGCCGTGATTGCCGAAGGCATGCTGCAGCCCGGCGATCCGGCGCTGATCATCCATCGCGATCCGGATGTGAAGCCCGAGACGCTTCCCGAGATTCTGCTGGGCGCGCAGATCGCGGTCATCGACCACACCTACTTCCCGACCGACGTGGCCAAGCAATGCACCGGCCTGAAGCACGTGGTGTTTCTCGGCACCGGCCCGCGCAGCTACATGAATGTCGAGGAGCTGGCCGAGCTCGGCATCATCGTCCACATCATCAAAGGTTACGGCGACACCGCGGTCGCGGAATGCTCGATCGCGCTGATGTGGGCGTCGGCGCGCAACATCGCGATGATGGATCGCGAGATGCGCACCGGTACATGGCTGCGCGAGGACAACGTGCAGCTCACCGGCAAGACGTTGGGTGTGATCGGCTTCGGCGGCATCGGCGCCGAGGTCGCGCGCATCGCCGGCGGTGGCGGCATGAAGGTGCTCGCCTGGAACCGGACGCCGAAGACCTCGCCGCACGCGGCCTTCGTGACGATCGAGAAGCTGCTGGCAGAGTCCGACGTCGTCTCGATGAATCTGACCTTAAACGACGAGACGCGCGGCTTCCTTTCACGCGAGCGCATCGCGGCGATGAAGCCGGGCGTGCTGTTCGTCAACACGGCGCGCGCCGGTCTAACCGACGAGGACGCCATCTGCGACGCGCTCGAGTCCGGCCATATCCGTCATGCCGGCCTCGACGTGTTCATGGTCGAGCCGCTGCCCGACGATCATCGCCTGAAGAAAATCAAGAACGTCACGCTGTCGGCACACGCGGCGTTCCGCACGCCGGAGGCCAGCGACAACCTGATCGCAGCGGCGCTGGTGCATTGCCGGCGGATCGCAAAAGAGGGAAAGTAGCGGGAGATTAATTTCTAATCTCGCAAACAAGAAACCAAGAAACCTGCGAGTAA